>CAZKCO010000001.1:0-570001 GCA_964551335.1 uncultured Roseivirgaceae bacterium
CGGTAAAATAGCAGTTGCTTGCTTTGCACTAACTTTATACCCTTGATTCGCATAATTTGATTCATTAACTTTTTAAGCTATGATCGACGACCAGGTAAAAGACGATTTTTCAATGAAGTTAAAGCACTTTTTGAACACCCCCAGCGATACCCAGGCTTTTTTCAAGGAGTATCAGGGAGATCATTCCGACGCTTCCTTTGAACAGTATACTCAATCTTTGGAAACGGTATTAGAGCGATTACAGAAAGATGAGTTTGATAAGCAGGAAAGTTTCTGCCAGGAAGTGAAGAAGCTTCATCTTCCCACCAACCAATTCGGGTGTTAATATGCTCATTGCTGTGTCAGGATTACCGGGAACCGGTAAAACGTATTTCGCCACTCGTCTGGCAGCAGCGCTGGACTGGCCCCACTTCAACACCGACCAGGTGCGCTCCGCGTTAGGTTTACGGGGAGATTATGCACCAGAAATAAAACAGCAGGTGTACGACCATCTTTTTGACCGGGCCTTTGCGGCTTTAGAGGACCATCGGGGAGTGGTAATTGATGCTACATTCAGTAAGCAGCATTACCGAGATCAGCTTACTCTACGGTCAACCAACAGGGGGTATACTGTTAACTTCATTGAGATGACTGCCGAAGAAGAAACCATTCGACAGCGGGTTAGTGAAGATCGCGAGGATAGCGAAGCGGGCCTGGCGGTGTATCAAAAGATAAAGGAAAAATATGAGCCGATTCCGGAGCCGCACCTAACCTTGAACTCTACGCACCAATCGGTAGAGGAGATGATTGAGCGAACCATAGCAAACCTTTCACTATGAAACCTGCCGAAGCCACCACCCTACGACAGAGCTATCCGCAAGCGGACTGGAAGGAGACTCATATTTCATACGTGCTGCTGACCGAACAGTGGGCCTACAAAATTATGAAAAGTGTGCGGCTCGCATTTCTGGACTTTTCTACCCAGGAGCGGCGGAAGCGCAACTGCGAGGAAGAAATTCGGCTTAATCGCCGATTGGCTCCCGATATGTACCGGGCAGTGGTTCCGGTAACTCAGCAGGATGACCGGATACTACTGGAAGGTGAGCAGGGCACTATTTTAGACTATGCGGTGAAGATGAAGCGGCTCGACGAGCAACGCCTCATGTCCCATCAATTAGCCAAGCAGCGGGTAACGGAACAGCACATTCATCAACTGGCCGAGACCGTCGCTCGCTTTCATGCCCAGGCTTTGGTGGTGGGGCAGACTAATTCGCTGGCTGATTTTGCGGATACATTTAATGAGTTGGGGGAGCAGACCGACTGGGTGAGAGAGCATTTGGGAGAAACATATGCGAATATTATACCGCAAGCCCTTGCCCTGTCTGATGAGTTTTTGGTGAAGAACAGCGCGATGATGGAGGAGCGGCAGGCCGAAGGACTAGTACGCGATGTACACGGCGATTTACATTCCCATAATATTTTTCTATACGATGCACCCATCATTTTCGATTGCATCTCGTTCAGCACCGAGCTAAGGCAAATTGATCTGCTGAATGAAGTCGCCTTCATGAGCATGGATCTGGAAGCCCAAGGAGCCCCCGGATTGAGTCAGACGTTTTACGAGCGGTATATCCAACAAATGCAGCAGCGAGGAGTGAATAATGTAGCCGAAGAGGCGCTATTTACGTATTTCAAACTGTACCGAGCCAATGTGCGGGTGAAAGTCTCCGCAATTGATGCCCAGGAAAAAGAAAAAAAACCGGACGTTACTAAGATTGTACCTTATCTGGAATTGATGCAGCAGTACTTAACTGAACTGGAGTAAGAATAAAAAGTGCTTATGCTGCTATACAAGTTTGGAGCTTCAAATTTTTTGAGTATAATCCTGATTTAGAAAGCGGAACGGAGAATTCTTAAGTTTTCTAACAGGCAATCTGATTCGTTGACGCATAAAACTAGCAGTGGCAAATGAATGGTTACCGCTGCAAGTTTGATCATTATCGAACTGCTACATATGAATTAAGTTGTAGGTTGCTGATTATTAAGAAATACTAATTCGAGATAACACAATCGTGACGTATCATGAAAAAACGTATTACCTGAAAATAACCTCTTATGTACCAACTTAAACGACTCGTGGTGTGTATTGACCTTTCCTCCACCGACGAAGACATTATCCGTTATTCTTCGATGGTGGCCGACTTGGTGGATGCTGACACCGTTTACTTTTTACACGTTGCTAAAGACCTGAACCTACCCGAAGAAATAACCCGGAAAAACCCGGAGATGCTGGCACCGGCAGATGAAACTATCAAGCACGAAGTTCGCATCACCGTCGATCAATATTTCGGAAAAAACAAAACAACCGAAACCCATATTGACATACTGGAGGGTAAACCCACCGACGTAGTACTCAAGTATGCCAAGCGCAAAAATGTGGACCTGATCGTAATGGGTAAGCGCACTGACTCGGCTAAGTCCAAAGTTAACGCAGGAAAAATAGCCGAACTGAGCCACTGTTCAGTGCTCTTCGTACCTACCGGGATCAGTAACAAGATTGAGAAAGTGATGGTAGCGGCGGACTTTTCTGATCATTCTAAACTAGCGCTTGAGCAGGCATTGCATATCCAGGAACAGCACGATGACCTTACCATTTATGGTATTCACGTTTATACCGTCCCCAGTGGATACCACAAAACGGGAAAGAGCTATGAAGAATTTGCTGAGATCATGAAAGGACATGCCAAGAAAGATGCTGAAAAATTTTTTAAGAAGCATGACATCGACCGCAGCCTCTGCGAAATGCGCTATCTGTTAAGCGAAGATGATAAGATCCACGACGAACTGAACCTGTTTGCTAAGGAAAAAGAAGTAGATATGATTCTGATCGGTTCTCAGGGGCGCACTCGAGCTGCGTCGCTGCTGCTGGGTAGCGTGGCCGAGAATATTCTTCAGTACGAAAACAAAATCCCGGTCTTTATTGTCAAGGAGAAAAACAGCAACATGAGTTTTTTTGAAGCAATACTAAAAATCTAGTTTTAAAACAATCATCCGGTCTGGTGGTTGAAAAGGTAATTTTTTTATGCTGTTAGCAGTCCTGGGGGGCTACATTTTAGCCCTGATCTGTGCTCTTTTTTATCGTTGGTCTCCCAAGCTGCTGGGGTACTTTTCTTCCTTTGCTGTGGCCCTGATGGCCGCCTACTTTTTTTCTTATTGGGGCGACATCCGCGGTAACGAAGGCCTAACATTTACTTATCCCTGGGTACCTTCTCTCAATCTCAACCTGACTTTCTATTTGGATGGCCTTGGCCTGTTCTTCGCACTGTTGATTACAGGGTTCGGAGCACTGATCCTGCTGTACAGCACCGGCTATATGAAAGGACAGCTCCACGGCAACCGTTTTTTTGCCTACATGCTGGTATTCATGGCTTCCATGCTGGGATTGGTGCTTTCCGGTAACCTAATCCAGTTATATATTTTTTGGGAATTGACCAGCGTTAGTTCCTTTCTGCTCATCGGCTACGAGCATTCTAAACCGGAAGCGCGCACTTCAGCTTTACAAGCCCTGCTGGTTACGGCGGGTGGGGGACTAGCCCTGCTGGCCGGACTGATCCTGATCGGCGTAGCCTCCGAAAGTTTTACCCTATCGGAAGTGCTGAACGCCGACATACAGGGAAATCCCTATGCCACTGGCATCCTAGTCTTGGTACTGCTGGGGGCATTTACCAAATCGGCTCAGTTTCCGTTTCACTTCTGGCTGCCCAACGCTATGGCAGCTCCTACTCCCGTAAGTGCTTACCTGCACTCAGCTACGATGGTAAAAGCCGGTATTTTCTTGCTGCTGCGTTTCCAACCCGTCATGGTGGGCATTGAAGGCTGGTCGCTCAGCTTGCTGATTGTCGGAGTTATTACAACGGTGTTTGCTGCCGGGCTATCGTTGCTACAGTTTGATCTAAAAAAGATACTGGCCTACATCACCGTGAGTGCGCTGGGGCTGATGGTTGTGGCAATAGGGATAGGTACGGAAGAAGCCCTAAAAGCCGGGCTGGTGTACCTGCTGGTGCACGCTCTTTACAAGGGGTGTCTGTTTCTGGTAGCCGGCAACATTGACCACGAAAGCGGCACCAAAGACATCCGCCAGCTAGGGCAGTTACTGAAAAAAATGCCCTGGACCGCTGCGGCAGCCATCATGGCCAGTCTCTCCATGGCCGGACTGCCTCCCGCGCTGGGGTTTATCGGAAAGGAGAAAATCTACGAAGCCAGTCTGCACGCTCCCGAGCTGGCCATCTTACTGACTGCCGCACTGTTCGTTAGTAGTGCGCTCTACGTTGCCATCGCCCTCATCATTGCCTACGGACTGTTCTTCAGTACTTCAGAAGCCCCTTCTCCTCGGGCTCCCCATCCGGTTCCCTGGCCGATGGCGGTGCCTCCGCTGATCATGGCCGGTACAGGGTTGTTCACCGGCATCTTTAACCATGAGTTGAGCCATACCCTGCTGAGTCCAGCCATTAGCCCGGTGATTGGCAAAAATACCGAGATCGAACTTGCTCTGTGGCACGGGTTCAACTGGGTATTGCTGCTGAGTGCTCTTACCTATCTGGCGGGGTTTTTCGTTTACGTTGCTCGTCACCAGATACACACTCAGTTCCGTTTCGTGCACCAAAACCTGAAGCTATCGCCCGAAGCGCTTTACTTCCGTACGCTTAATGTCCTGCATCAAAGTTCTGCCATAATCAGTCGCTGGGTACAGAATGGCTACCTAAGAAACTATGTTTATATTATTTTTACCTTTTTGGTATTCTTGGTAGGTGGGGTATACCTTTACCTGGATTTTACTTTAAGAGCGATCCCAATAAATCATCCTGTCCGGGTAGATCGGCTGTACGAATTGGTGCCGCTGTTTCTGATCCTGATGGGTTTAGTGATGATTTTTTATTCGCGTTCCCGACTCAACATCCTTCTCGCCACCAGTTTGCTGGGCTTTGGGGTGGCTTCAGTATTCGTCTTTTTCAGCGCTCCGGACGTGTCCATGACCCAGTTTCTGGTAGAAACGATCACCATCGTACTGTTTATGCTGATCCTTCACCGGTTGCCCCGGCATCAGATGATCAAGAGTCGGAAGCGGCGGTTCGTGCAAATTGCCCTTTCCCTGCTATTCGGTGGGCTAATGACCCTGATTTTGCTGAACATCAACCAAGTGCGTACGGTCTCCGCGCTCAAAGAATACTACCTCCGCCAAAGTAAGCCCGCCGCCCAGGGAGAGAACGTAGTGAATGTAATTCTGGTCGATTTTCGGGCGCTAGATACCTTGGGTGAAATCACCGTGCTGGGTATTACGGCTCTGGGTATTGTAGCACTGTCCAGCCTTAATTTAAGAAAAGAAGAAAAATGAGAACGTTGATTTTATCTACGGCTGTAAACCTACTGCTGCCCTTTTTTATCCTGTTCTCGGGATACGTGTTCTTTCGAGGACATAACCTGCCAGGCGGCGGCTTTATCGCCGCGTTGATCGCTTCCACTGGTTTCATCCTCCATATGATGGCCTGTGGCGTGCGAGAAACTAAAAAGAAATACCGTATCAACAATTTTGCTTTGATCGGGGGAGGGTTGCTCATCTCCTTATCGGCAGCTGTTCTTCCGATGCTAATCGGTTACCAGTTTTTTGAAGGGGTGTGGCTGCCGTTTAAAACCCCTATTGGTAAGTTAGGCACCCCTACTTTGTTCGACTTTGGGGTGTATCTGCTGGTCATCGGAATCACCCTGAAAATTGCGTTTAACCTGTTTGAAGAGGAAACCTGATGGAAATTATTTTAGCGATTGTCACCGGAATACTATATGCAGCAGGCTTGTACCTGCTGCTGCACCGAAGCTTTATTAAACTGATCCTCGGGATTATACTCTTCGCCCATGCCTGCAACTTTTTTCTGTTCACCGCAGCCGGAATTACCCGAAGTGAACCAGCTTTTGTTTCCGGCGAAAATCCGCCCGTAGCCGAACTGGCTGACCCATTGCCTCAGGCGTTAATCCTCACAGCCATTGTAATTGGTTTAGGGGTTCAGGCTTTTGCCATTGTGCTGCTGAAGCGGGTGTACCACGCGGTTGGAACCAGCGACCTGGATCAATTGAAAGCTACTGACCGAGAGGAGCAAAATGTTTGAGAGTTCTATCCTACTGTTACCACTTCTGCTACCCCTGCTCGCAGGTATTCTGTGTATCCTCGCCTGGAAGAGGCTCGCCGTTCAGAAAACCATTTACCTTATTGCCACGCTGCTTACCTTCGTTGGCAGCCTGGTAGTGCTGTTTCGGGTAGCTGAGCAGGGAGTCATCACCCTGCAGGCGGGCAATTGGAAAGCTCCGTTCGGTATTAGCCTGGTGGCCGATATGCTGAGTGCGCTCATGCTTGGTGCCAGTGCTCTGCTTGGATTGTTGCTGTTCTTTTTTTCGCTCTCAAATACCAGCATTACCCAGGAGCGCAAACAATTTGGTTTTTATCCGACCGTGCTGTTGATGTTGTTTGGTATTCACGGGGCACTCATTACCGGCGACATATTTAATTTGTACGTATGGTTTGAGGTAATGCTAATTGCCTCATTTGTGCTACTTACCCTGGGCGGGGAAAAAGAGCAACTGGAGGGTGCCGTGAAGTACGTTACACTCAATTTTGTTGCCTCCGGCTTATTCTTAACCGCGATCGGCATTATGTACGGCATTGCCGGTAGTACCAACATGGCTGATCTATCGGTAAAGATGCACGACGGACCGGTCTCACCGCTGGCCTACCTGGGGTTGCTGTTCTTTGTGGTGAGCTTCGGAATAAAATCTGCTCTTTTCCCACTGTTCTTTTGGCTACCGGCCTCCTACCATACTCCCCCCATTGCTATCTCGGCTATTGTGGCCGGATTACTTACCAAGGTTGGTATCTATGCCATGTTTAGGACTACTCTCTTTATTTTTCCTACTGATACTCCCGCCTTTCGTATTCTGTTTTTAACTCTGGCGGGTCTCACCATGTTGGTGGGCATTGCCGGAGCCATCGCTCAGCAAGATTACCGAAAGATATTGTCTTATCTGATCATCAGCCATATGGGTTATATGGTGATGGGACTGGGTATTGGCTCTTCGCTGGCTATTACCGGGGCTACTTTCTACATACTGCACAGCATTATTGTAAAATCCAACCTGTTCTTTATTGGTGGGTTGATAGGGCAACATGGTCAGTCCTTCATGCTGAAAAAGTCGGGGGGAATCTACCGAAAGCTGCCCCTGCTGTCTACCTGCTTTTTCATCTCGGCCATGTCGCTCTCGGGCATACCCCCGCTGACGGGTTTTTGGGGGAAGTATGTGCTGGCTCAAGCCGGACTGGTCTCTGGCGACTATCTGATCGTAGGCGTATCGCTGCTGACCGGATTGCTTACTTTGTACGTGATGGGCAGGGTGTGGCTCTTGGTTTTTCTGAAGGAGCCGGAAGCAACTGGGCCGCCTACCCCTGGAGGAGAGCCGATCTTTATCAGGCAATACGGGGGAATGTATTTGACGGTAATCGCGCTAATGGTGATTATTGTTGCGATCAGCTTATTTCCCGAGCGGCTGATGCAGTGGTCGCAGCTGGCGGCGACGCATTTGCTGGATCGGGAGCTGTACATTGAGGCTGTGTTAGGTAGATAGGGATATTTGAACAAAACAGCACCAATATAATTTCACTGGTATGAGGGTATACTTCGCTAATCTGATTATAGCCTTAGGCGCTACTGCCTACCTCCGGATTGTATGGCCAGTATTAGCCGAAACCGGACTCCGAACTATAGGAGTGTTTTTGGTGATATGTGTGTTGCTGTGGTTATTATCATTTTTTTACAACCGCCGCTTTTTCCGGCAGTTGCCCCGAATTATGCATCTGACCGTTTACTTTATCAAAGAGCTAATCGTAGCGAATATCAAAGTGACCTACGAGGTGCTGACAATCAAAAATACTATGTCACCCGCCGTAGTAGCGGTACCCCTGGAAGTGCAGAGAAACGAAGAGATAATGCTGCTGGCGAACATGATCACGCTTACACCTGGTACGCTAAGCATACAGGTATCTGATGATCGACAACAACTCTACGTGCATACACTGTACATCGGTAGCAGCGCGGAAGCGTTCCGCCAGCAGATCAAACTAGGGTTTGAAAAGAAAATATTGGCCATTACTCGCCTTTCGGTATGAGTGTAGTTCTTACCATATGTATTATTCTGATGGCGGTGGCTATGCTTCTGGTCAGCTACCGGTTCGTGAAGGGGCCAAGTATCGTAGATCGGCTAACCGCCCTGGACCTGATGTCTTATTACCTGATTAGCATTATTGTGCTGTACGGCTGTGCCAGTGAGGAAGCGATACTGCTAGATGCGGCGGTCATCTTAGCGCTGATTGCCTTTCTGGGTACTTTAGCGTTTGCTTATTACTTGCTAGATAAAGCGAAACTATGAAGGAAATTATCGTATCTTTTTTTCTGCTATCGGGCACTTTTTTTATGCTCATTGCTTCCATCGGTATTATCCGCTTACCTGATTTTTACATTCGGATGTCGGTGGTAACTAAGGCATCCACCATCGGGTTGGGATTGATGATGATTGGAGCCGGGATTTACTTCAATACTTTGGAGGCACTGATTAAAGTAATCGCAATCGTTATCTTCATCGTCGCTACTTCGCCGATTGCCGCCCATATTATTTCTAAAGCTGCCAGCGAGATTAAAGTACCATTCTGGAAAAAAACAGATCTCACCGATTACCGAAAAGCTCTCGAATTTCCGGATTCACCTCAGCAAAAGAAAAGCAGGTACGGAAGTAGGAAAACCTGAAAGGAAGACCCGGTTCTTTCGGAGGCTAGATCAGGATCACGAAAAAACAACCGAGCGGTGGCCGCAAAAAGCGTAGAAGTTTGAGCCACCGTAGCTCAGTATTGTGTCAGAACTGCCAACTAATTTTGAATCGTTTAGATACCAAACAGAATTTTTCAACAAGCGCTAACGGCTAGAGAGTACTTGTTGCAAAGTTTTCCTTGACCTATTAGACCCGTACCTGCTCATTTATGGTCGTACTGGAGTTCCGTCCGGCCTCCTCAGTTGCGTCCAGTTGTTAAGCTGTACTTCCTGAAGGGGATACTTAGCGGCTTCCTCTTCATTAACGTCTATTCCCAGTCCCGGAGCTTCATTGACGAACATATAGCCGTTTTCTACCCGAGGCATCCCGGGAAATATCGCTAATAGTTCATCGCTGGGCGATCGAATGGTGCTGGCCGCTTCCTGGATGCCAAAGTTCCACAAGGCTAAATCCATGTGGGCATTGGCGGCATGCCCTACCGGAGAAGTATCACCCGGGCCGTGCCAGGCGGTGCGCACGTTGAACCATTCGCCCAGTCGGGCCACTTTCATGGCCGGAGTGATGCCGCCAATCTGGGAGACGTGAATACGGATGAAGTCGTACCAGCGGTTGACCATCGGCTCCAGCCATTCGTGCGGACTGTTGAATAGCTCGCCCATGGCAATCGGTACCGAGCTTTGTTCGCGCAGCATCTTGAAGTAGCCAATATTTTCCGGCGAGAAGGGGTCTTCAATAAAGAAGGGGCGGTACTGCTCCAGGTCTTTGCAGAGGTTGATAGCATCAATGGGTTGCACCCGCTCGTGCACGTCGTGCAGCAGTTCGATTTCATCGCCGCATTCTTTACGTACGGTTTCAAACAGTCTGCGGGTTCCATCCAGATACACATGGGCCACATACACATTATCATCTTCGTAACCGAAGCCCGCGGCCTTAAAATCCGGCTCTCCGGCCAGTGCCGACGAACCGTACCCTCCCAGTTGAATACGAATATGCCGGAAGCCCTCTTCCTGATACCGTTTGACGTTTTCCACTACCTCTTCAATAGACCCCGCTCCGGCATGGGTATAGGTGTCTACCGCGAATTTACATTTGCCACCCAGCAATTCGTAAAGAGGCATCCCGGCCCGTTTGCCTTTGATGTCCCACAGCGCCTGATCCAATCCACTCAGGGCATTGTTGAGTACCGGCCCGTTGCGCCAGTAGGAGTTCTGATAGGTGGTTTGCCAGATATCTTCAATGTTATCGGCGATCTTTCCCTTGCAGAAGGGCGTTAAATAGTCGTTGATAGCCGACACTACGGTGTGGGCTCGCTGCCGGAAGGTAGCACAACCTACTCCGTACAAACCCGGTTCATCGGTCTCTACCTTCACAATCACCTGTTCAATGCTGTGAGGTTGGGTGGCAATGGCTTTTACATTGGTGATTTTGACCGGCGGCAAGCCTTTAGTGGCCCGGCGGTATATTTCCGACGAAGGATGCGCGGCCATCGCTTTTTCGGTGACCCCCAAACTCGCCATGCCACCTCCGGCGAGGCCTAATCCTAAATTTTTGATTACGTTTCTTCGGTTCATAAAATGGTTGTTTTAAGTAGTTAAAAATTTAGTGTCCCGAAAAACTCAGGACGATGAAAATCAGGCTTGGGAAGGTCTACTTTTGACCAGGTAAGCCAATGAGGATGGGAACTATCATTGGCTATCTTATAAAAGTTGGCTTTCCACACCGCCCCCGGTGCCGGTTGGGTTAAATTAACGTATTTATCCAATATTTCGAAAGGAATTCGGTATTCTACCGTCCAGGCAGTAGGTTCTTGTATTTCATCTATCACCGGGGAAGATACGGAGTGGGCTACTTTCACTTGGGCAAAATCTGATTCAGCCACTTCCACCAATCGATCGTGCTTTTTGTCATGAAACTTGAATAAAGCAGTGCCAATGCAGTTCATTTCCAAGTTAAAATAACCTAATGAAATATCAGTCGCTGGGGTGAAAAAGAATTCTACACAACTGTCTTTGTATACACTTCCTTGGTACTGCTCGGTCACGCAGCGAACGTAGCGGTCTTCTACCCGAAAAATCACGTAGATTGCCGCCTCGTCGTAGGCCACTTTTGCCTGAACCTCCGGTCGGTGCGTGGGTTTGTCTCCCATAAAATAATTGAGCGTAAGGGAGGGTACATCCTGCCAGGGCTCTTTGTCCCATATGCTATTTATTTCCACCGGTTGAGATAGGCGGGTTACCCTGTACTCCGCCGGCGCATCCACGATCGTATGACTGTTTAGCAGCCATATCAAACTGATAAAAAGAAAGGCACTTCGTATCATGGGTTTTTAATTTCTTGCTGATCACGGCCGTACCGGGGCACCGTCTTGCTTCCTCAGTTGGGTCCAGTGATTTAAATCTACTTCGGGAATCGGGTATTTGGCGGCTTCTTGTTCGTCTACATCAATGCCTAAACCGGGGGCTTCGTTGATGTACAGATAACCGTTTTCCAGGCGCGGAGAACCCGGAAACACAGCTCGCTCCTGCTCATTGATGTTCGGGCTTTCCTGAATTCCAAAGTTCCATACAGCCAAATCCATGTGGGCCTGGGCAACGTGTCCGACCGGTGAAACGTCGCTGGGGCCGTGCCAGGCGGTGCGCACGTTGAACCATTCGCCCAGTCGGGCCACCTTCATGGCCGGGGTAATGCCGCCGATTTGGGAGACGTGGATGCGGATGAAGTCGTACCAGCGGTTGACCATCGGCTCCAGCCACTCGTGCGGACTGTTGAACAGCTCGCCCATGGCAATCGGTACCGAGCTTTGTTCGCGCAGCATCTTGAAGTAGCCAATATTTTCCGGCGAGAGGGGGTCTTCAATAAAGAAGGGGCGGTACTGTTCCAGGTCTTTGCAGAGGTTGATGGCATCAATCGGTTGTATTCGTTCGTGTACATCGTGTACCAGCTCGATTTCATCGCCGCATTCTTTACGAACGGTGGCAAACATATCCCTTGTGCCCTTTAGATAGGCGTAGGAATCCATCAAAGAATCATTTTCGTAGCCAAACCCAGCGGCTCTGAAATCTGGGGTTTGAGAGGCTAACGCGGTAGAGCCGTATCCGCCCAATTGAATTTTAATGTATCGGAAGCCTTCTTCCATGCACTTCTGTACCCCTTCTACTACTTTCTCAATGGTGCTGCCACCGCAGGATTCGTAGGTGTCTACCGCAAACTTACATTTACCGCCCAGCAGATCATACACCGGCATCCCAGCCCGTTTGCCTTTGATGTCCCACAGTGCCTGATCCAATCCGCTCAGGGCATTGTTGAGTACCGGCCCGTTGCGCCAGTAGGAGTTCTGATAGGTGGTTTGCCAGATATCTTCAATGTTATCGGCGATCTTTCCCTTGCAGAAAGGCGTTAAGTAGTCGTTGATAGCGGATACCACCGCGTGGGCTCGCTGGGTGAAGGTGGCACAGCCTACTCCGTACAAGCCGGGTTCATCGGTTTCTACCTTCACTACGACCAGATTGGCTCGCTTGGGTTGGGTAGCAATAGCTTTTACATTGGTAATTTTGAGCGGCGGTAACCCCTTGGTAGCCCGTTGGTACTTTTCTTCGGTGACCGATTCTTTGGCGTAGGATGGTTGGGGTACTCCGAACGTGCCCAGCGTACTTCCGGCTAATCCGGCTCCCAAATGTTTAAGGACATTCCTTCGGTTGGTATGCATGGTTTTCTGGTTAGATTATTTTCGTAAGTCACTTTTGCTCTCGATAGCCGCTTGGGTTTGCTCCCGTTCGGCATTCACATCATCCCACATCTCCAGGAGCTCCTGTTTCATGCTCTCAAATATCTCCGGTTCAAATTCTGATAGCTCTACCGTCTCCATCCGGTCGTGGACCACATCGTGTAGTTGAAAAATATCCGGTCGGGCGAAAGCTGCTTCTCGGTTGGAGGCAAATCCCCGCAGCACATAATCGCCCTGGCGAATGGATACTCTCGGAGTAGGAATATCCACCGGGCGGTTTCCGTTGAATCGCCGGTCGTACCCCACGCCTTCCACCATCCAGATCGGGTCCAATTCGGTCTGCCAGTACAATGGTTTTTCCCGTCGGATATCTTCATTACGGAGCAAATGTGGTAATAGGCTGCTTCCATCGATCGGTCGGTCTTGCGGCGGTTTTGTGCCTACAATCTCGCAAAGAGTAGGCAACACATCCAACGTGGAGTTAGGGAGGTCAGAAATACCGGGGACGATCTGGCCCGGCCAGCGGACCATGCCGGGCACGCGGATGCCGCCTTCAAATAAATGCTTTTTTTGTCCGAACAGCGGAGCTGAGGAACCGTAGGAGCGGATGGCTAGCCAGTAGCTCTCCAGCGTTTCTGGACCGTTGTCGCTGGAGAAAAAGATTATCGTATTTTCTTCTTCTCGAATGGAATAAATGAAGTCCAGCAACCGCCCGATTTGGGCATCCAGGTAGGTGACATTAGCGTAATACCGGTCTTTGTAAGCGTTGCCGGTATTGTACATATTGTTATACGCCACGGGACTCTCTACTTGCTCGTGTACGGCATCGTAGGGTAGATAGAGAAAATAGGGCTTTTGAGCGTCTCGCTTATTTTGAACCCAGTGAATGGCCGAATCGGTAATAATCTGACCGGAAAACCCCTTGATTTTACCCAGCGGCTTGCCGTGCACTTCGTCGTTGTCCAGGTAAAAATCTCCGGGATCTTGTTGGGTATTAATGTCCATCCGGGTGGTTTCGTGGGGATTTTCTTTGGTCACCATGGCGTAGTCAAAACCCTGCTGGTGGGGAAAAGAACCGGTCCAGCCCGTCCAGTTTTCTTTGACGGTCCAATCGGCTCCGTTGAGGTGCCACTTACCGAATACGGCAGTTTCGTAGCCGTTGGCTTGTAGTAGCTCGGCGATGGTAATCTCCTGACCGCTCATCAGCATCTTTTCGTTATCGCCTTTGTCGTTAATCCAGCGCATGATGTTCATTCGGGTGGGTGTCCGGCTGGTGAGTAGTCCCGCCCGGGAAGGAGAACAAACCGGCGCCGAGGCGTAATGGTGGGTAAAAACCAACGACTGCCGGGCTAGTCGGGCCAGATTGGGGGTTTTGACGTGCGGGTTGCGGAATACATCCAAAGTATCCAGTTGAAGATTGATATCACCGTAACCAAAATCATCTACCAGTATATAGATAATATTAGGCGACTGGCTTTCCGTTTGTCCCCACCCATAGCTGAAAGAAAGCAGGCATAGGGTAAAAATCAAAATGGTCTTTCTCATATAAACCAGGGTTGCATAATGGTATATTCTTTTTTTTAGGTGCGAATAATGGGTAGGAACATCGTTAACGATGTTCCTACAGCGATATTCCTAAAAACGTTAGTCAGGTAAAGCAAATGCCAGATAAGTATCTCCCGGCTCGGTGCCTCGTCCGCCCCCGGCCGCAATCACCACAAACTGCTTCCCGTTAATCATATAGGTAGCGGGTTTGGCAATGCCCGCCGTAGGCAAGTCGGTTTCCCACAGCAGTTCACCCGTCGCTTTATCAAAAGCCCGGAATTTCTTATCCACCGTAGCGGCGATAAATACCAATCCGCCAGCCGTAACAATGGGGCCGCCCCAGTTTTCGGTCCCGGTGGGAGGAATACCTTTTGCTAGCAGTTCGGGATATACTCCCAAAGGGATTTTCCAAACGTACTCACCCGTATTCAAGTCAATGGCATTTAACGTGCCCCAGGGAGGTTTAATCGCCGGGTACCCATTAGGGTCGTTGAAGTAGCCGTGGCCGGTGACGTTAATATACTGCTCGTTTTCAATTTGCTCCGTTTCCGAATCTACGACGATCATCTCCGGGTTCTCTACGCTGGGCTGTTCGAGCAGGTAGGCAATGAGGGCTTTCTCTTCCTGCGGAGAGATGTTTTTAAAAGCGGGCATACGTCCGCCGCCATTTTTGATGATGTTCAGCACTTCTGCTTCGGTTCTTCGAGTACTGATATTGGCTAAGGAGGGAAACGCCGGGGGTTGCCCCTTTCGGTCTTTCCCGTGGCACGTAGCGCAGTTAGTGACGTAGTAGCTTTCCCCTAAACCTTGTAAAGTGGCTACTCGATCGGTTTCAGACTCTTGTTTTTTCATCGTAGCGATTTCCGGAGATTCCTTCGCGCTGACATACAGTATACCCGTAGCCGGGTCAAAGGCCGGTCCGCCCCAATTGCCTCCACCCCGCGAACCGGGCAGCAGTATGGTCCCGCTGGTATCTGGTGGGGTAAACAACCCCTCGGAGCGTAGTTTTTTAAATTGCTTCAGCACTGCCGCGTGGGCTTCCGGAGAAATATCAGTAATATCCTCTTCCCGGAAGTGTTGCCGGATAAAAGGTGCGGGCTTTTCGGGAAAAGGCTGGGTAGGCCAGGCTTCCTCGCCTTCAAGGGTAGAGTTCGGTACTTTTTTCTCGTGGATAGGAAAGAGCGATTCACCCGATACCCGGTCAAACAAGTATACAAACCCGGTTTTGGTGATTTGAGCCACCGCATCTACTTCTTTTTCGTTACGCTGTACTGTTACCAAGTTAGGAGGAGCGGGCAGGTCGTAATCCCAAATATCATGATGAACCGTTTGGTAGTGCCAGATTGGTTGGCCGGTAGCAGCCTCTACTGCTACCAGCGAACTGGAGTATAAATTTTTCCCCTTGCGCTGGGCTCCGTAGTAGTCGTAGTTGGGGGAGGCTACGGGCAGATAAGCGATACCCCGTTCCTTGTCCAGGCTGAGGCCGGTCCAGACGTTGGCGCCACCGATATGCTCCCAGGAATCTTTATCCCAGGTTTCGTATCCCGGTTCGCCCGGCTGGGGAATCGTGTGGAAAGTCCATCGTAATTCGCCGCTCCGTATGTCGTAGGCCCGGACGTACCCGGGAGGGGTCCCGTAGCCTTCTCCCACCGATGATCCTAAGATCAGCAAATCGTTATACACGCTTCCGGGAGATGTAGATCGTACCGAGATGGTAGAAGGGTCTCGAACTAAACCTACATTCAAATTCACTTTTCCTCCCTCACCAAAGTCGGTGATTATTGTTCCAGTTGCTGCATCCAAGGCGTACAGATAGCTGCCGGCTGAAAACAAAATCCGTTTTTTCGGTTCGCCGTTGCGATCACCGTCTTCCCAATAAGCTACGCCCCGGCTTAGTCCCCGGCGTTTTTCGCCATCAAAGGGATCATATCGCCACAGCTCTTCCCCGGTAGCGGCCTGCAGAGCAATCACCTTAGAGGTAGGAGAAGTAACGTACATGACATCATCTACCACAATAGGATTGCACTCCATCATACTAAACCCACCGTTTTCCGGCAAGTCCCCGGTACTGAAGGTCCAGGCCACTTCCAGTTGATTGACGTTTTCTCGGTTAATTTGGTCCAGCGAAGAGTAGCCGGTACGCCCATCGTCGCCCTGATAGGTATCCCAGGTTTCAAAAGATTGGCTTTTTAGGGGATGACTGACAAAGCCTACTGCACTGATGAAAAAAGTGATGATAAAAATACTTCTACTGTAGGTTGTTTGCATAGGTAGCTGTAAGTTGTAGGTAGCCTGGAGGTATTACTTAACAAGAAATAGCTTCCCGCTCATTCATCCAAGTACCCGCCATTATTTTTGTAAACCTCCCAGCTATCAAGCTGCTCACCGGTATCGTTTTGACTTTCCATCCACCGGTCTAATTCTTGAGAAAGGCGTTGCTTTACTTCCGCTAGCTTAGGGTCTTCGACTAAATTAGTAAACTCAAAGGTATCTTCCCGAATCAGGTAAAGCTCCTCCGCCGGTCGGCGCATAAACCGGAACACGATGTCCCGGGCGTGTTGGTCGGTCGTGGTTTTGTAAAACCAGGAAGGTAGATAAAATTGGTCCTGATTATAGTTGCCGAATACATGTTTCTCGATGACCAGATTATCCGGTTTCAAATTTCGGATGTAATGATACTGACCGTCGGTGACTGAACGGGTGGGGTAAGGCGGACCTTCGGGTACGTGGTTATGCATAAAGTAAGCGTACTGCCGATGCTGATCAGTTTCTCCCCTTAGTACCGGCAAAAAACTGCTGCCATCAAATTGAGGTGGGTCTACCTGCCCCCCGGCAATATCAACCAGTGTCGGCAACACATCGGCGTACTGGATGAGGGCATCCGTACGGCTTCCGGGAGTGATCACGCCCGGCCAGCGAGCCACGAAAGCAGTGTGCACTCCCACATTCCAGTTGGTCCACTTCGCTCCCGGAAACGGCGCTCCGTGTTCGGATGTAAATATTACCAGGGTGTTATCAGCCTGCCCGGTTTCTTCCAGCACCTTTAGGCATTGTCCTAACTGCTGATCCAGATGTTCCATTTCTGCCAGATACTTCGTGAAGACGTTCCGGAAAATTTCCGTATCCACTAAGTTAGGGGGTAAGGTTAACGTACTGGGATCAAATTTCTCGGGATTTCCCCGGTTCCAGGGGGCGTGGGGTTCGCCGGAGGCCACAATCAGACAGAAAGGTTGACCCGCACCTTCTTCAATATAATCCTGAAGAGCCTCTTCGGCTACGTTGCCTTTTTGTAAAATATCCACTCTCTCAAAAGGAAACACTTCTTCCGGGCCAGCGTGTACCTTGCCGGTGATATTCACCCGGTAGCCCAGGTCGCTCAAATGATGGACAATACTTTTAATGCCCGAACGGGCGTTAGCGTGGTTCCAGGCCACGCCGTTACGCACCGGATACATCCCCGTATACAACTCGGCCCGACTGGGTGCACACATGGCCATGGCCTGAAAAGCGTAGTTGAACGTAAGACCTTGCTGAGCCAGGCGATTTAGGTGGGGAGTCTCAATCAATTGACCACCGTAGAGTGGAAAAAGGTTATAGGTGGCATCATCGCCGTAAACAATCAGGATATTAGGTTTGCTTTCCTGCCCGAAGGAACTACTGGAAAAGAATAGGAAAAATAATACTGATGATACTATTGCCTTGATGCTTGATTCAGTGTTTCTATTCAACATAATTCTCCCTAATTCTATGCTGTTTTGGTCAGAATCTATTTGCTACGAAAGTAAATAAAACGAAAAATGATTAGATAACACAGTATTCAGATACGGAAGGGCAAATAGGGATTTAAAAAATATATTCCTAAGCGGGAAATTAGATTTACTGAAGAGATTATCTATTTTTAAATATCACGCGGTCGGCGTTGGAAAATTTTGAACGATTGTAGTTGAGCGAATAGCATAATAATACGTGCCCATATACCCTTTGCCTTAAACCCTCTTCATACACCTAAAACTCAACCAATGACAAATCAACTTACCAATCTAGCCAGAAAATGTGGTCTGTTAGGGCTCTTTCTTGCGGGTTTGAGCGTCCCGCTGGTGTACGCTCAGCAAACCGTAACCGGACAGATTACCGATGAAACCGGCGCAGCGATTCCCGGAGCGAATGTGCTGATCCAGGGAACCACCGTCGGGAGTGTTGCTGATGTAGAAGGAAATTATCGTATCGCCGCTTCTTCCGATGATGTGCTGGTCTTCTCCTTCGTAGGCTACCTTACCCAAACGGCTGAAGTAGGAAACCAGACTACCATTAACGTATCCATGGAGCCGGATGTGCAAAGCTTAGAAGAAGTAGTGGTAGTGGGTTACGGCACCCAAAAGAAATCGGACGTGACGGGAGCATTGGCTTCGGTCTCTTCGGAAGATTTCGAGGCGCAGCCCCTCACCCGCATTGATCAGGCCCTGGAGGGACGAGCGGCCGGAGTATCCGTAGTGCAAACCAGCGGAGCCCCGGGCGCAGGATACAAAATTCGGATACGAGGGGCGAACTCTATTAGCGGCAACAACAATCCACTCTACGTGGTAGACGGGCTGGTGGTAGGCGATATCAACTCGCTTAACGTAAATGATATTGCTTCTATGGAGGTGCTGAAAGATGCTTCCGCTACCGCCATCTACGGCTCTCGGGGAGCCAACGGAGTGGTACTGATTACCACCAAAAGTGGGAAAGTTGGTCCGGCTACGGTAACGCTTGACGCATTTTACGGAGTATCCAACGTCGCTCAGAAACTCGATTTGATGAGCCCGGCAGAATTTGCCGAAGGGGTGAACTTTGCCGAGGGCGAAGAGCTGTACGATGCGGCTGCCATCGCCGACCTTCGGGCTGGCGGCGGTGAGGACTGGCAGGAACGGTTTTTTCAAGCGGCCCCGTTTGCTAATGTGCAACTGTCGGTAAGCGGCGGAAGTGAGGCGGTTAAGTATTACATTTCTGGTAACTACAACGACGCTGACGGAACCATTATTGATCAGAACTACAAGCGATACAGTCTCAGAGCGAATGTGAGCGCCGCATTATCCGAAAAAGTGGATGCCGGACTCAACACCTACCTGAGCCGGGAAGAAAACACCGGCCCCCGCGCCAACTTAGCTTCCGGTCTGGCCTGGGACCCTACTACCCCGGCTTTTGACGAGGAAGGAAATTATAATTTTACCCCCCTCATACCCGGCGTAGGCAATGGTGACATTAACCCTTTGGTAGTACCACAGAACAACGTAAGAGAGAATTACGATAACCAGATTATTACGAACGGCTACGTTAGTTTTAACCTGCTAGACAATCTGGAGCTCAACATATCCGGAGGTTTGGAACAACTAAGACAAAACAACAACAGCTATACCTCCCTTCTGGTGAATAATACGGGCAGCGCTGTGGTGTACAATCAGGAAGTAAACCGAATTCAGAACACGAACCGGCTTACCTACACCTTGGATAACAACCCCAATCACCAACTACAAGTTGATCTGGTTCACGAACAGCAGCTAGTCACCCGAGCCTGGACCGAGGCTACCGCCACCGGCTTCTTCTCCGATAACACCACCTATAAAAACTTATCGTTAGGGGCGGTGCAGCGAACCAACAACAACTCCAATAGCGAAAGTTTACAGTCATTTCTGGGAAGGATCAACTATTCACTGTTCGATCGTTTCTTGCTGACTGCTTCCTTACGAGCCGATGGCTCTAGTAAGTTTCAGCCGGGGAACCGTTGGGGGTACTTTCCGTCGGGTTCCGTCGCCTGGCGGTTGTCCGAAGAAAGCTTTGTGCAGGCTATTGACGCGATTGATAATTTCAAAGTACGGGTAAGCTACGGTAAAATAGGGAGCCAGGCCATCGACCCTCTGGCCACCCGGGCCATTCCGATCATCAATCCTAACGTTAACTATCCGTTTACCGGGGAAGCTGCTACCATCGGCGTAGCCCCCTCAAATCGCTTAGCGAACCCTGACCTTACCTGGGAAACCACTACCCAGGCCAACGTAGGAGTAGACTTAGGTTTGTTCAGTTCCCGGTTTACGCTCTCGGTAGATTTGTATCAGAAAAACACCACAGATTTATTACTTGACCGGGTGCTGCCTTCTTACGTAGGGCCCACGGTGGTTGCCCAAAATATTGGTGAAGTAGAGAACAAGGGAATCGATATTGCTTTGGGTTGGGTAGCGCTGGATAGGGGCGACTGGCACATTAGTTCCACGTTGAATGTCTCTCGCAACGTAAACGAGGTAATTGCCTTGGTCAACGACGGAGAACCCATGGAGTTGGGCAACGAATATTACGGTCAGACCTTTCCGGTGAATCCAACTCGCGTTGAAGTAGGATTGCCGATTAGCAGTTTTCGGGGCTACATCTTTGAAGGAGTTTACCAACTGGGAGAAGAAGACGAAGCCGCCTTGTACGGACGGCAACCCGGCGACGCTCGCTACGCCGACGTCAACGGCGATACGTTGATCACCACCGACGATATTGTGACGGTAGGCGATGGCAACCCGGATTTTACCTGGGGATGGAATTGGAACGTACGGTGGAAAGGGTTTGACCTTAACTTTATTCTGCTGGGCTCCTACGGTAACGACATTTATAATTTTCAGCGGATGAAAATGATGGGCTTAGGATCAGGACAGTTTCATGCCGTGCACGCTGATTATAACAACCGGTGGACGGAAAGTAATCCCAGCGAAATTCCCTCCGGCCGCGATGGCACCCAGTTTCTATCTTCTCAGTTCATTGAAGACGGGTCGTTTGTATCAATGAAGAACATCACACTGGGCTATACCTTCAACAATGTGTTGAACAACATTGGGCTGGAAGCCTTGCGCTTATACGCCAGTGCCGAGAACCTGTTCATTATCACCGACTATACGGGCTTTGATCCGGTTTCCACGGCCACCGGTAATTCGGATGTAGACCTGGGTATTGATTTCAATACCTACCCTATCAATCGTTCCTATTCCTTAGGACTAAAAGTTACCTTCTAATACTCTCTTACCTTGAACCTATCATGAAAAATACAGTAGTATCAATCTCCAAGACAATCCTGTTGATTACCCTGGTATGGGCGGCCCCGGCCTGTATCGACCTGGAAGAGGATGTCAGCAGCGTACTCTTCATCGAGAATTTACAAAGTGAAGGTGATGTGATTGCGGCCCTGGCTCCTATATACCGGGCTATGCAAGACACCTATCAGGGCGTTCACAACCAACGAGCCCCCACTTACGGAGCGGATGACTTGACGACCTGGTGGGCGGGCAATAAAGCTCCGTTGCGAGTGTTTGATCGCTTTGACTACGGAGGGGGAGAGAATTCGGATATTAACTGGCTACCCCACGGCTGGAATGGCTACTGGCAGGTGATCTACTACGCCAACACCCTCATCGAGGGGCTAAAGACATCTACCGCTCCAACAGAAATTGTTAGCAGCGCGGATGCCGAAGCCCGGTTTTTACGCGCTTTAGCCTACTTTCATCTGGTAAGAACTCACGGTAATATGCCCATCATCCTGGACGGGGATACTCCCACGGGCGAAGAAGAGCGGGCTACCGTGCTTCAGAACTACGAGCATATTGAGGATGACTTGCTGATTGCCGAAGCTAACTTGCCCGGTCCGGGCGAGGTCAGCAATGTCGGTCGCGTTTCGTCAGCCGCCGCTAAAACCCTGTTGGCTGACTTGTACTTAACCTGGGGCGGATGGCCAGTGAAGGATGATTCCAAGTACGCCTTAGCCGCCTCTAAAGCCAAAGAAGTGATTGATATGAATTACTTCGAATTACTGCCGATTGATGAACTGTGGCTGCTGGCAAACCAGAATAGCCTGGAGTCAGTGTTTTCGGTACAGTTTTCCGAAGTGGAAGATATTCGTTCGGGTTGGCCGGCTTCCTTCAGTTTTCACGAAGCCCGGGGCTGGTCTGACGCCTACCCGGAGTTACAGTTTTTCTTCGACTTCCCCGAAGGCCCGCGGAAGGACGCGACTTTCTACACTGAAATCCCGCAGCGAGGCGTGGCGCAGGGGCAAATTTTTACGCAAGATCCTCCTACCGTACCCTGGCAGGAATCGCAACGTATGCACCCGATGTATAAGAAATTTACTATTTCCGAAAACCTCAATGTGGGCAATCGCACCGCCGGCTACCGGGCGATGGAAGTCTACCGCTACGCCGAAGTGTTACTAATATACGCCGAAGCCCAAGCTCGGGTCGGGGCTACCCCTGCATCCATAGAGGCCCTGAATCAGGTGAGAAGGAGAGCCGCCGGTTTACCCTACAATGTACCAGATGCTTCCGTAGACGTAGCTTCAGCAACAGTCAATGAAATTATTGATGAGAAAGGCTGGGAACTGGCGGGTGAATATAAACGCTGGTTCGATCTGGTACGATCCGAACGAGTAGAAGAAATTGCGGCGAAAAGGCATCCGGAAGAACAGGTAGAACTGGTCGCTTTACCTACTAAAGCGCAATACATTGCTCCTATTCCATTTCAGGCCATTACTTCCAGTAATTTGCAACAAAACCCCGAAGGTTTTGTGATTAAGTGATTTGATAACTTAAAACTCAATCAGAATTATAGTCAGGTAGTATGAGGAACTGTTTCGGTGAGTTACAGTAAATTTGATAACTAGAGTAGCTTTTAAGATTTACACTCTATCAGAACTCACAACTGTCCTACACTAATTGAAAAAAGCAATCAAGAATTACTAACTGTAGAAAGAAGACAAATTAAGGCATTGATCCGGGATAGTGTGTCTAATTGATTCTCTGTATGAAAGAAGGAGTTGTTTCTACCCAGATTACAGCCGGTCAGTTGATTTATGTAGAAGAAAAACCAGTATCATGAAACCTTGCAGCGATTAAAATGAGCTCCGTTTCTTCTGAGGACAGAGAGCAGTTTTGGGCAATTAGTTTTACTCTTTCAACAACTTCTAAGGTATGTTGCAGGTTATGAAATGGCAGTTTTGCACACTCGCTGATACTTAGATGTTCTTGACAATAGTTGGATACAATATCTAAAATTGTCATGGTCTTTTCATTGTTGTAGTTCACCCGCTTTTGTCAGCCCCCATCGGGCAAGTAAGGGGCCTGCAAATTCATAAATTATCGTAGCGCCCATGATGGTACTCACCAAAATAGCTGAAAATGTATTAAACTGTGGGTCTTTTTGCATCATAAGTGCCAGCCCCATCACAATGCCCCCTCGTGGTAGCAGACCGGTAAAGGGATATTTTCTAGTAATTGGAGCTGCCCAGGCAATCTTTCCAGTCAAGCTCCTATCATCATCGGTAACATTGGTTTCAAAGTATCTTGTCCCATGTTCCAATTCTACATTTACTCTCATCGTAAATTCCTTAAGGTTGACTTCATTCCAGTCAATGCCAAGATCGTTACCGATTCGTTTCGCGTCTGATAAATTAAATTTTCCCATGGTTTTCTTTTTTTTAATCTTGCTCAAAATCACTGCATAGGTACTGGACTAAATGGAATTAAAGAATCCGCGTATATCTCATAGAGCAAGATCGCTCAGTATTTTATCCCCGTAAAGCCACATGAGCTTATCAAGCTCTTTGTAGTTGAGACTTTCTAATAGCATTTCTTTTCGGAATTTGATCATTAAATCTTTAAAGTGGGAGTAGTGGTACAGCGTATCGTCCATTAAAGTGCTCTGTTTGGCGGCCTGCCAGTAATAAGTTAAAATCTTATGAATGGTCGGGCCATAGATGGGGTAGACATCCTTACGATGCCAATTACAGTAGCGGGTCGCAAAACTGTAGAGAAAGTATTGCCTCCCATTTTCTTCCAAGTGGGCGATCGAGTCCACAATACTAGGTTCCCCTTTAGCGAGAGCTTCATCAATATTGAGGGAAACGATATGGTCGGCCATAGTTTGGCGACTGGATAAAATATGGTCAAGCTTATCGTGCTCTATTGCACTGATCTTCAAAATAACTTCATCCACATTATTGTTCAGTGGGTTCTCACGAAAGTACTTGGTGCGTTTTTCGTCGTCTTCAAAGTACCCTTCTTCGCCACGAAAGAGAGTCAAGTAGTGTTTTATAATATTGGATAAATTTTGAGTATTCATGTCTTGTTGGATAGTATTGAATCAAGCCTCATTTCCAAAGTAAAATAGATGAATTGACTTCCTAGCGTACTGATATAAATCATTACACTAAATTTAAGATATGTTATATTTTTGGTGCCTAATTAGCAAGATGAGGCTGATTGAAAACCGCTAATGACCGTGAACTAGTGAGTAAATGTTCGGCTAATTCCATCCTCCGCCCAAAGCCCGGTAAATGTTAACCTTAGCATTTAGTTGTTCCATCTTTATCTCCATAAGCTCCATTTTGGCTTCCAGGGCTTCGCGCTGAGTGAACAAAACTTCCCCGTAATCGGCCCGGGCCGAATTGAACAGGCTGTTGGCGATAGTTACCGATTGCATCAGTATTTCCACTTCTCTGAACTTTGTTTGGTAGCTTTGGGTAGAATTATCAACTCTAGCCAGTTGATTCAATACATCCAGATAAGCGTTCAGTACAGTTTGCTCGTAGTTGAATACGGCTTGTATCTGCTGGGCATTGGCGGTACTGTACGCTGCTTTAATAGCATTCCTATTGATAATTGGAGCCATTAGGTCACCTGCCAAATTATACAGTAATGATTCTGGGTTCAGTAAAAATACGGGGTTAAAAGCCTGAAACCCGACACCGGCCCTAATACCAAAGGATGGGTAAAAGTTGGCTCGGGCCACCTCTACATCTACCTTGGCCGCCGCCAGCTCGAATTCAGCTTGTCGTATGTCGGGCCGATTGATGAGTAGTTGTGAGGGGATGCCTGCTTGAACAGAATCTGCCTCCAACTGACTAAACAGGGCGGAATTTCGGGGAATCGGTTGGGGGAATCTACCGGTTAAGAAATTGATCCGGTTCTCGGTTTCTACTATTTCTTGCTTAATCTCATACTGAAGATTTTGTGTGTTCAAAAATTGGGCTTCAAAACGATTGACGGCCAGTTGAGTAACCCTTGCAGACTTTTTCTGCAGTTTCACCACGCGCAGGGCATTGGATTGGATCTCAATGTTTTGTTCTATAATCTCTAGGAGATTATCCAGAGCCATTAGTTCGTAGTACGCCCCGGCAATTTCCGCCACCAGATTAGTTACTATGAAATTTCTTCCTTCTACACTGGCCAAGTACCTTGAGAAAGCCGCTTTTTTGGCATTCCGTAGTTTCTTCCACACGTCAACCTCCCAGCTGGCATACGCTCCCAATACAAAATCGGGGAGAGGCTCTGGAAATGCGGTTTCCGGCCTGATATCTAATTGTTCATCTACGGCTCCGTGGCGGGTGTACCGTCCTTCCTTTTCCAGGCCAGCCCCAGCATTCAAGCTCACAAAGGGTAAGTATTCTCCTTTACGAGTCCTGATCTCATTTTTACTTATCTCAATTTCTTGTAAAAAGATATTTAGTTCTTGATTATTTTTTAGAGCGGTATCAATTAAGGACACCAGATTTTCATCCGCAAAATATTCCTTCCAGTCCAGTTTAATGCTATTAAGCGTATCGGTTGAATGGCGATAACTTTCCGGGAATACCTGGCTAATATCCTTGTTTGTAATTTGGGAGGTTTTACAACCCCAAGCCAGTAAAACAGTCAGTGCGATGACGATAGATTTATATTTTTTTATACGTTTCATGATGATTCCTTTTTCGGTTAGCTACTTTCAGCAATAGTCCAAGTTTTTGAATTTTTTTCATTAGGGAGGCTTCAGAACTGCTTTCTACAAAATGTTCCGTTAACGGATTTTCATCTTCACCCTGAATTAATTTCTTTCCTTCCGCCCATTTCCCGAAGATGTAGTATAAGCCCGGTACGATAATTACTCCGAAAACAGTGCCTAGCAACATGCCACCCAGAGCGGATGAACCAATCGTCCGGTTGCCGATAGCCCCGGGTCCGGTAGCTACCACCAAGGGAATTAATCCGGCAATGAAGGCAAAAGAAGTCATCAGAATAGGGCGAAAACGCACCTTTGACCCTTCAATAGCGGCCTCCAATACCGTGAATCCCAGTTGGTGCTTTTGAACGGCAAACTCAACAATCAGGATGGCGTTTTTCCCCAACAGGCCTATCAGCATGATTAAACCGATTTGTGCATAGATGTCGTTGGACAGTCCCATTAATTTTAGCAATAAGAACGATCCGAATATTCCGGCGGGCAAGGATAAGACCACGGCCAGCGGAATAATAAAGCTCTCGTACTGAGAAGCCAGTACCAAGTACACAAACACCAGTACAACAATGAAGATGTACAGGGCTTCATTTCCTCGGCGGGCCTCGTCGTAGGACAAGCCTTCCCAGGCAATATCATAACCCTGGGGCAACGTTTGGGTTGCTACCTCCTGAATGGCTCCGATAGCATCACCAGTGGTGTAGCCAGGGGCGGGCACTCCTCGTATGGCGGAAGAGGTGTAGAGGTTGAAACGGGTAATTTCATTAGGTCCCTGGGTCTTCTTCATGGTCATAAAGGAAGAATATGGAACCATCTCTCCGTGCTCATTTTTGATGAAGAGGTTCAGCACATCCGAAGGCATCCTTCTAAATTCAGGGGCCGATTGAGTATACACTTTAAAGAAGGTATTGAAACGGACAAAGCCCTGTTCGTAGGTACTGCCGATCAAAACATCCAGGTTCTCCATTGCCTTACCAATGGATACTCCTTTTTGCATCGCCAATTGGTTGTCAATCACCAGTTCATACTGGGGATAATTGGCCGCGTAGAAGGTGAACAGACCGCTCAGCTCTTTGCGCTTGCTCAAGGCATCCATAAACTCAGTGTTCACTTTATCAAACTCCTGATAGTCGACCGTACTGCTTTTGTCCAGTAGCCGAAGCGAAAAACCATCGGATGAACCGTAGCCAGGTACGGCGGGGGGTTCAAAGTACTCTACTACCGCTCCTAACTCCTGGGTTTTCTCTTCCAACTCTTCCATAATCTCGTGCACCGAGTGCTTGCGCTCTGACCAGTCTTTTAGGTTGATAATACACGTACCCGCGTTAGAACCTCGGCCCTCGGTCAGGATTTCATACCCTGCCAACGAAGAAACCGACTGAATTCCTTCCACCTCCTCGGCTATTTTCTGTAGTTGCCGTGAGACTTCGTTAGTTCTTTCTAAGGTACTACCAGGAGGGGTTTGAATAATGGCGTAGATCATTCCCTGGTCTTCATTTGGTATAAACCCGGACGGTAGGGTCTGGTTGACCGAGAAAATCCCCAGGGCAAAAAGACCTAACATACCGTAGGTAATCACCCTTCGGTTGACAATCAGATGAAGCAGGCTAGTATATCGCCCGGTTAGTCGCTCAAAATTCTGGTTAAACCAATTGATAATTATGTTGATTGGGCCTCTGCGTTGGCGTTTGCCGTGGTTGTTCTTTAAGATCATGGCGCAAAGCACCGGGGTAAGCGTCAAGGCTACCACTCCCGACAGAATGATAGAACTGGCCATAGTGATTGCGAACTGGCGATAAAAAACTCCTACCGGACCGGTCATGAAGGCAACGGGGACGAATACGGCGGTCATAATCAGCGTAATAGCGATAATGGCGCCGCTAATTTCCCCAAGCACTCGTTTAACTGCCTCAAAGGGAGATAGGTGTTCTTCTTCCATCTTCGCATGCACCGCCTCTACCACCACAATGGCATCATCTACCACAATACCAATAGCCAATACCAACGCAAATAGGGTAATCAGGTTAATGGTTAAACCGAACAGTTGCATAAACATAAATGCTCCGATAAGTGATACCGGAACCGCAATAATCGGAATGAGGGTAGACCGCCAATCGCCCAGAAAAAGAAAGACTACCAAGGCTACCAGCACAAATGCTTCCACCAAAGTATGCAGTACTTTATCGATAGAGGCATTGACAAACTTGGAAACATCGTAGTTGATCTCGTAACTCATACCGGGAGGGAAATCCTGTTCCAGTTCTTCCAGTTTCTCCTTCACCCCGTCAATCACTTTACTGGCGTTGGTTCCGAAGTTTTGTTTCAAGACAATAGAAGCCGAAGGGTAACCGTCTTTGTTAGAGTAGATATCAAAGAATTCGCTGCCCAATTCTACTTCGGCTATATCTTTTAGCTTAAGGATTTCTCCTTCCGGGTTGGCCCTCACGATGATATCTTCGTATTCTTCCGGCTTGTTGAAGCGACCTTTATACGTTAACACGTACTCTAACGACTGAGCGGTTTTGCCCGATGCTTGTCCTAATCGGCCTGGCCGACCAATCACGCTTTGTTCTTCCAAGGCGGACAGTACTTCATCAGTAGAAATATTGTAGGCTCGCATCCGGTCCGGCTTAATCCAGACCCGCATCGCGTACTGACGGCTTCCCAGAATCTGGGCTCGCCCCATGCCACTAATCCTTTGCAGTTCGGGAAGAATATGGACATTGGCGTAGTTGTACAGAAACTTCTCGTCTGCGTTTTCATCGTCGCTATACAGGTTCACGTACATCAGCATGCTGGGCTGAATCGGGGTAATGATGATGCCTTCCCGTTGGACGAGCGGTGGTAGGTTATTCATGATGGCATCTACCCGTGTTTTTACGTTGACCACTGCCGCATTGGCGTCAGTGCCCGGTTCAAACACAATTTGAACAGTAGCCTCTCCGGCACTGGTGGCATCGGAGATGATGTACTGCATACCTTGCACACCGTTTATGGCTCGCTCAAGTGGGGTTAGGGTAGACTCAACTAACACCTGGGCACTGGCCCCTGGATAGGCAATGAAAATATTAACCCGCGGGGGGGCAATCTCTGGGAACTGGGAGATGGGCCGAGTGGCAATGGCTAGTATTCCCAGGAAGACAATTGCCAGAGATATACAAATAGCAAGAACCGGCCGTTGAATGAATTTACTAAACATCTTAATATTAATTTTGAGGTTCTTACTTATTCGGCATGAAGTTGGTTCAGCTCCGCCCAGAGTTGCTCCTGCTCGTAGAAGTCATAAGCGATCTGCTGACCATTTTTTACTTTTCTTAAACCGTCGACCAATATCTTGTCTTTCTCTTCTAATCCGGAAACCACTTCGTAAATGTGCGGGATTTCTGCTCCAACCTTAATTTCCCGGGACTTAATAGTATTGTTTTCATCCACTACATAGACATACCTTCGGTCCAGGATTTCAAAGGTGGCTTTTTGCGGAATGAGCAAGACATTCTTAAGCGAAACCGGCAGCAAAATATTTCCGGTCTCCCCGTTTCTTAAAATACCTTCCGGATTCTGAAAAGTAGCCCGGAACGCGATATTTCCGGTTTCGTTATTAAAGTCAGCCTCGATCGTTTCTACCACGCCTTCCTGATTGAAAAGTTGGTGGTTGGCCAACCGTAGTTTTACAGGCGATGCGCTATCTGATTGAGGTCTCATGACGTAGTCCAGGTACTCAGCTTCCGGCACATTGAAGTATACCCACATTTGGCGGTTATCAGAAAGCGTGGTAAGTAGCTCGCCTTCGTCAACCAGGCTTCCTAGGCGGACATCATTGAAGCGGCCTACAATACCGTCGAAGGGAGCTCGAACGTTAGTGAAGGTCAAGTGGGCCTGGGCCAAAGCCAATTGGGCTTCGGCTTTTTCCAGGGTCGCTTTCGCCAATGCCAATTCGTTCGCTGACACAATATTGCTGTCGGCCAGATTTTCGGTATTTTGAAACTCGATCTCGGCAAAACTCACTTCTGCTCGGGCTTTTTGCACCTCAGCTTTATTGATTACTGGCATGACCTGAAATAGACGTTGCCCTTTCTTTACGGGCTTTCCTTCATCTACGTAGATGTTTTGCAGATAGCCTTTCTCCAGAGTTCGCAACTCTATGTGCTGAATAGAATGAATTTGGCCTACGTATTCATGGTAAATGAGGGTATCGGTTTTAACGGGGCTGGTTACTACGAATTTTGTTTCTTCGGGGGTATGGTGTTCATGGTGCTGACAGCCGAATATTGACAGTACTGCCAAGCAGATAAGAATAGATGAATATTTCATGGAGATGCTGATTTATTAAACTGATTTTGAAAATATGACATACCATTAATTCCCTGTAAACAGAGAATATAATGTTGCCAAAATGGAAAACGCTACTATGAAGTAGGATCTTCGCTGATCGTTTAATAAATCAAAGTAGAAAGCTTTTCCAGCAGTGGTGCAGAATATACAGAGAGACCGCTTGCCGATTCTGAAAAGAAGATATGAAATGAAAAACCGAGCTCTCGGTATTGGTACAGTAAAGATACTCGGAGACTATGGAATTAAACCCCCATTTTGGGAGTTCATCTTCGGTACTATCTTTTGTTTCTTCCTCGTCAGAGGTGTTATGGTCCGATTCTGGCTCAGAGGAATTGGGAATGTCAAATGGGTCATGAAACGGGTTATCGTAGTCACTCGAGAGAAGAAGATTATCCGTTTTGTCTACTTGACTTTCTGGCTCAGAGTTGTTGGAATAGAGAATTAGGCTTGATCCTGAAGACAGGATGCTAATGAGCAATATCGCACAATATCCTATCAAAAGATGAATGAAAGAATATACGTTAGCTCTATTCATAAATTTTTCGGCCAATACAGTTTATTGTGCAAATATATGAACATAATTTTCAGAATTATTCAAAGTGATGACAATTTTTTTAAGGATATTCGAAAAAATTATGTTCCCTTCCCTTAAGCATAGCATACTCTAAGTAATAATATTTTTAGAATAAACTATTAGAGGAATCATAGACAAGTTTGCCCTACGATAAAGCATTACTCAACATAAATGGAATTCGCTCTGTTGCTGATCACCTTATTATCATAGATTTCCAAATTCTTCAGTTTGCTGACTAATCGCCCAACATTCTGATCCAAACGATCAATCTGAGCGGCGTACACGGCCATTTTTATACCTTCTGCTTCTGGATCTTCCACAGTGTTCCGGGCCGGGAGGTCGGCTTCGGATAGTACGGTCATTCAAAGGAAATAAATTTGACGAATGGATTGGTAGAAATATCGTCCAGGCCAGTAATCTTCTGGCCATCGTTATAGCAGTTGATGAAGTACACATCCTGAATCAAATGATTCTGATCAAAACCTTCTAGCACAACTTCTCCGCCGGAAGCAATCACCTGATTGAAGTACAACCCCTCAATATGTCCCCGCTGGTCGCGAAAACCAGTACTGTTACTATAGCGGGTTTTCTCAATCCGGATTTCTACCGGTCGGCCCGGCTGCTCAATGTAGAAGTTCTCAAACCGAAGGTTCTTAACCGTGGCCCAATCGGAATGGTCGCTGCGGATACCGGCGTTGGCGTGAGCCAGCACGGTGATATTGCGGAAAGTGATGTTTTCAAAGAGTTGGGTTTCCATAGAAGCCCCAATCCGTAATCCGTTACCGGCGTGGCCGTTGTAGATTACGCAGTATTCAGCCAAGCAATTGCGGGTGGGTGGCTCACCGTTGGCCTCGGCATCTACGGCATGCCAGCCGAAACCATCATCCCCGCAACCAATAAAACACTGACTGGCGCGGAAATTAGTCACTCCGTCAATATCAATCCCGTCGTTATTTACCCCAAAGCTCAGCAGGTTCATGTACTTCACTTCCACGTCATCGCAGAGCAGAAATAGCGACTGCCACCATTCTCCGGTTCTGAGTCCGATACCTTCAATCCTTATATTTTTCGAGTTCTTAAACTCTAGTCCGCAGATTTTCTCCGGCTTACTGGTGTACCCCCGAGCGTCAATCACCCCTCTTCCCCGGACAGTAACGTTTTCTACCCCCTCGGCGTACACCCGCCCCTTCACCCAGGCGCCCGGTTCCAGGTAGATGGTCTGCCCGCTCCGGGGCTGCAGCAGCTCTACTTCGTGGGTTCCGGCGGCAAAGTAGAGTACGTTCGGGTCATCGGCATCGGGCACATCAGTTTCGGGAGGAGTTTGAAACAGGCACAGTGGCTGATGATCGTTGATCTCTACCATCAGCATCTCTGGCTCCGAAACCATAAACTTCAGGGTATTGCCCGATACCTGCCCCTCAATATTTTTATGGTAAGGCCGAATGGTGTGCGACCTGATGGGCGACGAGCAGCTGATCTCTACCTGCGTTAGACCCTCCACGAAGAACTGGGAGGTGTGCAGGGTGCTGTCGCCAAAGCACTCTTCCCAAGCCACAAACACTTCCTGACCGTTTACTCTCACTTGAAAGGTGTCGCTTTTCGCGAGAGCCTCGTAGGGAATATAGCGGTTAAGCGATGGTTGGGCATAACTGCTTAGAAAGCTGAGCAACACCCCGGAAAGAAAGATACTTGATTTGAAGTTATTCACGAGAAGCTTTTGTTGTAGTCTACTGAATCGATTTGCGCAGAGCAGAACTTTACCCTTTTCGCAAAGTCTTGGACTAAAAATCAAGGTGCCTGTTCCTCCATAAATAGCGCTAACGCATAGATAAAATCTTTTCCGAAGGCCCGGGCTTTTTCGGGGGTAACCACTTCATCGTACACCAAGGCATAGGGAAATTCCAAGGTAGTGCTCATCAGCATATTTTCATTGGCAAAGGAAGCGGCCCACTTGCTAAATGGCCATCCTTTCTCGTAATTACCCCCGGTATTCCAGGAAGAGCCGTAGGCCAGAAAGAGATCTTGCATCCGTAGTGGAATATCACTTCGGCTTTCAGCCACCAGGATCTCCGCAAATCGCTTCTGGGCTTTTTCTACTTTTGGGTTGGCGTTTCCCACGATGTAAACCCACTCATGTCCCGCTCCTTTTACCCAGGGATTGTGAAGATCGATACCTACCCAGGGCAGCCCCTCAGTCCAACCGGGCACTATTTCTCTGAGTGTTTTGGTAGTAGCGTAAATACTTTCCCCCCGATAATCGCGATTGTGATCTCTCGGAAGGCGGTTTTTGCCCTGATCACCGTTTTCTACTCCATCTTTATCTAAGAAGGGGATAATCATCAGCTCAGTCTGCGCCAACATTTTCTCCATTTTGGTAGAGCCGCTTAACAGGGCGCTAATGATTCCCTCCAACACATAGTTACTCATCATTTCGCAGGCATGGGCTCGGGCGAGAATCACCATCTTGCTGGTTGGCTCACGTTCGAAATCACTAATTAGTAGTTTCTCCACATCCCGCCCTTGGTTAGATTGGCAAAGTGTAGCAATTTCTATCCTTTCGTCCTCCTGATAAGGCTCAATGAACCTCTCAAAATTAGCCTGGGTGTAAGGTGGTGCCAAAGCTAAACGCACTGCTTGATCGGGTTCCGTGAACGTGAAGCTAAAAAGATCGTCGTTCAGGTGCTGCTCCCGGGGTATCCATTCCCATGTCAGACCACCATCGGTAGCATACACCGCTCCCATATTGGTTAGCACATTGGGCTTGGTTGCTTTAAAGAACCAGGTCTGGGGTTCATTGCTGACTGCCCGGAAGTACCAGTAAAACCACTCTCCTTCGGTATCTCGCAGGTCGGGTTTGAAGTATACGGTATCCCCCGAAATCTGCTCAATAATCACGTTACCCCCGGCAAATTTGGCGTCAATCGCTATTTGAGCCCAAGAAGCATAAGAGATAAATAATGCCGCAAAAAGGGTTCTAATTGTTTTCATGGTTAATGTATATCAGAATTTTCCGCCACAGCCTGCTGTACCTGCTGATGAAGTGCTTCTATTTTCTCGGCATATTTTGCTTGCGATTCCTTTCCGTAGGTAGCAAAAGCGGTTTCAATAGCCGGTGAATCCTCTCCTAGACCCTGATCTTTCGATTCTTCGATCCACTGGTCCATTACTCCTCGCAAACTATCTAAAACCACTTTATAATCAGCGCTTCCTACCAAATTTTTGGTTTCAAACGGGTCGCGCTGAACATCGTAGAGTTCTTCGTAGGGTATCGTAGTCACCAGGTTTTGCTGGGCTTCGGTAAGCTGACCTTGTTCGTGGAGAATATTCAGCAGGTGATAAATAGGGTGGTTGGCTTTACGGTAGGCGGTAGCCGAGCTATTGACCGAAAAATCGCGGTGGTAGTGCCGGGAGTAGCGGTAGCGTTGGGTACGCAGGCTGCGGCTACGAAAGTTGGTTTCCCCAACGCGGTTGGTAGCACTGAATACAACCTCGCGGGGTTCATCCCGCTTGATTCCAAAAATTACCCGACCCTGCATCTCATTCGGAGGGGTGATGCCCAGCAGGGTTAGCGTGGTAGCGGTAATATCCAGCGTGCTTAGTAATTCATCCGAAGCTTTGCCCGGCTGATAGCCAGTCGGTATATCCACGCCCTCCGGTACGGAAATGATCAGCGGAACCATCATTCCCGAATCGTAGTGGTAGTTCTTTCCCCGGGTCATGGGACGACCGTGGTCAGAGAAGAAGAATATGATGGTGTTTTTATCCAAACCGTACTTTTCAAGACTATCCAGTACTTGCCCTACTTCCTTATCGAGCCGCTCAATGCTGGCGTAGTAGTTGGCAAAGTCGCGGCGGGTCACCGGATGATCGGGGTAGTAGGGCGGAACGGATATACTATCCAGCGGAAACTGGCCGGGAGTGGCTGGTTCAAAGCTGCGGTGGGTCATGGCGGTACTCAACTGAGCGAAAAAAGGTTGCTCACTTTGGACAATACTTTTCCAGTGATAAGCGTCAAACTGCTGGTCTACATCGGCCCGAAACATCCAGTCGGTTTTACTCTTGCCCGGATAATCCTGGATGTTGGCACTCAGATAACCGGCTTCCTGGCTCAGTTGGGCAATCGTTTTTATTCCCGACGGTAAAGCCGGTTTCAGATTTTCCGGATAGCACATATGGTAAGCCCCAATGGTCGTTTGGTACATCCCCATAGCCAAAGCCGTCCGACTGGGCGAGCAAACCGGAGCGGTAGCGAATACCTTGGTAAATCGCATGCCTTGCTGGGCTAGCGCATCCAGATTTGGGGTTTTTACCAACGTATTACCGTAGCTGCCCAAGTCAGGGGATAAATCTTCGGCGATGATCCAGAGGATATTCGGTTGAGCAACCTGACCGTAGATCAATTTGGTTGAGCAGAGAAGCAGGAAGCAGAAGATAATTTTTTTCATATATCAAACTATTGAATGCCGATGGTACTTGCTTTTTGGTGCCAACCTAAACCGTAACTGACGACCAATTCCTTGGCAGGCTCATTTACTTCCCAAATTGCTCGGAAACGTGAAGTGTTATTACCCGTCTCAGTGAGAGTTACCTTCGTAGGCTCTTCTTTCCACTGAATTACGATTTGGGCCTGCTCGACCGCTTCCGGATCAAAATTCAGCGGGGCTGTCAATTCTATTCCGATAGCGTCGCCTGGCTTAGCCTGATCAATTTCCGAAGAAAACTGTGCATCATAGACTTTTACCGAGATACTACTGCTGCTGAGATAGGCCAGCCCGGTATTCCAGGCGGTGTTAAAGGTGACCCAGCCTTCGGTATGCCCCGGATCACCCGCTTCGGGATGGTAAGGATAGGTGGTTTCTTTAGGCGAACCGTCGAGCACTCCCCGGGCGGTTTGTAGAATTCCGGCTCCACCCTGCCACTCTTTATACCACCCTAATTCTACTCCGGCAAAGTCGGTAGTAGCATCGAAGCCAAAGTGCCTTCCGGTGGGATTACGCCCGAACATATGATCTACGTAGGCAATCGCCAATTCTTCCAAGCGCTGCTGCTTCTCGCTATCCTTCACATAAGGAATGGCCGCCAGAGCCGGAGCCGGAAACCCGGCGATATTCCCTACCTCGTTAAAGCCATTCTCGGCTCCCGGCCGGTCGGGCCAGATGGTAGGAATGATCCATTTCTCGTCGGAGTAGCGGCGGTAGTCCCAGAGGTTATCGGAGCGGCGAATCATCTCTTCGGCCCAAGCCGAGATTTTTTCGCCAATACCTTTAGGAGCTCGCTGCGGATAGTTCTCCTGAAAATAGTCTAGCGAAGTAATCGTAACGTGCTCACCCTGCCGCTGCCCTTTGGTGGTACGAGGATCAGCCCAGTCCAGGTTATTGAGCAACCACTGGGTTTGATTGTAAGCGGCCTGAAAGTACTTATTCGCGTCATCGCGCCCTTCCCGTTGGGCCACTTCGTACATCATCAGGTTGGAAACAATACTGTGACCGGGAGGGAATTGCCCTTTGCCGGTTCCGATGAAATCGTACACCTGAAACAGGTTACCCGAATGCTCAATATCGTGCCACTGCCAGCGGTTGATGGCCTCGTTTCCCCAGATGCCAAACAGATAGTCGCGCGCTTCATCGTACACCGATCGGGGAATATATTCTTCCAGATAGGGATAGGCATACAGAAAATACGCCAGTTGCTCCTTCAGTAAAGTGTGATTCACCTGCCCGCGCAAATAGATATCTACCGCCCAGTAAATCAGCCGGACGATCTCGGGAGTACCATCCGGCAGTTCTTCCCGCATTCCCAGATAGAGTCCTTGCACCGGCATCCGCTCGGTAGAAAAAGCTTCAGGATTAGCGAAGTACAAATTCAGCAGCGACGGAATTTCAAAGGAAAACTGATGGCTATCCCGCCAGGCTACTCCCAGATTGGGGCAGTCGGCACTACTGTCGGTAGGAGAGTAGCCACGTGAGTCGCCAAACCAGCAGCGTACGTCTACCATAAAATTCATGGCGGGCTGGTAAGCAACCTGCTCAATCAAACCCGGACTCACCCAAAAGGGTACCGAACGACCGGTATGATCAGTGCCTTCTACCACAATCTGATAAGTGCCCCAGCTATCCGGACGGAAACCGGTAAAGTCGCCAATGTTTCCCTGAACAACTCCTTCAATCAGCGAGCTATTATCTTCAGTATTTACTACCCGAAACGGAGTGCCGTCGGGAGCCCACGGAGCTGTGAAGCGTTTAGGCCGGTTCAGGTCGTACCCCACCTGGTTTACCAGCACCGGTTGGGGATCGTAGGCAAATACCTGCACTTCGTAAATACGTAACTGCTGGCCATCAATGCTTCGTAGCCGCAGTTTATCGGTCTTAATTGGCTCAAAGGCGATAACCGGGTTATCAGTGGGCAGATGACCCACCCGTTGCCACTGCTCATTCACCCAGGCTTCGGCCACCAGGCTATCGGCCCCTTTCACTAACGGCAGCACTATCTGGTCAATAGTGTACGCTTCATCCAGAGAGATTTCCAGCCAGTGGCTTCCTACCATCCCCGCTGACTGCCAGTAGCTTTCGGGATTGCCATCTACAGCAGCGACTGCGGGTTCTTCTTCGGAGGATGCACTGACTTTTTGATTGAGGGCCAGATTGGTTAAACCACTTTGGCTGGCGAGGCCAACTTCTGCTAACCCAATGAAAAAGACAAAAGAGAAGAATAAATTGACCTTCTGTTTTAACATGTCGTTATTTTGAATAGCGGTAATATATGCTTTAGGGTAGCAAATCAAACTAATCAGTATTGAAATAGACCGCAAACAAGGCCGCGGGTACATCCGCCGAAGGATGTTGTAGTTTCAAGGTTATTCGGTCGGTAGTAACCGCTTCATCCAGCACTATTCGGTTGATCGTCTGATGATTGTTCTCCTCTTGGTATAGCAACTTACCTTCGCCATCATACAATGAATAACGTTTCACGCAGAAGGGCATTTCGTTTTCAGGGTGCCCCAGCAGGCTGGACTCCAGCGGATGATCAAAGTCAGTATCAAAGTGCAATTGAATGGTTTTGATGGTCTGCGGGCGCTCCCACTGAAACTCCAGCGAAGGGTTGGTATCCAGTGGATCGGCTACCCAAGCGTTGCTGCGTTGGTACGGACGGGTGAAGCCGTTGGTAAGTTGATTGACCGAGAAGGCTTCTAATGCCGGAGAAATTTGCAGGGCAATGTTATGCCCACCGGGGCGACGTTCGGGAATCCAGAACTCAAAGGCATCAATGCCCAGTCCTTCGGGTGGCTCCTGCTTGCCGTAGTTAGAAACCGCTTTATTGATTTTATTGAATACCGAAAGCACACCGGTTACTCGTCGGTGGCTTCCTTTCACCTGCACCTGCTCGTTTCTCAGCAGGGTGATGAAGGCATACTGCTCGGTTTCCAGTTCCCGCTCAAAATCCAGGGTGATGTACTGCTCACCGGGGTGCAGTTCGAGCTTAAGCTGTCGTAGCTTGATTTCAGGAGTATAGTTTTCCGGTTTTTCGCTGATCCGCAGTTCGGCCACTAGCGTAGTAGCCTCATTGGCGTGCACCAACAGCCGATACTGGTAGTTCGTTCCCGCTGGCAATGGCAGCAACTGAGCAGCTCCATCGCTTAACGAAATCCACGGTCCATCGTAGGGTAGTTCTTTTAGTTGATAGATACTGGAATGTGTGATTTGAGCCTGATAGGCCAGATTATCTTCACCAGCCAGGGGCAAGCCCGGAATGCTTTGCCCCCGTAGGTTTAGTCGCTGTTGTAGCTCCTGCATACGTTCGGGTGCGTTTAAATGGGCCGGTTGAAGCTGGTGATCTTTACATACTGCGGCCGCCATACCTGCTGCCTGGGCTCCGTGAGCACAGGTAGCCATCACCCGGGAAGAGCCGAAGGCTACATGGGAGGCACTGATGATGCGCCCAGCCAGGAAGAGATTCGCAATGTCTTTACTGTAGTAGCAGCGGTAAGGTATTGGATACACGCCTTTGCTGTGCCACTGGTTGCAGCCCATCTTATCGCTGTAAATACCGTCGGCGGGGTGCAAATCTAATGACCAGCCCCCAAAGGCTACCGCATCGTCGAAGTGCCGCTGTTCTACTACATCGCTTTGGGTGAGCATATAATCGCCCACAAAGCGGCGACTTTCCCGTTTGCCGGGTACTGTACCTACCCATTCCAAGGTGAGGTTTTCCGATTCGGGAAACTCCCCGCTGTTTTTCACGTGGTGCCAGATGCCGTAGATCACCTTCCAAAGCTCCCACTTAATCTCTTCTGACTGGTGAATAGTATCCATCCTTCCGCCGTACTCTACCCACCATAGCCAGCAGCCGTGGTCCTGCAAGCGGTAGTTGCGCAATCGGGGTAGTTCACCCGCATTTTGCAGAGCAAAGGAAGGGGCCACGAAGTTGACCGGATGGCCGGTGTCTTTGGTATAAAAGTAGATAGAGTGCCCCAGCAGTTCGCCGTAGTCTTCGATATCCGGGGCGAAGCCTTCGCCAAATTCCTCCGGCGACTCGGCTCCCATCCGGAAGGAAGCCCCGGCTAGAAAAGCAGCAATGCCATCTCCCGAAGAGTCGCAAAATAAAGGCGCACTAAGTTCGTACTGCGTGCTATTCTGGCTACAAAAGGCTTTAACCAGCTTGATCTTCCGGGCCGATGATTTCTCCACCTCGTATACGGCTGTATTGAGCAGTAGCGTGATATTTGGTTCCTGGGTAACTTTCTCCAGCAGGATAGTATCCAGTATCAGGGGATTGCCTTCTTTATTCCGGTACACGTTCTCCAGCAGTAGCTCATCGATCACCCCGCCTTCCCGCGCCCAGCGGTTGTTATTGCCCATATGGGAGGTGGCGCCCAAAATCCAGAGCCGCACTTCGCTGGAGGCATTACCACCTAGCACCGGACGGTCCTGCACCAGTATTACCTTTAAGCCTTCGCGAGCTGCGGTGAGGGCGGCGCAGGTGCCGGCCATACCTCCTCCAATCACTACCAGATCAGCATTAAGGGAAGTGCAGCGAGGAGCCCGAACGGATTCAGTAAACTTTTCTTGTATCATAACTTTTTTGAGTAAGTGATTTTTTCGTGAGGATAACTTTAACCGTCAGAGCTGCCCCCAGAGCAACAACAACCAGACCCGTTCCGGTAACCAGCAATTGGGCGAAATCAGCGATCAGTCCCAAACCGGTAATGAGCGTGCCTACCGCCAGTACTCCCAGCGCAATCACCCGTATTCCCTGCAGGTTATCACGATCATCCGTCAGGTTGCTTTCATCGGTTTCTTCCGTAGTACTCGACTCAAATAAAGCCCGGTGAGCCGGGTCTTCTTGCTGGCGGAGGGCGTAGTACAGTTCGTACACCACCAGAACAAAAATGGGTATGGCTACCCCCGCGGTCATTTCCTGGGCCCGGCTTAGTGCGATGCCTATCTCCGGGCCTAAGAACTTAAGAGCCGAATTTACGATCAGACTGATAAGGGTGGCGGCCAGCACAGAGCGGCCGGTTTGCCGAGGAGAGAATAGCGCCCAGATGGGGGGAAGGTAAAGGGCACCGCCGGTGAGGGCTCCCACCGATAGCACTACTTCTACAATTCCGCCCATGCGAGGCACCAGCAGCGCAACAATGATGGTCAGTATACCGAAGACGGCCGTAGCCATTCGCGCCACGTACATAGTACGCTTATCGGAGCTATGGGGGAAGAAGTGTCGGTAAATATCATTGGTGAACACTCCGGCTGAGATGTTTAACGTTGTATTCACCGAACTGGAGGTAGCGAAGACCATACCGCCCAGAATCAGGCCGAGCATACCCGCGGGTAATACCGTTTTGCACATCATCAGGTAGGCCCCTTCATCAGCAAATCCTTGCAGTCCCTGATTTACTACCTGGTAAATCATGGGGGGCAGCATCCAGATGACCGGGCTAATCAAATACAGGAAACCAAAAAGCCAACCCACCTTTCGTGCCTCTTTCGGTCGGGCTACGCTGGTGTAGCGCTGCACGTAGGCCCAGTTTCCGCCAATAAATACCAGGTTATACAACCCAAAAGCAATCATAAACTCCAGCGTATACTCTTCACTTAGCAGATCAAAGAAACCGGCGGGAGACTCCGCAACGAAGTTATTGATTCCATCTACGGCTTGAAAGGAGAGGGGAACCACGATCAGCACGGCGGCAGTGAGTACAATGAACTGCAATACGTCAGTGACGATTACCGCCCAAAGTCCGCCAGCGGCGGTGTAGATAGTAATAAGCCCGCCGATGATAAGGATACAGAGCGTGATAGAAAATCCGGTAGATACTTCTACAATCTTTGCCACCGGATACAAAAAGGCGCCGGTGGTGAACATAGCAATAAATAGAAATAGGTAAGTGTAAATCTTCTGCGTTCGGTACCCTAGCCTGCGGGTAATGAATTCGGCGGCAGTTACGGTATTGGTGCGCCGCCATTGGGGGGCGATGAATAGGCCGATCAGCAGCCCGGCAATGGCCATCATCCACTGAATGGTTACGGCTACCCAGCCTTCGGAATAGGCAATAGAGCCCCACACCACGAAGGTGCCGGCCGAGAAGAAACTCATAAAGAGAGAAAGGCCGCTAATCCACCAGGGAACCGCCCCACCCGCTGCGAAAAAAGACTTAATGTCTCGGCCGGTTTTGGTAAAAGAAACACCGATCAGGAAAACGATCAGCGAAAAGATAATGAGTGTCCAGATGTCAAGCGGCTTCAAACGATACCAGTTAGGTTGTTGTGGTAGCAGGTTTTTTACTAATCTACCATTTAGAAAAGTTAACTCTCCTATTTTTTTAGAAAAAACGCTTTCGGAAACGTTTTCAGGATTCGGAAACGTTTCCGAAAGCTCAGAAATATCATCATATTTAATCCATGAAGCACGTGACTATCAAGGATGTGGCCCGGCAGCTAAACGTTTCTATCTCTACTGTTTCCCGAGCGTTTAACGATAAGTATGACATTCGAAAGGAGACCCGGGCTAATATTCTGCGGGTGGCTGAAGAGATGGGCTACCGCCCCAATCCCATTGCCCGTAAACTGATTCAGCAAAAGACTTTTAACGTAGGTGTGGTAGTACCCGAGTTCGTTAACAGCTTCTTTCCCGAAGTGATTATCGGCATTCAGGAAGTATTAATTGAAAAAGGATATCAGGTACTGGTGATGCCGTCTAACGAGTGCTATACTACCGAACTAAAAAATATTAAAACGCTGGAGGATAATATGGTCGATGGTATGATCATCTCCCTGTCGCGCGAAGAGCATAATAATGACTATTACCTCCATTTGCTGGAAACCGGGTATCCGGTAGTGTTCTTCAACCGGGTAGACGAAGCTATTCCGGCTTCTAAGGTAGTGTTTGACGACTACAAATGGGCCTATTTCGCTACCGAGCATCTGGTGAAGCAGGGCTACCGGAAGATATTTCATTTTTCTGGGTATCGGCATTTGAGTCTGTCCCGTAATCGTATCCGGGGTTACCGCCAGGCACTGGAGAAGTTCTCCGTACCCTATACCGAAGACTACATTATTGAAACCGGCTTTCTTATGGAAGAAGGGCAGGCGGTAATGGAGCAGTTACTAGCCGACGACAATATCCCGGATGCTATATTCGCCACCAACGACCCTACAGCCATCGGGGCAATGAAGGCTATTAAAAAAGCGGGACTCAAGATTCCGGGAGACATTGCGCTGGTAGGCTTTTCAGAATCCAAAATGGCCGATGTGGTAGATCCGGCGCTCACCAGCGTAAGCCAGCCCACCTTCGAGATTGGCCGGATAACCGCTGAGCTACTGCTCCGGCAAATCGATTCCGAAGGCTTTGCCGCCCCCCAAACTGTAGTATTGAATGGAAAACTAAATATTCGGGATTCTTCCAGAAAAGAGATAAGCAGTACTAGGGTGTGTTGACATTCATTCACAGTGCTAGGATAACATAACCAGGTATATGCAAGAACGTCAGGAAGTTGCGAGCTACTTTTTCATAGCGAGGTGGTAATCTTCGATAATGTTTCGCATTGTTCAAGAAGCGTTATATGGCGATTTCTATTGGCTAAAACAGCAAGTGCTACAAATACAGGATAGTGGGTTTTGGTGCAGATTAGTATTTCGTGTATTTTCGCTCAAAATCGTTAAGTCTGCCTCTCAGTTCTTCAGCAATATTAGCGTACTCAGGATTATCAATTAGGTCATTTGCCTCAAAAGGGTTTTCATCTATTTTATAAAGGTGTTCAACCACCGGATGATTTTCGTGGTATCGGATAAACTTATATTCGGGAGTTCGGACAAATTTTGAACGAATAGATTGATACTCCTCCGGGTGTTCTACTTCTGAAATTAATGGATAGCCATCATCGTAATTATTTTCACCATAGACAGCTTCGTGAATAGTTTCTTTTTCGCCCAGAACAATAGGCATAAAACTACTCCCCGGATAGTTATTCGGGATCTTTATTCCGGCTATATCTAGTATAGACGGGGCAATGTCAACGTGAGAAATAAGCCCGCTTTCTTTCCTCATACTCTCACTGCCGGCTACTGTAGGGTCGTATATAATCATGGGGGCTCTAGTGGACTCTTCGTATAGTAGAGCTTTCCCCATTAGTTGTTTGGAGCCTGCAAAAAAGCCATTATCTGAGGTGTATATTATTACTGTATTTTGGTCTAGACCTAATTGATTTAGTTCGGTCCTTAGTCTACCAACCGTATGGTCAATCCCGGAAATAAGGGCGTAGTAGTTTTTGATAAATTCCTGATAGATACTATCTACTTCAATGTGCCAATCGCGACGGTAACCAACCTCTTTTCCGTAATAATCTTCGGTTCTTCCAAAGTACCAGCGGGCATTCCGGCTTTTTTCTTTTACCACCTCGGGCAATTTTGCGTAGTATTCCGGCGCATCGTTCACCATTCTGGGAATGACTTTGCCTTCGTACTTTTTCCTGAATTCTTCCTGGGGAGTAAAAGGAGCATGTGGAGCCTTAAAGCTGATGGATAAGCAAAAGGGCTTACCAGAATTTTTGGCTTGCCGGAAGAACTCGATGGCCTGATCTCCCATAAACTCGGTCAAATGCGAAGCGTTCTGCTTATTTTCGTAGCCATTGAATTTTCCTGCTTGGGGAAAGTAGCTTCCCTGCCCCGGAAACCCATTCCAAACATCGAAATGATGAGCGGGCATATACTCTTGCGTATCCTGATAATTGTTGTTTTTAACCTTTTCTTCGCCACCTACCGCAAAGCCAAACTTTCCGATAAAACCGGTAAAATAACCATTGTTTCGTAATACTACCGGATAGCTTGTTTTGAACTCATTTTCGGCTACGATGAAATTAGTCGGTCGGTCAAACCCGGACCGATGGGTGCCCAGATACTGTCCGGTCATTACCGAAGTGCGACTGGGCATACAGATGGGGGCTACGTGGTAAGCGTTTTCAAACACTACTCCGCTGGAGGCCAAGCTATCCAGATTGGGAGTGATAATGTACTCATTTCCTCTAAACCCGAAAGCATCCGCCCGTTGGTCATCGGCCATTAAAAACAATATATTTGGCCTTATATGGGTTACCGATTCCTCTTTTTGACACCCTCCCAGCCAGCAAATTAAATACGAGCATGCGGCTATAATTTTAAGCGTTCGGTTACTTATGATGTTCCCGATTATTGGCTTCTCCCGATTAGTCATTCATTTTTTCAATATAAACATAATAGGCCGGGTATACCCGGTTCTCCTCATCACTTAAGGTGGCAATCATATCGTACTTTCCGGCTGGGATATATGCCTCAAAGTTTACCTCTTCTTCATCATTCGCGATGGGCTTGGTTTCGCTGATTTCTCCTAAATAGAGAGTAGCTTCCTTCATCGTAATTTCATTATTACTTGCGGGCATTGCCTGGTTTACTTCTAAGGTTTCTTCCTTAGCAGGTACGTTTTGGTTGAAAGACAGACCACTTTCTCGAGGATACCGCCGAAGACTAATTCGGTAGTTACCTTCCTGGGAAATTTCAATCTTTAGAAGGCCCTTGCCTTGCACGGCGTTCAGTGCTCCGTGCTGATGCCAGGCATTTTTATAAGGGTATATATGCATATCGTGGGAGCTGATCCGAACCGGGTTCTCATACTTGGTTCCTGCTTCTATATACGCATAATGCTCATTCACTTTTTGCTCCTGCAGTGAAGTCCACCACCTATTATAACTTTCTCGCAACCGAGCTACCACTTCCGGGTTTTCGGCAGCTACATCCTGGGTTTGGCCTAAGTCCTGCTTGACATTGTAAAGCTCTTTTCCATTAACCAACCGCCAGGTGTCATCCATTACTGCTGATTTTCGCCACTTAACCAGGTTTAGTGTTCGTTGGGAATCTACGATGAGGGTACGGTCTTCCCATTCCTTGTTTTCGTTCTGTAACAGTGGCGCAAAGCTTTTACCGTCTATGTCTTCCCGGCCCGTCCAGGTCAAGTTTGCCAAATCAACTAGCGTCGGAAGAAGGTCGATATGCGCGAGTAGCTGATCAAGCTCTTTACCTCCCGTTATATTCCCACCGGGCCACCGAATGGCAAAGGGCACCCGGTGCCCTCCTTCGTATTCACTGCCTTTAGTACCTCGAAGTCCGGCATTATATCCGTACGCTTGCCCTTCTCTTTCGGTATATCCGGCAGCGGTACCATTATCGGTCATGAATATTATTATGGTATTCTCGGTAAGGCTTAGTTCTTCCAAGCGTTCCTCTAACCGCTCCAGATTATCATCAATATTGGTGATCATACCGTAAAACCGCTTTTGACGCTCCAGTAATTGCTCTTCGTCTTTATAAGCATTGTAGTATTCTTCCGGAACATGAAAGGGGCCGTGGGCGGCATTAAGGGCGATGTAAGTAAAGAACGGCTTGTCCTGATTCTCCTCAATGAACCTCATACTTTCGGTAAAAAAAACATCCGTACAGTAGCCTTCGTACTCCTGAAGTTCACCATTATGCCAGTAGGTATCGTCAAAATAGTCATTACCCCAATAGTCGGGACCCTGGGTAATGCCTCCTCCGCCGTGTCTGACTACCTCCTGGAAACCGCGATCTTTAGGCCGGAACGGATAATTATCGCCGAGATGCCATTTACCGAACATACCGGTGGCGTAACCATTTTCAGCAAAAACCTGGGGCATCACTTTCTCATCCTCGAACAGTAGACTACGCCCGGCAATAGTATGCCAAGTACCTACCCGGTTGGTGTACCGCCCGGTCATTAGTGCGCCTCGAGTAGGAGAGCAAGTTGGTGATACGTGAAAATTTGTGGCTCTAACCGATTTTCCGAAGAACTGATCTAGGGTTGGTGTTTTAATAATGTCGTTTCCGTGATACCCCAGATCGCCGTATCCTTGGTCATCAGTGATAATCAAAATAACGTTTGGCTTGGGTGCTACTTGCCAATGAGTCGTACTTTCTCCCGTAGTCTTAAATGAGGTAAAAAGAAATAGTATTACCGCAGTGTATACTGCCCGGTGTAATTTCATAGGTTGTATTTATTTTTTAAATGATTTTAACTCAAAGTTAGTACCCTAGATTCTGTTCAAGATTAAGATTATTTCTGATTTCTGGAGTTGGAATTGGGAATAAAAGGTGCCTTTCTTCCAGAGTTGCTCCGTCTACGAACGAATGGCCCACGTAATCGTTAAACTGTCCGTTTACGTAATCAAACGCTTTTCTGGTTCTAACCATATCAAACCATATTTCACCTTCAAAGTACTGTTCATGCCACCGCTCGGCCCAAATGGCTTCTCTAAACTCCGCCTGATTTAGCCCCGCGAGTTCAGGAATACCGGCTCGTCTTCTAATTTGATTCACTGCCTCGAGAGCTTCCGGTGTGGTGCCGGATAGCTCATTGGAAGCCTCGGCAAAATCTAGTAGTACATCGGCATAACGAATAATTTGCCAGTTAAGACCGGATTGGGCAGTAGAGAGATGAGCATTATTATCGAAGAACTTAAAATTATAATAGTTTCCAAACTCTACGGTATCACTTCGGTCTGATTCCGACGTGAATTTCGTAAAGAAGAAAGCACCCTCCTCCGCTCTTTTGTCGCCGCTTTCGTAAGACTCCACAAACTCCCGCTGGGCAAATGAAAACCCTTGTTCAGAGGCATAAGCAGACACTCCAAATTTAAAGGGTGGCAAACCGATCTGCAGTGCGTTAGAGGGTTGTTCTAACTCATCAAATTGAACCATGAAGATGTATTCTCCGGTATTATCATTTGCTTTATCCCGAAAGGCATCGTGAGAATCAAATAAGGTATATTCCTGAGAGTTGATGACTTCCTGAGCCTTATCTCGGGCTAGCTCGTAGTAGCTGCTTCCCAACTGTAAAGGGTAGCCGGCCATCGTTAAATAAACATCAGCTAATAAAGACTTTACGGCTCCAGTAGTAACTCTTCCACTGGCATCATTAAACGGTAAGCCGGCTGCTTCTGCTATCGTTAAATCTTCTACGATTAAGTCGTAAACGTCTTCTACCGATGATTGACCAGGTTTCAAATCGGGGCTTCCCAGATCAATGGGATCTCTGATAAGCGGAACCTCGCCAAAGATTCTTACCAGGTTGAAATAATAATAGGCTCGTAAAAATCTAACTTCGCCCAATAGCCTGGCTTTTTGGGCTTCGTCCATGCTGATACCGGGAATTCTTAGTATGGCCATATTGGCATTGCCAATACCTTGATAATGGCTATCCCATATATTTTCTACCGAAGGATGATCAGAGCTCATATCCAAATTTCGTACGAGTTGAAAGCTAGGAAAGCCCCCATTGGCAGTAAAAGTAGAGTTGGCCGCTCCGGTTTGCAACTCGGTAATTAGCCAGGATTGCCCCGTATGCATGGGATACAGGCTTTGGTAAGTAGCGTTTACAATAGATTCAGCGTGGGCGGGTTGGGTAAAATAATTGTCAGTGTTGAAATTTGAGGGGTCAGTTTCCGTCAGAAAATCATCGCAACTAGTACCTATAATCACTATGAAGAATAGTACCCATTGATTCATATATTTTGAAATATTCATGATTTTGATCTTTAAGGTAGTTGGAAGAATTAAAGTCCGATATTTACGCCTAGCATGAATACCCTAGGTTTGGGGTAGCTATACAAGTCTACTCCCTGAGCAAAATTTTCCGTCAGCGACGAGACTTCAGGATCATAACCGGGGTAATCGGTAATCAGAAAAAAGTTCTGTACCGAGGCTTGAACTCGGATATTGTTAATCCCCCACCTACTTACCGTGTTGTAAGGAACATTGTACGCTAATAGTATATTTCTTCCTCTGATAAATGATCCATCATAGATTCGACCGGTTGAGGTCAGTCGATCGCGGTACGCGGCAGTTGGCCTAATTTCGGGTACAAAAGTGTCCTGGTTTTCGGGGGTCCAAGCGTTTAATACGTCCGAAAACACATTGGTAATACCCGTTCGATCTTGCGAGGTAGCTTTTGTTCCGTAAGCCACATCATTCCCGTACATGTACTGAATATCCACCACTAACTCGAAATTTTTATAGGTGAACGTATTAATCAGGGATCCGAATCCATCCGGCAAGCCGTTACCAATAATGACCCGGTCTTGATCATTAATGGCGCCGTCGTTATTGATGTCCTGGTATCTTATATCTCCCGGAAGGCGATTATAGGTTTCGGCCTGATCGGCCTCATTGGTATTCCAGGTACCCAATTGAACTAAGCCATAAAAAGAGTTGATAGCTTCTCCTTCGCGAATAATTCTATTACCCGTTACGGGGTTACCTCCCTGGATAATATCTTGCCCTCCCGTCAGATTCAGCACTTGATTTCTATTCATGGAAAAATTAAAATCAGTAATCCAACTGAAATTAGCGTTTACGATATTGGCAGTTCGTAAAGCAAATTCAACCCCTCGGTTCTCCATACTACCAATATTTTGGATTACCGTGCTGTAAGCACTAGTGGCCGGTACCGGGGCCGCAAGTAGCATATCATCGGCCCGTTTATAATAAATATCTGCTTCCAGCGATATTCTATCCTGAAGAAATCCCACTTCAATACCGAAATCAAATTGGGTGTTCTTTTCCCATCTGAGATCGGGATTGGCCATTCTATCAAGTCCAATTCCAGTTACCCGTTCTCCGTTTATGATGTAGGAATAATTGCCCAATCCGGCCACCGTGCGGTAGTTGGGAATTTCTGAGTTTCCGGTAAGCCCGTAGCTCGTGCGTAATTTAAGGTTGGAAATGACAGGTACATCTTCCATAAAATTCTCCTCAGATATTCTCCAACCCAAAGCACCGGAAGGGAAAAAAGCATATCGGTTCTCCTCGGAGAATCGGGAAGAGCCATCTATCCGACCGGTAAGCGTGAACAGATATTTACTATCGAAGATATAGTTCAATCGGGCAAAGTACGAGTTGAAACTATAAGCGCTCGCACCGGAAGCTGGCGGCCGGGGGTTGGAGGCAACCCCTAAGTTATTAAATTCAAAGTAATCGTCGAGAAAGTCTTGAGCTGCTGCTGAGCTATTAAAATTCGTTACCCGCTGCCAAGAGGCTCCTAATAAACCTGTTAGAGAATGTTTTTCCGCAATTTCGGTCTCATAGGTCAGATAGTTCTCAAATTGCCAGGATGTATGTCGTTCATTAGAAATTGAGGCGGTACCATTTTCCGAAATAAACTGGAGATCATCGCCAGCGTAGTATTTTACTTCCTGGTCAATCAAGTTCACCCCAATCGTACTTTTAAACGTTAGGCCTTCTGCCAGTCTAATATCTGCATAGGCGTTTCCTACTGTATTGACTGAATTCAGTAATCGCTTGGTTTCGTTTACCAACCTGACGGGTTGGGCACCGCCTTCCATACCCGGATAATCTAAGGTACGACCAAAAGTGCCATCAGGGTATCTCACTGGTATGATGGGTGGTGCCTGTAATATTGATCGGGTGGGGGTAATACCACCGGCACCCACGGCTCTGGGTTGACTTTCGTTTTGAGCATTGTAGTTCATCGATGCTCCGAGGGTGAGCCAATCTTTAATCTGAGAGTCAACCATCAGGCGGCCTGAATAACGTTCCAAAGATGATTTTTCTAGTATACCCTCTTCATTACGGTATCCTAAGCTAACCGCGTAACTATTCGTATTGTCTCCACCGGCGAAAGACAAATTATGATTGTTACCGATGGCGGTACGAAAGCCTTCTTCTTGCCAATCGGTGTCGTATAAAGGGTTTCCTGCTGCATCAAAAAGGCGAGGATCGGTTCTCTTAGTGGCCGGATCTACTACACTACCTGCCAAACCATACTTCTCCGCATTTTGAAAAGCAATATCCTCTACTAACAAAAACTCTTCAGAATTCAGTAAGTCTAATTTAGCAGGTAGCCTCCCCACGCTGATCGCTCCACTGTACGTTAACCTTCCTCCTTCCTGTTTGCGCCCTTTCGTCGTGACCAGTACCACTCCGTTAGCGGCTCGTGCTCCGTAAATAGCAGTGGCTGAGGCATCCTTTAATACTTCTATCGACTCAATATTGCTTGGATCCAGAAAATCAATGGGAGAAGTACCGTTGGAGAGGGTAGTAATTGGTAATATAACACCGTCGACCACGAATAAAGGGTCATTTGAACCCGATATTGAAGAATTTCCTCTGATCCGGATAGTAGGTCTACCCCCCGGTCGACCTGAGTTTTGCACTACATTCACTCCCGATACTCTCCCGGCTATTCCTTGTTGTAAATTGACCGGAGTACGTTGTTGCAACTCTTCTCTATTTACTGAGCCTACGGATCCAGTCATATCCGATTTTTGTTGAGTACCGTAGCCTATCACTAATACCTCATCCAAAGCTTGTATGTCGGGTACTAGTTTCAGATCGATAGTGGTGCGACCATTGATCTCTATTTCCTGGGATACGTAACCAATAGAGGAAAAAACCAGCGTGGTAACATCATCGTTAACGGTCAGGCGATAGTTGCCATCTACATCACTTACCGTTCCTTGGGTAGTTCCTTTGGCTAGGATATTCACTCCCGGCAGGCCCTGATTATTCTCATCAGTCACTCGTCCGCTAATAGTCTTTTCTAAGGCTGATTTATCGCTGGCTAAAACAGGTAGAGGTAGACTGGTTTGGTCCGAATTCTGAATTTCTGAGGCATCATTCCACAAACTCAGGCTTTTTCGCTCTATTCTTTTTGGCTCTTTTACCGATGACTTCATCTTTTGAATTACAAAGGAGTTACCATAGCGCACATAGTCAAGTCCCAACGGTTTAAGTATATGTAGTAACTGCTCTTCTAAAGATGGCTTAGAAGTGTTTTTCCCCGTTTCTAATTCATGCTTAGGTACAAACTTGTCCTGTAAAAATCGGCTTTCGCTCACAATACTGACGTGGTAAGCTTTTTCCAGCGTATTCAGCACTTCTAAGAGAGAAAGTTGTTCTTTCTGATCTTGCTTGGGATAATCAATCGCTGATTGTGACTTTAGCAGGGAAGAGGTACTAGCCAATTCCTGCGCTTTACTCAGAGGGGCAAGCGTTAGCAAAAAACAGCTTATCCCTATACCAAGGAATATGAACCGCTGTTTGAAAACTTGAGTAAGGATTTTCATAGAGTTGTTGTTAGGTTGTAAAAATTATTATGCTTTGCTAATTCTTCAGAGGAAAAGCATCTTTAAGGGACTGCTTTATTTCGTAAGGTTAAAGTATTCTCTTGTCGGTCAATTTGTACGTCAGCCGAAGCGGATAAAACGGTTAAGAAATCGTTTAAATCCCGGGTGGGGATTGAACCGGTGAGTGTTATATCTGCTGTTGCTGATGTTTCAAATTGTACTTTTAGTCCGTAGTAATCTTCTATGGTTTGGGCAATGCTTCGTAGCGGCGTATTATCCATCACCAGTTTGTACTCAGTCCAAGATGTAAACTGCTTGGGGTCAACGAACTTTCGCACCAAAGTATCCGACGATTCCGACAGGGCTACGTAGTCGCCCGGTTGCATCACTACTCCAGTATCTTGAGTATGACGCGATTTGAGTTTCACCTTCCCGCTATTCAGTACCACGGTGGTAGTGCCCCGACGGTCTTCTACATTGAATGAAGTACCTAACACCTCTACGTCGGCCTGAGGAGTATGCACTACGAAGCGATCCGGTAGCTCGGTCACTGAAAGCTGAGATGTTTTGGTCACCTGGAAGAACGCCTCGCCGTCTAGCCAGACTTCTCGTAGCTCTTGCTTTTGCCAGTTTTGCGTGAACTCCAGGGAGGAATTAGCATTTAAGGTCACCACCGAACTATCTGGCAACTGGTAAGTAGCGGTTTCCCCGTATCCAGTCTGATAAATAGTTCTACTAGGAGAATTCACCAAGTAATAGGTTAAAAAAGTGAGCAGTAATAATCCGGTGATGGCTGCCGCAGCCCTAAATTGAAAGAGCGAAATTCGCTTGACTGAAGCACTTGTATCTGTTGGCGATGATTGACTCTGCTGATAGGGTAAATCAAGTCGATGAATCAGTCGCTGGTAAGCGAACTCCGCTTCTTGATCTGCCGCAGGATATAACTCCCAGTTAGATTTTATATCCTCAAAAAGTTTTTGATGGTCATTATTTTCCCTCAGCCAAATATCCAGTTCAATCTGCTCATCAGGTTGAATATCCCCTGTCAGCAATTTTAGAATTAGTCCGGTATAGTATTGCTTTTTATCCATTTCTACTTATATGACAAGCGAAATGGAAAAAGCCACAGGTCTGAATGGAAAAAAACTTTGATTTTTTTTAGCAGACTACTCGGAGGAACAGCAGCGCAAGTAGCGTTAACTTGGTCAGTAAGGCAATAATTGATGGGAGGGCGTGGGGAGATAGCTTTTTTCTTAGTTGTCGTATTGCGTTGGCGGCATGCTTTTCTACCATGCTTTCCGAAATTTTCATCTCGCGGGCAATTTCTTTGTGCTTGCTTTGCTGGAGATATTTAAGCACGAATACCTGCCTGGCTTTGGCAGGTAAAGCATCAACGGCTTCCTGAAAATCTTGATAAAGGGTTTCAAAAGAAAGGGCTGTTTCTGGAGTACTCCGATCCGTCAATACGGCTTCTACTGCTTTAGTCATACTCTGATGATGCCGATACTTCTGAGATACCGTATTATAAGCTTGGTTACGGCAGGCAGTGTACAAATAGTATTTCACCGAGGACTCAATTTCCAAAGACTTTCTTCTTTCCCAAAGCCGAACAAATATTTCTTGCACGACCTCTTCAGCAAGTATTGGGTCATGATACATGATAATAACAAAACGGCTCAACTTCTCGTAATACCGGATGAATAACTCTTTAAAGGCTCTTTCTTCACTTTCTTTTACCCGCAAAAAGAGTGTTAAATCATCATCCATATTTTCTGCTAATGGCCCCATATCGTGTCTACTTCTTCAGTAAAGTGACAGTACTACTCACATTAAAAATATCTAAATTATTTTTACTATATGAAAGATGTTATTGATAATTTTTAAAAAGTAACGATAGTAAGTAAGCACTGATGTGAGATTCCCCGAAAGTAAGCCATTTAAAAGTAGAGTCAGCAAGCCCTTTTGAGCCCCTCCCTGGTATCACCGGCCTGCTCGAGTACCGAAAAGATTCAGCAGAACCCATTCGTGAACTCACCCAGTTTTTGCTCCGAGGCCCCTCTGCCCTGACGGTGGCCGAGCGTGAACTGATTGCTACGCTTGTTTCACGCAACAAAGCCTGTCGGTTTTGTATGCAGGCGCATACTGCCGCAACAGATCTCCTGTATGGTGAATGTGAAACTGCGGAAAAAGTAAAACAAGATATTGAAACTGCTCCGGTAAGCGAAAAGATGAAAGCGCTACTTACCATCGCCCGGCAGGTTCAGCAAAGCGGAAAAAATGTGACCAGCCAATCCGTAGAACGGGCCAAAAAGGCCGGTGCTACTGACATTGAAATCCATGATACCGTCCTCATCTCGGCAGCCTTCTGTATGATTAACCGCTATGTGGATGGTTTAGGCACCTCAGCCCCCGAGGACCGTGAATTTTATATCGAGCGGGGCCCTCATCGGGCGGAGGAAGGATATACCCACTACGATCCCAATAAATAAAATATCATGAAGAAGTTATTTTACATCGGTCTGGCAGGGATCATTGTATTTGAAGTACTGAGAGTATACTTCATCATGCCCATGCCGGGCAGCCAGAACATGGAAAGTGTAGATCTGGCTTATTTTCTACATTCCTGGAGATGGTTTTTCAGAGGCTTGTGTATGGTGTGCATAGCAGCCGGTGCTTATTCTGCTTTTCAATCCCGAAAGTGGATCGCTTTGTCTGCGCTGGTGGTAGCCGCAGTTGTCGCAGGAATATTCAATTTCAGGCTCTCCGCTGATGTGATGTTCTACCAACCTACCCATCTGAGTATGCAGGATGCTGCATCCAATACCATCGCGATGGATAAGCTGGTGTTGGGGGTGCAGCATCAGGGTGAGGCCAGAGCGTATCCTATACAACTCATTGCCTATCATCATCAAGTGCTGGATACGCTAGCAGGTAAGCCTATCATGGTGTCCTACTGTTCTGTTTGCCGCACCGGACGGGTGTTTGAGCCCCAGGTGGAGGGCAGGCCGGAAACCTTCCGGCTGGTAGGCATGGATCATTTCAACGCCATGTTTGAAGACAAAACTACCCAAAGCTGGTGGCGGCAAGCCAATGGGGAAGCCATCGCAGGCAAACTTAAAGGGCAAATGCTGCCCGAATTACACACCGAACAGACTACGCTGGCACAATGGTTAGCCCTTTATCCCCATAGTCTGGTGATGCAAGCAGATTCTACATTTGCAGAGGCTTATGCCTCTTTGGAGGATTATGATTTCGGAGTGGAGCGGGGAGAACTGACCAGAACCGATACCCTTTCCTGGAAAGATAAGTCATGGGTAGTAGGCATTGTGGTAGATAACGAAAGCAGAGCCTTTGACTGGAATCAGCTGAAGGAAAAAAGAATCTTCAATGAAACTTTGGGAAACACGCCCATCACTTTGGTTTTAGCCTCCGATCAGCAGAGTTTTTTTGCCTTTGAGAGGCCCGGCGAAGAGGTAGTTTTCAGCATTGAGAATGATACCCTCATCTACCAGGATCAGAAGTACGACCTACGGGGCATGCCTTTTGCAGAAGAGGGTAAACCGTTAAAGAAGATTAATGCGTACCAGGAATTCTGGCATAGCTGGAGAACCTTTCATCCCAATACTCAAAAATGACATATAAGTCAGGTTTGTTGTCTCTGATACACCTATTGAGAATTCTGTTCTTGTGTGTAGAAGAACTCAACTTCACCAAATAACATTGGGGAAAAACATATACGGGGAAATAAGTAGTTTAACATAATTAGCGTAACAACTTTTAAGCGACTGAGAAGTTGATTTGAAACTCTGCACCGAACTGTCTCAGAATATTGAAGGTCGCTTGTTGTAGTTGTTCTTTAGCAGAGTAATCTTTCGGTTTTAGCCACCCATAAAGTACAGAAGGTGCCATAGAAAAGCCGGTTTCGTCCCCAATTGGTAGATCAATATAGCCCAGGGCGGCAAACGTATGTAATATCACTAATTGTTGACATTTTTGTTCATATATTTTCTGACCAGGTTGGCCTAACGGGCTTCTTCGGAAACGCTTCCATCCGGTGGGGCACCACGTCGGCTAAGCTTTTTAAAAATCGTTGCGGCCGCCGCGCGGTAACGTCCGCTTTGACAGCACTTTTCCATGCTCACTCAAAGCGGCCAAGACCGGCCGAAGAGTCTGGGGGTGCTGGTCTACCAACTTCTCCACTTGCTGGACTTCTGCGGCATCGTCAATGCGTAAGATAGGCCGTCGGCCCGAGCCGTGAGCAAGGCGACCACCCCCCCCTTGCTCATAGCGGGTAAACCAGTTCGCCACGCTTTGCCGACTTCATTGGTACAACTCAGCAATTCGTTGAACATCATGGCCTTGGTCACTGAGTAGAATTAAGTGACAACGCATTCTGAAGACCGGCTTTTTGCCGGTTTTAAAGCCCAAAAGCAATTCTTGACGCCGGGCTTCATTCAGCTTTATGTATCTTTTCTTACCTTTCATCAACCAAAGATACATCTTGTTAAGATAATTTTGATACCGATCGAGAACTGTAGCGGACTATTGAACTACATGAGTAATTAGACTAATAATGTTATATCGAAGAACAAATTCAGTCAGTAGCATGGTCAGAACAGCTGGTTTAACATTTTCACTCCTTTTATGGATGCTAACCATTTCGTGCAAAGAAAAAAAAGTAGAAGATAACCATGATATCGGGGGGGAGATTGGGGATAATGCCATAAGTATATACTGTGATGAAAGTAACGATCTTTATCAGTTGTTGAAAAACCGGGAGCAGGCTTGCCGACGTTATGATGATATAGCGAAAGCACTGGAGTCCTGCCCAGATAATGAAACCTTATTAATACTGGCCAAAGACTATCCCCGACAAAAGACGAACCTTCCGGTAGGTTTTTATAAAACAGCAAAAGAAAAAAACTTAAAGATCTTTGTGGAATTCCCCAATCGTTTACCATCCGGAGGAACCGGGGAAATCAAATCGACAAAAAAAGAACGGATTATTGTTACTTCAACATTCCTGGGCGAGAAACACAATTTGAGCATCATCGATGCCGGCCTCTATTCATACGTTCATGTACCCGATAGGGAATGCCACCTGAAAGGGGCTAAAGTAGCCGGTTTTAAGGATGCTGTTTACGGTCTTGAAGATACTCCCAACTTTCCGGTACTTTTTGAAGATCATGGTGTTTTGGTATCAACAACCAAGTTGAGTGACTTTGTAAAAAGCCGTTATACACCTTACGACCATTGCAGAAATGTTCTGGGAGGCATACTTTCACTTCTCTCTATTGGTATGGAAAAGGAGGACATCACCTGGGAACCCTTAGTGAAGCCGGCTTATGAACCCGATGAGCCTTTGTCTGATAATGCCTACCAGGATGCCATTGAACGGGGCGCAGCATGGTATAAAAAATCACGATTTCTGATCCATCCTGATTGGAAGGATACTTGGAAACAAATTGATACGCTGCAGTTACCTGTTGGCCCGCCAATGGACTTATCCTTGGCCTCGGGAGATGGTTCGCTTGGAATCATGGAAGGACACTATTCATGGATTAATCCTGATGGAAGCCAGCAGTATCGTTACTGGTTGCGGGCTGATTGTGTGGCTGAATCTGCCATGACCTATGCCATGGCAAACGTTATTAAGGGAAATCCACAGTATGTAGATGTTGCTTCCAACCTGATGAACTTCTTGTACAATACAAACACCTTTAAAACAGCAAGTAGCAAAGATCCCTCAAAATCCTCCTATGGGCTGATAGGCTGGGCCGATACACATATTGACCGTTACTATGGGGATGACAACGCGCGTATTATCCTTGGGTCCATTTTGGCCTCGGTGGCTTTGAATAGCAAAAGTTGGGATAAACAAATTACCGAACTGATCCTGGCAAATTTCCGTACTTCCGGTCAAAAGGGATTTCGGAGTGGTGCCCTTATGGGGGAAAATATTGACCAGCTTACCTGGCAGGTATTGATGGAAAGAGACCTGGAGAATATTGCCCCTCATTATGAATCGTGGCTTTGGGCCACATACCTCTGGTTGTACGATAAAACAGCTTACCAACCACTTCTTGATAAAGCTAAAACAGCGATAAAAATTACGATGGATAACTACTCGGCAAATTGGTTATGGACCAATGGCCTTCAGCAGGAGCGGGCAAGGATGATATTGCCCCTATCGTGGCTGGTACGTGCAGAAGATACACCACAGCACCGAATCTGGTTAAAGCAAATATGCGACGATTTGTTAAGAAATCAGGTGGCTTGTGGCGCCTTGCAGGAAGAACTGGGAATTGGAGGTAATGGTAGATACGTTGCGCCCAAAAGCAATGACCATTACGGTACGACCGAGGCGCCACTTATACAGTTCAATGGTGAGCCGGTAGCTGACATGCTCTATACCACCAACTTTGCTTTTTTTGCTTTAAATGAAGCAGCAAGGGCCACCGGGGAACCAAAATATCTAAAAGCAGTAGACAAATTGGCCGATTTCCTGGTACGAATCCAGACTACAACCCATGGACGTGCCGACCTTGATGGGTGTTGGTTTCGGGCCTTTGATTACGAAAACTGGGAGTATTACGGTTCCAATGCTGACCACGGTTGGGGAGCCTGGGGAACCCTTACCGGTTGGACCCAAAGTTTTATTACAACAACGCTTGCCCTGAAATTAAAAGAGACAAGTTTCTGGGATATCACGAAAGAATCCACCATTGGGGATGAGATTGATCAAGTATGGGGCATGATGTTGCCGGGGGTGGAACATTAAAAGATAAGTAATCAAAAACTTATTTCATCAGAGCCTATGAACATTAATCTTTATAAACAGCTATATCAGGATACACTATTGGAAAATGTGTTACCATTTTGGTTAAAAAACTCACCAGATAAAGAATATGGCGGTTATTTTACCTGCCTTGACAGAAATGGTAAAGTATATGATACCGATAAATTTATTTGGCTTCAGAGCCGTCAGGTGTGGCTGTTTTCCATGTTGTATAATAATATGGAGGCCAAAGAGGAATGGTTGGGTATAGCAGAGCATGGTGCCCGTTTTCTTATGAATAACGGGATTGACCAGGAAGGCAACTGGTATTTTTCGCTCAATAGGGAAGGCGAGCCCCTTGTTCAACCCTACAATATCTTTTCGGATTGTTTTGCGGCCATGGCTTTTGCTCAACTCAGCAAAGCCTCTGAAAATAATGAATACAGTGATTTGGCGAAAAAAACATTTTTGAATATCCTTCGCAGAAAGGAAAACCCGAAAGGGAGATATGATAAATCATTCCCCGGCACACGCCCAACTAAAGGCTTTGCCCTGCCTATGATTTTATCTAACCTGGTTTTGGAGTTGGAACATGTACTGGATGCTTCGTTGGTACATGAAACCATAGCGTTTGCTACTAAAGAAGTGATGGACGTATTCTACCGAAAAGAGTACGGTTTGATCGTGGAAACGGTAGCGGCCGATGGTAGCTTTAGCGATACATTTGATGGGAGGTTGGTTAATCCCGGGCATGGTTTGGAAGCCATGTGGTTTATGATTGATATTGGCAGGCGTACCGGAGACAAAAAGCTGATAAAAAAGGCTATCGATATTTCGTTTAATATCCTCGATTTTGGTTGGGACCACAAGTATGGCGGGATCTTTTATTTTAAAGACCTGTTGGGCAATCCCCCTGACCGCCTCGATTGGGATCAGAAGTTGTGGTGGGTACATCAGGAGGCTATTTTGGCTATGCTAAAAGGATATGCTTATACCGGAAATACAAAATGTTGGGAGTGGTTCGAGAAACTTCATACTTATGCCTGGGAGCATTTTGCCGATAAAGCCTGTGGTGAGTGGTATGGCTACCTGAACCGCAGAGGTGAGGTTTTATTGCCACAAAAAGGAGGGAAGTGGAAAGGTTGTTTTCATACTCCCCGTTTCCTATACCAAGGGTGGAAAACATTGGATATGATAGGGTCAAACAACCGTTGAAGATATGCAAGTTTCAAAAATTCGCATAAAATGGGGAGTAAAGGGTTTCTCGCACTAATCTGTTTTGCCGCATCCTTAGGAGGTGTACTTTTTGGCTACGACACCGCCGTTATTTCAGGTACGTTTAGTTTTGTTGAAAGCTATTTTTCGCTCAATAAAATTGAAGTGGGTTGGTTTGCCAGTTCGGCACTTGTAGGAGCTATTGTGGGGGCTGCCATCGCAGGAGCTTTAAGCGACAAATACGGTAGAAAGCCTGTTCTGATGATGGCTGCCCTGTTGTTTTTTATTTCGGCATTGGGGTCGGCAATTCCTCCCAATTTTGTAGCCCTTATTGGTGCCAGACTTATTGGTGGTATTGGTGTTGGAATGGCCTCTGTATTGGCACCTCTGTACATTTCAGAGGTTGCTCCACCTAACATCAGGGGCAGACTCGTTGCCTTGTATCAGTTGTCTATTGTGATAGGTATTTTATTGGCTTATTTCTCCAATTGGCTGCTTTTAGATTTATCCCAAACCACTGAGCCATTTGTGGGTGGAATGGGGGTATTCACTAAATATTTGGTTTCTGAAGTGTGGCGGGGCATGTTTGGTTCTGAAATGATACCCGCCGGACTCTTTATTTTCATGTTATTTTTAATTCCTGAAAGTCCTCGATGGCTTATAAAAAACGGGCTGCATGATCAAGGCTACGCTATTCTTTTAAAAATAAGTGGAGTTGAGATTGCCAAAATAGAATTGGAAGAGATCAGGCAAACCGTTAATCATGTAAAAGGGAAAATAAGCGAATTAATTAAACCCGGTTTGCGCCTTGCATTAATCGTCGGTGTTGGGTTGTCGGTGTTCGGACAATTTACGGGGGTCAACATTATTGTATACTATGGGCCTACCATTCTTGAGAGTGCGGGTTTTAAACTCGATAGCGCACTTCAGTTTCAAGTGGCAATAGGGATTATCAATCTAATTTTTACCGTTATTGCCCTTTGGAAAATAGATAGTTGGGGGCGTCGTCCTCTACTTATATGGGGTATGGCGTCTGTCTTTGTGTCGCTGTTCATCATAGCAACGCAATTTTATTTGGGACAGACCTCCGGTATCTGGATTGTAATAATGCTGTGCATCTATATGGCCAGTCTGGCAATTTCAATCAATGCGGTCATTTGGGTTCTGACCGGAGAGATATTTCCGACTCGAATAAGAGGAAGGGCTATGTCTATAGCCACCTTTGCCAATTGGGGAATTAATTTTTTGACGGCATTTATTTTTCCATGGTATGTTGCCAAAATAGGTATGGCAGCAGGATTTTTCACTTTTACCGTAATGTGTCTCTTGGCAACCCTGTTCTTTTATAGATATGTTCCCGAAACCAAAGGGAAAAGCCTGGAAGAGATTGAGGCGTTTTGGAGAACCAAGGGCAATATTACAAAAAGACAGCGGTTGACGCGGTGATTTCCGCCTGGAAAATGACTATTCAAAAAAAGCCGATAGGATCTGATCTAATATTCCATCGCTCCAGCGACCCGGTCGGAGGGGAGTGTAATTTGCCTGTCGTGAGTTTAGAGATATACTCAAGGTACATCTATTGATAAATCAGCGTATGAGCGCTCGGTACCCGATCGAAAAGGTAACTGTTAGATAACACTGTAGCCGAGAGTTTCCGCGCCGTGTCGGCTTTAATACGCTTAAGGTAGAACTGATCCGGGCTGTCATATTAACTTCGTTGGCGGAGGTAAAACTGGCCATGTTAGAATTTACTGAAGTATGGTAGCGGCCGCCAACTTTGAAGGTTGCCTGATGATTAACTTATACGCCATTACGCGCTGTATCTTAGCGGTAAAAGGGCCGGTTGAAGACGTCGCCCCGCGGGCCGTACACGGGTTCCTCGCTTCCGGCTTCCCGGGCTCCCAGGTCCGGGGCATCTCCCCGGAAGTCATCGTTCACATTGGGCAGGTGCAGACCGGCATCCACCGCTTCTCCTGTCGGGCTTAAGCTAAAGTTGAAGTCGACCGCGTGGTAAATACGACTGGGTTTTTCAGGGTCAGGCGGCTGGAGACTTTCGAAGATGTCGTAATCTACCACCATACTGTGTTTGTCAAGTCCGCTGGCGGCGGCGAACTGCTCCAACGATGAAAAGGCTTCTCCTTCTTCGTTCATCGTGATCGAGTAATCCCGCAATTTCCCGGAAGGAGACACCCAGCGGAAGTTATTGTCCGCGGGATTCGGACGATAGCCGTTGTAATCGGAGGTGGAATAGGCCGTGGCATTGGGAAAGGTAGCTACCGGTCGGCCGGATTTCCCGGTACCCATAAAGAGATTGTTCCGGAAGTGGGCGTTGGAGAAGGTCTGGGCATTGGTGTTTTCGCTGATGATGGTATTGTGGAACACGTACAATCCGGCGGGTTTCGACATAAACTTCAGAGCGCAGCCGGTAGGTGTTCAGCCTTATTTGGAATATCGTGTCCAGCTTCATCGGGAATATCCAGGTGCTTCCCTACCTATGGAGTCTATTGGTTAGATCAGTGCTTAACCCTCCAAAAAATAAGGTGGTTACTAAGCAGAATCGTGGTAGACAACAAGGTAGGAATACGGACAATTGGGAGCATTTAACCGGACATGGGTTGGGCGGAAATAATCCTGACTAGTATAAAAGTAATCTGTATATCGCGAAGTCAACTTAAGGGGGTGACTACCGTTATTTCAGTAATACCTGCAAAATCAGAGGTGTTGTAGGTAGCAATTTGGTTGATGCCGTTTGCTAGGGCAATGGAGGCTATTTCGTAATCGTGGATTTTTTTGCCTTTGGGCTGATACTTTTGCATTAGCGTATTGAATTGATCAAAGGTATCTTCAGTAGAATAGAGAACGGTGATAAACTGCCGGAAGCCGTCCACCGCATTTAGAGCTTGCTCGGGGGTGAGGGTAGGACTATCGCCGCGAGTAGTGGCTACCAAAAACTCGCTGATGTTTTTGGAGGTCGTATACAGCTCGTTTTCAGTTTCGTCGAGAAACGTAGTGGTAGCTGCATGAAAAGACGACGATTGGTCGATAGTATAAAAGAGCAGATTGGTATCCAGCAGTAGCTTACTCATAGGCTACGTCGCGAATATTCACCTGATCGTACTTACCACCCAGATCGTAGGTTTTGAGGTGTTGGGTGCGACGGCGTGCCGACGATGGTTGCGTCGCCTGTTTATTCTTAAGCTCTTCAATAAGCTGCTCTACCTTAGCCAAATCCTGCTCGCTGAGGGTATTGAGTGATTGACGGATTTTTTCTTTGATGCTCATAATCTTACTATTCTTGCTTAAGATAACGATTCTTCCATAATTTTGATTTCCTCTTTAGGGCAGATTAAGTCGCAACTACTTCAGATTATGGTACTCTTGATATCATCTCTGGGGCAAGTGCTCAGTACTAAACCCCTTTGCAATACTGCAAAAAAGCTGTAGTATCAGGTATTCCATGTTCATTTTACTTGCGCGTTTTTAGCCCTATTTGATTTTGGTTTTTCTCTGACCAAGAGTAATCAAGATATATAGTGTAAGCGACTGATTATCATCATTTTCGTGCAATTTGGTGAACAGCCATCCAAATAATATTGGTTCACCGAATAGTTCACCCACTTCGTCATAAGAATTGGAATCAAATGAATGATTTGTGCATAAAAAACCCTCTCAAATCATATAATTTGAAAGGGTTTATCGCTATTTGATAGGTTCGTCGGGGCGGCAGGATGAAAAAATGCCTTATAACCCTCTGTATTTCAGCGTCTTAGAAGAACTATTGTTGTCAGTTCACCGAATGGTTCACCTATATGTTGATAGCTAATAGTATCAAATTGTATGGGTGAAACAACTGATTCTAAAAATACAGAATGGTTGGTTTTGGTGCAAATTATCGTTTCCCAATTTACTGCTACAAATAGTACAATGTTTATTGAGGGTTTATTTATCTTTTACACTATCGGAGACAATGAATTACCGGAAGTAGAAAATGCCCAGCAAACTGCTAAGACTTTAGAAAAGTATATTACAACACCTATAAGATAATCAACGCATGCCTATCAACATTGCTTATACACGAGCCAGTATCAGGAAGGCGACATTTTACAGTGTGGAAAAGGTAATTTGAAATTCCTAATTCCGCATTAAGCACCTAAGTAAAATTAACTTGGTATTTAGTACCTATGTTCTTTAATACTTCTATCACCTCCTCTTTCAGTAGTTCAATACTCTGATAAGCCCTCAGATCTAGCCAGTAGTATTTGATAAACTTCCACAGGATTTCAATAAGATTTAGTTCAGGACAATAGGGCGGTATGAACTGTAAATACAGTCCTTTCTGCTGCCATTCAGGTATTTTTTGCCAGACTTGCTTGCACGTGTGAATAGAAGCCTGGTCTAAAATGACTACTGTTTTCTTGGTGATTTGCTCGGCAAAAGCATCTATACACGCGGTCACCACAGTCCCACTGGCAGCTCCTTCAAACAAAAAACTGTAACACTGACCGGACTGATTCATAAAGCCCAATACCGTCAGGTTTTCACTCCGGCAAGAAGGTAGCAAGTAGCGTTCTCCCTTTGGCTGCCAGGCATAGGGTATCACCGGGGTTAGATTAATCCCTGCTTCATCAAAGTAAATTAGATCTATCTCCCCTGCGGCTCCTAGCTGCTGTAGGTGCTTGAGTTCGTGTTGAAAAAAGTCAAATAATACCTCATCACGCTTGCTTTTTAGGCTCCGACGCATGCGTTTGTAGCGATATCCAGCGGCTTTCAAGAAGCGTTTAAGGGTCCAGACACTGACTTGCTTGCCAAACTGTTCGGCAATATAACGCACAAGTTGTTTTATCTGACGTATAGCTCCATCTATATACTCCAAAATGCTTTTTTTTCCTGCTCACTCAAACAGCTAGGTCGGCCGGAACGGGCTGCATCCGAGATACTAGCTAGTTTATGCTGTTCCCATCGCGTAAACCATTGGCTGATAGTATCCCGATCTACTTGGCAGATGTCGGCAATAACTTTGATTTTGTAGCCCTTATGACTCAACAAAATAGCATGAGCCCGCATCCGTTCTCGGTGTTTTTCACTGTCGTGAAGGATGGTTTGCAATTGTTGAACCTCTTCTTGGTTCAAGGAAGCTATGTAGCGCATAGGCTTTTTATCCCAATTTAAAAAATACCTCTAAACTTTTGCTCACCTGCTTAAAACGACCTATCGCCGATTGCGTCTTGTCGGAGTGGTAGCCAGGGAGAGAAGGTCTGGCCGAGGACCGGTTGGTTTGATGTAAGTCGGAGTCTAAAGAAAAAACTTAGTCACACTTGCTACGATTAGGCGAATCTCCGGGGGAATAATAGTTGTCCGACTTCCACCAATGTGGTAACGCTGGAAAACGGAACCAAACGGGTCGTAACGGTGATGTGGGTTCGTCCGGCTGATAAACGAGCCTGTGAAAACTCTAGACTTCTGGCGAGGGTAAGCGATGACAAAGGAAACACCTGGAGCGAAATGATTACTCTTAGAGATGATCCATACGGATGGGACACGGGGTATCCAGTGGCAACGGTAAATAGTAAAGGTCAGATTGTTATTTGCTATTGGATGAAAACGAAAAACCAGGATGAGCACAATTAAATAGCAGCAACAGTATGGAATCCTGAGGAGATTACCCCTTAATCAACACTTAGTTGTCTGGATACAGTAAAGATATACTATCATAGATAGGGGGTTGGAATCAGGAAAGCCATTGGCTTTCCTGGTACATTGCCCGGGAACGAGCGAAGCAGTGATAGATGGCGTCTTCCTGAAAAGCGAAGGCTTGTTCAACTTCCGGGCTAAGCTCTACTCCCAGTCCCGGAGCCTCCGACAACCAGAGCTGCCCTTTCTCAATCCGCCAAGAGTCTACAACCATCGCCTCCCGAAGGACAAACTGAGGCATAGGCCATTCCACCAAGGTGCTACCCCCGGCCAGAGCCGCGTGGTAGTTGGCCATCATGCCTACCGGTCCCCCCCAGCAGTGGACTACGGTTTCGGTGATGTAGCGACGGGCAGTGTTGATGACCTCTGTCACTGCACTAATCCCACCGATAACCGTGGCATCGGGCTGGACGATATCGTACGTTCCGGAAGCGATCCGCTCAATCAGTTCCTGCGGGGTAGTAACGATTTCACCACCGGCTACCTTCACGTTCAGCTGTTGCCGAAGCAGAGGGTAATCTTTCACTTTGGTCGGCCCCAGCACTTCTTCCACGAAAAACAGGTGTTGCCCCGAAGCCTGCTCCACAGTGTTGACAAACTTGACCACATCGCTCACAGATTGTCCCGGGTCCTGGAGATTCTGGGTCATGTCAATGGCAATATTAATTCTCCGGGCTGCGCCCTGTTGCATGCACCAAATGGCTTTGGCACTCTGGTGGTTTTGAGCTCTGATCTTAAAGTACTGAATACCTAACTTCTCTAGGTACCTTAGTTCCCCCAGCATCGCTTCGGGAGAAATTGAGTCGCCCCCGCTACCGTACAGCGTGAGCGAGCCCTTCCCTTTTCCACCCAGCAACCGGTACACCGGCATATCCAAGGCCCGGGCGCGGCAATCCTGCAAGGCAATTTCTACGGCACTGAGGGCATGTCTGGCTGCCCCCTGCATACTCCAGTAACCGATCACCAACTGCATATCCTGGTATATTTTACGAAAATCCATCACATCTCGGCCGATCAGATAAGGGCGCATCAGGTAAATAAGCTGCTCGAACACCCGAGGGGCGAAGACCGCCAGGTACCCCTCGCCCAAACCCTTAATACCATTTTCCAAGGTGATTTCTACCAACCCGCAGCTACGATGCTGGCTGGGCAGGTGGATCTGTACTTCCTGATTGGTTTCCGGATCGGCATAGGGGGCACTCAGCAATACCGGGCGTATCTCCTTGATCTTATGCATTAGTAATTTATTTTCCTGGCTAACTCTGCTTCTCCGGAGCTGACCCGCCCGAACTGGACCAGGTTAGCTAGGGACGCTTATTGGTTTATTTGGCCAATTTCGAATCATTTTCGGTCAATAGTCGACTTGATCTGCTCAAAGAAGCCGATCTCTTCTAAGTCTTGCCTGAGAGCAGCTTTCTGTGAATTGGAAAGCTCGGAAAGAGGTAAACGTACCGGTCCACAATCCAGACCTATCATCTTCATGATGGCTTTTTGCGAAGACAAAGCACTATATCGGAGAATGATACGCACGATCTCTACTGCCTGGGCCTGGTACTGCTGAGCAGTAATTAGATCCCCTTGTTCAAAGGCAGTCCGAACCTGATGGTAAATAGGCGCGGCAAAATTGTAGGTGCTTCCGATAAATCCCTTGGCACCTACTGCCAGTGCACTGAGCAGCATTTCATCAGTACCATACAACACATCGTACTTTCCCCGGGCGGTATTTAGGCAGGCCTGATACTCGTGCAGCCAGGGGGCAGTATACTTAATTCCGGCCAAGGTAGGTAGATGATCCGTGACCTGCATAAGAAATTCTACCATGTCCAGATTGGCCCCGGTGAGTCCGGGGATATTGTAATAGTACAGAGGTAAGTCCGGGGCCCCTTCGGCAATCTCCCCTAGGCTTTTGATCAGGGCTTCTACCGTGTTGATCTTGAAGTAGGTAGGTACGGTTGCTGAGATAGCATCGGCTCCGATCTGCTGCGCGTGGGCGGCTAGTTTTCTAGCTTCCGCCAGACTGTTATGGCCAACATGTACGAAAGTAAATAGACGCTTGTCGGATAGGTTTACGAAAGCTTCGGCCACCTGCATGCGTTCTTCTACGGTCATAGACGGGCCTTCTCCGGTGCTACCGCAGATGAATACCCCTTTGATTTGCTGGGCTATCAGATGCTCTACTAACACCTCTATCTGGGGTAGATGAATCGAACCATCTTCCCGAAAAGGGGTGAAAGGAGCGGCAATGAGTCCGGTTAGTTTATTCATTGATTATATGTTAAAAGATTCATGATCATTTGAGGTAGGCTGATCGCCTAAGGCGGCCTTGATATGCGCAAATTCCTGATTAAGCGTTTCCTTTACAGCAATCAGATCCGCACTGTGTAGGATTAAGTTGGCTCCCTGCTGAGCCCAGAGAATCTCCTGCTCGAATCCTCGGGGGTAAATCATATGGATTCCGGCACCTTTACCCCGCTGCCGAGCCTGGCGGAAGATGGTATCCACCGCCTCCATAAACCGGGGATGATCGTACTGTTCCGGAATGCCCAGGCTACAGCTTAGGTCGTGCGGGCCGACGAGCACCGCATCCAGCTCCGGCACCGATAGAATGTTATCCAGGGCTTCCATCGCTGGCGTACTTTCAATGTTGACAATCAGTACGTTGCCAGCGTTGTGTTGGGCCAGGTAATCTGATAGGTCTGGCTCTATGGTGGTTGACTGCCGGAGCAGATCCTCTAACCGCCTTCCCTTGAGTGGTTTGTGTTTTACGGCTCCCGCCAGGGCCCGTACCTGATCGGCCGATTCGATGTAAGGCGCAATGACTCCGGTTGCCCCGCCGTCCAGGACCATAGAGGCCTGGAATGGGTCGGGCGAGGGAATACGCACAATAGGAGCTAGTTTCAGCGCCCGGTAGCTCTGGCACATCCAGCTTAGTTTCTCCCGGTCCAATGGAATATGTTCGGTATCAATAAATACAAAGTCCAATCCCAGGGAAGCCACGGTGGATGGCCAGAAAGGGGAAGGCGAAACAATCAGCGTGCCGTAAACGTGCTTTCCGGTCGTTAGTGCCTGGGCTAATTCTTTTCCGTTCATAGTATTCTTATTCTATGGTTTCCTGGTTGAGTATCTCCTCGTCTTCGTCCAAAAGTTGACATTTTTCCTGCATCGGCAGGGGGCGTGTATTCACAGCCAGCCAGGGTTTTTCCGGCCGCTCACCCCAGATGTAGGCTTTTGATAGGTTGTAGTTAGGATTTGGGGCGGGCATGCCCGCCTTTATCTCCTGCTGCCAGTCCGCCAGTTTCTTCCGAAGCTCCTGAACTACTTCGGGAACCTGGGTGGCTATGTTTTGTTGTTCGCTGATGTCCTCTTTCAGGTAGTATAGTTCGATCTCGCCAGTCTCAAAAAATTCAATCAGTTTGTAGTCGCCCACCCGTATTGCGGCTGCCGGAGTTGAATGATGATAGGCCGGATAATGCCAGTATAATGCCGACCGCTGAAAACCTCCTCGTTGTGTGAGTAAGGGCACCAGTGATTTGGCATCGCTCCTTTGCTCAGTCCTGGCTCCGGATAGTTCCAGTAAAGTCGGGAAGAAGTCCTGACTGATCACGGGTTCATCACAAAGGGCGCCGGCCGGTATCTGTCCGGGCCACCGGACGATCATCGGCACCCGGATACCCCCTTCGTACAGGGTGCCCTTTTCCCCCCGCAACGGAGCGTTGGTGGTAATGATGGGGCCGCACTGATGATACACCTGAATCAACCCGCCGTTGTCGGAGAAAAAGACCACCAACGTGTTGTCGCTGAGCTTCAGACTGTCCAGTACCTGCAGGAGCAGGCCCACCGATTCGTCGGTATCGGCCACCATGGCGGCGTATTTGGGATGGATATTCGTAGTCTGTGTCTTTTTCTTTTCGGCAAATTTCTGAATAGAGGACGCCCGGGCTTCCATCGGGATATGCACCGAGTGATAAGAGACGAAACATAAAAAGGGAGTATCCCGATGCTCTTCCAGAAACTTCACCGCCAGCTGAGTAATTTTTCCTGTTCCTTTGTTTGAGTTTTCCTGGGCAAAACTGACCACAGCTTCTCGGTAACGTTCGTTCAGACTATCAAGCCCCTCATGGGGCGGAGCCTGATAGCCTCGGTCCACCGGCATATCGGGGTTATCATAACCTAAATTCCATTTTCCAATAAGGGTGGAGACATAGCCAGAGGGGAGTAGAGCTTCAGCTAGGGTAGGAGTGTTATCCGGCAGGTTCCAGCGATTATTCGGGGGTGAAAGCTCGGCCCAGGGGCGGCGATGCGGGTTGATGATCATGTTCATACCGATCCGGGCCGGGTAAAGCCCGGTTTGGATACTGGCTCGGGTAGGTGAACATACCGGAGAGGCAGCGTATGCATTCGTAAATCTCATGCCCTGCTGAGCCAGCCGATCAATATAGGGCGTTTCATGAAAAGTATTTCCGTAGCACCCCAGGTCGGACCATCCCAGGTCATCAGCCAGGATGAAGAGAAAGTTTGGCGGAGGCTGGGGGGGATCCTGCGCCTCCACGACGACTCTCATGAGCAGAACGAATACCAAAAACCAGGTGAGTTTTTTCATGTTTTTTATCCGTAAGTATCAGTCACTTTCGAGCGAGCTGGTTGGGTTTGCTCCATCGGATGCGAGCGACAAAGACCTCGTTATCGGTATTTTTGGTTTCCCCTCGCCAGTATTCGGTCGTGGTGACCCAGGTCTCGTTTTCGTCCACTTCGGTGATGCCAAAATTGCCCAGGGCCACTCCGTCCTGAGGTACAATGACCCGTTCGGTAGCCCGGATCACCTCCAGCTTTTCCGGGTTGACCTGCGCCATAAGCAGTGGGGCGCGATGGCGGAACACCTTGTCGTTATCCGCTCCTTTCCGGGTATACACCAGAAACAGCCCATCGCTGTGCCGCACCCAGTGCTGCTGAGTATTATAACTGCCCAGTACCGTCTTATCGTCGAACTTCCATTCCCGGACTGTCTCGAAATGCAAACCATCCGAGCTTTTGGTGACATAGGCTGTTTTATCCGCCCGCAGGGTCAGAAAATACTCACCTTCAAATACAGTAATAGAAGGCTCGTACAATCCTCGACCCGCTTTCAGGGCCAGCTCATCACCGTGTTCCAGATAGGTGAGCTTTTCACCATCGAATCGGCAGCGAACCACGGTGGTGACATGGCCCAGATCATCGCTGTTCATAAAATTTCCAACATCAAACGTCTCCCGGCTGGCTGCCGCTGCCTGCTGGTCGTTCATTTTATAATAAAAGATGGGGAGGAGCACCTCACCATTGGGCATTTCCAGCCACTGTACGCAACCGGCTACTGGTGCACTCAGATGCAGTGAATCGTGATCCAGGGCCGGTAATGTTAACTGCTGGTAGGGGCCCCAGGAATTCGTCACCGGGTCGTATACGGCGTAGGCCACTTCCCGGCGGGAACGATCGGGATGGCTGTCGTCGGAGTAGAAAAAAGATTTTCCGATGTTAAGCACTTTTTGGGTAGCCTGATGCCACTGGGGAGTCATATCGCTCATGGAGCGGCGGTAGCCCTGACCGTAATCGTGAATCTTCAGGGAGGGTATCACCCGGGGGGTAGTCCAGGTCTTCCCGGTATCGTAGCTAAAGGTTTCGTAAAGATCGTAGTATACATCGGAGCCACTCTTTAGCTTTTGTGACATGGTCATGATTGCGTAGGGCGTACCCTGGGGTACATAGGCGGCCCGGGCCTGCGTCCAAATGAAACCAGCACTTTCGCCTGCCTGATCACTACCCCGGGTGACTGTTTCCAAGGTGACCGAGTAATCCAAAGGTTGAGCAGTAATTTTGGGAAGGCTCGCTAGGAACATAGGAAAAACTCCTAGGAATGGTAGACAATAGTTGAAAACGGTCATCAGGTTCATTTTACAATCGTTTTAGCTTTTCATTGGTATCTCTGGCCGGAAGAATCAAATGTGAGCTTGCTGTTTCAGATTTTTATCCAGTTTCCGTTGGTACGCTTCCCGGGCAGTCAGGTCTTCCTGAGCCTGAGCGGCATAGTAGATAAAACCCAGTGCCTGCCGGGTGCGGGTCGTACTGCGGTTTCCGTTGGCCCGGTGGATAGTCAGGGCATGATGCACCAGTAAATCACCCGCTTTGGCTGGAAAATGAACTTCATTATTAAGATCTTCCTCCGTACCAAAGTCGCTAATGCCCTGGGAGAAGCCTAAGGTCTGGGTAGGTGCGTGAGGCCGCATGCCTTTTTTGTGTGAGCCTCTGACATAACGGACACAGCCGTTTTCTTCGTCCACGGTTTCTAGGGCCATCCACATGGTAACCGCCTCCGGAGGGTTCAGCATAAAGTAGTAGCCATCCTGATGGGCCGGGGTGCTTTTTCCAATCCTCGGAGGTTTGTTAAAGTACTGTAGATTCTTACCCACCACGGAATCCTCCAGTAGAATAGACGCCAAACGTTCAAAACGACTCTCAAACATCATTTCTCGAAAGAAGTCATCGTAGGCAAACAACTGCTGCAGTTGTTTCAGGGTACGCCGATCCGACTTGTCTTCGTAGTACACCTGTTCGGGTGGCATGTCCTTTACTCGGTGCTTGATAAAGGTACTGAGCTTGGCCCGTACGGTACGAATTTCCTCCCGATTCAGGAAGCCGGGTAAAAAGACATAGCCGTCTTCCCGAAATTTACCTTGCAAGGTTCTTTGTTGGTCCAGGTTGTCCAGGTCGGTGGTTCTTGACATAGCTTCTATACATTAAGTTTCTTTTTGATCGTACGATACTGCGTGTAGATAGTCAGCCCTTCCACTTTGTCCGGCTTTTGCTCGAAGAAAAAGCTGGCCAGATAGCCGACCGCTACGCAGGATACAATGCCGCTGAGGGTATAAAGTAATAAGTAGGTTGGAGTGTACTCTTTGATGGCATACTGCACCAGTCCGCTGACGATCAGGCCGATGACGGCTCCGGGGCCGTTGGCCTTGCGGGTGAACATGCCCAGCAGAAACAGGCCTCCCAGCCCTCCGGCGAATAAACCGATGAAGGTATTAAACTGATCCCACAGTGATTTAATATTCCAGCCGGCCATCACCAGGGCAAAGGCGGTACCCGCGATCCCTACCAGTGCGGTAGTCCACTGAGCTAGTCGAAGGGCGGTGCGGTCGCTGACCTGAGGCCGGAACCGTCGGTACCCATCCTGGGTAACGACGGTGGCAATAGAATTCATACTGCTATCCAGGCTGGACATGGCGGCGGCAAAGATCCCGGCAATGAGCAATCCGGCCACTCCGGTGGGCAACTGCGTAACGATGTAATAGGGAAAGATCGCGTCCGTATTGTCCAGGGCCACCGCGTTCATCAGGTTGGGATGTAACTGATAGAATACGAACAGGGCGGTTCCTATGCTGAAGAAAAGCAGGGTGGCTGGCAGGGTCAGCCAGGCGCTAACCCAGATACTCTGCGCCGCACTTTTTTCATCCTGGGTCGTCAGGTACCGCTGCACCACCGTCTGGTCGCTGCCGTAGCTGATCAGATTAGCGCCTAATCCCCCCAGCACGACCACCCAGAATGTAGGGCGGCTCAGGTCCAGGCTGAAGTCCAGCACATGAAACTTTTGCTGATCAGCTGCAATATCTATAATGGAGTTGATACCGCCAGCTTCCACTACCAACAACATAAGGCTTAGGAGTGCTCCGCCCAGCAGGACTATCACCTGCACCACATCGGTCCAGATAACAGCCTCAATGCCTCCCAGTACCGTATAGAATATGCTAAGCCCACCCATCAGCAGGATACAAACGCTCACATCAATTCCCGTGACTAGGGAAAGGGCCAATGAGGGCAGAAACAGTACGATACCGATGCGGCCAAACTGGAAAATGATAAACATCAGGCCCCCCGCCAGCCGGACCGCCAGGTTAAAGCGTTTTTCCAGGTACTCATAGGCAGTGGTAATATGCAACCGACGGTAGAAGGGCAGAAAGCCATAGACAATGATGGGGGCCACCATAATGATCGTCATGTTGAGCATAAAGTAGCTCCAGTCGGTGGCGTAGGTTTTGGCCGGTATGGCCATGAAGGTAAGGGCACTGAGTTGAGTGCCGAAGATACTCAGCCCGGCGGCCCACCAGGGTATTCGCCCGCTGGCGGTGAAGTAGTCTTCGGTACTCCCTTCCCGTTTGGCCAGGAAGATGCCTACGCCTACCAGCAACATCAGATAGACTCCCAGAACGCTGAAGTTGATCCAGCCAAATGCGCTGGTGATGACAATATTGGCCTGCCAGATCCGGGGGGTACGAATGCCCGGACGAATTTCCCCACTGGGAATGATAATGTCGCCCTCCCACCGCACTGCGTTGGTTGTCACCTGACTGCCGGCGGGCAGTTCGCCGATAGTATTCCAGGTATCAGTGATGGTATGATAGGCCAGAATACGCTTACTGAAACCAGGATGGTTGGTAAGAATATCCTGCTTCTGTTGTACGAAGGCCGCGGCTTGCAGCGTATCCGCCGCCTGGGTGATCAGGCGGTCTAGCTCCTCGAGCTCCTGAAACAGGCGGCCGTCGTCTCCGCCGAACATCAGAATATGGTTGGCCCCGCTGCCGATAGCCGTCCCGGCCATTACGGATATATCTTGTTGTAAGCTGATATTGGCCAGTTTCTTCCATTGCTTCTCAACGGGATTGTAACGGTAGGCATCCGATAGTATCTCAGTCTCTTGGCCGGGAGCGGCATTTCGGCCGCTGAACAGGTAAAAGCAGTCATTGCTGCCGTTGCTCTGGCTGGCGGCTACGGGCACGATTCGCGATGGACCGGGCCAGGAAGGAAGAGTTTTCCAGCTGAAGTCCCTTAAATCAAGGGATAAAAAAGTGTTCGTAGCTTTAGTCTGCCCATGGGTTATTTGCCCCCCGGCCACATAAACCTCATCATTGACTCTGGCTCCGGCCATCATCGCGAGGGGGTGAGGCATCGGAGGTTTTTCCTCGATGGTGATTGTTCCGGTTTCCGGCTGCCATTGAATGATAAACACCCGATCCGACACCTGGTCCTGATTGTTGCCTCCAATGCACAGTAACCCTTCATCGGTGGCAACCGAGACCCCGTAGGCCAGCGGTAAGGGCAGCTTAAACTGAGGGTCGGTGTGCCAACGGTACCCATCGGTGGTTTTTTCCAGTACATAGATTTCATCTTGCCAGACTTTGGTACCGTCCTCCCAAGGGGGCGCGTCAGGAAAATTAGCTCCACCGGCAATAATGAGGGCGTTATGGTGTGCTCCGGAAAAAGCACCTGCCAGGCCAGGTTGTTGGGATTGACCGAGAGCCGGTGGTAGGTCGGGAAGCTGGCCCCATTCCAACTTTTCTTTCGTAAAACTCTGACCTATTCCCGGTAACGAGTACAGCATCATCAGCACCAGTAATCCAAAGCAAATCAGACTATTGTATCGATGGACTAGGGTAATTTCCGTCGTATGTAGCATGAGGATCACTTCAAATGGTCAAAAAAGAATGAGGGTAAGCACCGCTGCGCTGCTCTGCGAATGTCGGGCACCACTTCTTCCGGCACTCCGCGGTAGGGCCAGCGGAGACGGGTACCAATCGAAGCCCACCCACCTACGGCAGCCAAAACCTTATCCAACGCCGGATTTGAATAGCCTGCTCTTTGTAAGGGCATCAAATACCGAGAAAAGAAGGCTTCGATTTGATGCTCAATTCCTAAGGCTTCCGCGATATCCTGCTGCATTAGCCGGTACCAGTGCTGGGCTCCCCGGGGACTCAGGCAGGCTACGTTGGAGTAAGCGCCTGTTCCAACACCCTCTTTCATACCTGTAGCCAGATGGTGCCCGGGTACAAACACGGCCAGATCAGCCGCATACTGACGCATTTCTGCATACCAGCGGGCATCGCCGTCAGCTACCTTGATACCGATCAACCGGGGAACCGCCCGGGATAGTCTTTGGTAATCCTGGGGCAGTAATGCCTGTTTGGCATGGGGGGGATGATACAGCACCAAGGGTACGGGGTCAGCTGCCTCAGCCATTCCTTGCAAAAAGGCTACCTGCTCGGGTTCCGATAGCACTACCCAGTCGGGCAGAATCAGTTGAAAAGCATGCGGTTGTAGCCCTCGGCTACGCTTCAGTCGCTCCCAGGAAATCACCGGGCTCATATGGCTGACCCCGATCTGAAACGGCGACCCGCAGGCGTGACATTTCTCAGCCAGTAAGGCCTGCACTTGGTCAAACTCGGATTCCGTTTGGTTATGAAACTCCCCGGCCGTGCCGTTAGAATAGATCCCGGTCAGACCAGCCTCAATCAAGACGTCTATCTCGTGAGCCAACCCTGAGTAATCGATGCTGTTGTCCTGGTTGATCGGCAACAAAAGTGTTCCCCAGATTCCTCCGAGGCTTCGGGCGTTCAGTGGCTTAGATACGGTGGCAGAAGACATACATTTCACATTGATCAGTACTAGATTTTGGTCTTTCTCTCCAACACCGACTATCCGCCAGTTCGCGGCTAAGGGTGTTCCTTGTTAAATGGAAGCTCTTGGGTATCTGATTCATTATTTACTTGTTTTTATGTTTTTGGCGTAGAGAGCATCTAGTTCGTCTATGGTGAAGCGTATACTCAGAATATAAGGAGGAGAGTTCTCCTCCCAATGTCCGTAGGTCGTTGCTACGATTGTACCGTCCGGCAAGCGTTCTAACGCCGGATAAGCACAATCAGCTCCCTTCTTATTGTCTTTGAACCGCACTCGGTACTGCCCCTCCTGACCGGCCACCAGGTCTTTGTAAGTACCTATCCAAGCCACCCAATCCCCAAAAGTAGGGCTCACCGGCCCGGCTTGCTGGTAGAGAATCGTATCATCACAATCCTGGCAAATTTCTTTTAGGTGATTATACCGGCTATAACCGGGAGAGTTATCACGGAAAGAAATCAGCAATCGTCCGTCGGGCGTATAGATGGCTTGGTGTCGGTCACCGGTCAGGGCATTGGGCAGTTCTCGGGGGGGCGTCCAGGTTTTTCCTTCATCGTCCGAGAAAATGATGTGGGAATTCAATCTTCTGGAGTTTTCCCGTAGTAGCACCGCTATCTGTTTCCCATCCGGGGATCGCACTACTCCCGGTTCGCACAGATGGATAAGCCGGGATGAGAAAATGGTATCGGGGTAAGACCAGGTGAGCCCACCATCGGTGGATAGGGTTTTGAACAAGGTGAACTGCTGCAATCTCTGCTGGGCCCATTCCTGCTCGTGCTCTGGTCTTCCTGTCGGAGTGAAGAAGCGCTGATCATCGTGAAACAAAGCCATGTAATGTCCCTTACGGGTAAGATTGATCATATCTCCCATCAGAACAATTCCTCCCCAGTCACCTATTTTCTTCAGCGGCGACCAATGTTGTCCCTGATCTTCCGATACGGCCATGCGAGCCGGTGATTTCCCGGAAAACATAATGATGCGTTTATTTCCCGAATTGTCTTCTACCGGGTAAAAAGTAGGCACTTCCTGGGAAGTGGCCCAGTTTTCCGGAACGGGTAGACGCTCACTCCAGCTAAGCCCCCCGTCCACACTTTTTTTCAACACCAAGGCTCCTTTGCCGTGCCCCTTAGGATAGGCAATGTACAAAGTTTTACCATCTTCCAGTAATACGGTAGATGGGTGTCCCAAATAGACTCCCTCTTCTCGATCAACAACCACCTGTCGGGCCGTATCCTTGTTCAAATCAAGGAAGGGAATGCTGTAGTAGTTGGTAGAAAATCCGGAAATATCTACTCCTACATTCTCTACCGGCTGGGCCGCCAGAGGAGCTGCCAACAGTAATGCTATTCCTAAGGAGCTGAGATACGCTAAAGGTAAGTTGTTAATCATGATCTTTTTTTGACTCGTTTGGTATCGGCAACAGAGTTTAGTTTATGTCCTCGAGAGTCAGGTATACCCCCACCAGGTGGCTTTTTTCCGGCACGTCTCCGCAATTGGTATAATCTACCAGAAACACCGTACCGTCTTCCTGCTGAATCCAGGATGAATACCCGTGATCTGGTCGGGGCTGCTGCTCAGGATGATTGGCATGAATCTGAATCAGACGGTCTCGCTCGTATTGGTTCGGATATTCCCCGTTTTCTGCCGTCCACTGCCAGTGGTAATCCGGTTGGGAGATATTGGTAACCCGGTAATTCATCTGCCTCCAGTAACTTTTGCCACTGTTCCCGTACTGTCCGAATTGAGTTCGCCGGGAGACGTCCCCGGTATTGTTGAATTCCCCAATACGGTTTTCCTCTCGGGAGATAGGGGCGTTGATCATCACTTTTCCATCGACCAGTACCCGGAACAGCCCCTGTTTGTGGGTAAGAGTTACCGTTCGGTAATTGGTCATGTCAATCGGTTTAGAGAAGTCTACCTGCTCGCTTCCTAAAGAAATCCGGTTAGGGTAAACATACAACACCAGGGGGCGGGGGCCCCTGAGCTTGCTCACCGACATAAACGCTACCGCGGAATCGGCGGCTCCTTCAACTTTCATTTCTACTTCAAACAGTATCTCACTTTTTGAAGATTCGGGGGGCAGTAAGGTATATCGAGCTTCCCGCTCCGGGCCGTTGGTGATCACCAGAGCATCGTCGGAAAGAGCCACCTCGTGCTGCATGCGGGGGCCGCCCGGGACAATCGTACCGGCTTCTTCTTTCATATCGCCCACCCAAGCGTAGGAGCCCAGTCCGCCGTTCATGTTCCGGCCGGTCACCAGCACTCGACCATCATTCAGCTGTTTGGCGTAAGGACGGTGCAGGGCGAAAGGGCAGGGTTGGGGATCCGACCAGGTACGGCCGTTGTCCTGGGAAAAGGCCACAAAGCTGGGAATACCCGCTGAGTGGTTTTCCCGCATGATACAGGCCAGCTCTTTCCCGTCGTTCAGAAGCACCATCGCACCTTCACAAAAAAAATGGTAACCGTCGTGCGCTACGGTAGCCCGCTTGTTCCAGGTCTTGCCCCCGTCAGCCGAAACCGAGATGATCTCTTCGTATTCCTGAGATTCGGAATTCATAATATGCGAGCCTACGGCAAGTGTGCCATCCGGCAACTCAATCATACGATCCGGCTCAAAGCCGAGAATACCCGTCCGCTGGGGCTGGCTCCAGGTCTTTCCACCGTCTTCACTCCACCAGGCGTCTATGCCCGATCCCTGCTCGTAGTGGAAATAGGAGAAGTCATCATGATCGCACAGTACCACCAGCCTTCCGTCGCTCAGGTAACTCAGCCGGGGCGTCACCAACCGTTCGTCGCCCTGCCGCATGTCGGCGCTGTCGACCTTGGAGAACAGGCGCCAGTTTTTGCCCTGATCGTCGCTGGCCAGAATCGTTAAGACCTGGTTTTCTACCGACCAGTGGGCATCATTGTCCGAGTATACCAGCAGCAGCCGGCCCGAGCGAAGCTCCACCATATCGGGGTTCTTGGTAAAACGGTCGGAGCTTATCCAGGCGTTAAATACCTTACTGGATACTGAGCGGGGATGCGTATACAAATCAGTCTGATCACACTCGATGACTGCAGCAGGCTGGGAAACTGATTGATTACTTTGGTAGAGAAACAGTAAGGTGAACGTTATGCCGTACAGGAGTTTGCTTTTTTTCATGATCATCGAGTTGGAATCAGGTTGTTGTAAAAGTAGTAGTGAGTATTGTCAAGGGTAGCATGGTGTTTTTAGGGTGTCAGATCAGGTACCTGATCGGCATTTTCTTCTGGAATATGTTTTTTTAACTCAGCGATAATCTCCGAGTAGTCGTGCTGTCCGGCCAGGTTATTCCATTCGTGCGGATCGTGTTCATGATCATACAATTCCTCGGTGCCATCAGCGTAGCGGATATACCGCCATCGCTCCGCACGGATCGCATGATTGCCCTTCCGGTAGGTCATCAGAGCCGGAGGGAACGAGGTATCGCCTTGCAGTAGAGGCACCACGCTCCGTCCGTCCATTCCGTCCGGCCTGGGGAGCCCGCATAGTTCGGCCAGGGTAGGGTAGATGGTGGTCAGGTCTACCGGCTTTTCTATGACCTTCCCCGGCGTAATCTGTCCGGGGGCTACGATGATGTAGGGAACGTGGGTGGTTTTTTCCCACAACGCAAACTTCTCAATGTGCTCCTTTTCTCCCAGATGAAACCCATGATCCGACCACAGCACAATCACGGTATTGTCCCGGTAGGGACTCTGGTCCAGGGCCTCTATGACCTGGCCCAGCATGGCATCGGCGAAAGAGGCGCAGGCCTGGTAAGCCTGGATGAATTCCCGGTAGGCATCCGGGTCTTCTTCCACGCCCTGCATCATACCTTTCCAGAACCACTTGGTGTCTTCCAGCAGCGTTGCGGCACCCCGAGGAAGGTCTTTCAAATCGTCCTCCTTAAGCTCGGGTAGGCTTAGGCTGGTCAGGGGATAATCCTGAAAAAAGGTTTTCGGAGCGAAAAAGGGCGAGTGGGGTTTGTAGATACCGACATTTAGAAAGAAAGGCTGGCGGTGCTCTTTTTCCAGAAACCGAATGGCATATTCGGTCGTCCTGAAGTCCGCCGTTTCCTCGATATGCTCCGGCCAGGGTCCCCAGTCCGTATTGCGAGACCCGTACTCCTCCAGGCCGTTCAGTTTGGCGGGCGGATAGGGCTCGTTGATTTTCATCAACAGAAACTCGTCGAAGGAAGCATCATCGTGAAAGGCCCAGTCGAGATGGTGATGAAAGATTTTTCCCGCTCCGCCTACGTAGTAGCCTTGCCCTCCAAAGTACTGCTGTAGGGTAGTGGCATCGGGCAGTGCTCCCCGCCAGTCGGAGGCATTACCGTAAATACCGGTTTTATGAGGCCGGGTTCCAGTCATGATGGATGAACGGGAAGGATTACAGGCCGGTGATGAGCAGTAGGCTCGGCTGAAGAAAACGCCCCGGGCCGCCAGCTTCTCCAGATTAGGAGTTTTGATGGGGTTATCCGGATCAAACAGGGTAGTCCAGTCGTTCATATCGTCAATAGCGATAAACAGCACGTTCGGACGGTCCGGCGGGGTCATGGCTGTAAACAACCCTATGATAAATATCAACCCGGAGTTTATACCCCACCTTATCATTTTGGTAGTTTTCGCCATTATTCGTTACTGTTGAAGTTAGACGACTGCAACCATTCTAGGTCAAAGATGGCTAAGCGGATGGTTTCGTAGGCATTTTCTTCGCCCCGCTCGTACAAACATCCCACCTTGCCGTTGGGCAGACCGGTCAGAGAGGAGTAGGCGGACGGACCTTCGTACAGGGAGCGGCTTACCGGCCAGCTTTCTCCCTCATCATAGCTCATTTTTACGGTCATATTCACCCGGCTAACCGAGGCGGGGTTGGAGAAAAGTAGGATGCTTCTCTGGCCTGTATTGGGCCAGGAATAGCGGACGACGCTGGCCTGACATACCGGCTCCAGCAGATCCGGCACATCTTCGGGAGAGGTCCAGCTTAAACCGCCATCGTGGCTGATGGCCTGCGCTCGCCGGTTCCGCCCGAGATAAGAGCGCATGTTCATGACCAGGGTGCCCTTTCCATCGGCCGCCTCAAAAATTTGGGATTCGTTCATCTTCGGGCGAATGACACCCCCTAGCTTCCAGGTTTCTCCTTGGTCGTCGCTGTAGATCACATGCGCGCCGTATTCGAAGGGACCACCTCGCAGGTCACCATCCGGATCGTCGTAACTATGGTTGGCCGGGATGACCAGCCGGCCCCGATACTGCCCGTGCTTGATCTGTATGCCTACGCCGGGCCCGGTAGCGTACCATCCCCATTCCGGCTGCTTAGCCGAGGAAGTGATTTCCCGGGGCTGGCTCCAGGTCTGCCCTTCGTCAGTGCTCTGAGTTACGTATACCCGGCGGGTATCCTGACTGGTTTTATGGATAATATCCGACTCATGATCGTCACCCCGGTTCCAGGTCATCACCAGAAAGATTGTTCCGGTCACAGTATCCACGACCGGACAGGGGTTGCCGCATACATTTTCTCCGTCATCCCATACCAGCTGCGTTTCACTCCAGGACGCTCCGTTATCGGTAGAACGTTTCATAAGCAGGTCAATATTGCCGGTATCTCCTCCCCCTTCCTTTCGTCCTTCGCAGAAGGCCAGTACCGTGCCGGCCGGAGTGGTGATCAGCGAGGGAATCCGGTAGGTATGGTATCCTCCAGCTCCCTTTTCAAACAACACCTTCTCGCTTAGAGCGGAAGATTCATAATTTTGCCCAAAGGCGAAAAAGGAAGCAAACAGAAAAAAGAAACAGGGTAAGTTGGTCAGGTTGGTGCTCATAAATCAATTTAGTTTTCTTTAGTACGTAGTCTCCCAAACCGGATCACCGTTCGTTTGCGGTCCGGGTCGTTGGAGCTATCCCAAGTGCATAGCCACTCACCGGCCTTTTCCTCGATCAGGGTAGGGTAGCTGTTGCGGTTGTTATCAAAATAAAATTTTCGGGCTTCCGACCACTCCCGGTTAGGAGGTTTTATTTTATACCACAGCTCTTTCCTTTCCCAGGCCGGGCCGCTGGAGTAAACATAAATGTGGTTACCCAGGCTGTCTTTTCCAAAAAATGCTTTGGCGACGGCATTATACAGCTCGGGTTCGGGTTGGGCGGTACTCCAGGTCCGGCCTCCATCGGTGCTGACGGATGAGTAAGCTACCGGTGGGTCGAGCTGTTTATAGTCTTCGTAGGTGGCCGTGCGGGTCACCATTTTGAGTTCGCCCGGTTTACTGCCTTCGGCAATGTTGCCTTCGTGCAAAAACACTTTAGGTTCCGGTAGCGGTACATATCCGGCCAGCTTCCAGTGCATCAGGTCGCGGCTTTCCAGCACAAACTGCCGCCGGTCGCCGTGCGGATCAGCGTGTTTGGTATTGCGGTGAACAGGCAATAAGTACCGAGCCCCGTCACCTTCCGGTAATTTTTTCACCCCGGCGATGGTGATGATGGGCGAATGGTGGTCTATCATCAGCTCTATCGGAAACCAGGTAAGCCCACCGTCACCGGAATAAGCAGCCACCATTTCACTTTCTTCGCTGTTGCGGTAATAGCGCGGGGTGCGCATGGCAAAGCACCAGATGATATCCTGCTCCGGGTCCTTATACAGTACGGCATTGGCATAGGCAAACTGCTGAGTACCATTGGGAAGCTGAGAATCAAAAATAGTGATCGGTACCCCCCATGTTTTACCTTGATCCCGGCTCACCGAACAGACGATGTCGCCCATATCCACTTTTCCTTTTAACTGACGGCTGTAGGCGATCACGTACGTTTGTGCATCCCAGTGGGTCAGGTACGGCTGCCATATTTTGTCATAAAGGCTGTTTTCTGCCAGTTCATCTACTGTCACGATATCGGTAACATCGCCGGTGGATGGCTGAGCGGATGTTTCAATGATAATTAGCATCAATGTTAAAATGATCCAGCTAAACTTGTTCATAAAAAGATTCTTTAAGTATGTGAGCAGTGATGGTTCATTCATTTAACAGTTCGTCCAGGGTGATCTGCTGAAAGGTAAGGTCGGCCTGGCTGCCCTCGTACACAATGCCAATGGTGTTTTCGTCGATGCTGGTCAGGCAGGAGTAGCCTCGTCCTTTTCCTTCGTCCAGCAGCAGCCAGTGCTCCTTAGGCCAGGTCATGCCATCATCGAAGCTCATCTTGACCGTGATATGATCCCGCTGATACTTGGAGTTGGGATTCGAGAACAGCAGAATGCTCTTAGTGCCGTTATCGTATTGATGTTTGTGCAGACTGGCCATGCAGGTGGGCTCCGGTAGCGCCCCATGATGGGTGGGGTGCCGTTCCCAGCTCTGCCCCAGATCGTGGGTGACAAAGACTGCCCGCCCATTGGTTTCGGACTTATTCTGCCGGTTGCGGTTGTCCCGCATATTGAGCATCAGACTGCCGTCACTGAGCTGCACCACCGCACACTCGGTGGTATTGGAGTAGGCCGGTTTGCTCGTGACCCAGGTCTTACCCTGGTCGCGGCTGTAGGTGATGTTGGAAAAGGATTCCCCGGAAGCATTTCTTCCCTGAGTAGGAAAAACCAGGGTGCCATCGGTCATCACAATGCCCCGACCCGGTGCCGGAGCCCAGAGCCACCATTCCTCCTGTTTACCCATTTTAGTCAGGTTCACCGGTTCACTCCAGGTGAGGCCGTCATCGGTGCTTTTAGTGATCAGGAACTGGGACGTTTGTTTTACATCGTAGCCGGGTTGCGACCCCTTATTGCGCCACTGGTGTTCCCAGGCATTACTTTCGGCGGTGAGGCCGGCAATCCATTGCCCGTCTTCATCCAGTACGCCGTGCATCCACAGGCCGGCTACGTAGATGTCGTCGGTGTTCGGATCGGCCAGTATGCAGGGGTCACTTACCCCATTAAACTTTTCCGGAAGCCCGCCCCACTCGTTCTTGTCGAGCACTACCTGCATAGGACCCCACGATTGGCCGTCGTCGGTGCTTCGGTTCAACCCGATGTCAATATCTCCCTGAAGGTCCCGGGAAGAGTTGCGGCGGGCGTCGTACACAGCTAGTAACGTTCCGTTTTTCGAGGTGGTTAGGCCGGGAATACGATAGGTGTGCACTCCATCCTGTTGGTGCTGCCTCAGGGCCAGGCCCAGTCTGAGCCGGATAGTGTCTCCCGCTGAGGATAGCTCGGCCGGGCCATCATTGAAGACCGCACCGCTTAAGGAAGCATCCACAAAATGCGGTAGATCCGCCCGTTCATCCACTTCGTAGGAAACCCAGAAATTATGGGTGCCGGGTGCCAGGTTGAGCTTCTCTATGAACCGCATTTCCTGATCGGGAGAAGACTCCTCGGCGTAGGGCTGTTCTTCGGAAAACAGGGTGTCGGCAGCCGTGTAAAAGAGGCGCACCTTTCTGATGTCATTCAGGTCAGACGTACCTCGAGTCGATATCTGAAGCTCTTTCAGCGTTTGAGCCTGGGTAGCGTCCATGGCAATCCTCAGTACCGGGTTATTTTCTTTATGCTTTAGTACCGGGATCTGCGCCTGTTCCGTCCGGACCTGCACGCCGGTGAGTTGTGCTGTCGCCCAGTGGGTCATCAGCCAGAGCCCGGCCAAAATAAGTTGCTGGGATATTAGTTGGTATTTCATCGTGCCATCTGTTGGAAGAAGCTGGTAAAGACTCCGGTGTCCTGCGAAAAACTTCAGGATACCGGAATCATGCTGTAGCTTGCCATCTATTTAGTACCCCGGGGTTTGTTCAATTATAGGATTTTGGGCAATCACCGACTGCTCGACCGGCCAATATAGCGGAATAGTTTTGCCTACCAGATTGGGTACGAATTCGTATACATCGATGGTGCCGTCGGCATGGAATCGTCGGAGATCCCACCATCGCTTTAGTTCCAGGAACAGTTCCCGCCCCCGTTCGTCCAGTATCGCTCGGTTTACCGAGGACTGATCCGTGGGGCCGGCATAGTCGCCGATATTGGCCCGATTACGAACCCGGTTCAGAGCTACTAGGGCGTTGGGTATATCGTTTTTTGCAGCGTACGCCTCGGCGAGTAACAGCAGCATATCCGCCCACCGGTAAATGATGATATCATCGGTATATTGACGGATTCCATCAAATACCTCTCCTCGAAACTTGTTTTGGGAAAAGGATGAAGTATCGGGTTCGGTGTTGGAATCGTCACCGTCGGCCTGCAGCATCGGGACAAACGTGATGTCCCGGCGGATATCACTGGGATTAGTGAACAGTTGTCGGATCCGTTGGCTGGGAGCGTAATTATGTCGGGCACCGAAAGAAGGAGAGGAGGGCACCCACGGGCTCAGTTCACTGTTGAAATCAATGTCGGTGCGGGGCGTGCTTTGGCTAGCATAATGACTGACGGATTCATCACGGCTGTTGTACAGCGCAAAAATGATCTCTACATTTTTCTTGTTGTCGGCCCGGAAGATAGATGCAAAATCATCCTGAATAAGGCCGATGCCGGTGTTTTCAATCATTTCAATGGCCGACAGGGCGACATCGAAATCGGCGGTACCGCCGCCCAGCACTTTCCCGCTCCACATCTTCACATCGGCCAGCAAGGCGTACGCGGCGGGTTTGGAAGCGAAGTTTTTATCGGTAAACCCATCCGTGGGGAAGAGGGCCAGAGCTTCCTCTACATCAGCGTTGATCTGAGCCATTACCTGCTCGGCGGGAGTTCGGGCCAATAATTCAGCCTCCGCCGATCGGATCGGTTCTAACACCAACGGAACATCGCCCCATATCCGGGTCATGTAAAAGTAGTAAAACGCCCGCAGAAACAGGGCTTCCGCTTTGGTTTGGGCTGCTACGGCTTCCGTTCGAAAAGACAGGTCGTCCACCTGAGCCAGTAGAAAATTAATGTTGTACAGGGCGCTGTAAAACCCCAGCCAGTTCGGGCCGTTGCCCGCATTCAGGTTGGCGGCCCAGGCTTCCGAAACCGTACCGATTTTACCGACATCGAAGGCTTCACTTCGATCGATGCTAAAGACGGTTTCGTTGATATCCTCTTTTAAATCCCGGTACGACCCGATCAGCAGTGCCCGGGCCTCTTCGCCGTTGGCCGGAAACCCTTCGGCAACGATCTCGGATTTGATATCTACTTCCAGCACATCTTCGCAGCCGAGTAGAGTAAATACCAGCAGTAGAGAGCCAATGAAGGAAATTATATTTTTCATGATCTTTGAGTTTTCTGGTTAGAATTAAAGCCCGGCCGTAAGCCTGATGCGAAATTGTAAAGGACGGGGATAGATGCCTTCGTCAATGCCGTCGTAGTGCTCGGGTGTGAGTCCGTCGTAACGGGTCAGGTAACCCAGATTGTATAGTTCCAGGCTTAGGCGTGTATCGGTGAAACCGGCTTTATTTACTAGATCTGTGGGGAGTTGATAAGACAGGGAAACTTCCCGAAAGGCCAGCCAGTCGCCTTCGTGGTAGTAAAACGTCTGATCGGCCCCGTCCCCCGAGCCATTGCTGATTTCCCGGTTGGAAGTATTATGTAAGGTCCGGAAGTGGTTTCTCGGGCCATTATCGAAGTCAGAGGCAACGTCATATCTGGGCATAGCCGCTTGGTCGCCCTGCTCCTGCCACATCCCTCCGTCGATTACGTCGGTAAGGGTCATCACATTGTTACGGGCATTTCCGTTGGAACGCGATCGCCATCCGTTGCTAATCACGTGTCCAGTGGCCCAGTCCATTACGAACCGAAGCGACAGGTTCTTATAGGTGAAGGTATTGAGCCAGCCGCCTCGCTGGTTCGGGTCGGGATAGCCCACGAACACCAAATCCCGTACATCGATGATATTATCGCCGTTGGTATCCCGCCAGATGGCATCGCCGCCGTTTTTCTGCCCTCCGTACAGGGTCCGGTATCCGCCCGACATCAGTAGGTCGTCCGGCGCTTCTGCGGCTTCGGCATCGGTTGTGTATACACCCATATACTCGAAGGCCCAGAGCCCGAACGGTCTTTCTCCCTCGGCCAGTCCACCGACCTGCACTTCGTTGCCGTTTTCATCCCATATAATCCCCCCGTTGATCCGGTTTTTCGCGTTGTCGTTGTCTGGAAGCTCAGTAATTGTCTGCTGGTTGAAGGCAAAGTTAAAGTTGACATCCCAGATAAAGTCACCGGTTTGCACGGCGGTGCCTCCGATTTCGACTTCAATCCCCCGGTTTCTCAGGCTGCCAAAATTACTTCGGATAAAACCAAACCCGGTCTGGGCTGGCAGGGGGCGGTCGATAAGTCGGTCGGAGGTAAGCTTGTTGTAAAAGTCAACCAACACGTTGACCCGGTTCTTAAACAAGCCGACGTCCAGGCCAATATCGGTGGTAGTGGTGGTTTCCCACTTCAGATCGAAGTTGGGCAAGCGACTGGCACGTACGCCCCCAATCAATTGGTACGACGTAGGCGAGAATAATCCGCGGGTATCGGAAATGCTGAGATTATCATTCCCTGCCTGCCCCCAACTGGCCCGCAGCTTTAGGCGGCTTATCGGCTCTACGGTAAAGAAGCTCTCCTGGTGCAGGTTCCAGCCCGCCGATACCGCCGGGAAAAGGCCCCACTGGTTATTGGTAGCAAACCGGGAAGATCCGTCGTACCGAAGGCTGAACCCAAACAGGTACTTCGCTTTGAAATCGTAGTTTAGTCGGCCGAAAAAACTCAGTAACTTTCCTTCGCTGTAGAATGAGGTGACGCGTTCCCGTTCGGTTTCGGAAGCATTCAGCGTGGTGATCAGGTCAGTGGGAGCGTTGGCTCCATCCCCTCTGAAGCTCTCTTCGGTATCTTGTACGTACTGGGTACCTAGTAAGGCATTCACATTATGCCCTTCGCCGATAATTTTGTCGTAGGTCAACAGTCCGTCAATCATGACCTGATTAAACGTATCGTGATCCCGTCGCATGTCTCGGCTCGAAATTTCCGGGGAAGCCCGCTCAAACCGATCCAGCAGGTTCTCCCGACGGTAAACAGAGGCACTCGATTTCAACGACAGCCCATCCGTAATTTCGTAGTCGAAACCAAGCCGGAACTGGGTTCGGAAGTTACGGTAGGAATCGTCCTGGTAGAACAGTTCGTGCTCGATATTCCGGGGCGAGCCGGGACTTTCTCCCAGGGCTGGGGTGCCATCGTCATTCCATATACGGTAGGTATGCGGTAAGCGGGACGAGCGGTTGATCGTGCCATTATCACTTCGGGGCTGCTCGATGTTATCGAACTGATAGTTAAAACCAGCCTCTACCCTCAAATTTTCCCGTATATTATATACTCCGTTGGCCAGGGCAGTAAAGCGATCGGAGGCGGTTCCCCGAACGGTCCCTTCCTGTCCTAGGTAGCCGATGCTGACGTTGTAGTTTCCATTTTCTCCTCCTCCGGAAGCATTAATGTTTACATCATGAGAGGTGCCAGTCTGGAACAAGTGGTTTTCATCATAGTTATTGTCTTTAAACAGGATGATTCGTCCCGTCACGGGGTCCTCCATGGTTTGGAACCCCTGTTCGTTGATGAGTCCATCTACGTAGGGCTGGCCTTCCACTGCCACTACGTCATCCAGAAAAACGGTAGTCACTCGTTCCTGCCCGTATTCGCCCGGTTCACTAATCACCTGCGTGGAATAGCCGAACTGGGTATCGTTGAGCCGCTCTCCCGGATTACCCAGGTTGATCCCCCGCTGAGCCGCAATCCGCGAAACCCGGATATAGTCTTCTGCACTGGTCCAGGGGTACTGGCGAATTTGCTCATCAATACCGTAGGCGTACTGCACCCGAATCCGTCCGCCCTGCGCCCCTTTTCCGGTTTTGGTATTGATCAGAATGACCCCGTTGGCGGCGCGGGCCCCGTAGATTGCCGCTGAGGCGGCATCCTTGAGCACTTCAATTGATTCAATGTCGTTGGGGTTAATTCCTACCAGGTCTTCCCGAAAGACACCGTCTACGACGTAGAGTGGTTCGTTATTCTGGTCTCGGGGATTTGGCGTAGTACCGCCCCGGATAAATACCTGCGCCCCATCGCCGGGTTGCCCCGAGGTAACATTTACACTTAGTCCCGCGGCTCTTCCCTGAAGGGCCTGCACCGGGTGCACCGAGGGAGTATTCTGGATACTGGCCCCTTCCACCTTGGAAATAGACGAGGTCACTACTTCCCGCGACTGCTCTCCGTAGCCGATCACCACCACTTCGGAAAGAGCTCGGACGTCAGGAGCCATTTGTATATTGAGAGTGGATTGGTTGTCAACGGAGGCTTCCTGGTTTTCGTAACCCACCGAAGAAAATACCAAGGTATTGGCATCCGAAGGCATGCTCAGCGTATAACTACCTTCTGCGTCAGTGATGGTGCCAACGGTGGTTCCTTTCACCAGAACATTGACGCCCGGCAGGGTTTCCCCGGTTTCCTGGTCGGTGATCTTACCGGAAACGGTTCGCTGAGCGTAGGCCGATACTGTTATTCCTACGCTTGCCATGACTAGAGCGCTTATCCGCAATAAATTGTTTTTCATGGTTGATAGTTTTAGGTCATAAAAAGTGTGATAGTATTAAATAGGTATGTATGACATATTACAATATTGAAAAAATTAACTACTATTGTCAATATAATTCGTAAAATTAATTGTTTAATTGAGTTGTTTTTAATCATTATGCTGAGTCATACTCCCTCAGTTCTTGGAAAAGTTCTAAATGAAGAGGATGGGGGTGGTTAATTTATGGGCTCAGTCTTGAGAAAATTTAATTCATTACCTTTACTGGTTGCTTACTAAAATTCAATGATTATGTCACATCGCTCTGACCCTCGAGCGGAAACTGTTAACTCCTTGGGATTAACTCCCGTCGTCAATGCTTCCATGACCGACCAAGTTGAAGAGAAACTGAGGCAGTATTTTGCGCTACAAGGTTTTAAGCCCGGCGATGCTCTGCCCAAGGAGATGGAGCTGGCTGAAGCCCTCCAGGTGAGTCGCAATGTAGTCCGGGAAGCGCTCAGCCGCCTGCGTATGCTGGGCATGGTAGAGACCCGAAAACGGCGCGGGATGATTTTGGCTGAGCCTGATGTATTAAGTGGTCTGGAACGTCTGTTAGATCCTAATCTTTTAGGTAAAGAAGTGCTCAAGCAACTATTTGAGTTTCGGTTGGTGCTAGAAATAGGGATTAGCGACTTGTTGTTTTTACGGAGGAACGAGGAGGATTTAACCCAGTTAAGAATCATTGTAGAGAGGGAGAAGAATGCTCAAAACGACCGGCAACGGGTGGAGCTCGATGTGCTGTTTCATTCCACGCTGTACCGGATCAGCGGTAATGAGACCTTGCGGCGCTTTCAGAAAATGCTGATTCCTCTGTTTAACTACATTGTTGAAATAGAAACCGGACCCGATGGTAAGACGGCGGTAGGCTCGGTTTCTCACTCCGAACTCATCCGAGTTTTAGAAAAGGGGACCCCTGCCGAATTTCAAGAGGCTATGAAAAAACATTTAGAGCCCCACTTTAAGTATATTTAAATGAATTTTTGCCATCTATCGAATAAACTCTTTCGTTATTAGCTGATGTAGGCTGAATATTCCCCTAAGAAAAAAAATTAGTAGATTTAAAAAATAGGTTATTGCCCTTACTCCGATTAATCACTCGTTAGAGTAATCATCCTAACTAATAAAAAAAACGGTACAAAAAATTAGGTCTAAGACCAAACAAAGGCTGGGAGCGAACGAGTGGCTTTAGTGAAGGGAATATCTACAAAAAATGGTCAGTCAGGCAAGTACAAAACACTAAAGGGCACTTTTCTTTTTTTTGCTATTCTTCGTTAAAGAAGCTAAACAAAACACATTTATCACATTCATTTTTCTTGCTTGTTTTTAGCCCTATTTGATCTAGACTTCATCCTGAGCGAAGGCAATCAATAAAAATTGTGTAAGCGAATGATTATCATCATTTTTCATGCAATTTGGTGAACTGCCACTCAAATAATATTGGTTCACCCATTTCGTCATATGTATTGGGATCAAGTGAATGATTTGTACACAAAAAACCCTCTCAAATCATACAATTTGAAAGGGTTTATTGCAATTTGATAGGTTCGTCGGGGCGGCAGGATGATTTTTTGCCTTGTAAACCTCTGTATTTCAATATCTTAGAAGAATTATTTTTGTCAGTTCACCGAATAGTTCACCCACAAATTGGTAGCTAATAGACTAAATTGTATGGGTGAAAAATCACTTGAAAATACTGAATGGTTGATTTTGGTGCAAATTATTGTATCCTTTTTCCTGTTCCGCTTAAAAGATCATACTCTGGATTTACCACAAGATGCATTCTATACGGTGGGTTGTAAACGAATCTTTGAAGACAAGATAACCGGATCAAAATCCGCGCTCAGGTCTGGGATGAAGGGCCATTTGGGGGAAGGAGGTACGCTATTGATTTAGCGTCTAGGCTGACTTGGCAGCCCTCGGTCTAAAGAATATGATGGAACTGGATAATTGGCCGGAAATGCAAGGGATGAGCTTGAAGCGCTTGCAAGAATCTATTGATACGATTACCCCTTCAGACCCTTGGCCGAGACCGAGCGTCCCCGACTAGGCGCCCCCATTTGAGCGACACTTGATCCGGGAACGAAGTCGGGCCAGTAAGGAAGTGGCACCGGCAGGCGGACGCAACAGTAGCCGCCCTACCGCCTGACCAGAAAAAACAAGTGTTCCCATTACACCAAGCCCCAGAACAAACCATTCGGTGGATCTAGGGCGTGTTGACATATAAACGTAGAATTGAGTATTTTGTATAAAAGTGTATGCGAAGATACGAATTGCGAGAGGATCAGTGGCAAAAGATTGCCCCTCTACTACCGGGTACCGCCTCTGATCGGGGTAGAACGGCAGATAATCGGTTGTTTGTTCATGCTGTGCTCTGGATTGCTCGCAGCGGTGCTCCCTGGAGAGATTTACCGAGGCGGTTCGGCGAATGGAATAGTGTGTACGTACGCTTTAACCGGTGGTCTAAAAAGGGGATTTGGAAACGAGTGTTTGAAGAATTGCAAGAGCCTGACTTGGAATGGCTCATGACCGATAGTACCGTAGTGCGCTCTCACCAGCATTCAGCAGGCCAAAAAAAGCCATCAGGCAAGGGGATGAAGCCATAGGCAAGAGTAAAGGGGGTAATAGTACGAAAGCCGCCGGGAATTCTAAGGATAAAACAAGCTTTCTCTGTATAATATTTTCAAGAAAGCGACTTTCACGTTGGGGTATTGAAATATGGATAACTCTATTGAGTTACCCACATTCCAACACCGTAATAGTAACAACAAAATCATATAATATCTTTTTAAGCCGCTTGACCATAGTGTCTGAAGATCACGTACTCAGTACCCCGGTTGATGGTAGCAAAAGCACGGTTGATCAGTTTTGCTCTCACGGCGTTGATAATGACCATCTTAGGTTTTCCCTCTTTGAGCTTTCGCTGATAATAGGCTTTCATTTCTTCGTCAAACTGAATGACTGTAGCTGCCCCATTACTCAGTAGTGCTTTGATCCGTTTGTTAGCCAAATGACTCGTCTTAGTTCTGCCCCGAATACTAGTACCCGAAGTATGCTCAAAGGGTGCTACCCCGCAGTAAGAAGCGAATTTACGACTGTTATTAAAAGCTGTAAAGTTGTTGGTTGCTAAGATTAGTGCTACGGCAGTTACAAGACCAATACCCGGAATTGAGCAAAGCAGTTTAAAGCTTTTTTGTAGTTGCTCATCTTCTTGGATAGCTTCTTCAATTTGCTTTTCGGTTCGTGCCACTTGCTGCTTAATAAGCTTTAGCTGTTTTTCAGACTCTTTGATAATAAAGCGGTTATCTACCAGATGGGCCGTATCTTTCAAGTCCTGAATGGTCTGCTTCAAACTAGCTTGGTTCTTAATAAGGCGTTCTCGGAAAGCAAACAGATTCTTCAGTTTTAGCAAACTGCTTGAAGGAAGTTGAGTTGGGCTCAGTTCGTGGCGATGTAGGAAAGCATAATGCGTTAAGCGCTGGGCATCTACCCGGTCATTTTTTCCTCGTGCTATGCCCAATGAACGCTTGAGATGCAAAGGTGAGTAGAGGGCGAACGATAGTTGCTTGTTTTGCAAAAAGCAGCATAATTCCAGTGTATACCAACCGGTATGTTCCATAGCAAAGAAGCACTGTTGTAGATCTACTTTGCGCTTTTTGAGCCAACTGAGCAACTGTCGGCAACCAGCCACAGAATTAGAAAACTTTTTGTGAGCGAACTGATCCGGCTTTGCCTCTGAACAGAAACAGACATCAAAGTTTTGTTTTGAGATGTCAATACCAATGAAATGGGTAAACTTCATAACTGAGATAAGTAAGTAAAGTAGAAAATAACGATTGAATCTGCTTATCCCTTTCGTAAGCCCTAACGCTTAACATTCTAATTGGCACGTTCAATCAAAATAAGAGCTAAGGACTGATTCCCGGCATGAACCTGAAAATTTCGGCCCGGTGGTAGTTCACCTTAGCTCTATTCAAGATAGTACTTTTTCAGTACGGACTCTCTGTTACAAACCTAAAGGGCCCGGTACATGCTAGTGTGGATGCATTGGGCAATCCTCGTAGGCTCATTTTAACTCCAGGGCAAGCCGCAGACGTATGTACCGGGCCTGATTTAATTGTTGGGGAGAACACTGAAGCCGTGATTGCCGACAAGGCTTATGATAGCGATGCTTTTCTAACGCTAATTGCTGAAATGGGGGCTGAGGCAGTAATTCCGCCGAAGTCTAATCGGGTTGATCAACGGGAATATGACGAAAATTTATATGCTGATCGTAATAAGGTTGAACGCTTTTATAACAAGGCTAAAAACTACCGAAGATTAGCGACTCGTTATGAGAAAACAGCACGTAATTTCCTGGCTTTCTGGCATATAGCTAGCTGCGTCATTCTAACCTTGTAATTATATGTCAACACGACCTAGGACGACCATGTACAATACAGTCAATGAAGTTAAAATGAAACAGGGAAAGAAAGCAGGATGAAACTGGGCTGCGTAAAAGGGGGACCATCTTCTTATCGCCCTCAAAGTCGGCCGTATTTCGGTAGTATCGTAATGGTCAGGCATGATGTAGCAGCGACTACTGGTTTGGTTCATGAGTGATTAGGTACATTATTATCCCCAAGCCGCCAAGAACTGTAATTCCCGAGCGATTTTGAATGAGCAACTGGGTGGAGTTCTGATTACACGTTAAGCAGCGATACGTCTGGGTATCGTAGTATGTCCGCATCGTGGGTGAGCAGTTGCAGGTTTTCCGATTTTGCCTGAGCTAGTAGTAGTCGATCAAAGGGATCACGATGCAACAGGGGCAAATTTCTCAGCAAGGTCACATGTTCAAATGATATAGCTAAGGGAATCAATTGTTTATCCGAAAGAATGGAAGGCCAGTCAAAGGCATCTCCCGGTAGTGTGCCTTTCGCCTGTTTGATTTCAATCTCCCAGGCCACCACACTGCTTAGATACACCTCGTAGTGCCGATTGATGAGGTCGTTAATACTCGAGGGCAATTGGAAGGAGCCCATCGCCCACCAAAGAAAGATATGGGTATCCAGCAGTAAGCCCCCCATTATTCATCCAGCATTCCAAATTCCCGAGCAATCTCGTCATTCGTTTCTGGGGAATCCCAATCATCGGTGAGGGCAATCTTACCTTGGGCAAAGCCTCCTTGTCGGAGGGGTTTGTCTGATAAAGCCGCTTTTCCGTGGTAAACCGAGATGATTTGGGCCAGACGCTTTTCCTGGTCATCCGTGATGAATACTTCCTCTCCGGCCAGGACTCGCTTGAGCGCGTCCGCCGTTTCCGGTGAGAGATCGTGGATATTGATGGTAGTCATATGCTCAGTAAACGAGAGTTGTACTTACTTTTCAACTTGAAAACGAAATTAAGGACGGTCAAGTTCTGGAGATGGAACAATCGTAGAATAGAAACATCCTTTTACGTTGTGGCCTCGAAGAATAAGCATTATTCAACGAGCATAGCCAGACTAAATAGGGGAAGCGGGATACGGATAGAATGACCTGCCTCTGAATGCCCGGCTGCAGTAGCCCGACGCGTGGTATCACTTTAAGAACGATCCGGTAGCAGATGACAATACGCGGCAGTTGACGGTCAACCTTCCCCAGCAACTGTTACCACCTCATTATGCCAAAGGTGAAGCAGTATCTACTTCGCATATAACCGTGATGCTGCTGGGTAATTTTCAGGATCTCAGCGGTACCGAAAGTAACACAATACAGGAATCCGTGCACGTAAGTCATGCGTACTCAGAAAATAGTATCCCCAAGACCCTAAAAGTAAGCAGTCTGGCGAACCCATCTGCCGGTGAGACAAAGTTTACTACTAGATTGATACCGGAAAGTGGATCATACGTACTCTTCAGTACCCGGGATAACGATAACATATCGCATCGACTGCCCGAAAGCAGTGAGCCTTCGGGCGAATGGATCATTTCGGTAAAGGAGGTGTCCTTGTCAAATGATAGTTCATTAGGAGCAATTATTGATGATATTCTGGTGATAGTTACTACGGAAGGCACAGTAGTATGCCTTCCAGCAAAATAATGACTTGATTTATTCCACTGACAAACGATTACTTCAATCCTAGTATGATCATGGTCTACCGGGGCGGAGTTCTGAAAGTTGGGTGGGAAGAAACGTTTCTACCCTGCCAGCGAAATCATACAGGTCAACCCGAGCTTCTTTTCCGGTAAGCAACAGATTTCTTCCTGACTGCGAAAGGTAAGAACTACCGTAGTAAAACTCCTGAAGTCGCTGGCTGTTGTCTTTAAAAACTATTGTTGCTTTCAGCACTGTGTCAGGAATGGAAACCAGTGTTGTACGTGCAGAGGATGATTGGGTTGCATAGGCCTGAAGTGGGCCGGAGTTGTTAGCAAACAGATATATCCACTGCCCCTGATGCTGCACCTTAGCCGCCCCTTTTGAGTTTCCCGATATCGCCAAGCCACTAGCGTTTGGCGAAATGGCGGTAAATCTGCCTTGCCCATCTCCCTTAAGGATGGTTCCCACCGAAGCATCGTATCGCCCACTAATGGTTTCCGTGCCAAAATCGTTGCCGGTAAGCAACAGGTCTAGCTTACCATCAAGATCCAGGTCCTGCACTAGTATGCCGTATAACGGAGCCCATTGGGCCTGATGAGGTAGTGCTGTTAATCGAAAGCGTCCGTTCCCGATATTCTCCAGGTAGCAAGAGGCAAACTGAAAGGCTTTGGCGGTATAGGCCCGGCTTTTGTCAGTCGGACTCAGAATATCCGAAATACTGGCTTTGGCATAACTGGCGTAGTCAGTAAATTTTTTCTTTAGGGCTGGCACCTGACGGATCAGATCATCCCGGGTATGAACCGGATGTTCCTGATGATCAATGTAGGCCGTGATGATGGGATCGGTGAAGCCATTCTGATCCAAGTCGACGGCATAGATAGTCATTGGTTCACTACGGGATACCTTATACGTCGTGTTCAGTCCTACATTACCCAGCACATAATCCAGGTCGCCGTCCTGATCAAAATCCCCGCTGTTGATGCTGTTCCACCAACCGGCCGTATAGGTAAGTCCGGTCTGTCCGGACACATTTTCCAGTTGCCCGTCGATGTTCCTGAAAAACTGGATGGGCATAAACTCCCCGACAATGATGAGGTCAGTATCCGAGTCGTTATCAAAATCTGTCCATAGTGCATCCTTTACCATACCGATCCGGCGTAGCCCCGAGGCCAGCTCCTGGGTTTTATCGACCAACCTTCCCCCTTCGTTGATCAAGAGGTAGCTATCCGGCGGAAGCGGATACTTCAGCGGGATAGACCGCCCGCCTACAAACAAATCCAGGTCGCCGTCCTGATCAAAGTCGGCGGCTTTCACGCAGGAGGTACTAGCCCTCAGGTCTGGCAGCACATTTTGCGTAAGCGTGAAATTACCCGCTCCGTCGTTACGGTATAGCCGATCCCGGTAGTACTCCGAGTCGGCAAAGTGTTCGTTGCTTCCGCTGGCGATGTAGAGGTCAAAGTCGGTATCATTATCGTAATCAAACAGTAATACACCCTGATCTTCTTCGTATTTCTCTTCTTCTGTAAGAGCTTTCTGTTGAAAACCACCATTCGGCTTCTGGATAAAGAATGTTCCGGGATGCTCGTAGGCTCCGCCCACAAAAAAATCCTCCAATCTATCTCCGTTTACGTCGCCCACTGCAATACCCGGTCCCTGCTCCGATAGTTTATGCGGGAGCAGGTATTGGCGGCTAAAATCGTTGTATTCCGGGTCCGTGTGCTGGTAGTTTATCCCCAGTTCTTCCGTCACCTCGGTCAGCCAAGAAGCCGGATTGGGATAAGTAGTTCGCTGAGCGGGAGGGTTAGCTTCGTTATAACGAACCTCAAGCTGTTGATCAGCTAAGATACCTTCGAGTTGGGACACCTTCCCATCAGGCCATTGCACGCGGACGCTGTCTACATGGTCACTGGTGCCCAGTCCAAAGTGTAGGGTATAGTCTACGGATGACTGATACCCCCGGGTTACCGATTGCTCCGCCGTTTGGATCATCCCCGGAAGATATACAGATACCTTCGCCCCTATGCCCTGCGGATTCAGGCTATCTCCGACCAAACGGATGTTGAGATAGTGATTTTCCCCGATTTGTTTGCTCTGGTTTTCGTAGACGAAAGCGGGTTCGTTGATGTTGTTCACCACCAGGTCTAAATCACCGTCGCGATCCAGGTCGCCGTAGGCTGCTCCGTTGGACAGCGAAGGCTGATCGATGCCCCACTGCTTCGACACATCTTCAAATTGTAATTCTCCCTCGTTCCTGAACAGGAAATTGGCTAATTTGACGGATGGCATCTGCCGGGCTCTTTCCTTCAAAATACGATCCAGGCTATCGGCGGTAATGCTGCCGCTCACGCTAGAGGTATAATTGATAAAATCAAGATCGGTAATATCACGGAGATATCCGTTGGAGATGAACACATCTTTCCATCCGTCATTGTTGAAGTCAGCCAGCAGTGGTGCCCAGCTCCAATCAGTGGCCTGTAAATCCAGCAACTGCCCGATTTCGGCAAACTTAAACTGCTGATTGCCGAGCCGTCCTAGGTTCAGTTGTACGGTATTTCGCATATACTGCGGCATATATCCCGTTGCCAGGGTATACTCAAAGAGATTATAGTTCATAGGGCCTGACATTTTCTTGCGGTGTTCATTGTCCTGCGGAAGCATGTCCAGGGTGATGATATCGCTCAGGCCATCGTTGTTAAAATCGGCAATGTCATGCCCCATGCTGAAATGGCTCATGTGTCCGAAATAGGTTTCAGCCACTTCTTCAAATGTGCCGTCCTGCTGATTGAGATACAGGTAATCATTAGCCAGGAAATCATTGGTCACGTAAATATCAGCCCACCCGTCTTCGTTGATGTCGCTGATACCCACTCCCAACCCCAGCCCATCGTACAGAATACCGGCATCCTGGGTTACATCGGTAAAAGTCTGGTTTCCCTCATTGCGGTAGAGTCGGTCATTGGCCGGGCCGCTTCCATCGCTGATTAGCGGACGCACCTCGTTGGGATTACGGATATCATTGGTGTGGTTGAGCAGATACAGGTCCAAGTCACCGTCCCGGTCATAATCCAGAAAGGCCGCCTGAGTGGAATAACTGGTATCAGCCAGGCCGTATTCCTCAGCTGCTTCGGTAAAGGTAGGAACGCCACTTTCATCCGTTATTCCCTGATTGACATACAATTTATTCTTACGTCGCTTGGCTGAATAGTTCCCGGATCGGCAGACATAAATATCCAACCACCCATCACCGTTGATATCCACCATCGTCACGCCGGTCGACCAGCCGGAATTTAGTATAACAGCCGGTTCGCTGATGTCTTCAAATTGAAGCACATTGCCCTGACTGGTATTCAGATAGAGGCGGTCAGACACCTGGTTTCCGGTAAAGAAAATATCGGGTAGCGAATCGTTGTTGAGGTCGCCTATTGCTACTCCGCCACCATTATAGACATAGAAGAAATCCACCATGTTGAAGGTATCATTCTCGGCGATGGTGTTGGTAAAATCTACTCCGCTCTGAGCTGTTGGTAATAGTTTAAACAGGGTTTGGCTTTCGGCAGAGCTTGAAGTGCCTTCCCCGTTGGAACAACCTACCATGGCTACTCCAGCCAACAGCACATTGAAAACCCTAATGAAACGTAGCATGAATACCATATTTTTCCTTAATCAAATTTCGCCAGCGTTTACCGGAAGGTTACAAACGAAAATCTAGGCACGATAAAGAATAAAACCTGCTTTTGGCAGGTTCTATTCTCACTAAACATTTGATAATCCGATTACTTAGTACACTGAGTGTTGCTGTACATTAGGGTTACCCAGGGTTTCGTTCAATGGTATGGGAAGCACGTAATCTTGCGGTGACAGTTGCCGATCTACATCGTAGGTGTCAATAAATTCCTGAATATAATCGCCCAGGTAATCGGGCTCGCCGCCGAAGGTGCTTTTGCGCTTCAGTTCGGGATACGTTTCCTGCTCAAAGGCAAACTCCAGCACCCGTTCTTCTACAATAGCGTCCCTTAGTTCAGACTGACTCAGACCCGAAAGCGGAGGCAAACCGGCCCTTTCCCGTACGGTATTGATGCCAAAGTAAGGATCGCCGGTACCGCTTTCATTGGCGGCTTCCGAATGGCCTAATAGCACGTCAGCATAGCGCAAGTACACGATATTCCGTTCGGTGAGGTTGGCATTCGTGCCGATCTCTACCCACTTAGCTACCCATCCGTTAGAAAAGATCAGTTCGTCGGGATTATTCGGATCGGCATCGGCGGAAACCATTCCTCCGAAGCGGCTCAAGTTATAAGAAGCATCTTCACTCCAACGCACAACAGGAAATGCATCGGCATCGGTCATCCCCACCCGGTTGCTGGGGTATTCCGTAATAAAGGTGCCGGGAATACGCTTGTCGTCGGGATCGTACTTCATGCGAAACGCTTTGGTACCGTTGAGCCAGTGCCAGCCCACTCCGCCCAACGCATTGGGAAGATCGGCTGGGACAAAGTGAGAGTGGTGGTTGTTGTATTCATTGGCATTGGCCGAAGCCGAAACCTGGGCCTCAAAAATCCGCTCCCCGGAATTTTCGTGGGCTACGTCGAAATTGTAGGCGAAATCTTCAAACAACGCAAAGCTTCCGCTATTTACGATGGTTTCAGCGGTGGTGCGGGCTTCGTTCCACTTTTCACCCTGAAGATATACTTTCATGAGCAACGCTGAAGCCGCCCATTTGGTTGCTCGCCCTACGTCATCTCCCGTATATGAATCCGGTAAAATGTCGGCTACGGCCATCAAATCTCCTTCCATTAGTTCCAATGCTACTTGCTTGCCGTTTTCGTTGGAAGGCAAATCTTGATCGCTGACAGTCTTCGTTGTCGTCACCGGTACATCATCAAAGTAGCGCACCAGGTTATAGTAGTAGAAGGCCCGCAAAAACATCGCTTCGGCTTTTACTCTATCCAGCAGAGCCGTATTAGAGGCCCCGGCTTCCTTCAGTTCATCGGCCTTTTCAATGATGGAGTTTGCTCGGTTGATATTTTCGTAAGAGATGTCCCAGTAGGCGCTGATGTATTCATCCCCCGGATTTACATTGCCGTTCTGAAAGTTCAGGGGGCCTTTTTCCCATCCCACCTGGTAACCTACCCGGCATTCAAACACGTAGCGATTGTAGAAATGATTAAACCAATCCTGGCCGTACCCAATACCGTCATACACGGCATTCACTCCCAGTTCTAACTGTTCAGCAGTCTGGAAGAAATTATCCTGGGTAATAAAATCCGGATTTTCATTCAGGTCTTCACAAGCCAGCGGAATGAGCAGGGCGAAGACTAAAAGTAATTTTGGGAATTTTATCATTAACATTTTCATATGCAATAGTAATTATAGCCCTAAGTTAACACCTACAGTGAATGTTCGAGAACGAGGGTACGCATCGTAGTCATCACCTCGGTTCAAATTGTTCTGCCCTTGGTTGTTCACTTCCGGATCAAAGCCGGAATAGTTGGTAAACAGCAGCGGGTTCTGCGCACTTACATAAATTCGGGCGTTCCGGATAAAGTTGGATACTGGCAGCGTATAGCCTAAAGATACGTTTTGTATCCGAATAAAACTCCCATCCTCAATGAAGTAATCCGAATCTCGGTAAGAGTTGGCAAAATCACGGTTACCGTCTATAACCGGTCGAGAGGCATCAGTGTTTTGAGGGGTCCATGAGTCCTCCAGTATGCTGGCAATTTGATTAATCTTCTGCACCCCGTCCCCGATTTCCGACTGTTGCAGGTTCCTCACATCAATGCCCTGTACTCCGCGCAGGAATAAGCTGAAATCAAAGCTCTTGTAGTTCAGTGTAGTGTTCAGCCCCCAGGTAAAGTCCGGGTTAGGATCACCCATGATCACATAATCATCCGGGGTGATTACCCCATCTTCGTTGGTATCCTGATACCGGGGATAGCCAGGCTTATCACCGGAAAGGGAAGGGCTGTTATCGATTTCTTCCTGCGACTGAAACAGACCGATGTAGTGATACCCCCGCCATACTCCAATCGGATTTCCAGCTTCCACCCAACTACCATCTACTCCTAAGTGGCCACTGGTAGAGTTGGAGAAGAAAGGAGTACTGGTACCTAAGTCTGTGATCTTATTACGTAGAAAGGAGAGGTTACCGGAAATATCCCAGCGAAAATCCTGTCTATCAATGGCAACGTAGTTTAAGCCTAGTTCAAATCCTTTGTTTTCTAATGAACCGGAGTTTTTCAGTACCGAACTGAAGCCCAAGCTACTGGGAATCGTCACAAACAGTAAAAGATCTTCGGTATTGTTGTTGAAATAATCGGCGGTCAGGTTAAGCCTGTTTTCCAGAAAGGAAAAATCCAGCCCAACATTAAACATGCGCGTTGATTCCCACCGCAGATCGGGGTTGGATAGACGAGCATCGGCCAAGCCCAAGACCAGATTACCTCCAAACACGTAGTTATACTCGTTCAGGTTGGCCTGAGAATTATAAACCGGTATTTCGGAGTTACCGGTGATTCCCCAACTGGCTCGCAATTTCAGATCGCTGAACGCATTCCCCAGGGCTGAGTTCTGGAAGAAATCTTCTTCAATAACTCGCCAGCCTAAAGCCACGGAAGGAAAGTTAGCCCACTTGTTGGCTGCCCCGAAGCGGGAAGACCCATCTCGGCGAAAGGAGAAGGTGAGTAAGTAGCGTTCCATCAAATTGTAATTGATCCTTCCCAGGAATGACTTCAGCAACCATTCCCGTCGTTCGGAAAATGGAATTTGTATATCGGTGCCGCCGCCTAGCGTTGCCTGATCCACATTTACGGCAGAAAGCCCCCGGTTAGTGGAGCTCATACCTTCGTTCACTTCTTTCTGGAAAGTGTATCCGGCAACCACATCAATGGTATGGTTCTCATTGATCTGGCGGTTGTACGAAAGAATATTCTCATTCAGAATATTTACGGAATTCCGGTTAGCTTTCGTTAGTTCGCCGGCACGGTCCCGACCCAGTCGCGAAATTCCTACCGGGTAAAAGGTAGTTCGGCTGGCATCAATAACGTCCGCACCAATGCTAGTCTTAAAATTGAGCCCTTCAGTAATTTCGAAGGTAAAGCCAGTGTTTCCAAGTATCCGATTGGTGGCGTCAGCATCAGTGACGTTTTCTAACTCCTGCAGTGGGTTCGTAAAAAAACGACCATCGTAAGAAGCCAACGCAAATTCCCCTTCTTCGTCTCTGACTGGTACAGTGGGGTCCAAGCCTAAGGCGGTAATAATAATACCACCCGGACCACCGCGATCAGTTGGGGCATTGTTAGAGTTTGTGCGGTTAAACGACCAACTAGAGTTAATCTTCAGGCGGCCATTGAGTGCATCATTGTCTAAATTAAGCCGAATTCCGTAGCGTTGAAAATTGGTGTTTTCGATAACGCCTTCATTATCAAAGTAATTACCGACCAAGGCATAACGCATACTCTCATTGCCACCGGAGAAACTAAGCTGATGGCTATTGATGCTTCCTGGTCGGGTTACTTCGTCCAGCCAGTCGGTACCTTCGCCAATGGCCTCAATCTCAGCCTGGCTGTAGATAGGAGCCCCTCCCTGACTTACTTCCAGGGTATTGAGGTAGGTAGCAAACTCACGACCATTAAGCACCTCAATTTCGTTAGCAATGGTTTGTACGGATACCGAGCCATCGTACTCAATTTTGGATTCACCGGCTTTCCCCCGTTTGGTGGTGATTAAAACCACTCCATTGGAACCTCGAGAACCGTAAATAGAGGTAGCCGAAGCATCTTTCAGAATTTCAATAGACTCAATGTCATTGGGATTGATGGTCGCCATGATATTGGAAGCCCGGCGATTACCGCCTACTCCGTAGGCATTGTTATCAGGATAAATAGGAAAACCGTCGATCACGTATAGGGGCTCACTACCGCTATTGATGGAGTTAGAACCTCGAATCCGAACGGATACCCCACCTCCCGGAGCGGCGGAAGCCTGGGTTACCTGCACTCCCGGGGCCCGAGCTTGTATACCCTGATCAATAGAGGTTACCGGAAACTCTTTGATAGATTCACCCTCAATAGAAGCCACCGAGCCGGTCAGGTCACTTTTCTTTACGGTACCGTATCCTACTACCACCACTTCCGACAGTGACTGAAGATCCGGCGCTAAGCCGATATTAATGGTACTTCTTCCGTTGATTTCCTCCTCGATGGTTTCGTAGCCTACGGAAGAAAAAACCAGCACATTGCCACCTGCCGGAACGGTGAGGCTGTAGTTTCCATCAATATCAGAAACCGTACCTACTGAGGTGCCTTTCACCAGCACGTTCACCCCAGGCAAGCTCGAACCGTTTTCCAGATCCTTCACCGTACCACTCACACTCGTCTGAGCAAAGGAGGTGACATACGGACCAATTAGCAAAAGCAGAAGCCAGACCAACTTCCGGTCTGGTTTTAATTTGAAAAGTAAAAGTTGCTGCATTCTCATAGAAAGTAAAGTTTAAGGATAATAGATAATCGTACGGACGCTATAACATAGCATACCAGTCATGGGGTAGCCAAAATTTATTGGTACATTTTCCTAAGATGCCGATCAGAACTAATTAAATTAACAGTACTTTAATAATTACTCCCGGAAAGGTACTGGCATTTCCCACATTAACAAATGATTCATCTTATGAAAGAATGGACTATCTTATCTTGAAGTAAAAAACTCATATTATCTACCCGCTAAGTGAAACTGCAATTATCATTTTATTAAAATAGCTGGCATTTTTGCGACAAATCTTATTTACTGGTTATTCCCGTACTTTATCAGAGTTTATCCCGCCTGCGATATTCCAGTGGCGACATTCGCATTACTTTTTTAAAAATCCGGGAAAAGTAGTAAGGGTCATGATACCCTACCTGATGAGCAATCTCCTTAATATATAACTGGGATATATCCAGCAACTGACAGGCATACTGGATCTTCAGCTGAATGAAGTGATCGATAGGCGAAAAGCCGGTTTTTTGGGTAAACAGTTTAGAGTAGTGGGCTACGGACAAGCCCGACTGCCGGGCCAATTCCTGCAGGGATAAGGCCTCTCCTACGTGTGACCGCATGTACGATATACTTTTGGAAATAACATCCGTATCCTGAGCCTGCTGATAATGCATAAATTGATCTGGATACAGAAAGGAAGCCAGCAATTGATGGAAGACCATATTGGCATACTCCAGGTGCGACTTCACGTAACCCATAGCCAGGGTGTGGATCAGGTCTTTAAACAGGCTGATCCGAAAATCTTCCTGCGTGGTATGATGCGCCAGTAAGGTTTCTTTTTTTCCGAAGTGATCTGCCAGGCAATCTGCTTTACTTCCATTGAAATGCACCCAGTAGATAGTCCAGGCATCCTTATCGTAGGTATGGTAATGATGGGGAGTGTTTTTCGGAATTACAATAAAATCATTCTTAGTAAGGGAAAATGATTCTTTTCCGATATTAACTTCTCCGTTTCCATTGGTTACATAAATCAAAATGTATTCTGAAGAACCACGAATCCTTTTGCGAAAATGAAAGCGAGCGTGGGGATAAAAGCCAATATCGGTAATATAGAGATCGCGCAGGAGCGGATCACTCTGTACCTTATGGCTTACGGAAGATGGCAGCACGATACTTTGCTCTCCCAGGAAGCCATCTTTTTTACTATTTGCGGTCATGATAATATAGTCCAGTGATTCCGAAGATAACGCATTTTATGATGTAACTCAATTGCCGTACTTTACTTCTCTATGCTGGTAAAAGAAAAGTTTAATTTTCAGTATATTATTTTTATCTCCCTGATCTCGGCCTTGGGCGGCTTGTTATTCGGTTACGACTGGGTGGTGATTGGCGGGGCTAAACCTTTCTACGAGCGATACTTCGAGATTACCCAACAGGCATCCCTGCAAGGCTGGGCGGTCAGTTGCGCGCTGGTAGGCTGTATGCTAGGCGCCATCAGTTCCGGCCGACTCACCGAAGCATTGGGACGAAAGACACCTTTGATCATGTCCGCTCTGTTATTTACCGTATCGGCCATCGGCACCGGGATGGTTCATTCCCTGAACTGGTTCATTGCCTATCGGATCATCGGGGGAGTAGGGATTGGCTTAGCATCCACTATTTCGCCTATTTACATCGCCGAGATGGCACCGGCTCAGTATCGGGGTCGCTTAGTTTCTCTTAACCAGTTTACCATTGTGATCGGCATTCTGGCGGCGCAGATCGTCAACTTCCTGATTGCCGAGCCTATTGCGGACGGCAGTACTGATACTCAGATCGCCGCCTCCTGGAACGGGCAGCAAGGCTGGCGGTGGATGTTCTGGGCCGAGGCAGTTCCCGCTCTGACCTTCTTCGTGCTTACCTTCTTTATTCCCGAAAGCCCCCGCTGGCTGGGGCAACGGGACCGCTGGCCGGAAGTACGACAGTTACTGTCGCGCATTGGTGGCAGAGAATACGCGGAGGCCGGGCAGGAAGAGATCCGACAGTCATTACTTCAGCACAAACCTCAATCTCGTTCGGCTCTACTGGAAAAGAAGAACCGCTTTGTTCTGCTAATCGGTATTGTGCTGGCCGTCTTCCAGCAGTGGTGCGGGATCAATGTGGTATTCAACTACGCCGATGAAGTCTTCTCCGCCGCCGGTTATTCCATCAACGATGCCCTTTTCAATATCGTGATCACCGGGGTAGTGAATCTAGTCTTTACGCTAGTGGCGATCCGTACCATTGATCAGTGGGGACGCCGTAAGTTGCTACTATTCGGTTCCTTAGGGCTGGCCATTACCTATACGCTACTTAGCATTTGCTATCTGTCTGATGTGCGAGGGATATTTGCCCTCTCGGTAGTACTTATCGGCATTGCCGTGTACGCCATGTCGCTGGCGCCGGTTGTATGGGTAGTGCTTTCGGAGATCTTTCCCAACCGAATTCGGGGAATGGCCATGGCCATTGCTACCACCTCCCTGTGGGTGGCCTCCTTCGTACTTACCTATACCTTTCCTCTGCTCAACAGTGGTTTAGGGACTTCGGGCACCTTCTTCCTGTATAGTGGCATATGCCTGGCTGGCTTCCTGTTTATCCTACGTACTTTGCCCGAAACCAAAAACAAATCCTTAGAAGAAATTGAAAAAGAACTGGGCGTATGAGTGACATTAATTCCTGATAAAATGCATAAGCAGACACAACCTATGACTAACGATGTAAAAGCCTGGAACGAATCCATTACCCTGCCCACCTACCCGATTGGAGAGCCGGAGAAATACCCCATGTTTCTGGAGAAAAGAGTGTATCAGGGTAGCAGTGGAGCGGTTTATCCCTTTCCGGTCATCGAGAAGATTTACGATGAGAAAACCGAACGGCCGTGGCAGGCGGTCTTTCTCGAGAATGATTTTCTAAAGATCATGATTTTGCCCCAGTTGGGGGGACGAGTACAGATGGCCTACGACAAGATGAAACAGCGCCATTTTGTTTACTACAACCAGGTAATCAAACCAGCCCTGGTAGGACTCACCGGGCCCTGGATATCCGGCGGCATTGAGTTTAACTGGCCCCAGCACCACCGCCCCACTACCTACGAACCGGTAGACTTTACCATCGAAGAACATTCGGATGGAAGTAGGACAGTGTGGGTTAATGAGATCGACCGAATGTTTGGTACTAAAGGAAAAGCCGGCTTTCGGCTCTACCCCGACAAGGCCTACTTAGAGATCAATGCCGAGCTGTACAACCGAACCCCGTTTCCCCAGACCTTCCTATGGTGGGCCAACCCGGCCGTGCCGGTAAATGACAATTACCAATCGATTTTTCCACCCGATGTACACGCTGTGTACGACCACGGAAAACGGGATGTATCACGCTTTCCCATTGCCACGGGCACGTATTACAAAGTAGATTACTCAGCCGGAGTAGATATTTCCCGGTACAAGAACATCCCGGTGCCCACCTCCTATATGGCGGTGGGTAGCCAGTACGATTTTATTGGAGGCTACGAGCACGATACCCACGGGGGGCTGATGCACGTTGCCAATCATCATATCGCCCCCGGTAAGAAGCAATGGACCTGGGGTAACGGCGATTTCGGTCACGCCTGGGACCGTAACCTCACCGACGAAGACGGCCCCTACGTGGAGCTGATGTGCGGGGTATATACCGATAACCAGCCGGACTTTTCCTGGATGCAGCCCTACGAAATAAAGCAGTTCACCGAATACTTCATGCCCTACCAGGAACTGGGACCGGTTAAGAACGCCAACCGAGATGCGATGGTTAACCTGGAGTTGGATGACGGAAAAGCAACCATAAAGCTCTACACTACAGGATTCTTTCCCGAAGTCCGACTGATGCTGCTAACCCGGGGACAAAAAATATGGGAGGATCAGCATAACTTCGCCCCCGGCACGGTCTATCAGCAGAAGGTAAACGTATCGACCGAAATTTCCCTGCCTGACCTGAAAGTAGTAGCTCTGACGAAGAACCAGTGCGAGTTGATTGCCTGGCAGGCCGAGCCGAGCCGCGAAGATCCTCTGGTTCCCGATCCGGCCAAGCCGGCCCTGGAACCAGAGGAGATTGAAAATACCGAATTGTTGTATCTGAATGGACTGCATCTGGAACAGTATCGGCACGCGACTTACCAGCCTACCGACTACTACCGGGAAGCTCTGCGTCGTGATCCCGGCGATATCCGTAACAATATCGCACTGGGCGTGTGGCTGATGCGAAGGGCGCAGTTCTCGGAAGCCGAGCAGCATTTTCGTAAAGCCCTAGAAACGTTGACGATCCGGAATCCGAACCCCTACGACGGCGAAGCCTTCTACCATCTGGGTATCTGTCTGAAATTACAAGCCAGAGAGGGGGAGGCTTACGAGATGCTCTATAAAGCCGCCTGGAGCGCGGCCTGGCAAAATGCCGCCTACTTCCATATCGCCCGACTCGACGCGCGTCGGAAAGACTGGGAACGGGCCCTGACGCATACAGAAAAATCCCTGATGCGAAACAGTCATCATCATCAGGCCCGCCACCTGAAGACCGTTTTGCTCCGCAAGCTGGGTAGAGAATCGGATGCTCTGACTTATACCGAAGAATCCCTACGTTTAGATGCTTTCAATATGGGAGCGCTATACGAGAAATACTTGCTCACCCGAAAACAGCCGATACTGGATGAGTTTCTTAAGCTGATGCGTAATCACTCCTTTAATTTCATCAACTTTGCTCTTGACTACGCCCACGGTGGATTTTGCCGGGAGGCGATGGCACTACTCTCCTATCATCAGGCCGAAGAGGACCAGGCGAATCCACTCATCAACTACCTGCTAGGATGGTTTGCCGGGAATGCCGGTGATGAAGAGGTGGCCCGGTCTTATTTCTCTAAAGCTGGGGCGCAGAAGCCAGACTTCGGATTCACTAATCGCCTGGAGGAAGTGTTGGCATTGCAGCGGGCCCTTGAAATCAATCCGCAGGATTGTAGAGCGCATTATTTTCTGGGCAACTTTTATTATGCTTACCGTCAGCATCAGTTGGCGGTTACCCACTGGGAACGGGCAGCGGACCTAGAGGATGATAACTCAATTACCTACCGCAACCTGGCGCTGGCCTACTTCAACAAACTATACCAGCCGGAGAAAGCACTACAGTTCTTAGAACAAGCATTCCGCCAGGACCAAGGGTCAGCACGGCTACTGATGGAATTGGACCAGTTGTACAAAAGACTCAATTACCCGGTACAGGACCGGCTCAACACCCTGGAAAAATATTCCGAGTTGGTAGATTTCCGGGACGATCTCTACCTGTCTCGCGTCACACTATACAATATGTTAGGGCAGTACGAAAAGGCTTTGAATCTGCTCAGCCATCGGATGTTCCATCCCTGGGAAGGAGGCGAGGGAAAGGTACCGGCCCAGTACGTATACTGCCGTATTGCGCTAGCCGTTCAGCATATTGAGAAACAGGGGTATCACTGTGCCATAGACCATCTGGTGCAGGCGCAGACCTATCCTCATAATCTAGGCGAAGGAAAACTATACGGTACGCAGGAAAACGATATCTTCTACTGGATGGGCTGTGCCTACGACGGTTTGGGCGAAACCGAAAAAGCCCGGGCAGCCTGGGAACAAGCATCGGTTGGATTATCCGAACCGGAACCCGCTATTTTTTACAACGATCAGCAGCCGGACAAGATCTTTTATCAGGGCTTGGCATTGTTGAAACTTAACCGCCAGGAGGAAGCATACAGCCGATTCAACAAGCTGATTTCTTTTGCCGAAGAGCGCTACACGCAAACGGTAAAAATTGATTACTTCGCCGTTTCTCTTCCCGACCTATTGTTATGGGATGATGATTTGCAGGCTCGTAACAGCTTGTTCTGCCACTACCTGATCGGCTTGGGTCATCTCGGGCTGGGGCAATCGGACAAGGCTATTGAGCATCTACAAAAAGCCGGTGAAATTGACATCTATCATCAGGGAGTACACTGGCACCGGCAGATGGCAGAGAGCGGAAGGCTCGTCGATATCCCCTAATTTACTCATTTACATCCGGCATTCATGCGGCCGGCACATCACCTAAAAAACCTTATTCATCATGAAAATCAGACTACTGTTAGGACTACTCGCTGCCCTAGCCTGGGCATGCCATTCCGCCGCACCAAGTGACACCATCAATTTGGCAGGCGACTGGGCCTTTGCAATTGACTCTCTGGATCAGGGCGAAGAAGAACGCTGGTATGACCAAAGCCTGGAAGAAACCGTAGAGCTTCCCGGCTCTATGGCCACCAACGGAAAAGGGAATGATATTACCTTAGAGACAGACTGGGTAGGAGGAGTGCGCGATCCTAATTGGTATAATGATCCAAATTACGCTCCCTATCTTGATTTAGATAGCATTCGTTTCCCTTTCTGGCTGCAACCGGTAAAAAAATATACGGGGGCAGCCTGGTATCAGAAAAGAGTAGATATTCCTGAGGACTGGGGAGATAAAGAAATCCTGTTACACTTAGAAAGATGCCACTGGGAGTCCAGTGTTTGGATAGACGACCAGAAGGTAGGCACGCGAAACAGCCTTTCTACGGCACACGTTTATCCTCTTACCCAGTATTTAAGTACGGGTGACCACACCATTTCTGTACGGATTGACAATCGTATTATAGTAGATGTGGGAGAGAACTCTCATAGTATTTCCGATCACACCCAATCTAACTGGAATGGTATCGTAGGCGACATCTATCTGGAAAGCAGACCCAAGGTTTATTTCTCAGATATTCAACTTTATCCGGATGCCAGTTCACAATCAGTTACTATCCGGGGAAAAATATCTGGTGGTTCTACCCAGAATACACCGCTCAATATCACGGCCCAGGCCAGCGGAAAGAACTTTGAAGCAAACCTGCCCGAGCAGTCTTATGAAGTGAATGGTGAAGGAGAAGAAACGTACTTTGAATTTACCTATAACTTAGGCCAGGAAGCCAAGCTATGGGACGAATTTGAACCCAATGTCTATCAAATGAACCTTAGCGGGGAAAATGGCGATACGCTTACCGAAGATTTTGGGTTCAGGAATATTTCTTTTGAAAATCGTCAGTTGGTGATTAATGGCCGACCATCCTACCTGAGAGGCACCCTGGAGTGCGCTATTTTCCCCGAAACCGGCTATCCGGCAGCCGATGTTGAAGCCTGGAAAAATATCTTTAGCACCATACAGGCTTACGGGCTCAATCACATGCGTTTTCACTCCTGGTGCCCTCCCAAAGCGGCCTTTGAGGCGGCCGACGAGATGGGAGTGTACTTGCAGGCCGAAGCTGCTTCCTGGGCCAATCAAAGTACGACGCTGGGCGATGGAAAGCCGGTAGACCAGTTCATCAAAGAAGAAAGTGAGCGAATCGTTCAGGCCTACGGCAACCATCCTTCTTTTGTAATGATGGCCTACGGAAACGAACCAGGTGGTGACAATTATCCCGAATTTCTGGCTGAGTTTGTCAACGATTGGAAGGCGAAAGACAATCGCCGGATCTATACCTCGGCTTCTGGCTGGCCAGCGATTGCCGAAAACCAATTTCACGTACTACCCGAACCTCGGATACAAGGCTGGGGAGAAGAGCTCAATAGTATTATCAATGCCGAGCCACCTTCCACCGATTATGATTTCAGCGACAAAATGCCGAATGATACGATCGCCGTTATTTCGCACGAGATCGGGCAGTGGTGCGTTTATCCTGATCTGAAAGAAATTGACCGTTATACTGGGGTGCTCAAAGCCAAGAACTTTGAAATCTTTAAGGAAAGCCTGGAAGATCATCACCTGGGTGATTTGGCCGAGGGTTTTCTGATTGCTTCCGGTAAGCTGCAGACACTGTGCTATAAAGCAGATATTGAAGGGGCATTGCGTACCAAAAACCAGGCGGGATTTCAGTTGCTTGATCTTCACGATTTTCCCGGTCAGGGTACAGCACTGGTAGGGGTCTTAAACCCCTTCTGGGAAGATAAAGGCTACATCACTGGGAAAGAATACAGTCGTTTCTCCAATACCACAGTGCCACTGGCCCGGCTGGATAAGCGGATATTTGTGGAGGGAGAAACTATGGAAGCCTCCATTGAGGTGGCCCATTACGGAAAAGAAGCATTTCAAAATGTAACGCCCAACTGGACCCTGACAGATAGCCAGGGAAATACCGTGGCGGAAGGTCGGTTGGATCAGCAGGATATCTCACTGGGCAATGGTATTGAGCTGGGAACTATTTCTCATACTTTTGCGCAAGAAAATGAGCCCAGAAAAGTAATTCTGGAAGTAAATATAGATGATTTCAGCAATAACTGGGACCTATGGGTGTACCCGCAAACCTCTGCCAACCATTCCAGCGACGCCGTCCGACACGTATCCGCTCTGGACGCTAACACCCTGAATTACCTTCAGGATGGCGGCAAGGTTTTGTGGAGCTTGGGTAAAGGGAAAGTAAAGCCGGAAATGGGCGGCGAAGTAGGTGTAGGATTCTCGAGCATCTTCTGGAATACCGCTTGGACTGAAAACCAAAAGCCGCATACGTTGGGGATTCTGTGCGACCCTGAGCATGCCGCCTTGCAGCAGTTTCCGACGGAATTTCACTCCAACTGGCAATGGTGGGATGCCATGAGCCATAGCGATGTGGTGAATCTCAATGAGCTCTCTAACGATATTCAACCAATTGTCCGGGTGATTGATGACTGGGTGACTAACCGTAGCCTAGGATTGGTGTTTGAAGTAACAGTAGGAGATGGCAAACTACTGATTAGTGGTATTGACCTGAGAAACCAGCTAGCGCAACGCCCGGAAGCCCGGCAACTGCTTAGCAGCCTGATAAGCTATATGGAAAGCGATGCCTTCGATCCGGCAGTGGCACTGAGTGAGGAGCAGGTAACGTCTATGGTAAATCGATAATGGGAGTTATTCATAGTCAACAATACAATTGCGTATGGTTTCTCAATAGGTGGAGGTGTTCACTCATCGACAGCCTCTGCTGGCGAAAAGATATGTGGTTCTTGACCACTATGTAGGACAGTTGACCCCGAAGATCCTGCAGGGTGAAGGTTACTTACTCATCTTCCAGCGCCGTATTTCACGTGAGCGAATTGGGTGCCGTCCGGATTTCTGGAGGGAACGTTGACAGACTTCTGTCGCACTTGAAGCTGGTATACGGGCAGCACGCTTACTGATCAACAAGCCACCCTCATACAGAAAAGTATGATAGGCCGTCAGTAAATCGTCAATCTCAATGTACAAAGCAATGGCACGGCCACCGTTGAACTTGCAATAAAAAAGTGGACAAAAAGTTAAGCCGCATTTTTGTATTGATTTAACTTTATTCCGTATTCGTTAGGGGTGATGGGTTAAAGTAGTTTTCAAAAGAAATACAGGTTGATGAAACGCCCAATAATAGCATCATGCATCTGCTCAGATTTAGAAAAACAAATGGTTCGTCTTGTTAACCGTTTGATGCGGGTACGTAAGTCTAAATTCTTTCTTTCAATGCGCCATGTTAGGTCTTTCCCAATCCGGTGGATGGGTGTAAAACGAATGCTAGTATAGCTTTTCTAGTCATCAGTATCTAACCGATCAATAAGCCGCTCTGGAAGTAGCTTGGTCAACTTTTGAAAAGTAGCATTCGTGCGACGACCAAACGTGAAAGCCACTACTTTCCGAGTAGTCTTTTCTAGTACATACCATAGCCAACGCTGCTTTCTTTTGTTTTGCACAAAGCTCCATTGCTCATCGCATTCTGCTGATATACAGACTTCTACCTCTAGCTTATTCCGCGCTATGCGTTCTTCTTCATCAGGTAATCGGTCGATCAACTTTTGATTGATATAGCTCACTTGACTCGCTTTTTTTTAAGATGACTAATAACGGTATTCTTGTTGATATTCAAGACACGCGCGGTATCTCGTATCCCATTACCATTGTGGGCCATGCGCTCAATCTTTTCTTTAACCCCCGGTTTATGTGCTTGATAGTGATAATCTATTTGAAAAGTTTTGCCACAACTTTTACATTTAAGTCGTTGCTGGCCGCTTTGCTTCCCCATTTTAATTAACTTTTCGCTTTGGCAGTAGCGACACTTCACAGTTTGTACGATCATAAGTTTTTAATAAAGATAATTATAAAAACTACTTTAACCCATCACCGTGTTAGGTAACCGAGAGAAGCATGAATTCTTTTTCTATTGTACCATACCTCAATAAACTCAAAAACTCTTAGTTTCACTTCAGCTATAGTGGCAGCTTCGGTAGGATATATCAGTTCGACTTTAAGCGTCTTGAAAAAGCTTTCAGCTACAGCGTTATCCCAACAATTAGCTTTGCGGCTCACACTTTGAGTGACCAGCAGAGAAGCCTTAAGTAGTTGTCTAAACTCATGGCAGACATACTGTACACCCCGGTCGGAATGAAAGATCAAATCTGCCATAATAGGCCTGTTATTGATAGCCATCTTCCAGGCCGGTACTACCGTATCGCTAGCTTTCAGGGTTTGACTCAATGACCATCCAATTACCTTACGGTCAGCTAGGTCTACCACAACAGTCAGATAAAGCCATCCTTGGGTAGTTCTAATGTAGGTAATGTCTGATACCCATGCCTTGGTAGTTCTATCAGGCTTGAAGTCTCTGCCCAACAGGTTCTTAGCTACTGGATAGTTGTGGTTAGAATCGGTAGTATTTACTCTGTACTTTTTGTGTACAATGCTTCGTATCCCAGCTTTTTTCATGATTCTAGCTACCCGGGGCCGGGAAACCTGAACCCCTCTTCTATAAAGTTCATGTGTGATCTTAGGACTACCATACCGACCCTTGCTTTCTTGATGGATTTCTTTGATTGAAGCAAGCAAATGTTGATTTTCTTCCTGTCGTGTAGAAGGTTTCCTCTGGAGCCAATTATAGTAGCCGCTCCGACTCACTTTAAAGGTTTTGCACATCTTCTCAACACCAAACATACCTTGATGATCTTTTATAAATCGGAATATTTGTTGCCGCTCTTGGAGAAGATGCTCACCGCGGGGCGGCCCCCGCCTTTTTTAGGATATCGCGCTCAATCTCTGCTTCTCGCAACTGTTTCTTTAATTTAGCAATCTCGGCTTGCTCTGGTGTTAATGAAGGGCTTCCATGACCCGAGAAACTTCCTTCTCTCTTCTGTTTGTACTCCCGTTTCCAACGACTCAGTAGGTCGGCCCGCAAATCCAACTCTCTGGCTACCTCACCGATCGGTTTACCAGACAGGCATAGTTCAACAGCCATCACTTTAAAGGCTCGATCGTAGTGTTTTTTTTCTTTTCTCATGTCAGCTAAGTTAAGGATTGTAAGGTTTAACTCAGTGTCCACCTAAAGGTAGCAAGTACACTACCCTGCATTGAGGCTTCAAAGACAATCTAGATAAGGTGTTAGGCAAAACAAGCCTAATTTTTACTTTGTTGGCACTATTCCTGAAACTCGATGCTCAGGAAAAATCTTTTCCCAACTATAAATCCGTGGGTTGAACTACTCGCCCTTCTTCTTTATACAATCTAATCAAATCTACGTACACTTGGTCCCGAACCTCTAAATTAGCGTTGTAACGGGTATTTGGTTTAGGCCAGTAACGTTTATCCACGTTTTCTTCTAACCAATCCAAAAGCTTACCAAACAATTGATTGGATATTTCAGGCTGAGTATTTGCTAAATTATTTTCTTCATAAGGATCCTGATCAATGTCATATAAAGAAAGGCGGCCGTGCCAATCAAATATCAACTTATAATTCCCCTCTCTAACCGCTGAATGCGGGGTAAGTGGATAACCATCGGCTGGATTATTGTAGATCACATTAAAAGGATAATGCCAAAAATGAGTGTTCTTCCTATACTCTTCACTCCCGCCATCATTAAAGATAAGTGAGGTAATGCTTTGGCCGTCTAGCATTTGTTCAGATACAATTCGGTTAGTATCATACCCTGCCAAATCTAGCAACGTGGGGAATATATCAGTACAATCAACTGGCTTATTAACCCAAGTATTGGCAGGTATTTTATTCTTCCAACGGAAAATAAGGGGCACTCTAATACCACCTTCGGTTAGGCAGGCTTTCCCACCTAGAAATGGGCTATTGTCGGTCCCATTCCCTCTTGGGGTAATTTTAGAGTCAATCCCTCCGTTGTCAGACATAAAAACAACGATAGTATTATCTTCTATTCCTTTTTTCTTTAACTTATCTAACAGTTGTCCTACCGAATAATCAAGGTGTTTTACCATTGCCGCGTAAGTAGGGTCGTGATGACCATTCCAGCCCTTACTTACTTTATTTTCGAAATAGTTGGTTGTGGTAGTCGGAGCTTGGTAGGGAGTGTGAACAGCAAAGTGGGAGAAATGTAAAAAGAAGGGTTTATCGGAACGTTCTATATGCTGATCTATGAATTGTAAAGCCTGTTCGGTCAAGTCGCTAGTAAGATAGGGTAGACCCGTGTTAGTACCGGAATTTCCTATCTCCCATGCTTGCTGGGGCATATCAGGGAATCTTTCTTTGGACGTATTATCCCAATCGGCTCTCCAGTTGAAGTAGGGAGAACCTCCAGCGTCGTACCAGGCGATAGGCTCAAAACCGTGGTCTTTTGGTTGATAGCCAGTGGCACCAAATCCTCCCAGATGCCATTTTCCAATAAATGCTGAATGATAATCTTGTAAAGCTTCGGCAAGGGACAACTCATCCTGGCCTTCATCCCAGGGGGTGCCTGACGGAATAGCAGAATTGGAGGTGCTGTTGACAAGGGCTTGTTCAATTTCAATGTTGTCTGAGTGTTCTAAAACATCGTGCGCATAATACCCTTCTGGTACTTTGAGACCTTGATTATAGTAGGTCTTTCTAAGAGGCATAGCCGTTGTAAACCCTAGCCTGCTGGCGTACTTACCAGTGAGTATGCTAGCTCGGGTTGGTGAGCAAAGTTGATTGGCATAGGCTTGGGAGAAGGACAATCCTTCTGAGATCAACTTATCGATGTTTGGTGTTTCGTAATATGTCTTAGAAGTATCTATTCCTAAAAATTTTCTGGCGTACCCCTGAGAATCCATGATGCCATAATCATCCGCCAGAATAAATATAATATTGGGCTTAGTATCCGGTGCTTTATTGATAGATTCTCTTTCGTTTCCGCAACCCAGAATAAATACAGTAATCAGGGTAATGATAAAGAAGTTATTTGTCATTCGATTAGACTATTTCGGAATAATATCATTTGTGTTTTTTCCCCGGAGCATAGTTTCAAGATCAGGGTGTTTTACCCATTCGTACCTTTTTTCTGGATCGAAAGCAGCGTTGGCTTCGGGCATAGCTGCGTTCACTTGGTTTCTCCAGTTTTGCAAAGTAGTATACAGTTCTTTAGCTAACTCTGTCTCTTGGTGAACCAAGTTGTTTGATTCCCCAATATCCTGTTTCAGATTATAGAGTTCCAGGTGATCATCAGTCATAAAATGAATCAGTTTCCATTCCCCCTGGCGAATAGCTCCCGCTGGCTCAGCATGGTGATATACCGGGTAATGCCAGAAAAGAGACCGTTCCGCTAATGGGTCTTCACTGGATAGTAAGGGAGTAAGGTCTATACCATCTACAAGTTGCGCTTCCGGTTGTTTTCCTCCCGCCGCAGCTATCAAAGTGGGGAAAAAGTCAATGCTACTAACCAGTTCATCGGACTGGGTACCGGCCTTCACAATTTCAGGCCAGCGCACGATCATCGGAACCCGGATGCCGCCCTCGAGAACAGTACCTTTTTCTGCTTTCAACGGATCGTTGGATGTGGTTATATACAATAGAGAATCATCCTGGTAATAATGCTGAGATCTTTTATCTATTAGCGGGATTTGATCGAATCGGCTGATGAGACCTCCGTTGTCAGAAAAAAATACGATAAGCGTATTGTCATCCAAACCTTCCGAAGCCAGTTTAGCAAGAATTCTTCCCACACTGTTATCCAGATGCTCAATCATTGCGGCGTATACTGTATTGGAAGCGTAGCCGGGTGATTTTGGTTTATTGAGATACTTCTGAATGAGCATAGTATCGGCATCAAGCTGCACATGGACATCGTAGTGAGCCAGAAAGAGGAAAAATGGATTTTCTTTGTTCTTCTCAATAAAGTTTACGCTTAAATCAGTTAACGCTTCGGAAAGTACTTTTCCCTGTGGGAAATCCTGAGGTGGATGCATTTTCTCGGCATAATTAAAGAACCCGCCTCCTAAATAGACTACACTTTCGTCGTATCCCTGGTTTCCGGGAAAATGGGGATTGTTAAAACCTAAATGCCATTTTCCAAAGTAGCCAGTTTTATAGCCGGTTTGTTGCAAAGCTTCGCCGATGGTCATGTAATCTTCTGGTAAAAACTGAGTACTATTTTTTGGTACACTCAACTGCTCATAGGGTCTCCAGTGACCGGGCAAAAAATCATTGATGCCAATCCTGGCTGGATATTGCCCCGTTTGGATGCTGGCGCGAGTAGGGGAGCAGACCGGGTTGGCAGCATAAGCATTGGTAAAAAGCATTCCATCGTTGGCCATTGTCGTTAGGTTGGGCGCCTCGTTAAATTTGTTACCGTACATGGGTAAATCTGCCCAACCCAAATCATCCGCTAAAATGAAGACAATATTGGGCGGTTTAGTAGTATCATCGGGAGTTGAACACGACAGCAATAAAGTGGAAGTAATAGCTATGAAGAATGATAGGCTAGGGATTGTATTCATTCAGTCGAGAGTTTAGGGCTTTATTTTAGAAGCTGTTTGACTTCTTTACTTTAAGAAAAAAAGGCAGAGCAGAGAGTACATTTGTTGATGCGAAACAAGAAATATACTTCTGATGTCTCTGCCCGAGGATGGCAAGCTATAGAAAAAATGATTACAGTACAACAGTACAAAGGAGAAGCAAATGGGGACTAATAGAGATTGTGAATGGCATTTTTTATGTCACAAAGAACGGTTGGGTCTGGCGAGATTTACCGGGGGATTTCCCTCCCTGGCAGACTGTTTACTGGCATTTCAGAAAGTGGGTGGCCGATGGCACATGGAAAAATATAGGGCAGTGTGTGACTGTTGATTACCGGGAAAAGCAGGGAAGGCATGCCCAACCGACTTGAGCTCTTACCAAAAATCGGATACGGATAATTAGAGAAAATTGGCTTGTAAATCGTCGTATTTACCAAAGCAGACAACAAGGAAAAACCGGAATGCCGGCCAGTCTAAGTTCAAAGTGCCACGGCGGCAGAGTCACAAATCATCTTCGCTCTTAAGCAGGCGGAAACAGGAACCAAGGGTTCAGTAACTCCCGATGATTTTTACTAAAGCTTTATGAGGAGTAGGATAACAGCAAGCTGATGGATAAAGCTCTTGAACGAGTTATTCTGCTTAAAAAGGGTTATACTATACGTGGTCTCGATGCTCATTACGCGGTCTCGCTGCTCATTTTTCTTGCTCGTTTTTAACGCTATTTAATACAGATTTCCGCCTAACCTCTAGGAATTAAAAAAATAGTGTAAGCAAATGATTATCAACATCTTACGTACAATCTGGTGAACTGCTACGCATGTGAAATTGGTTCACCGAATAGTTCACCTATTTCGTCATATGTATTATTGTTAAATGAATGATTTGGACATTAAAAAACGCTCTAAACCTATCATTTAGAGCGTTTTATGCCGATTTAGTGGCAAAGTTCGTCGGGGCGGCAGGATGATTTTCTGCCGCATAACCCTCTGTATTTCAATACTTTACGAGAACTATTTTTGTCAGTTCACCGATTAGTTCACCTGTATATTGATAGTTTATAATAGTATCAAATTTTATGGGTGAAAGAATGCACATGAAAAATACAGAATGATTAGTTTTGGTGCAAATTATCGATTCCCAATTTACTACAGCACATAGGTACAAAGTCTACCAAAGATTTATTGGTTACCAATAGCGTTGAGACTATGAACCTTTTGCAACCCAAGCCAGGTACATATTGATCAAGCATATAAGATGCTACGTTTGTAGTCGGATTGATTTTAATGTCCTAAGCAAATGCGTAGTAGTAGTTTTCCGTATCACCTAGCAACCCAGTTTTGGTTCTTGCTACGGCAAATACTCGCAAGTAAGCCTACCGGGCCGGTCGGTATAACAGGCATATTTCTTGACCAAACACAGTTCTTTTATAGCTCACATTTTTGTAATATATTGGGCTATAAACGAAAGGGTTATAGCTCATGCCATGGAACTGGGAATATAAGGATTGGCCGAATTTCACGTATGATGTTAGGAAATTCCCTGGTTACGAAAAAGAATTTTTCCATAAAGCTGGTATACTTGCTGGCTCTCTAAAACATATCAGCTCGGAAGAACAAGACGAACTGCTGGTCGATCTCATCAGTGATGAGGCTTATAAGACTTCTGAGATTGAAGGAGAGATATTGAACCGGGATTCATTGCAGTCCTCTATCAGAAAGTACTTCGGATTAAAAACAGATTATCGTAAGGTATCACCAGCTGAGCAAGGCATTTCGGAAATGATGGTAGACTTGTATAAGAACTATCATACGACTTTGGATCACAAGCAGCTTCGCCGCTGGCATGAAATGCTTACTAATGGTCGGCGTGATCTACAAGATATTGGTCGGTACCGAACCCACGAAGATCCGATGCAAATTGTTTCCGGGGCATTAGATCGCCCAACCGTGCACTATGAGGCCCCCCCCTCTAGTAGCGTAGCAAGCGAGATGAACCAGTTTATCCGGTGGTTCAATGAAAGCAAAAACCGGCTTGATCCATTAGTTCGGTCTGGTATGGCCCATCTTTATTTCGAGAGTATACATCCCTTTGAAGATGGCAACGGTCGTATAGGGCGCGCCGTATCTGAAAAGGCATTGTCACAAGGACTGAACCGGCCCACGCTGATTGCTATTTCCTATACGATAGAAAGCGAGAAGAAAGAATACTACGCCGCCCTCCAGCGCAACTCTACCCGTTTAGAAATTGACCACTGGCTGGAGTATTTCTGTAAGATGGTATTAAAGGCGCAGGACTATACCCAGAGCAGGATTGATTTTCTGATTCAGAAAGGAAAATTCTATCAGCGTTTTTCTAACCAGCTCAATGAGCGGCAACAAAAGGTCGTTGCCCGTATTTTCCGGGAAGGGGTCAACGGGTTTACAGGGGGATTGAGTGCCGAGAACTACATGCGTATCACCGGGACAACCGCTTCTACGGCTACCCGGGATTTACAAAAGATGGTCGAGTTAGGGGCCTTTGTTCGGACAGGCGAGAGAAAAAGTACCCGCTACTATCTGAACATTGATCATCCAAGTGTGAAGAAACCGGAATCCCGGAGAAGTTCTTTGTAAATTACTGCAAAAGATAATGTTAGCCGATGCGTAGTGAATTTACTGGATAGGTTGTGATTTCGACTTTCTTGAAAGGAAAAAAGAGCTACGGATATTTGTGTGGCAAAACATAGACTAGAAGCCATAACCCGTATTTACTACCTCACGAATAATTATTTAGTCGCCCCTGAAAAAGGGTCAAATTTGTAAAAGCAGTCTCGTTCTTAAAGGCCATCCTTTACTAAGCCATTGATAGAACAAGCCAAAAATAATTCGGGCTTTACTTTGCAGATTCTTTCTGATCTGATTGTAGCGTTTCTTGAGATTGAAGGCACGGGGTGCCCCGCACTGGCTGCTACCAACGCATTGATGGCATCCCCTACACTTCCCCGTAGAAAGTTGCGGATCATGCGATGTTCGTGTTTAACGTGACTGATCGTCGGCTCAATGCCCGCTCGTTGTCGGAATCGCTCTCTGGCCTTACGTTTCTGGTAGGGCGAAGCGTTCTTGACCGGAACAGAGGGGATACAAATTTGAGTACCCTCAATCTGTTTTATTCCTCTACACCCTCGGTCTACTACGGCTACTTTGGGGCGGTTACCCCCGACGCTGGTTCGTACTCTTTCACTTTGGCTTAAAGCTGGTGCTAAGGTATGCCCATCATACAGGTTGGTGTTAAAGTTAGCCATACCCATGACCACCCCGCTAGTGGCACCTCGTACCATCGCTACCTTACTGCCGAATCGGCCGCCGACGCGGTCATAGAGCTTGTGTTCTTTGCCTTTGGCAATACAGCAGACCTCCGGGGCATGCAGCGAATAGACTTTGTTTTTGTCGTGTCGCTTCTGATGCAATACCCGTTGAAAAAGGGCTAGCTGCTCCTGGTAATAAGCTTTGATAGGATCGGCCAGCTTACGGTTCAATTCGCGTACTAACCTTCCGGCAATAGTTTTGATCTTGCGCCGGGCCGCGTTGGCTTTCTTCCTTCGTTTAGGGTGCTGCCCATTCCGTTGGGCTAACAGCAAAGCTTTCAAGGTACGTTTATAGGACTGGCGTAGTTGAATGCCTTCCTGCTCAGCAATAGCTCTACACTTCTCAATGATCTTCTTCTGTAGTTTGGTGTCCGTGGGGAAGGTAATGGCTTTTTCTTGTACTGTAGGGTCTATTTGAACTTCCACTTCTTTTTCTGCCCCCGGATGTAACTTCACGCTTAGAGCCAACACTTTTTCCATACCTTGCTCACCAATACGGTGCCGGAACTTAGGAAAATCCGTACTGTCAAATGGCGGTTGATGTTGGAAGAATTGTTCTCCCGTGAAGTATTGCCAGTAGGGGTTCTCTACCCAACGATCTAGCACGGATTCGTCGCTTTCATTGAACAGATGTTTGAGCAACAGCATCCCGACCATCGTACGGATCGGAACGGATGGACGACCAATCTCTGCGTAATAGCCGGCCAGTTGCTCTTCTATCCAAGCCCAATCTACTTCTTCAGCCAATTGAACCAACGCATGATGAGGGGACAAGAGCTGTTTGAGCTGTGGACGAAAGGCATCAAACTGGTCAGTATGAGTAGTTTTGCCAAGCATTTTCTTCCAGGTTTTCGGTCAATTTACTACTTTTCTGGGAGGTTTATCACCTTTATTGACGAAGAATATAGCCACATAATTCTGACTTTCAAATAGTTAAAACTAGCTACGGCTTTTATCAGGGACGACTAGTTAGTTCAGCTTAGCTTCCGCCTAAATTGTCAGAGAACCAGAGATTGTTTGACTCTACTCATACCAGCTGTATCGCTTACCCAGCCACTTTGATATAATTCCAATAAGCCAGAACCAAGTAGAAAGATAAAATATTGGAGTAAGATGAATATTCAACCAGAAAAAAGCAGCCAAATTTATTAGCCCGAGAAGAAGTGTATAAGTAATGTAAGTAGCCAGAAGAGCTGTAACTTTCAATTTTATCTTTCCTTTAGAAATTGGAACAGGTCGCTCTTTCTTCTGAAGTTGTATAATTTTAGAAAAAACCTCTAGCGATTGTCGGTAAAACGTTATGACTTTGTTTTTGATAGTATAGAGTATTCTACTTAGCCAAGGTTTAGGTAAAATTGCTAAGTAGGTAATTAGAGTATAGCATAGAAACGAATAGATAAGAAATTGCCAGGAAATTAAATTGTCCTGATATTCTAAAGCTAGAAATGCATTAGCGACGATTAATGCTCCCGACATGTCCCCCCAAATAGTTTGATGCCTATCCAAATTTTCAAAATCACCTACAATGACAATTCTATCGCGCAGAAATTTTGCTGCAATATCCTGCATTGCCAACAACTCATCAATATATAGATGCAGTAAATCTCCGTTCTGATGCTTTAATTCAAATGAAGCTATTCTGGGGGTAGGAATAAAGTTGTTAAAAAAGTACTCACCAGAATCCGACCTTAATAATACTCCCCACTTCTGGTGTTTTGCTTTCTTCAATTTCTCATACATCACCAATGGGAGTTGCCGTAATGTGTCATCTATTATATACCTGTATTTAAGAAAATTACCTCTGTGTTCTAATACCGTTGCCAGACCAAAATTGGACTTAATAGCTGGTTCAACTATTTTATTATCTTTTTCCATGATGGGAATAACTAGATTATCTAGTTGATCAAACTCTCTTTGTAAAAGGGTGTCGTACTGAGTTGGCTCATCCAGAAAAATATCACACAGAATAAATTTTGGTTTTTTCTCAGCGTGATTGATCAGTCTAAAAAAGTCAACTAAGGTTTTTCGATCGGTAATGGCATTATTCCCAATTTGTATCCCAAGACTATCGTACTTGGGTACTAGCGTTTTGCTCCAGGCAACATCAATGAAGACAAAATTATAGGGTAACGATATAGTATCATCATTTAAAATATACGTATCTACCAGTGCCCGCGCTCGGGCATTGTATCGGGCAATATCAAGGGCGCTGGGGTGCAGAAACGGGGTATTAAGCAAAAGAATGGTTACGCCGACTAAAAACAAAGCGTGAAACAAGCAGAAAATGTTGACTGCCCAGAAGAGCTTCGTTGCTATTGGTTTATTCATGTATTAAAGCAATGAACGATTAGTAAGCCAGGCTTTTACCTCGTCTTTTGAGCAACTGCCGTATAGTTCACTAAAGAAGAGGTGTATCTGCTCGATGATACCTGCTTTGTTAGGTTCATCCTTCTTTGTGGCTTCAATAATCATGGTTGCCTGTTGCTGAAGCTGCTGATCCTCGACTATAACAATGGTGACTTCAGTAATAGGATAATCGTTTTGGTTTTTATGCTGGAAGAGTTCTGAGTGAAAAACCTTCTGTTTCAGATCGCTAGAGTCTACCGATTTAAACAAAACTTCAGTCAGCAGTAGTTGTCCGTCTCGAGTAAAAACCTTCTGCTTTTTGTCGTCGCTGCCTTCTAAAAAGAAATAGTGTTCTTGACCTGTTGGAAAATAGCCCTGATTATAATCGATGGCAATTGTGTCAAGTAGTAAATGAGGCGTTTGGAAGAATATCTCGAAATCTTCCGGTTGATTAACAATACCCATACTGCCTCTGGTAAAGGTTGAACTTGTCAATGGAAGTAACTCTTGACTGTTAAGGGCGATAATTTCTGAAAACAGATAATCCTTTTTATTAGTCTTTGGAGAGCGCAGTGTATTTGAATTCTGCGTTTGATGAGATTGTGAAGTTTTTTCATGCCCTGGCTTAAGAACAACCTTTCCGGCTTTTTCATTGAGAAAAACAATTAGTGCTAAAGAATCCTCAAAGTTAAATTTTTGCCCCTCCGTATATTGATCTTGCATACGTACAGTATCTTCATTCTCGGTAGTCACATTTCCGACTACATGTAGAACGTAGTATTGTTGGGCATTCAAAGTAACCGGAATAAAGAATATAGCTAAAACTAAAAGGTTCTTCATGAATAGAATCAGCAGTTGCAGAAAACTATAATACAAAAATATCAGCTATCTTTAGTATTGGTAAATTGTTTTACTCTATTCCTTATAGAGAATAAGTGTATCTAAATTTCTATTGAAGGACTATAGTAAACTATAAGACCGGCTATATTAAGGAGGCTTCTATCAATTTTCGGAGGACTACATTGAACTGTGCTTTTCTGTTTCCTAGAATCTCTTATTATTTCCGTTTGTGAAATCGTGAAAAAAGAGTAAGTGTTCGTACTTTCCAAATTTTGAGGGGGGGGTTATGGAAAGACCAGAGTATTTACCAATCCACCCCTTTTTTGGGTTTTGTTTGTGTATCACAATAAGTTCGTTTTCAATAAAGTCTATCAATTCATTTCTAATTTTGATTCTAACGCTGTCGCTCACTTTAATCTGACATAGAAAGGATATTATGTCCCAATAATCTTCACCTAAATAATTTACGGATATAGGTTCTGATATAATAGACAACTGGTTTTGATAGTAATCTATAAACCTTCTATACTTAGCTTTAAATTCTAGTAATTTCGAATTACTCAAACAAGTGTAAGAGTTATACATATCTTCTCTTTCGTAATCACATATCAGATTTGCTATGTCAAGTCCGCTTTTGTTGGGGTTATTACAAATATCTTCAAAAAGGTTTTTATAATAATAGTTTGGCGCCCCTAAAACCGTTTGTGACGAAAGAGTATATTCTGCAACATCTTTAAACTCATATAGTGGTTCGATAGAGCCTTTTGTACAAACTTGCAAAAAAAGTAAATCAATTTTTTTGTTTTGCTTTAGACAAAAATTGCCAAGAGTATGCCTAATACTATCTACTCTCAAAAAAGATTTTTTTGGCCATTCGTCTAAACAGAGCTCATCTAATTTACCGCCATGATTTAAAAAAATTACTGAGCTCTTTTTAAATTCAAAATTTGAGGCGACCCAATTTAGGTATTGTTCATAGCTTTCTACCTTCGCAGAGTTTTCATTTTTAATGTGAGACTTAATAATATTATTTTTGGTGATAATGTACCTATACATTCCAGTTGTATCCCTAAAATCTGCTTGAACTACGGCAAGCACCTCATCTGAGGTAATGCCTTCCTTTATCATACTAATAATGTCCTCACCTAAATAAGATAGATTATTGTCATATGGCATATAATAGATAAATATCCAATTAGCCGAAAGGATCTGCTGACTGAATGAATTATTTGATACTAATTGGAAAATAATGAGTACTAATATTTTTTTCATTGCACTGTTAAACATAAAAAGCTAAATTCCTTGGATGATTGATCGAGATATATCATTTCTCATCAAATCAAGATATAACTATTTTCTAAATGTGGTATTACATTAACTGTAGTCTACAGTATGTATAAATAAATACTGGTAGATCCCAGTTACCTTTACAAAATAGTTATTTTTAAAATAATATTTCTAAATGCAATCTAGCAAATTACCCATTTTTTTTACTCTTGATCTATCCAATTTTCCAGGGAGGTTAAGATAGGAAAGGATAATGCAAAGTTGATAATCTAGAAAAGTTGTCAAGTAGGCTTTGAAAATTGGTAACAAAGCATTTGATAAAAGCTATGCAAGAGAGTTGCTGGACATGTTCGGTAATTTTTTTCTCTTCATTAAATAGTTAGAAAATCCAATTCAAAAGCGACTTGCTTATTTTACCGTCTCATTTGAAAGGATAGGTATATTTCCGATATTCAGCCTGGTCAAATTGTATAAATGAACACTGCATGTCCGAAGAGGAACTAATCAAACGACTAAGAGCGAAAGATTCGGAAGGGTTTCGTTATTTAATGAAGTATTATCCAATGTGTCGGAAAATGATGCGTAACTATAGATTGGACGATGCATCTTCACAAGACATTTTTCAGGAGAGCCAGATTGTACTTTACGAGAATTTACAAAATGATAATTTTATATTTACTTCAAAAGTAAGCTCCTATCTCTACGCTGTTTGCCAAAATATGGCTAAGGCGCATAGTCGTAAAAAAAGCAGAACGGAGTCAATTGTTGTTCCGATCGAAGCAGATGATATTGGAATACTCGATAATAGTCAGGTTAAATCAGACCAACAGCTTTACCAAGAATTTGAAAATGAACTTCCTGACGAAGACGAACTGTATGAAGCTATTGTAAATTTAGGGCACCCGTGTCAGGAAATATTATCAATGTTTTACTATCATAGATTTCGTATGAAAGAAATCATGGAAGAGCAGGGGTACCCGAACGAGAATGCAGCTCGACAGGCGAAAAAAAGATGTTTTGACCGACTTAAAAATACTTTCTTAAATGATTGACGACGAGAACCGAACCGATTTAATTGACCAGTATCTGGATGAAGAATTGAGTGGGGAAGCACTTCGAGAGTTTGAAGAACGGATGGATAGCGACTCAGACTTTCGTAAGGAAGTGGCGCTACAGCAAAAGATTGTTCATACCATCAAGGAAAAGGAGCGAAATGAGTTGAGGAATACTATTAAACAACTTTTTGAAGAAGAGATAGATAGCAAAAATTTGCCCCACACAGGTAAATCGGAGGATCAAGGAGAAGTAGACGATACGGATGATGATGGAAAAGTGGTAAACATGCCTCCCTCTACTACTCCCCTCTGGCGCTACGCCGCTATCGCCGCCGCTATTTTCATTTTGATAGTGGCCGCAATATTCCTTTTCGACAGTCAGCCAAGTAACAACGATCCTCAATTTGCTTACCTGGAAGTAACTGTTCCACCTGGCAGTAGAGGCGGAACTGATCTACCAGTACCTGATTTGTTAGCAGTGGAAGTTATCTCTCGGCACCCAGAATACAGCTTCCACTACCAACTGGGCGATACGCTCAAGCTATACGGAGAATTCAGCATAGACGATTTAACAATCTACTATGAACCAAATGCTGAACAGTATCTTCTACTGATGGATGATACAGAATATTCTCTGGATACCACCTCCGACGTGGTACCACTTCGCCAGTAAATTCGTTCAAAAAGAAACTGGCTCAACTTTGAAGTGACCTGACCATCTACTGTGTAAGAGAATAATTATTCTACCAATGTAAACGCAGCCCAGTGGTAAGGATCGTAGTTCTCCCGCATCTGCTGCTGAGCCTTACGGAAAGACTCTCTAATGGGCAGCTTTTCCAGCAAATAAAACTGGTAAAATAGCTGCATCATTTCCTGAGTTTCTGAATCGGGAACTGGCCACAGGCTCATAATGATTTTTTGAGCTCCTGCTTCACGCAACGCTCGCTGTAGACCGTAGACCCCTTCGCTGCCACGAATCTGACCCAAGCCGGTTTCACAGGCGGAAAGCACGACCAGTTGAGTTTGATGTAAATCAAGTTGAGCGGTTTCCGTAGCAAGCAGAATTCCATCATCTGCCTTGACTGACTGTTCACGGTCTTTCCAGTTTTGGTTAGCACCAGCAAACGCTAATCCGCTGAGTAGCATTGCTTCATCATCCGAAGTTCGGGTATTTGTATCAGTAGCATCCTCGAAAAAACCATGAGTAGCGATGTGCAAAATGCTGGGGGAAGCTAGTTGACTAACGGCTTCTTCTGAGGCATCCGCTTCGGTGAAAAGGTCAGAATCTATACCTTGCTCTTTTAATAGATTAGCAATAGCTTCTATTTCTTCCTTCGTCCCAGGCAGGTATTCAAATTTCCCTTCTGAATTAGAAGAGTCATTTTGAGTATTTGTTTCTGACTCAGGTGGTGTACCATAGCGAATACCACCGAATAGAGCTGCATTTTGGGGAGAAGCTTCCAAAGATTGTATTGAGATTTGCCTTGTGCTACTTAGCTGCCGTAGATCGTAACGATCCAGTAGTAAGCCTTTCGGATGAGGCAGGGCGGCAAAAGCTACCTGGTGAAGAATACCAGCCGGTGAAAAATGAACCACCTGGGTGTTCTGTAAAAATGGCTCTAAAGGTTTCCACACTAACTGATATAATTCATCTCCGGTAAGATTTTTATTGACGGGTGAGGCCCCTCTTGCTGGATATATCTGCTGGACTGAGTTATCATCATCGAGCAGACTATCGAGTTGCGACTGCTGCGCCAAAGGAATGAAATGCGGGTGAACCTCGCCGGGAAGGAGCAAGACGGCCGCATAGGTACGTAAACTATCTATTTCTTTAATGGAAGCAGTAGGTTGGTTTTTGGGAGTAAGATTTTGCGGGAGATTGTTAAAGTAAACAAATTCTACAGCAGCTTCGCCTTCTTTAAGTTGCTGCTGTATTGTCTTCCAGTCGGTTTGCAAGAGATCTTGGGCGTTACGATTCAGTTCCTTTTCCAGTAAATCCAATCGTTGTTCAAGGGCAGGATCTTCTATGTCCTTCTGAACCTGTTGTCTTTTAAGAGCTAGCCATAGCTCCACTATTTTATGTAAGTAAACATTATCTGAATTTTGCGCGGAAACTCTCAAATTGCGTTTTTTCTCCAAGAGCATACCTTTATCCTGCAAAGCGGTGTTGTAGGCGTAGTTGGCCAGTTCAGGATGTTGCTGAAAGTGTCTCATCACAAAGTTATGCAGCATCGCTGAGTTGAAGAAGATTTGGTTTTCGGCAGCAGTAAGATACTGCATATCATTACTGGCATAGTCTTCCTCTTCTTCCATTTCTTCACCGTAAGGTGAGAGTTCTCCTTGTTGATATAACAGTAGAATCTCCGTTAAGGCATCTTTATACTGTCGGTAGAAATCAGCAGATTTAGCTATAGCTCCATGGGCTTCGTAGAACCGGGCCAATTGAATGTACACATCGCCGTGCGAGCTCCACTTAATCTTTCCCTGGATTTGGTCTCGCTGCTGGAGCTTTTCCAGCAATTGAACTTCCAACGCTGCCTTTTCTTCTTCATTCAATTGATTAAATCGTTGCATCTTTTCCTCGAATTCCCGGCGGCCAATCGTATTTTTCTCCTGGTAACCAATTGGAGTGAAGGCTCGATTGATATCGTCGGCGGTGGATTCTGATTCAGCTTCTTCAGCTAAGGCCAAAGCCTCGTCGGGTGAGCTGTCTTCGTCTAATCCCTGAAGCCCCTTAAGCAGTGGTAGAAAAGAAGATATTAGGCTGTTGTCACCCATCTTAAGCAATTGTTGTATAGCGTCTTCATCGCTAAGGTCTCCTCCTTCGGCAAGTTTCATGAGTTCGGCCAAGTCATTGGCTCCTTCTTCACCGTGCATGGCACCATACATCTCCAAAGCCACCTGATCGTCGTCCTCTTCGCCCTGTTCTTCATATTTCTCCATTATTTCAGCTCCAGCGGCCATTTTGCGATGGAAAGCCTGCGGATCTAATACGGAAGCTTTGCCTAGCATTCGTAAAATAGGGTCATCGGATTCACGCATTAACTCAGTCATAGTAGCTCCACTAAGCAGAGTACTAAACAATTGCGTATCCAACCAACTTTTATACAGCAAATGCTTGAGTAGCGAATCTTCGGGAAGCTTATACGCTTGGGTTTGCATTTTCTCTCTTATCTGTGCAGCTTTGCTTTCCTGCTGGGTATAGTGGTGACTTATCCAGTAATGATACTGTAGGTTTAGATAAGGTACACTGTTAGCTCCGTGTTGGCGCGCTACTTCTGGAAGCTCTTTTTCCAAATTGACAATCGCTTTATCAAACTCGCCTCCTAACATATGCAAACGATGAAGAGAGATTTCTGATGTATCATTCCCGGCAAACTCATCTGGCCACTCCATTACTTGGCTAAAGCCCATTGTAGCACCAGTGCCCAATACGCTACTAAGTATAAGAATTCTTAGAAATAAATCTTTCATTGTGGTAGGAGGTTAGACTGAGTCGTAAGTACGTTTCTTCTGAATATGTAGACAAAAATATAATTGGTTAATATAGTCTCAGAACAGCGTTTTTAACAAAGAATTATTAATAATTTTTCTACTCTTTAAATGTCTGGCTGATCGACCTGTTTGATCTGATCGTCATTTTGTGAGAAAGAAATATTATTTGGTGAGAGATATAGGCTACTTTATCAGATTTTCTGCTGGCTTGACTGATCAGCATCTACTACTGGTTTTAATGGTAGGCAAGTTAATGCCCATTTCTACAGTGGTAAATTATTACTAAAAAAATGCGTAATATTTTGATTAACTGGCCAAAAACTAGTAGCATTAACCGTATTTAATTTCGTTTTTTATCCTGATACGACTAGTAAATAACGAATGATATGTTTCTCCTAGAATCATCTATGCAAATCGGATTGTATAGCTAAGATTATCACCAAAAACAATGATACAACCTTTAAGCGCTCATCCAACCTGGCTAGCTATCACAATAGCCCTTCTTACCCTAAGCTGTCTCAGTGCTACCATGTCACCGCCGGAGCAAGCGGAAGCACCTGATATCACTGATGTTTCCGGAACGCAAAACGCAGAAGCAAAAGGCAATTCCGAGGAAGCTCGGAAAGAAAAACCTCTTCTAACCGCAGTTGATCCAAATAAGATTGCGTTGATTATTGCGATTGGCCAGTACGATCCGGCTACTGGCTGGGATAACATTGCTTCAACTAATGATATCCCCCTAATCAAAGCTACCTTAGCCGCCCAGGGATTCGATACCGTTAATAATGTTGCAATTATACGAGATCAGCAGGCTACCCGCGCCGGTATTGCTCAATCTATTCAGCAGCATTTGGTGGAGAAAGCGCAACCGGGTAGTATTGCCATTTTCCATTATTCGGGTCATGGCCAGCAGGTGTTTGACGATAATGGGGAAGAACTTGATGGTTTTGATGAAGCCTTGGTGCCTTACGATGCTCCCCAGAAGGTTGAAGGGCCTACTGCCGATTATAAGGGAGAAAAACACTTGCGGGACGATGAGTTAGGTTCATTGTTAAGCCAAGTGCGTCAGAAGATTGGCCCTTCCGGTGATCTAATTGTGATACTGGATGCTTGTCACTCGGGTACGGCTACCCGGGGGGAACTCACCCACGTTCGCGGTACTAAAACTAAAATTGCTCCCAAGGGATATCAACCGTCTCAGACCCGAGGCCAGAATGAAGGGTGGAATGAAACCGGTGAGGGCGATCAGCTATCCCCGATGGTCGTGATAAGCGGGGCGGGGGCCAATCAACTTAACTACGAAGCCCAGGATGAGAATGGGAACCGGGTAGGTTCACTCTCCTACGCTCTAAGCCGCACCCTTAGCAACGCCGAAGCTAACACGTCTTATCGTGGGCTGTTTGACAAAATCATGGTGGATATGAGTTCGCTGGCCCCTCGCCAGACTCCGCAAATAGAGGGAGATCTGGACCGGCAGATTCTGGGTGGACAGGCAGTATCTCAATTGGACTACTACACGATAAAAGAGCGCTACGATGAGAAGAACATTACCATCAAAGGAGGGCAACTTTACGGGATTTATGAAGACACAGAAGTAGCTCTCTACGATATTGATACCCAGGACACTACCGGCGTAGCTCCCAAAGCAACCGGTCGGGTAATGGCTTCCTATTTACAGGAAAGTGATGTGCTACTGGATAAAGGTTTAAGCAAAAATGAAGTAGAGAACTCTTGGGTGTTTATTACCAGTAAGAACTTTGGAGACATGCAGGTAAAGGTGAGGCTGGACATCCGGGATAACGATGCGTTTGCTAAAGCCTTAAAGAAGGAGTTTGCAGAAGCGCCTCTTATTCAGGAAACCTCTGACGACCCAGAGCTGCTGGTTGAGATGAATACGGAATATACCCAAGAGCAAGGATCCAATGCCCTGCAAATTATTACGGCACATGATTATGTAATTTATGAGAATGACGTTCCGGAAGCTCGTATTCCGACCATTGCTGAGGATGTAACTGAAAAGATCATTTCGTACGCCCAGGCATCCTTTCTCCGCAATCTGGAGATGGAGGCTGAGGATATTCATGTATCCTTTGAGGTGATTCCTATTGAAGCCGAACAACAAGGCCGACGGGTGGTTGAAACCCGCTCCATACCAATAAAGGAAAAAACCAACGAGGAAGGCATACTGGTTCTTTACGAGAGCGACTATATCAAATTGCGTGTTATCAACCACGGGCTGAAGAAAGCCTACTTCGCCCTGCTGGATATTCAACCGGATAATGTGATTAATGCCTTGATACCCAACAACGGTAGAACGGCCGCAGAGTACGTGGTTGCGGCGGGTGATACTTTGGTTCTCAGCGATATTTTTCAGATTGGCCGACCCTTCGGTACGGAAAACTTTAAGCTGATTGCCACCGCTAAGCCCTTTGAAATTGGCCCCATTGTTACTACCCGAGGGGGGGCTACCGACTGTGGTGAAAACATATCTCCTCTGGAAAAACTGTTTTGCGATACATACAAGACCGAGCGGATGAAAAATCGGGGAGCGAGTACCCCCAATGTGCCTCCTTCATCAGGCCATATTGAGAGTTTGATTTTTAGGATAGAAGAAGCAGAGTAATTTGAAGGTTCTATGCATCGTTTTAATACAATATTTTTTTCTGCTCTACTACTTAGCTATTGTCTAGCAGGGTATTCACAATCCCCGCGGTTAGTACTTCCTCTTGGACATACGGGGAAGGTAAATTCAGTTGCATTTAGTCCCAATGGCCAGTTGGTGCTGACCGGTTCGGATGACCAAACTGCTAAGCTCTGGGAAGTAGCTACTGGTAAAGAAATACTAAGCTTAGAAGGGCATAATTGGCAGATAAACTCAGTAGCCTTTAGCCCAGATAGCAAACTAATGTTGACCGCATCAGGGAATGGAATAGCTAAGCTTTGGGAGGTAGCCACTGGAAAGGAAATTTTGAGCTTAGAACATACTGAGGGTATAAACTCTGCAACCTTTAGTCCAGATGGACAATGGGTAATAATTAAATCAGGATATAACAATAAGACTAAGCTCTGGGAGATAGCTACGGAAAATGAAGTATTAAGCTCAGAAGGACATACAGCTAATATTGGTTCTTTAGTCTTTAGTCCAGATGGGCAGTGGGTGGTAACTGATTCGTGGGATAATATTATCAGAATATTAGAAGTAGCTACCGGAAATGAAATACTAAGTATTGAAGGGCTTACTGATCTTACAAATCCTGTAGCCTTTAGCTCAGATAGTAAGTTGGTGGCAGCTGGACTAAGAGATAAAACAGCTAAGATCTGGGAAGTATCTACAGGGAAAGAGATACAGCATCTGGAAGGACACACTAGTTGGGTAAATTCTGTGGCCTTTAGCCCGGATAATAAGCTAGTTGTAACCGGTTCAAGGGATAAAACAGCTCGGGTTTGGGAGGTGGCTACCGGAAACGAAGTGCAGCGTTTGGAAGGGCATAAAACGAACGTTACTCCCGTAGCTTTCAGCCCGAATAGCACTCTAGTAGCAACTGTATCAAAGGGCGATAATAAGTTAAAGATTTGGGAGGTGACTACGGGGAACGAAATACTAAACTTAGGACACACAAAGCAGATAAACTCTGTAGCCTTCAGCAAAAATGGGCAATGGGTAATTACCAAATCTGACTACAGCACCCTCACTAAGCTCTGGACGTTAGACACAGGAAGAGAAGTACTGAGCCTAGAAGGGTCAGTAGCCTTTAGTCCAGATGGTAAACTTATACTGAATAGGCCAGAGGATGAAAACACAGCCGTGCTTTTGGAAGCAGCTACAGGAAACGAAGCGCTAAGCTTGGAGGGGCATTCAGAGTATATACTTTCCTTAGCTTTTAGTCCGGATGGTCAATGGGTGGCGACCGGGTCTAAGGATAGTACTGCTAGAATCTGGGAGTCAGCTACAGGGAAGGAAGTTCTGAGACTAGAAGGAATTGATTGGGTATATCCCGTAGTCTTCAGCCCAGATAGTAAACTACTAATAACCGGATCAAAAAACTCGGTGAAGCTTTGGGAAGTGTCTACGGGTAAAGAACTACTGACTCTGGAAGGTTTTACAAATAGTTTCACTACTTCAGTAGCCTTCAGCCCGGATGGTCAATGGATTATTACTAAGTCGTGGGGCGGAAGTATCAGAATATGGGAGGCAGATACGGGAAAAGAAAACCTACGCCTGAGAGGATATACTGATGGTATAAATACAATAGCCTTTAGCCCAAATGGCAAACTAGTGATAACCGGATCAAAGTATGACAACACTGCTAAGCTCTGGGAGGCAGCTACAGGAAATGAAGTAGTAAGTTTGGAAGGACATACAGGGAATATCGCATCCGTGGCCTTTAGCCCAGACAGTAAGTTGGTGATGACAGGGGCAAGTGATGGAACTGCTAGAGTCTGGGAAGTAGCTACAGGAAAAGTAGTACAACAGTTGGAAGGACATACAATGAACGTCTCTTCAGTAGATTTTAGTCTAGATGGCAAGCTAGTGATAACCGGATCAGAGTATGACAACACAGCCAAGGTATGGGAGATAGCAACGGGAAAAGAAGTATTGAGCTTGAAAGGACATACGGGGAATATCACTTCGGCGACTTTCAGCCCAGATAGTATGTTGGTGATAACTGGGTCAAGGGATAGTACTGCTAGGATCTGGGAGGTAACCACGGGGAAAGAATTGCACCGCTTGGAGGGGCATGCTAGTAGTGTTACTTCAGCGGTTTTCAGTCCAGACGGAAAAAGGATAGTAACTTATAAATTCTTGAGAAATTCCCCTAGAATTTGGGATGTTGCAACGGGCAAAAAGATACAGCGTCCTGAAGGAGATAAAAGAAATATTACTTCCTTAGCTTTCAGTCCAAATAGTAAGTTGGTTGTAGATGGGGCATGGGATAATACAGCTAAAATCTGGGAGGTGGCTACCGGGAAGGAAGTACAGCATTTAAAAGGGTATACAAGTTGGATATATCCCTTAGCATTCAGTCCGGATGATAAACTAGTTTTGATCGGATCAATGGATAGTACTGCTCGGATTCGGGAGGTATCAACGGGAAGAGAATTACACCGCTTGGAAGGGCATACAAGTAGTCTTACTTCAGCGGTTTTCAGTCCGAACGGCAAGCTAGTAGCAACTGCATCAAAGAATGACAATAAGGTAAAGATATGGGAGGTAACTACCGGAAAAGAAGTACAACATTTAGAGAGACATACCAAAGGTATATATTCTGTAGCCTTCAGTTCAGATGGTAAATGGTTAGCAACCGGGTCGTGGGATAATACAGCTAAAATCTGGGAAGTAGCAACCGGAAAAGAAGAACGGAGTTTACCTGGATTAGCGGAATTCAGTCCAGATGGTAAACTAGTAGTGACCAGAATAGATCATTCAGTGGTGATCTGGGATCTATTCACAGGAAAAATAGTGCAATTTCTAGAAGGGGATACCAAGGGGGTATCTTCCGTAGCCTTTAGTCCCGGTAATAACTTCGTAATAACTGATTCGTGGGATAATACTGCCAGAATATGGGAGGTGGCTACTGGGAAAGAGGTACAGCATTTAAAAGGGCATAGCCATTGGGTAAGATCTGTAGCCTATAGTCCGAATGGCAAGCTAGTAGTAACTGGGTCCTATGACCAAACCGTCAAGATTTGGGAAGTAGCTTCGGGAAAAGAGATTCTGAGTGTAGATGCTGGTTCTTTAACTTCCGTATCCTTTATTCCGGATGGGCAATGGATAATCGCTGAATCGTGGGGAAAGACTCCTAGAATATGGGATGTAACTACAGGAAAGGAAGTACAAGATTTGAAAGGGCATACTAATAGTGTTAAGTCCGCGGCCTTCAGTCCGAGTGGTAAGCTAGTGGTTACTGAATTGGAAGACACTTCTTTACGTTATTGGGACAGTGCTTCAGGAAGGCCTCTTTATTCCTTTTTACAACTATCTGATGGGGATTGGCTTGTGTACGATGAATACTATCGTTTCGATGGTACCGAACGCGCTCGTGAGATGCTCTACCTTACTTGTGGTTCAGAAGTCATTGAACTCAATCAAATAAAAGATCAGCTATATGTACCTGGATTAGCAGAAAAGATAATGAATGGTGATTCGTTGATTGGGTTTCCCAAGCTTTCTGACCTGGATATTTGTGGGGTTACTCCTCTAGTTGAAGAACTCTCGACTGATACGCCTGGGAACTATCGTTATACTATTACTTCTCGCGAGGGTGGACTTAGCGCGGTAGAGGTTTATATCAATGATCAACGCACCTTCACTTATCAGCCTGAAAATTTGATAATGGCAGATACAGCCTACGAACTGACATTGACTCAAGAGCAGCTTCAGCCCTATCTGGTTAGTGGAACAGATAACCCTATCCGGATTGTAGGGCTTACTGAACCTTTTCCTGATGGTAGTACACTGAAGTCTCGTGGAGTGGAAGTAGTAATTAATAATGAAGATACAAAGGAACCACCTGATCTTTACGCGGTAATGGTTGGGGTGAGTGATTATAAAGACGATAAACTGGATTTAAATTATAGTGCTAAAGATGCCCTGGATCTCGGTAAAGTGCTGGAATTAAGTTCTGAAAAATTGCTGAACGACGATGTTGACCGGGTACACGTTTATAGCCTCATCTCGGGCAAAACTAACGCAGAACCTCTAAGAGAAAATATCAAAAATACCATTGCTGAGATCGGAAAGCAGAGTAAAGCCGAAGATATTGTTTTGCTTTTTTTCGCCGGGCACGGAGTAATGCGAGGTACAGAGGAAAAAGAGTTTACCTTACTCACCGCGGAGGCTTCTAAGTACAATGAGGTTGGGGTTAGCACCAGTGATTTGAAAGAATGGCTCAGCCCTACCGGACCTAATAAACTGCTGGCCCAAAAGCGTATTCTCATATTTGATGCCTGCAACAGTGGGCAAGCCAACAAAGACCTACTGGCGCTAGTCCGAACTGATGATGAAACCCGACGACTGAGACAGATTGAAGACTTGAAAGATAAGTCCGGAGTATTTATTCTCTCAGCTTCCGCTGCGGGTAAGCTAGCTTACGAATTTCCCGAGTTTAAGCAGGGCCTGCTCACTTATGCACTACTGAAAACATTGAAGCAAAACCCCGAAGTGCTGGAAGAAGGCGATTTTTTGAATGTATCGCGCTGGTTCAGTGTAGTAGAAGACGAAGTGCAAATCCTTGCCCGAGAGCATAACCGAAAGCAGGATGCCCAGCCCTTTGGCAGTGGTAATATCACTATTGGCCGGGTAGATGATGAAGTACGAGCTGCTATTCAATTGGCTGAGGAAAAACCAGTAATTGCCTCGGCCAACTTTTTGGATGCTGCTACCGGACTGCCCAGCGAATTAACCGAATCAATTAACAATCAATTATTTCAAAAAGCTTCCCGAGGTACCGATAGCAAGATTACCTACATGGCAACAAACCCTAATGGCTATATAATATCTGGCCTTTCTTCCCAGCAAGCAGGTACACTTACTTGTAAAGTTAACATCCTAAAAAACGCTCAGCCTATCCATTCGTTCCAAATTCAAAGTAGCCCAGATGAGCTAGAAACGCTAGCACAGGATATTATAGAACAGGCCGTTGAGTGGATTGGTGAGCACTACAATAACTAGCTTCTCTGTCAACCTTTTGCCTCAACAGGCAGAAATACAATATCACTTGCTAATCCTACGATCGGCGAAGCCCAGTAATAGTCTATTATCTTATCAAATCGGGATACTTCCTCTATCATGAAATAATTTTAGCTAAACTGAAAATAAAGTAGCAATACTAGGGTAACCTATTTGTCAATTCGTCATTCACGGGTAAATATTGATCACTTTTAACTGATAACACTTATGAATACCCGTATAAAGACAAATCACCGCTGGCTACACGCTATTCTTATCGGAATGCTTAGCCTGACATTCGTTTTTACTAGCTGTGAGCCTACTGAAGAAGAGATGAGCATTGACCTAACCGGAGTAGTGACTAACAGCACTGACCAGCCCGTTCGTCAAGCCACAGTCATACTACTAAAAGATGGAGAAACCATCACTGCTACGACGACCGATGACGATGGCACCTATCTCTTATCCAATATCTCTACTGGCACCTTTGAGTTGCAGATTATTGGGGATGGTTATCTGCCTTTTTCTAATACTATTGAAGTTAAAGGAAGTACCAATCGAGACGATATACTGATAGGCAATGCTACCATTAGCGGCCAAATCATCAACTCACAAACCGGAGAAGGTTTACCCGAGGCAGAAGTTAGTTTTTCTTCGGGTTCGGACACGACCCGCACCACGGCCGACCTGGTTATTGAGACTGATGAAGATGGAAATTATCTGATTGAAAATGCCCCTACCGGTGTATTTATTGTAGTAGTACGCCAACCCGGCTTCTACCCTACGGTGGTGGAAGGAGTTGAAGTAGATGAAGGGGAGAACCCTCTGCCTCCAACTACGACGGTGGAAGAGGTACCCGAGGGTTCTTTGCGAATCGTACTGACCTGGGGCGAAAATCCCAACGACCTAGACTCCCACCTGACCGGACCACAAACAAATGGGAGCCGTTTTCACTGCTACTACAGAAACCAAATGCCTAACGAGCAAGTCAACCTAGACGTAGACGATGTTACCAGCTATGGTCCGGAAACCATTACCATTACCACCTTGATGGCTGGCACTTACCGCTATTCGGTACACAATTACTCTGAGCGATACCTTAGCAGTGCGGCAACGGGCATCGCTAATTCACCAGCAAGAGTAGCTGTATATAGTAGCGAGGGATTAATTGCTGAATTTATCGCGCCCGCAGCAACACCAGGTGACACTTGGAGGGTATTCGAACTAGAAGTAAGCTCCAATGAGATACGTTTTGAAGAAACTAATTTTTATGAACGGATTAACGATGTAAGTGATACGAGTAACTTCCGCATAGAATCCGAAGGGAAAGTGTCTATGGATATCACATCTTTCTAACTCATTTCTCACTTGCTCCTAAAAGCCTCTTATGAAAAATAAGGGGTTTTTTTGTGCATGGTCAGTAACAAAGCTTGATCGAGATCATCAATAGGTAAATGAGAACTATTGATTCATCTCAGAAAAAGGTCATTAGACACTAAGCCTTGAATATCATATGCTGAAAGCTATGCAAAGTAGTAGGGATTGCCCAACAAGAAATAGGCTGAAGACACAGCTTAGCTCTTACATGTTTTTTATAAAATTTTTCAAAATGAAGGGTAACGTTTTCCCTTTTTCGCTATACACTATTGAAAGCAACACTTAGATCTAAGCATTAGTGAGGTAAATAGATCGCCTACTTGGCCAGTTCGGGCCTTCTTTTACACTACTAATGATTTCAGAAGCGTACTGACCCTTCCTTCGGGGAAGAGGATGGGAGAGGTACGCTTCAATTCCCCACCAGCCGAAAGGCACACTAAGTTTTTCTAACCATTAAAATTAAACAAAATGAAAACTTTATTAAAATCCTTCATTGGATTGGTGGCGGTACTATGTCTCACTACCAGTTGTGATTTCACAGGCATTGATGAAACTATGGAAGAGCATACGGAACAGGCTTCTGGCTCTGGCGGCTCTGATGACGAGCCATGCCAAGATCGGTGCGACTGACGAATAGTGTATATTACTACAAATCAAGTTTAATTTGCTCCTATCCGAAGGGGAGCATTAATTTTAGAAGGGACTGTTGTTACAGTCCCTTTCTTTTGCTACTTTTTGGAATAACTATTTAGTCAGCTGAATGCAATTACAACTACTATACTCCAGCCTTATAATCCTGATCAGCACCAGTCAAAGCACAACTCTTATTTCAAATCAAAAAATCTCACAAGTAGATTCCTTGTACATGCAGGCAAGGCAATATTTTGATCAGGGTGATACTACTCTCGCGTTTCGATACCTAGACTCTGCTTTACATCAGTATACTAGTTTAAACGATACAATAAAGCAATCCAACACTTTGAATCAGTTTGGATACAACTACTATCAGCTAGGCAATTATGACCGAAGCATTCATTATTATCAACGCTCTCTTATGTTGGAACAAGCCATATCAGATACAGCAACTGTTATTGGAAGGTTAAGAAATATAGGTATGGTATACAAAGCTATGGGGCGGAATCAAATTGCTTTGGGGTATTATCAAGAGGCATTATCACTAGCTCATCTCTTACAACGCCCCCAAACTATTGCTTCGGTAAATAACTCATTAGCAGTATTAATGTACGAAATGGAGCAATACGATAAAGCACAGGAGTATTATCAGATCGCACTAAGGAAATGGTCATCCTTAAAGGATACTTTGCGGTTGGCATTTGTCCATAATAATATCGGTCAGGTGTACTATGATCAGGGGCATTACGACAGTGCTCTGCTATTTTATCAGCAAGCTTTACAGTGGAAAAGACAAATTAACAAACCTCAGATCTTACCTACTACGCTGTATAATTTAGGGAATACCTATCTTTCACTAGAGCAGATAGATACTGCGGCAAACTATTTAGAAGAATCGTATAAAATTGCCCAACAATTTGATATGAAACAAGAAATGGCATCGGCCAGTAATAGCTTAGGAGAACTTTATCTTACGTCCCAAAAATTATCATCAGCCCGCTCCTATCTCGATACTTCTCATGCTTTACTTAACCAGCTTGATTCCCGAGGTATCCGACTGGAGTATCTCCGTTTGGAAGCACTGTATCATGAAGAAAAAGAACAGCCAGCGACGGCACTTGCTTTCCAAAAGCAGTGGGCTGCGCTACGCGATAGCATTTTCAACGAAGAGCGGCTCAAGGTCGTTGAAGCGCAGGCTGAATACTCCCTACAGCAGGAAGCGCAGGCCCGGGAGAATGCTGAGTTGCGGGCTACCGTGGCTCAGGCAGAAAATCTACGTCAGAAACGCTACACCTTGAGTGCGGTTTCGGGGGGTGCCTTACTCTCAGTCGTCAGTATCATTTTGTTTCGGCTGTACCGCTCTAACCGCAGAATGAAGGATCGCAATGCCGACCTGATACGGGAGGTTCACCACCGGGTCAAGAATAATCTGCATTCCATCTCCAGCTTATTAAGCTTACAATCGCGGCGGTTAGAAGACGAAGGTGCTAAAAAAGCGATGGGTGAGACGCAAATGCGCATCCAATCTATGGCCCTGATTCATCGCCGTTTGTACGGAAATCAACTGACTGACGTAAACATGAGCGACTATCTGAAAGAATTAGCTCCTCAGGTATTGGACTCTTTTGGCTGCGAGGCGGAGCTACAACTTTCTCTGGATGATATTATGCTCGATGTTGACCAAGCCGTACCCGTTGGCCTAATCACCAATGAGGTAATTAGCAATGCCTGCAAGTATGCCTTTCCCGACCATACTGCTCCAATGCTAAAAGTAGCTTTTCAACAGGTTTCTCCTGAGTCCTATCAGTTAACTATCCACGATAATGGCCCGGGAATCATTATAGAAAAAATTAAAGATTCTAAGACGTTCGGCACCAAACTGATTCATTTACAGGCAACTCAATTAAACGGAAAGATTAATTACCAGAATCAAAATGGAACGTGGTTTCAGTTATCTTTTCCTAAAAAATGAATAGAGCAATTGATAATTCATAGTTTTACTGTAGCAAATACCGTAACTTTTCTGGAAAAGCTTCATTAACCGATGAAACATATATAAAATGCACACATAAAACTATGGCAAAAGTAAAAGTATTAATTGTTGAGGACGAACTACTGGCAGCTGAAGATATCAAAGAACAACTGGAGGAAGCAGGTTATGAAGTAACCGGGGTGGCCCGTACTTACGAGGATGCGCTCAAACTATTTAAAAACGATTTGCCGGATCTAGTACTTCTTGATATTCAGCTCGATGGAGAAAAAGATGGAATTGCTGTAGCCAGTACCATCAACAAGCTAACGAAAGTACCTATTATTTATATTACGGGTAGTGCCGAAGACAATCTATTGGAACGAGCGAAAAGCACCCAACCGGTAACTTTTGTACTGAAGCCCTTTCGAGCCAAGGAATTTATTACGAATGTGGATTTGGCCATTGAAAATTTTGCCCGGCAAGTAGAAGTAGAAAAATCACTCCTGAGCGATGCGATCTTCGTACCCACCCCAGACGGCGGCCATGAAAAGGTATTAAAGGAGGATATATTGTACGTAGAAGGAGATGGTAGCTATACATCGCTTATTACCCGGCATGGTAAGAAATACGACATCACCCTGTATCTTTCCAAACTAGTTCCCCAATTGGAATCCGACAGTCTAGTTCGCATATCCAAGAAACACGTAATTAACGCACATCATCTTACCAAAATTGAAAAGAGAATAGTGTGGCTAGGTGAAGAAAAGTTAATCGTAGGCGATCATTATCGCAAAACCCTGATGCAGCGTTTGAGCTTTATTAAAACGAAGCCTTAATACTCACCTATTAAAACAAAAAAAGCCCAATTGTAAGTAAGGTCACTACTCGATAGCATCACTAGCTGAGCCTTTCTAAACGCTTCGCGAATAGGCTATTTATTGATTAACCCATTCTCACAAAATAAGGTCATTAGTTCCTGGGGCTTTCGGTCATATACGCCCTGAAGGCTCATAATCAGGTAGTGAGTACTTGCTTTTATTCTTCGGGCTAAATATTATTTATAGTCAATCACTTTCTCGGAGATTTTACATACGAATACGGTTTATTATAAAGCTCATCTTCTATATCATGCCAAAATGCAGGTAAGTCTGAAGGCTTAAAACTTTTACTACTAGAAAACACTCTGAGGAATGTTTCGTAGTCTTTACATGCTTGTCGGTAGTCATCTTCACAGGCTGAATTGAGATAAGTGATTGCTAAATCCTTGTCAATCGAGTTTTCATTTAAAAGACCAATCTTACCACTAGCGTATAAACGACCTAAACGCCACACAGCGTAAGAGCTATTTGTTACTGTTATATTTTCCATATATAATTTAGCGGCTTTTTCATAGTTGCTTTCTTCGAGATCATAGATATAAGCGAGACCAAGAGCTGCATCTACATCCCCTTTATTATAAGCCTCAAGAAATTTTTCTTTAGCAAGAGATACATCCTCTTTTACAAATTTTCCTTTGGCATACAGCCAACCGAGTAAGGTAGTTGCGTATATATTGCCTAGCATTTCTGCTCTGATATAGTACATGAATGCACCTCTGTAAACACCTGAGTTATGAAAGGTATGCCCACAAGCAAGGCATCCCATTGAGTTATTTTGCCTGCATGCTTCTTCAAATAATTTAAAACCACGAGCAGTATTCTGTTCAATACCAACTCCATAAAAATATGCATAACCTAAGAGATACTGAGCTTCAGCATGACCTGATTTAGCTAGGCTCTTTATTTTAGGAATTACTTTACTAGCTATGTTCATTGCGCTGTCCTTCTGCATCTCACTATGATTAAACTTCGCCACCCACATCGCTGAAAGGCCAGACAGTTCTAATTCTTTGGCAGTTTCAAATAATTCCACTGCTTTCTCGTAATCCACTTTAGGGTTTCCTATGTAATATTTGATTGCCTGCTTTCGCATTTCATCAGCTTTAGCAGGATTGTAGATTTTTGTGGTAGTACTTCTGGCTTTTTGGGCTTGATTATTTTGTATTTTATTAGCCCTAGTGGAGCTATTAGGTGGAGTTGCTGTACTTCTGGCTTTTTTAGCTTGATTATTTTGGGAATTAATTTTCCAAACTGTCCAATCGTTGGAAATATTTTCAATTCGATAAGTAGGTTGCTGCATGCCTTTTGTAATGCTGGGTACTTCATCGGCGACAAATTGCTGCAATTCTGAAACTGTTATTATTTCGTTCTCGTCAGCATCCGCTTTCATTTCGGATAGTCCTTGCAGCAAACAATAGGTAAATACCCCATTTTGCCAATCTGGACCCTCGTAGGCATATTCGGCTCCACCCGCACTGGAAATCACCGTAGCACCCGTTCCACGACGTACATCGGCGAATAGCTCTTTCATTAATGTAAACGAATTCTCTAAACTTAGATTACTTTTATAATTAACTGGTTTTACTCCCCGGCTGTAAGTTCTAATGCCGCGAGTTTTGTCCGAATCCGCTGCAACACTCAACTCAGTATTATCTTTATCTACCTCTCCTGAATGGCAAGCATCAATTAATATTAGTTTCTGTCTAGCTGGAATACCATCTAATAAAGCCTCAAACTCTTCATAAGGAAGCCCTTGCTCCGAAGGCTTTTGGGAGTCAATGTCGTAAGTTCCCAAATAATAGTTCAGATCTTCATCTAAAAAACCATGGCCAGCAAAATAAAGGACAACTTTGTCATCTACTCTAGTTTTCTGCAAGATCTCTTTTAGAGCCCTAACGCTATCTAGATTTACTTGTTCATCTATTAGTGAATACGTTATTACGTTATCTCTATCTTTCTTAAAAAAGCTTATTATATCTTTTGCATCCTTTGCTGCATACTTTAAATCCAGATTGGATGAACGATATTTTGAAGCACCTATGGCAACGACAATGAGTTTATTTGTCGATGAAGAAGTTGCTTTGTTAACATTTAATGTTTCTTTGAAAGATTCTAGCCCTATGTTATTAGTGCTGGATATTTGGATCTTGTTATTACCAACTGAAAGGGGAATTTTAACTAATCGTTTTAATTCCTTTTCTTTATTGTTCTTTAGATCAATGCCATTCCTCCCGTAAAGAGGTACATTGTTTACCCATACGTTTAACTTATTGATTACATAGTTTTCATCATAAGCCATCACCGAGATTGAAATAGTATCCTCTTGGGTAACTAAAGGCAGATCGCTATCTATAAACTTTATATTAGGTGGAGTTCCTTTCAAATTTAAAACATCCTCACTTATACCAGTTTTTTCAATACGCTTTTGAAATGCATTGTAGTAAGTATTTATTGTTTCTGTTGAAGCAAACCCTAAGCTCTTAAGCACTAAATCTGGACGGTTGTAGATAACATCAAATTGATCGAAATCATAAGCAAGTTCGCCATCAGATAAACCTATCTTATCAGATAGATTTTTACTGTACATATAGTAACCTTGATAGTTTCGGACGAAGAACTCATTCTTATCAAAAGAAGCTAGTTCAAACAAGGCTTTTTTTGTATCATAATCCCATACTACTGTTTTAAAATCTTTGGCGCTAGTCAATAACCAAGAATTATCTCGGGAGAAATAGGCTGCTGTAACGGGCGCGGTATGCCTTTGAAAGATATGGTCACTTTTCCCATTTTCTATATTAAGTAAGTTGAGACTAAAACTATTAAAGTTGTTACTACTTAAAACGTGCTTTCCATCCGGCGTAATTTGTGATAATGAGATATTTCGGTTATTCACTAAAGCATGTTTTGTGCCCCATAATAGACTATCATTCTTTAGACTCCATACATTAAGTCGCATATAATATTCATACTCTTCACTTATTTGTTGCTCAATTAGAAGGTATTGACTGTTCGGGTCAAATTGGAAATTGTTAAACTCCGGTTCAAATCTGTTTTCAACAATTTCTTGGATATCTCCATTTTCGGTGTTTAGCAAGTTGACTAAGTAATAATCTCTTGAAAAATAAGTTTTCGGCTTTTTTTGGCTTGTGCAGACGATAAACTTGTTGTCGAGAGATATTTTCAAGTTTTTCAATAAGGGCAAATCATTCCATTGGTTAGATATCTTCTTATTTTCTATATCCCAAACAACTATTGTACTGCCTTCTGATGATTGATTAAATAGACACACTATGAAGTTACCGTCATCACTGAAAAATGCTTCGTGTAGAGAATGATTAGCAAAGAAAGAATTTTCAAATTGCTCTTTATTTTCTTGAAAAATCTTATATATCCTCGATGTTTTTGTACTTATTAAAACTAGATCGCTTTCTAAAACAGTTAATAAATACTTTGAGTCTGGCGAAAAGGAGACCTTGTCGGAGAAATCAACCTTTTTGTTATTTTCTATCTCAATTATTCGCGCATACTTATCAGTCACTTTCTTTGCGATAAAAGGAATACGCTCTTTATTCCATGTATTTAGATCATAGAGTACAGTTCCTATAAGTAAATATTGACCATCAGGACTAATTTGCGCATTTATATTCTCGAATTCTCTTACAGGTTTTCCCTCTTTCAAATCCCAAATTTCAAGTTTGCCACTCCACCCATCATAATATCTATTTTTCCCAGTCCATCTAACAAAATACCGATTGTCTCGAGATGATTCATTAAAATAAACGTATGGACTAACATCAATATCTTCCTGTGAACGACCAAAGAAACCAGAATAGCCTGGTGTATAATTTGGATCATCAATTCCGAAAACTACTTTAGTAGAACTTTCTTCTGGAAAGACCCATCTAATATTACTTCCATCACCAAATACTATTAACTCACTATCTACGCTATATTTTATTTCTGACCATTTCTTGGAACCAAGTTCACCATTTGATGAAGTAATGAAGCTTTTTGTACTATCAACAGTAAAGTCTATCATATTCAAAAAGAATATTTTTCCGGCTCTTACTAAAAGCTCATTACCGATGGGATTAACTTCTAACTCAACCAACCTATCAATTTCGTTTGAGGGATTTAATGTAAACTTTCTTTCTATTTGGCCGCTTAGTATATCCCATAAATATATATCCTGTTTAGTACAAAAGAGTATTTGGGGTTCTTTTGGATTTGGATGAAGTTCAAAATCGCTTATTTTCTCAATTAAAGTAAACCCAGCTACACTATCCCAATTAGATGTATTCCAAACCTTAATCATTTTATCATCAAGACCTATTAAGTATTTTTCATCGGGAGTAAATTTTACTTTTTTATATCCGCCTGTATTCCGGAGGTAAATAGAAGTCTCTTTGATTCTGTTATAGATTTCAATATTCCCGATACTAGAACAGGCACTCGCTATATAATTGTCACTTGAACTGATATCTACAAACGTTATTCTATTGATATACTCTTCTTTATCACGCCTGTTTGATTCAAGAATTTTTCCACTTGGCACCTCCCATACAATGGTTTCACCTCCTTGAGCATACTTAGTTCCTGTTGAAGTCCCACCACCTGAAACTAGTATGTTTCCTTTACTATTGAACGTCAATGAGTTTACACTTCCCGTATGACCAGGTAATACCTTAACTAATTTTCGCCTCTTGATATCCCAGATCTTAATAACTCTATCATCGCCACCGCTTGCAACGTATTTACCCGTTGGGTCAACAGCAAGGCAAGTAATTGCAGAAGAATGTCCTAATTGTGCCAAGAATTGAAATTCATTGCTGTTTTGAGTGAACCCTAAGAAGTAGGTACACTGGAATACTATTAAAAGCAAAATTTTTTTCATCTCTTTGGTGCTAGTTAGGTTAAGTGCCTTATTATTTTAAGTATGTATATATGCGAGTTACTGATATTAGTGAATAGCTATCACCGTAGCTTCCCTGAATTAGACAGCTTGCTAGTTTCATCTTTCTTACTCTCTGAATTGTGAGTTAAACAGTTCAGCTAACTTGATTCTCAACGATTCTCGCTCTCTATCTCTTACTACGCTAATAATTTTCTGCTGTAAAGCTACTTCTTGACGAAAATTGGCATCAGTATTTATCAGTTCTTCCACCCCTTGGAGAAGTTTGCCATCCAAGGTTTTAGCTAAATATTGGTCAATTATATTGGTCTTATCCTTGTCGTGGATCATGACTTTTTTTGGGTTAATAATTTTTTCAGTCGCTTCATACACTTATGTTTAGCCACTTTTGCTGCATTTTCAGTCTTATAGCCGTGTTTTTCTCTAAGTTCTTTTATACTAACCTTATGGTAATAGAAAGCTATAAGTAATTCTTTGCAGGGCGCACCTAAGCTCTCAATAGCATCAAGAATCTCCTTTTCAGAAGGTAAATTCAATGCCTCCGAGGTATCTTGATCTACACTATCTCTCTTAAAATCTGACAACTTAGTATCTTTTCTCTTTTTTTTCCTAAGCCAATCTAGCCCTTGGTATTTGCAAATCGAACATACGTAAGTACATAGTTCAACAGTAAGTACCAAATTGCCTTCTTGCAACTTTTCGTACAGAGCAATAATACTATTTTGAAAGATATCTTGAATCCCTTCCGATGGTATCCCCATTCTTGAGAGAACAGCTCGACATTGGGGATAACATTCTAATACTTTGCGAATGGCAACAGTATCGCCTTTCCTGAGTAATTCTAAGAGTTCATCCAGATCTTCCCGCTCTTGTTCATTCACGGTGGTTAGTCGTAGTAGTGTTAATAACAACCCAAACTAGAAAAAACCGCTTACCTTTCAAAAGAAGAAATACAATTAAGCATGAATGAGTCCGATTTTTTGAACCACTTTGCCGATAATTTCAAATCTGGTAGCCAAAACGCACTACAAAGATTGCTGCGAACAGAAATATAGAAGTTCTCTCCTGATTGATTTTAGCACTCAGGCAATTAGAAAATTGTGGACAAACACTCTCTGTCAGTAATGAAGTATACCGATGTTCCTCTGACTGTATATGATGCAACATCGTATTAGTTACCAATAGTAAGGCAAGAAGCTCACCAAGTAGCTTCTCGCTCTGACTAACGCTAAAATTTATTCTACTAGCGTGAAAGCAGCCCAATCTACTGCCAAATCAGGATTGTGTTTGAACTGCTGACGGGCTTCTTGTTGAGCCCGGTTGAAAGCCATACGGACTGGCTTCTGTTCGTCGATTAGCAAATTGTAAAATCGCTGCATCATGAAATCTGCTACATCATCATTGATTTTCCACAAGCTCATCACCAGATAGCGAACCCCCGCCTCACGAATAGCTCTTTGCAACCCATATACTCCTTCACTGTTCATAATATCGCCAAGGCCAGTCTCACAGGCCGAGAGCACTACTAGGTCAGTATTTTGTAAGCTCATCTGGGCGGCTTCCGAAGCCAGTAAAATACCATCGTCAATATCCTCCGGCACGTTCTTTTTTCCCATCCAAGCGTTATTACCTCCGGCAAATACCAAGCCTGACCTTCGCAAAGCCAACGTCGGATCGTAGAGTTCTTCTTCACCCTCTTGGTCCTCTGTTTTTTCGGTATCTGAATTAGCTAGAAAAAAACCATGCGTTGCCACGTGAACAATGGCTGGCGACTCAGCTCGCCGATCGCCTAATTTTTTGAATCTCTCCTCCATCGCACTACTACCGGTATAATAATCGTGATGGATTTGCTGATCGTTTAAAAGATCAGCGATAGTCTCTACTTCACGAAGTGTGCCACCTAATTCTTCCCACTCTTCTTTCTTCTTATTTTCGTACTCAAAAGCGTTGCCGTAGCTTACCATATTCTCACTTTCGGCCATCGCTAGTAATTCGTCCGGATTGGCGTTAAAGTCAATATCCCCGAATAAAGCAGCCGACCCGGTATTTACTGGCTCGGTTTCCGTACCATAGGCAAGCAGGCGGGTACTACCAAGGTGGTGCAACTGATAACGCTCAACCAGTGCGCCATTAGGCGATGGAAGGCCGGCAAAGGACACCTTATGCAATTGCCCAGTGGGTGAAAAATACACCGTCTTAGAGCTATTGAGTAGAGGTTCCAATGGTTTCCATATCAGATCGTATAATTGATCGCCCTTGCTCAAACTGGTCTTAACCGCACCAGCGCCCCGGTACAATTGCCAAGCAACCGTTTTGGATTCTTCTCCCTTTACCAGTTCTATGATGTCAGCTTCTTTACACAAAGGAACTATATGGGGGTATTCGTCTTCCGGGCGCATGACGACCGCAGCGTAGTAGATAGAGTCAAAGGGAGTAACTTTTGCTTCCTCCTCTTCCTCACTATTCTGCAGTACTTTTCCCTTTTCGTAATAAGGAAAGTGTAGGAATTCTACCACCGCTTCATTAGAAGAAAGGTTTTCTCGAATGGCTACCCACCGCTGCTGATTATCAGACTGGGTTTGGCGATTAAGTTCCTTTTTAAGCTCCTGCATAGCGAGATTTACCGAATCTATATAATTTTTAACTTCTTTATCTTTCATCTCTTCCAAGCTAGTAGCAGCTACGATGTTTTTGGCATCAATCCATAAATCGTACACCCATAGCAGATAATCGTCATCGGAAGTAGTGACAGCCCGTTGCATAAAACGGTTTTTCTCCAGTAACTGTCCTTTTTCCAGTAAGATATTGTTGTACGCCAGTCCGGCAATGGAAGGATACTTACGAAAGTGTCGCAGCACAAAACTGTTGGCGTAATTAGAATAAGCGAAGAAATTAGATAATGATCGCATTTTGTCTTCCTGACCAACCAGCAGTGAGAATTCGCTCATATAGTTATGAAAACCTTCGTTAGCGCGGGCAAAGCAGGTATCGGCCTGGGTAATACGGTCTACGCTTTCGTAAAATACCCCGGCTCCCAATGCGGTAGAAGCAAATTGAACATTACTAAAGATAGATTGAGAAGTGTCTCGCTGTTGCTTTTTAAGCGTATATTCCTCAAATACTATGGCTTCAATAGAATCAATCTGGGCTTCGGAAAGAGATGAGTAATCCAGACCCGCAACGGCGAACTGTGGAATCAATGAATTTTCTTCCTTAGGTTCTTCTTCCTCATCCTTTCCGGCCCCTAATAAAGCTCGTATCCCTACTTTGGGACGTTCCACACTATCTTCCGGATTGTTGTGCTCCTTGAAAGTTTCTTTCGTCTTCTTAGCTTTCTTAAAGAAACCTATACTACCAAACACCTGGTTCGCTCGGCTTTCTAGCGGTGTATCTTCAAATATAGCTTTATTCTCCTCGGTTTCCTGGTTAATCTTTTGAAACTCACCGCCCAGATCCACAAAAGCTAGAATAGTTGTCCAGCGACGACTATCCGCCTCGGGGTTTTCGTAGGCACTCAACGCTAAGTTTTGGGCTCTTCTTCCCAGCTTGCTTCTCATCAGGTTCATGGTGCGTAGTACTTCTTCTACTCCTACTTTTCGCATCGTCTCCGAAAAGGTTTTTACCCTTAAATGATTGAGTAGAGCAGAGTCAGTCGGGGCCTCTTTTAGTTCTTCATAATAAGCATCGTACATCGGATCAATCTGATCTTTTTGGTCTACTGCCCTAAATACTAAGTCTTTATTATGGAGAAAGAAAACGTATTCCTCGGAAGTTTTACCAAAATCATCTTCGGCCCGTTCCATTCCCGTATCGGCCCAGAGCAGGGCACTGTCGTAGTGTTGCTGCTCAATCATGGCTTTACACTTAATAAAGGCGTACCAGGACTGTTCGGTAATGGTTTGGCCGTAGACTGGTACTAAAACGATAAACGTCAGTAGGGTGAAAAGGTATCTTCTCATAGCAATTGTGGTTGTGCTAGTTGGTTGAGAGTTGGAAAATACTTGGTGATTTTGGTTACCAATATAAACAAGATTTTTATTCTACCAGCGTAAAAGCCGCCCAGTAGTAAGGATCGTACTTCTCCCGCATCTGCTGCTGGGCATTGCGGAATGCATCGCGGATGGGTAGCTTTTCTTGCAGGTAAAAGCGGTAGAAAAGCTGCATCATTTCCTGGGTTTCCTCATCAGGTACCTGCCACAGGCTCATGATCAGGTTTTTGGCTCCGGCCATTTTGAAGGCGCGTTGCAAGCCGTAGACTCCTTCGCTACCCTGTATTTGCCCTAAGCCGGTCTCGCAGGCCGAAAGCACTACTAGCTCAGTATTGGACAAGTTCATCTGTGAGACTTCGTAAGCAGTAAGGATGCCATCGTCCAGCCCTTCGGGAATCTTTTCTCCCAGCCAGGCGTGGTTGGCCCCGGCCATTAGCAGACCCGCCCGGCGTAACGGATCATCGGTGATACGGTATACCTGTTGCTGCTCATTGAGCGAAGCCACTAGCTCGTTACGACGAAGGGTATCCTTGACATCGGGAAAGAAAAAGCCGTGGGTGGCAATGTGCAGGATGGTGGGCGAAGGGCTATCTTTGCCCAATTGCTTGAACTGTTCTTCCAGCGCTTCACTTCCGGTATACAACTCAGTAGGAATCGCTTGCTGCTCAAATTGCTCAGCAATGAAGTTTACTTCGGAAGCCGTACCCGGTAAATAGTTTAACTCTTGATTACGCAGTGTTTCTTCGGGGACATAAGTAGAAGTAGTGCTGCGGAAGCCGCCGTTGCTTGCCATCGCCAGTAGTTCAGTAGTATCCGTATCGTAGTGAATGCCTCCGAAGAGGGTTGCACTCATATTGGATTGATCATCTTCGGCATCATCCAATGCGAGTAATCGGGTGCTGCTGAGTTGGTGCAACTGGTAGCGGTCCATTAGTAGCGAGTCTTCACCGTAAGGCAAAGCGGCAAACGCCACCTGATGTAAACGGCCGGAGGGTGAGAAGTAAACTGTTTCTACATCCGAAAGTAAACTATCCAGCGGTTGCCAGATAAGATCGTAAAGAGCTTGACCTCTGCTTACGCTTTGGTTTACTAAATCTACTCCCCGACTGGTGTAGAGTGATTGAGCCAGTTCAGTACTATTGCTATTGATAAAGAGGCTATCTAGTTGAGCTTGGGTGCAGAGTTTGATCATTTGAGGGTATTGATCTTCAGGACGCAATACCAAGGCTGCATAAAGTGTAGAATCAGTCCAAGCAGTATCATTTCTATATCGGAAAGAGATAAATTCAATGGATACTTCATGGGTTTTAAGTGCATGTTGTACATTTTTCCACCGCACTTGTAGAGCTGCTGACTGCTCACGGAAGGCGGATGCCCCCCGATTCAATTCTTTTTCCAGATCATTGGCAATTTTCTCTAATGAATCTGTACTGATATATCTTTCCTTGATTGGCAAATCATATAGCCGGGAAAGCTGATTTTTATATCCTAACCACTGCTCATATGATTGAAGCATAGTACTATCTCCACTTTGCTTAATATTTTGCCGCATACCTATAGAAGACTGCAGTAACATGCCTTTGTTGATAAGAGTGTTGTTATAGCTCAAGTTAGTGAAAGCAGGATTCTCTGTTTTTCTTCTTAGGGCAAACGAATGATAATTTCTAAAATTAATTTCAATTGTTTGAAGATATTGTTTTTTCTCTTCTTCAGAGAGGCCAATAAATGATTGATTTAAATTGTGATAAATTATCTCATTAGCTTGTAAATATAATGATTCTGCCTTTGTGTACCACCCCATGAACTCATATAATAGAGCAATGTTATTTAAGATTAATCCATAATCAGGATGGACTTTGCCCTGAGTACGTTCAGTAATTCGCAAAGCTTCTTTATACAATAATTTAGCCTCATTGTAACGGCTCATGAATTGGTACAATATTGCTAGGTTACTTAACCTAGTTCTATAGCTAGGATGGTCTTTACCTTGTTTGCTTTCAATAATTTGTAATGCTTTTTTGTATAATGGTTCAGCGTCGTTGTAAAGACCTGCTGATTGAAGCGAATAGGCCAAGCCGTTTAAAATTCTTTCATAATAGGCATTGTCCTTAGCTTGATTACTTTCAATAATTTTCAATGCTTCTCCATATATTAGTACAGCTTTACTGTAATGTTTTATGAATTGATAGAGGGTTGCCAGATTACTTAAAATTGACACATAGTTAGGATGAAGTTTTCCTAGAGAACGTTCCGTAATTTGTAAAGCTTCTTTATACAATAGTTCTGCTTCAGTGAAACGACCCATTAATCGATATAATGCAGCTATATTATTCAGTCTTATTCCATATTCATTATGACCTTCACCTTTACTGTTTTTAGTGATCTGCAAAGCTTTCTTATACAATAGTTCTGCCTCACTATAGTAGCCCATATCTACATGTAATGCCGCCAATCCATTTAAAATTCCACCATAATCAGGATGAACTTTGCCTTGAGTACGTTCAGTAATGCGCAAAGCTTCTTTATACAATAATTCAGCCTCATTATAGTGCCCCATCAATCGCTTTACTTCAGCCAATGCGTGTAAATACCTTTTATAGTCAGGATGCATCTTACCTTGTTTGCTTTCAATAATCTGAATTGCTTCCTTTAATAATGGTTCATATTTATAATAGTGACCTGTCTCAAAATAGAACAATATTAGTGCGTCTAACCTATTTCTGTATTCTAAGTGTTCTTTTCCAAACATGTGCTCAGTAATTTGCAAAGCTTCTTGCAACAATGATTCAATTTCATTGTAGTAACCTAGCGAGTAAAATAAGTCTATCAAATTATCTAAACTTTTTTTATACAAAGGGCTTTTTTTACCTGCTACTTTCAAAATAATAATATCTTGCTCTAAGAAGAAAGGTAATGCCTTTTCATATTCCTCTAAATACTCATACGACAGCCCTATCATATTAAGAACTTTCAAATAAATAGCCGTATCATAGCTCCCAACTTTTTCTTGTATATTAGGTAAGACTTTTTCTAGTAAGATTGCTGATGATTGATAAGCTCGCGTGTCGAAAAAATCCAGTCCTTTTTGTAAGTCGTATTCCTCTAAGCGGATAGTGTCAGTAAGAAAGGTGAGGTTTGGCTTTTGTGTTTCTAGATAGGCCATTATTTCACCTAGAATGAAGTTGTCTGCCCACTGAGCTGCTGTCCAGCCGGTATCTGCATTTTCTTCAGGATTATATTCTTTATCATCTACATTAATCCCTAAATCTTCGATTAAATACTTCAGTAACCCAAGTTTATTTTCACCTGCAGCAATTCCCGTTAGGTTACCGTAGTAAGTAGTTTTTTGTTCATTAAGATAGATCACTCCCTTCTGGGTATAGTCGGCTCCTTGATCCACCAGGTATTTTACCATATCTAGGCTATCCCGATAGGCAGCCCACATTAATGCTGTCGCTCCATTTTTATCAGCAGTATTAACATCTGCACCAGCTTCTACCAATTCCTTTACATTGGTAAAATCATTACTTTTAATGGCTTGAAGTAATGATTTTTCCGGTGTTTGGATACAAGCCGTAAGGGTAAGGAAATTAAGAAGAATAATTAGCGCAGGTCGGTGTAGCATACAGTAGTATAGTCAATTCTAGGCTTAAGAAAAGTATTTTTCCGGATAAATGCCAGCACAACGAGATAGCTGTAGTCTGTCCATCAAGGTTGGTACTAACCTTTGGAGTAGCACACCGAAACGTAGTTAACCGCCAATTTGTCAATTTGTCGGAAGAATTTCCCGTTTGGTGTGAAAAAAAACAGTACTGCTATTGAAAATAGCGACTTCAAAGGTCGTAGAGGCCCCTTATCCGATTTAGTGAGAGGAAAAATAGGGTTGGTGTGAAGCTCGTCAGTCTTCGAAAAGTTGTTGGGAGAAAGGGGACGAAATAGCTTTTTTATTAGCAAAATGTGAGTAATTTTATTTCCAGTTGCAAAAACAAAAGAGCCTATTCGGCTAAACTACCAATAATTATTCTCAGCAGCACTTCGGACATCCACCCGTAAGCACTCTTTCTCAAGAAAATGAAAAAAGTTATCTAACCAGGGGTAACCTTTTATTCAACCGGTCATATACCAGTGAATTCAGATAGCAGCAGGGTCACTTAAACCTTGGGCTAGCCTGGAACTCGTACGCTTATTGTTTAACACTAACGCTCAAACCTATGAGAAACCACGCACTTATTCTGTTACTATTCAGTTTGCTCATCTTTTCCTGCCAGGAAGACGAAGGCACAGAACCACCAGAAGAAACCTCCGGCGATCTGCAACCGGTCGCCAACAATGGGCTGATGGAGGCAACCATTGACGGAGAGCCCTTTTCTACCAGCCTGATTTCCGCCTCAGTTCTTATCAATACCGAAAACCCAGCCATAGATGTGGTTACCGTAGCGGGAGTATCAATTGTAGCTGGAGACACTACCATTGTAGGCATACAATTATACGATGACTACGAAAACCTGGAAGCTAACACTACCTATTCTTCCTCGTCTGCCGGAGTTTACCCAGGGGTAGGGGTTATCTACTCTCCTGGACTGTCTACGCAGCAAATTGCAGGCTTCGGCTCAGGCGAAATTACGTTTACTGTACTAGACAAATCGACTCAGAAAATATCGGGTGCTTTTCAGGCTTCCGGTGATCTTATTAACCTCAGCGACCCTGCTAACCAGGGTAATGCCACTTTCTCAATAGAAGGCACCTTTCAAGACGTCACTTTTGAGATGGTCAACCCTTAGCTTCCAAAGCATTTCTTAACATATCAACCATTTAACTAAAAAATCATGAAATCCTACGTCGCACTAGTTGTTCTTATTTTATCGTATCTGGCCATTGGCTACTCAACAGTCTTCGCCCAGGGAGCCTTCTCACTCAGCGCCGGGCCCAATTTTGCTACCTTGCAGTTCGCCACCGATGGTACTATCTCATTCTACGATGAAGATGGCTTGGATATTGGCTTGGCCCTGCCCACATCGATTACCGGTAGCTATATGTACGATCCGTTCTACTCCTCATTGACGGATGATGAATTCAATATTCATGCACTGCTTAGCGCCGCAGTGGGCGTGTACGGGGGTTACCAGGCCGATAATTTCAAGCTGTATTTAGCGCTGGGCTACGGTGCCCTGCTAAGCTCCGAACCGTTCACCTATTCATTTAACGAAGAGTTTAACTTAACTGATGATCTGAACGATCATATGAAGTCTAGCTTCTACGCTCGCTTCGGGGCTAGCTACCAGAAATTTGGGCTGCGGATCATGTCAATGAGCGATCTGCTGCAGGTCTTCGGCACCTATGATCTTACTGAAAAGCTCTTTGCTGGGGCCGGATACCGCCGGGTACTTAACGGAATTGATGGACTGCCCTTATCCGGATTAAGTATTCCCGGACTACAGAAGTTTGATGGGTTCCAGGCGACCATCGGAGTCAAGCTCTGACCCTAACTCAATAAAGATTTATTTACAAACAATTTAACCATTCTTGACTATGAAAAAGATCGCTTTAATAACGGCTGTATTAGCCTGCCTCTATACGCTTCCCAGCCAGGGGCAGATGATGTACGAAAAGGGGGATGTTCTGGTTAATACCGGGCTAGGCCTGGGCTCTAGTGTCTACGGAAGTCTCTCGCTAAACGGTAGCGTGGAGTTCTTTGTTAACGAAGAACTGTCTATCGGTGGTGCTATTGGCTACTCCGGCTATAACCGGAATTATATCTTTAGCGACCCCCTACGGGTCAATGTATTCTTCTTTGGCCCCCGGGGCTCCTTCCACTTTGCCGATGCGCTGGACATAGAAAACGAAGCACTGGATCTTTATGCTGGGGCCTTCATTGGCTTTGGGATCACAACAGTTTCTTACCGTGGTGAGCGGTACAGTGGCTATAACGATATCAACGATTTTGGGTACGACATCTTCGGAGGAGTGCGCTACCAGTTCAACCCGAAAGTTGCCGCTTACGGCGAGTTAGGGCTTGGCGTTTCCATCCTACAAATGGGAGTCAGCTTTAAGCTGTAGTCAGCAACCAATCCTATTGTCGAAAGCTTTCAACCTTTCCTTATGAATAGTCTAAAAACAAGTGTGCTGATCCTTATGCTACTGAACACCTTCTCTCTTCGGGGACAAACCCCGGAAACGGATGTGCAGGAGATACTGCAAAAACTGGACGCTGGTGAACCGGTGGAGAATATGGTGATCAACCTGGGGGATATTAACTTCCGGTTTGGTACTGCCGAATTAGAACCTCAGGCAACAGACTATCTGAATCAGGTGGTTGACCTGATGCGCAAAGCTCCCAATATTGAACTCTACATCCAGGGTTACACGGATAACATTGGAAGCGAAGAGTTTAACAAGCAGTTATCCTCTAATCGCGCCCAGAACGTACAGATGTACCTGGAGGAGAAAGGGGTTGAAGCAGACCGGCTGATCAGCGAAGGATTTGGGAGCAGCAAACCCATTGCCGATAATAGCACCTCCGAAGGAAGAGCTAGGAACCGTAGAGTAGAAATGGAGGTATTCAAACCCGAGGCCGTGGAGACCATTCAGGATATTATCGTACTGACTAACCGCAAGCGAATTGGCTCGGTCGTAATTGACTATGATGAAGAAGCGGTACGCTACCAACAGTTCACCAACGATGATACGCTGGCCGTATCCACCGCAAAAGTGGACACCATCTACTTTTCTGATGGTACCATCAAGGCTTTTCCCAAGCCGGTTAAAGAAAAATTTGATTTTGCGAAGTGGTGGAGTGATAACGTTCCCATCTTTAAAACTTCCGAGGCCTTCCATCGGGGAAATTTCGTGGTCGGCCTAGGAGTCGGAGTCAACAACATTGGCATTGGCTACAGCGATCATCAGGTAAGTATTCCACCCGTGATGTTCATCGCCGAGCTTCCGGTCGCCTATAATGTGGGAGTGGGAGTTACCGCCGGGGCTATGCACTGGGCACCGCAGGAAACCGAGAATATCAACTATATGTACTACGCTGTCAGCACCCGAGTAGCGTATCATTTCAACCTGGGAAAAAAGCTGGATATATATACCGGCGTAGCCTTAACCGGCCGACAAATTACTGTAACCAACTCTGAGGTAAGTATCAGCCGACAAGAAATTGACCCCGGATTACTGCTAGGAGTGCGCTACTATCTGAACAATACCTTCGGATTCTTCGGAGAGATTGGCGATGAAAACGTAGCCTATCCTAAAGTTGGCTTAGCAATCAAATTTGGAAATTAATACACAATTAGACCTATGAAGAATTTAATCATGCTGCTGGCAGTAACTGTTTTTCTAGCTTCCTGCCACGAGGACCACTCCGATCTAATACCTGGTCAGGACTTCATTCCTCCAGAAATCCTGGAAGAAATCAAGGCGAATGGGCAGCCTATTTTTGAAGGCCTAAATCCGCCTGAAGTAGTTGGTACTTTTCGCGCGTCACCGCTTACTTTAGTTGCGAGCAACTTCGATGATGCTGACCGACCAGGAAAAGTATTTGGAGCATTAACTATAGACTTTTTTGACTATGACCCTGATGAACTAACCCTTAAAGTCAATATAGAACAAGGCGGTTCAGGTGGTGATGGCTTAGGAAGTTTCATCTCTGGTCAAGGAAATGATTTTACGATTTACGTCAGATTAGAAAGAGAAGTTGGTGGTACAAAAACCCTTCAGACACGAGTTTACTCTGGTACACTAGTAAATGGAGGAATAAGTAATCTTTTCGAGTCCCTTTTTATGATAGATGATGGGGGCGATCCAAATAATAACCTAATCGATGTTGGACATGGGAGACTCTTCGAGGATGGTGATGGGTTCTCTGAAAAAATACGATAAAGCTATATGAATAACCCTTCTTTGCTTTTTTTGAAACCCATGGAAAGAATTTTCTAGTCAGCCTGTACCAAGAAAATCCTTGAACGGAATAATTACACAATTATGAAATTATCTGACATATTATACAGTGGGATTATACTCATCATTTTATCTTCATGTATTGAAGACGATGGCCCCTCCATGCTACCGGCTCCAGCTAACTTAAGAGCTAGCGACGATTATGCACTTACGATTGAACTGGACTGGGATGAAGTAGCGGGCGCGGAATCCTATAAGATATTCCGTCGGGAGTATCTATCTGTTGACGACTCGTTAGCCGAAGTTGGCCAGTCAGAGATGGCATTCTTTATCGATTTGGATGTTGAATCTAATACCTCTTATGAGTACTACGTAACCGCCTATAATGGAGTAACCGGAACACCTTCGGATACAGTCATAGGTACTACCCGGCGGGTCACTACCGAAGAAGCCTTTGACGTGCTGGCAGAATTTACTGAAGGTGAGTCCTATGAGTCACCAAATATATATCAATTAAGTGATGTTATTCAAACTGTCATAGATGAGCAAGCTCAAGCATCGGCTGACCTGGTATTTCTGATTGATAATACCGGAAGCATGAGCGATGATATCAGACAGATTCAGATCAACCTGAATGAAATTATTGATGCTCTACCCGCTGGAGTCCGGGTAGGGGTTGCCGAATACGGCGACAATAACGAAGATCCCGATAATTGGTACGAATCAACTCCTTTAACTACGAACCTGGACTTTATTAAGGATTACATCAATGCCATCTGGGTAAGTGACGGAGGGGATATACCCGAATCAGTATACGACGGCCTTTATCGGACTATCGACGAAATGAACTGGAGTTCTTCCGTACAGAAAATGATTATCGTTATCGGTGATGCACCACCTCTGGAAGGTATTTACTCCAATCATACGCTCAAGGAAGTGGTCGACAAAGCCAATGAAGCCAATATTGTTACCAATCTTTATCCTATTCTTGTTTACTAAAATTCACAAATAATCATGAGAACACTATTTTACTTTCTTACTACTTTTCTAATTTTCGGTTTGTCCCAGTCTTACGCGAAAGTAATACGGGTTGACAATAATGAAGGAGCGTCCGCTGATTATGTCAAATTACAGGACGCTATTAACAATGCCGAAGAAGGCGACTCAATCTACATAGTTGGTTCGCCTAATATCTACGATAGAAATGACCGAGGTACTGCTATTGAAATAAGACTGAACAAACAGGTTACTTTAATAGGGCCCGGTTACTTTTTGGGTGAAAATGAACAGACTCAAGTCAAGAATCAAACGGCAAAAGTATACCGAATCAACATTGGGGAGGGAGCCGATGGGGCAGTACTGACTGGGCTAGATATAAATATCAACTCAAACAGTTACGTAAATATCAATGCCGAACGATTCGACGGTAGTCGTGGTAGTGAAGGGCCCAGCAATATTAAGTTATTCCGAAACAGTATGGAATTAATCTATGTCGTTAACGCCCGCAATACACTGATTACTCAAAATTATTTTGGGAGTCAAAATTATCCGATATACCTGTATGCCAATGCCAGTAGTTCTGTAATAACTAATAATATAATTATTACCTCTAACACAATATCAATCTACGGCCGGGATAATGTTGAACTAGTTAATACGGTAATTAGCAACAATACATTAAGCCATCGTATTTACACGGTGAACGGCGCTACCATTCAAAACAACATTTTTATCAGTGGCGGATTTTACGATAGTGATAATAACAATGTGAAAAACAACTTATTTACTACAACTCAAGATGCAGTAGTAGAGGAACGTTCAACCGGAAACAGTTTCTCAAATAATATTTTCAGCGCTGTTCAGGCAAATATATTTGTAGTGCCGGACCCTTCGGTCGATAATCAGTATCAGTTAGCCAGTGATTCTCCGGCCACTGGTCAGGGAATTGAAGGTGAAAATTTAGGTGCTTTTGGTGGACTATCACCCTATAAGTTATCGGGTCTGCCAGCTATTCCCTCTATATACGATCTCACCACTAGCGGCGTAGGCTCACCGGCTGCGGGTATGCCCGTACAAGTCAAAGTTAAATCTCATAACTAGGAAGGTCATGAGATGGATTTTTAGCTTATTACTGACCTGGCTGGGTTGTTTTGCCCTTCAAGCCCAGAACATCACCCAGGCGGAGTATTTCGTGGACGAAGACCAGGGGTTTGGACAAAATGTAGAGATTGAGGTAACTCAGTCCGGCAATGACGTTACGCTGGATTTTACGGTTGGATTAGAGGGGTTAACTCCGGGCATTCATACATTGGGAGTACGAGCCCAAGATGATAATGGAGTTTGGAGTCTTACCACTAACCGGGTTTTCTTAGTGGAAGAAGTATCATCGGTTCCGGCAATCACTGAGGCCGAGTATTTCATTGATACCGATGCAGGATTTGGGAATAACAATTCTATTGAAGTGAGTGGCGCAGACCCGCTAGATACTTTACGTTTCAACGCGGATCTAACCGGGCTTACTCCTGGAATACATTCGCTCTACGTAAGGGTTAAGAATGCCAATAATCACTGGTCTATTGTCACCCAGCGCACCTTCGTGGTAGTTGATGAGTCGGAGTTAAGTAATATTGTTGCTCTTAATTATTACTACTACGATGAGGCGGAAGAAACGATTGCCGGGGCGGACGCGTATACTTACTCTATTCCCACTCCTTCACCCTCAGTAGATTTAACATTTCCCGCTAATGTCGATGCGCTGGAGAGTGGAAAGAATTATCTTATGTACGTTTGGGCGGTTAACGCGAATAACGAAAGTAGTCTCGTCAGCACGGTACGACTGGCACCGTTTATTATTGGTACTCCGATTCTTCTGGATAGGATTGAAGTTAACGATGTCGTTTGCGCCGGAGAGGAGGGAGGTAGTGCCACCGTATTTGCATCGGGAGGCGAAGGCACTTTACTGTACAGTATCAGTAGCGATAGTGCTGATTATGTATCTACCAATTTATTTGAGGGACTGGCTCCCGGAACCTACACCGCTTACGTGAGAGATAACGTAAACACTTTAGTGGTAGAGCGTGAATTTACTATTACTGCACCCGACGAACTGGTTTTTTCTGAGCCAGTGGTGCAAGGGGTTGAGTGTCCTAGCGATAATACTGGAAGTATCAAAGTATCGGCGAGTGGCGGGGCTGGTAGTGGCTACGAATATAGTCTGAACGGAGGCGATTATACCAGTAGCAATGAATTTAGAGGTCTCAAAGCCGATAGCTATTTGGTTACGGTTCGGGATGCCAACGGATGTACGGAAGATCTTGAGGTAATTGTGCCTTCTTCTAACAATGCTTTGCCCACTCCTACTATCCGCCGGTCAATCGAATCTGATTTTGTCGATGAGTTATCCCTCATCGCTGAAAATATACCTTCCGGAGCTGAAGTGCAGTGGTACCTTAATGATACGCCTATTCCGGGAGCTACCGGTTTATCGGTACCTATTACCGAGGCGGGCTCATATTACGTAGAAGTGAGCCTGGGTGGTTGTACTGCAGTTTCTGGCATAGAAGGCGTCACGGGGCTTCAGGATAAAATAGCGCGGAACCTACGAATCTACCCGGTACCTACTCGCGATGTTTTAACAGCGGAGATTCCAATAGTAGTGACTAGCGAAGAGATACATGCAACTCTTATGAACGCACAGGGGCAAATTTTGGATCATCGATCCTTAACTTCTACAAGGACTATCCAACAAGTCTCCTTTGATGTAAGTGAATTGCCTGCCGGATTGTATCTATTGTCTTTTCAGGGAGAAGGTTTTCAGTTACAGCGCCGAGTGGCGAAGCGTTAATCAGTGTAGTGTTTTTCAAATTAATTTTCTATACAGCTATGAGAAATAATGGAATATGGACTATAATATGCATTGTTCTAGTCATGTTTGCCTGTGATGAGGGTGAGGATCTACCACCTGAAAACGAAACCGATTGGTTCGAGGTCGTCAGTAGTGCGAGCTGGCGCGTAGACCAGGTGACTGCCACCCAAAACAGCCAGTCGGAAAATGTTCAAAATGTGCAAGTCACTTTTTCATCGGGGGGGCAGTACACCTTACTTATTCCGGGAATCAGTGATTTTGGTAGCGATGGAACCTGGACAGTAAACGATCAGGGCACGCAGATTACATTCAACGACGGTAATCAGGAACTCGTAGTCCAAAGTACCATTGAAGAAGATGGATCCAGCATGATACTAACTTTTCAGTGGTCTAACTTCAAAGCGCAAGCAGTTAGCTATCGCATTGAGCTTGTCAGTTAATTTTGTAACAGTTTGTATCTAATGTAAACTTTTTGTAAAAGTGATCCGTATAGCTGAGAATAATTCGATGCAATGAGAGGGTCTAGTCAGTTTTTATCACGAACTACTAGACTTTCATGCATCGAAGGATTCTTCAGTTCTTGATTTTATCTGATTTTCCTTGGACTGTTAGCATAATAAGCTTCTGCCTAAATATAAATCAATCAATAACTCGTAATATAAAATCATCACTTTTACTTTCTTCATTGGCTATCTCATCAACTTTCGCAGTGAATGTGATATCTCCTTTATATGATATATCGGAAAATACAAAGGTAGGTTGAACCTTACCTAGTGAGTTTGATTTTAGAGTTATGATATGTTTTGTCTCTTCATAGTTCTTAAAGAAGCCACTCGTTTGGGGTGAAAAAGACAACTTAACCGCTGTTCCTTGAGATGCGACTCCAGCAGTGCTATTAACAAGAGCCGTCAAATCTATCTCTTGGATAGTGTCATTTTTAATATAATCTGTGCTAGAAGATAAAGAGACAGCGGTAGGGGAAGCTTCATTAAATATAATGGTATAGTCTTTTTCGTAATTTAATACCCTAACAGTTACTTTACTTTCGCCCGGAGTAGTTGAAGCAACTAATGTGGCTACGGCCTCTTTTCTATCTTCTTCGCCTTCTGAAAAATTTGCAGTTTCCAAATAATTTACGTTTAGCGTATCGTTCTTAGATTCTAAGAAGGTACCATTTGTGGTAATGAACCTAAGAACTGTGAGCTCTGAATCTGCATTTGAAGGGAATTTAAAGGAAAAAGTGACTTTACTGTTGCCATCGGCAGGTATAGAATCACTAGATATATCAACAGTCATCTTATTGAATGCTTCTGTTGATGTAAGATCATAGTCTTCTTCATCATAACAACCAGTTGTTATAAGAATGGTCATTAATAACACATAAATTATAATTCTAGGGAATTTGAGCACCGAACGCATTAGCTATTGATTTTAAAGTGTTAACAATATCAAAGTCTAGAGTAATCGCCACATAGGGCATGGCAGCGAGTTTTTTATCATTTACAAATGGGGACTCAGGAGTTTTCCTCCTAAAGAGTAATGCTCCAGCAGATAGATTAAATGCATTGTTAATTCTGTAACCATATCCTAACAGAAAGTTATTACTACCATAAAGGTCAAATCTAGTAGAGTTATTCGAGATAGAAGCTGGCGAATAAGAAATGTTAATCGAAGAGCGATGCCAGAAATTTTTGTACAAAACCTGTCTTAGAGGATAATCAGGGTCAATAGGCCTTAGGTTGAACCTTACTCCAAAAAATGGAACTACTTTTAAAAATGGATTGGATCTATCTTTAGTAGTTATGATATTAGATGCAATACCAACACCTATATCCGGGCGTACAGTAAATTTGCTTTTTGATTTAGTTGTTAAATCAGAGCCGGTTGTACTCCCACTTTCTTCTATAATATATTCTGCAAAAGGTTTTTTATTCTCGTTTTCATCTGTCTGAATTGAGTAGGAAATTAAATCTTGACTTAACTTCCTACTTTCATTCAAGTGCTTTTCAAGATTCTCTTTTTTGCTTATAAATTCCTTCAATATCGTATTTGACCTAGAATAATTGTCATACCAGTTAAACTTGAATAAATTTTCCAGAAAATCTATCGTTGCGACAACATACTTCCGTCTTCTTGCTATTTCCTGCATATCTGCCAAGGAATCTATTGATTGATAGTTTATCGGTAACCGTCCCTGAACGATATATTTTTTTGTGCTATCTGTGGTAGAAGGAATAAGGTATGGGCGAATATCATCATTAGTTAAGTTCTGGTATGCATTCCTGTTGTCACATGAATTACATTCTACGATAGATTTTATTATATCATTATAGTAATTTTCGTAGAAATTGGAAAGTTCAGTAGCATCATCTGAATTAAAGATAATTTCATATGTACCAAGTTTTGCAAATCTGTTTCTAAAATTGTACTTCCTTTTATTAGTTACTTTATCTACTTGTTCATTCACCACTAGATGTTCAATTGCTAAATCTATACGACCTTGCCTATAATGCTTTTTGATAGTATCATATATAGCTTGATTTTTATTCCTTTCGGTCAAAACCAGATTGATACTGTCTTCTAAAGCAGAAGTATTTGCATTATTACTGTCTATACTCCTTTGTCTTTCGTTAAGCTCTTCTTGAACAGCAGCTTCAAGAATTGACTGCTCTGGAGCGAAATTCGTATTTTCAACAGAACTAGTTTGCTGGAACAAGGTCGTATCAATTGAGTAAATAACCTTATTAAAAGTTGCAACTGCTGTAGGAATAGATTCTATTTCTAAAATATCTTTATTAATAATTTCGCTTGCACTAACGACATCCTTGTTTGGTATTTTACCGTCTAATTCTAGAGTATAACTAAACCCATAAAATGAATTTGGGTTGAGCGGAAAAATCTTCGCGAAGACTTCAGTATCATTTGTAGCGATAATTATATCTTCAATTTTTATGAAAATACTATCTTCGCTTTGGTTTTTATTTTGATTCTTAGAAGAGAATACGAATATTTTTTCGTCTAACTCCTTTGTTGGGTTTTTGGTCTTTTGAAGTCTATAAACTTCTCGAATTCTTTTTCCTTCCAATCGAGTAAACGTACGACCTCTTTTACCTTTCTGTGGTTTCTTACTTCCCTTAATGGTAAAGTCAGTTAATCTCTGCTCTTTTTTCTTTACTATCTTTATATAAAACTCGCGATCGAAAGGGAGCTCTTTGTCAAATGAATTTAACTTACTGTTCCAAGTAACTACAGGAATTGTACTATCGATTTTACTTTCCTGAGCAGAAAGGAGGTGAAAAGTTAGAAAGAATACAGCAATTGAAATTATAAAGGGTTTTGTATCCATGATGTGGGAGTTTTAATAAGATAAATTAGAAGGTGCTTAAAATATTCTAACGACAATGCTTTTGTTCAATCTTTTTAGAAATTTTAGCGGTATACTTTCTGTTCATTGCCAGATTCTGAATTACCATAGATTAAAGGTGTAAGTACACTACTATTAAAGCTATTCTATAATAAACTCTAAATGACCTGCTGTTTTCGTTGAGCGAGCTGGTCGCTCTGATCGTACATTCTGAGATATACAGTCAAGAACGATTTGATCTTGATGTCTGTCCCCAGTATTATCCGCATACATTGGATTCATAATCGCAATAAGATCTTTTGAAAGATTGTTATCACTACCATGATGGGGTATTTTAAGCCAATACAAATCCTTTAATTCAGATTGGTAGTCAGGTATCATTTTAAATGATTCTATACCAGCATCACCGGAGAATAAATAGCGCTGATCTTTGTTATCTATGGCAAAGACAATGCTAGCTTTATTCGTCGGTGTCAATCTAGCTGTCTTTTCGTCCTTTAAAAGACTACAGGGATTTACTTGATTATTTATTAACTTAAGCTTACGATTTCTTAGGGAGATCAAGCTTTCATTGATATAATCCGCACTTTCTAGCACGATAATCTCTTCAAGAGTTATATGAGCAGGAAAGAGTGTTTGATAATATTCTTGAGTAGGACCTAATACCTTTATTTCGGGCCAACCTTCAAATGTATATCCATAGAAAACGTTTCTTCTTTTTTGTTCAGGTACGATCTCTAATATTCTTTTTAGTTGACCTAAGGATTTTATTACAAATTCAGCTTTCTCTCTTATCGCTTCCTCTTTAATGTGAGGATAGTGTTCGTATATTTGATTCTCGAGCGCAAAATGTTGAATGGATTTTATGTTGTTCGCTTGATTATATGAGGTAATCAATCGTTTATCATACTCATTTAATTCTGGTGGGCGGTGTATCCAAACTTCTTTAACATTTTGAATGTAATCACGCAACAGCGGTTCTAATCCACCAATATGATCTTGATCATAATGAGTAGCGACAACGATATCAGGTGCATCCTTGTTAGTCTATTGTAGTAGTTCTTCTAACTTTGGCTTTACTGTACGGTTATAATGCCAAGGGTCACCTCCGTCAATAACCATTATTAGATCGCTTTCCTTTTTAGAGAGATGAACGAGAATGGCATCCCCATCATTGACATCTAATAGAATTATTTTTCCTTTCATTATCTAAATTAATATTAATACTTTGAACCTACGTTTGTTCCTTCAAGATGAACCAACTCCTGAAATCGCTAATATCCAAACCACTATATTTTTTTGTGTCCTATATCTGATTGTAATAATTGCATCGCTAACTCGCATTTTGCGATGAAGGTGGCAAGGTGTACCTTATCCAATTATATCACTGTTGGACAGCTAAAACAGATAAAATTTGTAACTCTGAAAATTTTGTAGCCGCCAGCAGGCCTTTTCATCAACAAAATCTCATTCTACAGTTTACAGAATCATTTGACTACAAAGGTCCAAATGAAAACGGTGACTGAAAATCTTAAACAACAAATCCAGTTTTTGAAATATTAAAGAAAACTGAGGTCTTATGCTATGTTAATTCAACATCTAAATAGTCAGTTTAAAACCAATTCTTAGCAAACATTAGCAATATTTATTAAGATTTTCAGTCACCATTCCTATCTCAGCACTCCTATTCTAGTGCACTCTTTCCCGGTTGAAGATTCATCGCAAAGCCCCTCATCGAATGCTTCATCGATTTTCTTTTCATTCCTATTCTTTATTCTAAGAAGCAAGTATTCTCCGTTCAACAAATACTTATCTGTTGGATCGTCATAGTTACCAACCAACCGTAAAAACTGCTGAATTTGACTCTCGAAGCGAGACCGTTCTGGATCGTCCGGATCTAAAGAGTATTCTTTATCTAACTTATACAAGGCCGTTGAGACACAACCATTTAGTACCACTGCTGAGGCAAAAGAACAAAGAATAAGGACAAACTTACACCAGATACTTTTCATAACTTGAAATCTCTTCTTTTGCGAGAGGTGCATAATATCGTTCTATTTCATTATTGTCCCAATTAAAACGCACTACTCGCGCTCCCAAAATTCTTACCGTCTTATCTGAATCTTCTAAAGAAAACCCCTCACTATTTTTTCTGTATTGCATGTATTTTTCATCCTTGGTATATCCTCCCCCTATAGAAAAAAAGCTGCCTATTCCAAAGCTACCACCAGACGATATAAACTTCTCATGTTTTCTCCTATATTCATCACCCATTTTTACATTAATTTTTGTGCCTCTGGCAATTAATAAGGAGTAAGGAATAGACGCGAGGTTTCCGTTAGGTCCCCAATAATCTCTAAATCTCTCCCCAATGGTCGTAAACAATATATCTTGATACCAACTATCTCGAAAAATTGGCACTTCTTCAAATCTTGAAAAGCCTACCTCAAATTCAAAGTGGCTATTTTTACTGATTTCTTCAAGCTCCCTTCTCTCAACGTTGCCACCACCAGAATAAATACCCCACTTAGCTTTTGCCTTAACATTCCAGTTAGTCTCTACCCTAGAGTAATCTTCACTCTCGGTACTGAAAGTTCTTGATACAACATTATCATTGGTTAGAAATTCCTCTAGATCAAGCTCTGGAAGTTGAATATGAAATGATCGCCATAGATGTTTCGAGGAAGGTTTATCAAATTGTGCAGATACAGGAAGGTCTACAGAATAACCTGGGTCTTCAAAATATGCCTTAGCATCAATTATCTTCCAAAGCTCTTTTGGTGAGTTTTGTCTTAAAAAAGCATTTATTCTCGCATTTGCTCGTGCAATTGACTGTATATACCGTTTTCTTTCTCCAGAATACCCTCTTTCTCTTTCCCAAATTATTCTTCTGGCCTCTAACTCTTCTGCAGGTATATCTGGATTACGATCGAGATATATTTGCCAGTTATCTGCTACTTTTGTATCAAAGTTTTGAAGATCAGTTCTCGCTGCTTTAAGTTCATTATTGTACTCTTTGTATTTATCCTTTTTAGATGCATCAATTGCTTGAAGTAAAATTTCGTCTAATTCGTATAGAAAAAATTCATATGCTTGATCTAAAACACTAGCATGTGCACCTCTAGGATCATCAAAACGCCCTGAAACATCAGCAATAGGTAAAGTTGGTGCAACATAATTAGATGCTCTAGTTAGCAAAAACAGATTGTAGTTTGGAGCACTTTGAGAATATGGGAGCAAAGTAGCTAGGTTATATGGTTGAATTACGCCTTGTACTGATGAAGCCCCAGCATTACTCAGTGCATCTAAGAGGCTAATGTAATGCCCCCACGCTTTTTGAAAAATTTGATCTGCCATAGTTGTAAAATTATAGATGTAAATAAATTATTAATTGCTTTTCGAGTTCTATAGTGCGTAGCTTTTCGGTAATGCTTATTTTATCATCTATTTATAGTTAGATGAAGGTGATTTAAATGATTTTGATGCTTGCCTGAAGATGCATTGTTGGATACACATTGGTTTACTTCGCACATCTGCCAGGGTCCTAGAAACTGATTAATATCAGATTTTCCGGTTGTTTTCCACCAGTTGGCTAAACTTTTAGCAAGATCTGGTTCAGGAGTATTTTCATCTAGATTTCTATTAAATACTACCTGATCACCTGAGATTGACCTTTCCATTATTATAATATCAATACCTCTACCAGAAGAGTGAGGCCCTTCCTGAGGACGCCATATCCCCGAGAAAGTGATATGAGATATCTTTTCTTCGCTTGCGAGTCTTGATAGTACATTAAAGCTTCTATCAGTCCATTTATTTAAAACTTCTCTAAAATCAGTATAGCCTTCCTGTCTGGCTTTTTTCCAACAATTAGCTGAAAAAGATAGAATACAATTAACACCGCCAACTTCCAGTCGACTTTTATACTCATTGTTGCCATTATCTTGTAGGTTGCTATTAATCTGAGTCCGTGCATCTTGAGCTAATAAACACTTTAGAGGACTTAATTTTAGCACCCTCGTACTATACTGGGTTGTTTCAATAGAGGCTTCTAAGTTAGATCTTCCTTGAGGCAATACACTATTTACTAGTGAGAACAGGACCCTTTTTGCAAGAATGCTAACTAATACGCAGTACCCGATGAGTACACTATCTTCATATGCAGTTGTCTTCTTTAAGTTTTCAACTTTTAGGAAATTTAATCCTAACAATCCATCACCCAATACAGCATTCAAAACAGGAATTAGAAATGAAAATGCAATACTCATCGATAAATATCCCAAAAGAATGATCAAAGAATCCTTGATGGGTTGTTCTACACTAGTATTCCTATCTTGAATGTTAATTGTTGCATCATTAATGATATCTAAGGAAAAATTGGCAACTCCACCCAGAATCCCACCAATCATTATAAGTAAAAATATGTAGCCTTTTTCGTAAGCAAACAGGCCATATGACAGCAAGGTTGCTACCAATGTTGACCCTAGTACCATTATTAATATTCCTATTTTATTTTCTATTAGGATTGACATATTTTATTTGCTGTTTAAGCTGAAGATCGCCTAAAAAATTTGAGTTCTGTATTATGATTATTAGCACATGCAACCCACTTTGAGCTTCAAAACAACTGATTTTGAAAAGCAAATTGAATGAGTGCTGACGTTCCTTTTAATTTCAACTTTCGTAGGATGGTTTTCATATAAGTGCTTACGGTATGAATACTGAGACTCAGTTTTTTGGCGATCTCTGCTGAGGTTAGACCTTTACAAACTTCTCGCATAACTTCCTTTTCTCTAAAACTTAACAATTCAATTCTCTTCGGTTGCTCTGCACTCCATCGCTTAAGCAGATTATTTCGGTAGTAGATATTAAGTGCGCTTGGAGTTGTTTTTTGCCAATCTGTTATATCATAGCAAGTACCCAAGCTATAAGTAGCATTATTCTGCTCGTTAAGTGTTAAAACAGGGGCTTCCTGAATAACATGGATATAACTTCCGTACTGGTGCTTTACCCGAAAATCAATGCTGACAGAATAGTTTTTTTGAAGCGTCGTAGGGCGATTTTTGATAACCTCCCAAGCTTGTTGAGTCAGTTGCTTGACATATGTAGAGTCGTCTGGATGAATAAAGGACTTAAGGTAGCGATAACCTCCCTTATAAATATCTTCCTCCTGGTATCCAAGGACATTAAATACCTCCTGATCTACATGATAAAAGCTGTCTTGGGTATGATCATATATGTATGAGAAAATCGGCCCAATCCCTCTGCCTCTATAATTCCTCGAGTGAATAAATATTAATTTATTATTCTCGTCAGTAATATCAATATCAGGTGCGTGAAGTTGACGAATTGAATTCATGATTTTTGGTTGGTAAATAGACTAGGTTAATTAATATTAAGGCAAACAATACCTATAACTTTGGGTGATCACTTTGCCATTACTGAATATTTGCTATAAAGACTGAAAGAAGAGGAAAAGGTAAATATCCTTTCAAAAGAATTTTTCATGCGCTTCAAAGAGTATTTTTGCTTTCTTTCTCTTTAATATCAAATCAGGTTCATATTAGAACTGATACTTCTTAAAGGTATAGCCTAGAACTAAGAAGTAAAATATTACTTCGTGGGGCACCCTTCTCAGTACGTGAGTGCTAGAAATAAATTCGTAAAGGATGATTAAATAGAGGTAACGAACTAACCAGCTGTAATCCCTAAATGCTCATAAAGCTTGGCGCGACTGTTCTTAGGAATAGAAAAATATAACTCATCCGTAAGGTGTATCTGATTGTTTTTTACGCTAGTAACGTACTTTAAATTAATCAGATGAGAACGATCAAGATAGAAGAACCCGTCAAAGATAGATAGGTTGTTCCAATACAACTCTTTAAGAGATGATTTAAATATTACTACAGAGTGACTCGACACTCTAAAGGCTTTAATGTAGTGATCCTGTACCTGAAAATACAAGATTTCATGAAGTCGAAGTAGCTCTTGCTCATTTCTGGCGGTGGTTACCCAAATGCTGTGTTCCTGCAAAGGCTTAATCACCGCAGTAGCGTTAGTCATCGCTTGGGTTTTGCTTTCTTCTACGTGCATGATCGTAAGATCCAATGCTCTTTTCAACCCATCTTTTTCGTAGGGCTTTTTCAAGAATGCTATGGGCAAGGTATGTTTGGCCTTATCAAACCCCTTTCTGTCCGGAAGTCCGGTTAAAAAGATAAAGGGAATAGGAAAAATTTGATTTATTGCTTCGGCTAACCTGATACCGGCATCTCTATCTCGTCTTAGTGTAATATCCAAAATCGCTAATGATGGCTTTTCTTTTACTAATCCGGCTACGGCACTATCAAAATTTGTGTAAGGGCCAACAACCGATAGCTGATCCGGATAGATCTCCGTAATATCTTCCGTGATCTGATCGGCAATTAACGGGTCGTCTTCAACGAGCAGTAACTTCATAGATTTGGTTAGTTTCGGTAGTTTTTAAAAGTAAGGCAAGGCTAAACAGCGTGCCGTTTTCTGTCGTGTAATCAATGTCACCTTCCAGATGATCCGCTAACCGGTTGATTAGTCTTTGTCCGAAGCCCTTGGCGATTAGCTCGTTCCCAAATCCAACTCCGTTATCTCTTACGGTAAGTTGCAAAATACCCTTGTCCAATTGTAGCGTTACCCAGATGGTCGGATCGCTTATCCCTTTGAAGGCATGCTTAATGGCATTCGTAAGAACTTCTGCCATGATCAGCGCTAGGGGAATGATCACATCAATAGGAAGCGTCAGCGATTTATTAATATCGATATGGAGCTTAAAGTTGAGCAGATGAGATGCGGTTAGTTCCTGTAGCAGTTTTCGGAAGAAGACTAATGTTGGAACCAGCTCTTCGTCTTCCACTTCGTATAAGGTCTCTTCCAAGTTGGAAAGAGCAAAGATCATGTTCTCACCTCTCTTTAACTGATATCTTTGCTCTTCATCGTCAATTTCTCGAGAGACTAACTGAAGCACGTAGACTACGCGTTCCAACACATTCTTTGTACGGTGCCTGATATCTGCTTTCTGCAAGGCAATAAGCCGGTTCTTTTTGTCCAAATCCTGGTTCTTTTTACTTATGATTCGTCGGCTATTCCAAATGAGAGCTCCAATGATAACTAATAGAAGAGCAATGCATAAGATAGTGTAAGTCAATGCCAGTTGTTGATTTCGTTCATTCTCGGCGATAATAGTTTGTTGTCGAGCTAATTCCTTCTCCTGATGGGCTTGATCCAATTCATAATCGGCATTAATTTTTAGTACCTCTACTTTCTCTTTGTTAAAAATACTGTCGCGTAATGCCGCCCACTTTTGTAAGGTAGTATAAGCCCGGTCGTATTGATTTGTGCTCTCAAACAGAGAGGCCTGTAATTGTAGGTTCTTCAGGAGAGATGTTCTTATTTTAGTTTCCTGAATGTAGTGCATGCTACTGTCCAGATACTTTGAGGCTTCTACCCAATGATGAAGCCTTAAATACAAATCGGCGATGCTATTATATAAGGCTGCAAACTGCCGCTTATCAGCAGTAGATTTTAATAATTTATTGGCCTGAATGAGATAGCTTTGTGCTTGTTTCAGACTATCCATCGCTAAATAGGTATCGCCAATGTTATGCAAGGTGGTGGCTCGAGAACCCGGATTTCCGATAAGCTGCTTCTGTTCTAATGATTGAAAAAAGTAGTATAACGCCGAGTCATACTGCTGGTTCTCGCTGTATAGCTCCCCTATGTTATTATAGGAATAGCCTAACTTTACGGTATCCTGAAGCGACTCCCAGTACCGGAAGGCTTTTTTATGATAAGACAGACTTTTCTGCATCTGACCTTGTTCCTGAAATAAAATAGCTACGGAGTTACTAATGGAAGCGATACTTTTAGGCCGATTGACTTTTTGAGCTAGTTGCAGCGCTTGGAGATAATGATTGAGCGCCTTGGTATAATACCCTTTCTTTTGGTAAGTAATTCCCAAATTCTTCGTCCGCCCAATAATGCGGATAGTGTCGCACACGTTGATATCTGTCCGTAGAGCCGCTTCGAAGTACTCAAGGCTTTGATCCAACTCTCCTTGTGATCCATAAAAGAAGCCGAGATTATTTAATACGTTAGATTTTAAACTAGAATCACCCAGTGAAACATAGAGAGGTAAGGCGGTATGAAAAGCGGATATTGCTTCATTTATCGATCCTCGGTCATAGAGTGAGTTACCTGTATTGTAAAGGGAATCAGCGATTGATTTTTTTTTCTCATCCGTTACCTCTTCATCAATAATGATTGAATTTGGAACAGATTGTAGCAATAGGCTAAGGATGAGCAGAAATTCAGGCATTGTTTAAGGATTGTAGTAGCTAAATATAAACAATACTGAATAAATTAAAACTATTGATTGAATACGAATAAGATAGGAAAACTCTCTGATTGGAGAGTTTTCCTTGGAGTGGATCACTTAATCACATCCATCCCTACAGTAGTCGTGCTCACCTCCACCATCCATCGTTCGGGTATCTTGCTGGATGGTCGTTTCCGCTTCCTGAAATACTTTATCATCTTCTTGAGAGGAGCATGAGAAAATAGTGAGGGCACACATCAGCCCTAAAGCTAATTTTACTAAACTTTTCATTTGTATTGTCTTATAAAGTTTCTAGAATGTTGAGCGTAGTGCTCAGGGTTAAATTCTAGGGATAAGAAGCTGTTGAAGAGGGTATCCCTTCCCCGTTCTTCTAGCTTCCGATAAGACGTCCGAGAGTTATATCAGGTCAGTTTAAGAGCCTTGCGTTTTTAAACTATAGACCAGCTCAGCATAGTCGACAGTTTGTCTGCCTACCTTTCTACTTGTGAAAGATCAATAGCTCTTATACAAATTTTGGTATCTAGTATTTTGTAAGTACAGCCTTTATGAAAAAGAAATGAGGAAGTAACCTATAGAAAGAAAAAATTTGAACAATTATTTTAAAAGGATAGCCAATTTTACAGCTTTTGAGCTTTTTCTCAGAATTTCGGTTACTTTTAAGCAACTCATTTTAACCATCAAACCTGGCTTCTACATTTATGATAAAGTATATTGGCAATATAGTAGGCCTTCTCGCTTTATATCAGACGATATACGCTCAGCCTAATTCTTATCAGGTATCCCAAGATTCTATTAACTATTTGATTAAGCAAGCCAAAGAACAACGCATTGCCTACGAATATGACTCTGCCGAAAGCTTACTCTTGAAGGCGAAGCAAATAAGTGAGGAAATAGAGAATGACTCCCTTCTTGCTGAAACCTGGTATAATTTAGGATTGGTATACGATTTTAGTAGAAGACCTGAAGAAGCTCTAAAAAGTCACTATAAAGCACTTAACCTTCGCAAACAAAGTGAGTCTTACAAACTAATTTCCCAATCATACTACGCTATTGGAGAAGTGTATAGCTACGGGTTACATGATGGTTATGAAGCAGAGAATTATTATATACTTGCACTAGAAATGAGAAAATTACTTAAAGAGGAGAATAAAGAGCCACTAGCGAGAATATACTACAATTTGACTTCAGCTAACAGAGCAAAAGGCGATTTTGACTTGGCATCTAAGTATGCTGATTCGGTAATGTACGTACTTGAAAATACAGAAAACAAGGTGTTATTAGCCGACAGCTATATCTTAAAAGCGAATGTTCTATATTCACAACTTTACCTTGACAGCGCAAAAAAGTATTATCAATACGCCATAAAAATAGATAATGGTTTAAATATTAGCAGTAAGCGAGCTAACTATTATTACAACCTAGCTAATGTTCATAATCTAGATAAAGACAATGATAACGCTATTTGTTATGGTCACAAATCGCTACAAATCGGTCAGAAATTAGATGATGAAGAAGCGATTTCTAATGCTTACTGGATTTTAGGAAGGTCATATCTTGACTTAGAAATGAGAGATTCAGCATTTTTTTATTTATCAAGAAATTTAGATTTATGTAAACAGATTTATAAGCCATTGAGTGAAGAGATAGGAACAGCCTATGATGATCTAGCTGAATTTTATCGAAGATATTATATTTATGACTCTGCACTCTCATTTGTACAGAGAGCACTAGAGATTGAATTCAAAGGAATTGATGAAGGGCATCTAAAAAACCCAGAAAGGGATTCTTTGACTAACGATCAGAAAGGTTTTGAGATTCTAGCGCATAAAGGACAAATACTCACAGATGCTTATCTAGATCATAGTGTGCCGATAACGTACCTTGAGTTAGCTCAAGAAGCATTTACATTAGCTATGGAAGCATTTACCATTAACAGGAAGTCCTTTCAAGAAGAAGGCTCTCAATTATTCTCGTTAGAACACTACTATCACATTATTGAGAAGACTTTAGAATGTTTGTACTTGTTATACTCTGATCAGAAAAACCCAAAATATGTTAACCAGGCATTGCAATTTATGGAAAGGGGTAAAGCCGTTTTACTGATGGAAACACTCAATGAAGCATCGTTTAAAAATAATGTTGGCCTTCCTGATAGCTTATTAAAAAGAGAAAGAGAACTTAAAGGCTTAATGAAACTCGCCCGGAACGCTGAAGATACCATAATGACTGACAGTATAGCTAAAAAGCAGAATGATTTACAAGAATATATCTCTAGCGATTTTCCTGCTTATTATCAGACTAATTATGAAAATACCAAAGTTTCGCTCGCTCAACTGCAAGATACTCTTCTATCTCACGAAGCAGTGATAGAGTATTTCTGGAATGATAGTAGTATGTATGCCTTAGGAATTACCCAGGATAGCACCTATTTGGTAAAACTGGACGTAGATACTTCGCTTGTGTTTCAGTATATTAGAGAAGTAAGAAAAACACCTATTTCTAATCTGGATAGTTTACAAGCACAATTTACAAAGTACTGCTCTTTGGCTTACGAGCTATATAAGACACATTGTGAGCCTTTATTTTCTGAGTTTGATTCTAAAATCACAAAGTTATGGATTGTACCAGATGGTGCTTTAGCCTATCTTCCTTTCGATGCACTTTTAGAAAGTAAGGTAGAGGAAGGGGAAAAAGTTAATTATCATAATCTTCCTTATTTAATCAATACCTTCGAGGTAAATTATGCGTACTCGGCAGCTTGGTTTTTAAGATCACGCGATACGACTAATGTACTGGATAACCCAAAAGTATTAGCTTTTGCGTTTGCTGATGAGCAAAGTAGTGAGTTGCCGGGGTCACATGCTGAATTGGTAGCAGCAGAGGCTACTTTTCGTGGAGAGTTTTATCGTGGAGAGAAAGCAAACAAGCGTGAATTTATTAATAACGCGAAGGAGTTTGACATCATACATTTAGCCACTCATGGGCGGGCTAATGAGAGAAATAGAAAAGGAAGTATGTTGATTTTTAAAGCACCTTCACCTGAAGAGTCCGATACCTTAAAAGTAAGCGAAATTTATAATTTACCCTTGACTAATGAGGTTACTGTTCTTTCTGCTTGCGAATCGGGAGTTGGTAAGATGCAGCGGGGCGAAGGTATCTATAGCCTCGCTCGGGCTTTTGCCTATCACGGTAGCAAAGCCATTGTGATGAGCCAATGGAGAGTTGCCGATAAAAATTCTTCTGATATTATCCGAAAGCTATACCAGAACATTAATGACCATTCTATGGCTAGTGCATTACATCATGCCAAACTTAACTATCTTAAAGAAGCTAGTAAATACTCTGCACACCCCAGCTATTGGGCTGGCCTAGCTACAATAGGTGATATTAAAGTAGAAACGAAAAATTATCACGATAATCAACTAACTATTTTAGTGCTCATTTTAATCTTTGTTGTTTTTACCACCTTATATCTGATAGCAAAAAGGCATACTATATTTCGGCCTCACTAATATTAATTTTACTACTTTTCTATGTCAACGGTAATATCAATATCTGCTCCTTGGAAACGCATAGAGCTATCTTTGTATTTAATATCATCATCTCTGGCAAATTCGTTGTTTAGCGTATTAAGGAATAATGAGACTTTGTGATAGTCAGAACTCCCACTAAATGTGATATGATCCTCAGTGGAAATATGCCCCCAGGTATATTTTTCTTTAGGCATAGGCATATTGTTAGTCCTGCTATTTTGCCTATTGATAAAAAGCGACGACGGTCTGGGATCAATAGCTTTCGAAGAATGGCTTTGTATACCTTTTCTTTCCTCTCTTATTAGATCAATCAAAACCTTTATTTCGGGTAGCAATTCTAATCCGCTTGGTACTGGTCTTATCTCACGTAAATTTCTGGCAATTTCTGCATGAATAGTGGTATCACGATTGTTATCTTTAATTTTCATCTCATATATATCGTATGTTACTGTATAAATATTATGGTGTGTATCTACAGTATCAGGAAGTCTGGAGTTTCTTTTTTCATGAAATAATATATGTTCAAAAGAATGATTAAGTGGTCTATCAACCCTTCCCCTAAATGCAATGTAACCTGTACGAAAATTACCTCTATTATAGGCTGAGTCTTGATAAATTATCCCAAAGCCAACCCCTTTCTCAATTGGTTGTCCCAGTGTCGCTGAAATACCTTTTTTTTCGCCATCTAAAGGCTGCAATTGCTCCTCTTTCTGTTCTTCCGTGCTTGGTGAACTGCATCCTATAATACAGAATATAAATAACCAGGATAAGTTAATAAAGATAGCAATAATCGTTTTCATAATAAGTTTGGTTGGTTAGTCTTGATGTTTTTTGTCTGTTGAAAGTAACCTTTACTGAGTTTGTTTTTTTACGGTTTCTACAATATTTGTAGCTTTACTATAATATTTACCAAGCTCATTTTTATGATTTATAATAAAGGTTTCGGCAACTTCAGTTTGCTCATTGCCAATATATGCGAGTACTAAAGACCAATTTGCTTTTTCTACATAAAGAATTTCATTGCTCGGATAGTTATTTAGATATTTCTCAAGAGCAGTAACGGCAGATTTATAGTTCTCTTCTTTTAAGTAGGAAACACCTAGAAACAATGTAGCTAATGCATCACTACTATCGGTCAAATACTGTTCAAAATAAAAAATAGCTTGTTCATAATCCTTATCTACATAGGCAGCAAAAGCTTCTTGTTCCAAACTGCTCTCTTCTCCCCGAGTTTGCGGGTTAAATTCATTACTTAAAGAATCTAAAAAAGTAAGGTTCTGCGCCACCAACTCCTGAGGGGTCAAGGCACGCTGATTCCACCAGGATACCCAAGCTATCGCCAGTAAAGCTACTGAAGCAGCAATAGCGTAGGGCAGCCAATTTGTCTTGTTGGATGGGCGGTCAATGGATACTATTTTTTTTTCATTATGTTGGGCTTCTAGTTGCTGTACTTTATCCCAGAGGGTACGGCGTTTTTGGTAGAATACGGCTTCTTGCAACTGTCGATATTCTTCTAACTGCTGCTGTAACTCGGGCTTACTGGCGAGTGTAGTTTCAAACTCAGCCCGTTCTGCTTCCGGCATATCGCCGTCCAGGTAGCGTTGTATGTCTCTATCGTCAGTGGCGCTGTTCATTTACTTACTTTTGGTGCAGCTATCGACTCGGTCAGCTTTTTTAACCGCTGCATACATTTATACTTTTGATTTTTAGTGGTAGCGGCATTTTTGTAGCCTAGTTTTTGGGTAATGTATTCCATAGATCGTCTTTCATAGTAGGTCATTTCAATAATTTCCCGACAGGGCGAGCCCAGTTGTTCTAGTCCACTTTCCAGTTGCTGGTATTTCTCTTCCTTCTCCAAGTAAGAATTATCGGCTATGTCAAAGCCTAAAAGTTCCTCCTTAATCACCCGACAATAACGAGCTTCCCGGCGCAGCTGCTCAAAAATCTTGTTTTTGCCAATAGCAAATAGATAGGTTTTAATGGAACTGTTGATATCGGCCAGCTTACCCGTCAGTATATTCTCATAAAAAACAAAAAATGCTAATTGGTAGGCATCTTTCGCTGTCTCTTCGGTACAATCAAACGTTTTTCTTGCCCACTGCAAAAATTCCCCTCGGTGATCTTGGTAAACGGTGTTCAGTGTTCGTTCGTCACCCAGTAATACTTTACGGATCCTCTCATTTTCGGAAGGTTGTGACATAGTTGTTTTTAATGGCAAGAAGGGTAGAATGTAACCCTGCTTTTAAAATAAATATTTCTTGGATAGCACAAAAACATTTTACCGCAATAAATTTTTTTTAACCAAGGGTAACTTTTTCCTGATGCTGCTATAAAGGGTGCATTTCGTTTAACCCTCTTAGTAAGTATTGAAACCTTCTTGTTTGATGAAAGATTATAGCCATTTTGGATTCAGTGTATCAACTTTTACATTTCTATTTCTCGATCTTTTGAGGGTGCTTCTGTACTGATCTTACTTTGTATGTTGGCGTAATGCTCCTGCAGCTCAGCCGAAAGATGAGCGTAATTTTGTCCTAACGATGTCTTGGTAGTATCTATAGGATCAACTGCTGGTCTATTTTGTTCGAAGGCTGAGCTAGACATCACTGATGGTTGCACTAGCTGACCTTGTTGATGCTGGTCAATACTAACGATTTGCTCTTTGGTTTGGGTATACTGATCCAGTTGTTGTTGCGCATACTCCATTCGGGATGCTACAATATATCCTTTCTGCCTGTTAGGAAGCTCGAACTCTCCTTTCTCGGCTTCGAGAAGAATTTGCGACCGTCCTTCGGCAGAAAGATAGTTTCGTTCGGCCACGTAGCGTTCATTTTCCTTTTGTGTAGCTTCTCGGGCGAGGCGATAATCTTCGGTCATGATCGCCAATCCCTCACGAGTGCGCTCTTCCAAAGATTCCATATTGTAGGCTGTCGGCAAGGTGCGAAAGCTATCCAACTGAGCTTCCAGCTGGGTTTGTAGTTGGGTTTTTCCTTGCTGCTGATAGCCTGCACCATTGGGGCAAAAAGAACGTTTTTCATCCAGGTAGTTTCGTACTTCCTGGGCGGCCCGCTCCAACGGCTTACTATGTTCTTCCAGGTACAGTTTGGCCGCAAACGACAGGTCTTCTAACCGCTTGGGCGGTTCCAGGGCGGGTTGTTGCTTGAGTGCTGTATCCAATTGCGCTTGGATTTGCTGATTCTTAGCCAAAGCCGGATGTCCTACGTGCTTTTCCTGGGAGAGGGCATTGAGTTCTTTCAGGGCAGTGCTGGCGATTCGGCTGTGGGCTAGCATTTCATTAGGGGCGAGCGAAGCGCGATGCAGTACCCGTTCGTACTCCTGGGCTAGATCGGGGTAACCGTAGCTTCGTAAGGTATCGGCCGCTTGATAGCCCACAGTTTGAAGTTCAGTGGACGGCTGAGAATTTCGTTCTTGTTCCATGTATAATAAGCTTTGAAGGCAATAGATTTCTAATTCCTGTATACTTCAAAGAGGAAGAGATTGAAAACGAATCAGTACCTGATACTCCGCACCATCGCGTACTTTAGGTACCCTTACTTGCCATGTCTTGTCATCTAATTGTTCCAGGTGCCAGTTCTCGGTATGGTAGGAGGCACCGAGCTCGTAACCATAAAGCATCCGGTGTCCAATATCAAATAATTGCACGGAGAAATTATCGCGGGCTTCATTCAACTTCCAACCGGCCACGTGCTGGTGAAAACGGAGCTCACCGGGTGTACAACGCAGAGTGTACTCTTCGGCCTGTATCTCACCTACCACTCCGGTACCGGGGGCTTGGGTGATGAAGATGTTATCCTTGTTGCAATCCGGTAGGGCAGCATACCAATCCTGGATTACAGAAGAATCTACGGATGCGGCTTCCAACGCGACGACCTGCCAGCGTTTCTGATGCAGCAGAGATTTTACGTGATTGTCACCTATCACTATTTCTTCGCCTGAATGACAGGCTTGAAACATCATCAGCATGAGGATTGAGGCGGTACGCAAAGGGTAGGTTTTCATGGTACAAAGAGTCAAAAGTTGAATAACAGAGTTTGGGCAAAAGCGGATTGTCTCAGACGAAGATGGGTTTTAGCCGCTTCTTCTTGTAAGGACTGAGTTTGCGCTACCTCCAGTAATAATTCATCCGAGCGGGCTAGTAGTCTGCCTGCTAACTGCAGGTATTCTTCCGCATCGCTTTGTAAGCGTAGCCGCTCAGCTTCGGTCGTGGAAAAGCGTTCCGGCTGCTTAAGCACTTCATTCATTTCCATGGCTTTCAACAGTAGGTCTTCGGCCAGGTACTGAAACGCAATGGCCCCGTAGGTTTTGCGCTCAGCAGCCACCAGGTGAAAGCTGCTAGCCAGCGACTGAGCAGTTTGCTTGGCCTCTTGCCAGGAAGCTAAGTTGCCCGGCAGTACATCATCCGATGCCGCGATAAAAAGATCACGATAATTGTCACGAGGGCTACGACCGAAAAACGGATGCTCTATGATATAGTCAAATTCCAACCCAGGCTGCACGCTACCTTTGATCAGTTCGGTAGCCAGATAGCTTGATTTAGACAGATCAACCCAGTGAAGGTCTTGCATCGTTTCGGCTCGTCTCAGATTATCAAGTACCTGCTGCTGAAGATTATGTATGGCCACATAATTTTGGTGAACTCCTTGGGTAAAGTCCAGGACTTTTTGGTGCTGCCGACCTTTGCTTAGGTTGGCTGCCAGGTTCTCGCCGCTTTTGGCGATGGCTTTTTTGTCCAGTACGAATACCGGTTGCGAGTGACCCACGGTAGAAAGCAGGCTTAGTAACAGGGTGAATGTCAAAATACTTCTCATAAATGATGGTTTAGTAATTGTCGTATAGGAGAGTGGTGGCGAGCACCTTTCGCGCTTGCTGATGCTGGTAAGCCTTGACGGCCTGTGCTTTCGTCCAGGATGGGCGGGCACTGTGCTGGATCAACTCATCCGCTTGGTTGGTAAGAGCCTGGCTCTCCTGCAAAGCCTGCTGCATCTGGGTGAGCATCTCTAATCGTTCACGTTCCGTCATAGAAAACCGCTCGGCAGTAGTCAGTAGCATCCGCAGTTCAGCGGCTTTTTCAATTTTTCGCTGGGCTAACTGCCGGTACCCTTGGGCGAGTTGCAGCTTTCGGCGATCACTCATTTCCCGTAGGGCCAGGATATTCTGCTGCCAGGCTTTCTGATATCCTTTCCAAGTAGCAAGATCGGTGAACAAGATCTGCTCATCGTAGGGCACCAGATATTGGTATAGCACTTCACTCTTTTCCATCGGCTCTGCCGGTGTCTGGTAAACTTGATGTAGCTCAGCGGCAAATGAATAATCTGACAGGTGCTGACCAGTCTGCATTGCTTCAAGAACGGCCTGCTGTTCAGTAGATAAATCCGATATGCCAAGGCCTGCTGTGGTAGCTGTTTGCCGCAAAAAGGTTTGATAGTCTTCTTGTAGCTTTTGAGTTGCAGCTACCTCTTCTTGGGTGGCTTTGGTTTGCCTTCGGATCACTTCCAGCAAGCCTAGCTGCTCTAGGTTACGGTTTAGGTTTTCACCGATACTATCCCGCAGCATTTTATCGGCTACTGGAAGGGGTTTCTGGGCATAAGTACCATACGTGCTTAGCAACAGGCTGAAGGTAAGTGGGGTCAATCTTTTCATTACTTCTATTTTCAAAATCAATACTGGTACAAAGGAGTCGCCGCTACGACCGCCCGCTCTAACTGCTGCTCGTAGTGCTTCAGGGGACCGGCCTTACTTTGCTCAGCTGCCTGCATCACATCCAGCACCAACTGATCAGATTCCAGCTTTTTATCGATGCTTTGCAGGATATAATCATGGGCCTGCTTGATGGCAGACAGCCGCTCGCCTTCGGTCATCGAAAAGCGCTCGTTCACCAGCAGGGCCTCACTGAGCTCCTGGGCTTTTTCCAGCAAGTCCCCCGCTACTTCGTTGTACGACAGGGCAACCTGTAGCTTTTTCTTATAGGCCATCTCATCAAAGGCGGCCCGATTAACGGATAAATCCTGGAGCATCCCCTGCAAAGCTACGTAGCTCGGTGGCAGGGGTGTATCCGCCCTAAAACCATCCAGCTCATCGTACATCGCCAAAGCTCCTTCCACTCCTTCCAGCATGGCGTAGGCCTGTTTGAGTGTACCAATATCTTCGTAGCCGGGCACGTAGGCTTCCATCGGCGTCTGCAACGCTAATGCCTGCGACTGGCTTTTGACCAAATCGGCCCAGCGTAGATCCTGCACGGTTTCTGCTTGCTTTAAGAACTCTTGGTACTCTGATTGCAAATCATAGATATCCGAGACCTTGCGCTCAATAAGGTAGGAAAGACCCACCTGCTCTTGGAGTTTATCTAACTGATCATCCAGAATACGGCCATTGGCGACGGTCATAGCAATATGACCAATATCCATCACCGGAATACCTTGGGCTAGAAGCTGAATACTGGTTTCTACGAGTAAACAAGATACAAAAAAGAGGGCTTTTTTCATGGTTTATTGAGGTTTTTGGTGATATAAATAGAGCGGAAATCCATCGGGAAGAAAGACCGATTGCCCACGGGCAGAACGGGGCTGCAACAGACCACGGCCAAGTTCAGTAGCCACTTGCCCAGGCAGCCTGTTGAGCGATCTTCTTCCCTGATTATAAAGCGTCCTTCGGGTAGCATCACTGGTCACGGTGGCATGATCATCCAACAGAATACCTTCGTGATAGGTATGGTCATGCACCGAGAGCAAAACCGGTTTGTCGTTAATGCGCTGCACCTGAATCTGCAAGCGGTTCTGTGAAAGCTGAACGTTGCCGTAGATCAATGTGTGGGCGGAAACGAACCCATCATCCAACCGGATCGGCTCTTCTAGCCGCAGAGCAATCCGCTCGCTACTGCCCACTTGCTGGTCACCGTGCACCACACAGCGAATGAACTTTGGCGATGGACCTTCATCGGCCCGTACCGGTTGAAAGAAATCTTTCTTGGCAGATGCCGAAGCCGTATCGGCCGAAGGCATCGCCGGGAGCTTCGCTGAGAGTACGCTCTTTTTGGGCCTGGGCTTCGCTTTTGGTCGTCTTATGCGAGTCGGATCCGAAATACTTTTTGGCGGAAGCGAAGCTACGCTATCATCTGACTGGGGTAGCGGCCCAGCCGAAGTAGTATCAGGCTGTAGAACCCCTTGCCAGGAAGGCTTGACGATGGCAGCCTGACGCTTTTTTCGGAGCTGTTTTTTTTCTTCTTCTAATACCTGGTCATATACCACTGTTTTATCCGGCACTTTTTTTTCAGCTACCGCTTCTTCCAGCCAAAACTGGGGCAAGGGAGTACGGGTTAGCCTAGCCCATAGGCTGCGTCCCTGGAAGTGCAAAAACGTGATCGCCAAGGCTGCGCCTCCCACAATGATCAGCAGGCTGTAGCGAGAAATGATATGCCCTGCTTTTTGGACAAACGATAAGGCCCGTTCGGGTGCTTTAAACGGATGAGTTTGCCCTCGCATGGCGGTCTCATCAATATTTTCCTGGAAATCTTTCATCAGCAGAAAAGTAAGGGGTAGTGCTTCTTTTGTTCTGACCTTAGCTCGGATTTATAGTCGGGCGCATCCAGCGAATTTTGCCGTGAACCCATCAAAATGGCCTACTACATTAGCGGTGTGTTGATCGCGGAAAAAATAGTGGGCGTACCATCCCTCCAAAGGGGTAGTGGTCGTATCCGCGAGCCAGGAAAATGGAGCTACCCCCTGATAATAGCCCGAGGCAAAGGCAGGTTTCCGGATAGATCGGCTAAGATAGATAGCCCCAGCACGAAGAGGTTTTTGGGAAGTAGCCCCACAAGCAGTGGTAGGCCGAACGAAAAAATATAAGTCTAAGTGGTAATAGCTTATGCGGCGCATCCTTACTTTTCTCTGGAGTACTGCATGCACCGTATTGCAGCTATAGGAAAAGCCGCCTCTGTACCGGCGAACAAATCCCAAAAAAGGAGAACAGTTTGAGTGGGTTTCCTTCTGCGCATACTGTTCCAACCAATCCTCCAGGTCGAAGTAATCTGGAGTGGAAGGAGCAGGTCGGCGCTGAGGGCGGTAAGGGGAACGTCGTACACTGTTTCTGTGATACGCTGCCGGGTTGGAGGAAGTTTCTGGTGGTAATATCTCTTCCTGACAGTGGGTGAAAAGTAGGCATAGCGTGGACAAGCCTAGATTGACGTACTTATTCATGTTGGTAGGTTAAAATTGACAATAATGGGATAAGGGTTAGACGAATCGCTACGGGCTATCGTAGAGGGTGGCTTTCCGCCATAAGCGAGTAGGGATCGTAAGAGAAATACTGCGACTTCCGGATTTTTCCCGTAGTGTGGCTATGACGGTCTCCCTTGCTTCCAATGCATAGAGGGGTAAGGCGTAGTAGAGATAGCCTTCCGAATAGGGAAAAACAGGATTGACGCGCCATTGGGCTTCGGGTGCTAGGGGAAAGCGTGTCTGACGGGTCTTGGCCCAAAAATTCTTTTTGTAGCGTTTGCGCTGTTCAAAACCGATAAAGTCGGTCTTATAGGGCAGGGAGGTGTTGTTTTCTACCCGGAATTTCAAATACGTGGTCGTTAGATCGTGCAGTAACCCGACCAACTGGAAATAGATACCGTCCTTTCGGGCGGATACATAATTCAAATCATTATGCACCGAGAGGCTTCGTAACCGCGTGATTGCTCGCTCTTTGGATAGTTGCTCATCCTCATGGTTACGCTTTCGGAAGTCATAGAAGGCTTTTGGATGAGTTCGATAGGCCAGTAGGGCCGTGAACGGCTCATTATCCACTTCCGCGTAGAAGGGGGTAATGGCTACGCTGTCTTGGGTAGCAACCACCATGATACTGTTGCCTTCAATTCGAGCTTGATACAGGGCGGGGTTACCCACATCGGCAAGCTTGACAGGTGCATCAAAGAATAGATAGGATTTCGCCCGATCAGATACGTAGATGGTATCCTGGGCGAACACTATCAGGGCTTGACATATTAAAACTAGGGAAAACAGATAGTGCATCACTGGTGAGGGTTAGCGGATTGATCAATAGGCTGGTGGTTTGGCGAAACCCGGTTTGGCTCGCCGTGAACACGGGAGACCCGGTCTGAGGACTGCCGATTGTAGGCGATAAAATCAAAATTGGTCAGCAGCAATCCGTAGGGATTCTTTTCGTGGCGGTAGTCCTGGAGTACCTGAAAGCGAGCAGCAATCGGAAGGGTTCGCACGTTTGTTCCAATATGCACTTCTTGCAGCGCATAGAAGGTTGCCTCAATAGGTAGTTGTTTCATATCAATGACTACTGAATCCAGCTTGATCTCGGTATGCGAGCCGTAGCGCACGTAGTTCTTGTGCACTTCGCCCTCTTCAAAATCATGGTAGATGCGCTTGCCGGATTCCTCGTCGATGAGGTTCAGGGCGAAGTTGATGTGCTCGTAATAGGTTTCAGCTGAATGGGCGAACATATTTTTGACAAACGTTTCAATATGGTTCTGCACTTCAATGCGTGAGACCTTCCGACCATCGTAGTAGCTGGCCGGAAAAGTACCCCAGGAGGTAATCACATACGTTTGCTGCTGATAGTACTCCTGCAATTGCTGGTAATGCATGATATATACCACCGTGGAAGTCATGAAGCCGATTAAGCTTACGATGGCTAGCAGGCGCATCGAGTTAAATGTTTTGGAAAAATCACGAAGCATGGACATAGTTTTTAGTTGAAAGTTGATAATGGAAAATGGATAGTTAACAATGAACAATGTGCGATTAGCAATGAACCGGGTGCCGGCCACAATTAGTAATGTGTAATAGAAATTATAGGACTGAGAGCGCAGAGGGGTGAGTAGGCTAGGCTACTCGACTCCCTACTGTATTGCGTTAGCCATCTGAAGGGTATTTCTGATACCGCTTAGGCCTTTGTAAGCGCTCTTTTCTTTCGTCTTAGCTATGGCCCTCTATTGTTCATTGTTAACTGCACTTTGCTCATTGACTAAAGTTCATAGGTCTTTCCTGATTGCATGCCTCCGCGAAATTGCCGATGGTAGCGGTATTTGCTGTAGGCATAGCGTACGGCTTGACTTCCTTTGGCGGCCATGCTTGTTCCGGCTCCCATGGCCATTTTACTTCCAGCCATAGCGGCCCGTCCACCCTGAAAAGCCATCCCAGTGCCTAATAATGCGGTGCTAAATACCCGACTTTGAAAGATCGCCGCGTGCGAGTGGCCCAGGTAGTAACTGGTCAGGTGCGGCACCATAAAGTAAAGAATCACAATTACTAAGCTGACCAGTACAAAGTTGGTCGCCCCCAGCTCATTGGAAAATAAGAGGCCATTGAAGTAGAGGCTATTGAACTGACTCACCAGCGTGTCCAAGATGATGAGCGTCACCGACCAAAACTGTACGGTCAGATAGCTTTGCAGCCACTTCATCGCCAAACTGTTAAAGCCGGGTATGATGGATAAGCCAATTGCCAGTGGCCCAACGATATAGAGAAAGCCCAACAGCACCAGGCGGATTAGCTCAATACCCTTTCGTACCAGATACACGAACGAGCCTTCCAACAAGGCTAGTAACCAGTTGACGATATCGAACTGCATCAAGCGAGTGAACGATTCATACAATTCCTCCATCGTACTAGGTAACTCCCCATTCTGCGCTCCCGGCAGCAGCAGATTCCACATATCGGCTAGCTTTTGCATAAAGGTTTGATCGGGCCCAATAAAGTCTGCTAATGCTTTGATCGCGGTACTGATTACTTCCAGAAAATCGGCATAAAACGTCAGGGCAAACAGCAATACCAGCCCCCGGACAATCGGAAACACATCCAGCCGAAACCGCTGACTAAACACCAGTGCCCCAAACACCTGATTGAATAGCACGATCAGCAAAAAGATCGGAATTAAAGCTAGTCCAATCGCATGGGTTTTGGCAAACAGCGAGTTTACGGCTGCAAGAAATTCCGGACTACTAGCTACGTTATTCATTTGTGAGTGGGGCTGGGAGGTTGGGGCTGGGCGGCTGGAGTTTGGGGTTGTCTGCTGCTTTTCTTTTGGCCAGACAGGTAAGACTCATCACCAACTTCTGCTTCATGCATATCTACTCCTCGCTCCCCGCCCCCAGCACCCCGCCCGAGCGCCTTGCGCTCAACAAACTGATTCACCGCGTGGGGTAGGTTTCCGTGGTAGTAGTCAATCAGCTTACGAAGGTAATTGCGCTGTTGGGGCTTGGACGAAAGTACGGCATCCAGATGAGGGGAGGTTTCTAGGACGTAGACCCGAGCTTCTTCACTCTGTTTGATAAAAAGCTCCCGGTAGTCCTTTGCCACACGCATAGAATGAATCAAATCCATTTCATGCTCGGTAAAACCCAGATGACGAGCAAGGTCCTCCACCAATCGCTTATCTTGGTGCTTCAAGATGATCTTGGTATCGGCATTGACGAGCACCGCTTCACCTACGCTGGACTTCTTGATTTCTTCCAGCCCCTGGGTGATGATACTCACCGAGCCGTTGTTCTTGCGAATGGTTCTGAACAGATCCTCGATAAACGCTGTGAGCTTACCCGACAGCATGGCCCAGGCCTCATCTAAGTACAGATACTTACGCTGGTCAGGGAACTTTCGGATTTGATCCAAGGCCAGTTCGGTAATCAACAACGTCACCAAAGGATACAAGATAGGATCGCTGTTAATTTTATCCAGATCAAAGCAAACCAGAGGGTGTTCACTGATGTCCAGTTCGTAAGTGGCATTCAGCACCTCTTTGTATTCTCCCGAGACGAAGGGCTTGAGCACCAACAGAAATTGATCCATCTCAAAGTACTTCAATTCTTGCTGGTACTCGGAATCCTGTTGGTGCTCGGCGTGGTAACGGCGCAGAAAGTGATAAAACGAATGCATCCCTAGAAAAGCTATACCCTGGTTATCGTTTAGATGCTGATAATATCGGGGCAAGATTAGTTTAAAAATCGCTCGCTCAGCCGGGGTAAGATCGGCACCGCCATTACCTCCTTTCCAGATGGTGCTCAGCACCGCAATTAAGAAGTTACTTTTCTCCGAAGTGAGTTGATAACAGCCCTCTTGGTCTTTGTCTAGCAGAAAAGGATTGAACGCTAACGGCTTTTCCGCCGAGTACTCAAAGTAGGTTTTACTAAAGTCTTTACCGTTTAAAGCGTAGACTGCATTTCGGTAGGTGCCACCTTTGTCAATGATGATCTGACGGGCACCCCGCTCTAAGCGTTGGGCAATAAAGTTGCCTATCGTGTAGGACTTACCCGAACCCGAGGGGCCGATTACCACACAGTTCTGATTAGAAAGGGCAGTATTAAACAAGTTCACCCGCAGCAAATTGCGAAAGCGGTCACAGAGATAATCCCCCTGCCGGTCACCAGTGACGGATGTGATAAAGTGAAAATAACAAGCCGCAATCTCAGAGGAAGTCGTGAGCCAGCGGTAGTGCTGAAAGCCGTTACCGGGCAGCGAGGCAAAAAATAGGTTGGCCGTATCGTAGCTTTCTATGAAGCTTTCGGCTCCGTACATCTGCCGTAGGGCCGCGACACTACGTTCCAAATAGGATTTGCGTAGCCGCTCGTCGCTTTCGAAGACCAAGACTGAAAGGTGCAGGCTCACCAGGCTCGCACTACCCGAGCGAACGTAAGCGGTGAACTCATCCAGATCTTCGGCTTTGAGCTGGTGGTCCTGGGTAGTGAGCCACTCCAGCGAGTCATTGAGCTTACGTTCAAAATCCAGCGCTTTCAACTGCTGCTCAGTATCCTCTACGAGCATACACTGGGTTACCACGTGGGGAAATTGCATGTAGTGAGCAAGCGGATAGCTAAAGGGACTGCTAACCCCGTAGTGATTTTTTACGCTGGCAAACACTTCGCTGCCTTGTCCCGTCATCGTAACGATATTGGCTTTCTTTTCGCCTACTGCCAGGGCCGACTGATCATTGTAGATTATCCGGTTAAGGCGCGCACTAGCGTTATTTTCCTGGGGCCCATCAAACGAAAGGTTGAGGTAGCGAATGAACAAGGCTTGTAGCCGCTCTTCATCTAAGCGGTGAAAGGTGACATGCTTTAGGCTGTACAGGCCACTGACAAATTCGCTAGCGATACTCTCTGCTTCTGCTAGCAATTGGTCTAGCTGGGCAAAGGGATTTTTCAACAGGCCGCCGGGCTGAGAAAAAAGACTGGTGATGGGGTTGGTTCGCTGGAAACGCTGCCCGGTTTTAATCCCCCGAGAAGGAAATGACAAAAACAAGTAGCCTTCGTGCCTCAGGGCCAGCCGGGCTGAGAAATGCTTGTAGAGCTTTCCTTCGTAATAGTCGCTGGCTGCAGCATCGGAAGAATGTCCTTCGGGACGAAATTCCTGGTCGTAATAGATATCGGTTTTTTGAACGACGGTGCCTACCGGCAACATCTTGATTTGCTGGGTAAGTAACCGGTTTGCCTGTTGAAAATCGGCTTCCGTCCAGGACTCTAGCGGAGCCCCTTCAATACGAAAGCCGACTCCAACTCGTCCGTCGCGAAACACTACCTTGTTTTCTTCCAAGGTAAACACGGGTAGTTGCTGGCGAAGATAAGCGGATTTGCGGAGCCGCTTCGTTGGTTTGGTTAATAACATAGATTGTAAATCAGTTGAAGATCAGATTAAAATTCTTGCTTAGTCCCGGAATTACTGTTCGTCATCCGGTACAGTCTGCCGGGACCGAATGCTGGGTGTTTCCCAAAGCTCCAGCCGACGCGGTTGCCGAAAGCGATAGGAGAGGTACGAAAACAGAAAGCTGGGGTGCCGGTGCCGGTTGATGCGTTTGAGTAGTACAAAAGCAGCGGCTACAGAAATCAACACCACAACAAAATAGTATTTGGTCACCGGAATAAAGAAGTTGATGATAATGCCTAGCACCATCAACAGGGATAGGCCAAATAGCAGGGCAAACAAGTCTTGCATCGGAAGACCCAGCAGTTGGGCTTTGCGTTCAATGGTTTTAAAGGTTTTCATAAGAGTATCAATCAGGGATTTCATCAAGGATCCAGCATGATATCACCGCCTAAGAATGCCGCCAGATCATCTACGATAAACTGGAAGCCGCCGAACAGGGCAATCGCAATCACAATACCGATCATAAATTCAATCTTATCGGGAGCACCGGTAAAGAACTTCATAGCCGCTTTAAAGATACCGATGGCGATGCCAATCAGAAAAGCGACATTCAGAATGATAATGATCCAGGTCTTGATGCTAGTCATGGCTCCTTCTACCAGGGCCTGCCCGAAGGAAGGCTCCATAGCCAGCAGCATAAACATTAGCAGTATCCGGAAGGCTTTCTGGGTACTTGCCCAAGAACGAAGGAAAGGAAAACGAAGGTGTTTCATAAGAAAATAGGGTTTGGTTAGTTTAGTAGGTACGATTTGTCATCGATAAAAGATCATACATCCCAGAGATTTGGCAAGCCAGTCGGTCGCTCAGCTCGCTGCTGGGCGGAAAGCTTTACGAGAGGCTTTGAGGTTGATCCCTGAGGTAATGGATCGGCAGCCGCTATCTGGGAAAGGTCATATTTTTTTACCGGAATTGCCGAATGATTTTGAACGATAATTTTTTTAGTTTTTTTCTCGCTTGCCCACTTTCGGCAGGTGCGAAAAGCTAAAAAGGCCAGTAGCAACCAGAGGATAAGAGCCGTTATGGCGAGGGGTGAGTTCATAAAATTTAATAGACTTTGTGTCATTTTGGTGTTACTTTTATTAGTGCAATTTTAGATGGTGATCATTTAAGGGTAAATGGAAATAAATGATATGAGTGATTTATCTTTAACTAATTGATTTATAAGTAATTATAAAGATAAAATGAGTGTTTAGGCAATCCTGTAATGAAATATTTTTTCAGTGAAAATCTGCCAGTGAAACAGAGTTTATTGAAAATGTTCAATTTTTAGGACGAAGATAATAGTTGATCTAAATCTCGAGGAAAAGAAGTGCGCTATCTTGTACACCGCGTTAAATGACGGTTCTGCGGAAATCAAATGACTATAAGCAAATCGGGTTTTACCGGCAGGAGAAGAACCATTGTCTATCTTCAGGGAGTGCTGGGGCTTTCTGACAATCGCTCAGCCAGGTATAGTCTACCTTGGAGCTGATTCCTCTTTCCCGTTCCGGATTGTCTATCTCGGCACTGAAGCAGGTGTAGCCCTTTTGATCGGACTGCCGACGCAGCACGGTAAAATGCTCGTTATAAACGCCGTTCGTTACAAGATCATTCACCGAATTTTTGCCTGTGTTAGAAACAATCGAGACAGGGTCGCCAGGCGACATAAAAAAACTATAAGGTCGTGCTTGCATGGTCCGTAGAAATTCACAAAATTCTATACAAAACGGTATAGATCAAAAGGACCCGACGAAAACGACAATCTTCTTAACGATAGTCAGCACCCGTGAGACTCTGAAGAACGGACTGCTGCCACTGAGTGAGTTGCTGCTCGAGTTTTTCAGCGATCTCGGGCTGGCTATCTATTAGATTATGCTGCTCGGTGGGATCGCTGCGTAGGTCAAACAATTCTTGGCTGGATCCTGACCCTTGTCCATCAATGACTAGTTTATAGCGGTTGTCCAGGATAGCTCGCTCCCCGGTATAATCTTCCTCGGTTATGGTAGGGTGGTGAAAATTTCGGAAGCTACGCGTATATTGGCCGTTCATCATCTTAACGAGCGGCGTTGTTCCCTGCTGTAGCTCTGGGTCAATGTAAGGAACCGTATCAGTACTGCTAAGGTGGCCGGTTTCAAAGTCCCAGAAACAAATAGGGGTAGGCCTTTCGTCCATCTCTCCTCGGATGAGGGGCATCAGACTTATGCCGTCTATCGGGCGATCGGGGAGGGGTTGTCCGGTCAGTTCAGCCAGGGTGGGAAGCATATCGCTGGTGACCGCATTCACCTCCGTAGCACGGCCCGAGGGTATTCCCTCAGGCCACTCAATAATGCCAGGGACCCGAATCCCACCTTCGTACATCATGGCTTTCTGCCCTCGCAGTGAGGGGTTAAATAGTCCACTGGGTGGCATTCCACTGGGCGGCACTCCATTATCCCCGCAGTACCAGAGCAGGGTGTTTTGCCGCAATCCTTGCTCATCCAAGAACCGACGAAGTTGACCAATGGCCCGGTCCATGGCCGTAATCTCGGCATAGCGTTGCTGCAATACTGAGTCCAACGGATGCTTTACCGGCCGGCCGGTTTCCATCGAGGTGAGGGTCACGTAGGCCTGGGAAAGGCTATCGGGCAAATCTTGGTACAGCGCCAGGTCTTCCTCCAGACCGCTGTAGGGTTCGTGGGGTGAGCCAAACCAGACAACGGTAAAAAAGGGTTTGTTCTGCTGCTGGGCTTCACTGATAAAGCGGGTGGTTTCTTCAATAAGGATTTCCGAACTCTCTCCTTCCATTTTGATGGGTGCTCCTCCATTCCGAGAGAGGATCGGATCAATTTCAAAGAAGTTGTCGTGAGAAAGCCAGGTATCAAAACCCATCGCTCCCGGGTTGGTGGGGGAAGCCGCCTTTACCGGTCCTAAATGCCATTTGCCAAAGTGTCCACGGATATAGCCGGCCTCTCCCAGTAGCTGGGCGATAGAGATTTCTTCGGGACGGATAGACCAGTTGGGAGTAAATGTCCCGTAGCGATTGGGGTGACGGCCGGTGATCACACTTCCTCGGGTAGGGGAGCAAACGGGTGAAGCCGAGTAGAAACGATCCAGGCGCAACCCCGAGGCCGCCATCTGGTCTAGTACCGGTGTTTTTAAGTAAGGGTGGCCATTGTAGGCAGTTTCTTCCCATCCGTGATCATCGCCCATCAGTAAAATGATGTTGGGTGGCTGTTCGGTGATTGCTTTCTCTGGGGTGCAGCGTACGAAAAGGGTGCAGATCAGTACTAAAGAAAAGAGTAAAGTAGGAAGGTCGTTCATAGAAGGTTAGGCTATTGACTAGCAAGTATATGCTTTACAAGACTAACTACCTAAGGTTCAGAGCATTTAATCAAGTACAGTAGGTGTTTTGCTTACTCGAAAACGAGTTGATCGTATAGTTTTTGCTGAGTTTCAAACGGGGTGAGTTTGAGTACGAAGATTTGGTGCATCGAGCCAAAGGGAAGATTGCGGTAATTGGGCAGATTTATGAGAACTCTGACCTACCTCAAAAGCCGGACATAGTAAAGATTAAACAGGTGCTGGTGGGGATGAGAAAAGAATTATACGGGTGATTGGAGGTAATGCCATATTTTACTATTGTTACTATTGTACTCAACTATTTCATTCCTGCATGACCCAACTACCCAACCACCAAATTCTGCCTATTAGCCGGTTAGCTTCTATATTCAGCAGTGTAACCAATTCTTATAAGTTTTACTGGTTCTTAGCTATTCTAAAGTTCATAGAAACTGACCGTAAGCCCATCATCCAACTGAACGATATTGCTTTACGGATGCTCTCGGACGTTTGGTATCCGCTAGATTATTATAAACTTTCTTTTGGCAAGCAGGATGGATTTAAACCACTGGTGGAAACGATCAATGAAAAAATAGAAGTAGATAATTCTAGTACCGCGCCTGCATTGTTTGATCAGATTGCAAGCAAGTTGAGTAGTCATGAACAGCAAGAGTTATCCGATAAAGTAAGTCGGCTACTTCGCTGGGTTCCCTATCGATTCCAACGGCCTTTTGTTGCTGAGGACGTACGAGGTACCAAAGACCACCAGGTGAATCAGACGATTGTTCGTCTGGCCGAGCAACATTTTGAAAAGCAGAAAGGACAAATCATGTACCGCTACCTTGATGGAGCTATTCAAATTCAACCAATGTGGTACGACTATCTGCAAGAGAACATCGCCATATTGAGAGGGTTTGTCGACTGGGAATTGAGCAATTTTCTTCAGAAAAATAATCCGAATTCGATCGGTATTACCGAGAAATTATTCAAACCGAAGGTCAGGAATTTAAGAAGTGCTACTTCGTTCTGGAAATTGTATCTGGATATGCATGGACCGGCAAACTGTATTTATTCGGATCAGATCATTGAACCGGGCACGCTGTCCATTGACCATTTTATACCCTGGCGCTATGTAGTACATGACGAACTCTGGAATCTAACGCCAACGATTGGCACGGTTAATTCCTCCAAAAGCGACAACTTGCCATCATTAGCCTCATATCTATCTAAATTTTCGAGTTTGCACTATGATGTCTTCCACAAAATACTTTCCGCAGACATTAAACAGAAAGATAAATTGCTGGAAGATTATAGCATGGTGTTCAGAGATCATTTGTCCAACATTCGCAGCTATTCCAAAGAAAACTTTAAAAACAAGCTAGGTGAGATTATCAAACCATTACATCAAACGGCCACAAACTTGGGGTTCAACCCGAATTGGACATACTCAGATAAGCTATAATATTCCCCACTCCACATAAAATAGTAACACATTGAGCTTGTTCATATCGGGTCAGTCAGAAGTATCGTTTTCAGGAGGATAATTCTTGGCGGCCTCTTTAGAAGTTCGTATTGTTCAGAGAATGACATTTTAAGCTGTTAGATTATCAACCACCTAAACGGCATTTTTTTGCAATACAAGACCACTCTGATGGTATTTGATACTCTCATATTTTGTTTTGAAAATTTGACCGAGTTTATTAACTAGCTAAGACGTTGAAAATGCCATTTAGCTTAATCTGGCGAGTGGTAAAAGAACCGTTCGTTTTTCTAACGCAATTGACATACAGTCATATTGGACATTTTCAGGCAAACTTTATCTTCTTTGTGAGCGAAAAAAGTTCTATCGTATAGCTAAGCAACTTACGGCGCTATGAAATAATACAACAATCCGAATGGCAGAGGTAAATCAGAATCCAGAACAATTAGCTCGTGATCGTATTGACGAGAAATTGCGCCTTGCTGGGTGGGTTGTCCAGGATAAAATTGATTGGAGTGCGGGGCTGGGGATAGCCGTTCGTGAATATTTGACCGAGGTAGGGCCAGCGGACTACGTACTATTTGTAGATAGAAAACCGGTTGGAATCATTGAGGCTAAAAGAGAAGAGGAAGGGCAAAATATCACAGTAATTGAAGAACAATCAAATGAGTATGCTCGAAGTAAGCTAAAATATGTAAAAAATGATCCACTAAACTACGTATATGAATCAACGGGTGTCATCACACGATTCACTAATTTAAACGATCCAAAACCTCGCTCTAGGAATGTGTTCTCATTTTACCAACCTGAGACAATCAAGGATCAGCTAAAAAAAGAGAGAACATTCCGAAGTAGTCTTCTCAATTTTCCCATCCTGGATAAGGCCAATTTGCGAGACTGCCAATTTTCAGCTATTAATAACTTAGAAGCATCTTTCGCTCAAAATAAACCTAGAGCGGTTATTCAAATGGCTACCGGGGCAGGAAAAACCTTCATGGCTATCTCTTCTATTTATAGATTGCTCAAGTACGCCGATGCTAAGCGCGTTCTTTTTCTAGTGGATACAAAGAACCTGGGCGAGCAAGCGGAGCAAGAGTTTATGGCGTTCATTCCTCCTGACGATAACCGTACATTTACTGAATTATACACCGTACAACGGCTAACCTCTGGATTTGTAAATCCAGATGCGCACGTGTGCATTAGTACCATTCAGCGGTTGTATTCAATTTTGAAGGGTGAAGAGCTCGACGAAAAGTCAGAAGAGGAAAACCCAAATGAAAAAGACTGGCAACCCAAAGAGCCATTGCCAGTGGTGTATAATCAAAAAATACCAATTGAATTCTTCGATGTTATGGTGGTCGACGAATGCCATCGGTCTATCTATAATTTATGGAGGCAAGTATTAGAATACTTTGATGCCTTTTTAGTTGGCTTAACTGCGACACCTGATACACGGACATTTGGTTTCTTCAGAGAAAACATTGTGAGTGAGTATACCCACGAAAGTGCGGTAGCCGATGGCGTAAACGTAACCTATGATACGTATCTCATTGAAACTGAAATCACTAAGTCGGGGGCGGTCATTGAAGCTAAAGAATATATAGACAAGCGTGAAAAGTTAAGCAGGCGCAAAAGGTGGGAACAACTGGATGAAGTAGTAGCCTACAAAGCCAATCAGCTAGATAAAGATATTGTAAACCCAAGTCAGATACGGAATGTAATCAAAGCCTTTAAGCAAAAGCTTTCAGAAATCTTCCCTGGTAGAAAGGAAGTACCCAAGACACTAATTTTTGCCAAGACCGATAGCCACGCGGATGATATTATTCAAATTGTGCGGGAAGAATTTGGCGAAGGCAATAACTTCTGCAAAAAGATTACCTACCAAACCCAAGAAAACCCCAAAACCGTTTTATCATCCTTTAGAAATGATTACCACCCAAGAATAGCGGTAACGGTAGATATGATTGCGACCGGTACCGACGTAAAGCCGTTGGAGTGCCTGATTTTTATGCGAAATGTAAAGTCAAAAGGCTACTTTGAGCAAATGAAAGGCCGGGGTACCCGCACCATAGATCTGGAAGATTTAAAAAAAGTAACCCCATCGGCCATAGCTACCAAAGACCATTTCGTAATTGTGGATGCGGTCGGCGTGATGAAAACTGTACAGACCGACAGCCGGCCGCTAGAGCGAAAGAGGAGCGTCGCGCTAAAAGACCTTATGTACGCCGCAATGATGGGAACCGTAGAGGAGGACCTGTTTATAACCTTGGCTGGTCGATTAGGACGCTTGGAAAAACAACTATCCCCTGATGAAAAAGATAAGTTTCAGGAACTAACCAAGGGAAAAGCGGTCAATCAAATGATTAAAGATTTGCTGGGCACATTTGACCCTGACAGGGTAAACACTCAGGCTATTTCAGAATTTGGCGATCCTACCCCAGCCCAAGTAGAGGAAGCTCGAGAGGAGTTAGCTAAGCAAGCGACTTTACCAATCTCGGGTGAGCTTATTGAATACGTAGAAAATGTGCGCAAATCCTTGGAACAAATCATTGATATTGTGAATATTGATGAGCTTGAGTTTGCCGGATGGGACACCCAAGCTCAGGAAAAAGCCGCTGAACTTGTATATGACTTTAAGCAGTACATTGAAGCTAACAAAGATGAGATAGTTGCCCTAAGCTGGTTTTACGCGCAGCCCTTTCAACGTAAAGAACTTACCTACCAAATGGTAAAAGAACTGTTAGAGAAACTAAAAGCCGACAAACCTACCCTGGCGCCGCTGCGGATCTGGCAAGCTTATGAGCATATTGATAAGCTAGATCGAAGCCAACCGCTTAATGAAATGATTGCTTTGGTAAGCTTGATTCGAAGAGTAATGGGCTTGGACGAAAAGCTAACGCCCTACAATAAGGCAGTAGATAAACGCTTTCAGGAATGGGTATTTAAGAAACAGGCGGGCCCCATAAAATACAACGAAGAACAAATGACCTGGCTGAGAATGATAAAAGACCATATTGCCACTTCTTTCTATTTAGATAAAGAAGACTTGGATTACAGCCCCTTTGATGCTAAAGGAGGTATAATGAAAATATGGCAAATCTTTGGTGATAATGTAGATGAAATTATTGATGAACTAAATACAGAATTAGTAGCATGATCCCGAACGGATGGATAAATGTCAAATTTGAAGAACTGGTCGATTATATTCAGCCAACTAACTATATCGTAAAAAGTACCAATTACAGTGATAACTATAAGATACCAGTACTAACTCCAGGGAAATCTTTTATTAAGGGATATACTAATGAAAAAGAAGGTGTTTTTAAAGCTCTGCCTGTAATTATCTTTGATGATTTTACTACTGCATCCAGATATGTGAACTTTCCCTTCAAAGTCAAATCTTCAGCAATGAAGATTCTTGTTCCATCTTGCAGCTTAATCAATCTAAAGTATGTGTTTTATGGAATGTCAATAACAAAGGTTAGAAATGATACACACAAGCGGTATTGGATCTCTAATTTTTCTCAGAAAACTATCCCTTTACCACCCCTCAATGAACAGCACCGTATTGTTGCTAAAATAGAAGAGTTGTTCAGTGAGTTAGGCAATGGGGTAGCGAATCTAAAACTGGCGCAAAATCAACTTAAAGTATACCGGCAGGCATTGTTAAAGCATGCCTTTGAAGGTAAACTTACTGAGCAATGGCGTAAAGAAAACAATCCTGAACCCGCTGAAAAGCTACTGGAGCGTATTAAAGCAGAACGCCAAGAAAGATATGAGCAAGAAATTAAAGGTTGGAAAGCTGCGGTAAAAGCTTGGGAAGAAAATGGTAAGGAAGATAAAAAACCCAGAAAACCTAAAAAAGCAAAAGAGGCCGAACCTATCACTAGCTATGAATTGAGTGAATTGCCGGTACTACCTAATATGTGGAAATGGGATACTCTAGTTAATCTCGCTGAGCTAATTGGAGGAGTTACAAAGGGAAGAAAACTAGATGGAAAGAAGTTGATCACCGTACCATATTTGCGAGTTGCCAATGTTCAAGATGGATACCTTGATCTAAATGAAATCAAAACCATTGAAGTATTACCAAGTGACCTCGAAAAATACAGACTGCTAGAAGGAGATATACTTTATACGGAAGGTGGCGATAAAGATAAACTTGGCCGTGGTACAATTTGGAACAATGAAATCCAAAATTGTATTCACCAAAATCATATTTTCAGAGCTAGGTTGTATCTAAAAACCATGTCCCAAAAATTCGTAGGTTACTACTCTCAGACTAAATCTGCAAAGGATTATTTTTTCAGCAAAGCTAAGCAAACCACTAACCTCGCCTCAATCAATTTAACTGTTTTATCAAATTTACCTTTTCCAATTTGCTCTATTGATGAGCAGAATCAGGTTATCCATGAATTAGAATTTCGTCTTTCCGTTTGTGATGAGTTATTTGATACCATTGAGGGAAGCCTGAGAAAATCAGAAGCTCTTCGCCAAAGTATTCTTAAGAAAGCCTTCGAAGGAGAATTAGTGGAGCAAGATCTTAATGACGAACCTGCGTCGGAGCTGCTTAAACGCATTCAGGCCGAAAAGAAAAAACATCTGGAAGAACAAAAACAACAAAAGAAAAAGGCACCTAAAAGAAAAAAGAAGATGAGTAAAGAACTGAGCATTGAAGAAGTACTTAAGAATTCGGATAAACCCATGTTGGCCCAAGATGTATGGCAGCAAAGTAAGCATAAAGACGATATTGAAGCTTTCTATACCGAATTGAAGAAGATTCAGAGTGATATTAAAGAAGTGAAAAGAGGTACTGAGTCCTTGTTGTCTTTGGATAAATGAGAATAGATAAAGTACATATAAAATCTCGCTTCAAAAACCTGGATGATTTTCAAATCAACATTGATGAAACTGCTTGGGAAACTGTTTTATTAGGGCTTAATGCTACCGGTAAATCAAATTTTCTAGAGGCAATTGTAATAATCTTCAGAGATTTAGATCTCATATATAGTTCAGGTAGTTCTAAAAGCAAGAAAGAAAAGCAGCCCTTTGATTATTACATCAAGTACGAGTGCCGAGGAAATGATGTAGAAATCACACTGGAGAAGGGCAAATACCAGTTTGTAATTAATGGTAAAACGGAAACCACCACGGTAACCAATAACATTGAGCACTATCTTCCCAAACACGTATTCATTTACTACTCCGGTATAAGCGACCGTCTAGAATACTTATACATCCCCCACCAAAAGCAATATTACGATGAGATAATCAAGCCTCAAGCTAAAAGAGGTCAGTTTGACACTATCAGAAGAATATTTTTAGCGCAGAATATCCACGCCAACTTCGCCCTGATTGCGTTTTATATGTTTAAAGACCAGGAGGAAGAAACGGTCAAATTCCTGAAAGAAGAATTAAAAATAGTTGATTTTGGCTCAGCCCTGTTTGTTCTAAAAGAACCGCAATGGTCTCGGGATAAAAATGATGATTTCTGGGGAGCTGATGGTTTAGTGAGAAGGTTCTTAGATGATCTGCTCTTATTCTCCTTTGCTCCCATTCGGCACCAAGCTCGGATAGAAGTTTCCTACAAAAGCACGGAAACTCAAAACAGACTATACCTTTACTTAAAAGATAGAGCCACCTTTGCTGACCTGGTCGAGTTCAAGTATAAAAATAAAATAGAGCTATTCAACGCCCTAGAAAGCATTTATATCTCTGATATGCTGCACGATGTAAAAATTAAAGTACTTAAGGAAGATGTAGAGGGTGAATTGGCTATGGCAGAACTCAGTGAAGGGGAAAAACAGCTCTTGACAGTTTTGGGTCTACTCAAATTCACCAAAGATGAAGAGTCTCTCATACTGCTCGATGAACCAGACACGCATCTAAATCCAATGTGGAAGTGGAAGTTCTTAGATTATTTGGATAAAGTAGTAAAGCGAAAAGAGAATACACAAATCATCTTTTGCACTCATGATCCATTGGTAATTGGGAACATGGTAAAGTCGCAGGTTCAGCTTTTTAAAGTAGATGCGGAAACAAGGAAAACTCAAATCGAAAGACCCAAAGCAGACCCTAGAGGTTTAGGCGTGGCTGGCATACTTATAAGTGATATGTTCGATTTACCAACCACGTTGGATACAGAAACCCAAGACTTGATCAACGAGCGGAATGAGCTTCTTTACTTAGAGAGTGAAGGAAAGTTAACTTCAGAGCAAAACGACAGATTAAAAAAACTGTATGAGATACTGAATAAGGCTGGGTTTTCGCAAATCTTTAAAGACCCATTGTACACGGAGTTTATTATTGCCTACCAAAAGTATTTAAATAACAAAGAGAGTGGCCAATTGAAGTTGCAATTTGCCGATAAGGGTAAAAGCAAAGCCTTTGACATTGTACAGCGGATGATGAAAAGCAAACATGATTTACATTGATATATCACAACTAGAGCCCTCTCAAGAATGGCTGGATAAATCAAAGAAGCTTCTTGACGAGCTTATCTCACATAGAGACGATAAAGCCAAAAGAGATGAAATAATAGATAGAGCTTCAAGCCAAAAGCAATGGAAAAATTTAAAGATAGAACTGAAGAGACTTTCTTTCGGCAAGTGTTGGTATTCTGAGGCCAGGGAAGTTTATTCCCATTATCACGTTGACCATTTTCGTCCGAAAAAGAAGGTGATTGATGATACCAATGAGCAAAAAGCTGAACGGGATGGCTATTGGTGGTTAACCTTTGATCATACCAACTATAGATTATCCGGTGGAGTAGGCAACACTACAAAAAGAGAGCATTTTGCGGTTCGGGCAAACTGCGCTACCTGCCCAGACCATGATTGCGAAGACGAAATAACCTTTTTGTTAGACCCTACCAAGCGAGATGACCCCAAAAAGTTAATGATAAACGAAAACGGTGAAATGGTTCCAATTAATGGTAATGTGGAGCACTGGGATCATATTCGTGCAAATTATACTATCAACAAATTAGACTTGAATTACCCTGATCTTGTTGACGCAAGACATATAAAATGGATGAAATGCAGTATTCTTATCAAAAAGGTAGATCTATTAAATGATGACTATCAAGCAGACCCTACAGCTAAAAAAGAAAGTAAACTTGAAATGATGATGGAGGAAGTTCGAAAACTTATTGCTCCCTGCGAAGAGCTATCTTCAACAGTCAGGGCATGTCTAAGAGCTTCTAGAAGGGATTGGGCCTTATTGATTTTAGAAGAAAACATTGATTTGAGGGCTGCTTGCGCTGAGTATATGTTTCAAGATGAAAACGACGAAGAGGCTGACACCAATTAAAATAGGATAGTTTGAAATTAGAAGCTATACATACCGAACACGTTCAGCAGGCAGCAAATCAGGTTGACCGGCAAGGCATACCGAAAGATTACGTGTGGAGTCAATATTACATAGTAGTTGATGAAAAAGAGTATCCTTTTAGGTATTTAATAAGGACTGCTTATGATATAGCAACCGGGGAAACGATTCAACTTCAAACCAGTGACTCTTACAGGAAATACATCGAAGAATTAGGCATTGAAATTTGCTACTATGAAAATGGCTATAACTTTTTCACTCAAGAAGAACTAGCTTTTTATCACTCCATTGCCCAAGAAGACTACAGAAAAAATAACCCCAATCAGAAGTACTATGGGCAAAAGCTATACCCTATCATTGCTAAGGTCAATTATTGGGCGGAACAACTACTCATTGACGGCTTTAAACTTAAGAAAGATAATAATTGGTTGACCGGTCATACCGCCAGAATAGCTCCTTACATCTGGCCGAGAATTTATCAGCGTGAGGATAAAGATATCTTCTTCAATGTAGAGGTGAATGGAGTTGAACAATTCATTGGGTACAAGCTAGATAAGTACACTGCTACTAATAAAGCTCTTCCCAAACATAAGCTAAATCTAGTGCAGGAATATTTTGATTCAATTGATTGGGAATGGCCAACTATATCGTTTGACCAGCTACATGAATACAATTGGGAAAAGCTGATTACAGAAAGCAGGGAGTATGTAAGAAAGAACCTACCTCATCACAACCATCTGAAGAAGCTTCTTGACAAAGAGTCAAAAATTGCCAGAATTGCCTGGAATACAAATGGTTGGGTAAAGCCATCTGGACCACTAGGAAAGTCACAAAAGGGGTTTGAATATGACCAGGGTTTTGGATACGAAGAGTGGCTTTTTGATGGTGACAAAACAATTGATGGATTTAAATATGGTTTCCTACAATCTATTCATAAGCATCGCTCGAGGTACGAAGGAAAGGTGTTTGATCTGTCTCTCTTTACTCGTAATCATGATTCAAAACAGAAGTATTGGGTTACCACACTGAGAAACGTTGAAGTCTTAGAGCCCGAAGAATCTCAGCAGATTTACGATTACTACAAAAGAGAAGGTTGGTACGATGAGATGAAAGCCGACCTTATTGAGCTTGGCTACGACGAAGATCAATTGGATCTCTGGATAAAGAAAGGAAGTCCTTACCTATTCAATGTTAAATTTACTGCGAGCCAACTTAATGATATTTCGGATGATCTTATTCCTGTCATAGATTCAAACGACATTCCGGCGGATCGCTACCTTTTGATGAACATTCCTCAAACGGTGCAGGAAAAATATGAGAAAGCAACTAAAACAGGGTTCTCCTTCAAATCTGGTAGTAAAGACGCAAATCTGAGTAGCCGTAGCGTGCGCAAGGGTAAACGCCGAGAAGTAGAGCTTGAACTCAAGCATAATATGCTTCAAACCAAATTCTTACAATACCTTCAATCAAAGTATGGAAGGAATGCCGTGAGGCGAGAATGCAAGGCTTATGGATCAGCGAAAATTGATGTTGTTCAAAAGACTAAAACTGGCTTTATTTTCTATGAGATCAAAACCTATAACAGTCTTAAGTCCTCAATTAGAGAAGGAATCGGTCAATTACTGGAATACTGCCTATATCCCAGTGCGAACGAAGCCGAGAAGATAGTCCTGGTATCTCACGTTTCACCCTCTGAAGAGGTAAAAAAATATATTAATCACCTTAAAACCTTTATCCGTCTTCCTTTTTCCTATATTCATTTTGATATCGATAAAGAGGAGATTATTTCGGAATTATAAACCTATGACAACAAGTAACTTAGTAGCAAGAATTTGGTCATTTTGTGATACCCTCCGGGATGATGGCGTAAGCTATTCAGACTATTTAGAACAACTTACCTTTCTGTTATTTCTCAAAATGGCTGATGAATACGAAAAGGGACCGACGAAGAGAAAATCGGGTATTCCTGAGAAGTATAATTGGGAAAGTTTGGTCTCCAAAAGTGGAGCAGAATTAGAGGCTCACTACATTGAGCTTCTTAGAGAATTAGGAAAGCAACCCGGTATGCTGGGACAGATTTTTACCAAAGCCCAGAACAAGATTCAAGATCCTTCCAAGCTTGATCGTCTAATTAAACTTATCGCCAAAGATACCTGGGTTAGCATGGATTCTGACGTAAAAGGTGATATGTATGAAGGGCTTTTAGAAAAGAACGCTCAGGATACCAAAAGCGGCGCTGGTCAGTATTTTACCCCTAGAGAACTGATTAAGGCTATGGTAGAATGCGTTCGTCCGGAGCCCAAAAAAACTATTGCTGATCCTGCCTGTGGTACGGGTGGCTTTTTCTTAGCAGCTTATGAATTCTTAACCGACAAAGCAAATTATAAACTTGACAAAGAAGAAACCCGCTTTTTAAAAGAAGAGACCTTTCATGGCTGGGAAATAGTGGCTTCAACGGCTCGGATGTGTTTGATGAATTTGTTTCTTCACAATATTGGAGACATCAATGCCGAGCCGCCCGTTAAACGGGAGGATTCTTTGTTGACCAAACCCAGCGAGTTATTTGATTATGTACTGGCCAATCCCCCATTCGGTAAGAAAAGTAGTATTACCATTACCAACGAGGAGGGCAAAGAGGAAAAAGAAGACCTGACGTATAATCGCGATGATTTTTGGGTTACTACCACCAACAAGCAGCTAAACTTTTTGCAACATATTGTTTCCATGCTTAATACCTCCGGTAAAGCTGCGGTGGTGTTGCCTGACAACGTACTCTTCGAAGGGGGAGTGGGTGAAACCGTACGTAAAAAGCTAATGGAGAAAACGGATCTGCACACAATTCTCCGCTTACCCACTGGTATTTTTTACGCCCACGGAGTAAAGGCAAATGTGCTATTCTTTGATGCTAAACCGGCCTCCAAAGATCCGTGGACGAAGGAAGTTTGGATTTATGATTACCGGACCAATATTAGTCACACTCTCAAGAAAAGTCCTTTAAGATACGACAACCTCAAGCATTTTGTTGAGTGCTACAATCCGCTGAATAGACACGAGAGAAAAGAGACTTGGTCGGAGCAAAACCCGGATGGGCGTTGGAGAAAGTATTCTTACGAAGAGATCATAGCCAGGGACAAAACTAGTCTGGATATTTTCTGGCTCAGAGATGAAAACATGCTTGATCTAGAGAATCTACCCGAACCAGATATTTTAGCTCAAGAAATAGTTGAGAATATAGAAGCGGCGCTAGATAGTTTCAGAGAGGTTTCACTTAAACTTGAAGAGTGAAAGAGAAGACATTCCGACCAATTTTACACTCTTATGCTGAAATGTTAAAACGCTACTTTTCGTATGATCCAGTTCTCGAGGAAGCTTGCAATTGTCTTTATAGTCATTCAACTTTCCTCCTGCGGGAATAGAGCTTCGCCGGACAAGCCTTCAATCCCTAACTACTCCATCAACCGTCGGCCGGAAGCTCAACTGCTGGCGGATCATCCGATTGAAGTAGTGGTGCATCGAGGTGCCAACCATCTGGCCCCGGAGAATACCTACGCGGCAGCGGCCCGAGCTATTGAGCTAGGGGTGGATTACGTAGAGATTGATGTGCATCGTAGCTGGGATGGGGTGCACTACCTGATGCACGATATGACGCTGGGCCGTACCACCGATGGTTGGGGCTTTATCTTTCTGCGTACTTCCGCTTACCTGGGTGGGCTAGATGCCGGAAGCTGGTTTAGTGATCAGTACGTGGGCGAACCGATTCCCCAATTGGATGACTACCTAAAATGGATCAAAGGAAAAGCCAAGGTATACCTGGATGTAAAAACCGGCAACCTGGAGGAAATCGTAGCTCTGATCCGGGAGCTGGATATGGAAGATAAGGTATTTTTCTGGTTCTGGAATAACCAAAAGGCTCGAGAGCTTAAAGAATTAGCCCCCGCGATGGGATTAAAAATCAACGCTGCCACTCCCGCTGAAGTTCGCGAGGCGAATGAGCAGTACCAGGCCACTATTATTGAGTGCGAAGTGGATCAGATCACTTCCGAACTGGTACAAACCTGCCGGGAGCTGGGTATCCGACTGATGGTCTACGCTCAGCACAATACTCGGGAAGAATACGAAGCAGTCATCCGCTCTCCGGCCGATCTGGTCAACCTGGATCGTCCTGAGCTGTACCTACAGGTACTGGACAGTCTCCAACGCAATAAGGTCACTGAATGACAATGATGATTTTGTCCGTTAAATCTAACTATTATCCCGTTTCCACGGGTGCCTGACGATTATTCTCAATCTGCTTTTTCTGGTTTTCAGAAACCGTTAAACAGTTGATCATTGAGTGCAGATAATTGCAATGCTTCGTATGTGTATTAATCCGAATTTGCCCTTACTTTTTTACAACTCTCTGCTTACTTCCTCCCGGAGTGCAACGGAAAGTACTCGACTTATCTATGAGTAGCATAGCAGCAACATGAGATAGGAAAGTTCGTGCTGGGGTATCACGCGCCCCAAAAAATTCCGGCATAAAGCTTCTTCACAACCCGTACGCACAATTTATTCCGTTGCTTTTTGGGCTTGGGCCTAACCACCGTCCACCACACTTCTACCCCCGCACGGGGGTGATGCCATATCATGTTTCACCGTCTGCTCAAAATCAACAGCGGACAAAAACCCCAAACACTATGGCACAGTCCAGATCTTCCCGACAGGATGTTTACCAGATCATCACGAGTATTATCATTGAAAAACTAGAGCAGGGGGTGATCCCCTGGAAAAAAAGCTGGAGCACCCAAGGCCCCGCGGTTAACTATGTTACCAAAAAGCCCTACCGGGGTATTAATGCGCTGCTACTAAATAGCTTAGGGCTTTCTTACCCTTATTTTCTAACCTTCCGTCAGGCAAAACAACTCGGTGGCCATATTCAAAGGGGGGCCAAGTCGCTGCCGGTGGTCTACTGGCAGTGGTACTTTCTACATAAAGAAAACGGCCGCAAGCTGACCGAAGAGGAAGCTAAGAAGCTGTCCAATTCCGAAGTAGAACGAAAAGCCTTCCTGCGCTACTACCGGGTCTTTCCCATCCAGGATACCGAAGGCATTTCTTTGGAGCTACCCCAGACTGACTCACCAAGTCTCGATGAAGATAAGCTGACACGAGGTTTTCAGCCCTTGCACAGTATGCCTCATCCGGTAGCGGTCAAAACCATACGGCAGCAGCCCTACTACCACCCTCAGCACGACTACATTAATATGCCCGCGATGAACACGTTTGCTAGCGAAGAAGCGTATTTTCACGTTCTTTACCACGAGCTCACTCACGCCACCGGTCACCCCAAACGGCTCAACCGCTCAGGTGTGAGTGATCCACAGCCCTTTGGCTCCTGGTCCTACAGCCAAGAAGAACTGGTGGCCGAGATGGGAGCGAGCTTTCTTTCCAACCTGATGGGCTTAAAAGGTGAAGCCGAACTCAGCGATGCCGCTGCCTATATTCAGGGCTGGCTGAAAGTACTTCGCAATGATAAGCGCTTTGTAATTGAGGCTGCTCAGAAAGCCCAACGGGCGGTAGACTATATTTTGGGTGATCCGGGGGGAGATTAGTCTCCCTTTTTTTGATACTACCATGAACCAGTAGCTGCGTCTAATCTGCGTTGAGTATCTATCCAGGATGACGAGCGTGATGACCCACCCACCCTTCAACGGTGTAGTCCGATGTGATAGAATCGAGTTTATCTATACCCTAAAGCCAGTGCCTGGCAATTACGCTAAGTCCAATCTTGGCACCCACTTTCGGGCCGCACACTACTCCATATCGGGACACCCGTATGCCGGAGTTCCCCTGCGCTAAGAGAAAATTGTACCCCATCGGGCTAAAAGAGATTGATCCCACGATTAATTGACATACCTCTATAAATATCGTACCTAGCAGAAAAATATGCGTAGTCATGAGCGAAGCGAAAAAAGACGTTCACCAGAAATTTGCCGAGGTGCTGGAAGCCCTGGGTACCAATGCTTATCAATTAAGCAAGCGAGTGGGACTTAATAGCCCCGACAAGTACTACAAAATTGAAAAAGGGCAGGTTAAGCCCAGCTACGATACGCTGGCAGAAATTGTCGCCCTCTACCCCCAGGTGAATGTCAATTACTACTTCAAAGACGATGTCCCCCTATTAGAAGAGCCTTCGGAAGCCAGCAATACGACGCCCCTTAGTAGCCGGTTAGCGGCATTACGCATCAAGCATCTGGAGCAACGCGTAGCCATGCTGGAAGCCCAAAACCAGGAACTCACCACCCAATTGTTCGGGAAATAGCGATGATTCGCTTATTCGGTGGCTCAGGCTATTGTAGTTAATGATCACCGAATAAGCCACACAGTCTATCACTTCGGGCCCTCCATCTTTTTTCCTTCCAAGTTAACCCGCCGGTCTGCCCACTGTCCCATTCTCAAACCCTCAAGGGAAGATAAAATCGAACAAGTTCGCCCTTGACCGTTTGAATCGGCAGGTGACGGCACTAGCGTGGGGGAAGGCTAGCAGCGATGGAAGGCCCTCTCCCAATTTTTCTTTTCTGTGGGGAAAAGGTTAACTGCGATGCAAGGGGTATGCCAATACTATCTAAAAGAAACATGAATTCAATATTTATATAGTATAATTTACTGTGAATTACTATAAATAGTGCAATAATATGGGTGTTTTTCGGTCAATTTTCTTTATTATATACTATATATTTATATAATTAAAGTAGTATAGTACGTATATATTTAGTATATTAGTAGTATAGTTCAGCAGGATAGCGCGCCCCCAATGAACACTGTTTTAACCTTTAAAATTTTAGAATCATGGCAAAGTCCAACAATGCAGTAACTACCTCATCCGCTCCTACTGAGCAACTAGAAAACACGCAAGTGTCTACGCTACTGACCGATCAGGAAGCAGCCGTTAATTTCTTTCACAAGGGACACGAGATACCCAACAAACGCAATCAGTTTATGAAACTGGAAGCCGGAAAGAACCGCTTGCGCTTTATCGGCAATCCGATCTCAGGGTTTCGGTTCTTCGGCAAAGTAGTGCGGGAAGACGGCAGCGAAACGGTCAAGCCCTACCGTAAACCCGAAAGCGAAGGCGAGTTTTCGCTGGAAGAAATGATTAACCGCGATGCCCGCACCAATAAAGAAGGAGAAATCGAGAGGCAAAAATATTTCATCGCCGGGCTGGTCTATAACTACCAGAAGCAAAAGCTGCAAGTGCTGGAAATCACCCAGAAGTCAGTACTGAAAGCCTTGAAAAGCTACGTGGATAGCGAAGAGTACGGTCATCCGTACGGTTATGACCTAACCATTGAAAAGAAAGGAGATGGTCTGAATACGGATTATACCGTAGTAGCTAGTCCTCCCAAGCCTTTAGCTAGTGACATTGAGCAGCTTGTCAGTGAAGTCTCCTGCGACTTAGAAAAAATCTTTGCTGGCGAGTATCCACTTGGATAAATTATTTCAGGAGGGAAGCAAGTTGCTCTCCTCCTTTCACCCTTCTTTGGTTCATTTCAAAAACGAATACCTTATCATGTCAACCTCCACAAAACCCATCCAGGCTACATCGATAACCCGCTTTCAGCAGGAAGTCACCAAGAAAATACAGCAACTTGTCGGCCTTCTCTCGATGGTAGAAGAAGTCTCCAGTGAAAGCGATAAAGCGATGGTTTCTGCCGCGATTCGGGAAGGAAAGCAGCTTATCAGACACGTAGACCACGTCCGAAAAGCCATTACCTCGCCTATGCAGGAAGAGATCAAACGCTGGATTGCCAAAGAAAAAGAACTACTTGCCCCCGTAGAAGAAGCCATTGCTCGGGCCGATCAGCTGATTCAGCAATTCAACCAGCAGGTCGCCCAGCAGCAGCAAGCTGCCTTAGACCGGATTGCCCAGGCGGAGCACGTCCAACTACAAGAAGAGTCGGGCGATCCCGTCCAAATCCGACAGCAGCATGATTTTCAACGACAGGTAGCTATCGCCCAACACAGCACGGACGGTATTCGCAAGGTCTGGACGTTTAGGATAGATAACCTCTCCGAAGTACCCCGAGAATACCTGATGCTCAACGAAAAGAAAGTACGAGAGGCCATCCGTTCGGGTGAGCGTCACATCCCCGGTCTGGCGAGACCCGGCATCACCATTTTCCAGAAACAACAAACTGTGTATCGCTAGGCGCCGGGAGCCTGGAGCAAGGGGCAGGGAGTGAAACAAGTAATCTTTACTCCCCGCCCTAGACTCCAAGCGGTATGCCGCCCCGGTCGGGCATGACCAGCTCCCAGCGCCCTGCACCCAGCCCCACGCTCATGGATTACTACCAACTACCCCGTATCAGCAATAGCGATTTGACCATTGCCATGCACCTGTTGACCCATACCCCCTATGAGAAACCGGAAGCCGCTTTCCGCTTTGGCGGAGTGTTTCACGAACTGCTACTGGAACCGGAGAAATTCAGGGCGGAAAGCTGTGAGGGCCTCGATATTTCTCTGCTCTACCGGATGCAACGCACCGTGATTGCCAACCAGTACTGTAAGGGGTTGCTGCAGGATAGCGAAAAAGAAAAGGTGATACTGTGGGAAGAACCCACAACTGGCGTTCGCTGTAAAAGCAAGCTGGATCTGATCAGCCAATCAGAAGAGGCCACGCCTTTGATCGTAGATTTTAAAACCACTTCCACCAGCAGTCTGAAAGCCTTTTTGGAGTGCTGCCGAATGTGCCACTACGACCGGCAAATGGCTTTCTACGCCGACAGTATTCAGGCCAAGCAGGTCTGCTTGATTGGGGTCAGCAAAAAAGCCAAGCGGTTGTTTTTCGTGCAGAAGTACTCCACCAGTGCCTTTATCGCCGAAGGCCGCCGTAAGTACCAATTCCTACTACGCCGCATCCAGGAACTGGACATGTACGAGTCTATCTACTACACCCGCAATGCAGGACAAACGGTAGATGGTCAACGGTAGAAGGTATGAAACGCATAGACCATTACCATTTACCCTTATCCATTCCGCACCGTCCACCCCATACCCTCCACCCTTCAACCCTTTAAACTTATGGAAAAACATATTCACAACTTTTTTGAAAAGATTGCTGCCAGCCTGTTTACGCTACCCCCGATTATGATCGGCATGTTTGCTATGTATGCCTACCTGGTGTACGAAAGTCAGGCACTGCTAATAACTCAGCTACCGGCTACGATGACGGGCTGGCAACGCGAAACCGCCGCCTGGTTTTTGTCGGTGGCTATTCACCTGACCATTCTCACTACGGCTGCCAATAGCAAACTCGTCCATCAGGCTTTTCCGGTACTCTTTGCCCTGGCCGGTTACTTCATTACGACCCTCTTTTTTGATGCCTGGAATTTTGCGAAGACGCCCAAAGACATCTTTGTCAGCCAACTCTTTAGCCTCTTGATTGCTGTGATTAATTACCTGTTTGTCTACCTGTTCGTAGGCAAATGGAAAGAGATGAAGGGAGAACAAGAGTTATTGAAGGCTTTGCAGCTAGCGGAACAGAACGCTCAGCATCTTACTGAGGAGCTAAAATCGGCTCATGAAGTACAAGTCAAATCACAGGCGCAGCTAACCCGGCAGCAAACCGAACTCGCCGAAAGCAAGCAGGCACTGGTCAAGCTGCAACAAACGCTCACCAAACAGCAGCGCGCCCACCAGGAAGAGTTGCAACTGGTCGCGCAAAACCGAATGTGCCTTAGCTGTGGATACCAGGCCAAAAGTTATCAGCAGCTTTCCCGTTATAAGCGGGATTGTACCCAATGTATCCAAGAGCGAAATGCGAAAAACAATACGGTCCCGCACAAAATCTAGGACGTATCCGGAATAATCTGCCAAGACGTATTCTGGAGAAAAAACAATAGCGGTAAAATCATTACATATCCCCAGAAACTGCAGCTTCCGGCATACGAATTGGTTTTTACCCGAGCGAGGTTATTTCTCGCATAAACGAAATCATTGTGTCTTACGAATTAGGTGTTATTCAGCAGATTGTTCAAGGTAATTTATCTCCGCTATATTTTCCGTTAGATGCATCTAAGCTATCCGGTTGGTATCAATATCTTTCCCACGCACCAACGCATTGCACAAAACGGGTACACGCCCAGTTTGGCGTGAATGCTGATCAGTCGTTTTATGTAGATACGCTGCAATCCTACTTGGTAGATAAATACCATCCACCCGTTTTTGTAGCCGAACACCATCAGGTACGGCCCTATGAAGAAATCGCCGGTGAAACCCTACTTTCCGAAGTACTTGGCAGGCTATCGCTTACTAAAGAAGCTCTCATCGAATGGTACCACTGGCAGGATGAAACAGGCCGCCTACATCTGGAAGTGTACGTTCGGTACCCCCTTGATGCCCTAACTCCTGAAGAGCTTCGCTACTGCTACTTTCAACAGCTCTTAGCCGAACAAAAAGAAAAAGTACAGCAGCAAATTGCCCAGTTTGTACACCAGACCTCATCCAAGAAGAAAGCGACTAAATACATTCAAGAATACCAGTTAGCATTATTGAATTATTGCGAACAGCTACTACAGCAGTTGGATGCGCCTTATCAGCAGATCTATACCTTTTCTGGTGAGTACAATTTTCCCGATGTTTTTAAGCTCATTTTTAGAGAATTAGAAGAGGTCTTGGGCTACTTGGAGCGGCAGTTTCCCCATTACCTGGATTTATCGGCCTTCATTCCCTATCGCCTGCAGGTTGTGCAGGGTTTTAGCCTGGACAAGCAATGGGAGGGTGTTGAGCAGCCGCTTCAGCAGTCCTCCTTAGACAAATCTTTACTGAAGGTAGTACGGCAATCACTCGGTACCGTCAAAGACTTAACGAAACAGCCTATTTCCTATCAGCAGTTGCACTATTATCGGCGGTTGCTACAGGAGCTAGAACGTTTTGTGAAAGAAGACTCGTTGAGCGATGAGTCGGTAACGGCCTTATTATTCCGGTTAAATTTCAATAGCCCCACATTTACTACCTATTTGGTATCTCAGCTACAGGACCGACTGGAAGCCCAAGAAACCCTGGCCGAACGAGTGAATTTGCTTTACTACTATCGTAAGTATTACCGGCAGCTACCGGTACAAAAAGCCTATGCTTATCAGCCCTTAGATCCGTCCGTAGATCAGACTATTCTTTCATGGATAGCCGAAGAGCTGGTCTACTTACAAGAAGTCGGCGATGTACCGGCAATAGAAGATAAAGAGCGGCTACTACGTGTAAAAACCAGTCTTTCCGTGCCTCAGATCGCACTATTGTTACGACTGTTTTCCGAAGTGGGAATTTTTCCTAAGCAGAATAAGACCAATATCTTCCGTCGTTTCAGTCGGCTGCTAGCCACGGACCGCAAGGAGGAAATTTCCCATAAAGCTATAAAGGATCGCTATTATCACCCTGATCGAACTACAATTACTGCTGTCAAAGACAAAGTAATTGCGATGCTTAATTTCCTGAATAGTCTTTAGCAAGAGCTATTAGAACCTTACAAAATATCCTGCATAGCAGCATTTCTTAGGTTAGCGAACAGGAAAATGTCAGGTTCAGCAGACAGGTAAAGATCAAACCATATGAATCTTTTATGTGGCATAACTTAAGAAACCTATGTCACTTAGTCATTTAAGGCATCCGAATTTACTGCGTACTGAAACCGTCTATATTGACTAACAAAGATTAGTGAAGAGGATGAAGACTCTACTCATACCGGAGACTTTCTACAGGATTCCTGGTAGCCGCCTTCCAGATCAATTGCCCTACGGACAGCACTGTCAATAGCAAAAAGAGAATACTGGCAAGTGCGAACAGCCACCAGGGAAGCTTAATCCGGTAGGCGAAATTCTGTAGCCATTCGCCTGTTAGATAGTTGGCAATAGGAATAGCCACCAGGGTAGCAATGACAACAATCCGGATATACGTACTAGACAGCAACCACCAGAGTTGGTGTACAGAAGCTCCAAGCACCTTGCGAATCCCAATTTCTTTAGTCCGACGAGCAATGACCAGTCCTATCATACCGATCAGTCCGAGACAGGCAATACTGATAGATACTACCGCAATACACTGAATAATCCGCATCCAACGAACATCCTGCTCGTACAAAGCCGCCATATCCTGATCCAAGAAACTATACTGAAAAGGCAACGCAGTTTCTAGCCCCTCCCATAGGGTGGCCAACGCCGGAATAACTTCTCCGGCTTGATCCATCTGCAATTTGACCAGAATATGGTTTAAGGAATGCTTCGGCTGAGCTACGGTAAACATAAGAGGTTCAACCTCACCCTTGAGCGATTGGTACTGAAAATCGGGTACTACCCCAATGATGGTTCGTCCTTCTACTTGTTGGCCAATGGGGTCCGTTAAGCCCCAGTCGGAAACGAAAGTTTCATTGACAATGACTGCTTCGGTAGCGTCGGACGCTCGTTGTTCGTTAAAGGTCCGCCCAGCCACCAATGGGATATCTAATAACTCAAAATAGTTCGCTTTTACCTGATAGGCCCAGGTCATTCTCATCGGCTCTTCTTCACTTTTTCGCATATAGAATACCGCACTAGGCCGGGTAAAGGCTGCATTGGTCGCAGTGATGCTGCTAACCCCAGTTAGTCGTTCAGCCTGTTGGGCAAACCGCTTGAACGTCTGGTGAGAATCATTAGTGGGGTTTTCTATGACTAAGACCTGCTGGGGTTGAAAACCCAAATCTTTTTGTTGCAGAAACCGAAGCTGCGCGATCATCACCAGCGTAACGGTCAGAAAGACCAGAGGTAGAACAAACTGAATACCCAACAGTACTTTAGATACTCCTCTTCCCTGAGGTATTGTTCCTGCGCCTTTCATTCTCATCAACGGACTCAGGCCGGAGAGTATCAAAGCAGGGTAGGCACCTGCCAGAATCCCAATCAAGATGACCAAGCTGACTAAAATGACGATAGCCTGACCCTGAATGATCGTCATAAACGAGAGCGACTTTTGGGCCAAGTCATTGAAGAGCGGAAGCACCAGTCCACTTAGTATACAGGCTAACAAAAAGGCAATTCCACACAATAGAATGGCTTCAGTCCAGTGCTGTAGCATTAACTGGTATCTTCGAGCACCCACCACCTTTCGGACCCCTACATCTTTCGCCCGGAAGTGGGAACGACTGATAGTAAGCATCGTAAAATTGATGGATGCCAGTAGTAAGATGCATCCTCCAATAGCGGCCAGAATATAAGAGTACACCGGATTGCTTCCGATACCCTTCGTTTTAATCGTTGTATCTAAGTGAATGTTTGGTAGAGGCTGAAAGTGGTAAGTGCGCGATTGATCGTGCTCAGCCTTGCCGGTCATATCTTGCAAAGCCTCAGGGTCATCGGGAAAGTAGAGCCGCCGGAAGGCTGCCAGTTTATCGCTCATAGCCGCAGTAAGCGCCTGTTCCTTCAGTAACACGTAAGTCTGAAAGGAAGATACCCACCATAAATTCATATCGGGATCGTTAAAATAGCTCCGATCTTTTGCCAGGGTTTGCTGATGCATGGGCAGTAAGAAATCAGCCTGAATAGTAGAGTTGGAGGGTATATCGGCAAAGACGGCGGTGACTTGATAGGCTTCAAATTCCTCGCCTACCCGGATCGATAGGGTATTTCCTACCGGATTGCTGTCGCCAAAATACTTCCGAGCCGACTTTTCACTAATAGCTACCGAAGAGGGATCGGTCAGCGCATACTGGGCATCACCATACACCACCGGAAAGCTGAATACAGAAAAAAGGGAAGAATCCGCAAAAACGATCTCTTCTTCCTGGGTGTGACCGCGGTGGTTTATGAACTTACTCACCGGAAACGAAAATCGTACAAACTGTGCTACTTCGGGCAGGTCGTTTTGTAAGGCTGGCCCTAGTGGGTAAGGATGCGTTACCTGGTACTGCTGAAACTGATAGGCTGAATCAGACTCCACTAAAACCACGCGGAAAATGCGGTCTTTGTTGACATGAAAAGTATCAAAACTGAATTCGTCTTGAATAAACAAGTAGATCAAAATAGCACACATAAAGGCGACTGCCAGTCCCACTAAATTGAGCAGCGTATAGGTTCGGTGCTTACGGAAAGTTCTAAAGGCGACGAGTAAATAGTTTCTGAGCATAATACGGAAAGGTTGCTACATAATGAGTAAATCTATACAACCGATATCATCTTAATTAACCAAGCCTTATGCAGTGAACACCCCTGATTTTGCAGCCAATCGCACCAGCTATTTAATATGATGATCCTTTTGACTGTAGTGAGAAACGAAAGTTTCTTGAAGCATTTAGTGATAACCATTCTGGACTATTGGGAGATATGAAGGTGCACTCTATCTATTTTTCAGATTTAGAATCCATATAATTTAAAGCTTCATCGAGTTGCTCGAATAGGATATCCCTATTCATTGGATAGCCTGCCTTAGATAGTTCGAAAGACCCATCCCTTTTGAAAATGACGTACGTCGGGAAACCACTACCCTCTACTTTTTTCATGATATCTTCTGTAAGTTGTTCACTGGCCATCAGATGAGTTCCTGTAAGGTTATAATAAGCGATTAATTCTTTCCATTTTTTTTCCTTGCCTACATCATAATTAGCGATATATAGAAAATCTAACTCCTTATCGTCATATCGCTCTTTTATAGCATCGGTATGATTTAAGAATTCAGCTCTACATGGCCCGCACCAAGTTCCCCACATGTCTAACAGAACAGTTTTGCCTTTGACTAAAGGTAATATATCATCAAAGGTATCGAATGAATCATGATTTTCTATCAGTACCATTTTATCACTCAATACCTGCTTACTTCTTTTCTCTATTTCTTCCATTGTTGGTGAGATATAGGCGGTATACTGACTTGTTGGATATTTTTGTTTGAATCGTGAAAATATTTCGAGAAGATTATCTTGGTTTTCATTCATAGCCTCTTGGAAGAGAATAGCATATAAAAATTCAGCCGATTGACCAGTAAAGTGTTCGTTGATGATCTTTTCTTTTAGTAGATTTTCTGGGTCTTCGTTCAGTATATTGGCTGTTACATGAGAGGAAAAATAATTATCAAACAACGTTGTGTCTTGCCAGAGTTTTTCCTTCTCTCTCGTTAAATAAGTTGATAAAAAATCAGTATACTCTGGAATAGTTAATAACTCGTCATTACTTACCGGTAGAATACTAGTAAGAGAATCTTCTATCGATTGCCACTTATCTTGATTTCTAGAATATGCCTCTCCTATATTAAATTTTTGACTTCCTTTAAAGGTATAATACCTCATTAAAGGAAGATACTGAACTAACTGTGAATGAGTTTTTATGAACTGATCTGTAGGATTGTATGAGTCTATATATTTCTTTAAATGCTCTTGTTGCAAAGTGCTTTGTTTCTTTATAAAGCTAAACAAGCTATTAGGCAAAGAGTCGTTTTCGTATTCGCGAAGATCTTCAGCAAAAATTCTTAGCTGTTGAATTGAAGGTTGATTGTTTTTAGCTCCTTTTCCTGTAATCGTGTAATCTTCTCGATTATGGGCATCAATCGAAAACGTCATACTGTCACCTGGAGATAGGAAGAGCATATGGTGCGAATATCTACCGGTTGAAGCATTGGGGTAGGAAACGCTTACGAATTGAGGCTTATTTATAGAGAAAGAATGGTTTGTGTTCCCATTGTCTGTTGGCAGAATAATTTTGTCTTTACCAAATAAAGCCTGTGGACTTGTATAATCTCTGTTAGCAATGATTATTTTATCAGTAGTGGTATCATTGATGTCAAAGTGGATAAAAGCTTTTTGTGCAATGCAAAGGTACGGAGCAAAAATCACGAAAATATATAAGCCTATTTTTCTCATTTCTTCTAGTCCTCTAGTAAGTAATCTTTCAATTAATTGCGGCGTTTATATTTAATATACTTCCTTTGAGGCTTTCTAACAAGATAATAGAGCTTTACATGATATGTTTGGCATATCATTCTATACTCAACATAAGATTATAGAAGCCTCACCAGCCTATACCTTCCTAATCAATAGCAAAATCCAAGAAATAGAACAATTCTGGGACATTGTCGACTATCCTTACTCAAAAAAAATGAATTTATAATACGCTGATTATCAGCGTTCCCACTAGGGGTTATGTAACCCCTGTAACTGTTTTGGTGTGCTCTCATTTTGCTACTTGCTGTCATTATTCACAAAAACAAAATACTGATGCCAGCACACATTGTTACGACCGAGGACCTGCTCGTTTTCAAGCAGGAATTACTCAGCGAGCTAAAGGAAATTCTTACCCAAAATACCCATGAACCCAAGCGTTATCTACGCTCTTCCGAAGTGAGAGAGATGCTTGCCGTCTCACCCGGTACCCTGCAAAACCTCCGCATTAATGGCACCTTACCCTACAGCAAAGTAGGAGGCGTCATCTTCTATCCTTACGATGGTATTGTCCGGATTATGGAGGAAAACTTAAAAAACGCGGCAGCCCTATGAAACGACCCTCTTACCAGATCAGCCTTCCGGCTGAAGTGCGATTTGATCGCAGCCTAACTGCCAATATCAAGCTACTGTACGGCGAAATTAAAGCACTCTGTGACCAGCAGGGTTACTGCTGGGCGAGCAACTACTACTTTGCCCAACTCTACGGAGTGAAAAAGAAGACCATTTCGTCTTGGTTGAACCAGCTCAAGAAGCATCAACTCATCCTAATAAAACCTCACCAAAAGCAGGGAAATCAGCGGCAAATCTATCTACTGGAAAGGCCAGCTCAGGGTTCCATGAAATCGGAAGAGGGTGAGGGTCAAAACGGAAGAGGTCTTCCGAATTCATCGCCCCCCTATTCCGAATTCATCGCATCGAATAGGCCCTCACACCTTATTAATAATTTTATCGATAATAATGATCGAGTATATAAAGACCCTATACCGATTTCATCGACCGATGAAAAGAAAGAAAAAAGGGCCAATGCCTCGCCAGTTTCTGCTTCGGAAAATGGCCCTACACCTCCTGGCAAAAAAGCTACGGGCAATACATCACCAAGCAGCCAGCCGGATAATGCTTTCGTAAAGCCGACGCTTACCCAGGTGGAAGCGTATATGCGCCAACAGAAGGAACCGTGCCCTGATGCAGCCACCATAAAATCCCAGGCGCAGCGCTTCATCAATTACTACCAATCGAACGGCTGGAAAGTCGGCCGCAACGCGATGCAGGATTGGCAGGCGGCGGTGAATAATTGGCTACTCAATGCCCAGGCATACGCCCAAGAAGCCAATCGAGCCGCCCAAAACGATATTATGTCACCCAATTTTGATCAGTATGCCCCCCGACTGCACAGCGGCGGGAAAAAAGATTACAGTATTCCACTTTAAACCAAACTAAACCGATGATTTCATTTACACCCCCAACTACCTGGAACCAATTTAATCAGTATGCCCAGAGCCGTATTTCGGACTGGGAAGTAGACCATTACAATCGATCGGTCATAGAAACTATACTAGCGTATTTCCGAAGAGATGAACGCCTCTGCCAAGAGCGGGAAGTAGATTTGAACAAGGGCTTATTACTATTTGGTCCCGTAGGATGCGGAAAAACCATGTTAATGCGCTTATTCGCCCCCCAGAACTTCCGACTGGTATCTACCCGGGAAGTGGCCAACAAGTTTATGGTAGAAGGCAATGAAATACTGGCTCGATACGGATCAAAGTCCTATAAGATAAAACACTTAGGCTATGGGCCTATCGTGCAATACGACCAGCCGGTTACCTACTGCTTTGATGACTTGGGGGTAGAGCCTACCGCCCGAGTGTACGGCAACAGTTGCAATGTGATGGCGGAAGTACTGCTGGATCGTTACGAGCAATTTATCAAAAACGGCATGATTACCCATCTGACCACCAACTTAAACGCTGAAGAAATGGAGCGCTTGTACGGCGACCGTACGCGCTCGCGGCTACGGGAGATGTGCAACCTGATCGGCTTCTCCTCTGAGGCCCCTGATCGGCGAAAGTAAGTTATTTCCTAGCAAGATGGGTAGGTGCAGGTATCTTGTAACTGGCTGTTGGTGAGCTACTTACCAAGCTGAACAACTTCGGGCAAGTAATTCCGCATCCTAACCATCTGATTATCAAACCCTCAAAAGTACTTCCGTATGAGTACCTCCAAAAAAATCAATGTATCCGATACTTTTCATCAAAGACTCGATCAGGAAGCCCAGCGACTGGGACTTTCCTACAAAGAATACCTGGAAGCCGCGGGTGAATTCTTTCTGTCGCGCAAAGTAGATCCTCGTAGCTATGAGGTAGGACAGCAGGACGAGTTTACCCAACTACTGCGTTCAGCCGTTGATCGAATCTTTTCGTATCTGGTTTTTCAGGAAAAAAATATTCTCCGAGAAATCCACAGTGAAGCAGGCAAAGCCCGCATCATGAGTGAATTAGCCGTCAACCATCTGCTAACCCTGGTTGCCGAAGATGAAACCAGCTTAAAGCAATTGCAGCAGCAGGATCAGCAGTACCTCGCCGAAAGAGTACGCCAGATGACTGAGCAACTAGATAAACAGGTTAGGCAGAAGTCATCTTCTACTTAAGCTTCTGATGGTAATGTTTCTGTCCATACCTTCTACCATTTACCTTCCACCATTGACCACTAGAATTATGCATAGTAAAATTATTGATCCCCGGCGAAACGGTCGCTTCGTGTTTGCCAATCGCGGCTCCTGCCAAAAAACAGTAAGCTATTTAGGGCACGAAGCCAAAGCAACCAAGGATGAAGTGAAATTCTTCCATCATCAGCGAAATGATATTACTTCGGAAGAAGTACGCACCGCTATTGATCAAAACTCAAAGGGGCTAAGAAAAAAGCAAGAAAAATTCTATTCGCTGGTGCTATCCCCTTCGCAGGATGAACTCGCTCATCTGGGAAATGATCAGCGAAAGTTACAGCAGTATACGCGGCAGGTGATGGAAAACTACGCCCGAAACTTTACGCTACCGGACGGAAAGCAGCTTCGTTCTTCTAAACTACTGTGGTTTGCCACCATTCATCAAGAGCGAAAAGAAAAAGAAGGTGACCGTAAAGGGGTGGCTAAGTCCGGTCACCATACCCACATTCATATACTCGTCAGCGGTCAGGATCGAGAACAGAAGTATCGCTTAAACCCTAAAGGTCGTAAGCATCTTTTCCTTTTTAAGGATTGGCAAATACAAAATGGTAAAACCTTTCAACAGCTATTTGACTACCACAAGCCAACCATCAGTGAGAAGCTTACCCAAGGAATGTCCGAAGCTACCCAGCAAAGGCACCAGGAGCGTATCCGCTACCGAATCAGCTACCTGAATGAATATTTCACTGGGAACCGGAAAATAGACGTTGATAAAGCAATGGCTATTGGAAAAGAACAGCAGTACGGGAAGGGGTTCTTTTTTCATCTATCTCGTTTGACCAAACAGTACCAGGCCGGTAAAATGGTTCACGACCCTTACCAAATACTACAAACCGGAAAGGATGCCACCATCAGCTTTCCGGAGCGTACGCTGCTAGAAATTGGTAAATCAGCCCAAGCAATGGGGCAGGATATAGGGAGTGAAGAGCCAAGTAGCCGAAAGAGGAAGTTAAAAAAGCATAATTCTCCTTCAATAGAGCGATGATATTTTCTTCTGGTACCGAAGTGCTCTTTTTCTTGTTGGCAGCATTGTTTCTGCTGTTGGGAGTAGAATACTATTTGCTGGTTTTCTCTGGTTCGTTACCACTACCAGATTTTCATCCCATTGTGGTAAAAGCAGCATCTGGCTTTTTGCAATTTGGTAGTCTACTACGAATCTGTTTTCTGTTAGTTTATACCGGGTTCAGTGTTTCATTGGTAAGGACCAAGCAGTATCCACAACCTTCGAGCCCTTCGTCAGGGCGAACGAAGTTCTTACTACTTAGCTTAATCACGGTCGTAGCCATCTACAAACTCTACAAAATTGATTCGTACACTGCTACGATTATCGCTTGGTTATATCCTACGGTTGTGGTAAGTATGCTGTTAACTTTACCAGTAGTCGTTATTCAGCTTCGTAGCCTAGGCAATACTAGGGAGAAGTCCGAACGAAGAAAGATCGATACTGAGCAAAGCATTGTTGTCAAAACCAAGCGAGGTTACCTGAACGTGGTAAACCCTTACCGGGGTACCCTGGTGATGGGATCTTCGGGGTCGGGTAAATCCGAGAGCATCGGTAACACCTTTTTGCATCAGTTTGTCCAGAAAGGCTTTTGCGGAATCATCTATGACTTTAAGTTTCCTATGCTGGCCAACGTAGTCAATACCGCCTTGCATCAATACGGAACCAAGTCAAATCTGCGCTACTATATTGTCAACTTTCAGGATATGTCCCAGACTCATCGCTGTAATCCACTGGCCCCCGATAATATTCCAACCTTGGCACATGCCGAAGAGTATGCCAAAGCCATCGTCAATAACTTAGATACCAATACGATCAGGCACCGGGAGTTCTTCGCCAATTCGGCGATTGCCTGGCTAGCAGCCTTGATTTGGTTTTACCGCGCAGAACACCCTGAGCAGTGTACGCTACCTCATGTTATCAATACGACCCTGTATCATGACTACGCCCACGTAATCAGCATGCTGGAAGCCAATCCCCAGAGTGCTGATATGATTCGCAGTATCGCCACCGCCATTCGAAATAAAGCCGAAAAGCAACTAGCCGGCGTGATTGCCTCTTTGCAAATTATGGTGACCAAAATTAACAGTCCGGAAATCGTATGGGTACTATCCGGAGATGATTTTGACATGAACATCAACGACCCGAAAAACCCTAAACTGCTTTGTCTGGGTTCTGATCCCGGATTGGTCGATACCTTCTCCCCAGTGATTTCTTTGATCATCACGGTAGCCCTCAAACAGATGAACCAATCAGGAAAACAGAAGAGTTTTGTGCTGTTAGACGAAGCCCCGACGCTGTATATTCCCAAGTTTGAAGTGATCCCCGCTACCGCCCGAAGTAATAAAGTGGCCAGTGTGTATATGGCGCAGGACATTGCCCAGATGATTGATATGTACGGTAAGGAAAAGGCCGAGGTAATTATTGCTAATCTTTCTAATCAGTTCTACGGCAAAGCAAGCTCAGTGGACACCGCCCGACGGGTAAGCGAAATGATTGGTAAAGAAGAAAAACTGATCACTAATTATTCTACGGGCCGTAGTCGGGGAAGCAAAGGTGGTCGTAATCTTTCATATAATACCAGTACCAGCTCGCAGGAGCGTTCTCTGATAAAACCGCAAGAGGTAATGCAATTATCACCGGGAGCGTTCGTTGGGCAAACCGTAGAAAGCACCATTCCTTACTTTCGCGCCCAAACCCAACTGAGTAATACCAAAAGTAGCTACCACATTCATGCTTTTTCTCAAAGTAGTAATGCAATAGATCTACAGCAAGCAGCTAGAGTTAACTTTCAGAAAATTCGCCAGGAGGTGGGGGCGATTGTACATCGTTATCCGAATATCTACCGGTGAATAGAATTCTTGTCTTTGGTAGGAGTGTTTCCAAACGCACCACTGATGGTGAATGCATTCCAAGCTTTCCGCAGCATATCCCTTTCAAATAGAACTTGCTCATATGATTTTTGTGGCTTCTCATTCCCTGCCAAAGATTTTGAATCATTACCCCCATCTGGTTCTTGGCTGGCAGGGTCGACATCGTTCAACGGCCTTCCTGCCTTGATTTCGCCACTGTGATCGCCGTTATTTAATGTGTTCCTCTGATTTGCGGATTCGTCTGCCTTCATCATCCAAGCGATTTTTAAACCAGGAGTTGTTAATTTTCCCAGGCTAAAGTATTACTTGGCGACCAGCAGCAAAAATATTTTACACCAACTCCCACCGAACTGGTACAAACTCACTACTTTTCTTTTTCCGGTAGTGTCTCAGTTTGAATCTTTTTCAATCAATTTAACAATATCTATAATTTCCATTGGTCTTTTAATTAGTCCTGCTTCCATTGCTGGAGTAACTCTCAATGTTTTATGAATCTTGACCAAATTGTAGTAGACAAAGTGCAAGGCAATCGCGTAGCAGTGATTCTCCAGCTTCTTACTAAATCCATTAGTCAAACGGGCAAACCTTCTGATGTACATTCACATCGTTAAGTTTTGGCGTTCTATATAGGTTGTAGAAACATGCTTTTCGTCTGGATTACCAAAAATCCCTTTCTTATTGGTACCAATACATTCAGCAGGTGAATATTTTTTTCTGAAGGAGCTCCTTCACCATAGATTTTGATCAACTGAGCATAATCGATACTACTTTCAAATACGTCGTAAACAGTATTTAAATAGGTTTTGTGTCCATCAGTAGCAAGTTGTACTCTATTGGCTAAGCGTTCTGCTACATCCTTCATAAATAGATCAGCGGAATCAGCATCTCTACTTCCTACATGCCAAGAGACAATCAGTCTAGTATCAGCATCAATAGCCTTCCATGTCCATACATCTCCTGTTCCGCTACCCTTCATCTCTTCTGGAACATTTTTCTGCTTGGCATAGCAGAATGACCAAATTTCATCACACTGAATGCGCTTAGACTTCACATGTACTACGTGGTTGTTGTGAAACTCTATACAAACCCTACCCACATCAACCAAAAGTTTGGTAACCGTATTGATGCTTACCATTGCTATTCTTGAGGTTGCCCGTAATGAAGTTCCTTCTACGAGAAGGTGAATAATTTGCGCCTGCTTTTCAGTAGACAATCTGTTCACAGAATGAAGAAACTGATTTGTGCCATAGCTGTCAAGCATAAAGTTTAGTTTAAATATTTATATTGTAATCTTACAATATTTTTGATTAAATGTTGTTTTAAGTGCGATAAAGCACTACTTTGGCTATTGTAAACTTACAATAAATACTAAACATGCCAGATAAAGACCGTAAGTCTTTTGATGTTGATCGTTTGCTGAATGGTTTAATGAAACCTGAAGTGAATGATACCCCTCCTCTTAGAGAATTATTTGAAGAGAGGATAAGGGAATTAAAGATCGCTCCTACTGTAGCACTGGAAATAATGGGTGTTGCATCAAGAACTCTTGACGGAATCCTAGATGGAACTCAAAAGTCGGTTGACTACACAAAACTTATTGCTATTGCTGATTTTTTGCAATTACCCAAAGAGCAAGTGGCTTCACTGTATTTAGAGCAATTAGAAAAAAAATTTCCTACTGTTCCGTCATCTGAAATAGAGAAAGTAGAGCACATTAAAAAAAATTTAGACTTACCAGCTTTAAAAAAGGCGGGGTTTATAAATAGTGTTAATGATTTTGTTGAGATAGAAGAAAAGGTAACCTCTTTTTTCGGACTAAGGTCAATTTTTGACTACAAAAAACCAGAGATTGAGGCGGCTTTCAGTGCTGGAAAGATAAAACCGAAAAACGAGCTTACACGGGGATTTTGGTTTAAGACATCACAAGATACTTCTCGAGAATTTGACAACCCATACCGATTTGATAGACAGGGTTTGATAGATTATTTCCCCCAAATTCGTTGGCACTCAACCAACGTAGAATTAGGGCTTAAAAATGTAATTAGAGAGTTATATAAACTTGGGATTACGGTATTCTATGTAGATTCTTTTTCATCACTACATCTACGAGGAGCAACATTTCCTCTTAATGGCAAACCAAGTATTGCTTTAACGGACTATATGGGTTTCTATTCAAGTTTGTGGTTTTGTTTATGCCATGAGCTATTTCATGTACTTTTTGATTGGGATGATATAAAACAGGGTAATTATCATTTATCGGAGGAAGATCCAGAAGTATTAAGTAAAAAAGAGCGCGAAGATGAAGCCAACGATTTTGCAAGGGAATATTTACTCTCTAATGAAAAGTTAGATAGCATACTACCATTATTATTTGATACCAAAGAAGTAGAGAGGTTCGCAAAGATCAACCACATTCATCCAAGCTTTATTTACGCGTTTCATGCCTGGAATGTAGGTAATAAAGACAGGTCAGCGTTTGTTAGGGCGCGACATAAAAACCCAGACGAGATGAAGCTGTTAATAGATCCCCTAAGAAATCCGTGGGACAACCCTAAACCTATATCAGAATTTGTGCGATCAATTAAGTACCAATTTTATAATTAACATGTTATGAGAAAACCAAAAAAGGAATCTGACCAGCCAAAAAAAGAGGGCGACAAGCTAGAGAATGATCAGCAGAAAAACGAAAAGCAGCTAAATGCTTTTGATAAAAATTCGGCCATTAAGAGGGCTGCTGAAACGCAAAGTCGCGAGAAGGAGAAGCAGCTTATCTTTAAGCTTACTGAGGAAAAGGTTGAGAAAGACCTCGATAAATTCTTTGACCGGGAGAAAGAGAAGATAGAGCTTATCAATGGTAGTGAAATTGATTTAGCTGAAATCAGTAGGAATCTTACGCTTTCCCCTCAAGCATATGCACCGGTAGCAGAATTTAAAGCCTTCTGGACAGAAATTTACATTAAAATGGGTTTGCCTGTACCTGAAAAGTTTCCCTACAAAAAACCACCTATTATTGGAAAAATAACGAACGAGGTTATTTATGAGAGATTTTCAAGAGAAGTTTTACCTACGTTACAAAAGTTAAACCCGTATATACATCAATATAGACGTAAATTTAAGCATCATCAATTTTTTACTCCAGATGAAGGATTGAAAAACCTAAAAAGAGTTTTAACAGAAGCTACAGAGATGATGAGAGAATACGATGAGTGGTATGACTTTAGAATAAATTATGCTAGAGCTTATGGGCTTACATTTCAGTTGAATGCTTTCGAGGAATTGAAAAGAAAAGGAAGAATCTAATCAGATTTACCCCAACGTTTTGCAGCCGCTTTTTCAGCGATTTCCTTGCGTCTTTCGGGTGAAAGCTTTTTAGCTCTTGTCTTACCACCTTTCTTGCCACCAAGCCTACCCAATTCAACAGCAGAAGGGTTTTTACTTTCACCTATGTCTGGAGTGTCTTCCGCTTCACCCGTAGCAATATCGACAATGAGCTTCGCTCGTTGGTTGACATCTATTGGTCTTTTTATCTTCGCACTCATACCCGAAGATACAAAAATTACCAAAAGAAGGTTTTAAGCATTAGATTTCAAACTGAGACACTACCCTTTTTCCAATCTTAATCCTAGGGAGACAGTACACCAATAGCCAAATTGGAAGGATGAATGATGTTTGTTAGTGAGCCTTAAAAGCGGTGCGAAATTGATAGAAAAGCCGTTCCAGTAGCCGCAGGTCTGCGGTGATAATTTCGGCCTGCCCCGATAATTGTTGTTGAAAAGATATTGCTTTATTGTACTGAGTGGTGAGTCCCTTCGGAAAAGTGACTGTAACCCGATAATACCCTTGTTTGGGTAGGGGCGATATGCTATGTACTATCCCTTCTAACGAACCGTATTCCCCTTGAGGGTAATTTTCTAAGTTGACTTTTACTTGTTGTCCGATGGCTACCTTACCGAAATTTTTGATGGGTACCCGAAGCCACCCTACCGGCTGTTGCTCTTTTTCCGGAATAATGCTCATGACTTCCTGACCAGTTCGAACGGATTGGTGTTCACTCCAAAAATCCGTGAAAGATACGAAACCTGATCGAGAGGCGGTCAACAAGTAACGTTCTTCCCACTCGGCAATAGCAGCCTGCATATTGTCTATTGCGTTAGAAAGGGCGGTATGTAATTGCTCGCCATCCAGCTCATGCTGCGTGCTCAATCGCTGCCCCTCCCGTTCTAAGCTGGTTACTTGTACCTGAAGTTGAATAAGTTCACTGGTCAGTACTTCATAGGATTCCTGTGCCTCTAGCCATTGCCGCTCACTATCTTCCAGTGCTTTGTCAGCTATCGTCTGCGAAGCATGTAACTGTTCATTACGACGGTAATCTTTCTCAGCCAGCAACACTTTACGCTTTAGCAATTGTTGATGCGTTTGTTTTTGTTCCCGCAACGCCTGGTACTTTTGTAATTGCTTTTCAATGGCTAGCTGCTGCTGATAGTCGGGGGTTAATTTTCGGTATAGTTGATAGTTTTTATTTGCCCGTACTAATTGAGCGTAGGGCTCTTGTAAAATACCTAGCTCATGTCTATCAGGTAACGAATGATTAGTTTGGCTTGCTGCCTCTTCAAAATGAGAGAGCTGTCTTTTAAGCTGTAAAACCTCCGAATATTGGGCAGGGTTTTTTATGATCGCTAGTAGTTGCCCCCGCGACACTGAGTCGTGATCATGCACCAATAACTGGGTAAGGGTACCATCCGACTTTGCAATTACCGGTACCGGAGGTTGGGGGGTGGTAATTACCACTTCACCCGGAATCCGATCAGGATATTGAATAAACCACCCTAGTAAAAATAGACTGGAAACCAACATAAATACCAGCAATTCTCCCCAACGGACGATCCAACGGGGAGGGGTAGCCAGTACTTCTTCCATATAGTCGGAAGGCGCGGATAGCTGTTCCACCGATCTTGGTAAATTGGTCATGCCCCTAGTTCCAGTTGATTCTTTACTAAACTATAATACCTTCCCCGTAGATCGGTCAGCTCACGGTGAGTACCCTGCTCAACGACTCTTCCTTGATGTAGGACTAAAATTTGATCGGCATGTTTTACTGTACTCAACCGATGGGCGATAATTACGACGGTTCGGTCTTGATAGAAGTTCTCTAAGTTGTTTACGATGAAGCGTTCATTTTCAGCATCCAACCCGCTGGTAGCCTCATCAAAGAACAGATAGTCAGGATCTTTATAGACGGCCCGGGCAATGAGTAAACGTTGTCTTTGCCCGCCACTCAATCCCATCCCATTTTGGCCGATGGGGGTACTGTAACCCTTGGGTAAGGAACTAATAAACTGCTCCAATTGAGCAATCTTTACAGCATGGGTCAGACGTTCTTTATCCAATGGACGCCGACTATCTGACTCCGTAATATTCCTAAGAATGGTATCATCGAAAATATAGCCGTCTTGCATCACCGCTCCACATTTCGATCGCCACTGAGAAGATGGCCATCGTTCCAGTGACTGGTCGTCCAGGTAGATAGTTCCTTCCGTGGGTTGATAGGATTTAAGTAATAATTTCAGCAATGTAGTTTTTCCCGAGCCGCTAGATCCCACAATGGCGGTGACCTTACCGTACGGAATAGTAGCATTCACTTCTTGTAATACCGCGGGGGAATTGGGCCCTTCGTAGTGAAAGGAAACATCTGCCAGCCGGATATCAGCACAACCCAAAACATCGGATGCTGAGCTATTGATTTCTATTTCGGCCTGCGCTGGGTTATTATCCATATTATGAATCTCTAGTAGCCGGGAGAGGCTTATCTGGGCATCTTGGGCCGATTGAAAAAAATCAATCAGATTCAGTAAAGGAACGTTGAGTTGCCCAATAATATAGTGCACGGCCACGACCATTCCTATGCTCATTTGCCCCTGGATGACCAGAATAGCGGCTAAAATAGTGATGCCCATGTTCTTTAGCTCGTGAATAAAAGTGCCTCCCCTTGTTTGTAATTCATCTATTGAAAGAGCCTTGATCGCTACTTGGTGCTGCTTGATACGCGTGGCTTCCCACTGCCAGCGTCGCCGCTGCTGGGAACCATTCAGTTGTATCTCGGGCATGCCGTACAGTAAATCCTGCAACTGACTGTGCTGCTGGGCGGATACTTTAAAGCGTTTGTATTCCAATACCCTCCGTCGTTTTCCTAACAGTAGCACCCACCCTAAATACAGGGTAGAGCCTACCACAAAAACAAGAAAAATTGTCAAGTGATAATAGGCCAGAATGAGGCCGAACAATACGACCGAAAAAAGCGAGAGCAGTACACTCAGTGACTGGGCGGTAAGAAACTCTTCTATGCGTTCATTATCGGTAATACGTTGAAACAAGTCACCTAAATTCTTCTTCTCGAAAAAAGGTTGAGGTAGCTGCATCAACTTCTGTAGGAAGCTGGTCAGTAGCGAGATGCTGACCCGGTTACCAATATAGAGCAACAAATAGCTGCGAATAACTTCCCCTACGGTCTGAGAGGTAAATAATATCAGTTGGGCAATAAGAATAATATAGACAAAGTGTAGATTACTTTGAGCAATGCCTTCATCAAATAATGCCTGGGTCAGAAAAGGAAAAGCGGCTTGAACCACCCCAATGGCTACAATACCTAAAAATAATTGCCCTAAGTAGCGGCGATAAGGTTTTAAGAATGAGATGAGAACCCTCCAGGCTGCGTTCTTCGGACTTATTGTAGAGGATGATTCATCAAATTTCCCCGTAGGTTCTAGCAACAGGGCTACTCCGCTACCACGATCTTCACCCTTCCAGCCAGCTAAAAATTCCTTTTTCCGATAACGTATTTTTCCTATTGCCGGATCAGCTACATACACATATCTAGTAGTGATCCGGTGGACTACAACAAAGTGTTGATCCTTCCACAAGACGATACAGGGAAGCGCTACATCCTGCTGAAGCGTATTCCAGTCAATAGTAACTGCTCCGCTCAAAAACCCTAACTCTTCGGCCGCCTGGGAAAGATTTAACAGCGAAGTGCCTTGTCTTCCCGCATACGATTTTCCCCGGAGTTCTTCCAAAGAATAGTATTGGCCGTAAAACCGGGCGACCATCCGCAAGCAGGCAGGCCCACAATCCATGCGGTCTAGTTGCTGATAGAAAGGAAAGCGTTTCATGTTTTCGTGCAAACCATTTTCTCTACTTTCTACTGATCAATTGACTTTGAAAAGTATGAAAGAAAGATGGCCGATAGGTCGCTCCTATAGGGATGACTGTTTGAGATTTCGAGTTGTTATCTAAGATGATTTGGTTGCCATCAATAGCCTTTATCTTATCAATGGCTACTATGTAGGATTTATGGACTCTGAAAAAATTAGAAGCAGGAAGCCTTTTTTCTAGATCCCGAATATTTAGCAATGTGATTATACGGTCATTTTGGGTATAGATAGAAACATAGTTTTTAAGCCCTTCTATATAGTGAATATCGTTTATGTTGATCCTACGCATTCGACCTTTCCCTTCGGTTTTCACCATCAGAAATTCTTCCTGGTTTCCAACACTAAGCGGAGATATTGATTGCCTGTAAGCCTTTTGCGCTGCTTTTAAAAAACGATCAAATGAAACCGGCTTCAGTAAAAAGTCTACTACATCGTGTTCATAACCTTCCAAAGCATATTCAGCGTGTCCGGTACTAAGGATCACTTTGCACCGATTATTGATGATTTCCAGAAGCTCAATACCGGTTAAGTCCGGCATCTCAACATCCGAGAAGAGTAAGTCTATCGGAGTATCCTGTAGGAAAGCAAGAGCATTTACAGATTCAGTAAAAGTTGTTACAAGCGTCAGAAAAGGGGTCTTTTCTATGTGGTTTGCCAATACTTTAATTGACTGGGGGTCATCATCTACGATAATACAGTTCAGCATATTAGGTATTTAGGAAGTTATATAATTGAATAATCTTTGGGCGGTAAGTACCTCCCACCGGTATGGGTAACTCAACTTGTTCCAGAGATACTGAACTGGAGTCAATTTCGGCAATATGTTCTATGTTAATGATGTATTGCTTGTGAGTTCGGATAAATGAATTCAAGGGAAGCATTTTTTCCATTTGAGCTATTTTATAGAAAAGCATCAGCGGGTGCCTTTTGCCTTTTTGATGAATCTTCACAAAATGACCATCTGACTGTATGAACAGGATGTTTTCATACCTCATCTTAATGAGTTTACCGTTGTCGCGAACAAACAAATAGTCACTTTGGACTGGGCTGTTCTGAATCTGTGCCAACTGTTTTGCCTTTTTCACTTTTTCTATTGCCTCCAGAAAACGATGAAAAGAGATCGGTTTAAGCAAAAAATCGGTGATATTGAGGTCGAACCCATCAATGGCGTACCTTTCATGGGCTGAAGTGATAATAAAATTTGGTAGGTTCACTGATTCTCTGTTTTTAATAATCTTGATAAATTCAATGCCATTGAGGTCATCCATTTCAATATCAATAAATACCGTATCCACTGAGCACTTTTCTAAATATGCGAGTGCTTGAAAAGGCGAGGTAAAGCAAGTAATTAGTGAAAGTGAAGGGGTCTTAGCAGCGTATTTTTTTATGACGTTTAGGGCGCTAGGGCTGTCATCGAGAGCTATCGCACTTATTTGCATAGTAAGAATTATAAAGCGACGTAATTAAAATAACCCCGAAATTTATTATATTTTATTGAAAATTTATAATAATATTTATATTGTTTTTTATATAGTATTAATGTTGTGGAAGTATATACAATAATTAGCTGAGAATGACTTCTTGAACTGGCTTTAGCTACAAGAAAGCAGACTAACTTATATGCCTGCCTTCTATGGTAGAATAAATATTGGGCTACAGCTACCTTCTAGGGCGATGTAACACCTTTGATGCTGGAGGCTTGATGGGATCGCCACCTCTAATTTTCATTTGCTGATCACTATCCAGCATCGTTACAGATTCACTGTTCACAATCTCGTTGAGTGATCGTGGTTTTCTTTTTGATTTTTTCATCATAAATATTGGTTTAGTTTCTGCTAAATTATAGCAACATTCACCCCTAGGCAACCTACTTCAAGGCGTACTTCACGAACGGCTATGAATACTTCACGAACCTAGGATATTGATTCATGAACAGGCCTAAATTCTTCATGAATGCTCTGCGAAAGTCCTATCCGATAATTCTGGTTGACTTATTTTGTGCCTGCTTAATACTTACCATCGAAACTTATGGCGCAATCAAGTAATACAATCAGTATTTCATTTACACCAGGCGAAAAATTACGTCATCTAGGTATTTGGTTCCTAGTTTGGTGCTTTATGCTACTCACTGCCATAGAAGTAGATTGGCCTCTTGGATTCAGCGTAGCAACTCAGACTCCTTACTTGCTATGGTTTATGGTTGTTTTTTATGGATTGTTGTATTGGGCTTGCCCATTCTGGCATCAGAACAAAATACGATTTGTTATTAACACGCTACTCGGCCTTACGCTTTTTTCGGTAGGATATGTCTTATTAGATCTTCATATCCCGGAGTATGTTCCAGACGGTTATCTTCAACCTGTTTACCCTTTGTGGAGTCATATTATGGACGCAATACTTTTTTTTGTATTCATTGAGGTGGTTGTACTTGGGGTATATTTTCAGAAGTATAATCTTGAAAAGATTAGGATTAACAGCCAAAGAGAGATTGACTTAGCCAATAAGAAAGAACAGATCATACGTCAGGAACTGGACTTCTATAAAAGCGAGTTCAATACCCATATCACTTTTAATACACTTTCTCATATCTACTCCAAGGTGATGGATGATTCAGAACTGGCTAGCCCGGTATTACTACTTTCAGATATCCTTCGTTACAATCTTAAAGTCCAGCCTCATCAGGAAGTTTCCCTGGAGCAAGAGGTTAATTATCTGAAGACGTTTATAGAGATTTACCAAGTACTATATCCGAAGTTACAGGTGAACCTTAACGTTGAAGGGGAAAGCCGTAGTGTAAAAATATTACCCCGGATTTTGATCAGCTTTGTTGAAAATGCTTTTAAACACGGAGATAAGAAAAATCCTTGTAATCCTATTCAGATTACTCTAACGATTGACGAGCAGATTCACCTTACCGTTAGTAATAAAAAAAGGCCTCCCAGCCCTTTCTTATCAACTAAGTTAACCAGCACGAAAGTAGGTATAAAAAATGTACGCAAGACCCTGGATGCTTTTTATCCTAACCAATATCAATTAGAAATTACCGAAGATCAAGAACGGTATAAAGTTTATCTTTGTATTGACAATCAGCATGAGTCCTTTGCCGAAACGAATTCTATTATTGCCCAATCCATATAAGTGACACTCCAAAAAGTCTTCCTAAACCTCAGTAATGAAATATTTAGTTGCCATATTATTATTTAGTGGATCCCTCCAAGCAATAGCGCAGGATAGCTCCTCAATCAAAGTGCTTCCCGATACAATGGGGGTTACCGAAAGGATGTTTGGAAAAGTGATGCATGATCCCTTTCGCTGGATGGAGAAAGAAAGTCCCCAAACAAGTCGCTGGATGGTCCGAAAAAATCAAGAAGCCATCACGGCACTTCAGCAAATTGAAGGATACGATAGCTTACGGCAAGAAATCAAGATGCTGAGAAATTCTGTCCCTTCGTTGAGCACGATACCGGTAGAGAACCAGGGCAAAATATACAGCCTGCGGGTTTTGACCGAAAGCGGAGTAGAACAAATTGTCTTGTTTGATCATCCTGCCGATGAAGGGCAAGTGATCTTTTCAACCGAAGGCCTCAACCAACAGGATAGCACCTTCTATACGATCTATAGCTTTGAACCTTCTCCCGACAACCGTTATCTAGCCATTCAGCTCTACCCGGATGGAAATGATCAGATGGAAATCCGGGTGTTTGATGTTGAACAAGGACGATTACTGGACGATGTGATCAACGCCAGTATTTCTTATTTTCCTAGCTGGTTACCGGCTAGTGAGGCTTTTTTCTATACTCAGTTAAGTCTACCGGAAGACCAGTGTGATTTGTTTGATAAAGTGCGGGTGAAGATACATACGCTAGGTGAGCCTCAGACAGAAGATCAGGTGATGCTAGAACCGAACAATCATTCAGCGATCACTTACGATGCGGGTGACTTTCCTGTGTTCAAAGTGCTTCCCGATGGCAACCATATACAGTGTTCTGTCATAAGCGGTATTTCCCAATATGCTGCTTATTATTTAACTACGATACCAGATTTAATTCAATCCCAAAATAGCAGTTCCTGGAAGCTAATGTTTGACCTGGAGGATCAAGTAAGCGAAACCACCGCTCATAGCAACAAGCTGTTTAGCCTCAGTCATCGTGAGCATCCTGAAGGGAGCATCAATCAAGTAAGGCGAGAGGCTCCTGAAAAATCCACTCCTTTTTATTCGGTAGAGGAAGGATATATCAATACCTTCAAAGCTACGCATGACGCCTTATATGTGGAGCATGTAGTGGATGGACTGAGCCATCTTATCCGAGTAACAGATCAACAAGTACAAGAGATCGAGTTACCGTTTATGGGGAATATAGATTTGAGTACGGATGGGTTTTTCACTTCCGGAACCGAGAAAGGATTATTTTTTGGGCTTTCCAATTGGGCGCATGGCTACGGAATCTACTACCATGACCCAGCTAAGGACACAGTCATAAGAACGAATATTCGCCCGGCAGGAAAATACGACTTGCCTACCGATTTAGTGGTAGAAGAAGTCAATGTACCTTCTCATGATGGTACACCCGTACCCCTATCTATTATCTACGATCAACGAATATTACGGGATAGCACCAATCCTACCATCGTAGAAGCGTACGGTGCCTATGGAGAATCACTAGAGCCATATTTTTCGGTAGAAATGTTGGCTTGGTACCGGAGAGGCGGTATTTTGGCCTATGCTCACGTGCGGGGTGGGGGCGAAAAAGGTATGGCTTGGCACGATGGAGGAAGAAAAGAAACGAAACCCAACAGTTGGAAAGATTTGATTGCCTGTGCCGAATATCTGATTGATCAACAGTATACCTCACCAGCTCATTTAGGGATACGCGGCGGTAGTGCCGGAGGCATTGCAGTGGGGCGAGCCATGACCGAACATCCGGAACTATTTAGTGCCGTTGCCCTGGAATATCCGATGGTGAACCCCACCCGGCTTAACCAAACCCCTGATCCCATTGTACAACAAGATGAGTTTGGCTCCCCGGAAGACTCGGTGGAATTCCAGTACCTCTACCAGATGGACACCTATTTACACGTTGAACCAGGCACTGACTATCCTGCCCTCTTACTTACCGCTGGTAAGAATGATACCCGCGTACCCGCCTGGGAACCCGCAAAGTTGGCCGCTCGTGTGGCATCAAATCGGGGGAATGACCGGGCAACCTTATTCCGGCTTTATGAAGGTGGTCACGGTACGGGCGATGCCGAAGAAACCCTCGCTTATTACACTGATCCCCTTGCTTTTTTCCTTTGGCAATTGAAGGCTATTGATCATCCTTCAACGGAAGATTGAAATCAATAAAGCAAGTAGAAAGTAGATGGAGCCGATTTAAAGTTCGATAGATGTAAGAGGAATTATCGTCGCTCTTCAAGCTTTTTTCTGTCTAGCTTCTGTTGCCTGATCGGGCTTATTTTCTACAAGCTTACTTTTTAAAGCTTTCATATCCTGGCTTAGTTTCTGCTCTACTACCCTGGCGTAAATCTGGGTTGTTCGTAAACTCGTATGGCCGAGCATCTTACTGACTGATTCAATAGGAACACCATTCGCTAGGGTTACTGTAGTGGCAAAAGTATGCCGGGCTAAATGATAGGTGAGGTTCTTGCTTATTCTGCACATATGGGCGATTTCTTTAAGGTAAGCGTTGGTCTTCTGATTGGTAAATACAGGTAGTACTTTTCCATGTGCCTGTGCCATAGTATCATTTTTATAGTGCTCAATAATGGCGAGGGCCTGGGGTAAAAGAGGGACACTGAACCACTCCTTGGATTTTTTACGCTGCCCTCGTATCCAACGCTCCCCATCTAAACCGATCACAATATGCTCAGGTTTAAGATCAAATACTTCAGCATAGGAAAGTCCCGTATAGCAACTAAAGACGAAGATGTCCCGGGTCTGGTTTAGCCGCTCGACTTGGAAGTCTTTTTCTTCCAATCGGTGCAACTCATCTTGGGTCAGATATCCTCGGTCTTTCTTTTCGTACTTAAGCTTAAATTTGTGGAAAGGGTCTTTATCCAGCCATTCATTTTTAATCGCCAGGTTCACCATTTTTCGTAACCGTTCCAAATGCTTCATTACGGTATTGTTGCCCATCGGTTTGCGATGATCTTTAGGCTGATAGGTACGCAAATACATTTCCAGTTCGGTAATGAATTGATATGATATATGGGAGAGATAAATATCCTTTTTACGAAGATGATCTGCTAAAAATTGTTTGACATAGCTTTGAGTAGTGAAGTAATTTTTCAGTGTGCCCCATTCCAGGCCATCTTTCAGACGGTTGTTGTGATATTCCATCAACTCCAGTAGCGAGTATTGTTTCTTTTCTATCCCTAGATAAGCGTTCTTTAATGCTTCAGCGGTAACTAGTTCGTTATCGGCTAACAGATCTCGATAGTGTTCAAAGAGTTTAGCTTCTACTTGCCGAAGATATTCCCGAAGAGTGCGACTTTCTTCGCTATTGCCCTTTACCCGGCCATTATCCCACAACTTAGGGGCAACTGAACGTTTCACCGAAAACTCAATTCGTTGTCCATTAACTGTAATGCGGCAGTAGATAGGAGTTTTTCCATTTCTAGTTTTTCCTGTTCTTAACAGAAAAGTGGTACCATAGGTGTTTTTGTTGTTCATTTTTCTTGTTGGTTTTTAGTTCACCTTGTTAATAGATAGCATAATGTTGCTTCACCAAAAACTAACAAAAAACATCAATGTAAATTACTGTAAAACAGCGACTTACAATAGAATAGGTGACCTTTTTGCGAATATAAAAAAGGTCACCGAATAGTTCACCTAAGTATTGAGAAAAATTGAATATTTTGGAGGGGTATCGAAAAGAAAAACCCCCTAAACATACAATTTAGAGGGTTTTGATGACTTTTGATTTGTACAAAGTCGGGGCGGCAGGATTCGAACCTGCGACCCCCTGCTCCCAAAGCAGGTACGCTAACCGGACTGCGCTACGCCCCGAACATATGATATAATATATGGATAGCCCAAAAAATTACCCAAATACTGGATAAATTATTAATTGGGAGCGGAGAGAGGGGGATTCGAACCCCCGGTACCCGTTTCCAGGTACGACAGTTTAGCAAACTGCTGGTTTCAGCCACTCACCCACCTCTCCGTACGATATTGGGACCCAATGGGTATTAAAGGCTGCAAATATAAAATAAGTTTCTTTACTAATCCAATTGAGGAAAGAAAAAACCTTTGGGTAGAGAGAGTTTTTCTTGAATCCCATTGTCGGTATTTAGGAGATTCGCACTTACTACTTATTTTTGCCGTTACAATAGTAGAAAAGTAAAATCAGCGTGGAGTGGTATCATTCATTTAGCACTACCGAGGTAGTTTTCTTAGTTGTCTTTATTACCGGTTATGTCCTGTATATCACCCGGGTTATTCGCATCAACCGGGTAATCTCAGTGGGCTTTCGGGCAGTTTTCTTTAAAGTACTCTTACGTACCTTGTACTTCTTGCTCTTTGTGATAGCATTGCTGGGCCCCCTCATGGGAAAAGCAACTAAGGAGATTCAGGCCGTGGGTAAGGATATCTTTATTTTAGTAGACCTGTCACAGTCCATGAATGCCAACGATGTGCAGCCTAGTCGATTGGAGAAGGTGAAATATGAACTGAAAGATATTGTGAAGTCATTTAGTTCCGATCGTATCGGCCTGATCATCTTTTCGTCGGAGGCTTTTATTCAAAGCCCTCTCACCTACGATCAGAGCGCGTTGAATATGTTTATCGATGCACTCAATACTAGCTTGGTACCTAACTCCGGCACGGATTTTACTCCGCCACTTCGGTTAGCGTTAGAGAAATTTGAAGACGATGAAGAAAATCCGGCTCAACAAAAATCTAAAGTGCTATTATTAATCAGCGATGGAGAAGATTTTGGGGAAAACACTACGGATATTTCTCAAAAAATTCAGCAGATCGGCATCCGCTTGTTCACCCTGGGCGTTGGTACTGAACGAGGCAGCCAGTTGATGGTACGAGGAGTTCCAAAAACCGACCGTTCGGGTAATGTAGTAGTAAGTACCTTAGATCCGGAAGCGCTTCAGCAGTTAGCTAGCCAAACTGGGGGGCAATATTTTGAAATTAGCGACCGGCAGGATGATACCGAGCGCCTGATTTCTTCTATTCGCCAGATTGAAGGTGAACTGCGGGATTCCCGTCAGATTGATGCTTCGGCTAATAAATATTTCTATTTTTTACTGTTAGGAGTAGTTTTATTCTTGTTAGATCACTTACTGAAATTTAAAACCGTACGCATATGAAATTAGCTTGGTGGGTTCTTGGAGTATTGTTAGTCATAGGCGGTATCGATGATATTGCAACGATCAACCGCTTGAAGAAGCAGGCAGAAGAAGCCTACCAAAGCGGTGATTACGCCCAGGCCGTTCAGTACTATCAGACTCTACTAGATTCTCTTCAGGTAGATGATGAAAAGGTTAAGTTGAACCTGGCGCACGCTCAACTGCAAGCGGGTGATACCGCTACGGCCCAGCGGCAGTACGGAAAGCTAATGAATGCCCAGGATATCAGTATTAAATCGGTAGCCTATCAGCAACTCGGCAACATCACTACTCAACAACAGCAATACCAGGATGCGCTGGCCATGTATAAAGAATCGCTCAAGGCTAATCCGGCCAACGAAGATTCGCGCTATAATTACGAATTGGTCAAGAAACTTCAACAAGAACAGGAACAGCAGCAGCAATCTGAGTCGGAGAATAATCAGGAACAATCAGAGGAGCAGAAAGACCAGCAGAACCAGGATCAGCAGAATCAGGAGCAATCTGAGCAGCAACAAGATCAGCAGGGAGAGTCTACCGATGAATCTAACTCGGAAGAGCAACAAAGTGAGTCCGAGCAACAGCAAGGAGAACAAGAGCCTACTGATGCCGAAGAACAAAACACTGAGCAGGGAGAACAGCAAAGCGAGGGAGAAAAGAGCGAAGAAGAAATGGAAAGCTCTCCTTTATCTGAGCGGCTACAGGAGATGAACATTAGCGAAGAAAAGGCCCGGATGATTCTGGAGGCGATGCGGAATAACGAGATGCAGTATATTCAGCAGAACCGACGCAAAGCTACTAAGCCCCGCGACCGCACCAAACCGGACTGGTAAATTCACGGAAGCCGGAAGCAGCAGTCCGGAGACCGGGTTGAATATACAAAATCCGGTCTCCAGACTTCGGGTTTCCGTTTCCATTTAACATAACCCAATAACTATGAATGATGTGTATATTATCTCTGCTGTACGTACCCCTATTGGTTCGTTTGGTGGAAGTTTGGCGAATATAAGCGCTACCCAGTTAGGAACAACTGCTATCCAGGGAGCACTGAAAGCAGCCCAGGTTTCTGAAGACCAGGTGGAAGAGGTTTTTATGGGCAATGTGGTATCCGCGAACTTAGGTCAGGCACCCGCCCGTCAGGCTGCTTTAGGCGCGGGTATTCCGAATACCGTTCCCTGTACTACCATTAACAAAGTCTGTGCTTCGGGTATGAAGGCAGCTATGTTCGGAGCCCAGGCCATTTTGTTGGGACAATCGGATCTGATAGTAGCCGGAGGCATGGAAAGTATGTCCAACATTCCTTATTACCTTCCGAAAGCCCGCTTTGGGTATAAATACGGTGGTGGTGAACTGATCGACGGTTTGGAGAAGGACGGTTTGTTTGAGGTCTACAATGGCTTTGCGATGGGTAGTTGTGCCGATAATACCGCTCAGGAAATGAATATTTCGCGCGAAGCTCAGGATCAGTACGCGATTGAATCCTACAAACGAGTAGCAAAAGCCACCGAAGCCGGTTGGACCCAGGCCGAGATTGTACCGGTAAAAGTTCCTCAGCGCAAAGGTGATCCGCTGATGATTACCGAAGACGAAGAATACAAGCGGGTAAATTTTGATAAAATTCCCAATCTAAAACCAGTATTCAATCGCGATGGAACCGTAACCGCGGCGAATGCCTCTACCATCAACGATGGGGCTTCGGCGCTGATACTGGCGAGTGCAAAAAAAGTACGGGAGCTAGGGCTAAAGCCTGTAGCTAGAATCTTGGGCTTCGCTGATGCCGCCCAGGACCCACTGTGGTTCACCACTTCGCCCGCGCTGGCCATTCCTAAAGCCATGCAACTGGCGGGAGTAAGCCCGCAGGATGTGGATTACTACGAAATTAATGAAGCTTTTTCGGTAGTAGCTATCGCTAATAATCAGAAACTGGAACTAAACCCTGAACGAGTGAACGTTTTTGGTGGGGCGGTAGCTTTAGGGCACCCGCTAGGATGTTCCGGAGCTCGAATCCTGACTACACTTAGCAATGTACTTCAACAGAAAGATGCCAGCATTGGGGTGGCGGGCATCTGCAATGGTGGTGGTGGAGCTTCCGCCATGGTTATTGAGCGGGTATAATTATCCAAAATAGTACATTGTAAGGGCGTTAGTTTTGTTAGATGCGTATTGTCGCAGATGTTATCTAGATTCGTAATCTAATCAAAATAGTTAGCGAGTCTATGAATCTAGTAAATTTCATGCAGAGTTTAGCGGAAGAATTGCAAGGACGTTTTTCCGAATACGATGAGAACACTTCGGTTATTATCATCCCACTAAAAGACGGTCGTTTCCAAACCGTTCAGGGGAAAGTAAATAGTTTTGAGGATCAAGATACCAAAACACTTGCCTTTACCTCAAAGGTATGTCCTTATTACCATCAAATGGACTTAGTTGATTTCATGGAGGAAAATAAGAAAATGGTTTTTTCCAAATTTACGGTAGACAATAACTTCGTGAAAATTGAGGCCTCTGTATTTCTCGAGTTTGTTAGTGAGGCAAACAAAAACTTTTTGAAAGAGGCCATCCAGGAAGTGGCTGAGATAGCTGATAAATGGGAGCATAAGCTTACCGGGCTAGACGTTTTCTAAAAAAAGTCGTACAATTGTTACATGAATAGCAAGCCGTCTTGCCGCATGATATTCTAGTAATTTCATGAGGAAAGTCCGGGCAGCATAGAGTGCCGTACTTCCTAACAGGAAGGGTTGATTCCCAACTAGGTCCCCAATTTAATTGGGGATCACATCGGGGATTAATACAGATAGTGCCACAGAAAACAAACCGTCCGCCTCAGACCTTAGGTCATAGGCGGATAAGGGTGAAAAGGTGCGGTAAGAGCGCACCGCTCCGAGGGTGACCAAGGAGGCAGGGTAAACCTTACGGGCTGAAAGGTCAAATAAGTGCTGCAACCTTAGCGTTGCTAGGGTATAGGGTTACTCGCCCTATTCTTCTTAGAAGATGCAGTACGGGTAGACCGTTAGAGGCATTCGGTGACGAACGTCCTAGATAAATGGCAAGAACCTGAGTATTGTATACCCAGGAACAGAACCCGGCTTACAGGCTTGCTTTTTTTTACCTAAACATTGTATGGCAAAGATTCTCATCATAGACGACGAAAAAGCAATCCGAGGTTCCCTCCGCGAAATTCTGGAGTACGAAAAGTACAAAGTTGATGAAGCCGTAGACGGTGAAGAAGGGCTGAAACTGCTAGCAAGTAACAACTACGATATTGCACTCTGCGATATTAAAATGCCCAAAATGGACGGCATTGAAGTGTTGGAGAAGGCGATGCAGCAGGGGATAGGTACTCAGTTTATTATGGTATCAGCCCATGGCACGATCGAAACTGCAGTGGAAGCTACCAAAATGGGCGCTTATGATTTTGTCCAGAAACCACCGGACCTCAATCGCTTGCTACTCACCATCAAAAATGCCCTCGACAAATCAGATTTAGTAGAAGAGACAAAAAAGCTTCGTAAGAAAATCTCGGGAGTTACCGATATTGTCGGAGAATCTGAGGCTATTAGCGAGGTAAAGTCTACTATAGATCGAGTAGCTCCTACTGAAGCTCGGGTGCTAATTACCGGACCTAATGGTACGGGTAAAGAATTAGTAGCTAAGTGGCTGCACGCCCAGAGCAATCGTTCGGGAGCCCCACTCGTAGAACTTAACTGCGCTGCTATTCCCTCCGAATTAATTGAGAGTGAGCTGTTTGGCCACGAAAAAGGTTCGTTCACTTCGGCTATTAAGCAGAAAAAGGGAAAGTTTGAGCAGGCTAACGGGGGGACGCTTTTTTTGGATGAAATTGGCGATATGAGCCTTTCAGCTCAAGCGAAGGTGCTTCGGGCATTGCAAGAACATACCATCACTCGAGTAGGGGGAGATAAGGCCATCAAAGTAGATGTACGAGTAATTGCCGCCACTAATAAAGATCTGAAGAAAGAAATTGAGGAAAAGCGTTTTCGGGAAGACCTTTACCACCGCTTAAGCGTGATTCTTATTCATGTTCCCCCGCTGAAAGACCGTAAAGATGATATTCCTCTTTTAGTAGAAAAATTTTTGAATGATATTGCCCAGGAGTATAGCGCCCCCCTCAAGAAAATCACGCCGGATGCTATTGCCGAACTTCAGACATTTGAATGGACAGGTAATATCCGTGAATTACGCAACGTAGTGGAGCGACTAGTCATTATGTGTGATTCCGAAGTCACTTCTTCCGATGTGAAGCGGTTTACCTAAGGCAAAACCTACTTTAATCGGGTAGTACCTTTACCATGATATTTTTATAGTAGACTTTACTTTGTGGGTCATGCCCCTGTATAGCGAAGGTACCTTGATCTATGTAGCGTTGTGAGCTGCCAGCATCTTCTTTTACGTCCTTTGGCTCTACGTACTCAGTAATAACTTCTCCATCCACTCTAATCGTGATAAGACTGTCCTGAACAGTGATATGCTGGGTAAACCACTCATCATCGTTGGCGGGAGCGTTCCGTACATCGTCTACTCCATATAAACTAGCCGTACGGCGCCAGTCAGTATGGGAGTTATTTACCTGAACTTCGTAACCTTTGTTCGGCCAGCCGTCTTCTTGGTACTCCGTGTGAAAGTACATACCGGAGTTAGACCCGGGAGTGGTTTTTACATCCGCTTTGAATTCAAAGTTTTTGAAGGTATGATCATTTACGTCACCGACGTAAAACAAATGAGCCCGGGGGCCGTCTACTACAATCATTCCGTCTTCGACACTAAAGGTATCAGGGTTTTCACTGGCTTTCCAGCCATCAAGAGTCTTGCCATCAAATAGGCTAACCCAATCACTTTGGGCTAGTTGGCTGTGAGAGGTTCCCAAAAGGATAATTGCAAAGAAGATTACTGAAAGAATTTGCATAGTGTTGCTAGGTTATTAATATTGAGATTAAAATTTACTTTACTGGTTCAATGAGTTTTTCGTCGTCATTCTGAGTATTATTCACCCGTTTGGATACAGCATAGGCTCGGAGTTGATCGTCTGCTAGAGGGCGAAGCACATCCTGTAATCCTTCCGTATCTTCTGTATCGCTTAACCAAAATTCCCAAGCGGCTTCATCCAATATAACCGGCATGCGATCGTGAATATCCCGGATGGAAGTAGGAGCTTCAGTAGTAATAATACAGTATTCAGGAATGTCACTCTCTACGATTTCATTAGGCTCTTGCCAGATTCCGGCAAATACAAATGGCACTTCATTGGCAAGAATGATCCGATAGGGTTGTTTTCCTTCCTTGGTCTTTTGCCATTCGTAATAACCGTCGGCTAACACTAAACATCGTTGTTTACGGAAAGCTTGCTTGAAAGTACTTTTCTCGTTCACTGTTTCGGCTCGGGCGTTAATCAATCGCTGACCGCTAGCACTGTTGGCCCAAAAAGGAATCATGCCCCATCGGTACATTTTTACCTGGCCAGATTGCTGGTTGCTAACTACAGGCAGTTGCTGGGAGGGAGCAGCATTATAGTGGGGAGCGAAATCAGGGGGAAGCGCCACATTAAGCTTTTCTACCAGCGACTCGATGTCTGGTCCAATACTGTACCGACCGCACATAGGTTGAAGGTTTGAGTGATTGATTTAAAAATTTAAAACAGACAAACTAATTTAACAAAGTTAGGGTTAAAAGTAGTCAAAACTAATAAAAAGAGGGTGGCAATAGACTTTGCGAACAAATAAAAAAAGTCTAAATTTGCAGTCCTTTAACAAAACACGTATGGAATTCAAGAAAAATTACGAGACAGTATTCATTTTAACTCCCGTTTTGTCTGACGATCAGATGAAGGATGCTGCCGCTAAGTTTTCTGCTTTTTTGAAAGAACATGGCGCTGACGTCATTAACGAAGAAAGCTGGGGGCTCAAAAAGCTGGCTTATCCCATCAACCACAAGACTACCGGGTTTTACCATCTGGCGGAATTTGTGGCCGAACCATCCTTGATTGATGCTTTGGAAACCGAGTATCGCCGCGACGAACGGGTAATGCGTTTCTTGACCGTTGCGCTAGACAAGCACGCCGTTGAGTACAACGAGCGTCGTCGCCGAGGAGATTTTAAAAAGGATAAAAATAAAAAGGCTAAGGAGGAAGCCGCCGCATGAGTTTACAAAATGAACCCATCAACAGCGATCGCAAAGAGCGCCGCGAAAAATATTGCCGCTTTAAGAAAGCCGGTATTAACTACATTGATTACAAAGATCCCGATTTCTTGTTGAAGTTTGTGAATGAGCAGGGCAAAATCTTACCCCGCCGTATCACGGGTACCAGCCAGAAATTCCAGCGCAAGGTAACCCAAGCGGTAAAACGAGCGCGCCATTTGGCTTTGTTACCCTACGTAGCCGATTCATTAAAATAAAATTATAAAAGTTCTAAGTGTTTTAGTGTTATTGTGTTATGGTTCTTCCGAATACCTCTAGCACAATCGCACTATAATACTATAACACTTTAGAAATATGGAAATTATACTACGAGAAGATATTAAGGGATTAGGTTATAAGGACGATATCGTTACTGTAAAGGGTGGCTACGGTCGTAACTATCTGATTCCCCAAGGGCTAGCCATCATCGCCAGTCCTTCTAATAAAAAAATGATTGAGGAAAATATCCGGCAAGCTTCACACAAAGCCGAGAAGGTGAAGAAAGATGCTGAAGATATTGCCGCCAAACTGGAAGGTGTAGTGTTGGAAATTCCGGCCAAAGCGGGCGAAAGCGGAAAGATATTCGGAGCAGTTACTACCTTGCAGTTAGCCGATGCCCTGAAAGAGAAGGGGTTTGATATTGATCGCCGTCGCATCTCTTTAAATCAGGAAGTAAAGCAACTTGGGGAATATACCGCTGAGATTGACCTGCATAAGGAGGTAAAACAAGATATCTCTGTTCAGGTGGTTCAAGGATAAGAATTATCTTTTTTTCATTAGCCAAGCCCTAATCATTTTAGGGCTTTTTTCGTTAGTAGAGGGCAAGCTTACTTTTTATGTTTCGTACTCAAGTTGATATACCTTCTCTGAATGAACCTATTGCTTTAAGCGACTCAATTTGTCTGATCGGCTCCTGTTTTGCTCAGACTATGGGGCGGCGTTTTCAGCAAAATAAGTTTACCACGTATTCCAACCCATTCGGAACGCTTTATAATCCAGCGTCAGTTTTTCGCTTGCTACACGATGCTATCAACCAATCGATGCCCGGCGAGCATACCTACTTAGTTAATCAGGGGATTTATTTGAATTATCAGTTTCATTCAGATTTTAGCAGCAGTTCGGAAAGTGACTTACGAGCGCAGATTGAACAAGCCCTTATCAGTACCCGGTCTTTTCTAAAAAACTGTCATTGGCTGGTGATCACATTGGGGTCAGCGTACTGCTACGAATTACAGGAAAATAGCCAGATTGTTAGTAACTGCCATAAAATGCCATCTCATTTGTTCCAACGCCGTTTGCTGGATCCTGATGAGATTGTTATGCGATTTGAGCAGCTCTACGGAGCATTGGAAGCGTTAAACCCCAACATGAGATATATTCTTACGGTAAGTCCGGTTCGCCACTTGCGAGATACATTGGTACAAAACTCCGTAAGCAAAGCTGTACTCCGGGTGGCAGTGAACTCCATACAAGAAAATCATTCAAGTACGGTGCATTACTTTCCTAGCTACGAGCTGATGATGGATGATTTGCGCGATTACCGCTTTTACCAGGCCGATATGCTGCATCCCACCGAAGTGGCGGAAGACTACATTTGGAAAAAACTCACCGATAGTTACTTTAGCCAGGAAGCTCAGGACTTTTTGAAAACTTGGGCACCACTGCGGAAAGCTTTGCATCATCGTGCAATTCATCCTACATCAGACGCGCACCAACAATTTTTACGTAAAACAATAGCCCAACTTAAACAGCTTACTGATAGAGTGAATGTGAACTCCGAAATTCAAGAATTAGAACAGCAACTTATATGATCTCTTCTCAGCCTACCAATCACTTAATTCACGAAAGTAGTCCCTACCTACTACAGCACGCCCATAATCCGGTTGACTGGTATCCTTGGTCAGAAGAATCGTTGGCCAAGGCTAAGCAGGAGAATAAACCAATCATTGTTAGTATTGGCTACTCGGCTTGCCACTGGTGTCACGTGATGGAGCGTGAATCTTTTGAGAATGAAGAAGTTGCGGGTATCATGAATGAACACTTTATCAATATAAAAGTTGACCGGGAAGAACGTCCTGACGTGGATCAAATTTATATGGAAGCGGTGCAGACAATGGGATTGCAGGGTGGTTGGCCGCTTAACGTTTTTCTTACTCCCGACCAGAAGCCCTTCTACGGAGGCACTTACTTTCCTAAACAGAATTGGACCCAGATTCTACAGAATGTAGCATTAGCCTATGAGAAGCAGCGAGAGCAGGTAGTAGAAGCTGCTGACAAATTTGCCGAGAGCCTGCAAGCCAGTGAAACCCACCGATACGGTATTCAGCCTGTAGATATTGAACTACAAGGGGCTACCACCCGTCGGGAACTAGCGGAAATATTTTTGAAGCTCTCAGAGCGATTCGATTCTGACCGTGGCGGCATGAATAAAGCCCCTAAATTTCCCATGCCCAGCCAGTGGCTGTTTTGCCTTCGCTATCATTTCCTCTCAGAGGAACAACCAGCGCTAGACCAAGCGTTGCTAACGCTGAACCGCATGGCCGAAGGTGGTATTTACGACCAAATTGGGGGTGGGTTTGCCCGTTATTCGGTAGATGCCCAGTGGTTTGCGCCCCACTTTGAGAAGATGCTATACGACAATGGCCAACTATTGAGTTTGTACTCCGAAGCGTTTGCAATCACAAAAAACGATCTTTATCGGCAAGTGCTTAACGATACGGTGCGTTTTGTTGAGCGAGAGATGACTAGCTCAGAAGGTGGCTTTTATAGTGCTCTGGACGCTGACAGCGAAGGCGAGGAAGGCAAATACTACGTTTGGCAATACGATGAAATAAAAGAGGTGCTGGGCGATGCCGCCGATATAGTTATCGATTATTTCAACGCTACTGCCGAGGGTAATTGGGAAAAAGGTAATAACATCCTGAACCGCACCCTTTCTGAAGATGAGTTTGCCCGAAAATACGAACTAGATTTGCCCGACTTTAGCTCCTTAATTACTCAAGCTAAACAGGATTTGCTGGATGAGCGTGCAAAACGAGTAAGGCCTGGACTGGATGATAAAATTATTGCTGGCTGGAACGGAATAATGCTTCGAGGACTGGTAGATGCCTACGCTGTGCTGGGGGAAGAGGCTATTCTTCAATTGGCCCGGCGAAACGCACAGTTCTTGGATGAAAATATGATAGGGGAAGTTGGCGAGGAAACGGCTTTACTTCATACCTACAAAACCGGTGAAGGGTCAGGTACAAACCGTATTGAAGGCTTTCTGGACGACTATGCCTTTGTGGCTGATGGCTTTCTTGCCCTTTACCAAATCACCTTTGAAGAACGCTGGTTGCATCGGGCCGATCAGTTGGTAGGCTACGCAATCAGTCATTTCTACGACGACAAAGAAAAATTCTTCTTTTACACCGCATCTTCATCGGAGCTTATCGCCCGGAAGAAGGAGCTGTTTGATAATGTGATTCCCTCTTCTAATTCGGCTATGGCGCGAAGTCTGCATAAACTCGGAATTTTACTGGACAAATCTGAGTATAACGAATTGGCCCAGAGTATGCTAAGTCAAATGCTGCCATTGCTGAAGAAATACCCATCCGACACTAGTAACTGGGCGGTACTGGCGACTGAAATGACTACCGCTATGGCTGAGGTGGCTATTGTTGGCCCTGATTATCGGGAGATGGCTTGGGAACTGGTTCAACACTATCATCCCAATAAGGTGGTGCTAGGTACTTCAAAATCTAGTGATTTACCTCTGTTGCGAGAGCGACATGCTGAGGATGGACAAACTACCATCTACGTATGCTACGACAAAACCTGCCAACTCCCCGTCCAACAAGTATCCGATGCCCTGGAGCAGCTTCAACGAAATCTTCCCTGATTTTTTCTAGATTCTTAGAAGAACGGGTCAATAAGCTTTCAAGCCTGTCATGGACAACTATGGTCTAATGCTACGTATTGCATAAGTTGTTCGTTATCCATTAATTTTTACCTTTGGGATATGTCCCAATCTGAGTCTGTTGCCCTGAATGTAGAAGCTCCTGATGAACGCCTGACCTGGTTTGCCGACATTATTTTGCCGGTACCAATTCCCAAAATGTTTACCTACCGTATTCCGCGGGTGCTGGAAGAGATGGTGCAGATTGGCAGTCGGGTGATTGTGCAGTTCGGTAGTAAACGGGTGCTGACGGGAGTAATTGGTAAGCTACATAACAACCCACCGAAGAAATACAATGCGCGCTACATTCTAGAGGTGTTGGACGAGAACCCGATTGTAGAGCCGGTACAGATCAAGCTGTTTGAGTGGATTGCCGAATACTACGTGTGTACGGTAGGGGAGGTGTTGAACATTGCCTTACCCTCGGGGCTGAAACTTAGCAGCGAGTCTAAAGCTCAGCTCAACCCCGATTTCTTCTCAGAAGATAATCAGGGAGACCTCGCCCAGATCGAATTTTCCGAAAAAGAGATGATGGTGCTGGAGGCACTAAAGGAGAAATCTAGTTTGACCTACAACGAAATTGGTGAACTGCTTCAGGAAAAGAGTTTTTACAATACCATTAAATCTCTGATTGCCAAGGAGGCTATTCTGATCTATGAGGAGGTAAAAGAAAAGTATAAGCCTAAAATTATCAAGAAGCTACGCCTTTCACCATCCTACGCCCGCAACCCTGATCAGCTGGAGATACTTTTTGAGTCACTTGAGAAACGACCGAAGCAGATGGACGTGCTACTGGCTTACCTGCATGCCGTGCCGCAGTACCAGAGTAGCACCGAAAATCAGCGAGGCATCGCCAAAAGCCAACTGATGGACCGTAATCTATCCACTTCATCGGTGAATACCTTGGTGAAGAATGGAGTACTGGAAGAGTTTGAAGAGGTAGTATCCCGCTTTCAAACCACAGCACCTACCCAGGAACGGGTGTTTCTGACCGATCAGCAACTGCGGGCTAAACAGGAAATTCTGGAGCAGTTTCAAAAGAAGGATACAGTGTTACTGCACGGTATCACCGGTAGTGGCAAAACCGAAATCTACATTGACCTGATTCAGGAGGTACTGAATTCGGGTGGTCAGGTGCTTTATTTGCTGCCCGAAATAGCCCTGACTACCCAAATTGTACTCCGACTGAAGAAGATATTCGGCGATCGCATGGGTATCTATCACTCTCGTTTCTCAGATAACGAGCGGGTGGAAGTATGGCAGGGTATTTTGGCCGGAGAGTACCCGCTGGTAGTGGGAGTACGATCGGCAGTGCTACTGCCATTTGATAATCTGAGCCTAATCATAGTAGACGAAGAACACGAAACCTCTTATAAGCAGTTTGATCCCGCTCCCCGCTATCACGCCCGCGATGTATCCCTGATGCTAGCTCGACTCCACCACTCCAAAACCCTATTGGGTTCGGCTACTCCTTCCATCGAGTCTTACTACCACGCCTGCCACGCCAAGTACGGTTTGGTTACAATTAACCAGCGCTACGGTAACGCCCAATTGCCAAAAATTGAGCTGGTAGATATTAAAGCCGAACGCAAGCAGCGGACGATGCGGGAAGATTTTACGTCGGTGTTGCTGGATGCTATGCAGGAAGTGTTAGATAAGAAGGAGCAGGCCATTATCTTTCAAAATCGGCGGGGGTACGCTCCTTTTCTGCATTGTGAGGATTGTGCCCATATTCCCAAGTGCCAAAACTGCGACGTGAGCCTCACCTACCACCAGTATGCCCGTGAACTGCGCTGCCACTACTGTGGCCATCATGAGATGGTTCCTCAGGAATGCGAAGCCTGTGGTTCTACGAAAGTGACCTCGGTAGGCTTTGGCACGGAAAAGTTGGAAGAAGAAATTCAAGCGTTGCTACCCAGCTCTCGGGTGCAGCGGATGGATTTGGACACCACTCGCAAGAAGAACAGCTACGAGCTGATTATCGAGAGCTTTGCGAACCACGAACTGGACTTTCTGGTAGGCACCCAGATGGTGAGTAAAGGACTGGACTTTGACGGGGTAAGTCTAGTGGGTATTCTGGATGTAGACCGCATGATTCACTTTCCGGATTTCCGCTCTCTCGAACGCACTTTTCAGTTGATTACCCAAGTGAGCGGTCGCTCGGGCCGCCGCGATAAGGTAGGAAAGGTGATTATTCAAACCACCAATCTGAAACAGCCTATTCTGCACAAAATTGTAGAGAACGATTATCTGGGAGTGTTTGAAGAAGAGATTCACGAGCGGGAAGTATACCACTATCCGCCCTTCGTCCGTATTATTCGCCTGACGGTGAAAAATCCTGATAAGAAGATCAGTGATCTGGCAGCTGCCCATCTGGGTCACATCCTGAAAGACCGTATTGGCAGCTCCCGCGTGCTGGGTCCCGAAGAACCGCTGATTAGCCGCTTGCGCAACCAGTACCTAATGCAACTCATCATTAAGCTGGAAAAGAATTTAAACCTCCGGGCTATTAAGGCCGTTTTACGCGACGAGGCAGTCAAACTCACTAAAGAAAAAGCCTTTAAAAAAACCCAGGTAGTAATTGACGTTGATCCGTATTAGAAAGAACAAATCCTTCAAAATTCAAGAGTTAGTAGAAAATAAGAAAACATTAACTTCACCCTCAAACTAAAGCAAAGCCATTTACGATATGTACTACGAAGCTCATGCACCCGATGAATATCTGAGCGAACTAGAAGACGATTGGAGAAAAGAAAAGCTGATAGCGGTTCGGGAAATGATAATGAGAAATGAGCCGGAACTGGTGGAAGGCATTGAATATAAAATGCTGAGCTACGGCAATGGTGAAAAAACATATTTCACTTGAATGCTCAACGAGCTTACGCGAGCTTGTGCGTAGGGACTATCGACAAAGTAGAGAACGCTCGGGAATTATTGAAGGATTTTGAAATGGGTAAAGGGTGTATCCGAATCAAAAAGAACCGGGAGTTGGAAGGAACTAATCTTAACGATTTTATTTCCAGGGTGATACACCAGTGGATAGAAGGAAAAGATACAGACTGCTAAAAAATACTCCAGTGACCTGTAATAATTCTCAGTAAAGTATCACTAATTGAAAAGCAACTATATTCCTGAAATATTGACATACCCTAACCTATGAGAGTAATTAACATCATATTTGCCACATTTTTAGTAGTCTACACTGCCTGTTCGCAAAGCCAAACTGACGCTGAGTTTGATCGGGCTAAGATGGATAGCCTGTTTGCTAAGATTGATGAGGAAAAGCAGGGAATGGGAAGTATTGCTATTGCTAAAAACGGGGAACAAGTATACCAGAATGCCTTTGGTTACGCCGATATAGGTGAGAATATTACGGCTAATACTACCACTACCTACCGGATCGGATCAATTTCCAAGACCTTTACCGCCGCCATTGTCATGCAGTTAGTAGAGGAAAATAAACTCTCGCTTGCTACTAACCTGAGCGAATACTTTCCCCAAGTTCCGAATGCCGATAAGATTACCATCGAGCAAATGCTAAGGCATCGCAGCGGATTATTTAATTTCACCTCAGCAGAAGATTACACCGAGTGGATGGAAGAACCCAAGAGCCGAGATGAACTCATTGATAAGATGGTGGAGAACGGAACGGTGTTCGAGCCCGGTGAAAAAGCCGAGTACTCCAACACTAACTACGTTTTGCTTTCCTACATAGCCGAAAAAATAGATGGTAAAGAGTTCGCTGATATTCTGCAAGATCGTATTACGGAACCCCTGAAACTAGAGCACACGTATTACGGAGGAAAGATTAATCCCGAAGAAAATGAAGCTCGCTCTTATACACTGCTAGATGACTGGCAGGCAGCTACCGAAACTGATATGAGTGTCCCTGCCGGGGCTGGAGCTATCGTCTCTAACCCAACCGATTTAACCACCTTTTTCAGTGCCCTATTCACTGGCGAGGTAGTTTCCGAAAGTTCATTAGAAGAGATGACTGAGTTGGTTGACGGCATTGGTCTAGGCATGTTTCAGATACCCTTCTACGACAAACGGGCGTTTGGTCACAACGGGGGAATTGACGGATTTCAATCCAATGCGGCTTATTTTCCTCAAGATAGTGTAGCTATTGCCTACACTACTAATGGGGTAGAAATGGGTATGAATGACATTCTGATTGGGGCTCTTAGCATCTACTTTGGCAAAGACTACGAACTTCCCGAATTCAAGCCCGGGCCGAAACTCAGTAGTGAAGATTTAGAAGCCTATTTGGGAGTGTACAGCAGCCCTACCTTTCCCTTAGACGTAACCATCACCAAAGAAGGGGCTACGCTGATTGGACAAGCTACCGGCCAACCGTCTTTCCAATTAAAAGCGTACGAAACTCACAAGTTTAAGTTTGACCCTGCCCAATTAAAGCTGGAATTTATCCCTGAAGAAGACAAAATGATTCTTCGGCAAGGTGGTGGTGAGTTTGAGTTGACTAGAGAAGAGTAGCTTTATTTAAATCCTCGGGCTAGCGTGTTGGTTGAAATTACACTAATCTACCCCAATCGTTCGGGGCAGCCCATTTCATTCGGAATAAGGTTCGACCAACGTTTCGGGGATTAGCGATCTTTTCCAATAATTAGGGTGGCTTTTTGGCAAAAGTGTCAGCTTTCCCAGCTATGTAACGACTACAGTCGCTTAGGGAAGAGAAAAAAATTCTATCACTACTTTCAGCGGAAGCACTGAGTAAAGTGGGAAAAGCAGCCTAAAAACTCTTTATTTCTTGGCCGGAGTTTCTCCGGCTTTTTTTTTGACTTAAGGGGAGATTAGCTACCGCAGCCAATGCAGTCAATTTGCGAGTCCATCGGCTTGGTGCCGGTCAGCTTCATTTTGAGGTTATGAATCTTATCGCGGATCTCCATGTCCTTAAACATATCACCCGTAAGTTGGGCATTTAAGGCTTCAATCTGTTGTTCTAAATCTTTGGGAGTGGTAGGTGATTCCATACTGTTTGGTTTTCTTCAATTCAACGGCCTGAATATAGAAAAGGTTTCGAGGAATTTCCAATGAAAAGTGATTATTGATAGGAGATACTGTATTACTCATGAATATTTCTTCCTACGTCATTTGTAAAACGGAAGTAGCTTTAAGCGTTACTACGTGAGCCGGTAGACAAACCTACCAACCCTACGAGGCGTAGCAGATATGGTACTGCGGCCGTAATGCCAGCTAGCAGAGCTACGAACTGGTTAACAATGCCTTCGTTGGCAAACACTACAAAGAAAATCAGGCTTAGTATAAGCAACAGAATTACGGTGCTATAAACGCTCCATCGGCCGTTGTTCCGGGCTTCCTGCTCCATTTTCAGCGCTTCCGACTGCTTGATATTAGAAAGGATAAAGTTGCGGAAGCTTTCATTCATAATATGGAAAGACTCATCGTAGAATATTAACCCTTTTTCCATCAGACCCATTAGCACGGGTTTGTTTCGGGTGTTCACAAAGCCATCGTCGGCCAAGTCGTACAGAATGTATTTTTCTTCTTTAGAGCAAGTGTTCCACAATGAGAAGTAAAACGGCTGGGCCATACTCTGAATCTTCAGCAGAATTTCTTCCTTGGTATCTTCATCAGTACTGTCCGCCATCTTCTCTACTGAGGAAGTTAGCTTAATTTTCTGGGTTTTACGATTCCATTCTTCCACTAGTGTTCCGTTCATCCGCCGAAAATAGTTCTGGTTTACGCTCATTTCGTGGTAAATCAGCTCTTTCACTGTGCAGTTAAGCGGTAAGCGGCTTCGGTTGCGCTCGCATACCAGTTTGGAGTAGTACAGTTTTACAAAGCTAGACAGAATGTCTTTCCAGCGCGAAACCCGGGTTTCCAGCTCCGCTACATCAGCCTGATTTTCGGCTTCTTCAATAATTTCTTCGTATTTGGCCGTAATTTGCATAGGCGTAAGCTTGGAGATAATCGTGATGCGGTTGTTATTCGCCAGCAGTATCTCCAGCAGAACCAGTCGGCGCTGGTTAGTAGTTTGATCTTCAATACCGTAGCTGAAGTGCTCCAGCACCACATCATTATTTTTCTGTTCAAGCACCTGGTCCCGGGAAGTAGGAAATACCGTATCTTCCAGTGCCCGCGAAAAGTCGATCTTGGTGTAGTTGGCTGGCTCACTGCCGTACAGTTCTTCGGCCCCGGCAAAGGGCATCGATACTATAAACTTGTGAGGCGATTGGCTGTCCTGCCGTTTACCGGGATTTTCTCGCTCGTACTCCATCAGTTCATCATCAATCTGAATTACCTGCTGAAATCGAAATGCTTCCACCCCAAACAAACGAAAGATCGTGAATTTCAGTAACCAATACGTGATAAACATTAGCATGAAAAAAGCAAGCAGCAGCACGGTATGGCGAAGCGTAAAACTTCCCAAGGAGACTGATAAGAAATGAGGCGGCTTGATACTCAGCACCAGTCTTTCCTGAATAGGTGACTGATAGTAGAAGTTGCGAAACGAAAGTGGAAAACTAGCCTCTAGGCGGGAGATTCTCAGGGGAATATTAGTCTCCTGGTCGTCGAAATAATTATTTTTGAGAAAGGCAAGCCGAAGAGTTTCCTGATCGGATACGGTTTGCCATTTGTCACCGGAATGTAATACAAAACCGTTGGTAGCTGCTGCCAGATCAGTCACTATAGGACGAAGGTTGTACATTAGGGAATCAAATTTTGTGGCTGAGGCAGAAGAGGGTAGGGCAGCCATTCGATCGGTAAATTTGAGGGGGCGGTAGTATAAAGCTTTCGGTTTAGCCCGCTCGTAGCGTTGATATTGTATGTTCACCAACTCAAAGTCAGGGTGATGTACCTGGTACAAAGATTGTAGGCGGTCATCCCGTTCTTCTAGTCCTTGGTGTATCTGGTAGAGGCTGTATTTGGTCCAGATTCTCTTTTCGTTGTCGTAGCTCTTACTAAATAAAAACCAAATAAAAAGAAAACTACTCAGCGCCAAGAAAGAAAAAATCATAAGGCAGTAGCTATGGCGGCCCAAAAAACTGGTTAATGCGGGCGATAAAAAAACTTTTCGGATGGCAGTCAGTCTAAACCCGCTTACCCATACAGGTTGGACGCGACGGTCTTGGTCCCTAGCTACTGGGAACAACTGACCGATCTTATTACCAATAATAGTGGCTATCAAGGCCAGTAAATAAAAACTAGCCCAGAGAAAGAATTGCTGAACAATGTAGTTGTCACTACTGAAAACCACAAAATCGTTGAGCAAGAGTAACGCTAAAACCAGTATTACTACAATTAGCCCGCTGGTGATCAGAGTATCTCGTTTTTTCCAGAGATCATCCGGTGGTTTATTAGTGCTGCGTAATGCGACGCTGGTTACATAAACTAAACATAGGGCAAGTGTCCCACTCCAAACCAGTAGCCAGGGCAGGTTAACTGGATCGGCTACCGTTAAACGTAGGCTGATAAATAAAATAAGTATTGAAAGCACTAAAGATGCGCCGAGTGCACCAAAATAGCGCCAATCGCGAACTTCTTGTAGTAGGGCAAAAGTGGTGGAGTAGGAGAAAACAGTAGCCAGTAAAAAGCTGGCAACGGTTTGCGGAAGCGAAATGGCATCAACCTGGTTATAAATGAGTAATAGCACTCCGTAGATCAGATTAAGACTTGCTACAACTAAATAGCGAGTGGTTCGCGCAGGTTTTTTTTGTTGGTTATCGGCTATAGCTGTATAGCTGCGGTAGGGCCACAACCACTTAAAGGTAAGCGAATGGCGTTTTAATTTGGAAGAACGATGGTAGATTAAAGCAATGAGAAGGAATTGGAGGGCAGTTACCCCGGAGATAAGAATAATTCCCAGCGTACTGAAAGTTAAAATATATTGATACGGGCTTTCCAGAAATTCTTTGTCGTAGGTAGTTACCATGTACCAGGGAATATTAGAAATGGGCTGTAGATGCAGGCGGTAACTACGGTTAAAATAGGAAACATCGGTGGTGACCGAAGATTCGCTAGCCAACGCAGCCATTAAATGAGGATTGTGGTCTACCTCTTGTAACAAATTTTCCTGAAGGTTTTTTTGCCGATCGGTATGGTAGAGTACCAACCCATCCTGATCAATAATACTAAACCCAAAACCTGGAGGCAACACCGGGTCGGTTACGGAGTTTAATACCGTTGAAATGGCCAGCACCTTCGATTGGGCATTTCCTCGGGGAAGAATGGTGGTATCGTTGGCTAAGGGTAGAGAGAAAACGCTAACCGGTTCGCCGGTAGTCCAGGAGACAATGGATTGTAGGTAAGAAAGTGTATCGCGGCTGACCAATGGATAGCCTTTACCTTGCAGAATAGCTTTGAAGTAGTCTCGGTTAGAAAAAGCAGGGCGAGATTTTTCTTCGTAGTCATAGCTTTCCGCATCTAACATAGAGTACTCAAAAGTTTGCTTGCCCGAATTATCTAGCCAGTACATAGATCTTAAGAAGGGGTACTCCTCGAAATTGGGTAAGGCATCATTGTCTTCAGAAAGCTGCTGAGCAACACTGATAGTGGTATATGCGGTGGGTGGCTTTACCGCTGAAACCTGCTTCGTAAGTTGATAGATGCTTTGTATCTCCTTAGTAAATTCCTTTTTGATGCTTGTTGCCAATGTTTGCAAGCGTCGATCCAGTTTAGGAATATCACTTAGGTAGTACTTAGCGGTGACTAAAAATATTAGCGTAACTATGGCACTGCATACAATAAAAGTAGGTGGAGTGAGTAGGGCATCTTTACGGTGCAATCGCTCAATGGAACTCATGAAAAATAGCTTCATCAGCGGCATAGAAAACAAGAGCAATAATAAACCTAGTGATATAAAGACCAGATTAAAAAAAGAAATTCGCTTTTTCTCATCATCAAAATGGTCTTTGGTTACCAGTCCGTAAATGGTCCAGCGGGTTTCCTGAGGAGAGCTATTCGTAGCGAAGTCGGTGCAAAAAAGACGGTAATCAATGGCCGCGAGTTGAGCTTTAGTCCCCGCCTCGTATACCCGGGGGGTATCGTAACGTTCTGGCTCTCTTGCCTCCAGATTGTGCCGGGCGTAGCGGCCCTCTTGCTCACTGCCCTTGCTGAGCTCCGTATAAAGCTGGGCTGGTACTCGCAAAACCTCTCCCGGTAGATCCTGGTAAATCAGGGCACTGTCTCGATATACGATGTAGCCATCGAAGCTGTCAAGAATTTTTAACGGAGAAAAGAAATCTTTGAATGGAGTGGTAAATATATTCTTGACCTCAGATTTTTCATAGTTGCTATATCCCTCTTCTAAACTATCTAATTCTGATACAAGTAGCGCTAGGCTATCGCTAACTTCTTGTAGTTCCTGACGATCGTGGTAGGTGGGATTACCGGTTTTTCTCTCAAGTGAATCATGCTGATGGTTCAGACGATCAATTTTTTTTGAGATTTTGGTAATTCTTCGGCTGAGGTCATTCTTTCGGAAAACATCGTATTTTTCTTCAAAGTTTTGTTTGATCCGCTCCAGAGCCCTCACTCGTTGGGCAATCAGTTGATTTTCTTGCTTAGGTAAAAAAGCCAGAAAATAGTAACCAAACAGTCCCATGAGTAAAAACAAGGTGGCACTGATGATATAAGTGCGACGGGATACTGCCGGGCGAAGTTTCATAGGAAGCAGGTTGGGTTGTTATAGGTTAGTAAGATTACCCACTACGAAGTAACCTATTTAGGGACTAAATTTAACCCGCCAGAGTACACAGCAATACTAGCTCGCCAAAATTCGAAAAATACACTCTTGCGATTTCCAAGCTATTGGTACAACAATAAGATCGTGATTTTTTAGAGCGGAAGCAAGAACTTATCTGAGCCAATAGTTAAGTAGTTACCATATAGCACTAAAATAATTTACAAAAAAGGTATGCATGCATACCTTTTTTAGTTTAAATCCGTATATTTGTTATGCATAACGAGTATATTTTGAATCTTTTTTGGTATATTAAAATTATATCAAGATAATATATAATATAAAATGGAAACACTAACAAAAAAACAGGCGATCAACGGAGGTGAGTTTCTGGTGAAAGAAACCGAAGCTCAGGATGTATTTATCCCCGAAGAGTTTAGTGAAGAACAGCGAATGATGGCGGAAGCCACCCAGGATTTTATTGAGAAAGAGATTTTTCCGAACGTAGAGCGCATGGATAGCATGGAGCCGGGTTTTATGCCCTCCCTGTTAGACAAAGCGGGTGAACTGGGGCTGCTCGGAATTTCCATTCCGGAAGAGTACGGTGGATTAGGTATGGACTTTAATACCTCTATGCTCATCGCCGACGTGATTGGTTCAGCGGGTTCTTTTTCTACGGCCTACGGAGCCCACACCGGTATCGGCACCTTGCCTATTCTGTACTACGGTACCGAAGAACAAAAACAGAAATACCTACCCAAATTAGCTTCGGGTGAGTGGAAAGCTTGCTACTGTCTTACTGAACCGGATGCTGGATCCGATGCTAACTCCGGAAAAACCAAAGCGGTGCTTTCGGAAGATGGAACCCACTATAGAATCACCGGTCAGAAGATGTGGATCTCCAATGCCGGTTTTGCCGACCTGTTTATAGTGTTTGCCCGGATTGAGGACGATAAGTATTTGACCGCCTTCATCGTAGAGAAGTCGTTCGGAGGTATTACCATGAACGAAGAAGAGAAGAAGCTAGGGATCAAAGGTTCTTCTACCCGTCAGGTGTTTTTTAATGACACCCCGGTGCCGGTAGGGAATACGCTATCTGAACGAGGAAATGGCTTCAAAATCGCCGTCAATATTCTGAACATTGGCCGGATTAAGCTAGGCGCTGGGGTCATTGGTGGTTGTAAGCACGTTATTTCCGATTCAATTAACTACGCGAATGAGCGAAAGCAGTTTGGTCAGTCAATCTCCAATTTTGGGGCCATTAAGCAAAAGTTAGCCAACATGGCTACTAAAGTTTACGCGACCGAATCAGCTTCTTACCGAGCGGGTCAGGACATTGACGACCGCATTGCAGCCTTGATTGAGGATGGCCTGCCGGAGAGCGAAGCTAAATTGAAAGGAGTAGAGCAATTTGCTATTGAGTGCGCCATCATGAAAGTGCACGGCTCCGAGGTATTGGACTACTGCGTGGATGAAGGAGTGCAGATTTACGGCGGTATGGGCTTTTCGGCTGATGCACCCATGGAACGAGCCTATCGCGATGCTCGGATTTCTCGTATCTACGAGGGTACTAACGAAATTAACCGCATGTTGCTGGTGGGTATGACCATCAAACGAGCCATGAAAGGAGAATTGAATCTGATGGGACCCGCTATGGCGGTGGCTAAGGAACTAACTTCAGTGCCTGATTTTGGTACTAAAAGCTTCGACGGTGCTTTTGCCAAAGAGAAAGAACTACTAAAGAACCTAAAAAAATCAGTACTGATGGTAGCCGGAAAAGCGGCTCAAGACTTTGGTATGAAGCTAGATCAGGAGCAGGAAATTCTGATGAACATCGCCGATATGATGATTGAAATCTACGCGGCCGAGTCTACGCTGCTGCGTACCGAAAAGCTGATTGGTATCCGAGGAGAAGAAGCAGCACGGCAGCATATCAATATGGCCAAGCTCTATCTTTACGAAGCGGTAGAGAAAATTAACGCTAGCGGAAAAGAAGCCATTATCTCCTTTGCCAAAGGCGATGAACAGAAAGTGATGTTAATGGGACTGAAGCGGTTTACCAAGATGGATCCTTACAATGTGAAGGAACTTCGTCGGGAAATTGCCGACTACCTCATTGAGAAAAACGAATATGCATTTTAGATTTTAGGGTAAATGATTGAGAAAGGCCAATCCGTATCGGGTTGGCTTTTTTTTATCCTCTGAGAAAAGAAATTACCAAAAACTGCTTTTAGAAGGGATCGAAAAGAAAAACCTTCTTTAAAATAAGAAGGTTTTCTTGGCTAAAACAGGTGTATGAATAAACAATTTGTGTTATGTACTTATATATACTAGTTGTCCTAAAAAGGTAACCCCCTTTCTGAAAAAAAATTAGAAAATTTTTAAAAGTATCATTTCAGGCGTTTCTGGCCGTTTTTAGGCGCTTGTTAGGAATATTAAAGTGGTTTTAGTTTCTTCACTTTCATGATAAAAGTTCTTTTTGTGTGTTTAGGAAACATTTGCCGATCACCTATGGCCGAGTCGGTCTTTGATGGGTTGGTGGAAAAGGCTGGCCTCAAAGGAAAGCTGGAAACTGATTCAGCGGGCACCTCGAATTACCATATTGGCGAGGCCCCTGACCCCCGTACGCTGGAGATTGTGGCTAAATACGGTCTGGAAAACAACAGTCGGGGACGGCAACTCGCTAAATCTGATTTTGAGCGGTTTGACTACATCGTTACCATGGATCAAAGCAATCTAGCCGACAGTAAGCAGTTGATGACATCGGATTCTACTCAGGCAAAACTTCTCCTGATGCGGGATTTCGACGATAAGCCTACCGAAAAAGATGTGCCTGACCCCTACTGGAGCGGTCAGGACGGATTTGAACAGGTTTACCGGATTTTGTTTCGCTCTTGCCAGAACTTCCTCACCTATCTTCAGCAACAGCACCCGGAATTAAATCCCTAGTTTTCCGATAGACTTGACTAGTAATGAAGCCTCCGAAGAAAGAGCTACTATGAGTTGCCCGCCAACCAAATCGCTCAAACAAAGCTGAAAAGTTGGGAATAGGTTGGGTAGCTATTCCAGTAGTGTAGTGAAAGAAGTAATACATTAATGAGAGCAAAGGCTTCTGCCACATTCTCTTTCTATATTGTTTGCTTAAATTAAAATCACTGAATAACCAAGTGGCTTCAGAAGTCAGGTGCTGTGCTATATGGTTTACCAAAGTTAGTAACTCTGAACCCGAGTACATATCCAGTAGAAAGTTTGTTATTACTACATCGTAGGTAGCCGAAGAGGGAATCTCCTGTTCGGTACCGCAGATGAATGTAGTTCGAGGAATTTGCGTATTAGGGTACTTTTGCTGGAACCGTACTACCGTTTGCTGGGATCTTAAAAGCATATGGGCCGAAGCTTCAATGTAGGTGATTTGCCGGGGGCGTGAGGAGTGAAACAAATCAGGAAGCAGCCAGCCCGTGCCTCCGCCCAGAAATAAAATATTAGAACCTCTAGGAATCTGGGTAAGAAAACACCGCTGAGCTCGTTGAATTCGGCCAAAAAAGGCTATATAACTTAATAGATCGTAAACTGCTGCTATCCTATCGTACGAAAAACTGCGTTTCATAGTGAAGTGAGATAGAGCAGTAGTGGAATAATAAAGACACCGTCTCCAATCCATCGGTATCGCTCGCTGCGACCGAAAAATTCAGGATGGATTACTATAGCAAATAAGACGGCTACCATGATTAGGAAGATCATTTGCGCGTAGGGCCACAAAGGTTTTGAAGATAGCCATACTGTACTGATAATCGTGAGTGAAAGTACAATGCTGAGACTGACTACTGCGGTGATTTTGGTTTTCTTTTTTCCGTACTGAGTGGCTAATGAGTGAGCAAAATCTAGCTGATCGCTTTGGCACTCAAACCAGGCAAAAAGAGTTAAGTTAGCGAGTGCCAACCCAAAATACTGAGCGAATAACAAGAAAAGCTCGGGAGGATAGCTCGATAGTTGCGCTAAGGAGGGTAGGAATATTCCAGTGGTGTACAAAAAAGCGGCTGATACTTCTTTGGGAAAACGCTGCTTAAGACTGGTAAACTGAAAAATTAGAAAATAGACCGCCACCCCAACCAGAAGCAAAATCCCGAAACGTAAAATAGCTTGAGGTAGATACAGTAGACTGATTACTCCGGCCAAAGAAAATAATAAAAAAACTAACAGGATAACTTGAAAATGCTGCTGATGAAAGCGGTGACGTAAGGTATGCGAAGTGTGGTTTAACCGGTAAGCATCCCAGAGGTGGTCGGCAGTGTAAATCAGCCATACAGCAATGCCTAAGGCAAGAAGAGTAACCCTGGAAATAGGTGCATCGACTACGGTGGCAACGAACCAACTGCTCACGCAGGCCCCCAAGGCTACATCCAGACTTAATATTCTAGCTATCCGAAGCATTTCGGAAAATTAAGACTTATTCGTTGGCGACTCAATGTTGTGTGGCGCTACTAACAAAAAAAACCGAATACTTAGGATAGCATTCGGGATTGGTAGTAATTTAGAGTTTTTGATAAGGGCAACTGTCGATATACTAACGATCAGATTGTTACTAGTAATATTCCTTAGGTAGAAGTCGGGTTATTTGATTTAAGTATGGAGCTGATTAAACCGAAAATAAAGTACGGCCGCAGCTTTGTCCGGGCAGTAGAAGAGTTGCGTATACACCAAGAAGACAGCTTCTATCGTGTATTTGGGCGGCCTTTAACCGTGGACCAATATATTAATTTAACCGAAAAGCACGCTCAAAGACAAGACCTGCCTCAGGGCTGGGTACCCTACGTAACGTTTTGGTTGGTAGATAAAGGTGAGTTTATAGGGGAGCTGCATTTCCGCTACGTGCTCACTGACTACTTAAGAAACTACGGGGGACACATTGGGTATACTATTCGGCCGTCAAAGCGGAAAAAAGGGTACGGAAAACAACTACTAGCACTGGCACTTCCTAGAATAAAGACACTAGGCTATAGCCGCGTGCTGGTTACCTGCGACGAGACTAATATTGCTTCCAGAAAGATTATTGAAGCTAATGCCGGTTCTTTCTACCAAGCTAACGCACAAGGAAATAACATGCCCCAGAAGCTGCTTTATTGGATTGACTTGAAGTAATTTGTGAGAAAATCACCAAGTTACCGAGTAGCGTAGAAAATAGCGCCTAACTCTACATAATGACTTTAAAAAAATGGCTATCTCGGTTAGTTCCAGAGATAGCCGTTATGGTATGGTAAAGAAGAAACTTGAAATACGTTACCTGAAGAACTTTTTGATTACGGCAATCATTTCGCTATTGGCCGAATTCTTTCCATCTAGAATTCTTTGAAATGTATTTAACTCGCTTTCATGCATCTCAGATGCATATTCAATAGTGAAATCATTAAATTTTTTTGCTCCCATCTGCCAAGATGGAAAAGACCTACTTTCAATAGGGCTATTTCCTAACATAACGGCATCTTTATGTCGTGGGTCTTGTATTATTGTTTTGTACAAACGAGAAATCTCGTTGTAGTTACCTTCCAGATACTGAACGAAGTGGGTGGGCGAATAGAGCAACACTCCGGTGATGTCTTTTTCCTTGTTGTTCCTTTCACAGGCGGAAAGAATTTTTTCAATTTCTTCTTCAGTGCAAGCTCTATCCCGCTTGCTTACGTAAATCAATTGTGATAACATAACTAAAATAACTTGAGCAATTAAACAAAAAGTTAACTAGCTCAAATATATGCTATTAAAGTTTAATGTTTTTATGTGATTGTTAAACAACAATAATGCTAAGTGTAAGAAATCAACAGAAAGGGGGATTTTGAAGGGCTTTCTGTGATTGAGGAACGTATTCCGATTTGAGAAAAACGGCTTATTAACTGCTCTCACTTACCATTTATGCACTCTTCCAATTCAGAATACTTTGTAATATTCTCACCAAGATTAGTACCGGAGAGGGGCACTATTTTTAATTCAATACTATCCAGCTAGAAGCTATAGCTATAGGTTAGATAAATCCGGCGAGAATCGCGCTTATACACAAAATACTGGCGGAATTCATCCGTAAAAGCTTCGCTGCCGAATTGGTAGGTATTGAAGATATCGCGAATGCTTACGCTCACTTGGCTCTTCTCAAATTCCCGTTGAAAACTTAGGTCGGCGTAGTAGCGGGCATCGTCAAATCCCTGAGCTTCTGCTTCAGGGGCTTCGTAGTTACCTACCAGTTGCATGTTTATATCAGCGGGTAAGGCAAAACTACTAGTGAATTTAGCATTCCAAGCGAAAGCTTCGTTAGTAAAATCCTCGTCTAGGTTGGTTCCATCAATAATCGCCCGGAAGAATGAAACACTTCCGTTAATATCCCACCAACTATTGATCTGGCTGGTAGTGATCAGTTCTAGTCCGTAAGTAGTACCACTGGCCAGGTTAGCGGGCATGCGGGTAGACACCCCGTTTTCGTCCACTTCTACAAGCCAATCTACCAAACCGTTCACCCGACGGTAAAACAGGTTAGAGGTTAAATCGGTACGCGGCAATGTCAACTTATGGCCTAATTCTAACGACTGGATAAATTCAGGCTGTAAGTTTGGGTTACCCAGACGAATGTTGAGTGTGTCGGCAATATCGGGGAATGGATTCAGACGCCAGGAGTTAGGCCGATCGATACGTCGGCTGTAGGTGAATTTAAATGAGTTCTGTTCGTTCAGCGTATATATGGCATTCGCACTAGGAAAAAGATTAAGGTATCGCTGATCGTTTTCCTCTCCGGTAGTTTTAAGTTCGGTATCAATGCGGGTATATTCTAAGCGGCTACCGGCAGAGAACTGCCAGTCTCCTAATGTCTGGCTGTAAATTCCGTAGGCAGCGTATACCTGCTCACCGTACAAAAAGCGGTTACTAACATTCAGGTCGTTCACCCACTCCTGGGTATCCGAGTTCAAATTCTCAAAAACAAAATTATTGTCGGCTGATCGTATGATGGATTTTGCTCCTACTTCCAACTTATTATCGTTATCAAATGGCCGGGCGTAGTCTATCTGCCCCACTGCCACGTGTCGGGTTCCCTCGTCCGTAGCCCGCTGCTGAAGCACTGGTATTTCGGTGTTGTCTAAAGCAGTGGTCACTGTGCTCTGCATTTCAATATCGTCACGAAACGAGTGACTCACTGATATCCGAAAGTCCTGACCTTTTCGGTCGTACTGCCGTTTATAAATTAGAGCATTATCAATCGTAAAATCTTCTCCCGTTTCCCGGTTGTCGCGAACATTGTAAAGCAACTGTTCTCCCTGAGCATTGGTGAGGCGACTCGTAGTGGTTTCACCATCATCCTCAGTCTCTACTTCTAGCACTCCTTCGTAGCTCAGCGTACTGTTCGGAAAGTAATAATCAAGCCCGTAGTTAAAAGTATGGTTCTCTTCAAAACGATCAACAACCCGCTCTTGTCGTAGGGTTTGAGGATTTTCTCCAAAGGTTTCCCGAACTACCGAACTAGTGCCAATTCCCGGCGAACGCCGGTAGTTATATCCGCCAAAGACGTTAGTTCTTTCGCCCTGCCGATTAATCCGGGCTGACCCATTTACCCGGTAGCGGTTGCCCAAGGTTAGCTCTACTTTGCCGTGAGTCCCTTTCTTCGTTCCTTTCTTTAGCTGGATATTAATAACTCCACCGGTACCTTCAGCATCATACTTCGCGTTTGGGTTGGTAACAATATTAATACTCTTGATAGCACTGGCTGGCAATTGGGCTAGGTCACTGGCCAGTGCCGAGTTACGACCATTAATCAGAATGTTAGGTGAATTACTACCTCGGATAGTAATCCCCCCATCCTGACCTACAATGACGGAAGGAGTATTGCGTAGTACATCCAATACGCTACCTCCTAAGTTGGACAGGTTCTGTTCAGGTCGAATCACCATTCCCTCCATGGTGGTCTCAACTGGTTTGGATACTTCTTTGCCTTCTACTACAACCTCGTCCAACTGCTCCACTGAAGGGGTTATCTCAATCTTACCCAGCGAAATGTTATCGCTGGCTTCTAAACCTTGCACCTGATAGGCCTCATATCCCACAAATTTGATTTCTAATTTATATTTTCCTTTAGGAATGTTGTTTAGGGTAAATTTTCCTTCGGCATTAGAAATGTTTCCCTGCTGTACGGATTGCTCACCTTCGGGGTAGAGGGCTACATTGGCGAAAGGAACGGGTTCACCGGTTTCACCGTCTATAATGTTTCCACTAATCTGATGCTGGGCGTGCCCAAAGCTGGCTAGTATTAAAAAAAATCCTACTGCTAAAAAATATCTATTTAAGTGCATCCTTAACTTTTGTTTAAAGATCTATTTGTTTTCTTCCACAAGTGTGTTTACAATAGTTTGTACGACGGGAATGTTTAGAATGTTATTGAAAATAGACGGATCGTAGGTTTCTATCGACGAACTGGAAGTGTGGATGAAGTAAACGAGCTATATTATTGCGAAGGTAAAGTCGAGCAGAATGGGAAATTGTAATCAACCTTTTCTATATTTATCGGCACAGCAACTTAATTTCTATAATTGTGAACAGTTTCAATATTAATCGCCGTCGCTTTCTTCAGACGGCTTCTGCCTCGCTGGCTCTTTCAACATTTGGTCCTCAAGGACTTGATATGCTTTTACGGGACAAACCCTGGCGAGTGGGACTCATCGGCACCGGTTGGTACGGGAAAAATGATGTGTTTCGCCTCATTCAGGTAGCTCCGGTTGAGGTAGTGTCCGTATGTGATCCTGACCAACGATTGCTCAAGGAGGCAGCCAGCCTGATCAGTCAGCGGCAGAAATCTGGTAATACTCCCCGTACCTATTCCGACTACCGGGAAATGCTGGCGGAGAAAGATCTGGACATCGTATTAATCGGCTCACCCGATCACTGGCATGCTCTTCAAGCCATTGATGCTATAAAGGCTGGGGCGCATGTATATTTGCAAAAACCCATCAGTGTAGATGTGCTGGAGGGCGAAGCGATTGTCGCTGCGGCTAAGAAATACAATAAAGTTATTCAGGTAGGCACTCAACGAAAAAGTACCCCCCACCTGATTGATGCTAAAAAGCAGGTGGTAGACGCCGGTTTACTGGGTAAAATTTCCCACGTAGAGATGTGTTGCTACTTTCATATGCGCGCCAATGGCAATCCTCCGGTTGAACCCGTTCCCGACTTTTTTGATTACGACTTGTGGACCGGTCCGGCTCCGCTACGGCCCTACGACGGACCGCCTCACATTCGTTGGTGGCGTACGTTTATGGAGTACGGTAACGGTATTGTAGGCGATATGTGTGTACACATGCTGGACACCGTCCGGTGGATGCTGGATTTGGGATGGCCCCAGCAGATTTCTTCTCAGGGAGGTATTTATGTGCAGAAAGACGGTAAGTCCAACATTTCCGATACGCAATCAGCGGTGTTTGAGTATCCGGAATTGAATTGCGTATGGCAGCATCGCAGTTGGGGAGCACCCGCTGACCCCGAATATCCCTGGTCGTTTAAACTGTACGGTGAAAACGGTACTCTGGCCGGTAGCACCATGCAGTCTGACTTCCTCCCTTACGAAAAAGGAGACCCCATCCATTTTGATGTGGTCTACGAAAAGGAAAAGTATCCGGAAGATGTGACCGAAGACCGGATTGAACTTAATGCGGCTCCTGCTACACGTTTGCATATGCTGGACTTTCTGAACGCTATTGAAAACCAGACCAAGCCAGTAGCTGACATTATGAACGGACATATTTCTACCGCTTCCTGCATTTTGGCTAATATGTCCATGGCGATAGGCCGCCCACTGGTATACGATCCGGAAAAAATGGTAGTGGTGGACGATACCGAAGCAACTGCGCTGCTGCAACGTCCTTATCGCGATCCTTGGAAGCATCCCTTACCGGACGAAGTCTAGCTTACCTTTATTCAAAATCAGTTACTCAGTTTCAATTAATATCGACCATCTGTCATGAACTACTACCAATTTATTGTACTGCTAGCTTTTTTCATCAGTACTGCGCACCACAATCACGCACAAAGAAGTATTGTCGCTAAAGGTGCAGAGTTAAGCAAAGTTGCGGAGGAGTATATATTTACCGAGGGACCAGCGGCCGATCTTAAGGGAAATGTGTACTTTACCGATCAGCCCAATAACCGGATTGTGAAATGGTCAACTGATGGAACTTTATCAGTATTTATGGAAGGTGCCGGTCGGGCTAATGGACTTTATTTTGATAAAGATGGAAACCTGATTGCCTGTGCCGATGAAAAAAATGAACTCTGGCTAATTGATAAAAACAAAGATGTAGAGGTACTGGTAGATAGCTACGAGGGCAAAAAACTGAATGGTCCGAACGATGTGTGGGTGCATCCTGACGGCGGTATCTACTTTACCGACCCGTTTTACAAACGCGATTACTGGAACCGCTCGGAGAAAGAGGTTGAAAGCGAAGATGTCTACTACCTCTCGCCCGACTATCAAACCTTAACTGTAGCAGCCACCGACCTGGTGCGCCCCAATGGAATTATTGGCACATCAGACGGGGAAACACTGTTCGTGGCTGATATCAACGATAAGAAAACCTACCGCTACCAGATAGGCTCTGATGGAAAACTAAGTAACCGAGAACTATTCGTAGAGATGGGTTCCGACGGGATGACCCTGGATACTAAAGGTAACTTATACCTCACCGGAAAAGCCGGGGTAACGGTATTTAATTCTGAAGGCAAGCAAATTGAGCAAATTCCCGTACCGGAGAACTGGACCGCAAATGTGTGTTTCGGCGGAAAGAACCGCAAAACGCTATTCATTACCGCCATGAAGTCAGTTTATACAATGAAGATGGGCGTAAAAGGAGCTCAATGAATATCGCTCAATGTTTGGTTGTCTGATCTACTGCCGAAGTAGCTCTAGTTCTTCTTCAGTGATCTGATACTGATTGAGAAAGTTGAGCAATTCCGGTTCGAGCGAGCCGGAATAATTACCTGCCGCCAGTTCCTCAATCTGTCCAGTGTATTGCTGAAGGGGAGCAAGTACTTCGTCAACAAACTGATTGATTTTGTCAGTCAAGGCGTCTTCAGTTAGCGATTGGGAAGGGTTGACAGCGTACAGTAAATTTTGAGTTTCTCCCTTCAATTGATAGTATAGTCCAAAGCGATCTAGGCTATCTTTTTCCTGAAATGTCCCGGATTCGAAGCTAGCTTTTACGGGTTCAAGGATATCGTTCATCATTTGAGTGGAAAATTCGGCGTAGCTAGTGCTAGAGGTTGGGTTCTGTACCTGAAACGCTCCAAAATGGCAATCTTTGCCCTTCAATAGTTCTACAATTTCCGTAGGTGATACATCGGTGAGAGGCTCTTGGGCGTGGTTTCCGGCATCGCCTACCAGAATCAGTAAATTGGTTTCACCTACAGTCAGATGCTCGGATTCCAGGGCATTTTTGAGTCCGTAGTATAACGCCTCCGGTTCATCTCGGTCAAATTTAGTTTTAGTGTCCAAAGACCTTATCCAAGGAGCAGGATCATCCCCTACCATAGTATTCGTCATATAAAGCCAGGCGCCTTCCGCGGCATCGCGGTAGCAAGCCGCGGCAACTTCAGCATCATACTGCTGTCTTACATTTTGGGCAGATTGGGCTACAGCTGGTAAATGCTGCCCCATCCCTTCGGTAGCATCTACTAAAAACATAATGTTAATGTTCTTCATACGGTTAGCCAACGTACTGAGCCGCTGTTTTACTTCAGCTATTTGAGAGGGGTCCGTTTTCGGTTCAACAATCTCTGGTTTGGGTGCTGGGGTATTATTACTGGGAATAAGCCCATAGAAGAAGAAAGGCAGGACGAACAAACAAACGGATAGAACCAGAAAAATAAAAAACTTGGTAATTGCTGTCTTGCGCTCCGCTTGGTTAATAGGTTCCATAAATACTTGATTAACCGATCAGTACGGTGGGCACCCCAGGGCCCGTAATTACCCCCCCATGTGCAGTTTGGTCGCCAACCCGGGCTGCGGGCTTACCTCCAATCATGACAGTAAGCGAGCCCATTGCGATTGAGTCTGGCGGTCCAACGCAGGTGGCCATATCGCCGACACAGGCGGCAGGGCGGTTGCCGATCAGTACGGTTGGTGTTCCGGGAGGAAGAATCGGCCCGCCCACGTGAGGAACCGGAGGCGTACCGGGAGTAGCCAAAGGGCAAGTATGCATATCTCCAATTACAGCAGCGGGCTTACTCATGAGTATCAATTATATTTTCCAAAAACTTCCTTTCTTTTTAGTGTCCACCGGAGGGGCAGTTTCCCGGACAAACACATTATTTTTTGGTCTACTGGGCTCTTTTGGTTTACCAATATAGTCTAATTCGCTAAGTTTAGCGAACAGGGTTTGCATCAAATCGGCAAACTGGGCCGTCTGGTCAAGCAGAGAATAAAGATTTAAATGATCGTAATCCTGCTCCAGTAGCGTATTGATGGTGTTTTCAATATTACCAGGCCGTACTTCCGTCCACTCTTGAACATAGTTTAAAGCTTCTTCTTTACCGTTGTCGCTCATGCAATCGAGGCAGACCCGCACCGTACGTGCGTACTTGGTAAACAATTCCAATAGGTGAATGGGAGGGAGGTAACGCAAACGAAGACGGGCGAAATCCAGATGTCCGGCGATAAAATTAAGTACTTCCTGCGATAAGGTGAAGAGGTTAGCAATCATCAGCGACTCCTCACTCTTCAATCGCATTTTTACAATCACCTGCCGGGAATGAGAGCCGGTGTGTAGCATACTTTCCATTAGTTGATCGTAAAACTCAAGGATTGCCGGATGGGCGGTGATACGACTACTGGGAGGAATGAATTTATCAGAAACTTTTACTTCATTGCCAATTACCCGGACTTTAGCCAGCGTAAGATGATAAGCCCCCAAATCGGTAATATTAATCTGATGGGAGGGAACAATCTGCAAATGGTAATGAGGCGATGTATACGGATGTCGCAGTGGAATTTCTTCCGGATTAGGAGGGCCAGTTGGCTGACGGGCAAACGGATTTACCGTTAGAATAATATCGTACAGTAACTGGTCAGAATCCTGTACTTCATGCTCGGCCTTAATGGGTGAATGTAGCTCACTACTAGCCGAAGAATTTAGTTCTATGCGAGCGCCTCCCAAAGTAATAGCCCGACAGCGCGAAAGCGTAACGGTAAGCTTGCGGCTGCTAGCCAGATTCGCAGTCAGATCCAAAGAAGTCTGGTTTGAGACGCCATCGAGTAATCCGTAGTTAAAGGGCGTGATTTGTGTTGCAGCTGTATCGCGAATAGCGTCAAGCATGGCATTTTCCTGTTGAACGAAGTGATCTTTGTTGACCTTCATTCCATCGCGCCAGTTAACAGTATGGTAGTTGATATAAGGTTGCATTGACTAGTAACTATTATTTATGAATACGAACTGCGTTCACCGATTCATTAGACCTAATGTTATTCTCAAAGATAGAAATATCGGGGTCAACTACCTTGCGAGGCTTCCACCATTTTCCGGTTTCGCAGTAAAACATCCACGAAAATGGTGGGCGATACGACTGAATAGGGCTTTCGGGGTTATGCTGATTATATTCTTCCAAAAAAGAGTGAAATAAGTCGCCCAGATGAATGTTGGTAGGCGCAACCACCGAGAACGTGGTTGAGTCGGTATGGTTTACCTCCTTGTAGAAAGTGAACTGCAGTGGAATAGTATTTTGGAATGTAAGTGTTGGAGCTTCCTTATCAGTAGGGAAGAACCACTTGTAGTAGTAAGGCGGGGGAACCACCTGCCACAGCTGAAAACTTTTATGGACAAAAAAAGGAACCAGAAACGCCAGTGTAGCTCCGGCCAGGAAGGCAACGGAAGAAACCGAGGTGAAATTTGTAAACAGCAGGCAAACTAGTATTGATCCTATTGAATAGATCAGTAGGGTAAAGAGCAGTTCAGCTAGAAAAAGCTCCTTTTGTACCCAGGCAAAACGCTTGTGCAATAACCAAGTATGCAGCACCCCAGTAATAAAGGACAGTCCGAACATTAGCCAAAATACAAGAGATGGGGCCAGATCAAGCACTAGGGCCAGCACCGCTCCCATTGCGAAAAAAAGAATAAAAATTGTGGCATATCCTAATGCCTTTCCTAGGTTTAGTTCAGGACGGGCTTTACTGCTTAATACAAACAGCGTTCCGCAGGCTAATGCCAGTATTACGAGTACAATAATAGTAATCATAGTTTCTATAAATGGGTGGTGTAACCCAGATATCCTTCTCCGGTAGATTCTGTCTCCAGGATAAAACCACCTGCTTCCTGAGCGACTTCAATCTTCAATGATATATCAGACTGGCACGGAAGAAAGAAAGCACAAAGGCTCAACAACGTTTTTCGCTCTTTTCCGCCCGGTAGATATTGGGTAATATACTTCTTTTCTAGCGGACCTACAATAAGCCGGTAATTGGGATGATAATCTTCAATATGATTGCCTAGCACACTATCTTTACCTAACTGAAATTCACCTAAAGCGGGTAATACTACGTCATCCGCTTGCTGAGTGGTAAATTGGCTGGCTTGCACCTTAATAGGCACTTCCATTACCAGTGATAGCAGATTGGAAGTGGCCTCATTATCGCCCACCACCCGATGGAGCAATGGAATAATGTACAGCATCATCACCAACTGATAAGAAGATAGCTCTGGTGGAAGGTTCCACAGATCAATTAAAGCCTCGTATTGCTCTCTATTTAGTGAAGAAAGCAGAATATTGCTCTCCTGCCATTCGGCAAGCAATTGTAACCGGTAGAACTCCTGTTCAAGCGGTAAAAAAAACTGTCGAGCAGATTTCTCCTCTCTCCGATGCATCTCCAGTTCCTCCACGGCAGTTTCCGTATCTATCTGAGCGTCCTTTTTTAGCGTTTCGTGGAATAGGCCTTCAGGTAGCATATCGTACAAGCCCTCCCTGGAAATATCGATGTAATAGTAGGGGTTACCAAGTGTTCTTTCCCGTTTCTCGATAGATAAAAGGTCCGGAGCATAAGAGCGTTGAAAAGTGCTAACGGGCCGGATATAAACATCTTCTATGGAGACTGTTTGATGACGCAGAGCGTTGGCAACCAGCGTTTCTGGCCTAATTTCAACTTTCTGTAGCTTAGAATCAGCCTGGAACGATGCCAGTAAGTCTTGCTGGAGATTATCTTTTTCCTGGGACATTAGCAGCGAAAAATAGTCAATACAAACATTAGCTGTTAGTCAATACTACTTGAATGGGCAGCACTGTAGTTGAACGCTGAGAAATAAATTGCTGTAAATCGCGCTGAGTACTTTCTAATTCTTCCTCAGCCATCTGAGCCTGGTTGGTTAGCCGGATGTTGATATCCAGAGTACGTTCAAGTGCCTGATTAGCGCGAGGCAACACCCGCACGCCTTTGCTAAAGGTTACATTGCTTATCAGGTCTCCTAACCGGGCATAGCAGGCGGCTCTTATATCTTCTTCCGTAACTAATCGATCTCGGGATAGTAGTGCGCTCCGGAACGAATGAATTTTCTCAGCATCACTGGGTTTGTCACGGCCTCCGTGCGTAGTAGTAACCAATTGCAGCCCGTCAGCTTTATAGTCACTGCTGTTAAGGGGCTGGAGTTTAGTTCCCGAAGCAATTCGGTTAGCAATATTACCCAGTGTAGACCAAAATTCTACCCAGATATTTTCGTCCCGTTCGGCGTTTAAGGCCAAATAGTGATGAACATCCGAAGCTGTGGCAGTGGCAGAGATTTGTCGTTCCAAGCGGGAAACATATTGCCGCACAGCTTTTACATCCTGAATCACCCGGCTACCGCCCAATGCCTCAAATGCTGCATTTTCGTCCCTCACCAAATCTAGCAGGTAGCTAGTAAACTCAATGGCATTTCGCTCGTCGAAGCGGCTAGCGCCCTCCTGGCGGATGGCGTAGGTATTGGGTTCCAGAGTTTTGAAGCGTTGGAAGGGTACACTTCGGTACTGTGCGCCTTGGTCATTGGCCACTTTTCGGATGGCGAGAAAATAGTCTGAAGTAGACAAAGGTATAACATTGAGTAACTTGGTGACCCGGTAGGGTCGGTTGCTCCGGTGCAGTTTACGATTCAATACCGGAAAACAGTTAATAGCACAAATGGTATTAGATAGTACTTCCGGTGGCATTAATTGCGGAAAACGTATCTCTATCCAGGTAATTGAAGAAGGTAGGTTCGCTAGTTCTTCAGCACTAAAAACCGAAGTAAAGCTATCTGGATACGGGTTTTGTCGCGGCGAATTTGGAAAATCTTCAACGGTAACAAAAGAGTTCTGATAGGCTTGTAATGTCTGCTGTTCCAGTCCGTCTGAGATACTAGGAAGCTGATCTTGCCATTCAGAGGGTTGAGAACGCAGTTTCACTTCTACCGGAGCGTAGCCTGACCTTACATTCAAGCGCTGATTATTGAGGTACCATTGAGTTGATGGTAGTAAAGTGAGATAATACGCCGCATCAGGTTGATTTATCCAATCAAAGTAAAAAGTTAGGGTTTCTATCTTGCCCGCTTTCGGGGGAAGTTCAACTCCTAACCAGAGGGAGTGAGAAGGCAAATCGCTACTGCCGGTTAAAACAACCTCCCGTTGGAGTACTCCTTTAAACTGTACAAGTTTTTTACTAAAGGCAGCAAAACGGACATCGCCATCAATGAGCGTAGTATTAAGAGCCGGGGAGAGGTGTACTTCTTTCGATTCGGGTTTTGTCAGATTTTCCGGGTTTACTACCTCCTGAAAAGTAAGAAATTGATCTTCGGTAGTAACCACATGCTGGGGTTCTACCGATCGGCTGTGCATAATCGCGTGGGCCGGAATCGGAACAGTTAAAGCCTCAGGAAGTAGAAGAGTGGCTAGTTGCTTTAGTACCCGGGTTTTTGATTGTTGTAGCTCCCGGGCAGTTTTCTCAAACTGTACGGCACAGGCCCCGAAAAGTAGATCAACCAGCGGGTCTAACCCTTCCATCTCGGCTTCGTCGTAGCCCCAAATTTCAGCGGCTGTTTTAAGTAGCCGTTGTTTTACCTTATCACGCTGAAATTGGTTTTCGTGAGAGAATTGCATAGCGTAATTAGCACAAAATCAGGCTAAAGATAAAGGACTGAAGAACATATATTCGGTATGGTGCAACGGCTGGTTGGTTCGCTTTACAATTCCCTGAATAAGAAGCGTAATGCGTTTGCGATGTCGGATTATTTGCTTGGTACGCGGGTCGGGAGTAGGCAGTTCATCTACCGTGACCGTTACGTGCACGTTGCTAACTCTTTTTTCGTAGGCATTAAGTGATTGTAGTACCAGGTCTTCTAGTTCGTCTTTCCATTTTGCAATACTCTGGATGTTATCAAAGTCTTTGTCCCAGACGTAGCAGCCATAGTTAGAATCGAAGCGATACTCGTGGTAGTGGGTTTTGATAATCAGGTGAATATGCTGGCGGATGGATTCTTCCAGACTACAGAGTTCCAGTCTTTTTTTCTGAACGAGATTGCTGAATTTAAGTGGGAGTCGGTAGTACGGCCGCATAATTAATTGATTCTAACTAATCCACCCTTGAGGCTAGCCATGGCACTGCCTTCCAATGAAAGTTCAGCTCCTCCTTTTACGGAAGTATTAACTCCTCCGTCTACATTTACTTCAACTCCGCCTGATACCTCAACGTTGGTACCCCCCTCAATGCCGACATCGGTGTTGGCTGAAATTGATACAGCATTAGCTTTTTGTTCTAGGTTGGAGGTTACATCTGTCTTAAGGTTGCCTCCTACCGTAAGGTTAAAGTCGGTTCCAGCGTTGATGTCAATATTTTCTTGGGCTTCAATATTGATGGATTTGGCGGAAATATCCAGCAACCCTGCGGTTTTTATGGTAATTTTTCCGTCACCATCCATCTCCAGACAAATTTCGTTAATTGAATCATCATTCTGAAAAATCCGGATTTTCTCTTTGCCATCCTCATCAATGAAGTGTACCTGATTACCACTCCGGGTCCTTATTATTTTGGTCTGATTTTCGGGGTCGGCGGCAGCACTGGGAGCCGAATTAAGATGGTAGACGCTGCTAAGCACGAAGGGTTTCTCGGGGTTATTGTGCTCAAAGCCTACCATCACTTCAGTATCAATTTCAGGTACGAAATAGAAACCAGGATCATCAGCATTGCTCGCCCCGTATACCTGAGAAACCCTGATCCAGGGAGTAGTAACCTCATCCTGCCACGGAAATTTCACTTTTACTCTTCCCAGCTGATCAGGATCATTATGATCTACTACCACCGCTGGCTGAGTACTGCAAACCGGTTCCGGGACTGAAGGTGGCGGGGGGGATTCAATTTCAGCGGGAATGGCTGTGAAGCTATTCTGATAATCGTACGATTCGCCAATAGCATGTTGTAGAGAAATAATCACGAACTCGCCGTAGTCCTGTTCACTTTTGGTTTCGCCAGTGATATTAATGATGCTCCCTACATTTAAAAAAGGATTATCGCTGGTGCCGTTCATCATAACCAGATTGCTCGCAGTGGCTGTTTTTCGGTTCACAGCCAGACTGTCAAGCTCTTGCTGTCCACTGATAAGTTGGCTCGAAACAGAAGAAGGCTCTTGACTGTAAAGCCGACCTGATTCTTCCAAAGCAAATTTTCCGTACTCGTCCAGATCATTTACGGTTACATCAGCTCCTTTACTCTGATAGACTTCGTTTTTCTCGTAATTATACGCATACACATTGAAATTGACCGGCAGTAGTTTAAATGAAAAATCCAGGTTGAAAAGGTCTTTCACCAGAGGCAGGTTTACCTTTTGATCACGGGGTAGTTCACCGAAAATAAGTTTAGTGCCATTATAAAAGCACCACTGGCCAATGCGGGCGGCCATACGTTGCAGAAACTTATAATTGGATTCATAATACTGCAAAACATAGGGTAACGTAGGCGAACTACTCGGGTTAATCTGAGCTTCTAACGAGTGAGGGATTGATTCCAGCATGGAAGAAGCTATCTCACTCACACTCATTTCATAAAAAGCTCGGCATTGGGAGTGACCTTCCATGAGTATGGTGGGGCTGTAGCCCATAAGAAGAATAGTACGCTTTCCTTGGCTCGAGCGGTTTAGGCGTACTTCAGTAACAATGCCGATAAACTCATTTTCCCCTTTATCGCGTCTGAATAAGTCAGGGGAAAAGCGGATGTGGCACTCCTGACCAATATATTTTTTTGATTGCTCAAGTATGGCTTTGCCGGTATCCTTAAAAGCATCAGCCGGTAGCGATATTTCGAAAGTATGATGCTGATTGATATCCTGAGAAATACTCACTCCGGAGAAAGGCGATACCGATTCGCCCGCGATAGTAATATGTACTTTTACTTGTTGTGCCAAAAGACCACTGTTTAAACTTGGATTGTTATCTTTTCAGTTAGTAGAACAATATACTGCCAAAACGAATACCGAAATAGCAGTATTGATACTCGCAAGATACTATTGAGTACCTAGCTTCTGGATTATCATGGCCTATACTAATAGGCGGGTTGAACCCCAGCTTCCAGACCAGCAGGCCCTTGGTAACTGCTATTGCCAAAAGCTAAAACCGGTATAAAGATAATAGGTAATAGTACGAGCCCTACGGTAAACCCTTCATTATGCCCAAAGCTTTTTGCCAATAAATTAGCTGCCCAAATGGAGATAATAAAACTTACTACTGGAATCAAGAAAAGCAACAGCCACCACCACGGTTTTCCAATAATTTCAAGATAGATTAGTATGTTATAAATCGGAATAAATGCTGCCCACCCCGGCTTACCTGCTTTAGTGAAAATGCGCCATCCGCACACTGCGAAAAAAACAAATATAGCCAGCATGAAAATGCCGTAGAAGGTTCCGAATAATTCTTGGTTTTCCATTGGAAGTTAAGGTTTGGTAATGAATTAGTATAGTAGATTTTGTGACTTTGCTCAATAGGCTAGCCCTAAGTCCAGTAGTGACTGAATTACAATTTCCAGTAAATCTGTAGAATAGATACAATGAATGATATCCCATTTACTGAAGGACTGGTCGAGTTAAGCTATCGTATTCCACTATCGGATAGCTTAACTCAAATTTGATAAGGTTAATGATGTTATCAAACTTCATTTACAGTTATTGAGCGAACGGCTCACTTACATCGGCCATTCGTTTTCGTAAACGGCCGGTCCTCCGTCGCCCTCGATCGTAATTTCGCGGCAGGAGATCACGAAGGTTTCCATCATATTTTCGCCGCCCTGCCAACTAAAGTTCTCGCCGTACTCTACAATGTAGGCGTCTTTGAACTTGATTGTTTTGATGGGTTTTTCGTCATCGGTATCGTCCATAATTTCAATCTGACCGTCTTTCATCTTTCCCTGACCGAGGGTCATCCAGGTAGGAAGGAAAGCACTTTTGGTAGATTCAATAGTCATTTGAACGGTACCACCCCGAACGATTCCCGAAGGACGGCCGGAAGCATCAATATCCCGATTAAAACTGTAAGAAAAGTCAATAACTCGAACATCTTGTAGACTGTCCAGTTCTAGTCTTGCGCGTACTGCCATGGTGTTAGTAATTTAGGTGATTATAATTTGGTTTGATTTTGATTTATCTGCTGCCGGGTGCCACCCAAGGCATCACAGTATTTTCTATTCCCGGTCCGGTAATCATAAATAAGTGTCCTTTTGCATCCAAGCGTAAGTGATAAGAGCTTCCGCCTACATTCATGGTGATGTGGGTGGTTTGATCGGGTGCTTTGTTTTTTCCACCAAACCCACCCCGGTGAGCACCCGCACTGATTCTCCACTGCTTTTCGGCCATTTTATCCAGCAAAAGCTTGGAACCTCTTCGGACGCAGGTGTGGCGATTTGAACGGCTGCTCTCAGTTAACATTCTCACTACCTCAGAAACCGTGATGGTTCTGCCGGTATGATACTGAAAACTGCTGCTGCCGTTCGTTCTTACCTTGTGTATTTTCTGATGCATTCTTAAAAGCTATTATTGCTCGGCATATTCCGACTGCCATTCTTCGGCGGTGTCGCCTTTAGTACCACCTAATTTCAGCAAGAAATTCTTGGCCGGGAAGAATGGAGTAATATGCAGATCGATATTAATTCGTTTGGTTTCAGGGTCCTGCTCCAGTCGCATCAGTTTGTAATCCTGAATGATCTTGTCACTGCCCATAATGCTTTTCAGGTAACGGGAAATCTCGCGACTCAGGTCTTTCTGTACTTTTGGGGTCCAGTTCACAAATGCCTGGCGGTTCAAAAAGTCGATGATGACTTTTCCTACGTAGTCAAATACTCGAACCACTGAATAAGTCTGTAAGCCGATGTCGTTACCGTTATAAAGAGTCTTAGCCGAGAAGGCCATTACTTTCTCCCACTCTTTTACCATCGGTACTAATCCTCGTTTCTCCAGCTCAGAGATTTCGCTTTTCTTCAGCGGGAAGGCTACTCCATCTACTTCGTTCAAGCCACCGTGCATTTTACCGGCTGTTGGCTGGGCGATTAGAGTACTGTAAATCTTTCCGGCCAATGCGGTAGAAGGAGGAATGTACATGGGATCCTCTTCGTCCAGTTCTTCGTACTGCTCCCGGCCTACGAGCCAGTTGCAGGTCATCATCACGTTAGAGCGATGGATTTCGCCGCCCGTCAGGTTAGCCATATCAAATTCTTCCATCACTGCATCGGGGTCATCCAGATGGTTGAAATCCGTCACTAGCATAGTTTTGTTCTGGTAGGCGATCTTAGCCCACTTTTCCACTACCTTGTTGGAACCCAGGTAGCCCGGAATAACCAATAGCGAGTAGTTTTCTCGTAGGTCGAGGCGGTCGTGGCGAGCTTTTAACTCTTCGGCAATCTTGTCAATCACCAGGGTGTTATCCAGGTCTTTCAGCCGATCAATATCGGCATTGAAGATGGTGATATTTCGTACCTTATCGGTTTCGGCGTTTTTGTAGAACATAGCCAGTGAGCGATAGTTTCGCTCCAGCTCGGTAGTTTCGTTCAGGGCTTTCTTCAGGTTCTCTTTGAGCAGCTCTTCGGCTTTTTCTACCTTCTCCTGGCTCTTCTCAATCATCTCCGAGATGTCATCGGTACCACTCAAAAGGTCGTACCACATTTGTAGTTGGTTTTTGAGTTTTTCCCGTTCGCCTTTCTTGGCAGATTCCTTCAGGAAAATATTCTTACGGGCTTTGCCCTCGGGGTTCATGACCTTGGCCCCGTCTACGGAAGATTCAATGAGTTCAAATCCACCGTATTCAATAAGTTCATCGGAACTCTCTTCTAATACTTTTTTAGGGTTATCTAAGGTAGCTTTTTCTTTGGTGGCGGCTTGCGCGGCCGCTTGTTCTTTTTCTTCAGCCATCGGACTATCGGTTAGTAGGTTGTGAATGAGATAAATGATTACTGATCAGCCTGTTCAATCTCCTGAATCATGGCCTGTAATGCCTGTAAGTAAGCTTGCTTGGCTTCAGGGTTCTGTAGGGCCGATTTTAGTATCTTATTAGAACGTAGCTGTTTCATAAATTTATGGTAGCTGTCCTGCTGAGCGTTTAGGTTTTTTAGAAACTCGCTTTGCTCCACGATACCATTTTTGGTAAAATCAGCCAAGTTGTTAAAGTGAAGCTCTTCGTTGACCGGGGCACCCTCCTCGTTTTCAAACTCTACTTTAACGTTTGGCTTAAAGTGGTCAAAAACTTCGTTAATGGTTTTCAGCCCGGTAACGGGTTCTGGTTTAGTAGGTCGCGAACTCAGCTTCTGCACCAGTAGGGTGCGATTCGATGAGATTTGCGTAATCGCTTCAAAAGATTGTTGCGGTACTAATTGACCGCCAATTTCAACTTCGTTCATAGGTTTTCTGGGGTAGTATAGTCTTTAAATTATTAACTTATTTATTAGTAAAAGTCATTAATGAAATGTAACCTGCTCAATCGTACTTCCATACTAATTCTTGCTTTTCGTCTACATCCAACTCAATGACAGAGCCTTTCTTGACATGGCCGGCGATAATGAGCCGGGAGATGGGGCGGCGCAACTGATTGCGGATTACCCCAGTTAACGGACGTGCTCCGTATTCGGGGGTATAACCCGATAAAGCCAATTGCTGCTTGGCCGCATCACTTATTTGCAGGCTTATGCCTTGCTTGTCTAGTAAGGTAAGTAATTTTTTCAAATGAATATCGAAGATCTTCACCACGTTTTCTTCCTGTATGGGGGCGAAGGGGACAATCTCGGTCACCCTCGCCAAAAACTCGGGGCGGAAGTGGCCGCGCATTCGCTCCATCATCTGCTGGGAGGTGGGCAACTCACCTTCGGCAAAGGTATCTATGATGTACTGACTACCGATATTGGAAGTGAAGAGCACCACGGCATTGGAAAAGTCACCTTCTTTGCCCAAACGGTCGTGTAGTTTTCCTTCATCCATGATCTGTAAGAAAATGTCAAAGACCGAAGCATGAGCTTTCTCAATTTCATCAAAGAGCACCACAGCGTAGGGCTTCTCCCGGATTTTGTTCACCAGAATACCCCCTTCTTCGTAACCTACATAACCCGCGGGGGCCCCCAGTAACACCGCTGCTGAATGTTCTTCTTTAAACTCCGACATATCGAATCGGATTAGAGTAGACTCATCGTTAAAGAGGAATTCTGCCAGCGATTTGGCCAGTTCGGTCTTGCCGGTACCCGTGGGACCGAGGAAGAAGAAAGAACCAGTGGGTTGACCCGGTTTGGTCAGGCCCGAACGGGATTCCAGCACGGCATCGGAAATCACTTTGATGGCATGGTCCTGTCCAACAACGCGCTCCTTTAGGTGAGCCTCCATATTGAGCAACTTTTCGCGCTCTTTGGTCTGAATTTTACCTAAAGGAATACCGGTTTTATGAGCTACCACGGCAGCAACATCCGTTTTTTCCACACTCCCTTTTTTGTTGCCGGTGAGTTTCAGCAGGGCTTCAATCGTAGATTGCAGATAGTTCTGAAGGATTTCAGCCGTATCCAGTTCTTTTTCATCCGTATCATCTTCCAGTTGACTGAACAGAATTGGGCTGACCTTATCTTTAAGTTCGCGATGAAACCAGCGTAGTTCGGTGAGTTTGTCGGATTCGCTATTCAGCGTATCAAGTTTTTCGGAGAGTTGCCGAAGCTCGGATTCGGAGATTTCATCGGCCATACGGATTGCCGCCATAGTACGGTCTAACAGGTCTATGGCCGAATCGGGCAAGCGGCGGTCTTTGATGTAGCGCTTGGCCAGTTGCACTGCTTCCAGCGGAGTGCCTTGACCCACGGTAATAGTATGGTGCTCTTCGTAGAGAGGCACCAAGGTTTGCACCATCCGCTCGGCTACGGTTACATCCGGCTCCTCCACCCGTAACACTTCAAAGCGACGATTGAAGGCTTCTTCTTTCTCGATGTACTTGCGGTACTCTTCGTTGGTCGTCGCCCCAATGACCGTAATTTCACCTCGGGCCAGTTCGGGTTTCAATAGGTTGGCAGCACCGCTACCTACAGGACCGGTGCTATCCAGCATCAAATGTAGTTCGTCAATAAAGAGAATAGCCTTCTCGAAAGTCTTTACTTCCTTGATGATATTCTTGAGCCGGTCTTCTACCTCACCTTTGTAGGAGGCACCGGCTACTAGTGAGCCCAAATCCAGTTCAAAGAGCACTGCCGGAGTTAGGTGAGCTGGCACTTTCTGATTGACAATATCCAATGCAAAACCATCTACCAGGGCGGTTTTTCCTACTCCGGGTTCGCCCACAATCAGTACATTCGGTTTGGTGCGACGCCCTAGTATCTCTACCATCATGCGAGTTTCACGGTCGCGACCAATGATAGGATCAATCTTACCTTCCCGGGCTAGCGAAGTTTTATCATTACAATACTTAAACAGTGCTTTTGCTTTAGCAGCCCCCGCTTTGCTGGGTTTAGCTGTTGCTGCGGGCGTAATGGCCTCTTGGATGGCTTCTTCGGCTACTACAGTAGCCAAGAGATCGTCAGCGCTAAGCGGAAAGGTTTTGAGTTGGTCTTTTGTAAAGGAGATATTAGGCTTACATAGGGCTGCTAGAATTGCCAGGGGGCTAATATCTTCTTCGTTAAGCTTCAGCCGGATGAGATCAGCCTCGTCAATAGCGGCTGAGACCTTAGCGTCTCCGGGCGGTTCTTCCGGTATTCGAGTATTTTTGGAAAGGTTTTCAATCCGAACTTCGGCCCATTCCTGCAAGTAGGGAATGTCCTGATCGAGCGATTCTAATAACTCGCGCAGCCCGACATCTTTATGCAGTAGTGCGGCCAGCAGATGGCCAGGGGTGAACTGGGCGTTCTGGTATTCTTTGGCTAACGACTGGGCAATCTGAATAGCTCTTTTGCTTTCATCGGTCAGCGTAAGGGTAGAGAGCATGGTGAAGTTATGTAGGTTAGGTATTAATCTTTTGTATTAGTAAGTATCAATATGGCTAACGTAAACTAAATCCGTAAGAAACTTTTATTGCTATTGCTGTACCAGCACATAAATCCAATAGGAATTTTTATTCTTACTGATCATCGGTCGCTGAGAGTATTTTTCATTGACCAGCTGGCACGAATAATTTCCCCGCTCAATTTGTTGATGAGCGTATTTGATCAATCTATCTTCCACCTGGCACATGAGAGAAAATGATTTAGCGCAATAAATAACAATCATTTTGTCCCACTGGTGACCGGTTGCCCACTTTGCCTGGTGTTGTCGGAAGCGTTCTTCCGGCTTTTGCTGCGTAAGGCCAATATAAAGCCACGAATTACGATAGGCGTATTGTCCTATTGCTCGCCGCAGGGATGTTTCTGCCCGACAGTAAGCATCGTCGGAATACCAGTACTCAACATGGGCCATAGCTTATGCGTGCCATCCCTATAAATCTACTGTTATATCTTGGAAAAAGCAACAAAAGTCTTACTAGTGTCCAGCTTAATTACACAAGTGAATTACTAAAGTAATTGAGGAATTGAGCAGTCAAAGGGTAAGAGTGACTGTTCAACTTACTGCTGGTCGCGCAGAAACTCAAAACCAACTCGCTTGCCGGTACGGATGGCAGACAAGCCACTAGCTTGGATTTTTTCTTTCACAGTAAGCTGTTTGCTAACGTCAATCGGTGGAACGAACAGATCGAAGTCGATAGCGTGGACGATGGCGGTTTCGGCAATCTGGTGCAGTGTCTCGTTATCGATGGGTTTACGTGAGAATGAATTGTACATAAATGCAAGCTCCTTCCGGCCCTCTACAAAAAAGTGCTTCTCATTATTGATAAATACGCGGCCAATGAGATACCCCACGTCAGATAGCCGATTGTAGCGAAGTGAATCGGATAGGAAGTTGTAAATCATAATCATACCGCAGTAAGCCCGGGTAGGATCTTGCTTCACGTAATCCGACTTGTGTACGAAGTATTCGGGATTAAAAGTGAACACATTGGTGTGCATCATAAACACCAACGTATCGCCGGAAAACTTCAGAAGAGATTCATAATCGCCCTGGGGACGGTAGGTTACCTCTACCAGACTGTCTTCGCCCATAGATTCAGCAGTATGTTCGGCAATGTCGTGCAGAACCTCATTCAGTTGATGGAATACTTTTTTTGTCTGCTGAAAGATTTGTTGTTTTAGCTCCCCTTTCTCCTGTAGAGCTTTGATAATACGAGTGTCAGTTTGTGCCATTGTAGGTTTGGTTATGCTTAAAAAAGTTTGAATTTGGGGAAAATGTTTAGTGACAATGTGATCGGTTATTCATGTGCAGATTTGAACACACAAATACATATTATCTGGTGGCCTATTCATATTAAGGCTGATAAAACAAGGAGTGCCCTGGGTTACCTTATTGGTCTGATGGCTACCGCTAATAGATGGTTTTGTGAATTGGTAAAAATTGCCGGTCGGAAAATGAAGTTTCCTAAAGTCCGAAGGAACTTCCTCAAAGAGTTGATTGAGCTATTTGCTATTATCTTTCGCTAACTCAGGGTCAGTAGACATAGAGTAGGGGGCATCATTGGGTTGAGTGCCTCGGGATTTGTTTGGTCTACTGCTCATGGTTAACTCCAGCATACCTCCTGCTAGTATGGTTTCATGGCTGAGATAGTTTTTGGTGTATTCTTGTCCGTTCAGCCGGGCTTCCTGAATATAGGGGGTATTGGTTTGATTACCTTCTGCCGAAATCACCCAGGTGTTGCCGTTGGGTAGTCGCAGTGTCATCTTTTCAAATAGTGAGCTACCGAGTACGTACTGATTGCTGCCGGGGCAAACCGGATACATACCCATTGCCGAGAATACGTACCAGGCGGAGGTTTGGCCGTTATCTTCGTCGCCGCAGTAGCCGTCGGCCTGAGGGTTGTACAGCTTATCCATAATCATACGGACGTGCTGCTGGGTTTTCCAGGGCTGACCGGCGTAAGCGTAAAGGTAGGGCATGTGCTGAATGGGCTGGTTGCCGTGGGCGTACTGTCCGGTATTTACAATCTGCATCTCCCGAATCTCGTGGATGGTGAAGCCGTAGTAGGAATCATCGTAGATTGGGGGCATCACAAAGACTGAATCCAGCATAGTGGCGAAAGCTTCTTTTCCACCCATTAGTTCGGCTAAACCGTGCACATCCTGAAACACGGACCAGGTGTAGTGCCAGCTATTGCCTTCCGTAAAAGCATCGCCCCACTTAAATGGGTTGAAAGGCGACTGAAATTCTCCGTTTTCCAGTTTGCCCCGCATCAACTTGGTTTCAGGGTCAAACAGTTTGCGGTAGTTCTGCGCTCGTTGGCGATACAGGTTTACTTCACTTTCCGACTTTCCTAAAGCTTCGGCGAGTTCAGCAATGCAGTAATCAGCGTAGGCGTATTCCAGCGAGCGAGCCGCGTTTTCGTTGATGCCCACATCGTAGGGCACGTAGCCCAGGTCATTATAGTACTCATGACCGTAGCGACCTACCGAATGCACCGGGCCTACTCCGGTAGTGTTTTTGATGATGGCTTCGTACAGCGTTTCGATATCGTAGCCCCTAATACCTTTAAGGTACGCATCGGCAATTAGTGAGGCGGAGTTGGAGCCAATCATCACGCTACGGTGGCCAGGGCTGGCCCACTCAGGCAGCCAGCCACTCTCTCTATAGGTGTTTACCAGCCCTCGCATCACCTTAGCATCTAGCTCAGGGTACATCAATGAAAAGAAGGGAAACACCGCCCGGAAGGTATCCCAAAAACCATTATCGGTATACAGATAGCCGGGCAGCACTTCGCCATTGTAGGGGCTGTAGTGCACCGTATCCTGTTCCGCCGTAATTTCGTGCAGCGGACGGGGAAATAGTAGGGTGCGGTAGAGACAGGAATAAAAAGTCTGGCGCTGCTCATCCGTGCCGCCTTCTACCTGAATCCTGCGAAGTTCGTTCTCCCAAATTTGCCGACTTTCGGTTCGTATTTCACTGAAGCTACGAGTACCGATTTCCCGTTCCAGGTTAAGCTCAGCCTGCGAAAGGCTAATAAATGATGATGCCACTTTTACCTGTATCTCTTCACCTTTGGCCGTAGCAAAGCCGATGATCGCTCCGGTATGATTGCCCGTGGCTTCGGTGCCCTCCTGCATAACGGAATCTTGCCAGGTGTAAGTAACGGTGAAGTCATGGTCGAATTCTAGTACGAAGTAGTTATGAAAGTTTTCGGGTACGCCGCCGTGGTTATTACGGCAGTAACCTACAATCTTGCGTTCTTCAGGGATAATCTGCACCTGTGAGCCTTTATTGTAAGCGTCCAGCAGGATGAAGGCTGAGTCGGTTTCGGGAAAAGTGAAGCGGAAGAAGGCCGCCCGTTCGGTGGGAGTCACTTCAGCGTTTACGTTATAATCGGCCAGGTATACCTGATAGTAGTGGGGGCGGGCTGTTTCGGCTTTGTGGGAGAACCAGGAAGCTCGTTGTTCTTCGTCGAATATCGGAATGCCGGTCATAGCGAAAAGGGAAAAGGCGGCATAGTCGTTCAGCCAGGGGCTGGGCTGATGGGTTTGCTTAATGCCTCGAATTTTGTTGGCATCGTAAGCGTACATCCAGCCATCACCATTGGGGGCGGTTTGGGGCGACCAGAAGTTCATTCCCCAGGGGCGGGCAATAGCCGGATAAGTGTTGCCGTTAGACAGCGAAAATTCGGAATCCGTACCCATCAGTGGATTTACGTAGTCGATTAAGTGATTAACTTGAGCCAGCGAGGGTGGGATGAGGAATGTTAATAGCAGGAGTAGGCCGGTGCCGGATGTAAAAAAACGATTCATTCGGTAGAATACTAGGTAAACGGTGAAGATAAAACAATTTTGGCGGAGAGGTTTACATAGAAGCCAAGAACTTAGGATGTAACCGGATGAGATGGTTGGGTGGGGATTGTAATCACAAAGCCGTGAGCACCATCTTTATACAATAGCTCTAAGCTTCCCTGATGGAGGTCTATGATTTCTTTAGCAATAACCAACTCGAGCATACCGCGTACCTCTCGTACTTTTAAGTCTGATAAACTAAGCCGGGCTGAATTGTCTAACAATAATTGGATAGGTTGTTTAGATAGATTGACAGCAGAAGTGGTAATAAACAGCTTTAACTGGTCAGGATAATCGGCAGAAGAGGCAGACAGAGATATTTCTTCGTTTTTTTCAGCCATTTTCAGCAGAAACACTAGTATTTCCTCTATTGCTTTTCCAAACTTTTCGGCTTGAACGGCCACCCTAATATCTTTGTCAATAGATGAGCAAGTAATTGTAATGTTTTTGGCTGTTGACTTATGATAGAAGTTTTCAACCAATTCCTCAGCGAAAGACTTTATCGCTATCTTTTCGAAGGTAAAGGGTTCTTTGTTAAACTGGAAATTAAGTAGGCTGACCATGCCTCGGGCTAGCGTGAGAACTTCCCCTCCGCGATTATATATTGTTTCGTAGAGTTGAGCCGGTTGTTCATGGTAGCCTTTTTCAGCTTGCGTTCGGAGGTATTCCGCCAGTCCCATCATGTTGGCAATGGGTGACGATAGCTCGTGGGCGAGCATAAAAATAATAATATCTATGTTTTCAACCTGCCTTTCTAATAATTGGGTATGCTGCCGAATGGGCGTAATATCGCTTATGTGGCCGGCAATATAGCGGGTACTTTTGCCTGGCTCAACTACCGGAAATGTGCTGAGCTTTATCCATTCAATTCCTGGTAAGTGGTTGGCTTTAAGTTCAATATGACTGGGTACATTCCCGTTGTTGGCTAAGCTTGCAAAGAAGTGATCGTAAGCTTCCTGACTTTCCTTGGTAATATACTGCCGCAAATCTTCTCGAGGAGTTTCGGGGGCGTAGTAGCGGTCAAGGGTGTGGTCGTAAAACTTTTCGCTGATAAAAACAGTCTCGTTTTTATCTCCATCCCAGAGAAAAAAGAATATCGGAATGGTATCTATAATCTTTTGGTACAGATTTTCCATGAAATAAAGCGACAAGTAAAGGTTGAATGGTAATAACTTTACAGGAAAGTTAATTAAACAAAGGCACCAATCCTAGTTTGCCCCTAACTGAAGCTGAATAGTTAGATTGTCTATTGATGAGGGAAGATATCAAGAAAGGGGGTATGTTCTCAGGGATAAGATAATCAGGAAATCCTCCTTCTCTTAAACATACAGTACTTTCAGTAATCTGCGTATGCTTTTTTTCCTTTTACGTTGAGCAGACCTTGGCGAGATGATAGGTCGAGTATTGATCGTAGAGAGAAAGCGGAGACAAGGCTCAGTAGGTTAGTACAGGGAATATTAACTATTATTGGCAAGATAAATGGTAAAGGTGGTTCCTTCTTCAGCTCGGCTACTCACCGTCACACTACCATCATGCATCTCAGCAATACCCTTTACCAACGTAAGGCCGAGTCCCCAACCGGCGGCTTTCACATCTCTGGTGCGGTAGTAAAGATCAAAAAGTCTGGATAGTTTCTCGGAAGGGATGGGGTTGCCTTGGTTGTGAACCGCTACCGTAGTGCGTTGTTCGTCCTGCCGAATTGTTATATTGATGGTTTTTTCTTTAGAACCATATTTTACTGCGTTAGACAAAAGATTGTTAATGGCCCGGCGTAATGCTTTGGTATCCCAGTAACCTACCACCTGCTTATGTGGACTAGTGATTGTAATTCTTTCGCGTAAAGCGGGCTTCATCCCTTCCAGAGAATCACGAATTGCTTCTAGTAAGTCACTTTGCTCTTTCTGAAGGGGAATGGGATTCCCAGATTGGATTAGGTTGACATCCATCAGGGTATTAATCAGTTCGCTACCCTGATTTGCGCTCATTTTTATACCTCGTAAGGCTTTACCAATAAAAGTGTCTTCGGAAGATGCCAGACGTTCCTCTAACAGATCGGCTAGCTGTTGGGTATTGCCGAGCGGGGTGCGCATATCGTGAGAAAGAGTGGCAATAAAGCGGTCGCGTAGTTCGTCCCGTTCTTCCAATTCTTTTAGTAGTACTTCGGCCTTTTCTATGGCTTTTTGATTTTTCTCAGTGTGAATACGGGAAAACACGGCGGTAGCTTGCTCAACGGCTTGATCGATAGCGTACATAATGCCGTCTCGCTCCCGGTTTTCCAGGTTATTTCCCTGTTCATCGGTTATTGAAAAAATAGTTTCCTTTAGCAAGCGATATTCTCGAACAATCTGATCAACGGTATAATCAGTGTAATTGGCTCGCTCCTGACCGTGCTGGTCGCTTTCGTAGACTATATCCCGGGCATCATCAGATTCTAATGCATCGGCCAGTGCATCCAGCAGATCAGGAACACTATTTTTGATGACGGGAAGATCGTTTTCTCTAGCTTCGGGTATCTTCTCTAGTACCTTCTCAATCCAACGATCTAGAATTTCAGACTTCCTGGTGCGGATAACTTTAGCACCTTTACTGTTCATGCGAAAAAATATTATAACGAGGTAAAAAAATACTGGCTAATCTAAAATACGCGGAAGTAATGAAGTTGGTTCAAAAATTTGCTGGCTTACATATTTTCTTTCACCGAAAACTTATAGGCGGTAGTCGTTTGGTAGGTTTCCCCGGGGCGAAGGACTACAGTGGGAAAATCCGGTTGATTAGGCGAGTCAGGGAAGTGTTCGGTTTCCAGACAAAGGGCAGATCGTTTGCCGTAGCTTATGCCGTCTTTTCCTACCGCCGAACCGTCCAGAAAATTACCGGAGTAGAACTGAACTCCCGGCTCGGTGGTGAATACTTCCATAAAGCGTTTAGATTTAGGGTCAAAAACGGTAGCGGCCAGTGATAACTCATCTTCGGGACCGTTCAGCACCCAACAGTGGTCGTAACCCATGCCGTTAACTATCTGTGGGTGATCAGCATCAATTCGGTTGCCAACGACGGTAGGTTCAGTAAAATCGAACGGAGTGCCTTCCACCGCTTCCAAATCACCCAAAGGAATCAGGGTCTCGTCTACCGGTACGTAGCGGTCAGCATTAATCATTACTTGATGATCCAAGATTGTAGTAGAGGGATCTCCTGAAAGATTAAAGTAAGAATGGTTGGTCAGGTTGATAACAGTAGGGTTATCGGTAGTGGCTTCGTAATCAATCCGGAGGGTGTTATCGGCTTGTAGGGTGTAGGTAACTTTGGTATCCAGCGTACCGGGGTAACCTTCCTCTCCGTCGGGACTGGTGTAATGCAGGATCAGTTGAGGGCCTTCATTAGAAGTAGCAGTGTCAGCTTGCCAGACTACTTTATCGAAACCTTTTAGCCCGCCGTGCAAATGGTTGGGGCCATTATTTTTTGCCAGCGAGTAGGTTTCTCCGTCTAGGGTAAACTCACCGTTAGCAATACGGTTGCCGTAGCGGCCTACCAGTGCCCCAAAGAAAGAGGGTTTGGTTCGGTAGCCTTCCATATCGTTATAGCCCAGTACCACATCGCCCATGTTTCCCTGGGCATCGGGTACCCGCCAAGCGGTGATAACCCCACCGTAATTAGTAATATCTACTTCGGTATCGCCATTAGTGAGGGTATATAAAGCTACGGAGGTTCCGTCGGTAGTGACCCCAAAGGGCTGTTGCGATAGGGAGGATGTAGGCATGGTTTCGGTGGTTTCTTCTTGTTGGGTAGGAGAACTCTGGCAAGCTGCCAGGCTAAGGAGCCAGATGATGCAAATTGTTCTCATTAGAAATAGTTTTAGGTTAGGTTGTAAAGTAGCCAAGACGATTGCACAATTGCAACTATCTTACGGCAGCATTCCTTTTGATATTCTAATTGGTAGTGAAATTGTGTATCTTTGAACCATCATTTTTTACGAATAGTGGCAGTCTGAGCCATTTCATCATTTTTTTAACTGCATATGACACAACGCATTGCCGTTGCCGGAGCCTCCGGCATATTGGGCCAGGAACTGATTCGGTTACTACACCAACAAAACTATTGGGTACGAAGTATATTGCGCGATTCGGATAAGCGAGCCAGGGTTGAGCCTTACTCCAATGAAGTCTGGCTCGCTGATGTTTGCCACCCGGAAGAGATCACCGGGTGCTTTCGGGATATTGATATTGTCATAACCACGGTAGGAAAGAGCGTCAGTATCTTCACTCATGAGTCAGCAGACTTCTGGAATATAGATTATCAAGCTAACGTGAATCTGCTTCGAGAGGCTCAGCGAGCCGGGGTGAAGCACTTTATGTACGTTTCTATCTTTGGCAGCGAAATATCGCCGAAACTGCGGCAGGGCTGGACGCAGGAAATGTTTAGTCAGAAACTGATGGAGTCAGGAATCTCGTATGCAATCATCAAACCAGTGGGAATTTTCTCCGGTTTACACGATCTAGTGATTATGGGGCAAAAGGGGGTACTTTTGACTCCCGGTGATGGTTCACCAAAAACCAACCCTATCCACCAGCAAGACCTGGCCCGATTTTGTGTAGAGCATCTAGCAGAGACCAATGTTGTGCTGGAAGTAGGTGGCCCGGAAATTCATTCCCGGCAGGAGGTAGCCGATCTGGTTTGCCGGATGACTCAATGCCGCTTCAGTCTGAAAGTACCTGTGCCATTTGCCAGGCTAGGCACTAAGCTTATCAGGTTATTTAACCGGAATCTCTATGACAAGCTATCTTTCTTCACCTACATTACCACCCACGATATGGTAGCGCCTCAATTTGGCCATCATCGATTTGAGGATTATTTGCAGCAATTACTTGACGAAGAGATCTGATGGCTTGGGTATGTTTCATTCAAAATTGCTACCCGATGGCATTGGCTGCGGAGTTCGGGTAGGCCCAACAACCCGCAACTTTCCGTCGGGTTCTACTACCACACGGTCAATATTCAGAATTCGGCGAGGTGAAGGATTATTCGGATCAGCGTGGCTATGGTAGACGATAAACAGTTCCTTTCCATCGGGCGAGCGGATAATGCTGTTGTGGCCGGGGCCAGAAACGCCAATGGATGGATCTTGAGCTAAAATAGGGTTGGTTTCACTTTTCGTCCACGGCCCCATTGGGTGAGAAGCGGTAGCGTAACCTACCCCGTAGCGAGGGTCAGCGTAGTGATTAGCCGAGTAGGTCATATATAGGGTGGTATCAATCTCAATCACTGTCATTCCTTCAACCGATATAGCTCGACCGTCTGCCGGAGTTTCCCAAGGTTGAGTGGGGGTCACGCAGATAGTAGGATCACCACTAATAATCTGAGTGAGATCATTTGATAATTCACAACCCAGAATGGTGCCTTTAAAGTAACCTTTGTTATTCCAGGGTTCGCCCACTACCCCTACCATCTCATAAAATAGGAAGGGGCGGTTCTGAAATATGAATAAGTGCGCATCAATGCAGGAGTAGCCTGGGTCAAACAAAGGTACTCGCCAATCCTCAAACGGACCTTCGGGAGAGTTGCTCACGGCGAGGCAGATACGTAGTCCGTCGGGATTGGTCCCTTTCGCACTGAAAATCAGATAAAACCTATCCTGATAGTGAATAACCTCCGGAGCCCAAAAGCTTTGAGTGGCCCAGGATTCATTGGGGCGCTGATAGACATACCCCATCGGTTCCCAATCCACCAAGTTGGTAGATTTCCAGGCTTTAAACCCGTCGTAGGCACTGGTTCCGTACAGATAGTACGTTTGCTCATGCTGAAGAACGTAAGGGTCAGCTATAAAGATAGAGTCGCTTACCGGATTGGTATAGTGAGAAGATGTTTGCCCAGGCAGAAGAAAGGGAATTAGACAACCTATAAACAAGCAGAGTGCGGACAGTTTCATGAATCGGTCATATTTCATTGGAGAATGATAGCAGTATCAGGATAGTGGAAAATAAGCTACTATTCATTCACCCAATAGTCAAATATAGTTTTAGAGATCTTGGCAATAAGCCGGTCTCGATCCTTGGCTGAGGCATAGGAGTCAGAAACAAATACACTGATTGCCAGGTGGTTTCCATTGGGAAGGACAACGATTCCGGCATCGTTCGTGGCCCGGGTCAGTCCATTGTTGGTTCCAGCCGTTCCGGTTTTATGGGCGGCCATGGTTCCTTCGGGAAGCAGCCCCTTGATTCGTCCCAAACCCGTTTTTGAACCGACCATATCCTGAAATAGTAAAGACTGGCTTTCGGTAGAAAGCACACTGTCTACCAAAAATATTTTCAAAAGCTGCGTCATAGCCTGGGGAGTGGAGTAGTTTTGGTACTGGATGGTGTCGTTCGCTACCTGAATCATTTCAGGTAAGACAATAGCCATATCTTCATCTTTTATTCCCAAATTTTTCACGTAGTCATCCGCTACTTCCGCTCCTCCAATAGTATTGAGCAGCACATCCGAAGCCGAGCCATCGCTCAGTATCGTATACCTCAGTAACTCTCTGACGGTTAAGTCAACCCCTTCCGGATACCTTTCCCGGATTGGGCTGTAGCCTTGTTCGGGAATATAGTCGGATGGGGAAACCTGGATTACTTGATCTAAATGTAAATTTCCTTGATCAACCTGATCTAACACGGCCATTGCAATCGGAAACTTGTACACACTCTGCATAGGAAATCTTTGATCTGCATTGTACGAAATGGCTTCCCCGGTTTCTATAAGCAAGGCGAATACACCTACATTACCGCTAATGCTAGTAGCGTAATGCTCTATTTCTTTATTGGGTGTTTTTTGGCCAGAAGCTGCCAGAGATATTAGCAGAATAGTAAGGGCAACCAGTAATTTGGCCGGAACAAGTTTAGTTGTATTCATAGTGCTGATAAAGGCTGAAGTGCTGTCTTGATGACTAATTAGGATACTTTGCGGCTTTCCGAAACAGGGGTATCCTTAGTAAAGAAACCTTTAATCTTACTCCAGGTGAGTGCGTGTTTCTCAGTGCCGGTGGTGCCTAGTAAAAATCCTACGGGTTGTAATTGCTCGATGTTCTCACAGATAATTTTAAACATCGCTAGAAAGGGTAGAAAAATAAACATCCCGGCGAGTCCCCATACCAGACCGCCGATGATAATCGTCAGGATGGTAAAAAATGGGTTTATCCGGACATTCGAGCCAACGATATTTGGTGTCAGGATATTGTTTTCGGTAAACTGAATAATGATGAACAGGATAATAACTCCCAATGCGTAACTGGGAGATTCTTCAGTAATCAGTGCTACTAGCAGCGGAAACGCTCCCCCGATGAGCGTTCCGAAGTAGGGAATGAAGTTCATAATGGCTGAGATAATTCCTAGCAGCACCGCGTACTGAATGCCGACAATCAGCAGGCCAATAGAATTGAGAAAACAAAGAATCAGCACCACCAGCGCAATGCCGCCCATATAGTGCTTGGTGACGTGGGAGATTTCTTTCAACACTTTAATGGTTCTACGGTGGCGGTTTGCGGGAGTAACTGTTAGGAGAAATTCACGAAACTTATTGCGGTAGTACAGCAGAAAAAATACGTATACCGGCATAATACCTACCTTGGCTACGGTACTGGCGGTTGTAGTGAACAAATCTTTAAAGAACTCGCCTCCGGAGGTAAACAGGGTTGAAATTCCATTTCTGAGCCAACGATCCTGGCTCTCCACCGCCACCCCATATTCCAGTTCGATGTACGCCTCCAAGTTGCGTAGATTCCGCAATGCCTTTTGTCGCAGTTCGGGCATGTCGCCTACAAAGACACTGAGTTGGGAGTAAATGATATAAACTGTGGCGCTCACTACTACAATTCCGAAAATGATGGTCAGAATATTGGCCAGTATGCGTGGAGTGCCCTTTTTTTCCAGAAAGCTAGCCAGGGGGTAAAGCAAAAAAGCCAGCAGTATACCCATGAATAAGGGTACCAAAAAGTCTTCGGCGGCAATCAGACTGTAAAAAACCAGAATGATAAATAGTAGCGTGAAGGTAGCTCGGACTATAAATGAATTTTTAATCAGCATTATATCAACTAGCCCAATAGGCTTTTTTTTAGTAGTTATACCATTAAGCAGCAACTAGCGTTCTTGGATATAACGAAATTTTTGAGGAAACTATCTGCGGGCCCCTTAAACGTAGGGATTTTTGTCAGGAATATTCGGCTTTCTCTCAGCATTGTGTAGATTGAGCCCAGAAATTGACTTTATTATGGAAACAGACAACCGACCGCCGCTCTTTTCGTCCTGGAGCGGTTGGTATGCGCTGGTGGTTGGTGTACTCTTAACACTAATAATTTTATTTTACTGGCTGACTAACACTTACGCATGAGTTTACTCGATTGGGTTGTTCTAGGTGGTACACTATTGTTTATTGTTGGCTTCGGAATTTACCGCACCCGGGGCCAGCAAGACATGGAAGGCTACTTAAAGGGCGGCTACAGTTTTCGGTGGTGGACGGTGGGGCTATCCGTGATGGCTACCCAGGCCAGTGCTATCACGTTTCTTTCTACCCCTGGTCAGGCTTTTGAATCGGGCATGGGCTTTGTCCAGTTCTACCTGGGGCTTCCCTTGGCCATGATTGTGCTATCCATTACGTTCATTCCCATATACTACCGGCTGAAAGTTTACACTGCCTACGAATTTTTGGAGAACCGTTTCGATCTGAAAACCCGTATCTTGGCGGCCTTTCTGTTTTTGGTGCAGCGAGGTTTAGCGGCCGGAATTACCATTTTTGCCCCATCGATTATCCTATCTACCATTCTGGGCTGGAGACTGTCGTTAACTACGCTGATTATCGGAGTATTGGTGACTATTTATACTGTGAGTGGGGGCACCAAAGCCGTGAGCCAAACCCAGAAGCAGCAAATGGCAGTGATGTTGGGAGGGATGGTGGTAGCGGTGTTCGTGATTCTAAATCTGCTACCCGATGGTGTTTCCTTTGGTGATGCTATTGATGTGGCGGGCAACATGGGAAAATTGGATGTTATTAGCCTGGAGTTTGACCCCCGCGATCGTTATAATATTTGGTCAGGACTGGCTGGCGGATTTTTTCTGCAACTTGCCTACTTTGGTACGGATCAGTCGCAGGTGCAGCGGTATCTAACCGGCCAATCTATCACTCAAAGCCGCTTGGGGCTACTGATGAATGGCTTGCTGAAGGTACCGATGCAGTTTCTGATTCTGATGGTAGGAATACTCGTTTTCGTGTTTTACCAATTCTACCAACCACCGTTATTCTTTATTGAGAAAGGAAGAGAAAGTGTGGCTCAGTCGGCCCACGCTGGGCAATGGGAAGAACTTGACCAGCAGTACCAGCAGGTTTTTGAGGAGAAGCGAGAAACGATTAATACTCTGCTGACACAATTGGAGGCTGGCAATTCTGAAGCAGCCGCTTCCACTCGAGAGCGTATCAACGAACTCGAAGAAGAAACGCTATCGCTAAAAGCCCAAGCCAGAGAGGTGGTAGCTCAAGCTGATCCGGAAAATGAAACTGAGGACACCGATTATGTTTTTCTTACCTTCGTTATACGCTATTTTCCCCAGGGGGTAGTCGGTCTGTTGTTAGCCGTTATCTTTTCGGCGGCTATGTCATCCACGGCCTCGGAGTTAAACGCTCTGGGAACTACTACCATGATAGACTTTTACCGGCGTACTATTCGCCCGGAGGCATCGGATCGGCATTACTTACATATGTCGCGGTGGTTTACTTTGGGCTGGGGCATCATCGCCATCATCTTTGCTTCTTTGGCATCGCTGGCTGATAATTTGATTGAGTTTGTCAATATTGTTGGCTCACTTTTTTATGGTACCATTTTAGGCATCTTTCTTACGGCCTTTTACATCCGGCGTATTGGAGCAAATGCTACATTTCTGGGAGCATTAATTGCCGAGGTTGTGGTGTTAACTTTGTTTCTTTTCTACAATGATCAGATCGGTTTTCTGTGGTACAACTTTATTGGTTGCGCATTAATGATTTTTTCCGGGTTCCTGTTACAAGCAGCACTGCCCAAGAGTTCTAATTCCTAACCAAGCATATGTTTCCATCCGCGTATAAACTATTATCTGTCTTCCATATTTGCCTAGCTACGTTCTTAGTAAGTTGCACAAGTGTTTCAAATATAGTGATCCCGCCGCAGGAGGAGTTTGTGTTGGGCGGAAACAACCGTCAGGTGTACTCGGTGAAGGTGCTAAACCAGGGCGAAGTGCCATTACAGCTTAGCGAGGAGTTGGATCACGGAGAAGAGATTGATCTGGGCTACTTATTGGTAGACGACCGTAGACGTATGACTTTTCTGGCCGGTTCATCAGCCAAATTCGCTAATATCTCCTCCGACACGGCCTACCTTAAGCTCAAGGTGGCGAGCCGGGAAGAATTGAAGCGAACCATTAATCTTCGTTAGCTAATAAGCTTCGTCTACCTCTAAAGCTTCTAGTATCTCAGCTAGATCATCGTAATCTTTATAACCAGGTTTAATCTCGTGACTGCCCCGCAGCGAAATTCCCTGGATAGAACTATTTTCTACAATGGGGAGAATATTCTGCGGTGTTATCCCAAACCCTAAAAAAACCGGAAACTGCTCGGCAAGTCGAAGAGCATCTTCTAGCGTTAACCGGTCGGTTCCGTGCTCGTTTTCCAAGATAAAGTACTTTACTGCTGCCCGATTAATTTGCATTTCGTCAACTAAAGTACCTAGCGAATCAAAATCGCTGGCTTCAATCTGGTAAGCTACCGGCAACCCTAACTCTGTCAGAGCGGCTGCTTCGTACGGAGCCCGTACCTGTAATTGTTGAACCGGACTGTAGTCTTGTAGGGTGTTTTTGATCTTATCTGTTTGATAAGAAGGAAATTCCGCAGTGTATTTTACACCTGATAACCAACTACTTAGTGCAGCAAAGGTAGTAGAATCAACATATTTTTCTGATTCAGACTCAAAGCAAAAGCCTAGCTGATCAACCCCCATTCCAGCGCAATACCGGGCGTCGCTTAGATTTGTAATATCACCTACTTTAACGGTTGTTCGTAATGCCATAATCCCAAGTAGATTGCACTCAAAATATGTTTACTTTTTTGTGTAAAAAATTAAACAAATATCAAGCGTATTTCGTTTTATTTAGTCGTATATCTTATTAATTCTTTTTCATCCAACAAAACGATAAAGAATTAACGACAATCGCAACGGAGTTCCAACAATATTTTTCTTAACAACAGTATTTTTTTCAATTCCGGTGCAGATTTTGCCAATAGAATTTATTAAACCAGAATTCAGGTAGAAATCAAGAAGGGTAATTGAATTTATTGACTATGAATGCCGAAGCAGTAAGAATATTAGTAGAAAATTATACCGCTGATCAGCTCATCGAGGCTGAACAAGAACTTATCCGAGGGGAAGAACCATCTATTTTAGTGAAAGGAGATGATGCAGGCGAAAAATTGACTCATCTATTAGCCGCTGTACACGTTCTAGAACAAATGAAATTTGAAGGAGTGGAATTTTCCACCGCTCTTCGCCAGTATATCCTCCAGGTCAGAGAATCAATCTAAGCTCCTCAGTATACTATCCACATTTTTTTGTTTTTTCCCACATCCTGCGCACCTTCGTAGGGTATTTGCTAATTGATTGGCTAAACAATACGGATGTTGCAGCGATATTTATTTGGATTGCTGGCCGGGTTCTCGCTACTAGCCTGCAAGTCGGAAATTATTGAGCCCTCGTCAAACCGATTAGGCACCAGTTACTTCCCATTGGAAGTCGGGACTTTTCGTGAATACCTGGTGCAGCAGATAGATTACAGTCTGGTAAATGAACCTGATACCCAACGCTTTTTTTTGCGGGAAGTGGTAACCGACTCTTTTCCCGGACAGGGCGGGGAATTGATCTATCGGCTCGAGCGTTTTTCCCGTTTCTCTGCCGATCAGAAGTGGGCATTAGACTCGATCTGGACTGCCCGCACCAATCCACAAAGGGTGGTGGTGGTAGAGAATAACATTCCTCTGATTAAGTTGGTTTTTCCTTTTAGTGGTGGTTTGGTTTGGGATGGTAACGCACTAAACGCAAAACCCGCCGATACCTACGAACTACAATCTACCTCCGAAACGTTACTAGAAGAAATAGAAAGCCCGTTGGATACGTTACTCAACCAAAGCATTACGGTAGTGCAGAGTGAAATTTCCTCTTTGGTGAGCGATAGTATTTTTTCGGAGACGTATGTAGACCAAGTCGGGCTATTTTACAAGAAATCGATTGCGATAGAATATTGTGCCGAAGCTGATTGTTTGGGGGAATTTATCGCCGAATTTGGCCGCGACTACCGGCAAACCCTAGTTGCCTATGGAAAAGAATAAACCGGCGAATATTATCCGCCAAGTAGCACGTCTAACCTTACTATTAGCATTATTGCTGCCCATTGCTGGATTGGCCCAACTACAGCAATATGTAGTTTTTTTTGCTGATAAAGATACAGTAACCTTCTCTACTGAACAGCCCGAAATGTTTCTTTCTCCCCGGGCCATTGAGCGACGGCAAAAGCAAAACATTCCTATTGATGTTTCAGACATACCGGTAAATCCGGTCTACCTGAGTGCGCTAGAAGAACAAGGGATTCCGGTCATTTATACCTCCAAGTGGTTTAACGCGGTTTTAGTAGAGGGGACTCCAGAAGCTATAACAGAACTCACGAATTTAGACCATATACTATATGCTGAAATGGTGAAGCCCAGCAGCCGAAATGGCCGAAAAAGTAGTGATTCATCTGATGGGGCATCTCACGGAAAAACTTCCCGGAAGCAGGCTTATAAACGTACCGAGCAATTGCTCAATCAGGAGCAGAACGAGATGCTGGGTATCACCGAAATGCACCACCAAGGGTACAATGGCGAGGGAGTATTTGTGGCGGTTTTTGACGGCGGGTTTCGCGGAGTAGATGATTCCCCGTTTTTTGACCATCTGTACGAGAACGGTCAACTTAAATATACCTACGATTTTGTCGGAAACAGCTCTGACGTGTACCGCTACGGCCAACATGGAACTGAGGCTTTGTCTTGTGTAGCTGCTTTTGAGCCGGGAATATTGGAAGCCGGGGCTTATGCCGCCGATATTATGCTCTGTATCACCGAAGAATCAGGTTCTGAGTACCGAATTGAAGAATATAACTGGCTCTTCGCCGCTGAAAAAGCCGATAGTGCCGGAGTAGATATCATCAGTACGTCATTGGGATACACCACCTTCGACGACGGTGAAATGAGTTATTCCTACGCTGACTTGGACGGAAAAACGGCAGCCATCACCCGGGCCGCCCGTATGGCTACGGCTAAAGGAATGATTTGCGTCGTTAGTGCCGGAAACGAGGGTTCAGGCCGCTGGAGATACGTTTCACCGCCCGCAGACGCTCCAGATATTCTGGCCGTAGGTGCCGTAAGCACCAATGGGTTTCGGGTTTCATTCAGTTCGTTCGGTCCTACCTCCGACGGGCGAATTAAACCGGATGTTTCTGCATTGGGGCTTCAAACTGTGGTGGTAGACGCTCAGGGTCGCGTAACCAAGTCAAATGGCACTTCATTCTCGGCTCCATTAATATCAGGGTTCACCGCTGGAGTACGACAGGCTTTTCCGGATGATACTAACCTGGAAATTATGGATAAGATTCGGCTGGCTGGCAGTCAGTCTATGACACCGGACAATGAGTTGGGGTATGGTATTCCGAACTTTGCAACCCTGATGGAAGCTATCCCGCTATCTACCAGCGAATCAACAGCGACCACTAGGTACCGGGTATTTCCCAACCCTATCGAGTCGGGTGACCTGTTTATAGAATCCACTACTTTTGTGGACGAGCCCTTGAATGTGTACCTATACAACAGCACCGGGCAATTAGTGATGAACCAGCATATTCCGGTTACGGCCGACGATTCATTTACGATTGATACCTCTTATTTACAGCGAGGCGTTTATGTGCTGCATATACTCAGTACGTCCGCTTCTGATACCTTAAAAGTGATTAAATTCTGAAACTATGAAATACATTGCTCCGTCCATCTTGGCTGCCGATTTTGGCAATCTGCAACAGGCTATAGAGATGATTAACCGAAGTGAAGCCGACTGGATTCACGTGGATGTGATGGACGGAGTGTTTGTCCCTAACATATCTTTCGGAATGCCTGTGATCAAATCAATTCAGGAGCATGCCCAAAAGCCGCTGGATGTTCATTTGATGATTACCGATCCCGATCGCTATCTGGAAGATTTCCAGTCATTGGGAGCCGACCGAATCACGGTTCATTACGAAGCATGCCCTCATTTGCACCGTAGTGTTCAGCGTATTAACGAACTAGGTTGCAAAGCGGGAGTGGCTATTAACCCCCACACATCGGTGCGGTTGCTCGAGAATATCCTGGCCGATATTGATCTGGTACTGGTTATGTCGGTCAATCCTGGCTTTGGTGGCCAGAAATTTATCGACCATACCTTCCAAAAGTTGCAGGATCTTCAACAAATGATTCAGGGTACCAATTCCTCCGTTCTGATTGAAGTAGATGGCGGAGTGAGCGATCAGAATGCTGCCAAACTGTCTCAGGCCGGGGTAAATGCTTTTGTAGCCGGGAGTTTTGTGTTTAAATCCAGTGATCCTGCTCAAACAATCGCTAATCTGAAGCAGGCTGTGGCCTTATGAAGCTAATTGCACTCGGAATAGGGTGGGTAGCTGTCTGTTTAATTGGCCTGACATTTTCTGGGTTTGCACAGCAAGCAGTAGTCCGGGGAACAGTGCAGGACAGTACATTTCAACGCTTAACGGATGTTGCTGTCTCAGTACAAGGTGGGGAGCAAGGAGCAATTACGGATGACCAGGGTTTTTTCCAACTTTCCCTAACGGCCGGCACCTACGATCTGGCTTTTTCTCATTTGGAATATGTGAACATTCTGCGTCAGGTGAGCCTCACCACCGGTGACACCCTAACACTGGTTGTTACACTTAGTCCTGATATACGGTTGCTTGATCAGGTAGAGGTGGTAGCTAATAATAACGATGAGAGCCGTTTCACTCCCGGCCTAGTAAAGCTCGATCCCCAAACCGCCCAGAACATTCCATCGGCTTTTCAGGATTTTAACCGCATTTTGATTACCCTGCCCGGGGTGGTTAGCAATAATGAATTGAGCTCTAATTATTCGGTACGGGGCGGAAATTATGACGAAAATCTGGTGTACGTGAACAATATTCCGGTATACCGCCCTTTCCTTATCCGGGCTGGCCAACAGGAAGGACTCAGCTTTATTAATCCTGATTTGGTAGCTGATGTTGCTTTCTCTTCCGGAGGGTGGCAATCTAAGTATGGTGATAAACTTTCGTCTACGCTGAATGTACGCTACAAAAAGCCAACGCAAACTGATGCTTCTGTGCGAGTAGGGTTACTAGGAGGGGCGGCACACTTGGAAGGAAGCTACGCTAAAGGTTCGTACATTGCCGGAGTTCGTCATAAGCGGTCACAATATCTGCTAGGAACTTTGGAAACCAACGGACAGTATCGCCCTCAGTTCACCGACGTTCAAACCTATCTCACGTATGACTTGGACGGTAATGAAAATGAAGTGAAGAGTGAGCTAGGTTTACTAGTGGCGTACGCTAACAATAACTACCGAGTGAGGCCGGAAAGTCGTGAAACCAGTTTCGGGACCTTGCAGGAAAGTTTCCGGCTTTTTGTAGGCTATGAAGGACAGGAGAACCTTACCTATCAGACGTTTCAGACTGGCTTGCAGTGGACTTATCGTATCAATGACCGGTGGAGTTCACGATTAATCGGTTCCTGGGTCACAACCCAAGAGCGAGAATACTTCGACTTGATTGCCGCTTATCGGTTGTGCGATGTAGAGATTGGGGGCGATTTGGAAGTAGACGAATGTGCGACTATTCTGGGATTAGGGGCTAATCTGGATCATGCCCGAAATAAGCTATCTGCGCAAATTTATAGTCTGGAAAACCGTATGGCCTATATCCTCGACAAAAGCAATACGTTGGAGTTTGGAATAGGAGTAAGCGTAGAAGACTTTCAGGATGAACTCTCCGAGTATCTTCTAAGCGATTCGGCCGATTATGTTACGGTGGAGCGTAGTGTAAGTAACGAATTGGAATTGGATTCACGCCGGTTTTTCGGCTACGTACAAAACACCACTGAAATTGGAGGTACCCACACCTTCAACTATGGAGTGCGGTTTAATTACTGGAATGTCAATCAACAATTCCTGATTAGCCCCAGGGTGCAGTACGCGTTTAAACCTCCGTCTGCTCGCAATATTGTGATTAGGGCTGCTGGAGGATTGTATCAGCAACCTCCGTTTTACCGGGAATTACGGGACCGAGACGGAAATCTTCAAACCAATGTAAAGGCTCAGTCTTCAGTTCATGCCATTTTGGGGGCAGATTACCGATTCAATATGTTAGGCAGAGAATTTACTCTCCTGACTGAACTTTACTACAAGCATCTTTACAATGTCAACCCATACGATATCTATAATGTACGTATTCGCTACTTTGCCGAGAATAGCGCTAGGGCTTATGCAGCGGGTATTGATATGCGCTTAAGTGGAGATTTTATTCCCGGAGCTGAGTCTTGGTTCAGTCTGGGTTTATTACAAACCCGCGAAGATGTGGCTGGGGACGGCCGGGGCTACATCCGGCGACCTTCTGACCAGTTGGTAAATTTAGGAGTTTTCTTTCAGGATCATCTGCCTAATGATCCTACCATGCGGGTATATTTGAGTCTACTGTACGGCTCGGGGCTTCCGTTTGGTCCTCCGAACAACGATCAAAATCGCAATGCTTTTAATGGCCCTGACTACAAACGGGTAGATTTAGGTTTCTCGAAGGAGGTCCGTTTAAATCGGGATAAGCAACCTGGTTTCTTTCAGTCGCTATGGATTGGTCTGGAAGTACTGAATGCCCTTCAAGCCGGAAACGTTATATCCTTCACGTGGGTAGAGAACGTGAGAAATCAACAAATTGCCGTCCCGAACCGCCTTTCGGCTCGCTTCATTAATCTAAATGTGATCTTACGCTAAACTGAAAACTTAAAATTAATTATCATTACCGTTCACAGACTATTTAACTCTAATTAAGAAGTAGGCGCGAATCCTTTGGGCATCGTTCAAAGTTTTTTCTAAGTCTAGTGAAGCAATGCAACAGTTAACTAAAGGATTGTTACAATTTCACTTCTTTAAGTATTAGTTAAACAAAAAGAATGTTTTGTGGAAATACTTCAGTGCTATTACGAATAAATCTAATTGCTTGTCGTAGCTTAGCAGCCTTGAAGCCAAACACAACCGATTTTGAGAGTAAGTAGTAAGAAAATCGCTAGTGGCGTTGGATGGGTAGCTGTTGCCTCATTGGGCAATCAAGGACTTCGGCTTTTAGTGAAGTTGATTTTGGCTCGGTTACTACTTCCCGAGCATTACGGTCTCATTGGAATGGCGGTCGTTTTTACTAACTTCATTAAGATGGTTAGTGAGTTTGGTATGGGGGCGGCACTGATTCAAAAAAAAGAGGAAGATCTTTCCGAAGATCACTATACTACTGCTTTCTGGACTAATATTGGCGTTTCATTGGCTGGCTACGCCATTGTTGCCTTGATTTTATCACCCATTGCCGTTTGGTTTTATGAGGAACCAATATTGCAGCAACTTCTGCCAGTTATCTCCATTTCTATAGTTCTAGATGCTCTTTACCTGGTCCCAAAAGTAAAGTTATCGAGGCAGCTAGATTTTAAGCCTCAGGCTTTTATTAATATCATCGCGGTAGTAATTGCGGGAGTGGTCTCAGTCTACCTAGCTTTCGCTGGGTGGGGAGTATGGTCTCTGGCATTTAATAGTATAATTGTCTCAGCCATTTCAGGCGTTTTGTACTTCCAGAAAGTCCGCTGGCTACCGGCTATGTCATTTAATAAACCGGCCTTTCGAAGTCTGTTTAGCTTTGGGGGCTACGTTCTGATTGAACGTATTTTTTATTTTCTCACAAATAATATTGACTACCTGCTTATTGGTAAACTGATCGGCAGTAGTGCGTTAGGGGTGTATACTTTGAGTTTTATTCTCACCGATACCTTCCGTACTAAGGTGATGAATATATTTAACAAGGTCTTATTTCCGGCTTACTCTAGTATGCAGGATGATCCTTCTGAATTAAGGAAGTATTACCTGGGGGTAATTCATCTTAACGCAAATATCTTAATTCCTATGATGGTAGTATTCATAGCGTTAGCTGAACCGATTATCCTAGTCGGCTTCGGCCAGGAATGGTTGGGAGCAGTAGTTCCATTGAGAATTCTATCATTGTCCGTAATTGTTCATGCAATCAGCGGTACGGTTTCAGTGGTCATCAAGAGTACTGGTCGGGCCGACCTGATTGTTAAGATTAATTCGCTGCTTACGTTGTTCGTAACCGTTCCGGCTATTTCACTAGGTTCTATATGGTATGGTATTGCGGGTGCTGCTTGGGGGGTGCTAATCTACAAGACCGTTGGTCTGTTCATTTACCAACATTATATCGATAAAATTATTGGAGTTTCGTTCCTAGAGCTACTAAATAAGGTATATAAACCAGCTTTAGCCAGTGCTTTAGGTGGAAGTGTTGTGTACTTGTGGAGTGAATCAGTAGATCTAGATAGCCGGATTGTATTAGTTGTAGGTGGCGTGTTTATTACTGCACTTTATGGATTTTATCTAAACATATTTGAAAAACAATTGATTAATAAACTACTGTCGACAATTAAGAGCAAAAAACGATAATGGAGACGTACGATCTAACCATCGCCATTGTTAACTACAATACTAAAGACCTACTTAAGTCCTGTCTGAAAAGGATTTATTCACAAACGAAAGGAGTTTCGTTTCAGGTAGTTGTTGTAGACAACGCATCTCACGATGGCTCATTAGCTATGCTGAACCAATATTTTCCGCAAGTTAAAGCTATTGAAAACGCAAAAAATGTCGGTTTTCCTAATGCAGTAAATCAAGCACTAGCAATCTCTGATAGCCGATATTTTTTGTTATTCAACTCCGATGCAGAGCCGATGAACGATGCTTTTTCAATTATGATTGAGTATATGGAGGAGCATCCGGAAGTAGGGATTTGCGGTCCTCAACTATACTATCCGAATGGAGATCCCCAGAAGTCTCACTATCCATTTCGTTTTCCCAAAGGCCGAGCGCGTTGGGAAGTAGCTCCTCGGATAAAACAGTTTAAAGCTTTAGTAAGAGGAGAAACAGATTATCAATATCACTACAATCGTAAGCCAGTGATAGTGCCTGAAGAACCTATCGCTATTCAGTGGCCTCGAGGTGTCTGCTTTATGATCCGCGGTGAATGTGTTGATCAGGTAGGACATATGGATCGGAATATTTTCATTTATGCTGATGAAGTAGACTATGCCTGGCGAGCTTATCAGGAGGGTTGGGAACGCCATTTAGTACCTCAAGCCAAGGTTTCTCACGTAGAGCATGCAAGTATTAACAAGCACGCTAGTCTCATGGATATAATTCATGTACAGAGTGACTACTACTACTTTCACAAACACTTCGGAATTGTTGGTTGGCTGTATCTGCGATTAGGCTATTTTGCCGGTAGTATTATGGCACTATTGCTTAGCCTGGTTTCCCGTTGTTATAAACATTTGCGGGCTAAAGGAGAACCACAACGCCACCTTACTGACTTTCGGGATTTACTAAGGCTCTCTGCCCTAACCAATAAAGTACTGCCACCCGATGCCCATTAACTTGACTGACTAGTATTGGCTATTATACTGAAAAAGGTCATCATTAATTAGTACTGAGCTATTACGCTTTCTCTCGAGTTGTGAATTAGGTGGAATCATGGTTTATACTCACAATTTGCTAGTTGTTTTTTTTTGTTTACGAGTAGTGCTCAATTTCCCGAACCTTCGAGCTGGCTAGTCGTGTACTGGTGGTAGTATGTTTTCCAGGTTCATATTTATCAAGTTCTTATCAATCAATGTCTATCGACTTTAATCAAGTACCCTCTGCCTGCTTTGTACTGGATGAATCAAAACTGAAAAAGAATCTTCAGGTTATGCGTTATGTGCAGCATGAGTCAGGGGCGAAAATAATTCTGGCGCTGAAGGGCTTTGCTATGTTTCGTACCTTTCCCCTCATCCGGCAGTATTTACACGGTACTACCGCTTCTTCTTTGCACGAGGCTCGGCTGGGGTTTGAAGAGTTTGGCAATGAGGTACACTCCTATTGTCCAGCTTATTTTGAAGATGAGTTTGAGGATATCATGCGGTATTGCAACCACATAACTTTCAACTCCCTGAATCAGTGGAACCGCTTTAAAGAGAGAATACAAGCCGCTAGCAAAGAAATATCCTGTGGTATTCGTATAAACCCAGAGTACGCCGAAGTAGAAATTGACTTGTATAACCCCTGCGCTATTGGAACTCGTCTGGGTATCACCGCTAAACAGTTGGGCGATACATTACCAAGCGGAATTGACGGCATTCATTTTCATACACTGTGTGAAAGTGATTCTTATGCCCTAGAACGTACACTGCGAGTGATTGAGGATCATTTTGGTCCTCTGTTACATCAGGCTGAATGGCTGAATTGGGGTGGTGGGCATTTGATGACTCGTGAAGGGTACGATCTGGATCATTTAATTAGTCTGATAAGAGAGTTTCGGGAGAAGTATGAGGTTGATATAATCATGGAGCCAGGCTCGGCGGTGGCCTGGGAAACCGGATATCTGACTGCCCGGGTGGAAGATATTATTGAAAGCAAAGGGATAAACGCGGCGATATTGGATGTAAGCATTTCGGCGCATATGCCCGATTGCATTGAAATGCCTTATAAGCCCAAGGTACTAGGAGCCCGAGATGCTCAACCCGGCGAACCGGCTTATCGTCTGGGAGGACTTACCTGCCTGGCCGGAGACTATGTAGGCGACTATGCTTTTGAAAGACCCCTCAAAATCGGTGACCGTATCGTTTTCAATGATATGATGCACTACACAATGGTGAAAACAACTTTTTTTAATGGGGTTCGTCATCCCTCACTGGGAATCTGGCACGAAGATGGTACGTTTGAACTGGTGAATCAGGTAGGCTATGAGGCTTACCGAGAAAAACTTTCCTGAAAGGAATCCAGATAACAAATGCAACTGTTTTCCGTATCTCTATAAGGCCTTTAGATTGATTTTTTATGTTATATTTTATTCATATTGCTTCTGGTATTGTGTTGATTCTACTGGGGGCTACTATCTACTACAGACGTAAGTACCATTGGATTGCCGGGTATCACGCGCTAAATAAGTCTGAGCGGGCGCATTTTGATATGAAAAAATTTGCTTTGCTAGTACGTAACGTGTTCAGTATAAGTGGTCTGGTTTTGATAATCCTCTCTTCCACATTGGTTTACTACGGGCAGATTAATTTATCATTGTTACTTAGTTTTGCTACTGTAGTAGGGGCAGTTGGGTACGTAGTCCACCAAATAGATAAATTCAAGCAGGAGAAAGCCTATTAAGGTTTCAGTACCAAAATCAAATTAGCTAGTTAAAATTTGTCTGAGATATTGGGTGCTACGTGCCGCCTTTTTACGCTTTAGTTTAATACTAATTTTTTGCGCATCTTTCTCAAGCAAGCGCAAGCCCCATTTTTCTCATCAGGTGCAAGTTAGCCGATCCTTAACCTGCTCTAATCCGACAGCTTTCCTCGCTGAGAGTGAAACTCAGCTATTTATAGGGCCACCCTTTAGCTAGTGAAGTGGTGAAGAAGAAAATGTCTTTTAGGATTCTCTCAGCAGCTCAAAATCATTGCAACAGTAAGCTAGGGGAGGGAAAAAGGAAAGCGACCCTTGGGTGTGAAGGATTTGGAAACCATACCTACTACTTTCCACAGCGAAAGAATGCTTTCCCGACGAATTTCATAGGGTTGGTATAAATCATTATCCGAGTAGAGCGTCAGCAGAGAAGCATCGGCGTGTTTGAGTACTCTCTTTACCACTCTCCCTTCGGTCGTCACGATCAGATGAGGTTCGCCCCACTGCAAAAGGTAGTGGTCTTTCACCTCTTTGATGATGATGTAGGCCCCGGGAATCAGGGTAGGGTACATGCTGTCGCCTTCAACGCTAATCATAAACAGTCCCTTCTCCGAAAATGTAGGGATACTGAACGAGATGCCCTCGGGTGGGGTACGCTGATCGACGAAGTGATCCAGAAAACCGGCCTGAGCGTGCACCGGCACGTAGGTTATGTTAGAAGGGGTGGGTTCAGTTTCCTCATTTTTACCAGAAGCTTCACCGTAGCTCAATAATGACTGAGGGGTTAACTCGAAAATATCGGCTAGCTCAAACAAGCGGGGCAAAGTAATCTGAATAAGCCCCCGTTCAATTTTGCTGTAGGTAGTGGTTTTAATAGACAAAGCCTGGGCTACGGTTTCCTGACTGAGATTTCGCTCTTTACGGATACGTCGGAGTGGAAGAAGAGATACTGTTTCCATAAGGTTTGCTGCCAAAATATTTCTTAAAAATACAAAATAATACTGAAAAATGCAGTCAGAAATATTAAATTGTCGTAATAATAACAATGCATGTCTTAAAGATGTTTTTCATCTACCGCCAATTGCATCATCATCTTTCGTTTAGTCATGAGCCAAAAACCCGCAAAACCACAAACTAAGCAAGAATTAGCCTACGCCTACGGGGTGAGTATTCGTACCCTGTCTAACTGGATGGCGCCTCATCAAGACCGAATTGGGGAACGACTAGGGCATACGTATACTCCCAAACAGGTGCAAATTATCTACGAATTATTCGGAGAACCGTTAAATGACGAAAATGAGGAGTGAAAATTATGTCTAATTAAGTAAAAATTGTCGTAATAGTACATAAATCGGAAAATGCTTCTTACCAATATGCGATATTGTAGTTATGGAAAACACCGAACTATTACTGACAATTAATGCTTTACTGATGAGCCTGCTGGGAGCCGGACTAAGTGTCATCTGTTTCTTTCTGAAAGATGTGTACCGCGACCATAAAAGGCTTCAGGACAAGGTAAATGCGCTGCAACGAGAAGTAAACACCCACCACCGCCTGAGTCAAGAACGTTTGCACCTGACCCAAAAGCAGTCTGATCGTAACCGCGAACAGATCGAGCAGCTCACGTATCGTGCTTTACTCGCCAGACGCTTTTCTTAGCTTATCTGTTTTCCAAACACACGTAGTTTGAAATCTGTCAGTTGATAGAATACAAATGGGTGAATGAAAAAAGGCCACTGTCTGATAGTAGCCTTATGGTTTTTTCTTTAACCCAGATTCAGGGTTTCCAGATGCTGGGGTTGGCTTTCGAAAGCCAGTTGGGCTGATTTGGTGAAGCGACGCCACCAGATGACCAGGTTTTCCAACGCATCGTTCTTCATTTGGGTGAGGGTTTGCGAGCGGTTTTGGGCTTGCTCTTGCAGTGACTGTAGCGATACCAGGTTATCCAGGAGCTTTACAGATTCCTGAATTTCTTTTTTGCTCAGATTGTAAGGAGCTACCGCTTCTACGTAATCATCCAGTAGGTGGGTGTAGAACATTTTAGTTTGCCAATGAAATCCGGCAATGGTGCGTTGCCGCTTGCCATCTAGCTGTAGTTTGTCCCAGGCCACGGCATCCTCCTCAAACGCGAAGCGGGCAATAGCCACGTGCCGACGGTACAGACTCTCTAATCCTTCCCGGGCCTGTTGAAAAGTGGCAGTGGCTTCCTTCGCCAATGAGCGGGCTTCAACCTGGTCGGCTTGCAGGGCGATTACCTTATCGTGTAATTTTACGCCAACTAGCAAACCCTTATCATCGTAGCCAAAAGCAGCCAAAGGAGCTTTCAGTTCGGGAATGGTCTGGGCTTTATCCAGTCCAAGGGAAACTTTGTGAAGAAAATCCTGAGTTTTAAAAGAGTGCATTTTCGGGCGTTTTGTATCTATCAACGAATGGTACAAACCAAGGGCATTTTTCTGGCTTTCACAATCAAAAAGTAGTCAGATAGGGCTCTATGTACTGTTTAGGCTAACTTTTTCTCAATTAGGAATAAATACTCAGTAGTAGTAAGGGATAGTTGTTAGACATTTGACCCGGTAAGCCTTAAGTCGCAAGAAAAACCAGGTAAAAAACTCGAAAATAAGTTGGTATCCTACGGTTTGACAGTTCAAAGTTGCTTCATTGTACCGTTACAAAAGCCTCCCTCATCGGAAAGTTGCTCTTCTGTAACGGGACAATATCTTCCCTCAGCGGTGAGGGAGGGCATTGTACCCTTACATTTTCATTTCTCAACCAGAAGTACTACGGCGGATCGGGTTTCTTTAGCTAAAGCAGTCTATCATTATGCTCTTAGTTTACCGCGGGTTCCAGTTCCAAAGACCCGCCTCCACTGATGACAAGGCTAGACGGATCTTGCAGGTAGGCGACCAGTTGAGCATCCTGAGGAAGCACATTGTGAGGTAGTAACAAATTGACAGTCCCTTGTCCACTATCATCCGGCTTTTCGGAAACAAACTGTCGTACCACATGGCTGTGTTGAAGCTTGCGTCCCGAATTTTCGCCCCGGTGGACTGAGGTTTCAACTTCTTTTTCTACCAGTGCTACCTGTAAATATTGACCAGAAAACTCTCCCTCCAACTGATACGTAACCTGAACCGATTGATCGGTAGTAATCGCTGATAGGTTTACTGTGGCGGCGGCAGATTGGGTCAATGCTTTGTCAATCTTCTGCCAGGCCTCCGGTTGACTTGATCCCACAAAGCCCTTTTTACCGTTTACCACCATCTGCGGAGTATACACCTGCGCATTGCGCCAAGTACTAGCATAATCCCGCTGTCGCTGGCTAAAGGCCGGTTGACTGTAAGGGTCCTCCCAGCCCAATCTATTCCAGTAATCTACGTGGAAGGAAAGGGTATAAATGGCCAGTCCCTGTTGAGCAGCTTTTTCGCTAATACTACTGAGTAGCTTATCTGCGGGTGGGCAACTGGAGCAGCCCTGGGAAGTAAACAGTTCTACCACTGCTATGCCTTTAGCGTCGTAATTAGCCGGTGCGGGCCCTTCTGTTTTGTTCAGATTAGAGGACGGGGCAATCCAGGCAATAAGTAAAAAGGTAGTCCCCAGCACAATTAGCAGTAAGTACGTGAAAGAAGATGAATATTTCATTTTTTCAGTAATTTCGTATAAAACACAACCCTATGAAGACCTGTTTCTTTTCTTCCGGACGATGGGCCCTTTTGTCTGCCCTTTTACTTTGTCTCTTATTGGGTGTCGCCCAAAGGGGTGCCGCCCAGCGGATAGTTGACAAAGACGTTTCCGACTTTGACCGCATTGAATTTGTGGGTAGGGGCGAGGTTACGCTGCGTCAGGGCAGTAACCCCCACGTTCGGCTAGAAGCTTCCGACGAGGAAGATCTGCGCCGCTTTAGCATTGAGTTGAGAGGCAATACCCTCCGGGTTATCTACGATCATGATGATGATGACTGGTTAGATCTGGCTCCCAAAATTAACGCCACTATTACGTACCCGGAATTACGCCAACTGCGTATCACCGGGCTAGCTCAATTGACTTCCCCCGACAGGATTAACAGCGATCGATTTAAACTGGAAGTAGAAGGTATGGGGAATATCCGACTCAATCTGGCGGTAGCATCACTGGATATTGCCTCGGCGGGAACCGCCAACATCAACCTTTCGGGCTCGGCCGAGGAGGTTAGTATTGTTAACGATGGTACCGGCACCATCGATGCCTTTGATTTGGTTAGTCAGGAAGCTGATGTTGAAGTAAACGGAACCGGTCTTATCCGCATCAATACGCAGAAGCGATTACGAGCTGAAGCCAACGGATTTGGAGCTTCGGTCAAGTACCGAGGCAATCCTAAAGATACTAACTTTGATACCTCAGGTTTTGCTTCAATAAAGGCGGATAATTAGTCTATGCGAATATTCTTTATGCTTTTGCTTGCCTCTGGCGTGGCAGGCTGTTATTCTCTTACCCACGTGCAGCAATTCACGGCTGAGGCTAACCAGACGCTAGCCCAGGGAGTGCAGTTACGTCCCACCTTTTATGAAGTATGCCAGCAGCGACAGCGTATTCAACTCATTCAGCAGGGGAAGTTGACCCGGCAGTTCCAGCAAGGCTGTGATCTACAGCAGCAGGCTGACTCTACCACCATTCAGATACTACAGGCCCTGACCCGCTATCTCATGAGCTTGCAACAGCTATCCGCATCGGGCCGGTCAGATTACTCACTAGCTCCCTTGGGGGATGCTTTACAGGCTCATCCCTGGCTGGCTGAACAGGGCGATGTAGTGGGGGCTTACCAGCAGTTGGCTCAAATCAGCCTGACCGGATTTACCGAAAGCTCTCGTCGCAAAAAGGCTGAGCAGCTCATTGCTCAGGCTAATCCGGCGGTGCAAACCCTGCTGGACGCCTACCAATACGTACTGAGCAATTTACTGGTAGAATCTATCGAGAGACAAAAGGACCTGCATTACTTCTATTCCCTTGAACTAGCAGACTCGGCCCAGTCATTTCTTGAGAAGAAGCTAGTGATTGAGGAGTTTATGGATCAGCAATTGCATTACGACGAACAACAGCAAATGCTAAAGCAGTACGCTGAGGCATTGGGGGCGATCAGCCAGGGACATCAGGCACTGTACGATCAGCGGGGACAGTTGCAGCAACAAGAAGCAGTTGAAGTATTATTCTACTATACCAGCCAGCTACAACAGTCGCAGTTACTACAAAAATTTTGAGATATGGCTACCCTGACGTCCCAACAAGTCAAAGATCTATCCAAACAGTTTTACACCATCTTTGCTTCCATTGGCCAGTACCGAGAGGCCCACTGGGATACTTTGAGTAAAAGCCAACATCAGAAACTGAGCCAGTTGCAGCGTTCCATCTATAACTATTCCGACGACCTGTTGGCTTTGTCATCAGTGCTTAAGCTGAAGGAACTAGACAACGAGCTTACGGAAATTAATCAGGTTACCCAGCGGGTGAACGATGCCATTGTACAGGCGCAGCAGATTGACCGGGTTATTGGCATTGCGGTAAAAGTAGTGGCTTTGGGAGGGGCGGTGGTGAGCCAGAGTCCGCTGGCGATAGTGGGTTCGCTAGCCGATTTAACCCAAGAAGTAGGGGGACAGGCCTAAAAAAGCGGCCGTTAGTTCCGCCGCTCACTCAACATACAATGCTATTTAGGCTACTTCTTCTTTCGGTGGAATTCGGAGTACCTGTCCGGGGTAAATTAGGTTAGGGTCTTTCAGCATGGGTTTATTAGCCTCAAAGATAACCGAATACTTCATCGGGTCGCCGTAAACTTCTTTAGAAATTTTTGATAATGTATCCCCTTTTTCTACGGTATGGTAGGTGGCTTGAGGCTCGGGTTCAGCGGCTTCGGGCACTTCTACCTCTAGCTGATTATCTACTTTGCTCACTCCTTCCACATTTCCTACGGCAAGGGCAATTTTTTCAGCATGGGCTTGGCTATCTACTTTGCCCTTGAGTGTAACTTTTTCATCATCTACGGTGATAGAAAGCCCATCTACGGGTAACCCCAGTGATTTTACGTGTTTCACTAACTTTTCTTTTTTTTCTTCGTTGGTTTCACCGCCAAAAAGTTTATCGCCCGCATTTTTAAAGAAATCAATAAGTCCCATAATCAAAAAAATTTAAGTTTGGTTGTAAGACAATAGATAACTAATCTTGAAGGTAGGTTGTTCATACTAGGTAACCAACTAAAACCAATAAATTCTATATTATGCTAGACCAGATTCTAAACATGGGTAAAGAGCATATGGCTAAACTAATCCATGATCAAACCGATTTAGACAATAGTAAAACCGAAGAAGCTGTTGGGGTAACCAAAGACACGGTGATTGATGGTTTGAAAGGAGAACTGATGAAAGGCAACTTTGATGGGGTAATGGATCTTTTTAATGGTAACGCCCCTACCACTACCAGCAATCCTATAGTAAACAGTATTACAAATAACTTAGTGACAAACCTTGCCAGTAAGCTTGGTATTAGCCAGGGTATTGCTCAGCAGGTAGCCAATATTGCTATTCCCTTCATTATGAATAAACTGAGCTCTAAAGAAACTGGTCAGGCCAGTGATAAGAAAGATCTAGTAGAGCAACTAGGGTTTGGTGGCGACTCTGGCATTGGCGGCCTGCTGGGTGGCTTAGGCGGATTATTCGGCGGAAAATAATTCCTTTGGACTCTGATAGATTAAAAAAAGCCGAAGCAAAATGCTTCGGCTTACTTAGTAGCGGGGACAGGACTCGAACCTGTGACCTTCGGGTTATGAGCCCGACGAGCTACCAACTGCTCCACCCCGCGCTGTATTTTTTCAAACGGACAACAAAGGTATAGGTTTCACGAATAATAAACAATATCAGATTAAATTAATTTCTCATGAGCCAACACCGAGCCGGATTTGTGAATATTTTGGGTAAGCCCAACGTAGGTAAATCAACCCTGATGAATGCGTTGGTGGGCGAACGCCTCTCCATTATTACCTCCAAAGCCCAAACCACCCGGCACCGCATCATGGGTATTGTCAACGGAGCAACAGATGAAGGAGAAGAGTTCCAGATTGTTTATTCCGACACTCCGGGTATCCTCAAACCGGAATACGCACTGCACCAATCAATGATGCGGTTTGTGGATACCGCCCTGGAAGATGCTGACGTGATTCTGTTCGTAACCGATCTGTACGAAAAGCAGGAAGAAGAAGATGCTTCCCTCCAAAAATTGGCAAGAACCGAGGTGCCGGTTATTTTGGTGCTAAACAAGATAGATCTGGCTAAGGGTACACAGTTGCAAGACAAGCTACATTACTGGAAAGAAATTATTCAACCACAGGAAGCGATTCCGGTTTCGGCTTTAGAATCTATTAATGTTGGCGAGGTTTTCCAGGCTATTTTACGCTATTTACCCGAACACCCTCCGTATTTCCCCAAAGATGAATTAACCGACCGCCCGGAACGATTTTTTGCCTCGGAGATTCTACGGGAAAAGATTTTTAAAAACTACAAACAGGAGATTCCCTACAGCAGCGAGGTAATTGTATCCTCCTTTGAGGAGGAAGAAAATATTATCCGGATACGCTGCGAGATATACGTAGAGCGGCAAAGCCAAAAGGGAATTCTGATTGGTAAGGGCGGCGAGTCATTGAAAAAAGTAGGCATTCAGGCCCGTCAGGATTTAGAAAAGTTTTTCGGTAAACAGGTTCACCTGGAGCAACACGTGAAGGTAGCCCCGAACTGGCGACGTGAACAAAGAAGGTTACGGCATTTTGGATACTAATTTCAGTTGAAAGCGCTCGGCGCCCGATTGACAGTTGAAAGTTGACACTTGATAAATGAAGTCCGAAGTCCGAAGCTGGAAGTGGCAGCCGTGCTGTGAGTAGCCGGAAGCCTGATGACCGATGACCGAACATCGAAGTTATTGACTAATGCCAAAGACCAATGACTGGGGATTATCGACTATCAACTAAATTTTCCGTAATTTGCCAGACTTTTCAACAGCAGAATCTAACCAAATTTAGTAGTGAGCAATATTGTAGCGATTGTGGGCCGGCCTAACGTCGGGAAATCAACCTTTTTTAACCGTTTGGTAGAACGGCGACAGGCCATTATGGACGACGAAAGCGGCGTAACTCGGGATCGCCACTACGGTTATGCCCAGTGGTCGGGTAAGCATTTTACCGTGATTGATACCGGTGGCTACGTGGCTAATTCCGATGACGTGTTTGAGGAGGCCATTCGTAGCCAGGTGAAGCTGGCAATTGATGAGGCTACGGTCATCCTCTTTATGGTGGATGTGGAAACCGGCATTACCGATCTGGATGAATCCTTTGCTAACCAGCTACGGAGTACTGACAAACCCATTTACATTGTAGCTAATAAAGCTGATAACGCCAACCGTAGTTTTCAGTCGGCTGAGTTTTACGGGTTAGGCATTGGGGAGGTATTTGCGATTTCCTCGGCCAACGGTAGTGGTACCGGAGATTTGTTAGATCAGGTCATCAGCCACTTTAGTGCTTCCGATGAAGAAGATCCGGATGCGGGTATTCCTCGGCTGGCGATTTTAGGAAGACCTAACGTGGGTAAGTCATCATTTCTGAATGTGCTGTTAGGGCAGGAGCGAAGTATTGTGACCGATATTGCCGGCACCACCCGCGATGCGCTGCATTCTCACTATAATCTGTACGGCAAGGAGTTCATCCTGATTGATACGGCCGGACTGCGGAAGAAAGCCAAGATTTCGGATAATATTGAATTTTACTCCACTATCCGCAGTGTGCAGGCATTGGAGGACTCGGATATTTGTATCATTATGCTGGATGCCCAGCGGGGGATGGAAGCCCAGGATATGAACATTGTGCAGCTAGCCCACAAAAACAAGAAAGGTATTCTGATTCTGGTGAATAAGTGGGATCTGATTGAAAAGGATACTCATACAGTGGAAGACTTTAAAAAGCGGATTTACAGCAAGCTAGGTGAATACAGTTATATTCCCATCATCTTTACCTCTATGCTGACTAAACAGCGGGTATATCAGGCCATTGAAAAAGCGGCGGAAATCTACGAGAATCGTCAGCGCCGTGTTAGTACTTCCAAGCTTAACGACAAACTACTGCCCGAAATAGAGAAGTATCCACCCCCGGCGGTGAAGGGTAAGTACATCAAAATCAAGTATATCACTCAATTGCCTACTAAAACTCCGGCTTTCGCTTTCTTCTGCAACCACCCGCAGTACGTGAAAGCTGCCTACCAACGCTACCTGGAAAACCGCCTCCGCGACCACTTCAAATTTGAAGGAGTACCCCTGCGGATTTTCTTTAGGAAAAAGTAGTGTTATTCTTTGGGAGTATACTCCCAAAGCTTTTTTCTGTGAAGAATGTATATTTTATTATTTAAAGAAGTCACTAGAGGCCAATTTATATTGTAACCTAAAAACTCATGATCGGTAGTTTTCCTCGTAACTTCTTGCCATTCATCAGTTGTAGGTAAATATTTTAGGATGACTAGCTGGTTCGGTCGTCCTATTTGTTTTATGACTGTGTATCCAATACTATCAATTGTAGTATAATAGGTATTATCAGTCGAGCCACCTGAAGTAGCGTATTCCTTAGGATAATCATTTTTCTGTGTCCATTGGTTAATTGAAGCATCATATTGCCAGACTTCTTTTAAGAGATAAGGCTCATTGTCTGTCCTTAAACAGATGATACCTTTGTCTTCAAAAGAGAAGTGGGGAACATAGGTAAATTTCTTTGGTAAATTGCCTATTCTATTCCACCGGTTAGTAGCTTTATCGTATCTCCACATCTCATTATTCACTTGACCACTATCGTGATTCCAACCCCCGCCTACATAATGATCCCCTCGCAAAGTGAATGAAAAAGAACCCTCCGCTTTCATTGGGCAATTATTGATACGATACCAAATATCTTGATCTGTATCGTATCGCCAAAAATCGTTACGGCCAGGCAGATTAGAATGAGAGTCATTATGACCCATTCCGATATAGCCGTATCTTTCATCCGTGAAGGTTGTGCGGTAGTAAAATGAAGTATCAGGAATAAGAAAATCAGCCTTTTTTGTCCAAATATCTTGGAATGGATCATATTCGTAAAATTCATTTTCTTGATGTACGTTTTCAAAATCATTTGGGTCTTCTCCTAAGCCAACGTATAACTTATTGTTCACTACAAATCCGGCATAATGGTAGATAGTCGTTCCGGGATAATCAGCTTTTAGTTGCCAGGGATCGAGCTGAGTAACTACTTGAAATGATTTTTGAATACTACCAAGTAGAAGTTGAACTGACGTAGCTGTTTCATATTTTGAACTGGAAACTACTTGTATATTAATCTGATCTCCTTCAGAGACAAATGCTTCAGTACCGAAAGGAATTTTGCTACCGTTAATCCACAACGCTCCACCCGAAACAGAAACCGGAGTTGGGTGAGGTAAATCAGACAACGTAATAGTCTCTAAAGTATAAATAGAATCTAAAGTTGCATCTTCTACCGAAGTAAAACTGAAGTCATCAGGGGCGTAATCATCGGTGGTTGTTTCAAAAGCTGCCATAACTCCATTGATATCTAGGGTTGCTTGGGATGTGGCGGCGTATTTGTCACTGGATTGTAACTGTAGGGCTAATTGATCGCCATTTTTAACCATGATAGAATCGCCCGAAACGGTTGTGTTGTTTTTGATCAGCGTTCCGTTCGTTACGGTGATAGGAGTGGGATAGGGCAATCCGCTAATGGTAATTGTATCGGAAGTATAAAGCGAGTCAACGGCTACATCGGTTAGCGGAGTAAAGTTGAAGGTATTAGGAATATAGTCATCGGTGATTACCGTAAAATGCTGAACGAATGTGCCTACGGTGAGTGAGGTAGTCCTTTTTCTGGAGTATTCACTACTGGAAATTACTTGTAGCTGGAGCTGGTCGTTGTTTTTAACCCTTACTATTGTATCGGCTACTAGTTGACCATTAAGAATAAGATTTCCGCTATCTATCAACACTTGGGTCATTCCGTTCTCTTTTAATCCCGAAAGGGTAATAGCATTAGAAGTAATAGTGTCATTAATGGCGACATCTATTTGGGTTTCAAACGCGAAATCTTCGGGGGTATCGTCTTCGTCTTTATTCAGAATGCCGTCACCGTCGCTGTCAATATATTGCTCAAAGTTGGGGATCGTGGCTTCCACGCCCATCTCGGCGTAGCGCTCTTCTAAGTTCTGGCGAATTTGCGGCAGATCTAGTGATTGGGCTTGCTGTTTCAACTTGGTTTGAAGGGCTTCGCTGTTCAGTGTTCCGTCTTCGCGCAAATCCGTGATCAGATTGGCCACTAATTCGGAAAGTTCGGCAACACTATTGTTGCCTTGTAGTATGGCGGAGATGGCCAGCAGCATGGCGTTTTGGTCCCCCTCTTGAGAGATATCCAGTTGCTCGGAATAGGTGAGACTATCAGCAGCAATACCGAAAGCCGTTAGGATCTCCTGTTGGGCTTGCTGTTTGGCTGGCTCAAACTCTTGCTCTTCTTCCTGCATCAGGTACACCACCCGGTTGCGTTCTAGGTGGGAAAGCAGATTGACATTCACGCTGCTGGCTTCCGAAACGTTAGCCAATGCAAACAGCGTAAGCGGGGCGACTGATTTTTCGCCTTTCACCTCATCAAAGTAAAAACCTTCGGCTTGTAGCTGTACAAACTCAGACTCCAATTCAATATCTTTCAGGCTAAACGAGCCGCGATTATCAGCAATCTGGGTAGTGAAGTTCTTACCCGTAGCGACCAGTTTTTTATCTAATTCAGATAGAGTGATAGCAGTACCGTTGATAAAGGGGCCTTTTTGCACATAACCTTTTAGATCAATTGCTACAGTAGAATCAACTACGATAGTATCGGAAGCTATGGGTGGGGTTATAGGTTCTTCATCTTCTTGGCAACTCATGAGAAACAAACCTATACTTAGTACGCTAAGGAGTATATGTACTATTCCATTTTTCATTATCTATCGTCTTAGGGAGTTACCGTAATTTGTTTTGTTTTTGTAGGAGTAGTTGAACCAAATTCATAGTATTCGATAGTTATATTTTGGTTCTGATCATTAGGAAAGTATAATAGTAAATCACTGAGTTGTCCTGATTCCGTTACAGTAAAGACTTGAGATTTAGTATCAGAATCGTAAGAAGAAACAGACCAATTGATGGGTGAAGGTGCTGAAGTATAATACCAGACCCCACCCTTTAGTACTATTGTCAGTTGACCGTTCTCAGGAACTTCAGCAGCAAAGCTGTAATATTGGTTGTAAATATCGTTTTCTATAGTTTTAAATGATAAATTTTCAAAAGCTAACAAATTCAAACGATCCTTTCCTAGATTTGCTATTGTAGGATAAATAATGGGATTGGTAAACTCAAAATCAGAATTTTTCCTAAAGACAGTTATGTACTTTTCAAAATTAACTAATGCAATTGCTTCCCCTAATTCTTCATATTTATTAGTTAGCTGACTTCGAATATCATCGAGATCAATATAAAACGCATTATTGATCAAAGCCGATCCCAAAGTGCCATCTTCCAATGTACCATCATTTTCAATATCTTCACTGATGTTGGTAAGCAGTTCCTGAACGGTTCCGGTGCTCTCGTAGCCTTGTAGGATAGCTGATATGGCTAGCAAAATGGCTCCTTCGGTGGTGTTTTGGGTAATATCAAAGTGCTCAGACGTTGTGGTCACTTCCTCGTTTATCTCGAAGATTGCTAGCACTTCTTTTAGAGCCTGTTTCTTGGCTTCGGCAAAAGAAAGCCCGCTATTAACCAGATATTTCACCCGTCGGTGTTCTAGGTGGGTGAGCACATTTACATTGGCAGTAGTATTGGAAGCTGTAGATAGATCGGTGTAGCCAACTAAGCTTAGTTCGCTGTCGGAAGTAGCTCCTTCTACCATATTAAAATAGTAACCTTTTCCTTCCAAAAGCGCCCAGGGGTAGTGCTGCTCAATATTGCTCACGGCAAATTCACCCTGGCTGTTAGTTGTTTTGGTGTTTAATGTTCTTTTGGTCTTAGCTAAGGAAGAATCTACTTCGGTGATGGTCAGGGGAGAACCATTGGCAAATGGGCCCTGCTGTAGGTATCCAACGACGGAGCTAGCCCAAGGGTAGGGCTGTACCATCACCGAAAACTCGGTACGGTAATCACCTACCTGCAAAGTAGTAGTTGCTGCTTCGTTCCAGTTCGTGGAAGCAAGAACTTCCACGCGTAATGAGTCGCCATCAGTTACGTAGGTCGTATCGCCGCTGGTGATTTCTCCGTTTTTGTAGAGTTTTCCTTTACTCACTTTAGCAATAGCTGGGTAGGGAAGGCCCGAAAGCACAATCGTTTCCGAAGCATAGGTGGTATTGCGAAGTGCTTTTTCTACGGCGGCAAACACAAACTCATCGGGCAGATTATCGTCGTCCTTGTTAAGCACTCCATCGCCATCACTGTCCACAAAATTTTCAAACTCAGGGATGCTTGCTTCCACCCCCAATTCCTCGTAGCGAGTTTGTAGATTCTGGCGAATTTGAGGCAGGTCAAGGTTAATAGCATTTTGAACCAATTTGGCTTTTACTGTCTCGCTATCCAGCGTACCGTCTTCGCGAAGATCGGTAGTGATATCGGCCAAAAGCTCAGAAAGCTCAGCCACAGTTTGATTGCCCTGTAAAATAGCGGAGATAGCCAGCAGGATAGCATTGTCGTCACCCTCTTGGGAAATATCCAGCAACTCGGAGTTAGCCATTTCTTCCCGTTCAATCCCAAAAATGGCCAGAATTTCTTGTTGGGCTTGGCGCTTAGCTTCTACAAAACTCTCACCTTGGTTAATGAGATAGTTCACCCGGTCTTTTTCCAAATGAGAAAGTACATTCACGTTGATATTGGCATCTTCAGATATGTCAGCCAGGGCAAACAAGGTAAGTTGAGCGGCAGACTTTTCGCCTTTCACTTCATCAAAGTAAAATCCACTAGCCATCATTTGTAGGTTGGTATGATCCAACTGGGAGGTTTTAATAAAAAAAGTACCCTTGTTATCGGTAATCTGCGTGGTAAAGGTTTTACCCGTTGCCGCTAAAGAATCATCTAATTCGGTGATGATGATGGATGTTCCATTGATAAATGGTCCCTTCTGAACGTAACCATTGATGGAAATAGGGCTAGAGGGCTCCTGAGGAAGAACTTCTTCTTCCCGGCAACCTAAAACAGTCAATATAAAAATAAATGAGAGCGTAGAAAATAACTTTTGCATGAATCAGTAATATTGTTCTAAGAGACAAAATTACTGATTGGAGCTCCGTAGCCGAAGCCAGGTTTTAGCAAACCTTACATATGACTTATTTTAGAAATAATATTGCTTTCTATTTATGAGCCTCTTCGTAGTGGGCTTTAAGCATGTTCTCTCCCCAGTCGTTCTGTAAATCGCGGATGACCGTGTGAATATGATTGGCGTTATTCTGGGTATTGTCGTATTCAATTACAAAGGTAGGCCCCTGCAAACGATAGTAGTGCGGATCGCCTACTTCCAGTCCCCCCGCCCAGGCAAAGTGAATGTTCTCTAGACCGGCTTCCCGAATACTTTCAAGTGCTTCCTCAGCAACTTCAGCCCGGTGTACGTTATAATAAACTTCCAGCAACTGCATCAGTTGATCTTGTTGCTCGTTATTCATATTAGCATAAGCCAATCCGTCCAGCTCACCAACTTGGGCTTGAGGCTCGGTGCCGGTAATAATGTCCGGGTAGGCTTCTTCGGCAATGAGAGCGGTTTCAATCTGGCTTTGATCTAACGATTTTACCAACGTCCGGGCCAGATCTTCTTCAGGTTGCAGTACCCGCCAGCCGTTCTTCGGTCCTTGAGGTACATTTGCAGGATTAGCGCCGAAAAATGTCGGTGTAGCCGATACAATCTCATTGGAGAGAGAAGAGAAGTTGAGAGAAAGGTGGTGCCCTTCCAGCCGCCACCCCCAAGCCTCACCGGGTTGTGGATTGCCAAAAATAGTGAAGTAATAATTTTCCGGATCGCGGTAAGTATCATTGGCCGGGCGATCTTCTACCAGCCGGAGCACATTCTCCAACTCCATAACATTCTGGACTTTCTGATAACCCGTTTCGCTTAACGACAGTTGTAGCAGTTGCATCGCCGCCTCGCGCTGGTCTTCATTCATAGCCTTGACGGGTAGACCATTACGGTCGCGAGGCACAAAATGCCAGTTGTAGCGCTCGTCGTCTTCAAAGTCATACTTGAGCTTATTTTGCTGATTTTGGTCTAAGGTCTGCTGAAATTGCTGGGCTGCTGCCACCAAACCGGTTTCAATTGAATCTTTTTGGTTTGGCGAGAAAGCTACAAAAGCCAGCAAAGCGAGGCTGAAGGAGGATGCTAGTAGAAAAATGATAGGCCGTTTCATGAGATTGTTGTTTAGTAGTACAGTAAGGTACGATTATTTCAAAAATTTTGATAATTTCTCGGTCAAATCACTATACTATGAACCGAGAAACCATTACCCACTACCGCGAAGAATGTAAAAACCATCTTACCAGCGAACTACTGCCCTTCTGGCTCGATCGTTGTCGAGACGAGCAACACGGAGGGTTTATTACCCACTTTGATAAAGACGGTAACGATACCGGTACCGACGAAAAATCGCTAATTGCTCAAACTCGCTGCGTGTATACCTTCGCTTCCGCCCACCGGGCCGGTTACGGAGACGGTAAATGTTTAGAGTATGCCCGGCACGGAGTAGACTTTCTGATTTCAAAAATGTGGGATCAGCAACACGGTGGGTTCTACTGGCTGCTGGATCGGGCAGGGAATGTTACGATTGATGAGAAAATTATCTATGGCCATAGCTTCGCGATCTACAGCCTGAGTGAATATACATTAGCTTCGGGCGATGAGCGAGGTTTGGAATACGCCATCAAGTGTTTTGATCTACTCCAAAAATATGCGGCAGATACGCAATACGGTGGGTACTTTGAAATGTTTAATCGGGATTGGTCACTAAAAGGCCCCGGTGCTGCCGGGGGTGACCGGAAAACCTTGGATGTTCATATGCATTTGATGGAAGCTTTTACCACCCTGTACGAATGTAGTCAGCAACCCCTTCATCTACGGAAACTGGAAGAAGTTATTGGCCTCCTAATAAATCGTATTCTACATCCTCAGTATCGAACCGGTATCCCGCAGTTTTATCCCGATTGGGAAGTTGCACCCCAGATTAAATTTGATATTGTTTGGGGTTGGGATCGATTTACGGATGGTGGACAGAAAGCGCAGGCGGAAGATAATACCAGTTACGGACATAATGTAGAATTTGCCTGGCTGCTTACTCACGCTTTGAAAACAATGGATGGGCCGGTAGAGCAGTATTTTGATGTGCTAAAGGCGTCTTACGATCACGCCGTAGTTTACGGAATTGATGAAACTTACGGGGGAGTATACGTGGAGGGTAGTCACGATGGACGGGTGTACGATCAGGAGAAGGAGTTTTGGCAGCAGGCCGAATTACTGATTGGTATGTTAGAAGCTTCACTCACCTTCGGATTGGAAAAATACTGGCCGGTTTACGAAAACGTACACCGCTTCGTATTTGATAAAATGATTCACCATTCGGTAGGAGAGTGGTGGCCGTTACTCACCCGCGAGGGTGAGCCTATCTGGACGCATATGAGCCACTCCTGGAAAGTGAACTACCATACCGTACGGGCGATGGTACAAAGCATCGAACGACTAAAAAAGCTGGAATCAATGCTTTAGATTGCCTATTTAAGCGTCAAATACTCTACCAGATGCTCAATAGTAGGTTTGTCTTGCATCTTGGCTTCTAGAATATTCGAACGTTGTGGCATAGCCGTGATACAGATGACTGCCCAGATAATTAGTAGAACTGTTAACCGAAAAATTACTTCAATAGAGTCTTTGATATTCATAGCGATTATTTATTACTTGAGTAATATTTAATCTAAAAAACGAAATATTTTTGTGCTATACAAGTAATAATATATAATTTTTTATAAAAATAGTTATAAATACTTAGGAAAACAGGTGATGCTTTATGTAGATAAAATGAAAATATTAAAAAGCAAAGTGCAATAAAAGGGGTGGCCTAGGGAGATTGCCGAGGTTGGTTTCTAAGTACTTTACCGGCTCGCACCTGGGTGAATTGGCCCTCATCTACCGCAATTTGCCCGTTTACTAGCACGTATTGAATTCCTTCGGGATACTGATGAGGTTCTACAAAAGTGGCTTTGTCAATAACCGTAGCTGGATCAAAAATGGTAATATCCGCAATTGCACCTTCTTTGATCCTACCTCGATCAGCTAGCCCTAATCGGTCGGCCGGCATTTGAGTCATTTTATGGATGGCTTCTTGCAGGCTAAGAATATTTCTTTCACGAACGTAATGACCCAGCACTCGGGGGAAAGTTCCGTACCAGCGGGGGTGAGGGTGCCCAACCTGATACTCGGCCAGGCGACCGTCGGAGGCGATCATGGTTTGGGGATGCTGCATAATCCGGTCAACATCCTGCTGATCCATGGCGTGGTAGATAGCATTGCAGCCACCGTTCGCTTGAGCTTCAATAACTAGTTCGGCGCCGTTCTCTACTGTAGTTTCCAGATTGCGGGATAATGCCCAATCGTGTAGAGTTCTACCCTCTAGTTCGGGCTGCCACGGTACCCGGGCAAATTGTATGCGGCGTAAGTCTTCGCCACCCCGATCATTTAGAATGTTAAAAATAATTCCCTGCTTGATACTATCGCGGAGAACCGGATCTTCTATGCGAGTTAAATAGGCATCTTGTCCACCCGAGCGGGCCCAACCAGGAATAAGTACGGAAATACCCGTATGGCTGGCAGTATACGGATACTGATCTATCATAATATCCAGTCCGATATTCCGAGCAGAATCAACCATCGCCAGGGTTCGGGTACTGGCTCCCCACATGGGTTTCCCCATAGCTTTGTGATGAGTAAGGATCACCGGAATATCAGCTCGTTCCGAAAGCTGAATAGCTTCGGCTACCGCTTCAATTAACCCTAGCCCTTCCTCCCTCAGGTGAGAAGTATAGATGCCACCGTATTCGGCGGCTACCTGGGATAAAGCAATCACTTCGTCTACTTTGGAGAAGGTACCTGGAACGTACTTGAGACCGGTAGAAATCCCGAAGGCACCTTCCTGCATTCCCTGGGCAACCTGATCTTTCATCTGATTAAGTTCTTCTTCAGTAGGAGCTCTATTTTCCATCTTCATCACATTTCTACGAATGGTATTATGCCCTATCAAATAGGCTACGTTCATCCCGATTCCTTCGGCTTCTACTGAATCCAGGTATAAACCTAGGGGCCAGGGACTGCCGCCATCGGGTCCTCCCAAGGCAGTTGTAACCCCCTGACGTACATGACTCTCAGCTTCGGGTAATCGGAGGAGGGGTTCCAGATGGGCGTGCATATCAATGAAGCCAGGGGCAATGGCTAATCCTGAAGCATCAATCTCCCGTTTTGCCAACTGACCACTTAGGTCACCTACTTTTGCAATTCTTTCATTGCGAATAGCAATATCAGCTTGAACTGGATCGTTCAGGCTACCGTCGTAAACCAATCCATTTCGGATAATCAGGTTGTAGTCAGGTTGAGATTGACAGGCAAAGAAAATAAGCAGACAGGAAGCGACAAGAACGAATTGCTTCATAGATAGGTAGGTAGTGATCAGGGAAAAAGTAAAGTTGCTTAAAATAAGCTTTTAAGGCTCTAAAAATCAAATACGCCAAGCATTATTGGGTAAATTAATGGTAGCGTAAAGGAATGAAAGCAGACTGGAAAAAATAAAAAGCTGCAACCTGAAAATTGTTAGCGCTAATGAATGTGAAAGAGCCTTGTATTGAATATGTTAAGGTTCAATCAACTCAGGAGCTTGGGACATAAGCTGCTCCCTTAAATTATCATCTAGTAAAGCATTTTGCAGGGTTTTAGCTTCTAGCAGTTGTTCTACCGTTAGTCCTTCTACTCCGCGTAAATCAGCTTTTAGCAAATTGGTGTTATTGAGGTTAGCTCCCATCATTACACTTCCTTGCAGATTTGCCTCAGTAAGAAGGGCATTTTCGAAGTTAGCTTTAATCAGGAACGATCCCTCGAGATTGGATTTAATTAAAAAAGTGTTGGCAAAATTGGCTCCGCTAGCATAAGATCGGCACAGGTTCACCTGGTTGAGGTTGGAACCCTCAAAGTCGGTTTGGTTCATACGTGCATTCTCCAGATTGCACTGAATCAGGTTGGAGTGAGTGATATTGGCGGAATTAAGGTTTGATCCTTTAAGAATTACGTTGCTCAGATTGGTACGAGTAAGATAGCAGTTCACCAGATCTAACTTATACTTGCGGTAGCGGTTGAGCCGTTTGATATTACCCGCTGTTCGGAAGGCAGCTTCTTCTGATTCCCACAAACGGAAGTCTTCGATTTCGTCCAGGTACATACGAACCCGCATGCGCTTTTGCCCATTCTCATTGAGCCAGTATATCAATATACCGATTACGGCAATGTCGAATAACATTCCGTGGGCCTCAGCCAGCACCTGCCCTACGAAATTATAGTAATCTTCTACGTAGTACGAATAACTTAGTCCGAAGACGATCATTGCCAGGGCAAGCAGCACCAGACATGAAGTAAGTACGGGATGCTCCGGAATAGTTTTTATTCGTTCTAGTACTAATTTCCAACGGTCTACACGCATATAAGTGAAAATAGCAGATTACTAGCGTATCATTAAGCTTCAAAATAGTAGAAATGGTGGGCGAAATGGATGTGTTTGTAGGGTAAAACCTCACAGGTGTAGGAACTAATCCAATTCTAAGGCTTTTATCTTTTCCACCAGCGTTTGATTAATTTTTTCGTAAGACTCGAAGGTCCAACCCGCTACGTGAGGAGTAAATAGAACCCGCTGGGATTGGCGGAGTTGGGCAAAGGCTGCTTGCTGCTCAGGAGTTAATTGCTGTAATTTTTCGTTTTCCAGTACATCTAGTGCCGCGCCTTTAATCTTTCCGCTGGTTAAAGCCTCAACCAACGTCGCCAGGGTAATGATTTTACCTCGGGCGGTATTCAGCAGATAAATACTTTTGTAAAAATTAGATAGATACAATTTGTCAACCAAAAACTGAGTTTCTGAAGTTAATGGTACATGAAAACTAAGAATATCGGTCCGCTGAAAGATCTCATCCATAGTGGCTTCTTGAGCAAATGCATCACTATAATGAGTTCGATACTTATCGTAGGCTAACACTTGTACCCCAAATCCGGAAAGCCGGCTGGCAAAAGCCTGGCCCATATTTCCGTAACCGATGATGCCTACTGTTTTGCCCATCAATTCCACCCCTCGGTTTCCTTCCCGATCCCAAACACCACGACGAATCTGCTGGTCTGCCCGTGATATATGATTTAGAAGGTTAAGCAACATACCCAGGGTGTGTTCACCTACAGCGTCGCGGTTTCCTTCGGGGGCATTAAGAATATTAATACCTTTCTCTTTTAGAGCATCTTCGTCTAATTGATCCAGGCCAGCACCGGCTCGCGCCACAAACTTAAGTGAGGAGGCTAGTTGAATTAGTTCAGTATCAACTTGCAGTTTGCTGCGAACGATCAAACCTTCGTAATTAGAAATTTGCGCCAGTACTTCCGCGCGGGAGATATTAGGTAGGTACTCGGCTTGATATCCGATTTCGGTAAGTAACGGAACAATGCTGGGGTGCATTTTATCCACAATAAGGCACTTCTTCATAAATGTTGGCTAGAATTGATAAAGCAAATGGGCTACGCTGAAGTAAACTGCCAGTCCCAATAAATCATTAGCTGTAGTAATGAAAGGCCCAGAGGCTAACGCCGGATTAACCCCAAACCGATTTAGAACTAACGGGGTAAGTGTACCCATAAACGAGGCCAAAAGCACTACACTGAACAAGGCAATAGCTACTACGCCGGCCAATCGTAGTTCTTCCCCAAAGATTAAATTGAATATTAGCACTAAAACCCCCAGGGCTAAGCCATTAATAAGTGCTACAATCAATACTTTTACCAGACGTTTAGTTAATTGGTCGCCGAAAACCGAGGAAGTGGCTAAACTTTGTACAACCAGCGAAGATGATTGGATGCCCACGTTTCCACCAGTTGCGGTAATCAAAGGGATAAAAAAGGCCATGGCGGGGACTAAGGCAATGTCAGCCTCAAAAATACCGATGAAGCGGGCACCCAGTAATCCACCTACCATACCGATGATCAGCCAGGGTAAGCGAGCCCGGGAAAGCAACCAGACACTATCACTACGTTCCTCCACATCTTCGGAAATACCCGCCATCAGTTGGCGCTCTTCTTCCGCCATCTCTGTGATAACATCTACAATATCATCGATGGTAATCCGACCCACTAATCGGTCCAGGATGTCAACCACAGGAACTACTTCCAGGTCGTACTTCCGCATAATTTCGGCTATTTCTTCTTCTTCCATGAAAGTAGGCACCGAAATAATTTCACTATCGTAGATATCAGCAATTTTTGTATTATCCTGAGAAAGAATAATTCGCTTCAACGAAACTTTTCCCAGCAAGTGGTTACGTTCATCCACTACGTATACCGAATATAGTTTGTCAACTTTTCCAGCTTGACGACGAATTTCCTCAATGCACTGTAAAATATTCCAGTTTATATCCACCTTGATAAGCTCCTTGGCCATCAGCCCCCCGGCCCGGTCCTCTTCGTAACGAATCAAGTCTTTTACATGGCGAGCCCGCTCAGCATTTTGCATTTTATCAATAACCTCTTCCCGGGTCTGAATCGGCAAACGGTTCAGAATATCCGCCCCGTCATCTGAGTCCAAGTAATCAATAAAATTCGCCAGTTCTTCAGACGTGAAGTTTCGGAGAAATGCCGTTTGGTCCTCCTCCTCAATCTCGACGATCACATCGGCCGCCTTCTCTTTATCGAGTAGCTTCAGTACGTATTTAGACTCTTCGGTATTTAGTTCGTATAGAACAGTAAGGATATCCACAGCATTGGCATCCCCTATACTTTGCTGTACAACCTCATGAGCATCCTGAGCAATAGCCTCCCTAATCCACTCTAAGTAAGAGGGAGATACTTCAAATGGTATGAGAGTTATTGTTTCCAAGCTTGCTCAATTTGTTGGGTAAGCCTTACAAAGTCTTCTACCGACAATTGCTCAGCTCGCAGATTCAACATGGATGACTGCCGGACAGACTCCGGCAAATTTAGTGGTTTCAATGCGTTACGCAAGGTTTTGCGGCGGTTTTGAAAACCTTGTTTCACTACCTTTCGAAATAGTTGTTCGTCGCAATCAAGGCGGACTGTCTGGTTTCGTTTTAGCCGAATAACTGCCGAACGAACCTTGGGTGGAGGATGAAAAACCTGGGGTTCCACCGTAAACAGATACTCAATAGTATAGTAAGCCTGTAATAGTACACTTAAAATTCCGTAGGCTTTATTACCGGGTGGCGAGCAGATACGGTCGGCTACCTCCTTCTGAATCATGCCAACCACTTCCGGAACGATTTGCCGGTGATCCAACACTTTAAAAAAAATCTGAGAAGAGATGTTGTAGGGAAAATTACCAATGATGGCCAATGGATGGGGGAGGAGCGAAAGGTCAATTTTTAAGAAATCATCACCTAGAATGGATAAGTCGGGATAGTGCCGTCGTAGGTAGGCTACCGATTCATCGTCAATTTCTATTGCGGTAGTTTTATACTCAGACTGTTTAAGCAGAAACTGAGTTAAAACTCCCATTCCGGGACCCACTTCCAGCACCTGCTGATAGCCAGTATGGCCGGTTAAGCTCCTCGCAATTTTCTCGGCAATAGTATGGTCTTTTAGAAAATGTTGACCCAGAAACTTCTTGGGACGCACACCTTGGGTAGATTTTTTCATCACTGGTAAAGTAACGGACTAAACCCTATGATTCGCCACTGATTCTCGAAAACATTATTAAATTGCAGGGCAAAACCTACAAATTTATGTCCATTAAGTTAAAAACTGCCAAGTCGGTAAAAGAAAAAGATCATTTGGTAGTACTGCTCGGTGAGGAGGGAAATGCGGAGTCTTACTTGACTGGTGATGCAGAGCGGAAATATCTACAGCTAAAGATTAGAGAAAAGAAAGAAATCGTAGCGATTAACCAGTATGCCCGTTGGCTATATCTTATTCCCGAAATTACTGCGGATACACCCAGCGAAAGGCTGGAAACCTATCGTAAGCGGGGTGCCTTGCTTCATTCTACAGTGAAACAGGAAGGACTACAGAAGTTAAAGCTAACTGGAGGAGAGTCTGAGGTACTGCTGGCACTGGCAGAAGGCTTTTTGCTGGCATCTTACGAATTTTCACGTTACAAGAAAGACAGTACAGAAGAGAAGAAAGGGTTTTCTGAGATTAGTATCGTGCATACGGAGATGAAGAGCGGCGACATAAAAGAGTTATCCGCTATAGTAGAAGGAGCTTTTCTGGCGCGCGATCTGATAAATGAGCCTGTAATTTCCTTAAATGCCGAAAAGCTGAGCAAGGCATTTAAGAAGGCCGGAAAAGATGGCGGATTTAGTGTGGATGTATTCGATAAGTCTAAGATAGCTTCGCTGAAAATGGGTGGTTTGCTGGGCGTAAACGCTGGCAGCCCCGATCCACCCACGTTCAATGTATTGGAATATAAACCGGATAAACCAGTTAATAAACAGCCCTACGTCATTGTGGGGAAGGGAGTCACCTACGATACCGGGGGGTTAAGTTTAAAGCCGTCAACTTCTATGGATACTATGAAGTCCGACATGGGCGGTTCGGCGGCAGTAATCGGAACGATGGTGGCTGTGGCCAAAAATAAGCTGCCTATTCATTTAGTGGGGTTGGTACCAGCCACGGATAATCGTCCGGGAGGCAATGCCATTGTTCCAGGAGATGTGATTACCATTTCGGATGGTACTACCGTAGAAGTGCTGAATACCGATGCGGAAGGCCGATTAATTCTGGCTGATGCACTTTCATTTGCTAAGAAGTACAAACCCGAACTGGTTATTGACCTAGCCACCTTAACTGGTGCGGCCGTGATGGCTATCGGAAAGGAGGGAATGGTGATGATGGGAACCGCTTCGGAGCAGTATAAAAGTCAGCTTAAAGAAGCAGGTGTTCAAACTTACGAGCGATTAGTGGAATTTCCGTTGTGGGAAGAATACCGGGATTACTTAAAGTCAGATATTGCTGATTTGAAGAATATCGGGGGGCGCACTGCAGGAGCCATCACTGCGGGCATGTTTCTGGAACATTTTACCGACTACGAGTGGATTCACCTGGATATTGCTGGGGTGGCTTATCTGGACAGCCCCGATGGATACCGCAGCAAAAACGGAACTGGGGCTGGAGTACGACTGTTGTACCGTTTTTTCAAAAATCTTTCCCAATCAACCTGATTCTTATGAATGCTACCACGAATGACTGGAAATATACCGCTAAACCTAAGCCCAAGAGCCAAAAAGGGGAGCTTCCGGTAATTGGAATAAGTATTGGGGATATCAATGGTATCGGGCCGGAAGTGACTATTAAGGCCTTGCAGGACAAACGTATCCTCAACCAACTAACTCCGATCATTTTTGGGTCAGCAAAAGTCATTTCTTACTACCGTAAGCAATGTAACCTAGATCAGTTCAACTTCATGACGATGAAGGATCTGGAAAATATCGCCTACGGAAAGGTTAATGTGTACAATTGCTGGCAAGAGCCAATAGACCTTCAGCCCGGCAAGGTGACTGAACCGGCCGGACAAGCGGCTTGGAAGGCTCTGGAGCAGGCTACTTTGGCTCTCAAAGACAAAAAAATATCGGCAATCGTAACGGCTCCAATCAACAAAAATAATATCCAGAACAAAGACTTCAGTTTTCCGGGACACACCGAATATCTGGCAAATACTTTTGAGGCTGAAGAGCATCTGATGCTACTGGTGCACGAAGACTTACGAATTGGAGTAGTTACGGGACACGTTCCTCTTCATCAGGTGAGTCAGAAGATCACGCGTAGTAAAGTGCGACAAAAACTACTAACTTTGGAGCAGTCGCTAGTCAGTGATTTTGGTATTGGCAAACCCCGGATAGCGGTTTTGGGGTTGAATCCTCACGCGGGAGAAGAAGGGCTACTGGGTTCCGAAGAACAGGATATTATCCTTCCGGTGATTGAGGAGCTGCGAGCTAAAGGCAAATTGATATTTGGCCCTTTTCCATCCGATGGCTTCTTCGGAGCTTATCAGCATCGACAATTTGATGGAGTGCTGGCTATGTATCATGATCAGGGCCTGATCCCCTTCAAAACGCTTGCTTTTGAGAAAGGAGTTAACTATACCGCTGGGTTATCGGTAGTCCGAACCTCTCCTGATCACGGAACGGCCTACGGTATTGCCGGAAAAAACCAAGCTAATGAAGAGTCTATGCGTCAAGCCATCTATCTGGCCTGCGATATTATTTCGCATCGAGAGGAGGAAATAACTTTTAGTCAGCATCAGGAAGGACAATAAATTAGGAACAGTATCATCACTACGAAGCTGCTTTATTTTTATTTCGTCGGCAGCGTTCGCTACAATAAACTACCTGATCCCAGTCATCAGCCCACTTCTTTCGCCAGCTAAATGGGCGCTGACAAACGGGACATACTTTCGTGGGTAGATCACTTTTCTTTCGGTGTTTAGCCAAACTTACTCAAACAATAGGTAAAGAGTAACCGTGTTAGTAGCTACGCGACTGAGCGGAAGACTATAGCGATTGTCGTTGTCGCTAAGCACGTTAGCAATACCCCGTGAGTAACGGACTTCGGGGGCGAATTTAAACAGAGGGAAATAAATATCCATTCCAAACCCGGCCTGCAACGAAAGGTTATTACTCTCAATCAATAAGCGGTCGCGTTCATTACCACCCTTATCTTTTCCGGTGGCTTCGATCCCGGCTTCCACTCCTCCTATCAAGTATAATCGGTGGTTGCCCCGGCGAACGGACTTATACTTAAATAGTACCGGCACTTCTATGAATGTAGACTCTACAGTTTGCTGGTCGGTCACCAACTGCCCACCCTGAATATAACGATAATCTAAGCGGTTTTCGTAGAACACCACCTCGGGTACAATCCTTAGGTCGAGATAATCAGCCAATCTAAAGTTAGCAATAAGACCTAAAGAAAAACCAAAAGAATTAGCGGCCATTACCGATTGCAGCGAGTCAAATCCCGGAGAAGTAAATTCATCGCTGTACTGAATCCGGAAGCCGGAAGAGTGCATGCCAATGGCAAAACCGTAGTGAAGCCAGCGGTTGTCGTAATTGGGGAGGTTATCTGATTTGGCGTACATCTTGCCCCCAACCTGCTGTGCCCAGCCCGTTGAAAACAGGGCGAGAACCAAGAGGACAGTTAAGAGGCTTTTTTTCCGGTGTATATTGAGCTTATGCCGAAGGTGAGTGCTTTGCATCGTGTTTCAGTGTAGCCCGCTCGTTGTAAAACCTGTAAGAACGCCTGACCGTCCGGAAACTCCTGTACCGATTCGGGCAAGTAGGTATAAGCAGACTGATCTTTAGAAATTACTTTTCCAACCAGGGGAAGTATGTTTTTAAAATAGAAGTTATACAACTGTTTCATCGGAAACCCAGTAGGCTTGGAAAATTCTAATACTACCAGCCTTCCTCCGGGTTTTAATACCCTAAACATATCTTCCAGTCCATCTTGGAGATTTTCGAAGTTACGTACTCCAAAAGCAACGATGACGGCATCAAAAATATTATCTTCAAATTGTAATCTTTCCGAGTCTCCTAACCGCAACTCAATACGATCATCCAACTGCCGACGCGTTAGTTTTTCGCGACCTTGATCCAGCATTCCCTCAGAAATGTCTACGCCAATAACTTTTTCAGGATTTAACGCTAAAGCCTCAATTGCAAAATCGGCAGTGCCGGTAGCTACGTCCAGTATTTGCTTAGGTTGATAAGGCTTTAGCAGCTTAATCGCCCGTTTTCGCCAGTATATATCAATTCCGAGACTAAGCAAATGATTCAACAGGTCGTAGCGGCGACTGATGTTGTTAAACATGCGCGCTACCTGCTCTTTTTTTGAGGATGATTGGTTTTTGTAAGGAACAACTTCCATAGTCTGCTTATTCAACCCTGCCGATTACTGTAAAGTATGGTTATCCAACGGCCAAAATCAAAATTTTGTTCGTTAGCGAAGGGGTTAGCAGCAAATAAGTTGATCTTGAATCAGGCTATCAGAAAAAAGGGTTTGATTACTGATTGGCAATCTGCTTAGTTTCCAGCACTCGTAACTCTACCCGGCGGTTTAGCTCTCGGCCTTCTGCCTCATCATCGTTGCTGGCAATGGGATCAGTCTCACCGTACCCACGAGCAGCCAAACGTTCGGTAGTAATTCCTTGCGCTATTAAATAGTCTACTATTGCTTGAGCCCTCTTTTGTGACAGAGCTTGATTGTAGGTTGCCGGACCACTACTATCAGTATGACCGGCAATTTCTACCTTCACCTCCGGATTGCCAGACAGAAAACTTTTCAGTCTTTCTAACTCGCCAACTGAGCTATCTTTAAGCCGGGCACTGTTGATATCAAAGTACACAAACTCCAGGATCATCCGGTAATCGGTAACTACTGGATCGAGTGAGACTTTCTTTCTGAATTCCTGAGAATCAGCAGACATCGGTGGAATACTAATCTTGACGTTCTTATACATATAGCCAGGTTTTTCAACGGCCAACATATACTCCTCCGCCTCATCGTTTCTAATGTTAAATTGATAGATGCCGGGGGCTAGCTTTTCAGCCGTTAGAGTCTCAGTCTGCTGCTTTCCCTTGAGCAATACTGTGGCATCAATCGCCTGTTGAGTTGAGCCATCTTCTACCTTAAGTAAGAGTTGTACTGGCTGAAGCTTGGTTTGGGCTGATTTGCTATTAGCCACCTGCTTTATATTATGGTTGGCCAAGCCACCTTCTTCAGACAGATTTTTTTGATTCTTATTCTCTAGTTTGTCGGCTAAATCTTTTGACTGATCAGGAATTTCAACCATATAGATATCCAGATAACCAACTCCATCGTTGCGTACGGTGGCAAAATACCCTCGTTTACCATCCTTAGTACTTACAAAAAAGATATCGTCGTCGGGGGTGTTAATAGGATATCCTAAGTTTACCGGATCGGACCAGGTATCATCTTCAACTTTGTAGATTGACTTGAAAATATCATAGCCACCCATTCCTTTGCGACCTCGGCTACTGAAATAGAGAGTTTTACCATCAAAGTCGATAAACACCCCGTCTTCATCATAGGGAGTATTCACTGTTTCACCCAAATTGGTTACCTTGCCCCATTCTCCCCGGCGGTCTTTCTCACACTTGTACAAATCTAATCCACCGTAGCCACCCGGTCGGTCACTGGAAAAGTATAGGGTTTGTCCATCCGGTGAAATCGTCACTGAATTCTCTGAATACGAAGAGTTGATATTATCGCTAACTGGTTGGGGTTCCGACCAGGTTTCATCGGAACGTTGCTCCGATACGTAAATGTCACCGTTGTTTTCATCCCGGTAAATATAGAGTTGTTTTCCGTCGGCCGATAAGGCCAGGTTTGACTCAAAATAAAGTGTGTTTACCGTTTCTCCGATATTTTTGGCGGTTGTCCACTTGCCGTTCTCTTTGTAAGAAATAAAAATATCTTCGTAGGCAAAGTTATCGTCGTACACGTTTTCGTTGAGGTTGCCTTCCTTTCGGCGGGAAGTAAAAATCATCATGGTTTCGTTGGCGTTGATCACCGGTGCGTAATCCAGACTGTTAGAGTTGATGGAGCTGCCAATATTCGTTATGATGAAATTACGGGCGTTGGCCATGAATTCAATACCGTTGTTACACTCGTAAATACGTCGTTTTACCTGGTTTTCCGGGATTTTATCCTCGCCACGGTAATCTTTATCCTGTTCTAACTTTTTGAGATACAGATTATAATGCTCAATAGCATTTTCAAATTGGAGGCCATACTGATAAGCCCGGGCAATGGAATACAAAAGGTCAAATTTATAGTCATCGTCAAGATCAATAACCCTTTGAAAGTAAGGAGTTGCCTCTCCTTTGTTAATGGTCTCAGTAATCGTTTTGGCCGCCATATAGTTAGCCTTGATGTTATTTGGATCTAACTGAGCCGCCTGCATATACATTTCTTTGGCTTGCTCAGGTGCTTTCTGGACAAAGTAAATCTCGTCCCCGATCTCTACGAACTCCTTCGCCAGCTGTTCATTATTGTCTTGAGCGAAAAGGTATATCGAAGACAAGAGTCCTAGCAAAAGCGATAAGACGTATTTTGCAATTATTCTATTCATATGTGCATTACGTACTGTTCTTATGTCGACAGACTTCTGGTTACAGATTTAGCTTCTGCAAGTTAGTTTTTCAGCCAATTCTATAAAACAGGCTGAAATTACAACGTAAGATTAAATAGAAATATGTGTTATTCAGCTACTTACAGCGATCTTTCAAGTTGCGCGTACGGGTGTCTATGTAAGAATTGTACCGGAGTAGGAGAGCGTTGTTAAGCTAGGTATTGTATTTTTTTTAGCAAACCCGTAAAGCCAAATATTTAACGTAATTATAATTTTATTTCATAAATTATTGTTTTTCAGGTTTTTACTTTTTTAGTAAGCCTGTTTCCAATACAATTCATATTGTCGAAAGTTAAAAAAAACCAAGACTTTACTAAATGTGCTCAATTGAAGAAATAAGTAAGATTTCTTGTTGTTTTTCTGGTACAGCTCCTGTGCTGTATTCCGCATATGTGTTCCTTACCGAAAGAATCCGGTAAAAAAAAGCCCTATTTCGTTGCTAAATTTCTGGTGTTTGACCCTTCAATACGAATATGATGGCTAGATGAGAAGACTGTAATTGTAAAATGAAAAAGCTCTCGAGGTGTAGTCTATGCCATCTTCTTAACGATAAATTAGCTCAATTCATCACCTTTTTATTTTCCGCTTTAAACCGTATTTTTCCGAGCGAAAAACCTTTCAATCCAATGCCGAAACATACCCTCTTCAATTCCTTCTTATTGCTCATATCAACCTATTTAGTTTCTTGTCAAACGGCAGATGTAACTGAGTCGGACCAAAGTCAACAGTCTTATTACCAAGGTTGGAGCCATTATCTGGGTGACCCTGCACGAACCCACTATTCCTCTTTGGAGCAAATCAATTTGAGTAACGTTCAGGATTTAGAAGTGGCCTGGACCTACGAATCGGGCGACATTGGAAAAGATAACTATATACAATGCAACCCTTTGGTGGTAGATACAATCCTGTACGGGGCTTCGCCTGGTATGAAAATTTTTGCCGTACATGCGGCTACCGGCAAACGTCTCTGGGAGTTTAATCCGTTTCAAGATACTGATAAAAGTAGCTTTACCCGGGGGCTGGCCTACTGGGAGGAGGGTGATGACCGCCGGTTGTTATTTTCGGCAGAAGAAAAACTTTACGCGCTTGATGCACTCACGGGTATACCGGTAGCCAATTTTGGGCAGAACGGATACCTAGATCTACGTAAAGGACTGGGACGAGATGTGGAAGGACTGGCGTATCGCTACCACGCTCCGGGAACCATTTACGGAGATCTCATTATCATGGGAGCTCTCAATTCTGAACGACTTCCGGCAGCTCCGGGTCACATTCGAGCGTTCAATATTCGTACGGGGGAACAAGCCTGGATTTTCCATACTATTCCGCAACCGGGCCAACCGGGCTACGAAACCTGGGAAGACTCTACCGCCTACCAGTTTATTGGTGGGGCGAACAACTGGACGGGCATGACGCTGGACGAAGCACGAGGCATTGTGTTTGTCCCACTCGGTTCAGCGGCCTTCGATTTTTACGGCGGTAACCGCAAGGGCGCTAATTTATACGCCAATAGCTTGGTTGCGCTGAATGCTGAAACCGGGGAGAGAATCTGGCACTTCCAAACCGTGCATCATGATATTTGGGATCGGGACTTGCCCGCACCCCCTACATTAGTTACTGTAGAACACGACGGCCAGCGGGTTGATGCCGTGGCACAAATCACCAAGTCAGGGCATGTGTACGTATTCAACCGCGAAACTGGTGAGTCTTTATTTCCGATTGAGGAAAAGCCCTACCCTGAGTCCGATCTGATTGGAGAAAAAGCGTACCCTACCCAACCTTTGCCCACTAAACCACCTGCCTTCTCCCGTCAGCGATTAACGGCCGAAGACATCAATCCTAATTCTCGTTTCCGTGATTCACTGATAGCGGTACTCAATTCTACCCGTTCCGACGGTCAGTTCGTGCCACCCAGCACCGAAGGAACCATCGTTTTTCCCGGTTTCGACGGTGGAGGTGAGTGGGGCGGCTCCGGTTACGATCCTGAGTCCGGTGTTCTATATGTCAATGCCAACGAAATGCCCTGGATCTTGACGATGGTTGAACAAGAACAGGAGCAGCCCCAGAACCTAATTGCATTGGGACAGAGTGTATATCAGGGAAACTGCATGGGTTGTCACGGGGCCGAACTGCAAGGTTCTAACTTTCACGGAAATGCTCCGGAGCTAGTAAATCTCGCTGAGCGGCTAGACGAAGGTCAGGTGCACGAAATGGTGCGAAATGGGAAAGGAGCGATGCCTTCTTTTGCCTTTCTCTCAGATACCCAGATTGATGCCGTAACCGCCTACCTACTGAAAACGAAGGGATCTTCAGAGATGGTGATTCAAAACGTTTCCCAGCAGGAAACAGGAATGTTGCGTTACAATTTTACGGGCTACAATAAATTTGTAGATATGGATGGTTACCCCGCAGTGAAACCGCCCTGGGGTACGCTCAACGCGATTGATCTAAACCAAGGTGAAATACTCTGGCAGGTGCCCTTGGGTGAGTTTCCGGAGCTGACCGAGCAGGGCATTCCGCCTACTGGTACGGAGAACTACGGTGGTCCGGTAGTAACCGCCGGGGGGCTGATATTTATTGGCGCCAGCAAAGACGCCCATTTACGCGCTTTTAATTCGGCCACTGGCGAGGAATTGTGGAAACATCCGCTTCCCGCTGCAGGAATGGCCACTCCCTGTACCTATGAAGTTAATGGCAAGCAGTACGTGGTTATTGCTGCCGGAGGGGGAAAAAGTACCGAACAGCGGGGTGATCAGTATGTGGCCTTTGCTTTACCTGATTAGTACGCTAGACTTTAGTTTGGAGAAGGGAGTTAGATTAAGTAGTATCGGGTTATTATCTTAGCTCACTACTATGCAACTCCTACGTATCTATCAATTATCCTTTGTACTGACTGTCTCGCTAATAGCTACCTCGGTAATTGCGCAAAATCAGCCTCGCAACGTTATCTTTATTTTAAGTGACGACCATCGGTACGACTATATGAGCTTTATGGAGAACCAGGTTCCCTGGCTGGAAACCCCCAACTTGGATCGACTGGCCCAAGGGGGCGCTCATTTGAAGAATGCCTTCGTCACTACTTCCCTTTGTTCGCCTAGTCGGGCGTCCATCCTGACGGGGCTTTATACTCATACCCATACTGTAGTAGACAATAATGCCCCGGAGCCAGAGGGGCTGACGTATTTTCCGGCGTATTTACAGGATGCTGGTTACCAGACTGCTTTTGTAGGTAAGTGGCATATGGGGAATAAAGGTGATCAGCCTCGGCCGGGGTTTGATCATTGGGTTAGCTTTAAGGGGCAAGGAGACTACTACAACCCTACCCTCAATATCAATGGCGAACAAAAAAAGTATTCTGACAGCACGTATATCTCCACTTTACTCACGGATTTAGCTATTGACTGGCTGGGTGAGCAGCGGTCACAAGATGCACCCTTCTTTTTGTATTTATCGCATAAGGCGGTGCACGGCGATTTTTCTCCAGCACAGGATGATCACTATATGTACCACGGCAAACCGATCGGCAAACCGGTTACGTACTACCTCACGCATCCCGATAGCGTGGGCCACCGACCGGATGTGAATTATGAAGCAATTCCGCGCTGGGTAAAGGAACAGCGCTACAGTTGGCACGGAGTAGATTACGCTTACCACGGCCAGTTTAGTATGGATACAATTGTGTGGCGCTATACCGAAGCTCTCCATAGCCTGGATCAGCAAATTGGCCGGGTAATGGATTATTTAGAAGACAACGGTTTGGCTGAATCTACCATGATTATCTACATGGGAGACAACGGCTTCTGCTTTGGTGAACATGGGCTGATTGACAAACGGCATATGTACGAAGCCTCCCAGCGGGTTCCGATGCTAGCGTACTGCCCGGAAGTAATTGAGCCGGGTACCATAGTGAATCAAATGGTGCAAAATATTGATATTGGCCCTACTGTGCTGGACGTGGCTAACGTCGAGACTCCTGAGCATATGCACGGACGCTCCATGCTGCCATTGCTCAGAGGTGAAACCGTAAGCGATTGGCGAGATCAGGTATTTTATGAGTACTACTGGGAATACGACTTTCCGCAAACCCCGACCATGCACGGGGTGCGTACTGATCGATACAAGTATATTCGCTACCACGGATTGTGGGACGTGAATGAGTTTTATGATTTGCAGGAAGACCCCAACGAAATGCACAATTTGATTAATGCCCCGGAGCATCAGGAAACCATTGAAGCGTTGGCGAACGAAATTTACGATTGGCTGGAGAGTTCAGAAGGCATGCAAATCCCGTTAAAGCGAACCGTGAAGTATCCCTACGGCGATTATCGTAATCCGAAAGCGTACTAATAAACAGACACACTTAACTCGTTGCTTCCGAAGCCCGCTATCTACCGACCGTTTTTATCCGGCAATTACTCCGTAGCCCCGGGTTTATATTCTTTGGGGACTGATTTTGGTAACGGCCCTGCCGACGAGCGTGTTTTCCAGCTTGATGAGAAGTATGATCATTTTAGGAAGAATAAGAAGTCATGCCGTAGGGAGGGAATTGAAAAATACTATGTTCGCGCCAGAGAATCGGCTAAAGCCCAAATAGAGATTTCAAGATTCATTGCTCATCGCTTAGCTACCGAGTATCCTGAGTATTTTCACCTCATTGAAAAAGGAAAATATTACGAACTCACTAATCGGCTAACTGAAACTCAGCTCCAATGGAACTGCGATAAAACCGGTCTAATCAATCCGGGTTATCTGTCAGTTCTGGATGCCCTGTCAGATCAGGTGCCGGAAGATCTAGCAATTTGGCAAAAAAACCATCAGGGAGACTATATCTCCACCATTCATCTGTGTGCTCCTAATCATTGGTCGCCCAATGAAAAAGTGGGTAAGCCATTTTCTTTAGTGCACCACCCGGTTGCCGAAATGGAAAAGCTTCGCCAACGCTATCAGCCGATGCTCAACGCTCTTCTAAAACCAGAAACCTGGGTGCGTTTTGCCTGGGGGCTTAGCACCGATCAGCGATTAAACCACCACCCTGACCCACCGCCGGGAGCCGAAGAAGCCGAGAGGAAAGGAAGGTCGTTTGAAAGTAAAAAACCACGGTTGTACGTACGAACCGAAAGGCAAACGTTAAGCGGTTTCCCTGAGGTACAAGCCGTGTTGTTTACCATTCGGACTTACTTTACTGATGTCTGTGAGCTAACCGCAATTGAATTAGCGGAACTAACAAAGGCTATTAAGTCTATGTCCGAAGCAAGTCTTCGCTATAAAGGGCTATTGGCTGATCGAGACAAGATCATAGCTTGGCTAGAATTCCAACATTCTATGAAGTAGACTCCTGGTGAGAATTCTTTACCGGCTAGCTATTGGCGCAGCCTGGAAATGAGCCGATAAATTATCTGTTGTTATTCTTTTCTTAAAGGATATACTAAACTATTTGCACTCCATTCCTTATTTTTCAGCAAAGGGACATTGAGCTAAATCCCCCTGATTGGGGGATAGAATTGTGCTATTCCGGTGCCAAGAATGTAAATTCAAATGGCTATCTTTAAGATTGTAAGTGTTTGAAAGCCTTTATGTTACTTGTCAACAACTTTTCTTTTCTGCGGCTAATTTGTCTGTCCATATTGTTGGTGCTTGACATTTGTGGGAAAGATCTCTTGGGTCAATACTATAGTTTTGCTCATTATTCTATTGAAGATGGCTTGCCTCAAACTTCGGTGAACCACATTGCTCAGGATCAGTTTGGCTATCTTTGGGTAGCTACCTCCGGAGGCTTAAGCCGATTTGATGGGCAGAATTTCAAGAATTTTGGTATGCAGGACGGGCTCTCCAGTAGCTATATCACTTACGTACTGAAAACATCGGATCAACAGTTAGCCATAGCAACTTACAACGGGCTTACCCTGTACGATGGTCATACGTTTACTCCCTACACAATTACCAATGCTGACGGGAAATCATTAGAGGTTCGTCAGATATTTGAGCATCCTGATGGGCGTTTATTATTGCTGCTACCGCAGAACCAGCTAGCATTCTGGGATCAAGACACTACAGAATTGCTACCAATTCCCCCCAGTTTAACTGAAAAATATATCACTGGACTGATACAAAGACCCGATGGGAATTATTGGGCAGCCACCTATGATGGAGATCTAGCACGCTTTGACGGAAAAGAGTGGGAGTTGCTACCGTTTACCCATTCTTCTCAACCTAATTTCAATGGGTTGTACATGGATAAGTCCGGAAAGGTTTGGATGGTAGGAGAGCAGGGTATTTTTACCTACCAGCCTGGTGATACCGTATTTCATCGGTATCGGTTTTCCGAAGAAATTGACGGAATGGTATTTTCCCTGTCCCAGGATAAGGAAGATCGAATGTGGGCAGCTACCTCCAACGGAGTGTTTTGCTTCCACCCGGAAACTGGAACGATAAATCATAAAAGCTTGGGGCTGGATGGATCAGTAGTTCGGGATATTTTTCAAGATCAGGAGGGAAATCTGTGGTTTGGCTCCTACGATGATGGGTTGTTCCAGTTCAGAGGCGAAACTTTCACATATCTGCAAACGGAGCACGGATTATACGAAAAATCAATCTTCTCAATCCTGAAGGATCGGCGGGGCGATTATTGGTTCAGCTATCTCCCTGGCGGGCTGGATCGCTTTGATGGAGAAAAATTTCATCATTATGGCCACCAGCAAGGTCTCTCAAATGAGTTCATTCAGTGCAGCGTTGAAGACAGTCTGGGAAACCTATGGTTTGGCTCTCCCTACGGACTCATTCATTATAACGGGGAAACATTCAATAACCTTCCTTCCGATGGTTTACCCCATCCCCGGATTTTGTCAGCCTTTAAAGATCATTCCAATACGCTATGGTTCGGAACCAAGCGAGGGGCAGTCCGCTACCAGAACGGTGAATTTATGGCGTTAGGCGGTAAGAATGATAAAAGTTGTACGATGGCTGTTACCACTATCCGACAATTAGGCGATCACCGGATGGTTTTTGGCACTCAGGAAGGGGTGTACTTAGAAAAAAACGGACAAATGCAACCTCTGCTGAGCCTAGAAAACGAAGCGCAAAACCAGTATATACTTTCTCTAGCCGTTGATACGCACCAAAACTTATGGTTCTCAACCATTAACGGATTACTTTATCGATACCATTTACCTTCTCAGCAGCTTATCACAGCTCACGAACATACCGACGTACCTCCCGGAATTATTTATACTATTGACCTGGCCAACGATGGAAGCCTCGTAATGGGTACCCAACGTGGGGTTTATCGGCTAATCCTAGACAATCAGGGAGATATAAGGCAGATGTTAAGCTATGGTAAGAGCGACGGTTTTTTGGGAATGGAAGCCAACTCAAACGCCTCCTTTGTGGAAGACGACGGAAGTGTTTGGATCGGTACGGTTGATGGGGCTTATAAATTCAAACCCGATGATGCTGAAAACGCCCTGGCAAAACCCATACTCCCGCATCTTACAGGTATACAGCTTCATTACCAACCGGTAGATTGGGGTAAGCAGGTGGATAGTGTCCAGTCCTGGTTTCAAATTCCGGTAAATCTCTCACTTACTCATCGGCAAAATCATATCATATTCACTTATCAGGCAGTGAGTTTGGTGAACTCCGATAAGGTGCGGTACCAATTCCGATTGGTTGATTTTGATGAAGCCTGGTCGCCAATTACCCAGCGAACCGAAGCAGTGTACGCTAACGTTCCGCCCGGAGAATATACGTTTCAGGTTCGCGCCCGAAGTGCCCGAGGAGTGTGGAGCAGTCCACTGGAATTTCCGTTGCGGGTGGCGCCCCCATTTTGGCAGACATGGTGGTTCTATTTGGCCTTAGCGGTGCTCATTGCGGCCCTAATTCGACTGTACGCGCTCTGGAATCTACGCAATGAACGTAGCCGCCGCCGGGAACTAGAGCACGAAGTAAGTAAGAGAACGCAAGAAATCCGGAACTTGAATGATAGTCTGGAAGAGCGGGTGCTCCAACGCACGCACGAATTGGAAACCTCTACTCGTCGCCTGGCGGAAGAAGTGCAGTTGCGAAAACAGCATCAGGAACGGATTACCCGTCAGGAACGGGAGTATCGTCTATTGGTAAACAACCTGCGGGAAGTTATTTTTAAAACTGATCTGAAAGGAAATTTTACCTTCTTCAACTGGCGATGGGAAGAGCTCACGGGTTTTTCAGTAGAAGAAAGTCTGGGGCAGCACTTTAAAGAAATTCTGCATCCTGATGACCGGGGACGTCATAACTTCTTTCAGCAGGAGATGCTGACGGGAAAAATTCCCTACATAGAGGACGAACTAAGGATGGTAAAGAAAGACGGTACGGTAGTTTGGGGTAAAGTCTCAGCTCGACTGGAACGGGACGAAGAGGGGAATATGACCGGTTTTAGTGGCAGCCTGATCGACATTGATCAGCGTAAGCGTGCTGAGTTCGCGCTGCGAGGAAGCGAGGAGAAATACCGCTTTCTGGCCGAAAATACGCAAGATATTATTACTCTACAAGACCTGAATATGGCATATACCTATGTGTCACCTCGAATTCAGGAAGTGGCCGGACATGACCCTGAGACGGTACTCGGAAAAACGTCGTTTGATTTTTTGCACCCTGATGACCGGGTACACTATGATGAGTTCCGGCAACAGGTGTTGGCTCATAAAAACCTGGCTAGCACTATCCTGCGATTTTTAACTAAAGAAGGAGTATATCATTACTACGAAACATCATTGAAGCCAATTCTGGACGAAAATAAGCAAATAGTCCACTTTATTTCCTCCAGTCGTGATGTGACCGAAAAAGTAAAGTTGACTAAGGAAATCGAAAAAGTCAGGGAGAAAGTCGCCCAGGATTTTCACGATGAGATGGGTAATAACCTGGCCAGTATCTCGGTGTTATCACAGATTATCCAGAGTAAACTGGGGCAGCAGACCAATGGCATTGGCAACCTGCTCACGAAAATTGATACCGCTTCAAAAAACCTGTTTTACGGTACGCGTGATTTTATCTGGGCTATTGATCCAAAAAACGATAATGTACAGGAGGTGTACTTTAACCTGAAAGATTTTGGAGACGAACTTTTTGAAAACACCGGGGTAACGTTTCTGGCTAATTTTGAGCCCTGTGAGGGGCAGCAGAGTCTGAAGCTCCCTTCAGGTTGGAGCCGACAGATTGTGCTGATCTTTAAAGAAGCCATTACTAATACGCTGAAGTACGCCAAGGCCGATACCGTTCAGCTTGAATTCCGGGTGTGCGATGATGCTTTTGAAGCAACATTATCAGACGACGGTGTAGGCTTCAATCTCCATGCTTCTCAGCAGAATTTCCGAGGAATAAAGAATATGCAGGATCGGGCGAAAAAAATCAACGTCGATTTAGTACTCAATTCGGTCTGTCAGAGCGGCACCACCGTGCGACTTAAAGGAAAAATCACCCAAATTGGGGTATAAAAAAATCATGCAACGCCTAAAAAATTTACGTATAAGATACTATGACCCATCCATCTATGACTACCCAAGAAACCAGAATAACCATTATTGAAGATAATGATGTTGTTCGAGACGGTTTCGCCTTATTGATCAGCAGCGTTAGCCAGCACATTGTAGTAAACACTTACATAGCCTGCGAAGAAGCCATTAAGAACCTTTCTGATGATGCGCCCGACATCATTCTTATGGACCTTGAGCTGCCGGGTATGCACGGAGTGGAAGGCATCCGTAAGATCAAGAAATTGTTACCAGATGTAAATATTTTAGTCATCTCGGTACATACCAATAGTGAGCTGGTCTTTCAGGCACTCTGTGCCGGAGCCAGTGGTTATATTACCAAAAATGCGGGGCACTCAAAAATACTGGACGCCATTACCGAGGTAAAAAAAGGAGGGGCACCTATGAGCAGCCAGATTGCCCGGATGGTAGTACAGTCCTTTCAGAAAAACACTGACTCTCCGCTGACCTCTCGTGAAACTGAAGTTTTAGAACTACTGGCTAAGGGCAAGAGTTATTCCGCTATTGCGAACGATCTCTTTGTGCATAAAGAGACCATTAAGTCGCATATTAAAAACATCTACGGTAAGCTTCAGGTCAACAGTAAAGCCGATGCGATTGAAAAGGCGCTTAAGCAACGGCTGATTTAACCTGGTTGCTATAACTAAAATAACTTTTCAAATTGAGCTCCCTCAGTATCCGGCGTTATCTCATCAGCTATGTACCGTTTCGGGCTGGCGTAGTAAAACTGTTCGTCTGGGTAGTTTAGAATGATGGAGGTATGCTGAAAAAGTGTGTTCCCAATTGAGCCCCTACGCCCTGCCATGTCATGTTGAGATAGTTCCGGAAAGCTTCGGGTAAAGGGAGACAAAGTTATAACTTCTTCAATATACTGTGTGCCAATCTGTACTGATGCTACCTTCCCAGACTTCCCTTTTACTGCGCCGCTGTAGCCGGTACCAATTCTGGATACCCTGGGCTTTATCAGGATTTGGTCCAGTAGAGAGTCTGGTAGTTGTAGCATTAATGAATTATTAAAACCCAGATCAATCATCAGATGAGCACTGATCTCAGTATCTATTCCCTGAATTTGCACGTTTATTAGAGGCTTACCTTCAACCACTTTCATCGGAAGGGCCTGGAAGTTTACCGGGCATACAAAACTATCGTGCTGATGTAATCGAATCAGACGGTTCGGATAGTCAATTTCGGTAATAAAGCTCCGAAACAGGGTAGAACCCAAAACACCGTGAATTTCCGTATCGCCATACCTTAGGTTTCCGAAAGGGTTGTTTTCCAGCACTACCATGCCGATACGATCGGTAGCAACTCCCGAAAGGTGCAGTGACGCCTCAGGAATAACAGTTGCTTTTACTGCTTTGCCATCTCCGATACCCCGAAAAAAGATTCGAGATCCCACCGGTAGATTCAGTCCTTTTATAAAGCTATGCTGAAAAATAACCGGGTTACTGGTCCCATTATCAAGAATAAAGTTGAGTGACCTCTTGCCAGCCAGCATCACCTCAACCACTATGAGGTTTTCTACCAATCGGAACGGTACTTCGGCGGAGGTAAGCCCATTGGTTAAATGAAAAATATGTTGAGAACTTCCTGTTGCACTGAATGAATTCGTCAGGCAAATTAAAATCGAAATAATAAACCTTGCAATGGTTGAGGGTAAATTGGGCATAGGTACAATGATTTACCCATAATTTACCCTTTACTAAACTAGCAGAGTATCCCCTGATTATAGGGTATTTTCTGCTAGGTTTCCTGCCCCAATTAGAGGGATAGAAATTCGTGAAATGCTGATTTTAGCCTAGAATGGCAGAAAAGCTTACCTAAAAGAGGGGGATGGGTATTGCAGAAGCTTACCCCAATGAGGGGGGAGTTTAATAAAAATTGCCCGATATTATCTCAAGGGATGCCCCCCTAAATAGGTGAGAGAAAGGCGAAAAAACATTGCACAAGTAACGGACGAAATTAAACTTTTTGACGAATTAACTCGGTTCAGGTTGACAAAATTGGACTTTTGATTTTTTAACCACTTAGTGATTATCCGCATTATAAGCTAAGTGATAAGATTAATCGGAAAAATTTCAGAAAAGAGTTAGTCCAGAATTATATCACTCCATTGTGCTTTTACCGCGGTAAAAAAAATACCGTGATAAGCGGGATGTACCCTCCGATGATATTTAACCACCTTTGTAAACAGATTTGTTCGGCAAGCCGAGTAAATCTCCGCATCAATTATTTTTATCTATTTCACACTAATCATTCTTTTATGAGTTTACATTTTTACCGTATCGTTTGCTTGGTAGGGTGGGGGATGTTACTGACTGTAGGTAGTTACGCCCAGTCTACGGTCTCCGGACAAGTCATCTCGTCAGAAGATGGCACTGCCTTACCAGGAGTGAATGTTATTGTGAAGGGCACTGCCTCCGGAACCGTCACCGATATTGATGGTAACTACCGTATTAGTGTTCCGGCAGAAGCGAATGTTCTTACCTTTTCGTTTATTGGCTACCAGAGCCAGGATGTTGAAATCGGCAGTCTATCCACTATTAACATCAGCATGGAGCCGGATACCCGGCAGCTTTCCGAGGTCATCGTTACCGCAATCGGCATTGAGCGGGAAGAACGGGCACTAGGGTATTCGGTAGAAACTCTGGAAGGAGAGAAGGTGCAACAGGTTTCGGAGCCCGATCCTTTGCGAGCCCTGCAGGGCAAAGTGCCGGGGGTGAACATCAGCGGTTCCACCGGAGCTCCGGGCAGTGCCACCCGGGTCACCATTCGTGGTCAGTCTTCGTTCCTGGGAAATAATGAACCATTGTACGTAGTAGATGGTACCCCGTATTTTGCCGAACAGTTTACTACCTATAATCAGCTTACTGGGGGCGCTTCCTACGCTTCTCCACTGGCAGCTCTAGACCCGAATTCTATTGAGTCTATTTCCGTGCTAAAAGGAGCCGCTGCTGCTTCCTTGTACGGCTCACGGGCGGGCAACGGAGTAATTGTGATCACCACCAAAGCCGGTAGTCCAAGTCTGTCCAAGAAAGGCCTGGAAGTTACGGTTAGCAGTTCCTACTCTATTGAGCAGATTGGAAACTTACCGGAATATCAAAACACCTACGGCAATGGAACCGAATTTCAGTATCGTCCGGGTTCTAACGGTTCTTGGGGAGCCGCCTTTGCCTGGTTTGACTCGGTAGAAGTTTGGCCGCAGTATAAAGCCGCCTACCCGGAAATGTTTAGCGACAGTATCCCCTACGTAGCTCAGCCTAACAACGTAAAAGACCTGTTTCGGAATGGGCAGGTTTGGGATAACTCCATCACAATTCAGGGGGGCAGCGGCAATACGTCGTTTAGTTTAACCGCCTCTCATCTGGATCAGCAGGGTTATATTCCGGAATCAGCTTTCACCCGAACCAGTATTTCGGTGGGGGCCAGAGCTACCCTGGATAATGGACTAAGGGCGGGAGGTAATCTTTCGTATTCAGTTTCCGAACAGAATGGGCCCATCTTCGGGGAAAGCGGAGCCAGTGACCCGGCTGCGGCATCATCTTTTGCCCGCACGCTTTGGCTAGGCCGGACCTGGAATATGGACCTCCCTTATGAAGACCCCAGCGGGGCATCGCTTTTTTTCACTAACCAGGACAACCCTATCTGGTCCTGGAAGAACAACGGTATCACCAGTAATCTGGATCGGGTGACGGCTAACGCTACCCTGGGTTATGATTTCACCAACTGGCTCAGTGTGGACTATCGCATTGGGATTAACCAGTTTAATGACCGCCGTCAGCAGATTTGGAACCAGGGGTCGGTAGCTTTCGGTGGGTCAGGAGCCGTGGTAGATGATGATATTTATCGCCAGGAAATTGAGTCTAATTTTATAGTAACGGTAGAGCGTGACCTTAGCGAGTCGCTGTACTTTAAAGGCTTGGTGGGGCATAATATCAACCAGCGAAAAGAAGACCGGCAGGCGTTTCAGGGAGTGAATATTATTGCTCCTGGCATATTTGATCTCGATAATACGGTAAACGTCACTCCATTCGGCGGCGATTTCGAGAAGCGGCGGTTAATCGGATTGTACTCTGATATTACACTGGGTTATAATGATTTTATTTACCTTAACCTAACCGGACGCACCGATTGGTCTTCCACTCTGCCCGAAGACCAGCGCAATTACTTCTACGGCTCGGCTAGCGCCTCAATCATCTTTACCGAGTGGCTACAGACAAATGAAGATATCTTCTCTAACGGTAAAATCCGCTTCGGAGCCGCCCGGGTAGGAAACGATGCCGATCCTTATCAGCTAACCAACCTGTTTTCTATTAACCGGGGGCAAAGCGCCAATCTCATCGGATCAGTTCCGGATAATGATTTGCCGTTTAACGGACAGCCCGGCATTACCCGCGATCCTATCGCTTTTGATCCGAACCTGAGTCCGGAGTTTACCGATGAGTATGAAGTGGGAACCAGTCTGGACTTTTTCTTAGGGCGTATTGTATTAGACTTCACCTACTACTACCGGGAAACCAGCGATCAGATTGTGAATGTAAGTGTACCTGAAAGTTCAGGATTCCAGCAGTTGGTGACCAATGCCGGAAGTATTGAAAACAAGGGAGTTGAGATCGGTCTAACCCTGGTGCCCGTACAATTGAACAATGGCTTACGCTGGGAAATTTACAGTGCTTTTACCCGCAACCGCAGTAAAGTACTGGAGATTCCCGAAGGATTGGAGCGATTTAATGTACGTAATCTGTTTGGCGGAGGAGTAACTCCGGTGATTGAGCCGGGACAGCCCTACGGCATATTGCGAGGCTCGGTGAGCGCCCGGGACGATGAAGGCAACTTGCTGATTGATCCTACCAGCGGTATGCTGTTTGAAGCGCTGGAGCAGGCCAAAATCGGTGATCCAAATCCAGATTTTCTGTTAGGGGTAACCAATACTATCTCTTTTAAAGGATTTACCCTGAGGGCTTTGGTAGACTACCGCCAGGGTGGGGATATCTACACCACTACCGTAGAAAGGCTGCTGGGAAGAGGGGTAACGAAAGACACTGAAGACCGGGATGCTTCTCGAGTAGTGCCTGGCTTCCTGGGTGACCCGAATACTGGGCTGCCGCTACTGGATGAAAACGGAAACAAAATTCCCAACACCATTCAGGTGAGCACCAACGATCTGTACTTCCAGAACGGGGGCGGCTCGTTTGGTATCAATGCTGAGGATGAGTGGACAGTCTACGACGGTACGACGATTCGTTTGCGGGAGGCTTCTATTGGCTACACCCTGCCTCAGTCTATGCTGGAGAACCTGCCTTTCGGACGGATTAATATAGCGATCACCGGGCGCAACCTGTGGTACAATGCCCCGTACGTGCCGGAGTACACAAACTTCGACCCCGAAGTAAACGGATTTGGTTCTACCAACACCCAGGGTATTGAGTATGCCTCGGCCCCCACCACCCGTCGCTACGGAGTCAACATTAATATCACATTCTAAGAAGTAATTGAAAATGAATAAGTTACTAACGATATCTCTCCTATTGGGACTTGTCCTGATGGGCAGCTGTAATGAGTTTTTCGATATAAACGACGATCCCAATAATCCTACTGAGGCTTCGGTAGACTTACTGTTAACCAATACCGAACTAACGCTGGTCAATAGTTTGGGGATGTCTACCTCCGGGCTGTCGGCTATACTGTCAGTCTACATGCATCAGGTAACACGCCGACAAGGATTTGATGCCTATAACGTACTGGGTACGGACTTTCCCATAACCCAGTCCTGGAGCCAGTTTTACAGTATTGCGCTGGAAGATTTGCGGGAGATCAAGAGCATTGGTACTGAGCAGGAAGCCTGGCACTACGTAGGAATTAGTCAAATTCTGGAAGCTTACGCTTACAGCCAGATGGTAGACGTCTGGGGTGATATTCCCTTTCTGGAGGCTAATACTTCCCCCGATACATTTACTCCCGGAGTAGACGATGATGAAGGAATCTATCCCCAACTTTTCTCGATGCTGGATGAGGGTATTGCTAACCTGGAAAAAAATTCAACTCTTTCGCCAGGTTCCGACGATCTGATCTACGGCGGAAACGTAGATAACTGGCGTAAGTTTGCCAAGACGGTCAAACTCAAACTGTATAATCAGCTAAGGCTAGTACAGGACGTATCCACTGAAGTAAATGCCCTACTGACGGAAGGAGATTTAATCAGTGATCAGAGTGAGGATTTTGAGTTAGCCTACGGCCAAACCCAGTCGCCCGACAACCGTAATCCGGGATTTATTGCTGATAACCTGGGTACCCGAATCTACTACATCAGCGTCTGGTTTTACGAAACCCTGACCGGACAGAATGAAGAAATACTCAACGGCATTACCGATCCGCGAGTACCGTACTACTGGTACAATCAACTCTCGGAAACAGGTACTCCCCAAAGCCCCGCCGAGTACCGCGACGGAGCATTTTTATCCATTTATTTTGCCTCTACCGGACCCAATCAGGCCGGGTTACAGGATCAGTCGCAGACTATTCTGGGCGTGTACCCGGTAGGCGGGCGCTACGATGACGGCGGGGCTATTGCGCCCACCCAAACCGATGCTCCCGGCGATGTCCCCCAGCGTATTCTGACCCACTACGCCCGCTTGTATATTGAGGCTGAACTGGCTTTGACTGGAGTAACCAGTGGTGATCCCCGGACGTTGCTGGAAAGTGCTATGCAGGCTTCTTTCGCTAAGGTAAACGAAGTGGTGGCGAACTACGATGCTAAAACCCAGGATGCTCCACCCGAAATCTCCGATGAAGATATTGAAGCCTACATTACGGCTGTTTTGGCTCGATATGACGCCGGAGATAATGACGAAAAGCTGGAGATCATTATGACCGAGAAATGGATTGCCTCCTTCGGTTTCGCGGTAGATGCCTATACCGATTACCGACGTACAGGCTATCCACTGCTCTACGATCCAAATACGGATAATCTGAGCTTTACTAATGCTTCCAAAAACTTTCCTACCATATTGCCCTATTCGTCTACCGAAGTAGAACTGAACCCGAACGTACAACAACAAAACCCTACCCAGACGAAAGTCTTTTGGGATCCTAACTAACTGAAGCGCTGGTACTGCCAGCGATAAATAAATGATACTATGAAACTAATTCGAATACTTTGTTTGGGACTGGTTGGGAGCTTACTCCTAACCGCCTGCGAAAATGAAAATTATGTAGAGGAAAATATTCCGGACGGAGCAATGGTGTTCATCTCCCCCGAGAATGATGATACGGGGCTGGTCAATTTCCTGAATCCTGACCAGTCGCGGCTCCACTTTACCGTTAGTATGACCGACGAGCAGGGGCGGGACCTGGAATTTGCTCCGGTAGAAGCCATCGAGATGACCGTAACCTACACTGATGTTTCTGAAGGAACCACTCACAAACAATTGCTGGAAGCTATCACTACTTGGCCCCGTACCTTTGATCTCACCGTTGACGATCTGATTGACCTGTTTCCGGACAATATCCTCACCCGCGAATCCCTGGGTTTGGGGGATGGATTCTTTATTACGGCTGACTTTCGGATGCAGGACGGACGCTTTTTAAGCGGCTGGAGTCCGTCGCTGCTGGATAATTCGGCGGCCTCCATCTACCGGGTGTTTGTCAACTATCCCGTAGCCTGCCCTTCCGATTTAGCCGGAACCTATCTGGCCGAATGCATAGAATGCCCCAACGGAGAAGTAGCCAGTCAAACCGTAACGGTAACCGAAATATCACCCGGGTTTTATACCCTCAGCGACGCTACCATGGGTCTTTTTGGGGCAGCTACACCCGTTGCCTATAATTTCACCGATATCTGTAATCAGATTTCAGTAGCAGCAGCATCGCGTGATTTTGGCTCCCAAGTCGCTCTAGAGGCTCAGGCGGGGACTAATTATAATGCTGACACTGGAGTGATTACGATGGATTTAAGTTACGCTTCAGTTTCTTGCTGTGGGATAGCCGGGCTAACATTTTCGTACTCATTAACTCCTCAGAACTGATAGTTCTCTCGGATTTTTTTCATTTGGATCGTTCTATTGAGCGGTTTTTTTATGAAGTTGAGTGCTACTGATTCTGGACTTTTCAGTAAGTCCAAATTTACAAAACCTGAAGTTTGTCGGAGTAGCAACTGCTTAGCTACTTTAGGGTTTATCCCAAAAAAAGGTAAGAAGGAAGACATTTGGGGTGTTTGCAGCCATTTTCTGAAAAATCCCCAAACCTGGGTGATGTTCTGGATTGGAAATATTGCTGATATTGGGATGAACAAAAGTTCAATTTTTACCCAACACTTAATCAAAGATCAGCACCTATGATTCGCATTCACTTTAAGGAAGAAGATATTGAAGCACTGCGCTACGAACGTTTCCACAATCCTAGTGCCCGAGTACAGCAGAAGATGGAAGCATTGTATTTGAAAGGTAAAGGTTTACCGCATAATGAGATATGCCGCATCTGCGAAATTTCCAAAACAACCCTCATTGCCTATTTAAAAGAATACAAACAGGGAGGTATTAAAAAATTGAGAGAAGGTACTAAGTATAAGGGTCGGACTAAACAGGTGAAGAGTACTACGCTGGGCTTTTCCTCACATTCGCATCGTTCCCCTACTACAAAGCCCAAACATCAATTTGTGTAAACAGTGGTCGACCCACCGGGCTTTTAACCACTCGCTTAGTTGGCGAGTGGTTTTTTTATCTGATTCTATCACTAGAAAACTCCAATATAATGTAGAAATTTGCGCCTGCATAATGTTTAACCCAAGCTAGGAGTGTTTTGAAAATTTCTGCCTCTCTCTATTCTAACCGTGAAAAATCTCTAACCGAACTCGTACAGGAGTTAGATGCCTTGCGCATCGATTCCTTTCATATTGATTGCAACGATAACCTATTGGTCTTTGACGACATCGAAAAAATCCGTCAGATTAGCCAAACACCTATTGATCTGCACATCATTTCACCCCAGCCTGAAAAATACTATCATCTTATTGAGCAGCACCGGATAGAGTACGTACAATTTCAGTACGAGACAATGCAGGGCAACCCTTTGCCCTCTCCTCCTCAAGGCACTGAATACGGTTTAGCCGTGGTGTCCGATACTCCACTTGAGGTTTTTAAGCCCTACCGCGAAAGCTGTTCGTTTATATTGCTGATGACTACCACTCCCGGCCAGAGTGGGGGAGTATTTCGGAAAGATAACTTCAACCGTATCCGCAGCTTTGGCAAGCAGTTTCCTGAGAAAAAAATTCACGTAGATGGAGGAGTGAACGACGAAGTATCTTTTATCCTGCGCAGTCTGGCTGTTGATTCGGCAGTGTCTGGTTCGTTCTTAGTAAACCATACCTCAATGGGAGCGGCCCTCCTCGGACTGAAAATGCATGAAGTAAGTTCACACTACCGGGTAAAAGACTTCATGATGGATATCCGGGATGTGCCTAAACTTGTAGAGGAAGAGGTTACACTGGCCTCGGTGCTAAATACTATTGAGGATTATGGCTTGGGCTTTACAGCAGTGGTGGACCAGTCAGGAAAGTTAACGGGGATTTCAAGTAATGCCGATGTACGGCGGGCTTTGCTAAAGCATCTGGACAATTTAGTGGCAATTCCTGCTTCCGAGTTGGTCAATACTAGTCCGATCAGTATTTCCGAAGAGGCTACGGTAGAAAATATGCTGGAGTTAGTAACCAATGTTTCTTTCCCAATTTTGTTTTTACCTGTGGTCGACCAGCAACAACAACTGACGGGTACTTTAATGTTTAATAATCTCATCCGGGGCGAATAACTACTGCTAGTTATATGCTTTCATGATTAGGCTGAACACGTAAGTTAAGGATTTAAAAAACCCTATCCTCAGAGAAGGAGGATAGGGTGAAAAGTGAGAGCTAAACAGCATTTAGCGAGAGCTTAGGTATACCATTTGTGGTACATCGCCCGATTGCCGCCTAGCCCGAAAACATCAATCCGGTTCGGTCCCCAGGATACCGCTTCGGGAGCAGAATACAGGTGTCCACCCAGATTCTCCCAACCGAGCCACTGCGAGCCATTGTACCACTTATGATACAGATTACGATTATTACCCACCACGAAGCAGTCCAGGCGATTAGCGGCCCAGGAGCAGACACCCACTCCATCGGTGCAGAAGCCGCCCAGGTTCTCCCAGCCACTCCATTGCGAGCCGTTGTACCACTTATGATACATGGCGCGGTTGCCACCTAAACCAAAAACGTCAATGCGGTTAGGGCCCCAGGAAACGGCGGTGGGGGCGGAATACAGTTGTCCACCCAGATTCTCCCAGCCACTCCACTGCGAGCCATTGTACCACTTATGGTAGAGGTTGCGACTATTGCCCACCACGAAGCAGTCTAGGCGATTAGCGGCCCAGGAGCAGACACCCACTCCGTCAGTGCAGAAGCCGCCCAGGTTCTCCCAACCACTCCATTGTGAGCCGTTGTACCATTTGTGGTACATGGCGCGGTTGCCACCTAAGCCAAAAACATCAATGCGGTTAGAGCCCCAGGATACCGCGGCGGGAGCTGAGTAAAGGTGGCCACCCAAATACTCCCAGCCGAGCCACTGCGAGCCGTTGTACCATTTGTGGTATAATCCCCGATTGTTTCCTACTACGAAACAATCCAGCCGATTTGCAGCCCAGGATGAAACCCCTACTCCGTCGGTGCAGAAGCCACCCAGATTTTCATAACCGTACCATTTACGGGACGGAATGATATGAGGAATCAGCTGACGAAGGTTAGGTCGGTTGCCGATTCTCTGGGTTTTCGGCCGGGCTGGATGGTTCTGCGGGTAGCCTGAACCCGACATATTAGGGTGAAATGCAAAACCTGGCGCATCTTGCTGTGGCGAGCCAGTAGCTCGTAAACATGCAGCGGCTTTGGCGGAGGTCATTAATGGTCTTCCCTGCGATTTGAGTATGCCTTGTACACAAGCCAGCGCTCCTACTACAATGGGAGAGGCACTGGAGGTACCGCTAAACTGATCGGTGTACCACTGGTCTTTATCGGTACCGCCCTGCAGATCTCCGTAGCCGGTAGTAGTCACTTCCCAACCCCAGCCCTGGGCATCTACCCGGGAACCATAATTAGAGAAGAAGCAGCGGCCCCGGTCAGCGTATACATCTCCCCAACCTGGTTCTTCGTTACGGCTATGCGTACCTTTGGGTGGCAGGCCAGCCCCTACCAGTACGGCGTACGAACTGGGGTTAGCGGTATTAAACGGATTTTTCCAGCTTGCCGGGAATCCGGAGCCAGGAGTATTGTAGATCGGATCATCAAGATTTTGCCCACCGTTACCGGCAGCTTCTACCACAATAATACCTTTAGCCACGGCGTAGCGAATGGCAGCAAAATCATCGGGCCACCACTCAATGGCGATATAACCGTATTGCCCGCTGCCCTGGCCAGAATTTGGACCAGCTCGGTGTACTTCTAGCAGAATAATATCTCCGGGGTTCAGCTTGTCAGCGGCAATACGTATAGCCTGAGCAGTTCCGTGGGTTACTAGCGATACTGCACTGGCTTTAGCATCGGGGCTAATACCCGTAATTCCAATTGTGTTATTATCTCCGCTGAACTCGCCCAGAACCGCTGTACCGTGATTATCACTGGAAGAGTTAGTTCCGGATAATACCCCTCCCTGGTTTACTTTAAGATCTTCGTGCGTGAACCGCCAACCCCACTCAATATCAATAATATCTATTCCAGCACCTCGTCCTCCGGGGTGGGTCCAGGCGTAAGGTACATCGATACCCACGGGGGCTGGTTTCAGATAGTCTTGCCGCGAGGTGTAGTTTGGAGTTACGACCGGAGGCTCTGCTTCCTGGGGTAAAATGTTTTCGTTCAGCTTCAGTCGGGCCGGTTCGGCCGGAGGTTTCACGTAAGCAGTTTCAATGGCATCTTGCTCATTTAACTGTTTGGCCAGTTCGTCCAGGCGGTCGTCCTCAGCCTCCACCTGGTAGAAAACCGATAGGTCGGGAAGCTCCACTCCGGTTTCAGTAGCCAGAGCGGCCGCCTGGTTTTTAATTTTCTCCTCACTACGGCCAAAGATAGGCTGAAGGGAGATATTCTCAGAATTCAGCAATTGAGTAAGTGGTGAAATATCGGCTTTCGCTGCTGACTCAAGTCCAGCTTTCTTAGCACGTAATTCTACTTCACTTTTGGCAACAACGATTAACTCTCGTTTAAGCGGAAATTCTTCCGATACAAGATCTTGGGGTGATTTTTTTTTAGCCATAATAGTATTTAGTTGTGTGGGTTATAGTATCGTTTTTAGGGTGCTTCGTCGCGGGGTTTGATATATGCCGCCTCCACCGACTCTAGTTCATTTAGCCGCTCAATAATTTGTTGGCCGGAACTAGTATCGGAGATCTCGATCTCGAAGAAAGGAATAAGGATAGGGTCTTCAATGCCGGGATGCACCGGTTGAAGGCTTATTCCCAATTCATTCAGAACGCGCTGTAGCTTCTCCGACTGTTTGGAGGAAGGCTTACGCTGATGGAATACCAGCGCTGTGTCTGGTGACAGTTGAACTTGAACTTTACCATTCATAAAGTTTGATGGATACTGTCTGTGGTGGACAAAGCAGACCTAAGACTGTCCGGAGTTCTTGGCAGGTACTTGGGTAAGTACTAACTTCCAGTAGCCAGGAAGCTCGATAGATGGCCCTTTTTCTTCCGATTGTGGGTCTTCCCCCGGCATCGCGTGCATACTATCGGGTTCAGCCATAGACATTTCTAGCCCCGACTGTGTGTCCATTTCTTCGGTATCTGAGAGGGACATCTCCTCATTGGACATGTTGTTCATATCCTCCAGATCAACGTCGGGCATTTCATCGTTAAAAGAAGCGTTCATGTCCGTTAATCCGAGCATGTCTATGGTTCCTTCCGTACCTTCCATATTTCCGTTTGACATTTCATCAATCTTGTTAGTCATAGCAAAGGGTTTATTTGGTTAAAGAATAAGTTAATACGACCAAACCGGTCAGTTTTCGGTTGAAAGACCGGGAACAGTAGGAAGAGGAATAGTGGTGATTACAATTATTGTTTATTCACAAATGCAGAACAAATAGCAATATATGGCACAATAATTTTTGCTAAATTTCATCAAAGGTTCGCTTAGTTACAAGTAATTTGTACTTCCGTTTAACCCGTAGGTTTAATCCCTAAAAGCAGATAGTATCCGTATAACACTCGTAATTTTGGGTATTAGGCAGATAGATCTATCTAGAACAAGATTAAGTGGCGATAACCGAATTGCCAGAGAAATTGTTAAAGGGAAGCAAGCCACGATCGTTTAGGTAAGAATACACGTGTCCGGTAGAATATTCAGTACCATTCATAGTCTGGTCAATGTTTTGGATAGGGTAGGATGAAATTGATTAATTGTCGGCCAACCACGAACTCAAACTTTCCTAAGCTGGGTCTCCTTTAACAAGCTCGGAAAGGGATAAACTATAGAAGTAGTTGGAAAAGGTGTTTAAGGTCAAAATGACAAAATATTTATACTGAAAATGTACGCTATTCAGCCCGAAATTTTGTACATTGGTTTAGTATTGATACCAGACTCTCGGTTGTTTCGGTTATAAAGAAGTACAGACATTGCCCCTGAGTATTTTCTGCTGAACAAACCATTGATCTTTTTCCGACCTACTTGCTGTCATACAGCCAGATTTATTAGCCTTTCGATATTCTCCGGTTATGAAGCACGCCTTTTTCGAGTTTAATTGATTTTCATGGGGTTACCGAATAGGACTTGCGGTCACTAATCAGGAGATGAGTTACTTCAGAAAGAGGTAAACTATACTTGACTGATAGATATTATAAAGCAACACAACCATGATCCAAGCCTCTAAGCTGCTAAATCAGACACGCTGCGTACTCCAGGCAAAGCAGTATAGCCCCCAAACTGAGAAAATTTACCTGGACTGGATCTATCGTTTTCTTCTTTATCGTCGAGATAAAGATTCTAAAAGTGAACTTAATAGTATGGGTGGTGCTGATAATGAAGGGGTTGGTAAGTTTTTGACTTTTCTGGCTGAGGAGCGGGATGTATCAGCGGCAACCCAGCATCAGGCTTTGCAAGCTATTGGGTTTTTGTTTCGAGAGGTGCTGCAGACACCAGTAGCGAATTTCAATTTTGTAAGAGTTAAGCCCCAGAAAAAGTATCCAGCTATCATGAATCGTAGTGAGGTGGCTCAGGTACTTGATCAGCTCACCGGGGATACCTGGCTAATGGCCTCTTTACTATACGGCGGGGGGCTTAGGCTGCAAGAATGTGTACTACTACGGTACCGGGACCTCGACTTTCTTCACCATCAGATCAGGGTAGGAGGCTACGGAGATATTACACAAAGAAATACCCTGCTACCTGGTTGTTTGGAAGCTCATCTGAAGCGGCAGTTAGAGAAAGTCAGAATACAGTGGGAAGAGAACCAGTTAATTGGAGACTTCGTCGGGGCGGCTTTGCCACAGGGGTACGAAATAATGCATCCGGGTTCGGCCAGAGAGCTAGGTTGGCAGTACGTATTTCCCAGTCGGAACTTGTGTATTAAGTCCGGTACTAACCAACTGAGGCAACACCATCGAAGTGAAAGTTACTTTCAAAAAGCCGTGAAGCGGGCCATCCGCCAAGCTCAGATTACGAAGCACGCTTCCTGCCATACCTTTCGTCATTCTTTTGCTACTCATTTGCTGGAGGATGGCTACGATGTCCATACGGTTAAAGAATTGCTGGGTCATAAAGATATTCGAACTACCATGATGTATACCCATCTGCTCAACCGAGAGCAGTACCAGGTACGAAGTCCATTAGATATGTTAACTGAAGTGTACTAGACAGACAAGTAGGTTTTGGCCGGAAAGTTGAAGCGGTTTCAGCCGTAAGATTATCCGGGTACTATAAATGTTTTCGGGCTGAACAAATTATATTTGACCAGTCGAAAGTACTTCAAACCCTATCATTAACTTTGGTTTTACCGGTGAAACCTAGTTTGTTGACCCTCATCGACTTTACTTTGTCCGGTAAAACCTAGTTCGATGACCCTCGTCAACTTTTGTTTGACCGGTCAAACAAAAGTTGCGCACCCTGATTAACTTTAGTTTTACCAGTGAGTAGTAACTCACATCAGCACCAAAAGTCATCATACTGCCCGCAATCGGGTTTGAACGATTGGTTTAACCCAAACGGTACATCGTAAATAGATAGTATCGTCCCCATCCCGAAATGTAAGGTACAAGCGGTCAATACAAATTTTGAAGTTAGCAGTTTAACCACCAATCAGTGGTTCAACGGCGCGGCCTACTAACCTGTACCTAGGCGCATCGCCACTGCCAGGTATTGATGCTCTTCGGGCTATCTTTAGCTTGAGCATTGTGACCACCCCTCAGGAGTAAGACAGTTGGATTGATATGATCATCAGAAGTAGCCTAACTCTTATTACGTTTCTTGGGATACAAAGCTTTGTCCTTGCCCACCCTACGGTAGTCCGGGTATGGAATGAAGCTATTTCAGGGCATCAAATTTCTTCTACTGCGCCGTCGGGCTTAATAAGCACCTTTCGTTCTTTAACCTCTATAGACTTTCGCCAGAAGCGGATATTGTACAGCCATTCATCATCCAGTATCGTTTCATACAGAAGCTGGCTTCGAGAAGTTTTAGTATCTACACTCGAGCCGTTGGTTTCGCCCAGTATAGCGTTCAGATACTCAACGCCTCCTCTTTGTTGGCTTGCTTCAAAAGTGCTGATGAAATCGGTAGCGGTTCGTATACCGTACGTTTTCAGATGTTGGAGTACAGTAATTGGTTTTATCGGAGAATCTGAGCTAATATCCTTGTTTTCGTTCTCCTCACCGCCGATTGCATTTTTCTTAACTGGCGGAGTAATTTGCCAATTGTAGGGAGTATGCAAATACAGGATGGCCTGATCCAGCCAATCAACCAGTCGGGGAACTGGAATTCGGGTGGTTAGCATCAGATCAATAAGATCATGGTGAGCCAGACTTTCCACGTTGGTAACACCTTCTTCAGCTAAGCGGGCCCGGTCGTAAGGGTCAATACCCTCCAGGTTGGTGAGCGGATCTTTTTCCTTCAATGATGAAAAGACCCGCCCCAGCAACTGATTGCGGAGCACTTCATTGAAGACCGTCCAGAACGTCTCGGGCAGTACTCCAATCAAAAATACTACCCCTAACAGATAAGTAGTATCATCAATCATGGTTTGCAGCACCCAGGCCATTAGCACAACAATAAGTACCCGTACTACAATGTGGCTATAAGCTTTAGGTTGCAGGTCGCCCCGGGTATAGCGGCGTGAGATAGAAAAGATTGAGAAGAAGTAAGCCCCCAAAAAACCAAATGTAACGGCTGATTGAAAGGGGGTGAAGAAGGAAAGGAGGTTCTGTGGCCCCGGTGGCAGAATAGATTCAATGGGATGGAGCGTAAGAATCCAGCCAATTGTTAGCACCAGGGTGCATACCCAGATCGGCCAACGAGTACCCGGCTTATACCTGCTCCGGGCAGTATCGGGGTCTCGTCCGTACAGCTCGTCTAACTGATCGCCGTATTTGGCGTACACTTCAGGCAGAGTATGTACAGTAGGATCAAATCGAAAGATTTGGCGCTCAAAATGTAATCGCAGTGTACTGAGCCGGTTTCGATCGAACAAAAAATACAGAAGTGCGGGTAGCAATGAAGCAATCGTAATGAAAACTAATTGAAGAATGCGACCCAATAAAATAGTAGAAGGGCCTTCTTCCAGTAACCTCTGGCCATCGGCAAAGAAGTAGATTTCCAATGCAGTAAGCCCACTGCCGGTAGCCAGTACTAGCATTAGCGTAAGGGTTTGTTGAAAGAAACGTCGCAGGTTGGTCCAGCCTAATCCTTTTCCAATGGCAAAAACTACCCCAATAAGCACTACTACCAACGGTAGCACGAACAGCACGTAGACTCGAAGCCAGGGATGATCTTCAGTAATTGCAATGGCAAACACGTAGTACATAAAGGCGAACGTGAAAATAACGCTCCCTATGCCTTCCAGATTCGTCTTTTCTGCTTCAGTAAGCTGCTTGGTTGAGATAAGTCCCCGGAGCTCCAAGGTGTCGTAAGCAATCTCTTCCTTTACCGAACTGACGTTTAAATCTCGTTCGGCCAGCGGAGCAAATGATAGCTTACGTCCCGTTTGAGAAAACTCGATTTGAAGCCGTTCGGGGGTTAGGTTGCGCAGCCGATGGGTCGCTTTGTCCTTCAATCGATTCCCTGATGCATTGATGGCAGTGGTTTCTTCTGGTGGGGAGGATTGCGAAACTGGCGATTCTTCAGACTGGGCACTGCTTTCCTTTGCAGGTTGTTCGTTCATGGTATCCAGGTTTTTAATTATAGCTATTGAATAAGCGTAACATCAATAGTAAAGACCCAGCGGAAGGTAAGTGCGAGTTTGGTAACAACTCGGTTTGTCTCTTGAGGCTAGAGAGTTAACAGATTAGTATCTAATATCCTGTTCTCTATCAGTAGGTAAGCGTCTATCTCCTGTAAGATCGTAAATTATTCGCTCACTCTCAAGAGAAGACAGCTTTTTCCCTTCATGATTATTCCGGTAAAGCCCGGTATATTTTTCTATCTTGCGGCCTTAATCATAGTGAATTTCATCTCCATAATACCATGATCATTCATTTAAAAGAAACTGTCAACTCAGAAGAAGCTGCTCAACTGGCCGAACGAGCCAGGGCCGAGTATTTTTCCCGAAACGGACGGGCCGTACTGATTACATCTTCTGGTATGAAAGAATTACCCGATTTTCTGCAAGATGCTTCCGAAGAACATTTCGTAATGACTTCCGATATCCAGCTTGCCAGCCGAACCTACCGGTCTGAAACTCGCCGAGTTGAAATTAATCAGTTAGCCGTAGGCGGTAACACTAATCATACACTGATGATCACTGGCCCCTGCTCAATAGAATCGTGGGAGCAGATTGTCACTTGTGCCGAAATGTTGAAAGAACTGGGCATAACTACTCTACGGGCCGGATGCTTCAAACCGCGCACTTCTCCTTATTCCTTTCAAGGGTTAGGCATGGAAGGATTAAAGATGCTGGCTCAAATCCGTGAAGAGTACGGATTTAATATCATTACCGAAGTGCGTGATGCCACCCACGTAGATGCTGTTATTGAGCACGCTGACATTGTTCAGATTGGAGCTAAGGCCATGTACGATCACGGAATTTTGCGGAGCTGTGGCGAAAGTCAGAAACCGGTACTATTAAAACGTCACTTCGGCGCCACACTACAAGAGTTTGTCCAAGCAGCAGAATTTGTACTCTCCGGAGGCAATGAGCAAGTAATGCTTTGTGAGCGTGGAATTCGTACTTTTGAAACTAAAACCCGTTTTACGCTGGACCTATGCGGGGTATCTTATCTTAAAGAACACGTGAACCTGCCGGTTATTCTGGATACCAGCCACGCAATGGGTTACGCTTACGGGGTGCCCGATCTAACTCGTGCCTGCGTAGCCATGGGTGTAGATGGGCTGCTTATTGAGTCGCACCCTAATCCTAAAGAAGCTAAATCGGATGCCGCACAGCAATTGAACCTGAAAGAGTTTCGCGATTTATTCCGCAGCGTTCAATCTATTGCACAAGCCGTAGATCGAGAAATAGTTTAGTAGCGTTATTCTAATGCTTCCCTTCTGTGGAAGCCGATGTTAGCTACTTAATCATTCAAAGGGTTTTATTTCCTGACTTATACTAGATTTAAGCTAGTGGTGAATTTGCAGTTTTCTTCCAATACTTTGGCAGTTGTAAGAGCTGAGCATAAAGTATGAAGAATTGGATGAATGATCCGGACTTCCTCGAAAATGATTTTCGAAGAAGTCTGGGGTTGGTTTTTTTAGGGATTTATTATAGAACGAGAGATTAGTCTCCTTTTACTACTCCAGCACCTTTCTTCATTTTAGATTTAGCGGGAGGTGCGTTATCTGGTTCAATTAAATCGTTTTCGCAACCGGCCATTAGCATAACAGGAATTGAGAAGGCGATCACTAGGCGGACAAATTTTGAAAATACAGCTTTCATAGTTTAGGAATTAATATTAAATTTTGAGACAAATATTACATATGTAAGAAATTGTCTCAAAATTACTTGAACTGTATCTTATACAAAAAGGAGTATCGCCGGAAAAGTTACCTATGTAAGAATAAGGGGTTTCCTACAAAAAAGTAACTCAATAGCAGATCTGTATGCTCTTTCAATTTCGCAACACTTAGGGGGAAATGTTTGTCAATTTGTTAAAATAAATCTAAAAAAATTGTAAATTCGCCCATTTATAAGTAAAATTATCAAGTTTTTCAATGTAATTTCAAAACGCATAAATTGTCGCACTCTACCAACTATATGGAAGTAATAAACAGGCCCAAGGTTAGTCTTCTACAGCAAAGTATTGCTTATCTACGCGCTGACAAGCGAAAATGGGTTTGTTTAAGTTTAGTTTTGATTATTCCCCTGGTTTATAATAGCTGGAGATTTTTTCCGGAGGATATAACAGTTTCTTATTATGATGACTTTAGCATTTTCTGGTGGATTTTGTCAGTCAACTTTATTTCATTGCTCATTGCTGCTGGGTGGATGTTAACAATTCCCCGTAAAGATTATGTAATGCGCTTTGTTCTCTCAGCTCTGTTGATTTACGGAATCTATATGACTTACGCCATTTTACCCGTTGCGGATGAAACTCCACTTTATATTGATCTAATAGCTGTTGCAGCAGTTTTTGTTGTTGTTTATGGAAGCATCATGTACATTCAAAAGAATTACCTCGAGAAAAAACCCAGCTACCATTCAATGCATGTTGACCTGCTACATGACTTGAATCACCACCGCTTCATGGGTGCTGTATGCCGAATTGAAGGGATGCTTAAGGTATCAGATATGGAAGGTCACTATCGAGATGCCTGCGAGAAGGAGATAGAAGAATTGAAAGAAACCTTCGTGTATATTTCCGATAAATACGAAAACCTTCGTTGATTATTTTTGCTTGGCCTTCGCCCAACTGTCGCGTAGCGTCACCGTCTGATTGAACACCAACTTTTTTTCGTTTGCGTCAGGATCCACACAAAAATATCCCTTTCGCATAAACTGAAATCGATCAAAGGGCTTAACCTTACTTAGGCTCGGTTCTACGAATACCTTATCCTGTACCACCAACGATTTTTCGTTGATAAACTCCTTGTAATCAATTGGTTCGCCTCTATCATCAACATTATCGGTAGGGGTAGGATCACTAAAGAGCCGATCGTACAACCTTACTTCAGCAATAAGAGCGTGAGGTACCGAAACCCAGTGGATAGTACCTTTTACCTTTTTGCCGCTGGTATCTTCACCGCTTTTCGTGGCCGGATCGTAGGTAGCATAAATAGTAGAAACCTCCCCTTGTTCATCTTGTTCAAAAGAATCACACCGGATAATGTACGCCCCCTTGAGTCGAACTTCCCGCCCTGGTCCTAATCGGAAGAACTTTTTGGGAGGGTCTTCCATAAAATCGTCGCGTTCAATATATAGCTCCCGGCTAAACGGTACCGTTCGTACCCCCCCTTCAGCATCTTCTGGATTATTCTCTATGGTTAGATCTTCAGTCTGCCCTTCGGGATAATTAGTAATCACCAGCTTCACTGGGTTTAATACACCCATCACCCGTGGAGCGGTTTTGTTGAGATCTTCCCGAATACAAAATTCCAGTAGGCTAAGGTCGATCACATTGTCTCGCTTGGCCACACCCACTCGCTCAGCAAAATTTCGTAAGCTGGCCGGCGTATATCCCCGGCGGCGTAATCCGCGAATGGTAGGCATTCGGGGGTCGTCCCAACCGTTTACATGGCCTTCGTTAACCAGCTCCAGTAATTTGCGTTTGCTCATCACGGTGTAGTTTACGTTCAGTCGGGCAAACTCAATTTGCCGGGGTTGAGGGTTTACCATCTCCTGATCAAACTCACCGATTTGTTCAACAAACCAGTCGTACAGAGGACGGTGTACCTCAAACTCCAATGTACAGATAGAATGCGTAATATTTTCAATAGCATCGCTCTGACCGTGGGCCCAATCGTAAGTAGGATAAATATGCCACGTATCCCCGGTGCGATGGTGCGAACGATGCAGGATACGGTACATAATCGGGTCGCGCAGGTGCATATTGGGCGACGCCATATTAATCTTAGCTCGAAGTACCCGAGAACCTTCCGAAAAATCACCAGCTTTCATCTGTTCAAAAAGCTGAATGTTCTCTTCAGCCGAACGGTTACGAAACGCACTTTCCTCGCCCGGTTGGGTAGGGACACCCCGCATGCGTCGTATCTCATCCACCGGAGTATCATCAACGTAGGCCTTACCTCGCTTAATTAGCTCAACAGCTAGTGAGTACAGTTTATCAAAGTAATCGGAAGCGTAGCGAGCTTCGCCTTCCCACTCAAACCCTAACCAGCGAACATCCTCTTTGATAGCATCTACGTAGGAAGTATCTTCAGTCACGGGATTGGTATCATCAAACCGAAGGTTGGTTTTACCTCCGTACTTCTGAGCTAGCCCGAAATTGAGGCAAATTGATTTGGCATGGCCTAAATGTAAAAAACCATTAGGTTCGGGCGGAAAGCGGGTATGCACCACACCGTCGTTTTTACCTTTTGCGAGATCTTCTTCTACAATTTGCTCTATAAAATTTAAAGCAGGACTTTCTTCTACTTGACTCATTGCTAATCTTCTGAAGATGGAAATATTCCTGCGAAAATAGACAAAGCCTAGCTATTTTTCTACATTTAGTGAATAAGCTTACTGAATTGTTGGGAGTACCAACGAATAGATACATGCCTCACAAAATAATAATAGGAGTAATGGGACCCGGGGAAGGAGCAAAACCGGAAGTGTGCACAACAGCCTATCAGTTAGGCCAACTACTGGCCCAAAGAGGTTGGGTAACACTGTGTGGTGGTCGAAGTTCGGGAGTTATGGAAGCTGTAAGTCGGGGTGCAAAAGAAGCTGGAGGATTAACCGTTGGAATTTTACCCGGGAAGACAACCAGCAGACTTCAAAATATATTGATATACCGATAATAACCGGAATGGGCAATGCCCGTAACAACATTAATATTTTATCTTCAGAGGTAGTAGTCGTTTGCGGCATGGGGGCCGGCACCCTTTCGGAAGTCGCTCTGGCAATGAAGGCAAAAACTCATGTAATATTTTTGCAACAATCGGAAGGTGATCTAAAATTAATTTTTAAATATGCGCAAAAAGGTACATGCTCTGTTGCCAGTTCGGCGAAAGAAGTAGTAAACCAGGTTGAGCAGATTATTGATTCTTAGCCATAGCTTTAGTTAGCCGGCGAAAAAGCGTGAGCCAGTAAACTTTCTAGACTAATGAACCGGAGGGCTGCTGCGTGGGTAGCTTCCAAAACTACTGGTGGGGCCACACCACCATCAAACGCTTCTTTCCAGCGTAAAGCACACAAACACCATCGGTCGCCCGCTTTCAGTCCGGGAAAGTGATAGCCTGGGCGCGCAGTAATTAGGTCGTTGCCCCGCTTCTGGGAAAATTGAAGAAACTCATTGGTTACCACTGCGCATACTACGTGACTTCCCGAGTCCTCCGGACCGGTTTCGCAACAGCCCGTGCGATAGAATCCGGTGGTAGGATTGGTACCGCAGACTTTGAGAGAACCTCCCAGAACGTTCTTGGTTGTAGACTTGCTCATCATGCCATATCAACTTATTTGCGGGTCGATGGTTTGAAGAAGAAAGTTTCAGGGTTCTCATTAAACTAATTTGAAGCCGGACGTTGTTACTACACCGACTATTATTGCTATTTTTGCCGCCACTTAGGCACAAGCGTGTCGATGAACGAAACTTATGAAAAACATCCGTAATTTTTGCATTATCGCTCATATTGACCACGGGAAAAGCACCCTGGCCGATCGGTTGCTCCAACTCACTGGTTCGGTTGATGAGCGGGATATGCAGGATCAGCTGTTGGATAATATGGATTTGGAGCGGGAGCGCGGCATTACGATTAAGAGCCATGCGATCCAGATGAATTATACTTATAATACAGAAGGTAAGGAAGAAGCCTATATTCTTAACTTGATTGATACTCCCGGTCACGTTGATTTCTCCTACGAAGTTTCTCGCTCTATTGCTGCCTGTGAGGGAGCTCTTTTGGTGGTAGATGCCGCTCAGGGGGTAGAAGCTCAGACCATTTCCAATCTGTATTTGGCTATTGAACATGATCTGGAAATTATTCCGGTACTGAATAAAATAGATCTCCCCGGGGCGATGGTAGAGGAAGTAAGTGACCAAATCATCGATCTGATCGGCTGTGATCGGGAAGATATTTTGTTGGCGAGTGCTAAAGAGGGATTGGGAGTAGCAGAAATACTGGAAGCGGTAGTAGAGCGTATTCCTCCTCCCAAAGGCGATCCGGAAGCACCACTGCAAGCCATGATCTTTGACTCGGTGTACAATCCTTTCAGAGGCGTGGAGGTATATTTCCGGGTTTTCAATGGTAAATTGAATAAAGGAGATGAGGTGAAATTCGTAAATACGAAACGTACTTATGAAGCTGATGAGATTGGGGTACTTAAACTAAAACAACATCCCACTCAAACTATTGAAGCGGGTAACGTAGGTTATATTATTTCCGGGATTAAAACTGCTAGCGAAGTGAAAGTGGGGGATACCATTACCCACGTGAAAAATCCGGCTACCGCCTTAAGCGGTTTCGAAAACGTAAAACCGATGGTATTTGCCGGTATTTACCCAGTGGAAACTTCCGATTTTGAGGAGTTGCGCACTTCTATGGAGAAGTTGCAGTTGAATGACGCTTCCCTGGTATGGGAGCCCGAGACCTCAGCGGCACTGGGCTTTGGTTTCCGCTGTGGATTCCTGGGCATGCTACATATGGAAATTGTGCAGGAGCGGTTGGAGCGGGAGTTTGATATGACGGTGATTACCACTGTACCTTCGGTAGGGTTCCACGCCTATTTATCAGATGGTACCATGAAACCGGTGAGTGCTCCTTCCGAGATGCCGGAACCGAACTTTCTGGATCGAATCGAGGAACCATTCATTCGAGCGCAAATTATCACCAAGTCGCAGTTTATCGGAGGGATTATTGAGCTCTGTATGGATAAGCGAGGGGTCATCAAAAATCAGGTTTTTCTGACGCAGGATCGAGTGGAACTCACCTTTGAGTTACCTTTGGCTGAAATTGTATTTGACTTTTTCGATAAACTCAAAACCATTTCTCGTGGCTACGCCTCACTCGATTACCACCCTATTGGCTATCGTACATCAAACATGGTGAAGCTGGATATTATGCTGAATGGCGATAAAGTTGATGCCCTCTCGGCCATTGTCCATCGTAATAAAGCTTACGAATGGGGAAAACGGTTGTGCGAAAAGTTAAGAGAGCTACTTCCCCGTCAAATGTTTGAAATTGCTATTCAGGCCGCTATTGGTACCAAGGTAATTGCTCGCGAAACGGTAAAAGCGATGCGTAAAAACGTACTGGCCAAGTGTTACGGTGGAGATATTTCTAGAAAGCGTAAACTACTGGAAAAGCAGAAGAAAGGGAAAAAGCGCATGCGGCAGGTAGGTAATGTAGAAATCCCTCAGGAAGCTTTTATGGCCGTACTAAAGCTGGATTGATCTCAGATTGGGAAGACAACTTCATATTAGAAAGAAATCTGTAGATGTAGTAAAAAGTTAGGGTGAAATCTAAGAGTAATCTGTTAAACGTATTCGTTTCCTTATCTTTTACACTTTTTTTCCTAATTCTCGGAATAGGAATGATTGTAGAAGATAAGGTAGCTGTTGGACATAACCGGGCACTCCAACCTTCCGGATATGGAGGCCATTTTTTAATACTAGTTAGTTTGATTTTCTTTGTAGTCACTTATTTCAGCCTATCACCATTCGGAAAGATTAGGCAATTTTTTGAAGGAAAAACAGTAATCAGGAAAAAAACTAACTCGAAGGTAAAGAAGTCAAACAAAAGGAGCTAATTCGTATAACAATTATTCTGAATATTTCTGCCAAACGTAAGGCCTATCCGCTCAATTTGAAAACAATCTAACAATTATGACCATTATCGATGGTAAGCAAACTGCCCAGCAAATCCGCAAAGAACTCACCGAACAAGTAAACCAACTGAAAGCCGAAGGAAAGAAAGTACCTCACTTGGCGGCGGTACTAGTTGGGAATGATACTGCTAGTGAAACCTACGTCCGTAATAAAGTAAAGGATTGTGAACAGGTAGGCTTTGATTCCACTCTTATTCGTCTGGATGCATCTATTTCGGAAGAAGAACTTTTGCAGGAGGTACATAAGCTGAACGATAATCCAGATGTGGATGGTTTTATTGTTCAATTGCCGCTTCCTAAGCACATTAATGATGAAAAAATCACCTTCGCTATTAAAGCCGAGAAGGATGTGGATGGCTTTCATCCGGTAAATGTAGGGAGGATGGCTAAAGGGTTACCCGCTTATGTAGCCGCTACTCCGCTGGGAATTATGCAGTTACTGGAACGTTACCAAATTGAAACCGAAGGTAAGCATTGCGTAGTCATTGGCCGTAGCGATATTGTGGGCACCCCCATGAGTCTCCTAATGTCCCGAAAGTCGTATCCTGGTAACTCTACTGTAACCATCTGTCACAGTCGTACCAAAAATATGGCGGAAATTACCCGGCAGGCTGATATTTTGATTGCAGCCATCGGAAAAGCCCATTTTGTTACTGCAAATATGGTGAAAGAAGGAGCTGTAGTAATTGACGTAGGTATTAACCGGATAGATGCCCCCGAAAGACCTCGCGGTTACAGACTGGTAGGAGATGTTCACTACGAAGAGGTAGCTGAGAAGTGCAGTTATATTACCCCGGTACCGGGTGGAGTAGGACCTATGACTCGGGCGGCATTACTTTACAATGCTATGCTAGCAGCGAAGAAAGAGATATATCAATAATTAGTGTGGAAGCAACATCAACGGTAAAAACAAAAGTAGAAAAACTTCCGCTTATGGAAGCCTTTTATACCTTGCAAGGGGAAGGCTTTCATCAGGGAAGAGCGGCGTATTTTATCCGGCTGGGTGGTTGCGATGTAGGTTGTCACTGGTGTGATGTGAAGGAATCCTGGGATGCCAAACAGCATCCTCAGCAATTAGTTTCCGATATTGTGAAAGAAGCAGCCCAATATCCTGCCCGGCTAGCGGTTATAACAGGGGGAGAACCACTTATGTACGATCTAACCGGGCTGACCCAGGAGTTACGTCAGCAAGGTTTTTTGATTAACATCGAAACCTCGGGCGCTTACCCTCTTAGCGGAGAACTGGACTGGATCTGCTTTTCACCTAAGAAATTTAAAGCCCCTTTATCAGAAATTTACGAGCGGGCGCACGAATTGAAGATCGTTATCTACAATAAAAGTGACTTCCGCTGGGCCGAACAGTTTGCTGAGAGGGTAAATTCGGACTGTCGGTTGTTTTTGCAACCTGAATGGAGCATGTCTGAGAAAATGCTTCCGCAGATTATTGAGTATGTTAAAGCTTATCCTCAATGGCGTATCTCTTTGCAGTCGCATAAATTCATGCAGATTCCGTAAGTGACATTGCCAATATTATCCGTAACCCTGCTTTCATCACAAGGCATAATTTAGTACCTTTGCGGTTCTTTATAAAGGAACCTAAAAGTAATTCACCCTGTTGGGTTGGCGTAAATCAGAAACGTTATGAAAAAAGATATCCATCCTGAATACCGGAAAGTGGTTTTTTTTGACACTTCTAGCGATTATAAATTTATCACTCGCTCTACCGTGAACTCTGAAGAAACCATTGAGTGGGAAGATGGTAATACGTATCCGTTGGTGAAGGTGGAGGTTAGCTCAGCTTCACACCCCTTCTACACCGGTAAAAAGCTTTACGTTGATGCTGCCGGTCGAGTTGAGAAGTTTAACCGGCGCTACAAGAAAAAATAATTCCGACATCATCGGCTATCTGAAAAGGTCTTCGGTAAAACTATCGAAGACTTTTTTATTTTTGTGCTTTCGGTACAAAATCAACCTAGCAGTTTGCAGTTTACGGATATACTCGGACTACCAGATATAAAAGAACACCTGATCCAGTCAGTAGAGCGGGAAGAAGTAGCGCACGCCCAACTTTTTCTGGGACCGGAAGGAAGTGCTAATCTAGCTTTAGCACTGGCCTATGCCCGGTTTCTGAACTGTGATAATCGACGTCCGGATGGTAGTTGTGCCGATGCTCGAGGCAGTAAATCAAGTACCGGAAGTGACCAATATATCCATCCTGACCTTCACTTTGTCTTTCCGGTGTGCTCTACTAAAAAAATAACCGGAAAAGATGTAGTGAGCGATAGTTTTATTACCGAGTGGCGAGCTTTTCTGGCCGAGCATCCTTACGGCACACTAGCTGAGTGGAGTCAGTATTTAGGCGCAGAAAACAAGGCGCTAAATATCTCTAAAGAAGAAAGCCGAAACATTATTCGTAAGCTTAGTTTAACCGCCTTCAACAGTCGTTATAAAATTGTCATTATCTGGCACCCAGAGTGCATGCATCCGGCTGCAGCTAACGGTATTCTAAAGATTCTAGAAGAGCCACCCGAGCGCACCTTGTTTCTTCTGGTAGCGCATAGTACCGAACAATTACTCCCTACCATCATATCCCGAACGCAAATTGTAACTATTCGGGCTTTTCACGACGATGAGATTGTGCGAATATTAGCCGAGAAGGGAGGTGATTCAGTTGATTATCAGCGGTTGCAGCGAATTGCTACGCTAGCAGAAGGGAATTTGCAGAGAGCACTTCAGGTATATAACGATATTGAAGACGACAGCCATCAATTGTTTCGGGAGTGGATGAGGCTCTGTTATGTTCAGGAGTATAAAAAGCTGTTACCGTTCGTGGATAATTTTCATAAGCAAAGCAAAGAAACCCAGAAGACTCTCTTTGACTACGGTTTAGCTTTAATTCGGGAAATTTTGGTACACCAGTCGGTGAATCATTTAACCGATTACGATTTGGAAGATACTGTTCACAAAGAAAAGTCGCTGATACGCTCGCAGGGTAAAGACCTGGATTTTGTGGTGAACTTCAGTAAGGTGGTTGATATATCGGCCTTGGAAAAAATGACTGCGTTGTTCAACGATGCCTATCATCATCTTGAGCGGAATGCAAGCCCCAAAATTGTTTTATTGGATACCTCCCTACAGTTAGGGCGATTAATGAAGAGGATATGAAGTTACGAATTGGGACTCGTGGAAGTAAGCTGGCGCTGTGGCAAACCCATTTTGTTGCCGAAAAACTTCGCCAAGGCGGGGTGGAAATCGAAGTAATTGTAATTAACACCCGAGGTGATAAGCGACAAGATGTAGCCATCGCTGAGATTGGTACCAAGGGAGTTTTTACCGAAGAAATAGAAGACCAACTGCAAAGGGGCACTATTGATATTGGCGTACATAGTGCCAAAGACCTTCAGTCTTCCCTGCCCGATGCGTTCGAGATTATTGCTTTCACCGAGCGAGAAGAGGTGCCTGATGTATTGGTCAGCCATCAATTGGAAATAGATCTTTCTTCGGGCAAACCAATCGTTGTTGGAACGTCCTCTGCCCGTCGGAAGGCGCTACTGAAACATTATTTTCCTCACCTGCAAGTAGTGGAAATGCGGGGCAATCTGCAGACCAGGATAGCTAAGATGGAATCCGGGCAATGTGATGCTCTCATGCTGGCCTACGCCGGAGTTCACCGGATGGGATACGATGAGTCTATTGTGCATCATTTCCCTATTGACCAGATAACTCCTCCGGTAGGGCAGGGAACTATTGCGCTAGAGTCATTATCAAATTTGGATGATGCTAAGCTTGAAATTGTTCGTGAGTTAGTAAATCACCAAGCTACTGAACTACGGCTTAGGGCGGAACGGGCTTATCTAAAAGCCATGAGGGGTGGGTGTAGTGTTCCGGTATTTGCCTTGGCGACAACGAAGGATAATATTCTTAACTTACGTGGAGGAGTGGTAAGCCTTGATGGTAAAACCTTACTTACGGAAGAAGTCAGCGGCCCTGATGATTCCCCAGAAAAAATAGGAGAGACGCTAGCAGAAAGTATTTTATCTCAAGGAGGAGAAGAGATACTTCAACAAATTCGCGATGTACAACACCCATGAATCAATAACATAGAATGATACCCATGAAAATAACCACCACAATGTACTTAGGCTGGGTTCTACTAGCACTCATCTTACTTAGTAGTTGTTCTTCAGAAAAAGATTACCTGGTAACCCTTCATACCGATTACGGGGACATGCATGCTGTTCTTTACGATGCCACTCCCAAACATAAAAAGAACTTTTTGGAATTAGCGAAAAGTGGTCAGTACGATAGCGTCACCTTTCATCGGGTAATTGAAGACTTTATGATTCAGACCGGAGATTTATCCACTAGTCCCGGTGCTTCGAAAGAGGATGCCGTTGATTACACTATTTCGGCCGAATTTGTGGATACACTCTTTCATAAAAAAGGAGCGCTGGCAGCAGCAAGACAAGGAGATCAGGTAAATCCCGACCGTGAATCAAGTGGTAGTCAGTTCTATATTGTCCAGGGAACTGTATTAGAATCTGAGGAGCTCACCATCAACATGAACAAACTAGCCGAAGGAGCTCGCGAACTGGTACAACGGGACGATTATGCCGAGATACGGCAGGAAATGATTGACCTGTACAACGCTCAGGATTTTGATGCTTATACCGAGAAATTACTTTCGCTGAAACCGGAGGTAGAAGAAAAATTGGGGGTGGAAGTTGATCGCAAATATCCAGCAGACCGGTTAGAAATGTACACAACGGTAGGAGGAGTTCCTCATCTGGATGATACTTACACAGTTTTTGGAGAAGTAATTGACGGGCTTTCGGTAATAGACTCAATCGCAGCCCAGCCTACCGGAGCCAGAGATAAGCCCCAGCAAGACATTTATCTGACAGTAGAGGTGGAAGAAATGCCCAAGAAGAAAATTACCAAGCAGTTTGGCTACCAATATCCATCTGAATAGCATAAATTGGTAATATTTTTTCAAAAAATATAAATTTAACGATTTTGAAAGTATTAATCACTGGAGCTAATGGTTTACTTGGTCAAAAGCTACTTACGCTCTTTCTCGATAACGGAGGCTTCAGTGTGATTACTACTTCAAGAGGAATAGCTCGGTTTCCCATCGAAAAACTCAACGTCAAATACTATGACCTGGACATTACCCGCCGAGACCATGTGTTCAATATCATTCATATGGAGAAGCCGGATGTAATTATTCATACAGCTGCTATGACTAATGTTGATTTTTGCGAAACACACCAGGAGGATTGTTGGGAAGTTAATGTTCGAAGTGTAGTTCATTTGCTGCATGCCGCCGAGTCCTACAACAGTTTTTTTATACATCTCTCCACTGATTTTGTTTTTTCGGGTGAAAAAAGATACCTAACCGAAAAAGATACTCCTAAACCAGTTAATTTTTACGGACAGTCTAAACTACAGGCTGAAATGTTTGTACTCCAAAGCCGGGTTGCGCATGCTATTTTACGGACTGCCTTAGTGTATGGAGTGGTACAAAATATGAGCAGGTCAAATATTGTGCTTTGGGTTAAAAATAGTTTGGAGAATAATCAGCCCATACGCGTTGTAGACGATCAGTATCGTACTCCCACTTTAGCTGAAGATTTGGCAATGGGTTGCTATTTAGTAGCTACCCAAAAAGCAAGCGGCATTTTCAATATTTCAGGAGGAGAATTATTATCGCCTTATGAAATGGCGCTGCAGGTTGCTAGTGTATTTGGATTAGACGAGAGCTTAATCTCACGTACAGATTCTACTGAGTTCAGTCAGCCAGCCAAACGACCACTTGAAACTGGATTGATCATAGACAAAGCAAAGTCTGAGCTAGGCTATAATCCACGCACTTTTCAAGAAGGGTTATCACTGGTTAGTCAGCAACTAACGATTAATTCTAAATGATAATCTATGTTAGCGTTGATGACAGTTTAGTCGTATTAATCTGAAAGAAGAACGTGGCACTGATTTCCAAGCACAATCAGTAATTTTTTTGAACAACAGGGGTAGTGCTCACTATTTCCGCAAGTCGTTGTTTAGTGACTTCTCCACCTAAGTTTTGGTTGTATTGCTGATTGGCCGTGAGTCCCATTTGGACTATTTTCTCTTCGTCCTGATCCAGGTAACGAATAATATTAGGAATATCGAGTCGAGCATTTTGGTAGAATAATCCTGAAACACCCTCCTCCAGATACTCCTGAGTGATTTGCATATCCGGCACAATGATTGCCTTGCCCTGCTTCATGTAACTGAGCATCACCATTTGACCGGAGGCACCAGTCTTGTCTTTGAGGGGTAAAATACAGGCCCGGGCATTTTTTACTAAGGAGTTAAACTGCTTCTTTGGTATATCCCTCAGTACTTTGATGTTTGGGGGCAAACTCACTTGCAAATCCTTATTTAAATGAGAGCCAACAATAATTAATTGCTGGTCAAGTGTGCGGAAAGCATCAATTAGCGAGGCATAATCCCGGTTAGTAAAGCCTCCGGCAAAGTAATAGGTGCCCACCTGAGATTTTACAACATGCTTATCAATTTCTGCTGCCGAAAAGTCTCCGTAGGGTAAACTAACGAGTTTATAGTTAGGAATATTTAAGTGCTTTCGATAAATCGGCCGGTCAGCTTCTGAATTGATAATATAGCGTTCTTGTTGAATAGCCGTGAGAGCTAGTAGCCGCTTTAAAGGAGCAAAACACTTTTTCTGGTGTACGAAAAAGCCTAACCAGAAAAACTGCTGGCATTCAATTACTCCAAGTTTAATTAAAAGCTTAATGAAAATAGATGCCCAGCCTATACTGACGATAGTATGCGTATTTTTTAACTGAGAGAGCTTCCGGATTAGAAAGATAAAAAAGGAGATAGTTTCTACAATCGTGGTTCTTACACTAATTAATCTCTTTCCCTTTTTTTCGTACTGAGCCAGATCTTTAAAATCTAACTCGTTTTGAAGGAACCTTACGTGAGGGGCGTATGTACCTTGGTCTATTCGAATAACATAATTATTCATAGCGTCAGTTTGTTTTGTTGGATAGTTATGAAGTTTATTTAAGAGCTTTTCCATATAGCAATCTCGTTCTTCATTGGTTAAAATGGGGATACAATAAGCGACTGAGATACAATCAGCTATCTTTAATTAAACGGTAACCTATAAGGTTCTTTTTCTAATATTGTAACCTACACTGAACAGTACGTAACCTCAGACTAGGTATTTATTTGACAAATTTTCTACTCAATAATGGTTAACTTCTTTAATAATTAATATTTATTAATGTAAAATATAACTAATAAACACTTTTGAATTAAAAATATTTAATTATTTATTTATATAATTAATAATTACACCTAAAATAAGTAAGAATCATGTAAGTTCAAAGAAAAAGTAAAATTGTTTTAGTTATAATTATTCAATGTATAGTTCATATTTCATGAGGAGCGATTAATCCTAGCTCTTCTTCGTTACTCTAACCCCATTTTCTGTATGCAGCTCTATACTGGATTAACTATGTTGGTTTTTATCGAGAAATCTTAAAGTTTGTGTATATTCCGGCTTTGTTTTTCTCGAAATAAAGATCTATATGCGGAAGTCTCTACTACTGACTACTACTTTAACTCTTTTATCAGTAATGCCAGCCCTGTGTCAGGCCGCTGAGGAAACCAGTATTGATGAAACAATTAATTCGCTTTTTGCCCCTTTAGCTGCAGTTATTGAGGCAGTTATTTTCTTTCCGTTATTTTCAATTAATGGGGTAGGTGTTCCTTTTATCGTCGTATGGCTAATTACTGCTGCTATTGTTTTTACTATCTATCTTAATTTCATTAATATTAGAGGCTTTAAGCATGCTATTGATATAGTTAAGGGGAAGTATACGAAAGCGAGTGATCCGGGCGAGGTAACTCATTTCCAGGCCCTTGCTACCGCACTTTCCGGGACGGTTGGATTAGGAAATATCGGTGGAGTAGCTATTGCAATTTCGGTGGGGGGGCCGGGAGCAACATTCTGGATGATTATTTTCGGCTTGTTTGGCATGACTGCTAAGTTTGTTGAATGTGCCTTAGCAGTACGTTTCAGAGATGTCCATGCTGACGGTACCGTATCGGGTGGTCCGATGTACTATTTAAGAAGAGGATTCATTAATCAGGGGTGGGGCCGGGTAGGCATTTTTCTGGCGGGCCTTTTCTCCTTTATGGCCATTTTAGCCTCCTTTGGTGGTGGTAATATGTATCAGGTTAACCAGGCTGTACAACAGTTTGTAAGCATTTCTGGAGGACAAGACTCTTTTTTTGGTCAAAATACCTGGGTGCTTGGAGTAGTGTTCTCAATCTTAGTGGCTGTAGTAATTATTGGTGGTATTAAAAGTATTGCTAATGTTACGGAGAAGATTGTTCCTTTTATGTGTGGGTTATACGTATTGGCAGCGCTCTTTGTAATTATAACGAATATTAGTCAAGTACCTGAAGCTTTTGCAGCAATTATCGATGGAGCGATTAACGGAAAAGCAGCCACCGGAGGAATTGTTGGTACTCTGGTGCAGGGGCTGCGCAGGGCTACTTTTTCCAATGAAGCGGGAGTAGGTTCCGCTGCAATCGCGCATTCAGCCGTAAAAACTAGCGAACCGGTTACCGAAGGATTTGTAGCCTCCCTGGAGCCCTTCGTAGATACCGTTATTGTTTGTACCATGACGGCCTTAGTAATTGTAATATCCGGTGCGTACAAAGACGAAACCATCCCGGATGGAATTGATCTAACCTCAACTGCTTTCGCTTCGGTAATCGATTGGTTCCCCTATCTGTTAGCCGTGGCAGTTATCCTATTTGCTTTCTCTACAATGGTTTCTTGGTCCTATTACGGATTAAAAGCTTGGACCTACCTACTTGGTGACAGCCCAGCGTCGGTATTTAGCTATAAACTTCTTTTTTGCTTGCTAATAGTAGTAGGTGCTTCGGCTAGCTTAGGTAGTGTAATTGCCTTTTCCGATGCTGTGCTGCTCGGTATGTCTTTGCCTAACCTGATTGGCTGTTATTTCTTGGTTCCCTTAGTGAAGAGAGATATGGAGTCCTTCTTAATCAGGATAAAGAACGATGAAATAGAAGTGTACAAATAATTATTCTTCACAATAGAGCTTATCGTAATCATCAGGAGAGTAGGCCTCCCGGTAGATCATTTCGCCTTGGGCATCTAGGTAAATCAGAATATGAAGTTTGGCTTCGGATACGTACTTCTCAGTCAAGAATAGATTCTGGTCATCTTTCTTGCCCTGAAAGTAGCGAATATCATCAAAAGTGGGAGATAGTAGTTCAGCCCGTTGATTACTTAATACTCCGTATCCGCCATTTTTATAAATTTTGATAAGCACTTCAGGCCAAGCTGATTCAAGCGTTGTAAATTCTTCTATGCCTGAATACAAAAATTCGTTTTCTTCAAAATTAAGCCTCCGTTGAGGTTCGGGACTTAGGGGATAAATATGCCACTGATCCTCGAAGCGTACCAGCGCACTGCTGTCGTTCCAGTAGCGAACCGACTCAAAAGAAAATGGTAAATGCACTTGTTCCCTGGAGTTAACTATCCCGATCTTCCCGTTTTTCTGAGCAATGAATAATGGCATGGGTACAGAATCTCTAAGAACTATGGCGTATAACCGCAATGCAGCTTCGTAGGCAGGTTCAATAAACGTACTGGTCTGCTGATGGTAGAGACCAAACATCTTACGGTCAAATAAGCTGAGGATACCGTTAGATTGATAACTTCCAATGCGTTGGTATTTTACCGGCACTAGTTCATTACCAGACTTATCTACTATACCTTCTTTGCCTTTTTTTTCAATTACGTAAATCCCCTCAGGGTAAGTGGTTACATCGTCTAGTGAGGTTTCCAGCACTGTATCACTCGATTGGGTAAGTAACAGCTCGGGTTTTCCTGGTTGAGTAATCAATAACGACTCTTGCGCTGATTCCAAATTCTCTCTTCCTTGGGTTCTGAGTAGGCGGAAGTTCAGTTCTGAGGACTGAACCCCATCGGGCGCAAAGCGCAGCACGATGGGTTCATGCTGAGAGATGAGCAGAGTGGTACTATCAATTTTTTGGGAAGGACCATGAAAGAGAATCGCAAAATGTTCACTTAAAATTTTAATGGAGTCATAAGTAGTGGAGGTGAAGTCAGGAGTCTGATTATCCAACAAGATGTATTTCTGGTTACCTTTAAGAGCTAGCCACTGATCGTTGTAATAAGCCTGAGAAAATGCCTCAGTTTCAGTAGGAGAGGAGTTAAGCCCCAAGCTTGGATATAAGGAGTACGTAAGTTTTCGTTCGGTGATAAGACTGTCGTTAACTACTCTTTGCTGTTCTTCGCTAGTTCGGATCAGAAATCGGTCGGTTGAGGGTAGGCGTTGCAGTACAGTCTGCTTTCCTAAAGGAACCACTGCCTGCAGCGCAGTGTCTAATACCGTTTCGTAATCTCGGGTGTAGGCCAACAAATAATCCTGATCCAAGAGTGAGGCATCTTCATACTGAAAGCTAAGCGAAAGCCCGGGGTTCTCAGCTTGGTCAATCAGCTGCTGCCGGTTAGTGATGGCTAGCTTTCCGTTTTGCTCCAATACAATAAATTCTCCCTGCTCCTGAATGTCGTCATAAGCTGGTTCTAGTAAGGTTGTACCTATAAAGCTTTTCAGCCCCCACTGCTCTGACACTCGGTATTTGATAAACTGGAAGGGGATGCTGGTACCAGTAATCAATTCTATGTCGGAGGCACTTTCTTCTTCGGAGATAATTACCGTGCCAGAGGCATGGATTAGTGTTCCGGTATTATTCCATTTTAGCCAGAACAGGCCACCGCCTAATTCGTTCACCTCTGGTAGCTGATCGTCTACTAGACCAAGAGAGTTAACGAGTTGTCCATCTTTGGTCAACATCTTAAGCTGAGAGTTCTCACTGGCAAATACGGAGCCTGATTGTACTCCGTAGCAGACATACTCGGGAAGCACATCATCATATTGCGGAGAAATTGTTACCGCACCTTCGGAGTTGATAAATCCGTATTTGCCTTGCTGAAGTACAGGGACCACAAAAATATCCGATACTGTCTGCGCCTCCCGAAGTGAATCCAGAAATGGTAGCGTAGGATACTTACTATAGAATGAGTCAGTGGGATGATCTTCTTGATAAAGGTGATAAAGCCAGTTAACTGCCTGGCGGCTCAGCGGACTCTTGGGAAAATCTTGAATAAATTGGGAATATTTTTGAGGTTGATTATCCGCTGTTACTATTTGAAAGATGGCCTCCTCAGCCTGAGGGCGGTAGGGAGAATTAGGAAAAGCATCAACAAACTGATAGTAGCTCGCCAGATCTCCGGTTTGGGTTTGTGCGTTAAAGACTAGCGTGTTGTACCGCTCCTCAGCCTGAGAGTACTGCTCTGCTTCCGGATAGGTATCCATAAAATCCCGATATGCTTGATAGGAATCCAATTGCTGGGCCGCGGCAAAAGCAAGTTGGTTTCTTAACTGTACCACCGTATCGCGCTGCGGTGCATCCTGATGTTGATCCAGAAAAAATTGATAATCAGTAACCGTAGATAATGCCAAGGACCGCTGAAAAGCCAGGCTATCTAGATACCGTTTTTGAAGGAGAATAGTGGCTTCTGTAAGAGGAATACTACGAGCTAGTTTTTCCTGCTCCTTCACCGATGTTTGAGGCAAATCGCGTTCAGCTTGCAGTATAAAATGGTAGGCAGTGTCAATCTGGTAATGTTGGTACAATGAATCTGAATACAAAAGCGAAAGACCATAGTAAACGTCAGCAAACAGGCTATCGTTTTTTTTAGCCAATAACTGTTCCAGGGTAGATTCGGCTTTCTCCCACTTCTGATCATCAATAGCTTTAAGAGCGGTTTGAGTACTTTGGCAACCGTTTAGGGCCATCAAAATTAGTAGCCAAAACCCCAGAAAAGCTAAAGCATGTTTTACAGTAGAATCAATTGTCATAGGTTAAAATCAGATTCTTTATGGTTTACCACAACGCTGGCAAAGATAGTGCTAAATCAACCAGAAGGCAGTAGGAAAGTACCAGTACCTGGTTTGTAGGTTAAGTCTTTAACCGCAGTACCAACTATACTCTAACTATCTTACGCAAAGTTTTAAAAGAACCTCGGTAATGAAGTAGCAATAATCAAACTATTTGATTATTAACTGCAAATTATGTATTGTTACTATAAATAATTTAAAGTTTGCGGGGAAAAGGTAACCATACCGATGACCAGATCATCTGGCGGCAAATGCAAGAGGGGCAAAGTCAGGCTTTAGCTGCCATTTACGATAAATACGCTCCTGCCTTATACAATTACGGTAGAGGGTTTACCGCAAAATCCGAAGTTATTGAAGATGCTATCCAGGATTTACTAACCGAAGTTTGGGTCCGACGGGAGCGATTGTCCACTCCGCAGTCGGTAAAAGGGTACTTGTTGAAAGCCTTTCGGCAAAAAATTCTACGCTTGCTCACGCAGGAAAAAAGGCTGCTATTGGTGAGCGATTATACCTCGTTTGCCATAGTTGATTCCGAACAGTCAGATGAGACTAATTCAGAGGTTGAACTGGCATTTAAAAGCAGGCTCAAGAAATCCGTAAGCAGCCTCTCATCCCGTCAGCAGGAGGCCATCACCCTGAAGTATACCGAAAACCTCACCCATGCCGAGATAGCCGAGGTAATGAATATCAAAGTACAGACATTGTATAATCTGCTACATACGGCTGTGCAAAATTTAAGCAAGACCCTGAAAGGCGTACCCCATCCGGTTTATAACTTCCTGTTCTTTTTGTAAGAATTCTTCTAAGTATCAGGCAAATACCTGCCAAATTTGCAACAGATATCCTAATCTGTTTGAAAGATTAAAAATCGATATTTTTTTTCACTAATAAGCAGTAGATTTTCCTCCGAGCTGCTTCTATCACTAAAGTAGCTACCACACTACATGGGTCACTCTTCGCTTTTTGAACAACTACTGCATGACGCGCAATTTATTGCCTGGGTGCGGTCCGGCGCTGCCCAGGATACAGCGTACTGGCAGAGCTTGCTAGCGAAATATCCCGATCAGGTAGATACCCTACTAGAGGCTAAAGGGTTTCTGATTGAACTCAGTCAGCGGCGGTATTCCTTATCCGAAAACCGCTATGAAGAGCTGCGCCATACTATCTTGCAAAACGCTCAAAATCAACCTCCTGCCGAACCCGCACTTCAGCCGGCTTCGGGTACTCGGATAAAGTATTTGTGGCCCCGAGCTGCCGCAGTATTACTGTTGGCCGGTTTGAGCGGCTGGATTGTCTGGTGGCTGATAGACACCAACGGCGAATCCGTTTACCGTACGGCTTACGGAGAAATTAAGGAAATCGTGCTGCCCGATAGCTCGCTGGTAACGCTCAACGCCAACTCTTCGCTGGAGTACCGATACGATGCTCAGCTCAAACAGCGAAAGATTTGGTTGACCGGCGAAGCTTTTTTTGACGTCCGAAAGAAAGAAGTTCCGAATAAGAACTCTTCATCCCAGTCAGCTTCCTTTTTGGTACACGTAGATGGTGTCTCGGTGCAGGTGCTGGGAACCCGGTTTAACGTAAAGCACCGGGGAGAACAAACCCAGGTAGTACTGGAAGAAGGAAGTATTCAGTTGAGGATGGATAAGTTAAATGAAACGCTACTAATGCAGCCGGATGAACTGGTAGAAGTTCAGCAAGGCAGCGGAAAGATAAATCAGCAGTTGGTGGAAGCGCAGAGTTTTAGCGCTTGGAAAGAAGGTTTACTTCGCTTCGATGGTGCATCTTTTGATGAAATTAGCCGTGTGCTAACGGATAATTACGGTTTACAACTGCGTTTTGCTAATCCGCAAATGAATGAGCAGATACAATTGAGGGGGGTATTTCCGGCAGCCAACGTTGATGTGTTGCTGGAGGCGATTGCTAATATAACTGGTACTTCAATGGAAAGGCAAGGCGAGGTAGTGGAGTACAAGTAATAGCTACTATTGTAGCGCTAAGGCGAGTAACTAATTTTCACTATAATACAACACCATGAAACGTTACTACAACCAATCCAGCTGGATTTGGCTGTTGCTGCTCAGTATGCTGTGGACTTACCCGGCTCTGGCTCAGCAACTAGCCCTTTCCAGCCCTCAAACTCAATCCGAAATTTCTGTTCAGCCCGAGGGTAGAACCCTGTCTTCCGTGCTGGAAGAACTAGAAGAAACGTACAACGTCAATTTCTACTACCAGGTACAGGATCTGGAGAACAAGTACGTTGACCGGAAAGTACGGATTTCTAAATCGGCTAATCTCTCGAAGACTTTGAAAAAGATACTGGAAGAACATGCCCTCGACTGTAAAGAAGTACAAAAGAACTACTATTACGTTTTCAAGAAAAACTCAGCTGAAGTGCCCGAAAAGGTGGATCAACAACCTACTACTGGCAATCTTTATCAGGAGAGTTTTAGTGGAATAACTGCCCTGGCTTCAATACAGGGTGCCATCAGCGATCAACCTTATCAAATAAAGGAACAAACTATCCGCGGCAGGGTAACCGATGCCGATAGTCAGGAGCCACTACCGGGGGTAAACGTATTGGCGAAGGGCACCGTCACCGGTACGGTAACCGATATTGATGGCAATTATCAGATTAGCGTGGGTGACGAAGTAGAAACGCTGGTTTTCTCCTCCATCGGCTTCAAAAGCTTAGAAGTGGATATCAATGGCAGAAACGTCATCGATGTGATGCTAGCCGCCGACATCCAGTCACTGGAAGAAGTAGTGGTGACGGCACTGGGTATTGCCAAAGAATCTAAAACCCTGGGTTACGCTACTTCCAAGGTAAAGCCCGAAGAGTTTAACGTGAACCGTACCCCCAACTTTGCCAATGCACTGCAGGGCAAGATTCCGGGGGTGAATATCACCTCGCTAAGTTCTGGTCCTCAGGGTAGTACCAAAATCCGCATCCGGGGAATATCCTCCTTCGGTGGTAATAACTCGCCGCTGATTGTGGTAAACGGGGTGCCGATTGATAATACGAACTACGGTGTAAGTGGAGATATCAACGAGGCGGGAAGCAACCGCAAGTCGGATAGTGGCGATGGATTAAGTAGTATCAATCCCGACGATATCACTTCCATGACCGTGCTGAAGGGAGCGGCCGCTTCCGCGCTGTACGGTGCCCGGGCCAAGGATGGAGTAATCATGATCACCACCCGCAGCCGGGCCGAAGGTAGCGGCATTAAGCTTCAGTACAATTCCAACTATACAGTCGATGTTCCCCTGGACTTCACTGATTACCAGTACGAATACGGTCAGGGAGAAGGTGGTGAGCGACCTACTTCACCCCGGCCGGTTTCGGGAGTGTGGAGCTTCGGCGAGAAGTTTGAGCCGGGCATGACCCAAATCCTTTTCGATGGGATTGAAGTGCCCTACGTACCCCAGCCTAATAAGGTGAGAGATTACTACCGTAACGGTTCTACCTTCTCCAATACAGTTACCATTTCTTCGGGAAGCGAAAATGGCGGGCTTAGCCTTTCCCTTTCTAACATGGATTCTAAGTCTATCCTGCCGGGCTCCGACTACAATAGAAAAACGGTTAATCTGGGCTTTACCCAGAACATTAAGAAACTAACGATTTCAGGAAATATTAACTACTCTCGCGAATTCCGGAAAAATCCGCCCAATATTGCCGAGCAGGATTACAGTCCAGTGGTAATCTACACGCTGGCTACTTCCATGCCGATGGACTTGTTGGAGGAATATGCCTTCGACGAAAATGGGGATGAGTTTCCTTACTCCCGTTTTACCAACCGTACCAATCCCTACTTTGCGCTGTCACGCTTTGAGAACAACCTGCGCGACCGAATCTATGGCAATATCACTGCCCGCTATAACTTCACTGATTGGCTATACCTTCAAGGCCGGGTAGGTCAGGACTACTACACCCGCGATGTAGAGTATAATCTTCCTACCGGCTCCCAACGCCAGTCAGCTCCGCCTCCGGGTTTTGTCAACGGACAGTACGTGCAGGATATCCGCCGCTTCCGTGAAATTAATGCGGACTTTCTAATCGGTGCCAATCAAACCTTTGGCGACATTGGGGTAGTGCTTAACCTGGGAGGTAACCAGATGTACCGTCGCTTCGATGTGAACACATTATTAGGAGAAAACTTTTTCACCCGGGGACTATACACTATTCGTAATGCCAGCAAGGTAACCCCTAACTATGTTATCTCCGAGCGTCAGGTAAATTCCCTCTACGCCAGTACCGAAATCTCCTACCGCGAATTTCTGTATCTGAATGCCACTGCCCGTAACGATTGGTTCTCCACGCTTTCGCCTGGTAACCGCAGCATCCTGTATCCATCCATCACGGGTAGCTTTGTGTTTTCCCAGGCTTTTGCCAACTTGCCCAACTGGTTTAATTTTGGTAAAGTACGGTTAGCCTACGCTGAAGTGGGTAGCGATACTGACGTGCAGCCCTACGCTAACAACCTGTTTTACAACATCAACGCCCAGCAGTTTCCCAACTCCGAAGGAATAGCTCAGCCGGTAGGTAGCATTGACGGTGGGGTAGTTCCTAACGAAGATCTGAAGCCGATGCGGGTAACCGAAAGGGAGATAGGCCTGGAGCTGATGCTCTTCGATAACATACGCTTTGAAACTTCCTACTACCATAAAATTTCCTCCGATCAGATTCTTCAGGCGCAAATATCCGACGGCTCGGGTTACGTTGACCAGTTGATTAACGTGGGGGAAAGTGAAAACAAAGGCGTGGAAATGATGCTTTCCATCTCCCCCGTCAAAACCCCGAACTTTATCTGGACTTTCACTGGAAACGCTTCGTACAATGTTTCCAAAGTGCTGAGCCTGGGCGATGATGTAGACGGAACCTTCATTACCGTAGGTAACGCCGAATTCCACGGCGAGCTTCGTCAGGAGGTAGGTAAGCCGATGGCGCAACTCTACGGCTGGGGCTATTTGCGCGACGATCAGGGGCGGCAGGTGTTTGATGCCACCAGCGGTCGGCCACTGCGCTCTAACGAACAACTAAACTTTGGCACTGCACTTCCCATCTGGTGGGGTGGGTTTACCAACAGCCTGAACTACAAAGGCATCAGCCTTTCTTTCCTGATAGATTTCAAATTAGGTCATAAGCTCATCTCCGGTACACATACCAACGCCTACCGCCACGGTTTAGATAAAGCTACGCTGGAAGGCCGGGAGCAGGGCTTCGTGGTGGGCGACGGAGTAAATCCTAACGGAGAGATCAATACCGCCCAGTCTCCGGTTCAAACCTACTACGAAACCATTCGGGGCGGAAGAATGTCGGAGCAGTCTGTTTTCAACGCCGGTTCCTGGCAGTTACGTCAGGTTACAATGAGTTATGACTTTAGCCCATTGCTTCCGGATAATAAATTTATTGAGGGCCTCAAGCTAAGTTTTGTAGCCAATAACGTAGCCGTCCTGAAAAAGTGGGTGCCTCATATCCATCCTGATCAGAACGGAATTATCTCCGATAACTTGGTTGGACTAGAAGCTACTGGCTTGCCGGTTACCCGTAGTATGGGTTTCAACCTAAACGTCACCTTCTAATCCATTGAGAACGATGGCTGAATCAATAAAATACACTAAATCATGAAAAAGACTTTTAAATATATCAGCACTTGTTTTGTGGTATTCTTCCTGCTGGCGTCCTGTGAGGAAGGATTCGACGAATTGAATACAAACCCGGTGAGGCTAACCTCGCTGGATCCTACCTACCAGTTGAACTACGCGATTATTGAGAGTGCCCCGGTTTACGGTAACCTCACCTACGAGACTACCATCGTAAAGCAGATGATTACTCCCTTTCAGGGGGTAGGTACTGGAGGAAATCTTAACCAGGATAACCGCTCGGCTACCCAGGCTAACTGGCAGGATGGTTTTCGCGGCATTCAGAAAAACCTCATTGATGGGATTGAAGCGGTACAGGATGATCCGGAACGGACTAATCTCTATAATATGCTTCGCATCTGGCGAGCCTATTCGTTCATTATTCTGACCGATACCTACGGCGAGATTCCTTATAGCGAAGCGGGTAAAGCCTACATAGAGGGCATCACCTTTCCGGCATACGACACGCAGGAGTTTATCTACAACGATATTCTGAACGAATTGGAAACCGCTACTAATGCCCTGGATCCGGCCCTAGATGCGGTACCCCAGGAGATTTTGTACAGCGGAAACATCGACCAGTGGAAGCGGTTTGGCAATTCCCTGCTGCTTCGGGCTGCCATGCGGTTGACCAAGGTTGATCCGGCCAAAGCTCAACAATACGCTAACGCTGCCATCAGCGGTGGGGTAATGCAGTCCAACCTGGATAATGCCGTAGTTCGCCACAACGCAGATTACCGCAATCCGGTAGGAACCAACCTAAACGGCGGCCAGGCCCCGTTCTACTACCTCACTCGCGATTTTGTGGATTACCTCCAAGCTAATAATGACCCCCGTCTGGAGGTTTTTGCCGTTCGCTATATCGGGGCCGAGAGTGGGGGTGAGCAGACGGAAGAGGTAGCCGACCGCTCAGCCGAGGCTCAGATCGGAATGCCGCAGGGCTACGATAACACTACCATTATTCCCGTTGCTGAGGAAGAGGGCTTGGCCAGCTTATACAGCTACACCCAGCTCGATCGCCGGCGTTTAGGTCATCCCGAGGCTCCAAGTTACTTATTAACCTTTTCTCAAACTTCGTTACTCCAAGCCGAAGCGGCTTTCCGGGGTTGGGCTCCGGGTAATCCGGCTGAACTTTTTTCTCAGGGGATACGGGCTCATATGGAGCAGCTTGCTAATTGGCCGGGCGATACCGAGATTCCTCCGGAGGAAATAGACACTTATTTAGCCGCACATCCGCTGGAAGCTGGAAGCGAACTGGAGCAGATCAATACCCAGTATTGGGTTTCTTCCCTGCTGATCGGTCCCGAGGCCTGGGCTAACTTCCGACGAAGTGGATTTCCGGTACTGGAGCCTAATCCCTATCCGGGTAGTGATCTGAAAACCGAAGATTTCATTCGTCGGCTAACCTATCCCGATTCGGAGTTGACCGTGAACCAGGAGAACGTGGAGGTAGCTACCAGCCGACAGGGGCCTGACTTACTGGATACCCGTATCTGGTGGGATGTTAAGCAGTAGTAAATTTAGTATCTATTGAAGAGCTTAAAAGCAAGATTAGCCGCGGGGGAAACCCTACACGGCTGCTGGTTGAACCTAGGCAGCTCCCTTACCGCCGAAATAGCGGGGCTAGCTGGGTTCGACTGGCTATTAGTTGATTTGGAGCATGGGATGGGCAATGAACAGGATTTAATGCATCAATTACAGGCTATTCGGGCTACCCCCGCCGCACCGCTAGTGAGAGTAGAGAGTCATGATAATCAACGTATCCATCGGGTATTAGACTCAGGTGCGGAAGGTGTAATGTGTCCTCGAATTAATAATTTGGACGAGGCGAAAGAAGCGGTATCCGGTTGGCGTTATCCACCGGAGGGGAAACGGGGAGTGTCCTTTATGGTACCCACTACGCAGTATGGCCGGAATTTTCCAGCTTATCAGAAGGCCGTCAGTGATAATATTCTTGGCATTATTCAGGTAGAAACCGAAGAAGTTTTGAGCCATTTGGACGAGATCGCTAGACTAGACGGAGTAGATGTGCTCTTTATCGGTCCGGCTGATCTTTCTATGAGTTTGGGTCTATTTCGGCAGTACGATCATCCCCGATTTCAAGAAGCCCTAAAAGCCACAGTAGATGCCGCCAGTAAAGCGGGAAAAGTAGCCGGTATCATTCTGTTCGACCCCGACGATTATCCCGCTTACCGAGAAATAGGCTTCAGGTTAATTGCCAGCGGATCGGATGGTGATTTTGTGGCTGATGGAGCCCGAACCTTGGTTGGCCAACTAGCTCATTTTAGAGATTCTACTAATAACCAAGATAGTCTATGAATGATCCGTTGTTGATATTACTGGTCGGAATACTGATTGTAGTAGGAGGCATTATCGGGCTGCGCTTGCATCCTTTTCTAGCATTGCTGCTAGGAGCCTTGGCGGTAGCCTACCTCACACCCACAGCAGCTATTGAACAATACGCACTGACTACCGGAGCTTCGGCTGAAGGAGCCCGAAGTCTGGCTAATCAATCCATTGGGGGCAGGATTGCCCAGCAGTTTGGTAGCACCGCCGGTAAGATTGGAATTCTGATTGCCATGGCGTCCATCATTGGTAAATGTTTACTGGAGAGTGGAGGGGCAGAACGGATTGTCCGTTCTACGCTCAATGTTACCGGAGTAAAGCAAGCTCCGGCTACTTTTCTGGGTAGCAGCTTCTTTCTAGGTATCCCAGTCTTCTTCGACACAGTCTTTTATCTGATGATTCCGTTAGCCAAGGCGATGGCTGCCCGCATTGGGAAAAATTACCTGTTGCTGATACTCTGTGTTACGGCCGGGGCCGCCATGGCTAACTCATTAGTGCCACCTACGCCGGGGCCGTTGTTTCTGGTCAGTGAGATGAATATTCCCATTGGGATGATGATGATCGGTGGTTTTCTGGTGGGATTAACTACTATCGTGGCCGGATACGCTTATGCCGTATGGGCTAACCGCCGCTGGCCGGTTCCGTTACGCGACTCAGTAGATGCTCCTTTAGAAGATATTAAAGCCCTGGGGGAGAAGGATGATAAGTACCTGCCTCCGTTGTGGCTTTCATTATTGCCTATCGTACTTCCCATCGTACTCATCACGGCCAAGGCCATTATTGACCTGTCAGATTCAGGCGGTGGTTCCTGGTTGACCGATAGCATTATTTTCCTGGGAGAAAAGAATCTGGCGCTAATTTTAGGAGGGTTGGCGGGTTTGTTGCTGCTGGTTTTGCAAAAACAAGGCGATAGAAAAGAAATGCTTACCGCCGTACAGGCAGCTTTGATGACCGCTGGAGTCATTATTCTGATTACCTCCGCTGGTGGAGCATTTGGCGGTATGTTGCAGCAAACTGGTATCAGTGCAAGGATTGGAGAGCTGACGCAGGATTTTCAGATGGCACTGTTACCGTTGGCATTTTTCATTGCGGCAGTAGTTCGTACTGCTCAGGGATCAGCCACCGTCTCGATGATCACTGCTTCAGGAATACTAGCCGGGATGGCGGAAGTGGCGGTGTTGCCCTACCATCATCTCTACATTGGACTGGCTATCGCTTGCGGATCGAAACTGATCCCCTGGATGAATGATAGCGGGTTTTGGATTGTGTGCAAAATGAGCAACCTTACTGAAAAGGAAGCCCTTAAAACATTCTCTCCATTACTCACGATTATGGGAATTACCGGCCTGATCGTAATCCTGATCGCCGCCAAAATATTCCCACTGGTATGAGAACTCATTGAAAAATTAGCAATGGGCAATGAACAATTGATAAGCTATAGAAAACAATTGATTAGTAACCATTATCTGTAGACTGTCGACCGTCGCCTGTTGACTAATGATAAATTAACAATCGAGCAATCGAGCCATTGACTAATGACAAAACAAGAACAACTATGAAACGACGAAATTTTTTTAAAGTAAGTGCCGCTACTTCACTGAGTGCCCTAACCCTGGGTAGCTCCCGAGAGAAAGATAACAGACCTGTCAGAAAGAAAGAAGATGGGATGATGCACGTAGGCTGCCAGCACGGGGGTACTAGTAAAGAGAACCTGGAGTTTTGGGCCCGCCACGGAGTATTCCACGTAGATGCCGGTTCACCCAAAATGATTGAAGGGGTGGGCTGGGACCTAGATGATTCATTAGCCATGCAGGAGGCCTGTAATAAATACGGTATCAAAATAGAGGCCTATCACTTACCACTCAGTTCTGCAGGTATTGATAGAGTCTCTACTCCCAATATTATGCTGGGCAAGAGTCCCGAAAGAGATCGGGAAATTGAAATGATTCAACAGATGATTCAGGTAGCCTCCAAAAGCGATGTGAACACGCTACTGTACAATACCATCATCCTGAGGATACTGCGTACCGGTCGTACTATTGACCCTACCCGGGGAAACGCTTCTTACAGCACCTGGAACTACGAAGAAGCGGTGAAGCAAGGCTTAGATAAAGAAAAAACCATCGCCGGAGATGTAGATATCGATGAACTTTACGAGCGAATCACCTATTTTCTGGACCGGGTACTGCCCGTAGCCGAAGAGTACAATGTGAAACTTGGTAACCATATTGCCGATCCGCCCGCTCCGGTAGGCTACGGGGGTATTACCCGCTGGAATAGCCCGGAGGTGTTTGCAGGAATCAAACGCTTTGCCCAGTTGTACGATAGCCCGTCTCACGGCTTTAATCTATGTTTGGGTTCTACCGCCGAAGGGTTAAAAGACCCTAAAACCGAAATTATTCCCATCATCAAATGGGTAGGGGCGCGCAACCAGATATTCAACATCCATCTGCGAAATATTAAAGGTGGCTGGAATAATTTCCAGGAAGTGTACCCCGACAATGGAGATATGGATTTTCTTGAAGTTGTAAGAACATTACGAGACGTAGGTTACACCGGGATGCTGATGCCTGATCATATTCCCCAGCACGAAGACCCAGCTAGCGGACCTCAGGGACACGCCTTTGCCTTCGGTTACATAAAAGGAATATTACAGGCTGTTTACGCCGACGCTTAGGTATGAAACGTAGGAATTTTGTGCAGACTACGGCTGGAAGTATGTTAGGTTTGAGCCTATCCAATGGTTTGTCAGCTTCGCCCAATTTGCGTAGCGAAAAATTTACAGTAAATGATAAGCCGACTGAAGATAGAGTCATCGAGTGGAACGCCCATATCTTCAGTCCGGACACTGAGAAGTATCCCTTCCATCCTAAAGCTACCTACCAACCGGATGTTTCCGCTCAACCCGCTGATCCGTTAGCTGCTTATTTACAGCGGTTGGACGAAGAGGGAATTGATAAGGCTGTCATTGTGCACCCCGAACCCTACGGCGACGATCATTCATTGATTGTTGATTGTTTGAGACGGGAACCGGAGCGCTTGAAAGGTACCAGCCTTTTCTACCCTCAAGACCCGTCGGCTCCCCAAAAGCTGGCCGATCTGGTCGAGGAAGAGCCACTTATAGTTTCTACCCGCTTCCATGCCCACCGAGGTAAAGAATCTTATTTAGATACGTTCGCTGATGCTGGAGTACGAGCACTTTGGCAGCAGGCGGTAGAGCTGGGCCTGATCGTCGAGTTACACATCGGGCCTAGTTACGCCAAGCAGGCGGGTGAAGCGATAAAAGCTATTCCCGGTAGTAAGGTGCTGATTGATCATTTGGCAGAGCCGCATCTGGGTTCGGCAGTAGAGTTTGCTCACGTGCTGGAATTAGCCGAACTGCCCAATGTGTACATGAAGCTATCCGGATTAAACCATTTTGCTCAGGATGAACCTTTGTACGAAAGTGCCAAGCCCTTTACCAAACGGGTAATTGAAGCCTTTGGGCCGGAGCGGATGGTTTGGGGCAGTGGGACCCCTAAGATTGTTGATGCCCATATGGAGGGCTATTCTGCCGAAGAGATCGCTATGGTAAAAGGTGGAAACCTTAGCCGTTTGCTGGATTGGTAGACAAATCAGTCCTATCTTTCTCTCTTCATCTTAAAACCCCGAATAGCTTTCTTTTATGACTTTAGCAAACTCCTTAAAAATTAGTGGTGCCGAAATAGCGGAGATCAAAATCACTCCAATCGCCATCGTCGATCCGCCGCTACTAAACGCCGCTGGTCTGCATGCTCCCTACGCTTTGCGAACGGTGCTAGAGTTAGTGACCAAAGACAACATTTCGGGCATCAGCGAGATTCCGGGCAATGTGCAAACCAATGAGGCCTTGGAGGAAGCAAAGAGTATCATTATTGGTCAGGACCCGTTTCAGTTGAACCGCTTGAAGCAGCGATTGGAAGAACATTTTGGTAAGGAATCAGCGGATGAGCGAGGGGATGCTCCCTGGGATCAGCGCATGTTGGTGCATATCTTCAGTGCGGTAGAAGTTGCCTGTTTGGATATTCAGGGTAAAATAAGTGGACGTCCAGTGGTTGATCTGCTAGGTGGACAGATGCGAGACCGGGTACCTTTCGCAGCTTATTTATTTTATAAGTACGAAGGAGCGGGAGGAGAACTAGGCTTCGGTACTGACCCAAACGCTCAAGGATGGGCTAAGGCCCGACAGGCCCAAGCATTAAATGCCGAAGAAATAGTGGCTCAGGCAAAAGCCATGTGTCAGGAGTTTGGCTTTCAATCTATTAAATTAAAAGGCGGGGCATTAGCACCTCAGGTGGAGGTAGATACAATGATTGCGTTGAGTAAAGCTTTTGGCCCAGAAGTTCCGTTACGGTTAGACCCTAACGCTATCTGGAAATTAGAAACCGGTATTCATTATGGACGAAAATTAGAGGGTATACTAGAGTATCTGGAGGACCCAGTGAGAGGACAAGAAAATATGGCGAAGGTTAGAACTGAACTGAATGTGCCGTTGGCTACCAATATGTGCACCACTTCCTTTGAAGATATTCCATCCAGCATCGCTTTGGGCTCGGAAGACATTATTTTGAGCGATCATCATTTTTGGGGCGGGTTACGCTCCAGTATGGAGCTAGCTCGTATCTGCGATACGTTTGGCCGCCGGCTATCCATGCACTCTAACAGTCATTTAGGCATTTCACTGGCCGCAATGGTACATCTGGGAGCGGCGCTGCCTACTCCGCCCTATCCGCTGGACACGCATTACCCCTGGCAATCGGATGAAGTGATTGCGGGCGGACGAATCAGTTTTGAGGAAGGAGCGGTAAAAGTTCCCGAAGGCCCCGGATTGGGAGTTGAGTTAGACCGAGAGGCTTTGGAGAAACTTCACCAGAATTTTCTAAACTGTGGGCTTACCCACCGCAATGATGAAGTGGAAATGCAGAAGAAGCAGCCCGGCTGGAAATTTCAGGCTACCCGCTGGTAGAAGAACAACTGCAATCCCTCCTGAAACATTACACTGGTAGTCGCAGAAAAAAGTAGCCTTGCCGGGTTGAGGTGGTTTTAGCAGATTTGCTAAAATTCATTTCTATGCATAAGCTTTTACTGGGATGGTTGCTATTGTTGATAGGAGAGGCAGTATACGCTTCGGATGATACTTCCCCTTTCGGGAAAGTAACCAAGGAAGAGTTATCTGCTACCTATTATCCGCTGGACTCGACTGCTGAAGCCGTTTTTCTGCGGAATAACGGGAAAGTACATATCAGCTACGAAGAAAATTTGGGCTTTCGGGCGCATTATACCCGGGAGGTGAAAATCAAAATCTACCGTACCTCCGGTTTTGACTGGGCCGATGTAGTGCTTCCCTACTACGTGAAAGATAAGTATAAAGCCGAAATGATTCAGGATATTGAAGGGTTCAGTTATACGCTTCACGGGGATGCCATTCAAAAAAACGGACTGGAAAAGAAAGATGTTTTTACGGAGGAAGTGAACGAGGCCTACTCCCAGAAGAAGTTTGCCTTTCCGAATGTACGAGAAGGTTCAATCATCGAGTACAAATACACCATGGTGTCGCCCTATATTTTCCAGCTCGATGACTGGAAGTTTCAGTACGAAATTCCGGTGAAGTGGAGTGAATTTACGGCTAAGATTCCAGCTTTTTACGAGTACCAGATGCTATATCAAGGCTATGTGCCTTTGATAAAAAACGAGGCTGAGTTAGAGAAATGGGAACAGCGGTTAGGGCAGTATACCTATAATAATGCTAAGTACCTTTGGGCGGTAGAAAATGTGCCGGCTTTTAGCGATGAATCCTTCATTAGTAACAAAGATGATTACATCGCCAAACTCACATTTCAGTTAACCAAGGAGAATTTTCCCGGCCGAAGCGTACGGGATTATATGGAAACCTGGCCCCAACTGACTGACGATCTACTGAAGCTAACCGATTTCGGCAAATACCTAAAACGGAAAGATGGTAAAGAAACTGTAGAACAACTCACGGCTGGCTTATCAGCGGATTTGGAAAAAGCCCGGGCTATTTACAACTATTTAACGGGATTACTGCGTTGGAACGGTAAAATAAGCTTATACCCCGACACCTCACCTAAAGAATTGCTGGAGACAAAAACCGGAAACAGCACCGACCTAAATATTCTATTAACTAACTGGCTCAATCTAGCTGGGATAAATGCTAGCCCGGTACTGCTTAGTACTCGGGCCCACGGGAGAATTCAAACCAAGTACCCCAAGATTGATCAGTTCAATTATGCAGTAGTACATACCCAAATAGAAGGGAAGGACTACCTGCTGGATATTAGTGATCCGGCTCAGCCCTTTGGGATGATTCCTATTTACTGTCTGAATAACCAGGGATTGTTGGTAGATTCCAAAGAAGAGCGGTGGGTACCTCTGGAGAGTGGGCAGGTTTACCAAGTAGATAACTACTACAATGTGGGGTATCAGGAAAGTGAAGACCAATTTGCTATTAATGTAAATCATGTATACCGAGGCTATGGGGCACTAACCGCCCGGCAGCAGTTGCGGGACCAACCCGAAGAGGTAACTGGATATCAGCAAACCGATTTTAAAGTAATGGATGAGCTGGCATTAGAGAAAAATTTACGAATAAGTTACACCCGGCACTCCGGTGGCCGGCACTCCGGTATTGAAAAACTGGGCGATTACATCTACATTGAGACGTTTCCCAATTCTCCGGTGAGCGAAAACCCGTTCAAAGCAACCCAGCGTAAGCATCCGATTGATTATAACTACCGCCGGGTATACAAACAAACCCTGAACATTCAGCTACCTGATGGTTATGAGGTAGAAGAGCTTCCGGCATCCCAATCGTTAGCTTTAGAAGGAAATACTGCCCAGTTCGTCTTTCGTAGTCAGGTGACCGCAGTATCGGTACAAGTGGTGAGTTTGCTTCGTATCAATCGCTCGCTGATTGCTCCGGAGCAATACCAGCAACTAAGAAATCTGTACGAAGAAATGCTGGTCAAGCATCAGGAAAAGATTGTGTTGCACAAGGTGAAAACTGAATAGCGCTCTAGTATACTGGGACAATCTCTATAGCTAGGAAGTGCATGGGTAGTTTTTAGCAGATGGAAAGGTACGTATTTTGCGCAGGCTCGCAGACTGGTGCCGGTAAAAATCAAAGTAATAACTTCTACAACCAAATCTGATTTTTCACTCAAGCGAACTACACCACCGTCTGTTCCGAAACCCTGTTTTCGCGGTGGCGGTGTAGCAATTCATCATCCGTTCCAACGGCATTGTGCACCATAATAAACTCATGGATATTGTCCTTATCCAGTACACCGATCAACTTTCCCTGCTTAACTACTGGTAATAATGCATCTCGGTGCTCCTGGAAGTAGGTGTAGACTTCTTCCAACGGCTCATCAGCCGACAACTCCCGAATCTCGGTGCGCATAATATCACCGATACGGGCAGATTTTCCGTAGCTTGCCAGCGCCTTAATCATCTCCTGCCTACTCAAACTACCTTTTACTTCTCCGTCGGATTCCACTAGAAAAGCAGTAGACTGACCATCAAGCAGTAAATCAACCGCTTTCCCGATCTCATCCTCGGGGTGTAGCGTACGATAACGAGTCATGACGACGTCTTCTACCGAGTAGCCTTGCAATAAAGAGCGAGTCTGGGCAAAATTAGATTCAGCTTGAGCTCCCAAAAAGATAAAGAAACCAATCAGGAGGAGAAAGGGATTATAGAATAAGCCAATAAACACAAAGCCAATTGCCAGAAACTGCCCAATAGAGGCTGCAATACGAGTCGCTTTAGGCCGAGGCATTTGGAAGGATAGTAGCGCCCGTAGCACCCGCCCGCCGTCCATTGGAAAGGCCGGAATCAGATTGAAAAGCGCCAGTACCAGATTAGCTACCATCAAGGTGTAGAGAAAGCTACGGCTATCCAGGGTCATCATATCGAAGTTTTCGGCACTGCCAGGGTCCATTGATACCAGCAGCCAGAGTAAACCAGCAATCACCAAATTCACCGCTGGGCCGGCCAACGCAACCACCAGCTCCTGCTTAGGGTCTTCCGGTATGGTTTCCAAGCGAGCCAGGCCGCCAATCGGCAACATGGTAATATTGCGAGTCTTGATGTTGTAACGGCGAGCAGCCAGCGCGTGCCCCAGTTCGTGCAGAAATACGCAGAAGAAAATAGCCAATAAAAAGGCTACTGCCCACAGAATTTGATCAACTGATTGACCGCTGGCGGCATTTTGCAGTACTATCCATCCTACCAGAATCAGAAAAGTCCAGTGAATGTAAACCTGAATACCGGATACCTTGCCTAATGATAATGACCATTTCATACTAACTTGCTATTGTATATTGACTCCTTTCTTGTAAAAGTCAGCCGTTGGAAAAATGTTCTGATATCGGGGTAATACTTTTGGCTATTTAAGCTAACGGTTGGCGATGGTTTCGTAGTCTACGAAGTGGGCTATTAACCGGATAATGTCTATTCGCTTCTTCAGGTCATATCATTGGCTGCTGATGTAGCTATTCACTGCCCGGGAAGCCTCTTGCTTTAGTGACAATAATTCATTCTGCTCTTTAATAAATCGCTGACAAAAAGTTTTTAATAATATGATAAATAATTACCATTATTTAACTGAATGAATGGTCTATTTGTATTTTTTTAATAAAATACCTAATATATTAAAAATAAGTACAATGCTGATTTTATTAGAAATTAAAAAGTTCAGGCTATTGTATACCCATGCGAAATGAGTCTGTAATATACCCTCGATGCGATCGGAGTCTTTGGTAATAGCGGGTAACTCCATCTTCTAATGAGATAAAGGGGCGGGAATAGCCCGCATTCCGCAAAGCTTGTAAGTTTGCCTGAGTATATGTCTGATACTTTCCTTTCAAATGATCAGGAAACGGAATGAACTCTATCTCCGTAGGCTCAGACTCGATTTGTTGAATGACCTGGGCAATATCCAGGAAGCTACGGGCTTCACCGGTGCCGCAGTTGTAGATACCGGTCTGAAGGTGCTGAAAAAAGTGTAAGTTCACCCGCACCACATCTTCTACAAAAATAAAATCGCGCCGGAAGTCTTCACTACCCTCAAACAGCCGCATCGTGCGGCCCTCACGGAGCTGATTAAAAAAATGAAAGATCACCGACGCCATGCTACCTTTGTGGTTCTCCTGGTAGCCGTACACATTGAAGTAGCGTAGCCCTACTACGGGCGAACTTACCTGCCCCGACTGCAAATGTCGTAGCACGTATTGATCGAACATAAACTTGGAAAAGGCGTAGACGTTCAGCGGATATTCACACTCCCGCTTTTCAGCAAAACCATTGTCGCCGTTGCCGTACACTGAAGCACTGGAGGCATAGTAGAAAGGAATTTTGTGGTCCAGGCAGTGGTGGAAGAGTGCTTTGGAGAACTGGTAATTGTTCCGCATCATATATTCCCCGTCGGTTTCGGTAGTAGAGGAGCAGGCTCCCTGGTGGAAGATAGCTTCTACGTTATTGAAGGTTGGAAGAGCCTTCAGAAAATCCTGCTTATCCAGAAAGTCGGAGATATAAACTCCATTTAAGTTCAGGTGTTTAGCAGCGTTGGCCAGATTGTCAACCACCAAAATATCTTTGTGACCTAGCTCGTTTAGCCCTTTTACTAGATTGCTTCCGATAAACCCGGCTCCGCCCGTTACAATAATCATAGCTCCGTATATTTTCTGCTGCCAAAAATACTTTCAGTTTTACAACTATGCTAACGCTAATTGAAACAATTAACAATTGAAAAGTAATAGAAAGCAAATGATTGTCAGTCAGGGGCTTAAACAAGATGTTTTTTGCAGTTTTTCGCTTGGAATACCATCCTGGGTTTATTCAAGAAGTGAAATAGTAAAGTATTTGAAATAGACTGTGTTTTTAGTATCTTTTGGCTTTTTGCCACCTACTGAAGAACAAGATTTAGCAATGATCACCCCCCTACGTTTTGCTTACTTTCTGTTCGTAACTACCGTCATCTTCCTAATAAGTTGCCAGTCTGGAAATAAATTAACCGAAGAGGAAGCCGAACTACTGTTTGCCCACGAAGTATACCCCCTGCTGCAAGAGAAGTGTTTCGCCTGCCACGGCGACAAGCCCAATGAGATCGAGGGCGATTTTACTATTCACACGCTAGAAGGGGCATTAGCGGGGGGAGAATCTGGCCGGATAGCATTGGCTCCTGGCAACGCTCAGCAGAGTCTGATCTACGAAGCCATCACCTGGGAGAACCCTGACTTTGAAATGCCTCCCAAAGAAAATGACCGGCTCACCAAAGAGCAAATTTCCCTAGTGGAACAGTGGATTGATGCCGGAGCCCCTTGGCCCGAAGACGAACGTCGGACTTATCTGATAGAAAACACCGAATGGACTTACTCTGACGGCATAAAAGTAAAAACCAGCCCGGCCCTATCAACTACCTGGCAAAACCGCCGCTACAAACCCGAAGACCTCTGGGCTTTTCAGCCGGTGCAGCACTACGATGTTCCCAAGGATTATGAAACCGAATTAAATCACCCAGTAGATGCTTTCGTTCAGCGTAAGCTAGAAGAACACAATCTTGCACCAGCTCCCTTAGCCGACAAGCAAACGCTAATTCGTCGCGCTACTTTTGACCTCACCGGACTTCCTCCTACTCCTGAGGAAGTTGAAGCATTCGTGAATGATCAATCAGCAGACGCCTATAAGAAGTTAATTGATCGGCTGTTAGCTTCCCCTCATTACGGAGAGCGCTGGGGGCGGCACTGGCTGGATGTAGTACGCTACGCTGATACCGACGGCTATTCCAACGATTTTGAACGGCCCAATGCCTGGCGCTACCGCGACTACGTGATTCGCTCGTTTAATGAAGATAAGCCCTACGACCAGTTTATTCGGGAGCAGATTGCCGGAGATGAAATGGATCCTACCGACCCGGAAATGCTGGTGGCGGTGGGCTATCTGCGTATGGGGCCCTGGGAACATACCGCCATGAGCGTCGCTGCCGAAACTAGGCAGTTGTTTCTCGACGATGTCACCAATAGCGTGGGTGAAACCTTTCTGGCGATTCCGTTGCGCTGTGCTAGCTGCCACGACCATAAATTTGATCCCATTCCAACCCGAGACTATTACCGCATTCAAGCTAGCTTTGCCCCGGTACAATTTGCCGACCGGGAAGCGCCTTATCTGCCTTCGGAGAATAAAGCAGGCTTTGAAATGGGCAAAGCCCGACTGGACCGATTGATTGAGGAAGCAGAAGAAGCACAGGAGGTTATATACCAAAAGGAAGAGGCTGCGGCCCGCCGCTGGATGACCCAACAGGGACTTAAGTATGTACATCGCAACGAGCGACGAAAGTTACCGAAAAGTCAGCAGCCACCTCGGTTCTACGGATTAAGTGATCAGGATCTGGGTTATCGAAAAGTACTTCAAAAGCGCTTACAACTTCTCCGTCACCAATTGGGTCGTTATGAGCCGTTTGCCTATTCAGTATATAATGGACCAGTAGTGGATAATCCTCAAAGTGGCCGCGATATGAAGGTGCCCGACAGTATTGGTTCAGATATTCAATCTACTTTTATCCTCACCGGTGGCTCGGTCTATTCCGCCGATGAAGAAGTTACTCCGGGTGTGCTGAGCGCGATCCGTACATTTACCGAAGAAGTGGAGGCGCCCATTCAGGACTCTATCCCGGATACCCGTGACGGACGCCGACTTGCACTAGCCAACTGGCTGGCCAGTGAAGAAAACCCACTCACCACCCGGTCTGTCGTAAACCGAATTTGGCAATATCACTTTGGCCAAGGAATTGCCGGCAATGCCAGTAACTTCGGGGTAATGGGCAAGAAACCTACCCACCCGGAACTACTGGATTGGCTGACTAACTACTTTATTGAACACGGCTGGTCGTTTAAAGAAATGCATCGGCTGATGATGACTTCGGATACCTATAAGCGATCTAGTACCCATCCCGATGCCACCAAAGTGAATGAAATTGATCCCAACAACCACTATCTGGCTTACTTCACGCCTCGTCGTCTGACGGCTGAAGAACTCAGAGATGCCATGCTGGCCGTTTCGGGCGAACTAAATACCGAAATGGGTGGTTTGCCCATCAAACCCGAAATCAACCGGGAGGTGGCCATGCAGCCCCGGCACATTATGGGTTCCATAGCCCCGGCTTACCAGCCTTCCCGCACTCCCGAAGAGCGTAACCGCCGAACAATTTATTCCTATCACTACCGGGGCTTGCCCAACCCTATGCTCGAAGTGTTTAACCAACCCAACTCCGACCTCTCCTGCGAGCGTCGGATTGCATCTACCGTTACACCCCAGGTATTTACCCTGTTTAATGGACAGAATAGCCATAACCGGGCTTTGGCCATGGCCCAGCGACTTAGCAAGGAAGAATCAGTGCTTGAAAGTCAAATTGAACGGGCGATGGAACTAGCCTGGAATCGTCCTGCCGAACCTAAGGAGGTGAAAGCCTCCGCTGATTTTGTAGCCAAAATGATAGAATACCACCAGCAGAACGAACCGGTTGACCCGGAGTATCCAATAGAGATTGAGCGCACTATGTTTGAAGAGATGACCGGGGAGGAATTCTCCTACACCGAACGGCTGGATGTGTATGAGAACTACGTAGCCGATGTGGCACCATCGGAAGTTTCCACCGAAACTCGTGCTTTAGCCGATCTTTGCCGGGTGTTATTCAATGCCAACGAATTTGTATACGTCTACTAGCATGAAAAAATTTCGTCCTGATCATATTCAACGAATACTCAACCAGAAAGCTGCTGCCACGCTCAACCGCCGTGATTTTCTCTACGGCTTAGGAGCAAGTCTAGGCACCGTAGCTTTTAGCAGTATGCTCGGTAACCCCGCTTTAGCCCAAGGAACCGGCAACGGTCCGTTAGCTTCCAAAGCCCCCATGCTCCCGGCTAAAGCCAAAGCCTGCATTTTTCTGATGATGGAGGGTGGCCCTAGCCACATTGATACGTTTGATCCCAAGCCCAAGCTGCACGAATTGCACATGCAAAAATTTATCCGGCAGGGCGAGAACTTTTCGGCCATGTCGTCGGGTAACCGCTACTACGTGGAAAGCCCGTTCAAAACCCGCCGGGTAGGGCAGTCGGGCGCGGATATGAGCGAGCATTTTGTGCATCTAGCCGATGTGGCCGATGACATTTGCTTTTATCGCGGAGCACAAGCCGAGTCGGTGAACCACCCGACGGCCATGTACCATATCAATACCGGCAATAAATTTGGAGGAGAGCCGGGCATCGGGGCCTGGGTCACTTATGGTTTAGGCACCGAAAATGAAAACCTACCGGCCTTCATCGTATTACCGGAGGTAGCCTATCCCCAGGGTGGGGCTTCCAACTGGTCGAACGGCTTTCTGCCGGCCTACTACCAGGGCACTCCGCTACGTTCGGTGGGTTCACCCATTCTGGATATTCAACCGCCTCCTGGTGTAAGTCGCTACCACCAGCGGGAAAGCCTGGACTTACTGAATACCTTCAACGAAAATCACGCCGAGCGTCACCCCGCTCACGATGATCTGGCCGCCCGGATGGAAAGCTACGAGCTGGCCTTTCGGATGCAGATGGAAGTGCCGGACATTATCGAAATTGAAAAGGAGGATGAAAAGACCAAAGATTTGTACGGTGTAGGTGAGGAAACCACCGATGCTTTCGGCAGGAAGTGCCTTCTTGCCCGGCGGCTCATTGAGCAAGGAGTACGCTTCGTCCAAATTTACTCCGGTGGCTGGGATTCTCACGATTACCTAAGCCGGGCCCACGGTAGCCTTATTCGTAGCGTAGATAAACCCATCGCTGGCCTGATTAAGGATTTGAAACGGCGGGGTATGCTGGATGAAACGCTGATTGTGTGGTGTGGAGAATTTGGACGTAGCCCCGATAACGGAGTGCGCGGGGGAGGAGTGGCCTATGGTCGCGATCATAACCCCAACGCCATGGCCATGTGGTTTGCTGGTGGCGGGGTAAAAGCCGGGCACACCATTGGCGCTACGGATGAAATTGGGGAAAGTGCCATAGATGTAGTTCATCCCTTGCAGGACGTTCATGTGACATTGCTGAGGCTCTTAGGGCTGGATGACAACAAGCTCACCTACTTCCACGGTGGCCGCTACAAGCAACTCTCCCAAACCGGGGGCAAGGTTATTCAGGAATTGCTGGCTTAAACTTCATTTGCATTTTTCTAATGCCTAAGTACGTAACCACTCCTCAAATAACCAGTTATCAGACTGATTTAGCCTTTATTTCTCATCCAGACTGGAGAAGGGCTAGGTCAAATCATCACTACTGACCTGCGGTGTTATTCGATCTACTCCGAGGATGACAGGCACTAAAAATTGCCCTGTGGTTTTTTCTCCCGCCTGACCCTCGACGAGAAAAAGCAACGCTGGATAGAAATGTTGGGGTTTCAATCTGGTTCCAGCGTAGAAAAACAGATAAAACGCTAAAGCGGGTATTTAGGCAGTAAATTTGAAGAACATGTGACACTTCATCCCCTGGCTTAAACTACTACCCAGGCTTCGGTGAACTTGGCCCTCTTTAGTCCTACAACAAACTTCACTCTGATGCCATTTTCTGGGGGGGTAGTTATCAGGCAATACTCTGCCGAGGCCTGCTATCCGGGTTCGGTTTTCAAACCGGCGCTTTAGGGAAATACCGGTTGGAGGAACTATACAAGTTCTCATTTTGCAACCGCTACGAGCTACTATGTTTGTTTGTGATCAGTCATTTCTGATACTGTTAGCAATCAAAGCTGATTACTACTGTGGTGCCACGCGGTGGGTGTCTATCGTGGTGTACTGCTGGCAGGTTTTTTACACAAACGCAAACTATGAGGGCTAAGAACATGTTAGAAAAGTTGCTGATGATGAAAACTGCTAATTCCCTGAAAACCGACTGCGTCTGGATTTAGGCTACCAGGGTTATCAGCCCAGTGGAGAGATGACATGACGGAAAATAGGAACGCAGTATTAAAAGTATCAAGTGCAGTTGTTCTTCCCGAATCTGACTACCAAATCAAGCCTGACTATGACCAAGTTAGTAATATCATAGTTGCATCGGCTGTCCCCCTAAACTTCAGCTGAAGGTTCATACCGCCTAGGAAGAAATAGGGAGCTTCATGAGAAAATAGTTGATAGGAACAGGAAGAATTAACAGCCGTATGGATTTTACGTAAAGACAGTATTATTTGCATCTGAATGCTAACACAACTTATTTTTTTAACTCTTGGGTTGGCCTTGGTTATTAAAGGGGCCGATTGGTTTGTAGAGGGAGCTTCATCATTGGCTAAGAGGTACAATGTATCTGATTTAGCCATTGGGCTCACTATTGTCGCGTTTGGTACATCGGCTCCGGAGCTGGTGGTGAATATGATTGCCTCAGTGAACGGTTACCAGGATATTATCTTCGGTAACGTCATCGGAAGCAATAACTTTAATCTGTTTATCATACTGGGTATTGCGGGAGTGATTACTCCTTTGGTAGTTCAGTCTAACACCGTGTGGAAGGAAATTCCCTTTTCGTTCGCCGCTGTAATTTTACTGTTTGGATTGGCCAACGGTATTCTTTCTACTGATGCGGAAATCCTGACCCGCTTCGACGGATTGGTGTTGCTAATCCTGTTTGGTTTGTTTCTGTACTATGTGTACCGGCAACTGAAAGTAGATCCGGCTCAGGCCGAAATTCCGCAGAAAACCTATTCAGTTCCTAAAATCGTGGGGCTAATTGTCATCGGTTTGGCAGGATTAGTCCTGGGCGGTCGATGGGTGGTGAGCAATGCGGTGGAGATCGCTACTTTGCTGGGAGTCAGTGAGAAAATTATTGGCTTGACCATCGTGGCGGCGGGCACCTCTTTACCCGAATTAGCAACCTCGGTGGTGGCGGCGCTCAAGAAAAACGCCGACATTGCTGTTGGCAATATTATCGGTTCCAATATCTTCAACATCTTTCTGATTTTAGCTGTAAGCTCACTGGTCCGACCCATCCGGTACGATGCAATTTTTAACATTGATCTCTACATCTTAGCCGGAGGAACTCTATTCCTCTTCATTGCCATGTTTACCGGCCAACGCAAAAAGCTCGACCGCTGGGAAGCGGGGCTATTGCTGGTGAGTTATGTTGCTTATACTGTCTATTTGGTTGGGAAAGAAATATGAGTGATTCATTGTGAAATTTTTTTCGCGGCAACTCTTGAATTAATCTGAGCAAATATTAACTTTGAAATACAAAGTACTTTTAATGAACTAGCCACCATAACTTTTAGAAGTCTTCTAGGGCATTAAAAGAGCATTGAAGTGAATAAAAATGCTTAAAGTCTAAGCTTATGAAAGACGACATACTTTCTAACATACACGATCCCGGACAACTTGAAAAGCTGTACCGGGCTAATAAGACCGACTTTAAGCAAAAGTTCAGCGACATCTACCCTCAGCTAAGCGGTAATGTGCTGGCTGATTTCTGGCACGAAAGGCTGAGCTATGAGTCTGAAGAAATTTCTTGGGGTTCCAGTAAGGAATTTTTGTTGGTGGGGTTCGCCTCGTTGGTAGCAGGTATACTGGCTAAATTGCCCGCAATCTTCCCCATCAGCGAAGAATTCTTTTATTCCCGCAATGCGGGCTTTCTTGTATTTCCGTTTCTAATGGCCTACTTCGCATGGAAAAACAGCTTATCGAGTAAAAAAATATTCATCATGAGCGGGGTTATCTTAGTGTTCCTGGTGTACATCAACTCTCTGCCCAATATTACCGAAAGCGATACTCTTTTGTTAGTTTGTCTCCATTTGCCTTTTTTACTGTGGATCGTGCTAGGCGTAACGTTTGTAGGTAACGACCTCCGCAGCGATACTAAGCGCCTTGACTTTCTGCGCTTTAATGGCGACTTGGCCGTCATGTCATCCCTGTTGGTCATAGCTGGTATGATATTGACCGGCGTCACGGTCGGATTATTCAGGATGATCGGTTTTCAGATAGAGGAATTATACTTTGAATATATCGTAGTTTTTGGGTTACCTGCGGTACCTATTCTGGGTACTTACCTTACTCAATCTAATCCACAACTGGTAAATAAAGTCTCTCCGGTAATTGCCCAAATATTCAGTCCGTTGGTATTGCTCATGCTGATTATTTACATCGGAGCTGTCATTTTTTCCGGTAAAGACCCGTATAACGATCGGGAGTTTCTGTTGCTCTTCAACCTGCTTTTGATTGGAGTAATGGCGTTGATATTCTTCTCCGTGGCCGAAAGTTCTACCCAAGAAAAATCTGTATTCGGTAGATGGGTACTTCTTTTGTTATCAGTAGTGACGGTAGTTGTAAATGGTATTGCGCTGTCGGCTATTTCGTACCGTATATCGGAGTGGGGAATCACCCCCAACCGGGTAGCGGTGTTGGGCAGCAATATTTTAATCTTGGTTCATCTGTTGATCGTAACCGCCATGCTGTTTAAAGCAAGTACCAAAAAGGCGGCTATCAGCGAAGTAGGAAAATCCATTGTCTTATACTTACCAATTTACTTTGCCTGGGCAATCGTGGTGGTTTTCCTCTTCCCCTTGATTTTCGGTATTAAGTAAAATTCGGGTACATTACTATTCTTAATCAAAATGAAATTTGAAGTATCAACAACCGAACTGCATAAATTTGTAGCCCAATAAATTGTTGATATATTAGTAGTAGAGAATATTCCCTTTCCAGTGTAGCTATTTATCATCCTGACAGTAGATTTTTTGAAGAATTCAAATAACGATTGGCTATTTATTGTGCCAATAAGAGGGCTTCAACTTACCAAAGCGGTAAATAATGAATTCAAAATTGGTAATGTAATATTTGTAAGTAAGGATAAATTACCAAGAATTAGAAAGAGATTAGGATTCCCTATAGTTGTTTCTGAACTACACCAGATTGTCTCAAAAAAGCCAAAAATCTTTAGTGAACAGATTAAAGAATTTTTTGAATATTCAGAAACCTACGCTATTACACATTTCAGCGGGGTTCCAAAGAATGAAGAAATTGAAAACATTAGACGCATCGAGAAAGCACTCAATTATTTATCTTTTTCTAAGCTTGGCTTTAGTAAAAGATCTTTTCAGGACAGGATAGAAATAAAATCTTCTGACAAAGTTTTGCATCATCGCACTGTAAATTTAAATAAGGGCCGCGCAATATATACATATGGCTCTAGGTCTTTAGATCCTTTTTACCTAATTCTGGATAAAAATTGGAAAGAATTTCACAAGACAAAATTTTACTTTGAATTCATTAAAATCATTAATCAAGAAATAAAATTAAATTCTAAGTGGAAAACCACGCTAGTCTCCATAGGTAACTTAGCAGGAAAAAGCCGAAATTCTCACGATATACCGGAGTCTTTTCTTAGGAATATTATTGCAATGGAAATGCTATTAACTACCCAAAATGACAAAATTCTAAATAAACTGGTTGAGAGAGCTGGATATTTGCTAGACTGGACCGAAGAATGGCAGAAGAATGATTTAGCTGGCCGTATTGAAAAAATGTATGTTAAGCGCAATAATTATGTTCATGATGGTAAGGCAGATATGATCACAGATGATGATCTTATCTTCACTGATGATTTACTGTTTAATTTGCTCAATGCCGTTGTTAGAAATTTGAATAAAGTTACTTCAAAACAGATTCTAATTGATTTTTCTGATAAGTATCAATGCGAAAAGATGCTAGGTCTAAAATCTGAATACCAATTTTGGAAATTTGAGTATTTGAGAAAAAAATACAATAAAGGAGACTTAAAGAAAATATAGGGATAATAAAACCTAATAATGGCGGCTTATCCTTCATAGCCAAAGACACATGAAAGCCTACCTACTTACCAAACACGGAACAGCCCCTTCATTAACAATACAGGATATTCCCGAACCATTACCCAAAGCCGGAGAGGTGCGGGTGAAGGTGAGGAGGATTGGCATCAACTACGCCGAGATTCTGTCGCGGAGGGGACAGTACCGTTGGGCCCCCAAGTTACCCTACGTGCTGGGCATGGAAGCTTACGGGGAAATTGATGCGGTAGGCGAAGGAGTTAATCGACAAGTAGGCAATAAAGTGATTGCCGGCGGGCAGTACGGCAGTTATGCTGAGAAAATGATCGTGAAAGATTATATGGCCCTACCAGCTTTGGAGCAATTTTCTCCCGAGGAAAACGCCGCTTTTATCGTCAACTATATGACTGCCTGGGTCGGACTAATGAAACTGGCTCGCTTGCAACCATCCGATTCTGTATTGGTGAACGCTGCTGCCGGGGGAGTGGGTACGGCCGCAGTGCAATTAGCGAAGGCATTAGACTGTAAAGTGTTCGGTACGGCCAGTAAACCCGAAAAACTGGAGTTACTGCGAGAGCTGGGGGTCGATTATCCCATCAACTACCAGGAACTGGATTTTGCTTCGGTTATCCGTGAAGTTCAATCGGGTGGGGGAGTAGATGTGGTGCTGGAACTGGTAGGTGGTGAAACTTTCCGCAAAAGTCGCGATTTGCTCAATCCGTTCGGAAAACTGGTGATTGCGGGTATGGCCGGACTGAAGTGGAGCAAACGCAATCCGCTCACCTGGCCGACCTTGCTGAAAAATATTCCCCAGGCTAAAATTCTACAAATGGCCCAGCGATCTACCGGCTTACTGGCCACCCATATCGGCTACCTGATCGAGCACGAGGAAGTTGTAGAACAAGAATGGCAAACCCTGACTGAATATGTGAAGGAGCGCGACATCAAACCGGTGGTTTCTCAGGTCTTTCCGTTCGAGGAAATGCCCCAGGCTCACGAATACATCGAGTCGCGGGAGAGCTACGGGAAAGTGGTGGTTTCTCTAGATTAGTGGCATGGAAATAGTCATCCGTCAGGAAGAACCCGCCGACTATCCGGCAGTTTTCGATCTCATCGAAGCCGCCTTTCAGTTCGAACCCATGAGTGACCATCGGGAGCAGTATTTAGTGGAGCGCTTACGCCAGTCTTCTGCTTTCTTACCCGAGCTTTCGTTGCTAGCTGAACATGACGGAGAAATTATTGGGCACATTTTGCTTACTAAAATAACCATCCAAAATGCTGAGGAATCCGACCAGTCACTGGCCCTTGCACCGGTTTCAGTACTCCCTCAATACCAGCGCAAGGGAGTAGGGGGAAGACTGATCGGCGAAGCTCACCGAAGGGCTAAGTCACTAGGCTTTCAATCGGTCGTGTTGCTTGGGCATCAGAATTACTATCCTCGCTTTGGGTATGAACCTGCCAGCAAATATGGTATCAAACTCTCCTTTGATGTTCCTGAAGAAAACTATATGGTGATAGAACTCACTCCCGGTGGTTTAGCTGGAGTTAAAGGAATAGTAAAGTATCCCAATGAGTTTTTTGAATAGGTTTATAAGTGTTTTAGTGTTAGTGTGTTATAGTGTTAAGGATTCAACCAATTAGACAATAACACCATAACACACTAACACCAGAAATATCTATCCATCCAAAGTAAACCGTTGTTCCAAATCATTCAGCTTTCGCTCAAGCAACGCAACTCGTTCTTCCAGAAATAAGGGTGGTTTAAGTACGGTGCTGTAGAACCCCATGACCTTCCATAGTTCAAAGATGTTTTCCCGGGCAATTTGCAGCGTTTCGTAATTGGGGTTATCCGCCCGGAAGTAGAGTTGCTCATCGGCATGGTCGTAGCGGCGTACAAAGATGTCTTCTTCGGCTACAATTACGTATACCCCATCTTTCACCAGCTTTTTGTTGTCAGTTAGCGAAATAGGAGCGCATGATAATATATCGCCTTTCAACAGTCCCTTGCGACTTACCTCCATCGCATCGTTCTGTACTTCAAACGCCCTTGATTTGTAGTGCTGAGTATCGGGTAGGCGCACGTAGGGTAGTCGGTTGATATAGTCTTTATTCTGATAATTGACGATATACTCCACGTAGCTACCCCGCTTTACCAGCGGAGTATCCTCCTTGCTTAAATCCCGATCGCTATCCGTGATTTCCTCAGTGGGAGCATGATCGCCAGTGATATCAAACTCCCGGAATTCAGCAACGGATAGGGCTTTGGTGAGCAAGGTATCAATAGATATGCTAAAATAGTTAGCAATGTTAATGATGGTTTCCAAGCGAGGTTCGGCTCTTCCTTCCTCATAAGCCCCGATGCTGGCCCTGGATATGTCAAATATGTCGGCAAATTCAGCCTGGCTAATGTGCTTGATGGTTCTAATGGTCTTGATATTCTTTCCAATAACGGACATAGAAAAAACTTTATCTAATTTTATTAGTAATGCTAACTTTTTTAGTAAACGCTCGTATATACTATTAATTGCCTTTGATCCGGACAAGGTAGTATTAAATTAAATCATCTGAATGATGACGATGTAGGTTTATTCAAAAAAATAGCGCGTACCTGACTACCAGCTTGCTTTTCTTTGCATACTGATAGGTTTTGACAATTCGTCAGTTACCAACGAGTAATAACAAATGAGAAGATGCAACATGGTAGAAGTACGCTCGAATTCGCCGAATTCCTAATCTTATTAGCAACCATTTAATCTAAATCACCATGAGCATTTTCACCCGAATTTTTAAAATTGGACAAGCTGAAGCCCACCTGGCAATCAGCAAACTAGAAGATCCCATTAAAGTAACCGAGCAGGGCATACGCGACCTGCGAGTAGATCTGGACAAAGCGTTACAGTCGCTAGCCGAAGTAAAAGCCCAACAAATTCGCTCCAACCGAGAATTAATTGCTTACCAACAACGGGGTACTGAATACGAGCAAAAAGCAGTTTTGCTGCTGAAAAGAGCCGAATCTGGCGATCTGGAAATGAGCGAAGCTGATCGTCTGGCTTCTGAGGCACTCCGCCGGAAGGAGCAGGCTGAAAAAGAGGCGGCTTTGCACCAACGCGAAGCTCGCCGCTACGATGCTTCGGTAGCACAACTGGAAAATACAATAGAAACACTGAAAGCGAATATCACCACCTGGGAAAACGAACTGCAAACGCTGAAGTCACGCCTGAAAGTAAGCAAGGCTACGAAAACCATCAACAAGCAATTGGCCGGTGTTGATTCCAGCAGCACCGTAGCCATGCTCGAGCGAATGAAAGCTAAAGTAGAAGAAGAAGAGGCTCTGGCCGAATCCTACGGCGAAATCGCCAATCAGCCTACTACGGTAGATGCTGAGATAGAGCGTGCGTTGGATAGCGGAAAGAGTCCCGCAGCCGACGAACGCTTACTGGAACTGAAAAAACGTTTAGGTTTGCCAGAGGCAAATAATGAAGAATGAATAATGAATGATGAGTAATGACAGATAATTATTCATCATTCATTAATCACTAATCATCAATCATTACTAATTATGAAAGAACTGTTCACCGCCGCGGCTTCGGCACCCAATCTGATTCCAACCCTGCTACTGGCTTTCGTCATGATTTACTGGCTGGTAGTGCTGGTGGGAGCCATTGACATTGACTCCCTCGACGTAGATGTTGATCTGGATACCGATGTAGATATGGATGTTGATGCGGACGTGGACGGTGACCTTTCCGGGGGAGGAATGGATGGAGTACTGGCCTTTTTCAACCTGGGTCAAGTTCCACTGATGGTGTTTCTCACCTTCTGGATACTCCCCGTTTGGGTGCTATCGGTACTGGGAAATCACTATCTCGGTAACTCCTCCTTTCTTGTTGGGTTATTGATTCTGCTGCCAGCGCTTATCGCGGGGCTATTTATGGCCAAGGTATTGACCAATCCATTGGCAAAAGTCTTTGGCAGACTTAATCAGGAGTCCAACGAAACTGTCATCGGAAAAATCTGCACGATCACCACCCAGGCATCGAACCAACGGGTGGGGCAGGCTAGGGTGCAAACATCGGGTGCACCCATTTTGCTGAACGTAAAAACCTACGAAGAGGTGACCCTGGAGCGGGGTGACACCGGCATGGTGATCGAGCAGCAGGAAGGACGTAACATTTACTTTATTGAACCTTATATCCACTAAATTCTACTGATCATGGAACAATCTATGCTACTATTTGTGGGCATTATCGTCATCGTATTTCTCTTTGCGATTGGGGTAGCCATCATAAAAATGTATAAAAAAGCCTCGCAGGGACAAGCTTTAATTGTCACCGGAGGAGCAGGCGGAGCCAAAGTATCCTTCTCCGGATTAATGGTGATTCCGGTACTGCACCGCCTGGAGGTCATGGACATTACCGTAAAAACCATCATGATTTCCCGCACCGGTAAGGATGGTCTGATCTGTAAAGATAACCTGCGGGCCGATATTCAGGTGACATTCTTCGTGCGGGTGAACAAAACCAAAGAAGACGTAATCCACGTAGCCCAGTCCATTGGTTGCGATCGGGCTTCTGATCCCAAGCAACTGGAAATACTGTTTGATGCCAAGTTTTCAGAGGCTTTGAAAACGGTAGGAAAGCACTTCGAGTTTGTGGAGCTGTATAACTCCCGAGCCAACTTTAAGGACAAAATCCTGGAAGAAATCGGTACCGACCTGAACGGCTACATTCTGGACGACTGCGCCATTGACTATCTGGAGCAAACTCCGCTGGAATACCTGAATGCCGATAACATTCTGGATTCGGAAGGTATTAAAAAGATTATTGACCTTACCTCTCAGCAAAAGATTCAGTCGAACCTGATTGAAAACGAAAAGAAGAAAACCATCAAGAAGCAGGATGTGGAAGCTGAGGAAACCATCTTGCAATTAGAAAAGCAACTGACGGAGCAACAGGAGCGTCAGCAGAGCGAGATTGCGAACATCCGGGCTCGGGAAAATGCTGAGCGGGAGAAGGTTCGCCAGGAAGAGCGCAAACGTTCGGAAGAAGCCCGTATCCTGACCGAAGAAGAAGTTGGGGTAGCTGAGCAGAATAAAGACCGGCAGATTCTGGTGGCTCAGCGGAACAAGGAGCGTACCGATGCCATCGAGCTGGAGCGCGTAGAGCAGGCGAAAGCCCTGGAAGCCACTGAGCGGGAGCGGGTAGTTGAACTGGCTCGCATTGAGAAGGAGAAGTCGCTGGAAGAAGAGCGAAAGAATATTCAGGAAGTGATCCGGGAGCGGGTGATGGTAGAAAAAGCTACCGTTGAGGAAGAAGAGAAGATAAAAGATACCCGAGCCAAAGCCGAGGCCGACCGAAATAAAGAAGTGGCCCTGATCAACGCTGAAAAAGAGGCCCAGGAGTCACTGGTGAAAGAAATCAAAGCCGCTGAGGCCGCCAAAGAAGCTTCTGAGCACCGAGCTAAGCAATTGATGATTGACGCTCAGGCCGAAGAAAACTCTGCGGAGCATAAAGCCAAAGCCATAAAAACCATGGCCGAAGCCGAAGCTGCTCAGAATGCCGCCCTCGGATTATCCGAAGCCCAGGTAATGGAAGCAAAAGCCGCCGCTCGCGAGAAAGAAGGAGAAGCCGAAGCCGGAGTCATTGAGGCTCAAGCTGAAGCCGATGCGCGAGGTATCAGCCTGAGAGCCGAAGCTCAGTCGGAAGCGGATAAGAAACTCGGAATGGTTGCCGCCCAGATTAGCCGGGAGCAAGGTAAAGCCGATGCCGAGGTGGTTGAAACTAAGGCCGCTGCCGAAGAGAAGCAAGGCATGGCCGAGGCTCGGGTGCTGCAGGAGAAATACAAGGCGGAAGCTGAGGGTATCCGCGAGAAAGCCAACGCCATGCAGGTGCTGGATGGTCCGGGTAAAGATCATGAGGAGTTTAAGCTACGTTTGGAGACCGAAAAGGCACTGGAGCTGGCGAAAATCAATATTCAGAAGGATATTGCCGAAGCCCAGGCTCAGGTGATCAGCGAAGCGCTGAAAGCTTCTAACATTGAGATCATTGGTGGGGAAACCATGCTGTTTGAGCAGATTATGGGTTCTATTGCCAAAGGAAAAGCCATTGATGGTATGGTTCGGAAAAATACCACGCTGCTGGATATTAAAGATACATTCTTTAATACCAATGGTGGTGGAGCTTTCAAAGATAATCTGAAGAAGTTTATCAGCCAGTTCGGAGTATCTGCCGAAGAAATGAAGAACCTGAGCGTTTCGGCCCTGCTCTTCAAACTGATGAACCAGACCGATCAGCCGGAGATGAAGGACAATCTCAGCAAGCTGATGGGCATTGCCCGCTCAGCCGGTTTGGCCGACGAGCAAATGCAAAATATCAAATTATAACTAACCCTCACCCTGCGGTCGGTCAGAAGCTGAAACGCTTTTAATCGGCCGCATTACTCTAAACATTTAACACTATGCATACCAATACTAACTCACGTAAGTCCCGGAAAGCCCAAGGGATTAGCCTTCCGTTGATTCTGTTTCTAGTCTTCTTAGTAGTAGGCTATTATGTTGGCAGCGAAGATACTTTCTCAACTGAAAGTGCTAACGAAAACGTCAGTGAAAGCATTTACTATACTGACTCCGGTCAGTTCTCATTCCCGGTGTTCCTTTACCCTTTTTAAATCTAAGATAGCAGAGCTAATTTAAATTATGATGGGAGCAAGTGGAATAATCAGTGCAATGAAGAAAAGCTACGAAGACAACCGGGCTTTACTTCGCCGAAAAGGTACGTTTGAAATCTTAAAGGATCATCATAAAAATAATCCTGGTCATCGTGCAAAAATTGCAGACAATTATGAAGCGCTGAAACAGCTAAGACAAGAGCAAGAGACTAGAAGAAGGAAAGACAGATGGTACACTTTGCTAGTAGCTGTCGTCCTAATAGCTGTACTGTTAACCGGATGGAGTATTCTCTATGAATCACATTAGTGACCCAGCAACAACCATTTATTAAATTACAAGCGTACAATGCCCAATCAAGATACCTCCAATGCTACTTTAGAAAATAGTACTTACGAAATTCTGCAAAACCGCTTACAGCAAAGTGGGGCTAATCTGCGGGAACGCTTAGGTAAGCTCAACGAAGCCCGCAAGGAAGTATTCGGTGCGATTGAAACTACCCTGATTGCTACCGAACGGGTGCACACCGCCCATAACTGTATCCCCTACGATATGGTGCCGGTAGGCGAAAACTTCATCTTCGGCTACAACGTACATTTGGGACTGAAGTCGCAGGTTGAGCTATCCGATGTATTCAGTCTGTACTCTTACCGCGATCATAGCTTTCATGAGCTGGGCTACGAGTTGATTAGCAATCCTACCTTTCAGGATGATTTTCAGAAGCTGTATAAGTACTACAAAGACACCAAATTTGTCCGCTTTGTACTGAGCGAACCGTTCGTATATATGGTTTTTCAGATCAGTAAGAGTGCTAGCGATATCAAAGCCTTTAAGTGGGAAATTAAGGGTGACTCATTGGTATACCGGGACAATCGCAGTGAGCACGAACTTTCGGTGCCCGAACAACATGCGTTTCGCTGGAAACGAGCGAGCCGCGACGACCAACGAGCGGGTAAGCATCCGCATATTTCGGTGGCTGATCGGGTATTCGTAGATACGCTTGGCGGAAATCTTACCCTGAAGGTAGAAGATAATACAGATGCCGGACACGGAATCTATCAGGAGCCGGTAGATGATCCGGACCAAACGCTGGACGATGCCGAAATCTACTATTCAGTGCTGGATAATCTGGTGTTGCTGAAAGTTCGTCCGTATCAGGAAAAAGCCTATCGCTATTTGGCCTATAATGCCAAATTGCAGGAAGCCCGCCGCATCGATGCCATTGAGGAAGCTTGTATCGTGCTACCGGATGATCAGGGAATCTTGTTTCCGAACGGATACTATCTGCAAACCGGAGAATTCAAGTCGTTTGAGATCAGACAAGGCTCGCTGGTCTATGAGAAAACGATTCTTTCTCCTAATGGCGAAGATTTTCTTTACGTCTTCTATAATCCAAATCATCATGTCTATCAGCTTCTGCCTTATAACCTAATTAAGCAGGAAATAGCCAACCCTATTGTAGCCCACGGCTTTGCCATCTTCCAGAACGGAGAGTTATGCTATTTTAATGCCGATGACGAACCTAAGAAACATCACGCTATCCGCATCTGGCAAACTCCTTTCGTCGGGCCTAATTTTCCGCTTTCTTCCCAAAGTGATTCTTTCCTGTATAAAGTGGGCAACAAAGACATTGTACGAGCTATGGCTGAGTGTCAGGCACTGCTTACCCTCATTGATAAGGGAGAAAACTACCAAAACCTGTACGTTGATCTGCAACGCCAATCTACTACTTTACTGGATGCCTACTACTGGCTGGATCGACCCGAAGCCCAGAAAATTCATGAGCCGCTTACTACTCTACGGGATACTGCCGCGGCGGCTATTGATGAGTTTGAGAAAGTTACCAGCCTCCGCCAAAGCACCCAACAGCAAGTGGCGGAAACCACCAAAGCCGTTGACCAGCTGCTGCGTGAACTAAAGAGTCAGCCTAAAAAACATATTCAGGAATTCGTGCTCGCCCTGGCCCGACTGCGCGAAAAGCGGGGAGAGGTAATTTCATTGAAAGAGCTACGCTACGTTGATACCGCCCGGGTGGAGGAGTACGAAAGTAAGTTGGCCGAAGTAGCCCAATCTAAGGCTCAGGATACTGTTAAGTTTTTGCTAAGAGACGATGCATTAACCCCCTTCACCGATCAGGTAGCCAAGTTTGAGAAGGCACTGGCAAAAATAGGAAAGGTGGTAGACATTCAGGAGCTGGAAAAACAAATAGTGGCTTTTTCGGGCGAGCTGGAAATGCTGATAGAAGTGGTGAGTAATCTAACGATCAAAGACGCTACGCAAACCACTCAGATCATCGATCGTATCTCGGTTATTTTCACCGAACTCAACAAACTAAAGGCTCAACTGAAACGGAAGTATAAAGAGCTGTTGGGGCAGGAGGGAAAGGCCGAGTTTCACGCTCAGTCTAAGCTTATCCGGCAGGCGCTGGTCAATTACCTGGATGTAGCCGATACTCCCGAAAAGAGCGATGAGTATCTCACTAAGTTGATGGTCCAGCTCGAAGAGTTGGAGGGGAAGTTTGCCGAGTTTCCCGAAATGCTGGCGGAGGTTAGTGAACTGCGTGAAGAGATTTACAATGCTTTTGAAAGCCGTAAGGTACAGTTGATTGAGGCTCGCAACCAACGAGCCAATGCCCTGCTGCAAGCGGCTGACCGAATTCTAAAATCCGTACAGCATCGCCTGTCTTCCTTTTCATCGGCTATCGAACTGAATGGCTACTTCGCCTCCGACTTAATGGTAGAAAAAGTCAGAAGCATCATTGATGAATTACAGGAGATTGGGGATACGGTAAAGGCCGATGACGTGCAAAGTCGGCTGAAGTCTACCCGCGAAGATGCTTTGCGCCAACTGAAAGACCGCAATGAATTATTCGTTGACGGAGCTCAGGTCATTCGGCTCGGGCAGCACTCTTTTTCGGTGAATACTGCCGAAGTTGCTTTGACCACGGTAGTAAAAAATGATGAGTTGTTCTACCACATCACCGGGACGAATTTCTACGAGAGTCTGAACGATGCCGAAATCAGCAGTTATCAACCTTACTGGAAACAGTCGCTGATTTCGGAAAACGAAGCTGTTTATCGAGCCGAGTATCTGACTTATCAACTTTTTATGGGGGCTCAGGCTGGTGACGAGACATTGACACTCTCCGACATTGCTGAAGAGTCGCCCGAAAAGGTGCTAAGTTGGGTACAGCAATTTGCCGCCTCCCGCTACGATGAAGGTTATGTGAAGGGAGTGCACGATCAGGATGCGGTTCGTATCCTTCAGGAACTGGCTCGTATCCATCAACAGGCAGGCCTTTTGAGGTATTCCTCCGAAGCCAGAAGTTGCGCACTATTGTGCTGGAAGCATCATCTGGAAAAGGACCAGCAGCAACGGTTGAATCATCAGCTCAAAGGGGCCGGAGCTATTTTACAGGTGTTTCCCCAATCCAAAGAATTTGATCCCGTGCTCCGGCAAATTCAGGCGATTGTCCAGGATTTTGTCCAGCAGACTTCATTGTTTGACCTCACTGGGATAGCCGAAGTCAGTGAATATCTTTTCTACGAACTGATTGGTGATGACAAGTTCACCATTGACCAACGAGCGGTTGATCTGAAAGAGGCTTTTGAAGAATATCTAGTTAAGCAGAAAGCAGAAAGCAAGTATAAAAAATCAATCAGCAATCTAGCTGCTCAACCCTGGGTGCAGTATGACTTAATCCGTAAGTGGCTGCATGCTTTCGCCGAGCAAACTCAGGCTGATCTGGGGTTAGTTTCCGAAGCGGCAACGCTTTTGTTTGACTCTCAAACGAAGCAAACCACTGCCAAGGTTAGTCTTAGTATCTCGCTGGATGGAATGCAAGGAAACCATCCCCTGGTTTCTGATGGCAGCTACCAGCTTCACTATCAGGATTTCTTTCAGAAACTGACTGATTTTCATCGGAACGCCGTACCGGCTTATCGGGCTTTCCAGCAGCGTAAGCGAGAACTCATGCATCAGTTCAGCGAAGAGCTTCGCCTTTCGGAGTTTAAACCTCGGGTTATGTCTTCTTTTGTTCGTAATCGCCTGATTGATCAGGTGTATCTGCCCCTGATTGGCTCAAACCTGGCTAAGCAAATCGGCACCACTGGAGAAAGTAAGCGCACCGACCTGATGGGTATGCTGCTGCTAATCTCACCTCCCGGTTACGGTAAAACTACGCTGATGGAGTACTTGGCGAACCGACTCGGTTTAGTGTTTATGAAAATCAATGGACCGGCTATTGGTCATCAGGTAGCTTCGGTAGATCCGGGACAGGCACCGAATGCCGGGGCACGAGAAGAGTTAGAGAAACTCAATCTGTCCTTTGAAATGGGCGATAATGTGATGATCTACCTGGATGATATTCAGCACTGTAATCCAGAATTTCTGCAGAAGTTTATTTCTCTCTGCGATGCTCAGCGCAAGATTGAGGGAGTTTACAAAGGCCGTAGCAAGACCTACGATTTCCGAGGAAAGAAAGTCTGCGTAGTAATGGCCGGTAACCCTTATACTGAGAGTGGCGACAAATTCCAGATTCCCGATATGCTGGCCAACCGGGCGGATATTTACAATCTGGGAGATATTATCGGTGATTCCGCCGAAGCATTCAAGCTGAGTTACCTGGAGAATAGCTTAACCTCTAATCCGCTGCTTAGCAAACTCGCCACCAAGAGCCAGAAGGATGTATATACCCTGGAAAAATTAGCGCAGGACGTTACTTTGGAAGGAATAGAGTGGGAGGCTAATCATTCGGCGGAAGAAATTCGGGAGTATGTGGCGGTAATGAAAAAGCTGATTGCGGTCCGAGATACCGTGCTTACGGTTAATCTGGAGTATATTCGCTCAGCAGCCCAAGCTGATGCCTACCGTACCGAACCTTCATTCAAGTTACAAGGCTCCTACCGCGATATGAACAAGATGGCTGAAAAAGTAGCGCCGATTATGAACGAGGCAGAGCTGGAAACACTGATTAATTCCCACTACGAAAACGAAGCTCAGACTCTCACTTCAGGAGCAGAAGCTAATCTGCTTAAATTGAAAGAATTACGGCAGATAATAACTGAAAAGGAAGAGCAGCGCTGGAATGAAATCAAAGCAATTTTCTTGAAACAGCAACGCACCAAGGGGTACGGCCAAAATGGCATGGGACAGGCTGTGGCCACTATGGAAGAAATCTCCGACAGCCTTAAAGGAATAGCTGAATGGCTGCAACGACGGCCCTCCAAGTAAGCAAAGCTTACTATTTGCTACCAGCTAAAATCAGGCATACCGGGCTGGGTACCGATAGCTCGGTTCCGGTTGCAGTTAACTGGCCGGTTTGCGGGTCGCGATCAAAGAATACAATATTATCGGTATTCTGGTTGGCGACCAGCACAAATTCTCCCTGAGGATCAATGGTAAAGTTACGCGGAATTTCCCCTTGGGTAGATTGATGTCCTTTGGGGGTAAGGGTGCCGTCATTTTCATTTACCGCAAATATGGCCAGGCTGTTATGGCCACGATTGGAAACATACAGAAATTTGCCATCGGGGCTGAGATGAATATCGGCCACCGTAGAGTTTTCGGTAAACGAGTCCGGCAAAGTAGAAACTCGCTGAATCTGCTTGGATACGGCTTTTTTTACATCCAAAGTGTGAACGCTCACGGTAGAAGTCAGCTCTTCGGCTACGTAGAGAAAACGATTATCCGCTGATTGGGTAAAATGCCGAGGTCCGCTGCCAGGTTCGGAGGCTATCACGAATTCCTCAACTGCTTTTGAGTCGTTCATCTGGTATACTTTTACCTGATCTAATCCCAGGTCGGCAGTCAGAAAATAATCACTCTCAGGCACTGCCTGAATGGAATGTACGTGGGGCGCTTCTTGACGATTAGGGTTCACACTGCTTCCGGTATGCTGAACCGAGTCAGCCAGTTCTCCAACCTTTCCTCTGGCTAAAATGGGAAATACCGATAGTGAGCCTCCGCCGTAGTGCGAAATGTAAAGCCAGTTTTCTTGGTCATCTACCGCCACATGGCAGGGACTGACTCCGTAGGAGGAAACATCATTTATGTGAGTTAACTCGCCACTGCGTTTATTAACACTGAACGAAGATACCGAGCCCCAGTCGGGGTGACTGTCCACTCCGCCACGGTTGGTTGAGTATAAATTTTGGCCATCAGGACTTAACGCTATGAACGATGGACTTTCCGGAGTGGTAGCCGTTTGGATCAGTTCAAACGATTGCTGTTCACGATCAAAGGAGTACACATAAATACCTTCGCTACCTCGTACGGAGTAGGTGCCAACATAGAGGGTTTCCTGGGCCAGGCAGGTCATGGTTATCCAGAACAGCAGTAATGTGAATAGTAGGTTGTTCATCGGGGTAGGATTATTAGCTAAGTATAAATAAAAACTTTAAAATCGGCTATTTGAAAATAAATAGCGAATATTATCCAACTAATTGTACAATCTTGAACCTTTTCGAGAAAGTAAGTGTAGTGTCCCCGAATAGGACATCATGTGAATTGCACTTCTTACGAACTGCTTTGCTACTTAATGCTCTATTTGATTACTTTATTTATTATTATTTATTCTTTTTATGAATTTATTCGTAGCAAAGTTAAGTCCTACCACCACTAGTGAGGACTTGAACGACCTCTTCGCTGAATACGGCGAAGTGGATTCAGCCAAAGTGATTTTTGACCGGGAGACCGGTAATTCTCGTGGCTTTGGTTTTGTTGAAATGCCTGACGACGAGGCTGCCAATCGGGCTATCTCCGAACTTAACGAGGTTGAGTTTGATGGTCACGACATCGTTGTAAAAAAAGCTCGTCCTAGAGAAGAAGGCGGACAACGTCGCTCAAACTTTGGTGGCGGCGGATACAACAGCCGGTATTAAAATATTCCGAAATTTGTATTAGTGAAGGGGGCAAACTATTGTTTGCCCCTTTCTTTGTTTTATGAGTACTCTTCCTTAGCGTTAGGAAGCTTCTCCTTTCATAATTTCATCTACTACTTCGGGGTTTAAAAGGGTAGAAGTATCCCCCAAATTACCAGTATCACCCTGAGCAATCTTACGGAGTATGCGGCGCATAATTTTACCTGAACGGGTCTTCGGTAAACCGGGAACTAGCTGAATTTTATCGGGCTTGGCAATGGGGCCGATAATTTGGTTAACCGTCTGCCGGATTTCGTTGGTTAGATTCTCTACCGAACGGTCGGTAAGGTCGCAGATGACGTAAGCATAAATGCCCTGCCCCTTAATTTCATGAGGGTAACCTACTACGGCTGATTCTACAACTTTCGGATGCTCATTAATTGCATTCTCTACTTCCGCTGTACCCATCCGGTGACCCGACACATTAATCACATCGTCTACCCGGCCTAGAATGCGGTAGTAACCGTCTTCATCCCGTTTCACACCGTCACCGGTGAAATAAAGTCCTTTGTATGCTGAGAAATAGGTTTGCCGACAACGCTCGTGGTCGCCGTAGGTAGTTCGTAACATAGAGGGCCAGGGGAATTTAATACAGAGATTACCTTGTACGCTATTACCTTTCAGCTCATTACCATCGGCATCTACAATAATGGGTTGTACCCCCGGTAGGGGTAAAGTAGCGTAGCCCGGCTTGGTAGGAGTTACTCCCGGAATGGGGGAAATTAGTATACCTCCGGTTTCGGTTTGCCACCAAGTATCTACAATCGGGCACCTGCCCTTGCCCACATGGTCGCGGTACCAGTTCCAAGCCTCCTCATTGATAGGTTCGCCTACCGAGCCAATTACTCGTAGCGATTCCAGGGAGTGCCCTTCTAGCGGTTCCAATCCGTAAGCCTGTAGCGCGCGGATAGCGGTTGGGGCAGTATAGAATTGTTTTACCTGATATTTATCTACTACCGCCCAGAAGCGACCAGCGTCGGGATAGGTAGGTACCCCTTCAAACATCAGGGTAGTGCCACCAGCCAGCAACGGTCCATATACGATGTAGGAGTGACCGGTAATCCAGCCAATGTCGGCAGTACACCAATAAACATCGCCTCGATTGTATTGAAAAACATTTTCAAACGTGTAGTGGGTGTACACCATGTAACCTCCGCAGGTATGAACTACTCCCTTAGGCTTTCCGGTTGAACCCGAAGTATAGAGAATAAAGAGCATATCCTCAGAATCCATTTCCTCGGCTTTATTTTCGGTCGATACCCCATCAATAGCATCGTGCCACCAGAGATCACGGCCATCCTTCATTGTTACTTCGGTGCCAGTTCGTTTTAGCACAATTACTTTTTCAATCGTACTGGTGCTATCCAGGGCCTCATCTACCACGGCTTTCACTGGAATGGTTTTCTTTCCCCGGAAGTTACCATCGGAAGTAAGTACTACCTTGGCTTTACAGTCATTAATACGATCGGACAGTGAGCTAGCCGAGAACCCAGCGAATACTACCGAGTGTACGGCGCCGATTCGGGCACAAGCCAGCATGGCTACGGCTGATTCAGGAACCATCGGCATATAGATAATGACCCGGTCGCCCTTTTGTACTCCTTGGGCTTTGAGCACATTGGCAAACCGGCACACGTCTTCGTAAAGCTGACGGTACGTAATGACCCGGTTTTCTTCGTCAGGATCGTTTGGTTCCCAGATAATTGCCGGGCGGTCGCCCTGGGTGAACAGATGGCGCTCCAGGATATTTTCGGTGATGTTCAGCTTGCCATTGACAAACCATTTTACATCCGGCCCCTCAAAATTCCACTCTACTACTTCGTCCCAGCCTTGACGCCAGTAGAAAGACTCAGCAATACGGGCCCAGAACCGTTCGGGTTGTTGTACACTTTTTTGGTATTCGTGGATATACCCTCCTAGGGTTTGTATCTTGTTACTCATGGTTGTGTATTTATGGTTGCGATGAATATGGCTGTTTTTTGTAAAGGATGCAAGTAGGGTCAGGTCGCGACCTGACCCTACTTGCGTTTGTATTGTGTTATCAATGAGCAGTGGCTTGTCCGGCTCCGCGGGGATAACGAATGTCTTCTACTAAATCCTGAACATCGGCGGGAGGGGGAGTGGTTAAGTGGCATACCACTAAGGATACAGCAAAGTTGACCAGCATAGCAATGAAACCAAATCCCTCCGGCGAAACACCAAACCACCAGTCTTCGGCTGAGCCGCCTCCCAGCAAATTAAACTTGAATTTCAGAATGTAGAATATCATAATGGAAAGCCCGACAACCATGCCTGTTATTGCCCCTTCCATGTTCATCCGCTTATAAAAAATCCCCATGATAATGGCCGGGAAGAACGAAGCCGCAGCCAACCCGAAGGCGAGAGCCACGACCGCAGCCACAAAGTCGGGCGGGTTGATGCCGAAGTATCCGGCAACTAGTACTGCTACCGCCGCGGCACCCCGAGCTGCCCAAAGCTCACCGGCCTCTGAAATGTCCGGCCTAATCTGTTTCTTGATCAGGTCATGAGCAATGGAAGTTGAGATTACCAATAGCAGACCCGCTGCGGTTGAGAGTGCAGCCGCTAAACCTCCGGCAGCAACCAGGGCAATGACCCAACTGGGAAGATTAGCAATCTCAGGATTGGCCAGCACCATAATATCCTGGTCAGCCACAAACTCATTTCGATCCGGATTGGCTACGTACTGTACCCGCCCATCGTTGTTCTTATCATCAATGGTAATTAAGCCTGTAGTCTGCCAGTTGGTAACCCAGGTGGGTAAATCGCTAATGGCTACATTCGAAACCGAGTTAATCATATTAGTTCGGGCAAAGGCCGCTATGGCGGGGGCTGTAGTGTACAGAATGGCAATAAATACCAGCGCGTAACCGGCCGATAAACGGGCATCCCGAACTCTGGGTACGGTAAAGAACCTCACAATAACGTGGGGCAATCCGGCGGTGCCTACCATGAGGGCGGCGGTAATGCTGAACACGTCAAATACGCTTTTACTACCTTCGGTATAGGCAGCAAAACCCAGCTCCTGATTGAGGCCATCCAGTCTCTCCAGCAAAAAAGTATCCGTACCTTCCAGCGTAGAACCAAAACCGATTTGGGGTAATACGTGACCCGTTAATTGTATGGATATAAAGATGGCTGGTACCATGAAAGCAAAGATCAGCACGCAGTACTGGGCTACCTGGGTGTAGGTAATGCCTTTCATGCCCCCCAGCACGGCGTAGAAGAAAACAATAGTCATCCCAATCACCACTCCCCAGTTGATGTCTACTTCCAGAAAGCGGGAGAAAACCACGCCTACGCCCCGCATCTGTCCGGCTACGTAGGTAAATGAAACGAACAGTGCACAGATTACTGCCACGGTTCTAGCCAGATTGGAGTAATAACGGTCTCCGATAAAATCAGGAACGGTAAACTTTCCGAACTTTCGTAAATAAGGGGCCAGTAGCAACGCCAGTAAAACGTATCCCCCCGTCCAGCCCATCAGGTATACTGCCCCATCGTAGCCCATAAACGAAATAAGCCCCGCCATGGAAATAAAGGAGGCCGCCGACATCCAGTCAGCCGCCGTAGCCATACCGTTAGCCAAGGGAGAGACACCCCCACCAGCCACATAAAAGTCTTTGGTAGATCCCGCCCTCGACCAGATGGCAATGCCGATGTACAGAGCGAAGGTGAGTCCCACCAGAATATAAGTCCAGGTTTGTACGTCCATAGGTTAGTAGTTGATAGTGGACAGGTAATAATTGATAATGAAATTACTATCCACTTTCAATTGTCAATTATCGATTGATAAAATTATTTCTCATCCACATCAAACTTACGATCTAACCGGTTCATTAGCCGGACGTAGACGAAAATCAGGATTACAAAAATATAGATGGAACCTTGTTGGGCAAACCAGAATCCTAGTTTAAAGCCACCTATCTGGATGCTGTTAAGCGTGTCGGCCAGTAAAACGCCGAAACCGTAGGACACAATAAACCAGATGCTTAGTAAAATCAGTAGGTACTGCACGTTCTTTTTCCAGTAGTTTTTTAAAGATTTAGAATCTGGCATCATAGAGTTAGTTAGTCCAGGTTAGTGAGCGTAAATTAGGCAAAATTCTCAACTTTTGTGAAGAAGGAGGATGCGGAGCATGAGGCTAAACTACTCATTTTAGTTTATTATTCAACCTTTTAAGCTAATAGCTTGCGATAAGTATTAATACCACGCTGTTCAGCCTGGGCTAGTAGCTTTAATAGTAACTGAGCGGTTAGAAAAGCATCACCGGCGGCGGTATGCCGGTCGTCAGCCGGAATGGCGTAGCGTTGGCAGAGGGCATCCAGACTGTAGTGGGCGGGATTAAGGGTTCCGGGTATGGTAGAGAATCGATCGAGACGTTGGGCAAGCTTGGCCGTATCCAACACCGCATTTCGTAGTCGGACCCGGTAGCTGCCGAAGTGACGAATGAGGGCCTGGTTAATCACCTCCTGATCGAAGGCGGCGTGGTGGGCGACTAATACCGAATTTTGAATAAAGGAGAGCCAATGGCGAAGTACTTCCGCTTCCGCAAGGCCCTGAGATAAAGATTCCCTAGTTATTCCGTGCATCGCCACCTGACTGCCAACATTGGCATCACTGTGCCGGATAGTGAATTCCAGGCTTTGATCTACCCAAATAGTTTGCTGCTGCACCACCACCGCTCCCAACGATAGCCACGTATCTTTTTTGGGATTTAACCCGGTAGTTTCGGTATCAAACACCACAAATCGGATTTGACGGATAGGTTGATGACGGTCAGGCTTGGCCTGGTTGGCCCGCTGGTACTCAACGATGAAGTCGAGTGGGGGAGTATCGGGAGAAGTAGAGCGGCGGAACCACTTCATCGGCGGAAGTAATCCAGTTGAAAACGGTGACGCAGCACCTGCTGTACATCCCGAATCACTCCGAAGATGGATCGTAGCAGCTCCCGTTCCAGATGGGTAAGGGAACCTGGATCAATGTAGCGGCCGGAATCATGCTGGCGCAGCCCTTCCCGGGCCCGGATTTCCAGCAGTTTATCGTAGGCATCAGCCGCTTCCTGGTAAAGAGCAGCGTGCGAGGTATCCGTTGAAGCAACTAGTTCCAGCCGCTGCTGGGTGTTGGTAGTATCCGGTAACTGGGCTTCGTAGGCCAGCACCCGGGCGGCATCAGTGAGCGGCATCAGGGCCCGGCGCTTAATGTCAAAATTATCCTTGTGATCTCCGCTTTTTTCTACCACAAATTTGCGGAAGAAGCTCAGGGGTGGGGGATTTAGGAGCGCATTGTTGGCCAGGTAGTGCATAAACAGCGACTCAGCTTTAATCTGAGCAAAGACATACTTCCGCAAGGTGTTAGCCAGGCTGCTATCCCCGGCGGTAGCCCGGAAATCGAAGAAGATAGCCGCCTGCAGCAATGATTCTGGTTCCGGTACCTGTATCCAGTCTTTAAACTGCTCCTTCCAGCCACTCAACGGCTTACACCACTGCGGATTACTGGCCATCATGTTGGCCGAACAACGGCTGAAGCCGCATTGCTCCAGCGAAGCCACCACCCGCTTGCCTAATTCCTGATAATAAGCTTGAGTAGCCTCCGCTTTTTCGTTGGGTGGGTCTTGGTACACCAGCGCATTATCCTGATCGGTACGGAGCAACTGTTCTCCCCGGCCTTCACTGCCCAGCGACAGCCAGCAGAAAGCAGCTTCCGGTTCGGAATAGCCTTCACTTTTCAGACTGGCCTGGGCACTGGCGATACATTTGGTGGTAATGGCGTCGTTCATGACGGTCATCAGTGAGGCTACGGTGCGGATGGCCGTGCCCTGGACAATATACTGCTGCACCATCGTTTCGGCCTGGTCGCGTAGCTCGGCGAGGGTGCTGATATCTTTAGCCTTGTGAATTTTACGCAGAATAACCGTCGGATTGTTCTCCTGAAGCAGCAGCAGGTCGTGGTCGGTGATCATTCCCAGGGCCGGACTGTCGGTAGAGCCATCTTTGGTAATGCATAGGTGGTGCACATCGTGCTGCATCATGCGGATCAGCACATCGGCTACGCTTTGATGCTGTCCGGCGGTTACCACGGGGCTACTCATTACTTTCGATACCGGAGCTGATAATGGGAGCTTACCGGTAGCGGCCCAGTTGCGCAGATCGGTGTTGGTGATGATGCCTCGGGGGTGCCGTTGCTGGTCAATGACGATGATGGAACCTACCCGCCAGTCGGACATCTGCTGGGCAGCCTGTTGCAGGGGGGTATCGGGCGAGCAGGTGAGCAACTCCTGAAATAAACCCGAGGGTAACCGCTGACTGAGCGGACTGATAAAACCGGATACGGATTCCGGGGCGGGTAACCCGGCTGATTCAACCCCGGGGGTTTGACGCGCCAGTTTGGCCGCAAAGAATAAGGCTACCTGGGAGTTATGACTCAGTGCCGGACGAAATTGCTGCACCGGCACGGCGTAGAGCAGGGTTTCTTCCCGGGCCTGAGCCGTGAGTGCGTAGTTTCCCTGGGTAATGAGCGAGCGCACCCCGAATACATCGCCTTCGCCGCAGCGGTCGGTCAGTTCGTTTTGCTTTAGCAGGTCTACTGCCCCCTGCTTCACTACAAAGAAGTGGGTAGCGGGGGGATCGCCTTCTTTAAAAATAATTTCTTCGGGCTGATAGTACTGCACCTGGGCCAGAGCAGCCAGCTCCTTTACAAACTCGGCCGAGCAGTAGCTAAACGGGGCGTGATCTTTCAAAAATTCATAAACCCGGTGTTGGATAGTGTTAGCAGGCATAGCGTGTGTAGGCGGAAAGTAGGAGTAGAAAGTAGTACTTCAGCAGCACAAAAGCAAGTGAGTAGCCAGCAGCCTGACAGCGGTCGAATAAAAAAACCGGCAGCCAGCATGTGCTCACTTCCGGTTTTGGTTTGGGATTAGCTTAGCTATTAAGAACGTACCTCAATGCCTAAAGCTTCCAGCAACTGCGGCTGGTCCATCAGGGCTACTTCGGCTACCCGGCTGAACCGGTCAAACCACATATCCCAGTCTTCTAGCGCCTGATTACGGTATTGGGTGGCCTGCTGGGCTTCGGCCAGTTTGTTCTGACGGTTTCCGAGTATATCTACCAACGCATTGGCCATAGCCTGCGCCTGGGCAATCTCTTCGGTTACCGCTCCGAATTTCTTTAGGGTATTGATGGCCGGAGTAGTAAGCCGACGGTAGAAAGTACGGATTTGGTCCAGCTTTCCGGCCCGTACGGTAGCCCGAGGACCATTCAACTGCAATGTTTTTTGCCAATCTTCATCGTTGCGGAAGGCAAAGCGGGCAATGGTTAAATGATTGGTATACATCTCCAGCAGTTCCTGCTCATCTTCGGCTAGCTGACGGCTAAGTTCACTCTTATCGGTGTACAGGTCCTTCTGGGTTTGCTGCCATTCTTCGGCGGCGTTCAGCTTATCTTCCCCTTCCTGCATGCGGGAATCATTAAAGCCGTACTGCGCCAGGGCTGCTTTGATTTGAGCGTTCTTGCGGGCGTTTTCCAGGGCTAAGCGGCCTGCTAGCACCCGTACTTCAATAGTGTTCTTCTTCATGGTTTGTTTTTAACCGTAAAGATAGGGTGGTGGGTGCAGTTTATGCCGTGCTGAGTATCGGCCTTTCTTACGGAGGTAATGTTATGGGCGTTTTCTTTCTCAAACCGTCATTCCTAGCGAAGCACCATTCTTTTTTTATCGTCATTCCGGGCGAAGTGTAGTGTAACGAAACGCCGAACCGGAATCTTGAGCAAGATGCTTCCATACTTATTTGTGCGACCATAACGCCCATAGTTACCACCTCTGCACTCGTACGTTAGTGGGTTGTTCATTTCTTTTGTCTGGGAGACCCCGTCTTGAAACAAAAGAAACGGAACCACGCGGTGGCCGCCAAAGAAAAATTCAAGCCTACGCGGCGCGGAAAGATCAAAGCTTCCCCGCGATGAGCCAGCACACACCCCGCTGAACTTTCGGGCCGACGCACCGGACTGAAGAAATGATGGTTTTAAATTCCTTTGGAGTCTCCTTACTTAAACAGTTCTTTTATTCTTTCCTCTAAGTCCTCGATGTAATCCCCAATATGCCTACTGCGTTCGTTCTGCTGACGAGCTTCGGCAATAATCATCTCAGGGCTGAGGACGAGCGAATCAAGTACATTTGTCCAGAATAGCTTGCGTGTTTCGTCAGTATGACATGGACCATCTTTACCGTTCTGAAAACGGTCGGGGTCAATAATGAGTAATTCTGATTCATCATACCCTAATTCTTTGGCCTGTTCGGTCTTTAGTTCTCTTAGTTCCCAGTTGTCCATCCAGTGTTCGCCGTAATCGTTGTCTAATGTGAATAAACGACCGATCCAAGCGTATTGCTCCCATCCTACAATACCCAGGTAGGTAGCTACTCGCTGGTACTCATCAGTAAGTACAAAAGCATCTAGTTGAGGGATATACTGGAAGGGCTTGATCACGATCTAACTATGAGTAGAATCTAACACCTGCATTTTTTCTATTTCGTATTGGCAGCATTATATCGTGCTAACGTACAAATTACTCTTGAGCTTTATTTCAATGTTTCCAAAGCATCGGCAAAATCATTTAGTGCGTTTGCCTCAAGTCCTCCTAATAATGATAACTCATCACTAATATGAGCTCTGACTCGACTAATGAAAGCAGAATTAATTTTATACCCCTTTATAGCTTGTAAAAATACATCTGTAGATACTTTACTTCGGTATTCTAAAGACAAATCTGATCTCGCATACAGGTATTTTACGAATTTAATGCTCTCATTTAACACAGAGTCGTCATTGTTTATAAAAAAAGGCAGTCCCATTAAAAATCTGTGAAATGAGGCATTATTTTCTATAGAAACCACTTTTTCAAATTCAAGTATTAGGTTTTCACACGTAATTGAGAAACCGAGACAGTTTTTCTCAACTAACTTATACACGACATTGCTTTGATAGTCTTCTAGTTTAGCAAAAAGGAATTTGTCAGTACTAACTATTTGAAATGCACCTCCATGATTTTTGGTAGAGGTTGCATCATCTGTAATCAATATTCTATCTTCTTCTGAAGCTAAAAAAACATTATCTATGTAATAGTCCCAGTACATGTTATATCTCTCAGATTTCTGTTCTAACTCGAGAAGAAGATCTAGTTTCTTACGGTTATATTCTATTGAGCAATTAGCGTCAATCCAAGTTAAAATACTTTCTAATCTCTTAATTCTTTCTGTATTATAACTAGGAGGATAAGGAATAGGCATTACACCAGTAGGAGTGATTCTTAAAGACATTTTTGCGTCCTCAAGCGATTTTGCCAAAGTTATTTCCCGCTTTACATACTCCCTCACATAATGGGATATAATGAAGGTATCAACGTTAGCATTCTCTTTGCTGATACCTATATCCCAAAACAGAAGAACACTATAAATATCAAGAACATACTCATACTTTCTTGTTTCATCTACCAGATTTACGTTTTGATAAATGGAATTAGGTATCAAATAGAATCCATCGCTAAATTTGGATGTCAAATATTCATAGAGTATTAAGGGATTGTCAGTTGGAAAGTTGGTGAAAAGATCAAAAAGGGTTATTTGCCTGTTATGATATTTCTTTAAAGCGTCATCAATGATGATACGTTTTCTTTCTTCATCGGGCCCAAATTCTTTCACCAACTTATCAGACATTTCTTCTACTGTCTTGCCCATTTCAATCATTTTCACATTGTTCGTAACAGTACTGGGTTGACTTACTTCTTCGTAAATCTTTTTCCACAAACCACTGTATTTGTCCAGGATATCTATTATCTGAATTTTGATGGTTTTATCGGAAAGGTTGGTTTCTCTAATAGCTACTTCTTCGTGTATTTGTTTTTGGTAAATCGCTTCAATTAGTCGATTGTTCTTTATTGCTCCTTCAGTTACTTCATATACTTTCTGGTTATTATTAATGTTCAGCACAACGTAATATCCGACCTCAACTCTTTCGTATCGTACTGGCTCTTTCTTGAATGCCCCCAGTATTGTAAAATAGTTTTCCTTTACGACAGAATTATCGTAATTGTTGACAGTGTAGGTATACAGTATCTCATATCCCAAATCTTGCTGGTTGCGCTGTAGACATATTTTTGCTATATCGAACGCTGGCTCCCAGTGAAAACTATAGCTTAAAATATTATCAGTTAGAAGTTGTTCTAACTCAGCTTCATTATCCTCAAGATGATTATATTTAATTCGAAAATATAAGAACCCAATCTGCTCAGGAAAATGTTCGGCACCAAAACCGGCTACTTCTAATATCTCATTGTGGTCGGGAATGTGCTTAAGTAATTCTATCTCGTAGAAGAGAAATTTTCCATAGGGCGTATGAGTTCTTCTCCAGTGGCTTAATAATTCTAATAATCTAGTACTGTTATTTTTGGTTAGATTATACATTTCAATGAGTAACCTATACTCAATAGATTCTTCATCTACGTTTATAAACCTTTCAATTAAGGCTATAGCATCTTCTAGTTCGCCAATACTGCTGTATATATTAGCTATCGCTAATTTTTCGACATAGCCATAGGTATCAAAATTTGTAACCAGGCCTTTTGCTTCTTTTTGAATGTAATCCTTGTTAGCTAAATCATGTTTATACACTTCTAGCTTTAATATTTTCTCATGCCTTTCATATTCAAATAGCTTTTTTTTCAAGTACTGGTCATAGAAAGCCTGCGCAGATTCTTCGTGTTTTTGAATGCTATCGATTATAGATAGTAAATTTATGAAATCAGTCTCTGTTACCCTTTCTAAGTTACCGAAGTATCTCTCAATATGAGGAATAGCTTTCTCAAGGTTATCTAAATGTAGATATGAAACTCCTAGTAACCATTGAAGAAAAGGGTACTTCTCTAAGGTGTCTTCATCAATGAGCTCTATAACCCTCCTATGCTCACCAATTTGAGATAAGCAAACAATTGTAGTAAAGAGATGAGATGGAAATTTGCTTTTGATTTGAAGATAAGTGTTATGCATGTCATCCACTGCATTCTTCTCATCATTCAAGAGATAACTTACATAACTGTAAACCCAAATGATATTTCCGTATTTAATACAGTGATTAGCAAATTCAGTACCTTTAGTTTCCTCCTTAATTAAGGACAAAATATTAAATGCATATTCAAGTTTATAGTTTGCTTCATAGGCTCTGTTTTTTTCACTCATAGAAGAATTTGGATGTTCGTTCAGCACACGATCTAAACAAATAGTTGCAACAGAAAACCAAAAGCTTATATTTTGATAAGTAACTCTTTCAGGTGATTGCCCTTCTTCAACAAAGGCATTTAATAGTTCATCTTGACCATTTTGCAGATTGAGTTTGCTATAGCAAGAATAGAATATAGAGACAAATACCACATTCTTTTTTACAGTAATAGGTATGTCAATAAAATTAGTTTTTTCTCTTACAGCTTTAACAGCCCATGCTCTAGGATTAGTCGGTTCTAGTTTTAGTATGCTTAATGATAGCTCAAAAGATTCGGTGTATCTCTCTAGAAAAAAGTTTGTTGTAGCTGCCTTAGCCTTGTATTCTAATTGAGCAGGGTTAAGGCCGTGTGCTTTAATATTATATTCATAACTATCATCAGAATTTCCTAAATCATGAAGAGCGTATGATTTAAGGTGGTAGCATTTTGCGAATAGATAATCTTTTCGACTCTGCTCTATTAGAGATTCATCGATAGCCTTTTCTATGTTATTAAGTTCAGTAAGAGCAGTCTGTGGTTTGAACTCACTCAGATAATTTTCAGCTTCGTCCAGTTGCCTGTAAAAATCATTGATAATTCCAGCATCAACTTGGCTTATCCTAGTAGAAAGAAGTCGCTTGAGGTCTTTTATTGATTCATCAATATCAAAAATTCTTTGCTTATAGTTTTCGTCAATAAATAGTTTCTTTAGCGTTTCGTCTTCATTTATCTTTTTTACAAATATTTTAAAGAAACTGCCCAACTCAACAGTACCAGGTGTAATAATATTAAGGTTTTCTTTGAGTTTGTTTCTTATATCTTCTATTGAATACTGAGTATCAAATAAAACATATTTGCTAAGTTCCGTGAATAAGATTTCTGAGTGGTAGAAAGGAAATTTTGCACCAGTTGAATCATACGGATATTCTTTTTCGTGTGCGATTATGGTATTCTCGATGACATATTTTAGTCGTTTGACATATTTGTTCTTTGGAAAGAATATTCTCTTAATTCTTCTATAGCCTTCAGTTGCGATAAACTGATCAATAAGCTTTAGAGAAACATAGGCAATTATAGTTGTGGAAACAGGTTCCATAAGGAGATTACATTTACTTCATACCGTACACAAGCACCTACAAAATTTCTAATATACTTGTAATGCCAAAAAGCACAAAGCCAACCACATAGTCTAAGTACTTTTAATTCAGGTTGTAATTGAAAACTTTTTCATTTCGGTGTGTTGGCCCGAAAGTTCAGCGGTGTGTGTGTGGGCTCATCGCGGGGAAGCTTTGAACTTTCTTGAATTTTTCTTTGGCGGCCACCGCGTGGTTCTGTTTCTTTTGTTTCAAGACAAAAGAAATGAACATCCCACTAACGTACGGGTACAGTGGTGGTACATGTGAGTATCAGAAGTACTATGCTCGAGATTCCGGGTCTCGCTCACTCGCCCGGAATGACGGTACGGGTGGAATTGCGCTCTGCTTCGTTAGCCTACGCGGCGCGGGAATGACGCGGGGGAGACACTGATGCAAGATTTACCACCAAACTTTACAAAAACCCTTATTTCAACCAAAAATCACTAACAATCAACCCAAAAGCAGCAATTTTTCGGCAATCAACCCCTATCAATCATCACTTTAGACCGAGATTTTCGATGAGAAAAATCTTATTCTGGTACTCTAGAGTGAAATTCCCAACTGGAAAAGTCTCTCTGAACACTTTTGAGTGATATTTCGAACTAGAAAAATCTTATTCGACCTACTCAGCGTCATTTTTCCCGCCAGAAAAGTCTCGAAAAACACTTTTTTGTCGCATTTCCGGCTAGAAAAGTCATAAACAGCGTGCTGGGAGTCATTTTTCCGGTCGAAACAGTCCCAAAAAAGTGTTTATTGTCATTTTTCCAGCGCGAAATGTAAGGTTCGAGCTGTTTTCCGTAGCACTTCGGCGGCGAAAAGTCTTCGCTAACGGTTTTTTAACACTTTTCCATCGCCAACAGTGAGGCTGAGCCGGAAAAGAGCGACTATCGGAAAGCAAACCCTACCGCTGGATACTTTCGCCATCCTGTTTCAGCTTCCTACACGACCTCCTAGCCATAAAAGCAATCACAGCCTTTTCATCATAGAAAAGAAGTAAAGACTATTGTTGAGTGAAAACCAATGCTCAACTGACCGGACTTCGCGCCCCGGAACTAAGTTGCTCTATCTCATAAGTACAATTGCAGTGTCCTTTCAGAACACTACAATTAGCGTATAGAGCCACAATCTACATTACCCCTGCGCTAAACGGTTACTAATAGGTAAGTGGACAAAAAAAACTGGTACGATCACCCCGCACCTGTTGCGGGGTCTGCTACTTACTATGCGGGAGACCCCGGAATTCGCAAGGCTCATCCGGGGAGAGTGCGAAAAAACTTTTGTCCTCCTACTTATAACTCAACGACGAAATAGTAGGCCAGCTAGCCAGAAATTGATAAATTAGATGCAGGAGCCATCAACTATCCATCCCGGGCACGTTCCGGGATAAACTTTCCATGATCCATGTTCCATTCTTCTAAACCATCAACCCTACCTAATTATGAGTGCCGCTACCCTCAAGCTGGGCCACGTCGACGGCAGTGCCCAGGCCGACCATCTGAACCGCTACTTCCAACCCTACCACACCGATTTCCCGCATAAGAACCTGTTCCGGGGCGAGAAACTATTGGAGTGGGTTGACTTTAACCAGATACCCGGCCAAGATGTAAAAGATTTGCAGCAATTCTTTCGCGATGCGGGTTTTCAGCCGGTAGGCGACATCAACGGTATCTTCGGCTACCGTACCATTGCCGCCGCCCGGCTGTTTCAGGAGTACGTTCGCACCATTGAGAAAGATACCTCCATCGGCAAGCCCGACGGGGTAGTAGGCCCCAAGTCTCGTCAGCATATCGACCGCTGGCGGCAGCAGGGCAAGCAGGCCGACTGGGTGAACATCAACCGTACCAATGCTTCACCCGAATTTAAAACCTGGATCTCGCTGCTGAACAAGGTCAAGCAGCACTACCTCAGCCATCCCGATAAAACCACCGAGCTGGTGAACCAGTACGCGGGCCCCTCCGATACGGTGAAGGTGAAGGACTGGGATTTTGATCCGCAGAAGATTCACCTGATCGGGATACGCCGCAAGGAATGGGAGCGTACCCAGCGGCGGGCGAACGATGATGTCTTTGTTTTGCTGATCAACGGGCTGGTGTTTAAGTTTTTCGGCTCTACCGATCCCAGCCAGCATATGGCCAGTCGCCCCGATGAGCCTTATATTGTGCGGGGGCAGCACCGCTACCGCTTTGGCTGGCATAAGCTCTCGGATATGAAGAAGGTCTATCTGGCCTTTAAGCCCGCCACCCGCGGCGTGCTGGTCTTCCGCGATGTGAATAACGATAACGCCCTGACTGCAGAAGACATTCAACGCGGAGTGCAGCCCAACCCCACGGTGAACATTCACTGGAGCGGCAATAGCACTTCTAACTGGTCGGCCGGTTGCCAGGTGCTCTGCGGCAAAAGCTATATCAACCACCACGATGAGGTAATTGACTGCACCCCCTTTTCAGCCAACAGTTACGGCGAACTGGGTCCCAAATGCAAAGGAGCCTACTCCATCGCCGCCGATCTGATCACTATCTTCGCCCATCAGGGAGAGCAGGCCGCCTTGTATACGCTACTGAAAGAAGAAGACTTGAAACTCGAGCCCTCCATGGGAGAGAAGTACCCCGAAAAAGTCCTAAACCGGCTGTTGAGTGTTTAAAGATGCTACAAACTTAACCTGTAATGACACTGTATCTTAGGGACACTGTCCCCGGATGTTGGAAAGGGGGAATGAGTACAATGACCGTCCATTAAGAGCGCAATATTACATTCATAGTATAAAATCACTGAAATGCAGGGTAATACCCCCTCCCCAAACCCCCCGAGGGGGGATATAAAACAGGGTAGCTAGTCCGGAAAAGGGGGAATACATCTATGGCCTGGAGCGGAACATTGATTCAGTTCTAGTATAATAATGCTTTTAAAACAATGATATTACCCGAGCCAATGGGTAGAACTTAGCCGGCTTTATTGCTGGTTTAGGGTGGCTTTTCTGTTTCTGATCCGGATAATGAGGGCCAACAGTGAGAATTAAGCTGCGCTCCTGCGCAAAGGCGGTTGCCCAGCCAACCATCTGTTTCACCAGGTTATTGCCGCTGAAATTGGGGTTGGTAGCAATGCGATGAATGTAGAGGGAGGAATTATTGTCGTCGTCTTCCCAAATCTGCGGGTCGCGGTAGGTAATGGCCCAAACGCAAGCTACTTCACCGTCGATCAACATGTTAAACTGCCGCTTTCTACCCACTCCAGCTCGTTCTCGTTACACAGACCTGCAAAAGCTTAAATATTCTGCCAACTTTAGAATGCAAAAATTTTGATTAAATTAAAGTTGTTGGTCATATCTACTTAATGTAGAAAGTCTTTGAGAGGAAATAGTTGGTCAGACAACAAAGATGTTTAGCTCTTGGTTAACATTAATAATCAGTTGCCTTCGGTACAAAAAAATGAATTATGACAATATAGAATTATCGCTTCCTGACTGGATTGTTAATTCCAAAACATTCTCTATTCTTATAACCGACCTTAAGGGAGATTACTTATACGTAAATCCGGGGTTTGCTGAACGATTTGCCTGGATGAACACTAATTTTATTGGTGAATCATTTGCCAGTACGGTACATCCAGAAGATGTTGAGAAATGCAATGAAGTCTCGTACGAATGCGTGATGAATCCGGGCAGGATTATTCCGGTAAGAATCAGAAAGCCTCAAAATCCCGAAGGTATATATAAGTGGACTGATTGGGAATTCTCCACCTTTCATAATGCTAAAGGGGAAGTAATTGGCATTCTATGTTTAGGCTACGATATTACAAATCTCAAGATTTTTGCAGCAGAAGCTCTTATTACTAAATTTAAATTAAAGAATATTGCTCAAATTCAATCTCATGAATTTAGAGCACCCGTTGCTAACATTCTCGGAATTATTAGCCTGATGCAGAATGAATCAGACAAAACTGCAATATTCGAATACTTAGCACTACTGAAAGACTCAGCCGAAAAACTAGATGAGATGATCTATAAAGTAGTGGGCCTTACAAAAGACGAGCTATAATCTTTTCTTTCTTTCATCATACCCTGCATCTCTTAATAACAGCTACTTTCTTTATCGTTACAGAACAAATTTTTCGTTTTCGCTCAAAGAGTAAAGTTTTCATAGTAGATGATGATCAGGATATCCGACTGCTGCTAGATAGATTCTTAACTAAAAATGGTTTTACCACTGCTACAGCAGCCACCGGGGATGAGGCGTTTCAAATCACCAAAAAAGAAATCTATGATTTAGTAGTTTGTGATTTTAAGCTACCTGATATAAACTGTATAGAGCTTATGCTCCGCTACTTCGGTAGCTACCAGCTCAGGGCTAAACTCCGGCCACTGGTTTTCGGGAAACTTTTCCTGCTGTAGGTCGGTCGCCAGCCGGTAGAGGCGGAATATTTCCGGTATATCCGATGGGATGCTAGGGACAATCGTCATTGGTTGAAGAGGGCATTCATGGAGAAATAAAGGTGATTATCGTCAGCGAGTAGGTTGTGCGGGAGCAATAACCCGGTAGGCCTGCGGAAGTATCTCAACGTCAACCGTATCGGGATTACCTATGATCTCACCGTCTACCTGCAACACTTCCTCATCGCGATTGATAATATTAGCGGTTTTGCAGCGGTAGAGGCTGACGTGCGGAGAGGTGCGCAACTGCCGGAACAGGAAACTAAATAAGATAGGAAAGAACTGATACCAGCGAAAAGGTTTGATGATGCATACTTCAAAGTAGCCATCGTCAAGCTTACCGTCCGGGTTCACTTCAATACCGGTACCGTACTTGGTGGCGTTGGCCAGCACAATCATGTTGGCCTTCTTGGTAAATGCCGGTTTATTATCCAGGGTTATATCGTACTTGTTGGGTTTGAGATTGAATAGTTCGGAAATGAACTGCCGCGTGTAGCCCAGCATCCCCCGCATCTTTTCTTCCTCGAAGCGTTTCACTACTTTTGCATTCAACCCAATATCACTCAGGTGTAGCGAAAGGTAGGATTCATTGATCAACACTGCATCCAGCGGCCGGATGTTCTGCGCCAGCAGTATTTCGGCAGCCCGTTCAAATTGTTCCGGAATACCCAGTTCCACGGCTAACCCATTGGCCGAACCTAGCGGAATAATACCGAAGACCATGTCGGTGTTTCTTACCAGTTGAGCTACCAGATTGATGGTACCGTCGCCACCAATGGCTACTACCACATCAGGCTTAACTTGTTTGATTACGTCCTTGGCTTTGGCCAGGTCATTTTCACCGGTAGTTTCGAAAAGGTGATAGTCCACTCCTTTCTTCCGAAACAATCCCTTAAGATAATCCAGGCACGGGTCTTTATCTTCTCCCCCGGCAATCGGATTTACAATGAGCAGAAACTGCGGATTTTCCATAACTACAATTCTACAAAAAAAACAGGATGCTAAGTGCACCCTGTTTTCCCTTGGATTAATGAAATTGAGTACTATTTATTAGCTTTCAATTTCTACTTCAGTATCTTCAAACTCACGTTCAATTTCTTCGAACGTGCTGCTTACGTCAGTCTTCACTTCTTGCCAGGTTTGCTCGGTAGAGTTTTCCAGACGGTCAAGGTCAGACTTCAGTTCATCAATGCTTTCCTGATAATCAGCTTTGGCTTCATCAGTGGCATTCTCCATATCTTGCTCTAACCTTTCGATTTTAGTGTTGAGCTTAGTTTCCCATTCTTCTTGCTCTGCTTCCCAGTTGGCCGCAGTTTGCTCCATCTCGTTTTCCATGTTATCCATGGTCTCTTCCGTTTCAAGTTCAGCTTCATTAGCTTCCTGACGGGTTGTGTCGCAGGCAGTAAATACGGCTAGTGAAAAAGCACCAGCAAAAAGATACGTTGCGATTGTTTTGAAATTAGTTTTCATGATTTTAAAAAATTAGTTTTGTTAATTTAACTACTAAAAATTAGATGGCGGATTCGCCATTTTCGTGATGGATCACCATCTCCGAAAGTTTTTCTCCTCCCTTAATTCCGAAGTCTAACGTTCGGATAGGAAATGGAATAACAATGTCATTATCATCGTAAGCCTTTTGGATAGCAATGATTGCATCGCTTTGAGCTTGTAAATAATCAATTTGTTTGGGTGACTTAGCCCAGAATCGGACTTTAAAATTAATAGAGCTACCTCCAAATTCGTCAAAGAATAATGTTACCTCTTTATTTTGGTTAATGTTTTCCAACTTACTGACGGTATCAATAGTAACCTGTTTTACTTTCTCCAGATCGTCTCCGTAGGATACCCCCACCGCCAAATCTACCCGCCGGCCAGGGGTTCGGGTATAATTAACTACCGGGTTACCAAAAATTTCCTTATTGGGAATTAATACATCAAGTCCTTGGAAAGTGGTGACTGTTGTTGTGCGTAGGTTAATATCTTTTACAGTTCCAAAGTAGTCGCCACTCTCAATAATATCGTTTATTTTAAATGGTTGCCTAACCGCTATTAATATTCCCGAAATAAAGTTGGCGGCAATATCCTGGAAGGCAAAACCTAGTGCTAAACCGATAATACCTACACCAGCCAACAGCGTAGTAACCGCTTGTGTTAGGTTTAGTATACCTAGCGAGATAAAAACACCAGCAGCAACAATACCTACAAACAGTATGGTGGCAAGCAGATTATTGATTGCCTCGTTTTGGGATACTCTCGATAGCAGCTTTTTGAAAGTACTGCGTAGAATCTTGGCTAGAAGATAGAAAAGTATCACCACCAAAACAGCCACTACAAGGTTTGGCAGATTTGCTAGGAAAGTTTCCAACCAACCTTCAAGCTTATCGCTTACGAGTCGAAGGGGATTTTCCAGGTTGATATTCATGGCTAGGTAGTACGGTTTGAGCAGAAAAAATTAGAAAAAGTAAAGCTCTAATGAATGCCCACAGAATCATCTATTTTTACTTAAGGATTAGATGATAAAATGTGGGCTCTAAAAAGTAATAAGAAAGCTACTGCGTAGCTTTAGAAACTAATATAACGTTTCTTTTTCTTGGCCTGCTTCAATGATTTCTGGCTTCGCTTAGAATAATCATCAATAGCATGGCTAACTGAATCCAGTAGATTGTAGATACCTTCGTTCAAAGATTTCTCTACATCGGTGCGGAAGCGAGTACCTTCTTTATTTAGGCGCTTCCGGGTTGCGTTGCCTTTCTCGGGAGCCATTAAAACTCCAGCGGCAATTCCAGCAAGTGCTCCAGCAATAATTCCTGATAGTAATCTCATAAGATCAAAAAGTTTAAATGTTTAACATAGTATACGAAAATCTTGTGCCAAGTTTCAAAAAATAGCGTTTTTCTGCAAATTAAGGGCAGAATTTCAATTTAGGTGTTACAGTTAATCGTTGCGAACCCAATAAGCCCGGCGGAAGGGTGGGAAAGATTAACGTTGCTTGAGAAATTTTTTCCCCATTTTGGGGAAGCGTATACTGTTTATTATAGCAAGGCAAATCCCCGTAATATTGCCAGTATAATTTTTGTAACGCTGCCAGCCGTTAAAGAACGCAACGGAACGGCTCTCTATGCTATTTTTTGGCTCCCTTGCGCTGGGTTGGCTATTATCCATAATGCATTGGCAAGATATTTCTATTATTTGAATCGTTTCATTTCAAATTTTTTAAGCTAAACTTTAAATAGTATGTCACTCTTAACTATCATTCTGGCCATCTTACTTCCGCCACTAGCCGTAGCCCTTCAAAAAGGTTTAACCGGCTCATTCTGGCTGAATGTATTGCTTACCTTAATCGGGTGGATACCTGGTGTAATCCACGCATTTTTTACTTTGAAATAATCAGGAAGTACCATTAGCACGAGATGCGCTCTCGTGCTATTTTTTTAAACAAAACACACTAAATTATGAATGTTACATTAGATCAAACCAAAGACGAATCCGTCCGGAAAATTGCCCGGGTCGGTATGTTTGCCAAAGGAGTCGTTTACGTGATATTAGGAATTCTAACCGCTATGTATGCCTTCGGATCAGGGGGGCAGAAGGCCGACAAAGATACAACCTTACAATTTGTTTATCAGCAGCCGTTTGGAAAAGTATTATTAGCGCTGCTAGCGGCTGGACTTATCTGCTATGTAGTATGGCGTTTTATTCAAGCGTTTCGCGATCCGGAAAATAAAGGTGATGATAAATCAGGCATTGGAAAACGCATTGGCTATGCTGCCAGTGGTGTACTTTACGGAGTGCTTGCGTTTGAAGCAATACGTATGTTATTCTCTAATGGTAGCTCCGGAGGCGGAGGAGACCAGAAGGAGACAATTGTAGGTATGCTATTGGGGCAACCTTTTGGGCAGATTTTGGTTGGTATTGTAGCCGTTGTATTTTTCGGAAAGGCTATTTATCAGATTTATAGAGCGGTAAGCGGTAAATTTGCCAAGAAAGTGCAGGATAGCGAATTAGATCACCGAGTAAAAGATATTTTGAGAAAAGCTGGCTACGTTGGGTATATTGCCCGTGGTATCGTAATTGGTATTATCGGTTATTCCTTCTTACGAGCTGCTATTGAAGCTAATCCAAACGAGGCAGGAGGTACCCAGCAGGCATTTGACTTCATTCAGGCTAGTACTGCTTGGGGGACTATTTTACTTGGAATTATCGCCATTGGCTTAGCTTGTTACGGAGTGTTTATGTTCGTAAAAGCTCGTTACCGCGTATTACCCAGTAGTATTTAATAATCAATAATAAATTATGAATCTAATAGGAAAAATTAAGGAGAATTTTGATGACAATGAGCAAGTTAATAGCTGGATTATTGGCGGTGCCACCATGGTCAGTGCCATACTAGTGAAGCGAATCATTGAATTTGTCTGGGAAAAGGCTACTGACAAAGAAGCGCCGAAAAATCCGGCTGACCTGGAGGTCTCACTTCAGCAAGCTTTGGTCTGGACCATATTAGTGAGTCTTGCTTCAAGTTTAGTCAAACTCCTCATTCGCCGGAACATTACCTGGGACGTGCGAAAATCCTAATAGCTAAATAAAAAACTTGTACGCCAGTGAAGTTCACTGGCGTATTTTTTTCTGTTTGCCAGTAACTAAATTTTTTAAGATGATACAGCAGGGATCGGAAGTAAAATGGAAGTGGGGTAATGGAGAAGCTACTGGAAAAGTAGTGGAAACCTACACCCAAGAAGTTACCAAAACTATTGACGGTAGCGAGATTACGCGCAAGGGCGAACAAGGCAACAAAGCGTTGTTTATTAAGCAGGAAGACGGCTCTCAGGTCCTCAAACTGGAAAGCGAAGTTGATAAAGCCTAACTAGCCAATTATGGGGGTGCCGCTAATGAGTGGATTGCCGCGCAGCTTAATCTATCAGGATGATACCCAGCCGGGCTATCTTCGAAAGAAGTGGGGGCGAGGACATACCTATTTGGAGAACAGCTCCAAGCTGACTGATGCCAAAACGCTCGATTGGATACGTTCGCTGGGAATACCACCGGATTGGGATGATGTCTGGATATCCAAAAATCCTGATGGACATTTGCTGGCAACCGGCTACGATGCCAAGGGACGAAAACAATACTATTATCATCCACTCTGGGCCGAATACCGAAACCAGGCTAAATTTGCCAAACTGAAGTTGTTCGGAATGGCCTTGCCATTGCTGCGGAAGCAAACCGAAAAAGATATTGCGCTTCGGGGTTGGCCTAAAGAGAAAGTGCTGGCATTGACAGTGCAGGTACTGGATGAGTTTGGTATTAGAATAGGCAATGAAAAGTATAAAAAAGAAAATCAGACCTTCGGGCTTACTACCCTGCGCCGAAAGCATTTAGAATTTGAGCGAGGCACTGGTCGGCTGGAGTACAAAGCTAAAAGCGGAAAGTACAGAAAGGTAAGCATAAAGAAAGGACAACTTGCCCGGTTAATTAAAGGTTGCTCCGAACTACCGGGCTACGAGATTTTTAAATATCGTGGCCACGACGGAAAGTACCATCAGGTGCGTTCACAAGACGTGAATCAATATTTGCAGAATATCATTGGAGAAGAGTTTACCTGCAAAGATTTTCGTACTTGGTACGGTACCATTACTGCGGTAGAGAAGTTAGCAGAAGCGCATCAATTAATTGAAGAAAACCCTCGGTTGAAGTTGGAGACAACCTTGATCAAGTTGGTAGCCCAAGCACTAGGTAATACTTTAAGTATATGCCGGAAGTACTATGTGCATCCTAAAGTGCTGCAAGCAGCAGTAGAAAATAAGTTAGACTCTTATGAAAAGAAAGCCTGCCCCTCAGCCCTGGAACCGTGGCAGCGAAAAAATCTGGAGCGCACTGAGCTAACAGTACTGAAAATCATTAGCTAGCCGGAATAGACACCGGCTGCTTTGGAAACGCAATGGTGAAGCAGGTCCCCTTTTCTACTTCACTTTCTACCGAAATTTTAGCCTTGTGGCTGTTGATAATATTCTGCGTGGATGTGAGGCCTAATCCCATTCCGCCTCGCTTACCTGTATGAAAAGCATCAAATAGTTTATCCAGCTCACTAGCTTCAATACCGTGTCCATTATCTTCAATGGCTACGTATTCTTGCTCGATATCTTGCCAGGTACGTAGCGAGAGCGTGCCCTTCTCCGGTTCTACAGCCTCTATAGCGTTATTGATGATATTTAACAATGCCATTACCAACTTGTCCTGATCCAGCAAAACATCCGACAGGTTAGAATCAAACTGACGTTCAATCTGAACCTTCTGAAGCTTAATACGGTCGGCAGCCATTCTTAATGTCTTTTCCAGTACATCGTTTAATGAACCAGGACTCAGCGAAAGTTGAGATGGCTTAGAGGAATTGAGCATAGCTGTAATTAGCTCATTTATTCTTTTGGTGTTACGCCGAATAATATCCAAGTAAACACTCAGGTCTCCTCTCTCGGCAATTTCAGCGGCAAACTGCTCTAATGATAAATTAATATTGGTGAGTGGATTACGTACTTCATGAGCAATGCTGCGGGCGATATTGGCCGTCATCATCATTTTCTCCAGACGGATTAGCTCCTGCTGCACTTTTTTCTTCTCAGATACATCGGTAATAATTCCTTGGTAGCCTAACAAGGACCCTTCGGTATCTACCAAACGCGCGGCCGACAAACTACAAGCAATAGGGCGGTTATCTTTATGCAATAATACTGTCTCAAAATCTTTAATCATTCCCTTTCTCGTCAGTTTCTGATAAAGCTTGGGATACTCTTCGGGCTGGGAAAATAAATTCTTCAGAGACATACATCTAAGCTCGGTAAGTGAGTAGCCAAAAAGTTGCTCAGTAGCACTATTTGCATCAATAAATAAGTCTTCCTGATTGGTAATGTAAATAGCACTTACGGACTGTTCAAATAGCGTCCGGTATTTCTGTTCCTGAGTGTGAAGTTTATCTACCGTTTTGGCGTGATTAATAGCGTAGCGAATGCTGCGCTCGATTACTAGCGCATTTAATCCATCCTTTACCAGATAGTCGGCTGCTCCCATCTGCATGGCCTGAAAGTCAATCTCAGGAAAGCCTTTTCCGGTAAGTACAATAATCGGACTTCGTACTCCTAACTCAATACCTTCTTTTAGTAATTCCAGACCACTCTGTTCTCCCAAATGGTAGTCTATCAAATATACATCGAACCGATCCTCAGTTAGTGCCCGGACAGCATCGTCGTAATTCTCAACCCATTCAATTTCAAAGTCGGTTGTTTCTATTTCCGCCAGTAAGTCTCGGGTAATGATGTAATCGTCTTCATCATCATCAACCAACAAAAGGTGTATCTGCTCTTTTTGCATACGGTTATGAATCTTTTCGCTTAGGAAGCTCTACAATTCCGAACCAGTAATTACCAATAGCTTTAGTTACACGAACCAGGTCTTCAAAAGTAACCGGCTTGCTGATAAAGGAACTTACCCCCAAATCGTAGGTTTTAAAAATATCCTCTTCGGCTTTAGAGGTGGTTAGCACAATTACCGGAATATGCTTCAACTGGGGATGTGCCTTAATCTCAGCCAGGGCTTCACGTCCGTCTTTACGAGGCATGTTTAGGTCGAGCAGGATCAGACCGGGAAATGGGGCGTTTTGTTTATTATACTTACCCCGCTGATGAAGGTAATCCATCAGTTCTTCACCGTCCTCTACAAAGTGCAAGTCATTGGCAAGCCGGTTTTCTTCTAAAGCATCTTTAGTAAGAATCCGATCGTCAGGGTCGTCATCGGCCATGAGAATGGTGATGGTTTTGTGGTCAGCTTCATTCATACTGGTAGTGGTTGATTTTTGGGTAAAATTACGTAAAAAGTTGCTCCTTTTCCTTCCTGGCTAGTAGCGTAAATATCGCCTTGATGATTTTCTACAATTTTGCGACAGATGGCCAGCCCAATGCCTGTACCAGGGTACTGATTACGACCGTGTAGCCTTTGGAAAATATTAAAAATCCGATCCAGGTACTTCTCATCAAACCCAATTCCGTTATCGGTTACGGTTATTTCGTAAGGATCAGTAACAGGATTAGGCAAGTCTATTTCTTCTGGCTTAAGGGAGCGAGATTTGATAGAAATTTTCGGAGGTACATCTTCTTGCTTAAACTTGATAGCGTTAGTCAACAGATTTTGAAAAAGTTGCCGAAGTTGGGTGGTCTCGCCCTCAATGGTCGGTAGGGTATCAACTTCTACCGTAGCTCCTGAATCGGTAATAGTGGTTTCTAAGTCAGAAATAACGGTTTCGATCAACTCGTTCAGATCAATCGGCTCGAAGGCATTCTGAACACGGCCTACTCGGGAGTACTTCAGTAAGTCGTCAATCAGGGTTTGCATGCGTTGGGCAGCACTTTGCATGCGGTTGAAGTAGTCCTGACCCGTTTCATCCAGTTTATCGGCGTAACGGGTCTTGATCCGGTCGCCAAATGCACGAATTTTCCTGAGAGGTTCCTGCAAGTCATGAGAAGCCACATAGGCAAACTGCTCCAGGCTTTCTTTAGCACTCTCGAGAGCATACAGCTTGTTTCGGAGTTCATCTTCGGTAAGACTAAATACTCCAATATCTTCGGCAACTATCAAGCAGCCAAAAACTGTTCTGTCGTAATCGTAGGTAGGAACGAAGGATAGTCGATAAATGGTATCATCGAAAGACACCTCTTCGCGAATAGTTTTTCCCCGAAAGCTCTGCCGGCAGATACGAGTAATCTTCCGAGCGGTATCTTCATCTAATAATTTATTTAGATGGGTATTGCGCTGTAAACCAGCAGCATGTCCGTAAGCCCGCAAGGGAGTCCCTTTACTAATTCGGACTTTAAAGTTTCGGTCAACCAGCAGTACGTCTGTATCCGGCAATCCTTTGATAAGTGCCCGGTAAAGCCCTTCGTTCTGTGAGCTTTCCTGCAATAATTGTTTGTATTCACTCACATCGCTAAAGTGAATCAGTAGTTGCTGATCAATCCGGTGGACAATATTTCTAAACCAGGCATTCAGTCCGTGATTCTGATACTGAAACTCGGTGCGGTAGGGGGTTCCGCTTTCTATAACCCGTACGTACTGATTGAATAAATCAGAACCTTTCAGATCAGGAAACACATCAAGCAGATGTTTATCTTGTAAGTCCTGACGTTGTCTGTTAATGAGTCGGAGAGCGGTTTCGTTGATCTGCTCGTAGCGAAAATCGATTATCTTATCTTCCTCATTGTAGACTGGGCTAAAAACGATAATACCATCATCAGTAATTTCAAAAAGGTCGTGTATAGTTACCTCCTGCATAAAAAATAATGTGAAAAGGAGTTGGCTCAGCTAACTTACTAAGTTGTAATAAGTGCTGGAAACAATTATGAAAAATAGCACCTAGAGATCAATATTGTACGATTTCATTTTATTGTACAATGTCTTCCGATCGATGTTAAGTACGCTAGCCGCTTTTGTTTTGTTGTATCCGGTCTTTTCCAGTACGCTAATAATTGCATCCCGTTCGGCCAATTTGGAAACTGATTTCAGGTTAGCCGGTTCGGTAGTATTATCTTCCGTAGACAAGTCTTCGAAGTAGGAGGGGGACTTTATTTCTTCGGGAAGGCAGTCCATTGTGACGAAAGAAGTTTGAGCTAATAGCACAGACCGCTTCACTACATTGTGAAGTTCGCGGAGGTTTCCGTGCCAATAGTAGTCTTTCATCCGGCGCATTACTTCATCCTCAAAGCCTTCTACCGATTTATTCAGCTCTCGGTTAGATTTCTCTAAAAAGTTTTCGGCAAAAAGTTTTATGTCAGCCTTGCGTTCCCGAAGAGGAGCCAGCTCGATTCTAAACTCATTAAACCGATGGTATAAATCTTCGCGAAATTCACCCTGTTTAACGGCATCAGATAAATTTTCATTAGTGGCAACAATCAGGCGAACATCAATCGGAATATCTTTGGTACTACCGATTTTTTTAATCTTTCGTTCCTGAATTACGCGTAGTAATTTGATCTGGTTTTCGTAGGATAGATTACCGATCTCATCTAAGAAAAGTGTGCCACCGTTGGCTGACTCAAAGCTCCCGGTTTTATCGTTGAGAGCGCCGGTAAATGCTCCCTTTACGTGTCCAAATAGTTCTGATCCTGCCAGGTCTTTAGGCAAGGCACCACAGTCAATAGCCACAAACGGGTTACTTTTTCGGCTGCTCTGATTATGAATCTCATTAGCGACAAACTCCTTTCCAGTACCGGTTTCACCCTGAATAATTACCGACATATCGGTAGGGGCTATCAGGCGAATATGTTTCATCACCTGTTTGGACTGGGGGCTTTCGCCAATAATAAAGCGGGTTGACTTTTGAGGCTTTTTAGGTTGTTTTGCCACCTGTTTGCTAGCAATGGCGTGCTTTACCGTAAGCAGCAGTTCGTCTGGGAAAAGCGGTTTGGTTACGTAATCATAAACTCCCAGTTTAATTGCTTTCACGGCAATTTTCACGTCGGAGTAGCCAGTAATAACGATAATGGCTGCTTCAGGATTCGTAATTTTGAGTTTAGGAATAAGCTCTATACCGTTTATATCAGGTAGCTTGAAATCACAAACTACTAAATCATAGATTTCTTTTTTGGTGATTTGTAATGCCTCATCCCCGGTGGCTGCTGTAGCAGTGGTAAAACCATTTTTAGTTAAGAATCTATCTAGCAGCAGTCGGATATCCTGATCATCATCTACTATTAAAACTTTACTCATTGAGCGAAAACGAAAAATTTGTTCTGTAACGATAAAAAAAGTAGCTGTTATTTGGATAAAGGTAGCTAATTTTTTTGTCTACTAATAATGAAGAAATAAAAGAATATGTTTGAAAAATAAAATTAAAGATCAAGGTCAGCTAGTACTTGAGCGATGTTTTTCCGATCGAAGGGTTTAGTAATAAAATGGTCGATTCCGTAAGTGCCGGATTGAATTTGGCGCAGCAAAGCACCGTGAGCGCTAATCATAACCACTTTCACATCAGTTAATTTCTTTTTGATAACCGGAACCAAGTTGTGGCCTAATCCATCGGGAAGGTTAAGGTCCAAAAATACTAAATCAAAGGGATTACCGCTAGTCAGCTTACGCATCCCGTCGGTTAGGTTATAGGCGTAATCGGTTTCGTACCCCATCTGGCGAAGCAAGGTGGCCAGCAGAAAACATATTTCCTGTTCATCGTCTAATATTAATATTCGCTTCGCTCCCATCAACCCTTCAGTTATCCGATCATGTAAAAACAGTTAAGTAAGTACCCGAATCGAGGAGTTCAAAAAACTATGCCAAAACCAGTATATACCGATCCAACTAGTAAACAATTACTGTTTTTAGCCCTGATGCCCGATTAGATTCAGATTTTGATCGTTTTTGCTATCCAACATCCGAATCGGAAGTATTTATGAACATATCAGAACTGGTGCTAATTATCCACAGTTGGTGTGGAAAAATCTCTAATAAGGATGATCTACCCCGAAGTAGCTGATTTCCTGATTGATAGACCTCCAAATCTAGAAACTAAGTCGGCGCCGCATCGCAAAAAGCCTTTAGCGGGCTAATGGGTAGGGTAAACGGAATATCGTTCATTGGCTCCATGATTTTCACGGCCGAATTCAGCCAGGAAGACTAAACTGAACAACAGATTACGAATACGCTCAACTGTCGTACCTATTTGGTGGCCCGAGAAGCTTTCCCTCGAATGATTACTTCCTACGAGATTCTAACCTGTTTTGATTTGTTTTGCTTAGCCACGGTAGGTGGCCGGTAGCGTTGAAACGGAATTTTTAGTAAACCACCGATATGGGAATGTTCGTGAGGCTCAGGGTGGGTATCAATACCGTACACCAATGTCTTGGGATCGGGTACATAGGCGAAAGTACCGAATAGCCTGTCCCAGACAGAAAAGATATTACCGTAGTTGGTGTCGGTAAGTGGTTGCGTATGGTGATGATGAACATGGTGCATATTGGGAGTAACGAACACCCAACTCAAAATACGGTTAATTCCCGCGGGTAAGTGGATATTAGCATGATTGAACTGCGAGAGCACTACCGAAAGGCTCTGATACAAAAATACCAGCCACAACGGAGCGCCAGCCACAAAAACTGCCAGGGTAGTAAAAACTGCCCGAAACACACTCTCTCCCGGGTGATGCCGGTTGGCAGTGGTAGTATCCACATTGGGATCGGAGTGGTGAATTAGATGAAATTGCCACATCACTTTCACTTGGTGCTCCAGCCAGTGAATAAAGTAGGCTCCAATCAGGTCCAGTAACATTAGTCCGAGTAGCACCTCCACCCAAAATGGAAGTACTACCCACTGAAGGATACCGAACTCCTGCGCTACTACCCAGCGGGATACTAACAGTAGTAGCCCCGCAAACAGGAAGTTAATCACGATGGTGGTAAACGTGAGAAAGAAATTGACGCCTGCGTGCTTTACTTTGTGATACTTGAACTGAAACAGCGGCAGGGCACTTTCTACAATCCAGAAGAATGCGATACCGCCTACCAGAATACCGGCCCGATACGAACTAGGAATGGTTTCCCAAAACTGTATAAAACTATCCATGAGCTTTGAATTAGGAGCTAAGAATTAAACGGTTACAGTAATCGTCAGGGTTCCCAACTGAAATTATTGCAGGCCGAATTGTAGTAGAGACGGCAAATAAGTCCGTACAGGGCCTATTAGGCTTAGTTTTCGTGCTATTCCGAGAAAGAACCGAAGGAATTTATAATTTTGTCGTAACACTTAACCAAAGTTCTGTTATGAAAACGCAACATTACAATCCTAGTCCGCTGGAACAGACGTTTGCCGAAGCCATTTTATCGTTAGAATCAGCCATCCAGGCGCAACTCAACGGAGCGAAAATTATAGGAAAAAGGGCCGATTTAAACGCTGATAATCCATTGGTGCACTTTGAGTTGGAAGATGCTGAAGGTGATAAGCACGAAGTGGTGATTAAAATAATTCAGCGTATTGACGAACTACCTGAAGCCTAGCCTCAATGTCTGAGTTTTCGCTAACCAACAAAGAAGCACGCTACCTAGCTGACACGGATTTTTTGCGAACCAAAGCGGACATTTACCGAAAAACAGATCAGTTACTAGCGGTTACCCAAACCTGTTTAAGAGAATATATTACTGAGCAATCTCCCGCATTTGGCCCGCAAATATTAACTCGAGGCGGAAAGATATCCCGAGGCGAAAACTACCGACAATTACCCTACCACGTACTGGACTATCCTCGCCGATTTTCCACTGATGATGTATTTGCGTTGAGAACAATGGTCTGGTGGGGAAATCATTTAAGCTTTACTTTGCACCTGTCCGGCCATTCATTTTCGGTCTATCGGCCTAAGTTGCAGTCCGGTTTGAGCAAGCTACAACAGTGGAACTGGCAGGTTTGCGTAGGCACGGATCCCTGGCAGTACATCCGGGATGATACCTACTATCATTCAGCCTACCAATGGAACGAGAACGAATGGCTAGAGTGGGTAGAAAACCGTAAGTTTTGTAAGTTTAGTAAATTTCTTTCGTTAACTCAGTGGGAGCAGCTTCCTGATGAGGCAGTTATTTTTTTAGATCGAGTTGTGACATTACTGGAGTTATAGCGTTATCTTAAAAACAAAGTACAATCAATGAGATACATATTTTTAGGCGTAACCTGCTTCGTTTTTTCTGTTACTGTTTTTGGGCAGGAGCGAATTACACCCATCGACAGTTTAAGGGGAAGAGGCGAACTGGTAGACGGAGAACGAGAAGGCCGGTGGTTGTTTTTTGATCGGCAGGGGCAGGTAGTACAGCGAGGGGAATTCGAAAACGGAAAACAGCAGGGCCGCTGGCAGTTCTTCAATGATTACGGTGGTTTGCTGGGAGTTGGCCACTACGAAGAAGGTGAACCCGACGGTGAGTGGAAATTCTATTTTATCAGCGGACAGTTAAAATCCATCAGCTACTTTAAAAACGGAATTCGGGATAGTACCTATCTGGAATACCACTACAACGGGAAAAAGAGTGTAGAAGGGTACTACCAAAGTGGCGTGGAGAGCGGAGTCTGGAAAAGCTACTATGAATCGGGAAGGATTTACTCGGCGGGGAAATACAAAAACGGACTGAAGGATGGCTTATGGAAGTACTATAACGAAGCTGGTACGCTAGTGGCGGAAGGCAACTACAAACTGGATCTGGAAGACGGACAGTGGTTCAAGTATCACGATACCGGCCAGTTAGAGTCGGTAGGTTCATTTGTGATGGGGGAAGAAGACGGGCTCTGGGGCTTGTTCTACGTAAACGGTCAACTCATGCAGGAAGAAACCTGGGAAGTGGGATTGCTACGGGAAGTAAGTAAGTTTTATACCATCACTGGTGACTCCCTTTCGGCTGGAAGCCTGAAAAACGGTTATGGCGAACGGCTGACTTATTATCCTTCCGGCGAAATAGAATCTAGGGGCAATTATCAGAACGGTCTCCCTAATGGCAATTGGGTTTACTATTTCCCCAACGGCAGCAAACTAAGCGAAGGTAGCATGACTAACGGTTATCGGGAGGGCGAATGGACACTCTACTACGATAATGGCAACGTAGAATCCAAAGGGAACTACGAGCGAGGAGAGAAAGTAGGTAGCTGGAGCTACTATAGCCGCTCGGGTAAACTCATTGAAAAAGTAAACCACAAAGCCGAAGAGGCTGTTGCCGAAGAATCGCCGTAGTGAACCCTGCGATTACTTTTTCCATTGAACCGTTTCAGTAATCACATCCTGAGAGTTTCCCCCAATCATGATCTCAAATTCACCGGGTTCCCAAACGTATTCCAGGTCGTAGTTGCGGGGTGCCGCCCCGCGGGGTTCCGCCCAATAAAACATTAAGTCTTCGGGAGTGATCTCAAAAGTTACTGTCTGGCTTTCCCCTGCCGCTAGTCTGATTTTTTGAAAGCCTTTCAGCTCTTTCACCGGACGGGTAATGGAGCCTACCACATCGCGAATGTACAACTGTACTACTTCCTGTCCGTCGTACTCGCCGCTATTGGTGATTTCAATACTGGCTCGTAAGGTTTCGTTGCCTTGCAATTCGGTTTTACTCAGTTGTAATTCGCCGTATTCAAACGTAGTATAACTCAGACCGTAGCCAAAGGGATAAAGGGGTTCGTTGGAAACATCCAGGTAATTTGAGCGAAACTTCTGAAACCACTCGCCCTCAGGAAGGGGCCGACCGGTATTTTTATGATTGTAATAAATGGGAATTTGGCCCACGTTCTGCGGAAAGGTAGCCGATAGCTTGCCCGATGGATTAACTTCTCCGTAGAGCACATCGGCAATGGCATCACCCGCTTCGCTACCGGCAAACCAGACATTCAGAATAGCCGGAACGTTCTGGTCGGCCCAGGTGATGGACAACGGTCGGCCAGTAAACAGTACCATGACGACGGGTTTCCCGGTTTCAACCAGAGCTTCCAGTAGTTTTCGCTGGCTTTCGGGTAGGTTAATATCCGAGCGGCTGGAGCTTTCTCCGCTCATCTCGGCCGCTTCGCCCACGGCCGCTACAATCACGTCAGCATCCTGACTGATTTCCAGAGCTTCGTTGATCATTTCCTCGGCTGAGCGGGAATCACGGTAAGTAGGCTTTCCGAAGATGCTAAACCGAGCTTCTAACAGAGAATCTTCTACAAAGTTGGCACCTCGGGCGTAGGTGATGGTTGCATCGTCTCCGAGCGCATTGGTAAGCCCATCGTATAGAGAGATTGATTCTGAGAATCTGGCGGCTACGCTCCAGGTTCCGGGCATATTCTCCCGGTTTTGGGCTAATGGTCCGACTAACGCAATTTTGACATTCTTCTGAAGTGGCAGTACGTTGTTTTCATTTTTTAGTAGTACGAAAGTTTGCGCGGCAATCTCGCGGGCTTCCTCCCGGTGTTCATCTGAAAAAACTACTTCCTCGGCTTCTTCCGCCCGGCAATATCGGTACGGATCATCAAAGAGGCCCAGTTGATACTTTGCAATCAGGATGCGGCGGCAGGCTTCGTCAATCTGAGCTTCGGATATGTCTCCGGCTTGCAGCGACTCCTGCAAAGTAGTCAGAAAACCTTCGCCTACCATGTCCATATCCACCCCGGCTTGCAGGGCTTTGGCCGAAACGAGTTTGAGGTCGCCGAGGCCGTGGGCCGTCATTTCGTTAATGGCGGTGTAGTCAGTTACTACAAAGCCATCAAACCCCCACTGATTACGCAGTACTTCGGTCATTAGCCATTGGTTGGCACTGGCTGGTATGCCGTCTACTTCGTTGAAGGAAGTCATTACACTGGCCACTCCGGCGTCTACCGCTGCTTGGTAGGGCGGAAAAAAATCATTATACATTTTAATTCGGCTCATATCGACGGTGTTGTAGTCGCGCCCTGCTTCGGAAGCCCCGTAGAGGGCAAAGTGCTTTACGCAGGAGAGAATAGTATTGGGTTGAGATAAATCGTTACCCTGGTAACCGTTCACCATCGCCCGGGCAATCTGCGAACCCAGGTACGGATCTTCTCCCGAACCTTCGGATACCCGACCCCAGCGGGGATCGCGGGAAATATCAACCATGGGTGAGAACGTCCAGCAGATTCCGTCGGCGCTGGCTTCTTCAGCGGCAATGCGGGCGGTACGCTCAATCAAATCCATATCCCAGCTACAAGACAGCCCTAGTGGGATGGGAAACATAGTTTCGTAGCCGTGAATCACGTCCATGCCAAACAGTAGAGGAATACCCAACCGGCTTTCTTCCACCGCCACCCGTTGCACATCCCTGATTTTCTCGGCGGTTTTGATATTAAATAAGCCACCTACTTTTCCCGCTTTGATCTTCTCCGCAATATTGGAGCTGGCTGCCTGACCCGTTGTGAAATCACCCGCTGCCGGAAGGTTTAATTGTCCAATTTTTTCTTCCAGGGTCATTAAGGCTAAAATAGAATCGGCCTTCGCCCGAAATTGGCCGTTTTGGTTGGATTGGGCAAAAAGAATATTTATCCCCAAGTAAGATGTCAGGATGATAAGAAAGATTCTTTTCATGTTGGTATGGGTTGTTTTATTGGTACAGACTTCATTAATGAAGTTCCTACAGGTGATTAGTCAATTTTGACAATCTTCGTTCGTTCAGAAACCCCGTTTTCGTTGAAGGCTTCTACCGTAAAATAGTAAGTTTGATCCACATTCAGACTCTTTAACTCCAGTTGATTTTCTCCATAAAGCTGCCAGGAACTGTACAATTTGTCGGGAGCGATTCCCCACAGTACATTGTAACCCTGAGCGGAATCACTCTCTTCCCAACTGATCTGAGCATCCCGCCGGTCGGCTTTGCGCTCCACCGTAAATCGTCTCACCGACTGGGGTACTTTTCCTTCACCCTTCCCAAAGATACGAAAACCCGAAATTGCTAGATAGGGCGTCGGCACTTGAACATTGTAGTAGCGGATGTATCGTAAACGTTTAGGGGCAGACAGTTCTACGTAATCATTCGGAGCGTCTCGATAGCTGTTTTTGCGGTCAATGAGCACCTCCCAATTTTGCCCATCTACCGAGCCTTCTACCCAAAACTGATGGCGCAGTCCCGGAACCTTTCCGTAGATTCCGGCCTGATGGTCGGCAAAGTTCAGCTGAATGGCGTAAACGGTAGCCGGGTTTTCCAGATCAATTTCTAGCCACTGCTCATCGTTATTCGCCTCGGCCAGCCAGTAGGTCTTTACGTTTTCGTCTACGGCCTGAGTTGCGGGGTAATTACCTTGTACCGAAGAGGCATTTACTGGTTTTTGGTAGGAGAGGAGCATCCATCCGGCAAACGCTCCTTGCTCATCCGCTACTGCCGGGGCGTAGTGAGGATAATCCCCAAAATAGGTGTTGGTATGCATTAATCCATCTTCATCAAAAAAGGTGGGAAACATCCCAATACGTCGTTCCCAGCCAATGTTGATGGAAACCGCCATGGTAGCAAAGTGCCAGTAAATATCTAAGGGTCCTTCTACCGTGCTGCCGTGTCCCGCTCCGTTGATAAAGCCCCCGGGTTTGTAAGATACCGGATTGTTGGGAGCGTATTCATACGGACCCAGGGGATCATCACTCACATATACGCCATCGCCGTACACGTTGAATTCAGTGCCGGGAGCAGCGTACTGTAAGTAGTATTTATCGTTATGCTTGGTCATCCACGGACCTTCAATGTAGCCGCCCAGCACTGTATCGGCATGGTTCTCTCCGAAACGCTCCCAGCCGTGCTTTTCGGGTTGGAGATTGAATAACTCATAGACCTCTTCCCCCGGTCGAAAGTTTTTGTTAATGTCTAGGGTACGACCCCGAATGGGAAACTTATTGGACGAACCCCAGAAAATGTATCCCTGTCGGTCGTCGTCAATGAACAAAGCCGGGTCCTGTAGATTATTCAGTATAGCTGGAGTTGCCAGCCATTCACCTTCGGCGGGGCGATCGCTGTACAGCACGCTCATAGAGCCCGACGGATTTCCCGCTACATACAGTAAGGAATCTTTATAGTTAAATGCCGCCGGAGCGTTGGAGCCCTCAAAGTACCACTGTTTGGGTCTGATAAATCGCCAGCTGAGTAGATCAATAGAGTGCCAGTAGCCCATAGAACGCGTCACAAACATGTAGTACTCATCCCGAAACTCCACCACTGCCGGGTCGGCTCCCGACCGATAGGATAGATCACGATGGGCGTTGTAGATCATATAGGTATAATCAATGTTGATGGGGTTGCAGTAGGTGCGTTGCTGGGAGTACTGCGCGTCAGCACCATCGGCAAAGGCAAGAACTAGTAAGAGTGTGGTAACATGGATGGTCTTCATCATGATGGGTAGTGCTGATAGTAAATCATTTTACCGGTTAGCTGTAGGTCGGTCTTCACCGGTAGTTTCAAATCCTAATTTTTCCAATCCCTGTTGTACTTCCGGGCAACTCATAAATAACTCCCATAGTAAACCAGAACGATGATTCTCCATCATCACCACGATGGGGCCCTGATCAATCGCGAGGTAGCGGGGAGGGTAATAACCTCTGGTCTGACTAAAGGCATCATAAAACCCGTATTCGCCCCAAATCCGTTCACCCAGAGAGTCGTAAAAATACCGCATAGCGACCATGCTAGGCTCCGGTGTGTAGGGAAAAGAACTAAGAGCTGCCGTGGGAGAAATCACTCCTAGATCCATTCCCGGACGATGTCCGGCGTACCCTCTCATAGAATAGCTAGAGGTAAGTCCCCAGCAGTTTTCTCCGTAGCCCGCGTAGTTTTTAGGGTTTTCTTTGCAGTAGGCTAAATGGACGAGAGCGTGGTTTTGGTTCAGTTTCCAGTAATCACCGTACTGGTCTGTTAAATTACGCGGATTAAGCCCTAGGTAGGAATAGTGAGCCCAAAATAACGGACCTACCGGGTCATCATTATGTTCGTAATGGTCTAGCACTAAATCATAATCGTAGTAAGTTTCTTCGCTCCGGATGCCACCATTCCGTGCCCAACCTTCGTGGTACACTTCCGGTTCAATAGCGTGAGTAGGAGAGGCTGCCGCCAGCACGTACATGATTAAACATTCGTTGTATCCACCCACCGGAAAGTTCATTTCCCAGTTGTAGTTAGGCGACCAGTGCCAATACAGTACATTTTTACCTTGCGTATACCAGTCCCATTCCACTTCCTGCCAAAGCCGGTCTATCTGTTCAGCCAGTGCTTGTTCGGATTCATTACCATCGGCAAAATACTGACGAACGGCCAATAGCCCCTGTACCATAAAAGCAGATTCTACCAAATCACCACCGTCATCTTTACGACTAAAGGGTTTTACTTTTCCAGTTTTTCCGTCGAGCCAATGCGGCCAGGCCCCGTGAAAGCGATCGGCGGATTCCAGAAAATCAGTAATCTGCTGTAACCGTTCTCGGCCTTCCTCCCGGCTGATATAGCCTCGCTCTATTCCTACCAGAATAGCCATTACCCCAAAACCGCTTCCACCGATAGTAACAATATGTTGATCGCTTTGGGGATAGACACCATCCATGTGGATACGTTCGGGAGCCATACCGGAATTGGGTTCGGCTCCGTCCCAGAAATACTGAAAAGTTCGGTACTGCACCAGATTGAAGAGTGAATCATCCGAGATCTGGGAAGTGTCCGCAGGCGCAGACGATGTTTCCTGATTTTCGCTGGTACTCTGGCAGCTAATCCCGAGTAAAAGGGAGAAAAAGCTCATGTAGAGGATGCTGGTGGGTTGTTTCATCAGTAAGTAAATTTTAGGGTGTTTAAGCCAGTCTGCACTTCGGGCACCGACATGAATAAATCCCAGACAAGAGCAGTACGATGATTCTCAATCATAATCACAATCGGGCCCTGGTCAATCGCCAGATACGAGTCGGCGTACCAGTCTTCCGTGGCGTTGAACGCATCGTAGAAGCCGTACTCACCCCATAGGCGGTCGCCCATAGTGTAGTAGAAAAAACGCAGCGCTTCTATTGATTTCTCGGGAGTGTAGGGAAAGGAAGATAGTGCTGCCGTTGGGGTAATCACTCCCAGATCGTTGGTAGGGGAGTGGGCCGAGTAGCCATCCTGATTATCGCTGGCAGTAAGCCCCCAGCAAGCCCCGGAGTAAGCCGCGAAGTTCTTGGGGTTGTCGGTGCAATAGGCCTGGTTGATAAGTGAATGGTTGACATTCTGCTTCCAGTAGCTGGCGTATGGATCAGACAAATTCCGAGGGTCAAGACCCAAGAATGAATAATGAGCGAAGAACAGTGGCCCCCCCAGTTCCGGCCCCAGGGGTAGCTGATGGCCGTAGTAGGAATTTCCGTTAACGATTTGGCCGTTTTGAGCCCAACCATTTTCATAAACTTCCGGTGGAACAGGGAAAGTGGGTGAACCGGCTGCCAATACGTATACAATAAGTGCTTCATTATACCCCCGGATTGGCAGGTCTATTTCCCAGGCATAATTTGGCGACCAGTGCCAGTACAGTACATCCTGCCCCTCCTGAGTGTACCAATTCCATTCCACTTCCTCCCAAAGCTGGGTGATCTTATCGATAAGAGCTTGTTCTTCGGCAACGCCAGCATCCAGCCATGCCCGCACGGCAAGCATTCCCTGTACTAAAAAGGCTGTTTCTACCAGGTCGCCGCCATCATCTCTCGTGCTAAAAGGAATAACTTCACCGGTATTTCCGTTCATCCAGTGCGGCCAGGCTCCGTGAAAGCGGTCGGCGGATTCCAGAAAATTAATAATTGTTGTAAACCGTTCAACCGCTTCTGCGCGGCTAATAAATCCTCGTTCTACCCCGACAATCATCGCCATCAGTCCGAAGCCGGTGCCACCACTGGTGACCAAATCCCCGGAAGTACTACGTTCCCGGGCCATGCCACTTACTGGGTGCCTAAAATCCCAGAAGTAGCGAAACGTTTGCTGTTGCACTTTGGTGAGCAATTCTTCATCCGAAATTATCGGAAACTTAGGGGTATCATCTACTGTGGTGTAAAGTGTCCGGGTAAATCCAGCGAAGGGTTCTCCCTGCTGGCCCACTAACTGGTCGGAAATTGAGAGCTCATATCGGTTGAGGTATCTGAGATTTTCGGGACTTGTGATACGTACGGTTTTGTTTTCATCGGAAAAACTAAATTCCAGTTCGGGTGAACCGGGCAGGCTCACGGCTTCGGCTAAGGCCGTTTGAGACATCGGTACGCTGAAACCAATTTCCATCGCTAGATTGAGGGGAACATTGAGAATGCGGCCTGTTGCCGGAATTTCTTCACCTTCAATCGTTACGGAGACAATTTCTAAAGCACCCAAGACGGTTTTAAACCGAAGTTGAACCCCCGAAAACGATTCGCCCAATGCACCCAATAGCTGAGAAGAGATTTCTACGGAGTACTCCGTTCCGTTTTCTAAAGTCCCCATCGGAAAGATAATCAGGGTTTGGTTCTCGTTAGAAAAATTCAGATCAAAATTGACATCCGTGTTGCTTTTCAGCGATACCGCCTCAGCGGCAGTAGTCGTACTAACGGGTGCGGAAAATGTCAGGGAAATAGAGCGATCAACGGGAACCTCTTCAGTCAATTCATCGCTTAAATTTAAACTCACCGAACCCACAGTAGCCGCCGTCAAATTCAGATTGGGTACCTCAGTATTCTTATCGTTGCAAGCTGCCGCGCAAAGGAGTATGTAAAAAAGCAAGAAGCCGGTACCGATTCGCATAGAATGAATGAAGGGAGGACTTCCAGCATTGGGAGTCCTCCGCAGGTTGTTAATTTAGTGATTAATACGCCCAAACCGGATTGCTTACGGCTGAGCACCGATAATGGTTTGAATCTCAGATTGAGTAAGGGCTTTGTTAAAAATGCGTAGATCATCTAACAAGCTATTTCCGGATAAGTGGCCCCACTCGGTAAAGCGAGGTGCTCCCGAAGCGATAGATAAAATATCGCAGCCGGCCCAGTCTACTCCCGTAAAATCTCCCTGGCTTGCCAATTGACCGTCTAGGTATACGGCGGCGCTGGTTGGCGAGATAGTAAAAGCAATATGAACCCAAGTGGCCGTATCCGGATTAACTGTGGCAGATGGGCCGCCATCAAACCAGTTGTCCGCTGCTCCATTGCCCACATTTAGTTTAAAAGTCTGATTGGTAGCCCCGCCTTCCCGAAAAAAACGAAAGCCACTGGTGCGATTATTCGGCGTATCAGGATTAGCCGGATCAGGAGGCCCGATCACTAAGATACCCGCCCGATCAGGGCTAGCATCAACATTATACCAAAAGGAGGCACTAAATTCCGGATTGAGCAACCTCTCTGCCGGGTAAGTTAAGTAGGAGTCGGGGTTGCCTTCGTAGGCAAACTCGCCCACCGCCGCGTTGGTAGAGAATCCGGGGTCGCCCACTACCGTAGCGTCAGTTTCGGTTAGCAATTCGGTGTACGACTGGGCTTCAAATGGCATATAAAAGATTTCGCCTTCAAACTGAGCTACGTATTGATTAGACACGGTGAATGGCACCGTAGCCGTAGTGGTTTTGCCGGCTATGTCGGTGGCAATCACTTCAAAGGTGTACTCTCCAATGGGAAGTTCGTCGTAAGTATACGAATCCATCACTCGACGATAATCCTTAAAGTCGTTTAAGGTGGTTAGTTCAGTGCCGTCCAGTACTAATCGGATAGATTCGACCTCAATATCGTCGGTCACCTCAAAACGAAAGTTTAAGTCCGTTTGCTCATCGGTGAACGGTATGGTAACGGTTCCGCTAGGCGGGAACGTGACGGTTACATTGGGATCGGCTTCATCAGGACCGGGATCCACCGCCGTGATATCGTCGATGTACCCATCCTGACAGCCAACGCTGAGGATGAGCAGTGCTAGAAATAGTATGTTTATGGTTTTCATGATTTTTGGTTATGAAAGTTTATAGGTTACAAGTTTCAAGTTATAGGTTGCCTTGTATAAAGAAAGGCAACCTATAACTTGAAACCTTTCAACTTGTAACTGATAGTCAAAGAAGGTTAACTATTTTCGGCGGCTTCTTCCAGTTGAGGCAACACATCCTGCTGCTCCAGCGGATAAGGCAAATAGCGGTCGGTACCAGCTTCGTAGGTTCTGCCGCCGTAGTCCAGTTCTTCGGTGCGTCCGTGCCGAACCACATCGTAGAACCGAATGCCCCACTCAGTGGCAAACTCGGCAAACTTTTCGGCCAGCACATCATCCAATGTCACTCCGCTCAGGGGTGCCATGCCTACCCGGGCCCTTACTGCGTTCACCGCTTCATCGGCCGTAATAGCCGAACTGTTCGCTCCGTTTACCAACGCTTCGGCGTGCATTAGTAGTACCTCCGCGTAGCGGATAACCTGGAAGTTGTTATTCTCACCGTAGGTAGTACGGCCGGGAGTGAGTTGGTCGGACGGCAGGTAAAACTTGCCACTCAGAAAATTGTAACGAGGGTGATCGTTAAACACATCGCCGGACTGGCTGGTATTAGAAACCCAGGGCGGCAACGTAGCGTAGTTGGGGTCCGACTGAATTTCGGCAATGCCTTGGGGAGTGAAGAGTACAGTTGTTTCCAGTCGTTCGCGTTCGCCGCGGTCCAGCATGAATTTGATATACTTCACACTGGGTTCCCAGAAACCCCAGCCGCCCCCGGAGCCTGCCACCGCGGGTGTCCAGTCGGAAGGGCCGAAGAAGTTCCACAGGTAACGGGTGCTGGTTCCCGACCCGGTTCCAAAGTCAGAATACTGTAGCTCTAATAAGCTTTCATCGCTTAGTTTGCCGGGAATCTTGAATAGCTGATAATAATCTTCCACCAACCTAAAAGTGTTGGCGTTGATAATCTCACTGGTAGCATCGGCTACTCCCTGGTAGTTCTTGAGTTCCAGATTGGCCATCGCTTTTACGGCTAAGGCGGTGTAGCGGGTAACTCCTCCGGGCACATCGGTGCGTTCGTTGGGCCTTACGTTCGGTAGTAGCGGAATGGCATCGTCCATCTCATCCGACAGATGCTGCATTACCTCCTCAAACGAACTCAGGGGAATATTGAACAAATCGCTGGGTGCCGAGGACTCTGGAATCAGGATGCTTCCCCAAAGCCGGGCTAGTTGCAGCATTTCAAAGGCCCGTAGCACTTTAATTTCGGCAATGTACTGATCGGCGGTAGCGGCATCAGCTCCGGCTTCCCGATACTTCTCTATCTCTTCCATCGCTCCCTGCCAGTAAAGTACGTCGGAATAAAGGTTTAGCCAACTGGAGTTGTACATCCAGAAATTGCGGTCGTAGCGAAACTCATCGGTCTCGATTAGAGGAAATTGATCCCCGGCAGCATTCACATCATCGCCCCGGACCGAAATGATCGGAAAAGTTTCCCATTGTAAATCATTCCATTCTGCGTAGGCCCCGTAGAGCAGTAGAACCATATTCTCCGACTGGGTGTAGTCGGTGTTCTCCACAATGTCCTGGTTTTGCAAAGGTTGATCAAGCTGCTCTTCACAGGCTCCGGAGACGAACAGTGCCAGCAGGAGCACTGGTAAACGATATATTTTTTTAAAGAATTTCATATTACTAGTTATTTGGGTCAGTGGTTACAATGTGATGTTTAAACCGACAGTGTAAATGGCCGGTATGGGATATACCTGGCGGTCAATACCATCGGGTACTTCCGGGTTAAAGCCATTGTAGTTGAAAACCGTCAGCGGCCGTTCGGCAGTGAGGGTGAGGCGGGTACGGGGCAAATTTGAACCGTACCAGTTCTGGTCGGCAAACAGATAAGATAAACGCACATTTTGCACCCGGAAGTAAGTGCCACTTTCCACGAAGTAGTCGCTCATATTCTGATTCCAGCCTTTTCTTAGTCCGGCGGCCGAAGGGTAGCGGTCAGAAGTGCCCGGACCTCGCCACAGGTTATTAATCAATTCGGCATCCAGGTTGGTATCATTCGTAAAGATGATTTCACCCCGCTTGCGGTTCAGAATCTGATGGCCAGCCTGCCCCTGGAAGTTGGCCGTGAGGCTAACGTTTTTATAATTCAGCCCGAAGTTAAATCCGTAGGTGAGGTTAGGAAGGTACGATCCCAGCACCACCCGGTCGTCGGCATCCACCACTCCGTCGTCGTTCTGATCTCTGAAGAAAAAATCGCCGGGTACTAAGTTATTATCAGTAATAAACTCCTGAGTGTAGCCGCTGTTGTTGATCTGCTCTTCATCCTGGAATACCCCAACCACTTCGTAGCCGTAGAAAGCCTCGAAGGGTTCGCCTACAATGGAACGTTGGCGAAACTCAGCTTGTCCGGCATTCAATCCTTGCGCGCCACCCAGGCTCAGCACCTCGTTTTTCAGCGTAGCCATGTTGGCCCCGATGTTATACGAAAACCCGCTGCTGAAATTATCGGTCCAGTTCAGGTTAAGCTCCAAGCCTTCATTTCGAATTTCGCCCCGGCTTCTTCGTTCGGTATCGCGGAATACCGGAGGGATAATACCTACGGCCAGGTTTTCGGTATCGCGAATGAAGTAATCGGCTTCCAGCAACAATCGGTCGTTAAATAGGCGGGAAGTGATACCGACGTTAATCTCCTCGGTGGTTTCCCACTGCTCAATCAGGTCGAAGGTAGGGCGGAGGCGACGTCCGGTGACCAGGGTATTGTTAATCGCTGTGGTGGTTTCTTCCAGGGTAGGAGCTCCCACTGCCGGACGAATGTTATCGTTACCCAACTGCCCCCAACTACCGCGCAGTTTTAGGAAGTCGATAAAATTCGCGTTAAAGAAGTTTTCTTCCGAGATCACCCAGCCGGCGCCAAAAGTGAAAAAATCACCCCACTGCTTCTGGAATTTATTGTTGCCGTCGCGACGGTAGGTGGTGTACAGTAGATAACGGTCATCGTAGTTGTAGGCAATGCGGCCAAACAACGACTGGAAGAAAAGCTCGCCGTTCAGAGTATTGCCATTAGCATCACCTACGTTATCAATATCGATGTTCAAAGCGCGGGATAAGTACCAAAGTTCTTGCTGATCGCGGGATGGATTAGGGGAAATCTCCTCACCTCGGGCAAATAAAATCTCGGCGTATTCACTACGATAGGAATACCCACCCACAACGGTCAAGAAATGGTCCCCAAAGTTGTTCTCGTAGGTCAGGAAATTGTCCCAGATCTGGTCGAAGCTGGTGACACTTTCCCGGCGGATCGCCGACTGAAAGTCTTGCACTCCGTCGGAAAAGGCAAAATCTACGTTACGGCCGTTTCGACCTTCTAAACTGTAATTGTAAGAAGACTTAAAGGAGAGAATATTTGGGATAATATCTATTTCCGCGTAGAAATTACCTAACACTTTACCAATCTGGTTGCGGTCATCGTTGTACAGCAGACTGTAGAATGGATTCTGGTTTCCCCGGTAGCCGATTAGTTGAGCGTTAGCCAACTGAAAGGGTTCTGCGTCAGTATTCTGATCATCGTAGACTGGGATAATGGGAACGGCAAAATACCCCCGGAACCAGGCGGCATTATCGCCTACGTACTGACGGGTAGTGCTGACGTTAAAGTTTCCGCCCACGGTAATCCAGTCCTTCACCTTAGAGTCAATCTTGGTGCGGAAGTTAAGCCGGGTAAATTCGTTTCGGGTAGATTTCAGCAGCCCCTTTTGGTTAAAGTAACTACCGCCTATGGAATAGCGGGTGCGCTCGCCACCGCCGTTAAAGCTTAGGGTATGGTTTTGGATGCTGGCCGGTTCCATGATCTCGCTGTACCAGTCGGTGTTCACTGCCGGTACATTGGGGTTGATCCGGCTGCGGCCAAAGCGTTGCATGGCATTATCGACAAAGGCGATATCGGCATCCGAACCGGTTTCGTTTACGTACCGTACAAACTGCTCGGTGTTGGCCATCTTAATCACATTCTGCGGATTTTGCATACCGTAGTAGCCGTCGTAGACAATCTCGGGAGCCTGCTCGTAGTCGCCCGATTTGGTCTCGATCAATACCACCCCGTTAGCGGCTCGTACACCGTAGATTGCTGAGGCCGAAGCGTCCTTCAGTACGGAAATAGTTTCTATGTCGTTGGGGTTGAGGAAATCGATGTTGTCGAAAAACATGCCGTCTACCACGTAAAGAGGAGCTGCATTGCCCTCAAAGGAGCCTATGCCCCGTACGCGGACCGTCGGCGAAGCTCCCGGTGCTCCGCTGCTGACAATCTGCACTCCCGGAACCCGTCCCTGCAGCGCTTGCATGGCCTGGGCGGTAGGAGTTTTCTGAATCTCTTCGGCTTTCACCGTGGAAATAGCGGAGGTCAGGTCTTTTTCTTCCAGAGTACCGTAACCCACCACGACCACTTCCGAAAGGGCCAGCACATCGGAATTCATCGTTACATCAATGACAGACTGATTGCCAACCCGTATATCCTGGGTAACGAAGCCCACTGAAGAAAAAGATAGTGTGTCTTCCGGAGAAGCGTTAATCCGGTACTGACCATCCAGATCGGTAACGGTACCGGTAGTAGTGCCTTTGATAACTACGTTCACGCCAGGAAGCCCTCCCGGATCTTCTTCGGAGATAACGCGTCCGGTCACGGTTGCTTCTTGCCCATAACTTAGATGGAAAAAAAAACATTGAATAAGTACTCCCCGAAGGAAATACTTAGCAGTGGTTCTACATTTTTTGGTAAAGTGGTTTTTCATAGTGATAGTCGTTTTGTGTGGACTCTAAATTATTGGTCGCACGAAAAAATAATGACGGATGACGGCTGACGGCTGAAAAGAGGCACAGCCAGTAGTAGTTTAGCGCCTAGAGAATTAAAAAATGCGCCTTGGTAATAGTAAGATAATAAAAAAGTGGCAAAATTTGTTAGCAATATTACGTGGTTTTTTTCGAATCTTTACATTTTTTGTTCACAAAAAGTTAAGATTCTAAATAATCCCGGTGTAAAAATCAGTTTTCTGTAAGCTTGTTCCCGACGGGATGATGCACTGGTAGTTTTTTTGTATTTTGGCCTCTATGTATCATCTCGCTCAGTTAAATATTGGCCGGCTTCGCTATCCGATTGATGATCCTCAAATCAGCGAATTTGTAGAAAATATTGATCGCATCAACCAGCTAGCAGAAAGAAGCCCAGGCTTTGTCTGGCGATTGCAGGATAACTCAGGTAACGCCACCGATTTTCATCCATTTGGTGACCCTCAGTTTATCGTGAATATGTCGGTATGGGTAAGCATCGACGCACTAAAAGGGTTTACCTACCAATCGGGCCATGTTGAAATTATGCGGAAACGGAAGCAGTGGTTCGAGAAGCACTCCGGTCCGTTTATGGTGCTATGGTGGGTACCAGTCGGCCACATTCCCACTATCGAAATGGCTAAAGAGCGGCTGTCCCATCTAAGAGAAAAAGGAGAGTCATCTGAAGCGTTTACTTTTCGAGAGGTATTTGACCCGCCAATACTAACCTGAATTACGCTTGGCTATGCGTGTTTTCCACCTTACTTTTCTTACTGCTTTCTTCGGATTAATATCAATCACACTTAAGTCTCAATCTAACGTCCGTACATCCATCTCAGAGAAGCCTAATGTGATAGACGACCTGTCTTGGGGAGCGATTACTCCGTACGGAAACCGGTACCAGGATATGCCCAATATTAACCAATTGGCTGCCGAAGGCATGAGCTTTACTGATGCTTACGTTACCCCTCAGTGTACCCCAACTCGAGCTTCGTTACTTACCGGACAACACACAGCCCGGAACGAAATGTGGCACGTCATCCCCGGCTACGGCTATCCCTACGCTAAAATGAGAGAGCCCACCTTCCGGCGGAATCTGCCCCGAAGCACCTATACACTGGGAAAAGCCTTGCAGGATCAGGGATACACCACCGCACTGCTGGGGAAGTGGCATCTGACCGCCAACGACGATGGTCATTACCTTTATCTGTATGATCAGGGTAAATCCTACTACGGTTTTGATTACGTAAACCCCCGGCAAGACCCGGAGAATTATGCTAATAGAGGTGATAAAGGTGTGCAGTTCCTTACGACCGAGGCGGCTCAGTTCATGGAGAAGTCAGTAAAGGAACAACAACCATTTTTTATTTACCTATCCCATCACAGCATTCACACCAGAGTACACGCCCCCGACTCGCTGGTAGCTCAGTATAAGTCACGGGGCTGGCCGTTGGAAAAGCGGCAAATCGAGAAGGTGAGTTTTCCCAGCAACGCGGTTTATCTGGCGGCTTTAAAGCATTTAGACAATTCGGTAGGACAACTACTGCACGCTATTGAGAAATTAGGTATTGAGGAAAATACGGTGGTTATTTTTCTCTCCGACAACGGTGGAGATGATAGCCAGTTTGAGAATTATCCGCTACGTTACGGAAAAGGCTCGGCTTACGAAGGAGGTATTCGAGTTCCTTTGATCGCCAAGTATCCCAAGCTTATCGAGGGTGAGTCAGTTTCTCATGAACCGGTGCATGTTGTTGATATTTATCCCACGTTGCTGGATCTAGCCGGAGGGAAGGTGAAGGAAGATCATTTATTGGATGGGTTTAGTTTGCGCCCGCTGCTTACCCAACAGGACTCCCTCAACCGAGACGCTCTGTATTGGTATATGCCTCTCTACGATGCCCAGTGGGGAGCCACTCCGTCGGCCGTCATCCGTAAGGGGCCTTATAAGCTTATTCACTACTTTGGCGACCACATCGACTTGGAAGATGGTGGGGCCTACATACCGGAAGCTAAAACCGTATTGTACAATCTGGAACATGACCTGTCCGAGACTACCGACTTATCGGCGGAGATGCCCGAGCGAGTTTCGGAATTGAAGGATAAACTTCTAAATTGGATTGATAAAATCGGGGTAGAACTTCCGACTGTAAATCCGAATTACAACCCGGACAGTGCGTTGGTCAACAAGCCAGGGGGCCGATTTAAACTATAAATACTCAGCCTAATTACAATTATGACTCAAAGCTACTTCTCAAAGATATTATTTTTAATAATTGGTTTCTGGTTGTTTGGCAATACTACTTTTGCCCAGGAAAAATACCGCGTGGTGATTATGACCGATATGACCCACGACGATGGCAATTCACTGATTCGCTATCTGTACTATTCTCATCTCTTTGATACGGAAGCTATCATTATTACGAACCAGCTTCCTGACTTTTATCACGACGACCCCGAGCCCTGGAATAAAGGACAACGCATACTGAATGCCTACCAGCAGGAATACGAACAGCTATCTCAACATCAGGAAGGTTATCCTACCTATCAACAATTATCGGAGGTTACTCATCGCGGGCGAGGGGCATTGCCGATTATCTGGCTGACCAATGAGAAGAAATTCAGTGGTCCGATTGGCGACCGGCACATGGAAAGCGAATGGGGTGACATCCGTTTTGCCGATTGGATTGGGGAAGGCAAGAACCCCAACGGTGAGCCTAAAGATTCTCCGGGCAGTGAATACTTGCAGAAGGTGTTTGAGAAGGATGATGACCGGCCGATCTACGTAGAGATGTGGGGCGGGCCCATCACCTTTATTCAGGCTCTGTACCGCTACCGTCAGCGGCAAGGGGAAGAAAAATTTCAGCAACTGCTAGATAAGCTGCATATCTACGGCATACTCCTTCAGGATATTACTTTTGACTATCTGGTAGACCTTGACAAGGTAAAAGCCCTGGATTGCACCCGCTTTGGAACTACCCAATCTACCTACGAGGGCGAGCGGGTTCAACCGCGCTGGCTGCTGCACGACGGTGGTCATTTTTGGCAGTACTGTTGCCCCGGTCAGCCTAACGTAAAACCTACTTTGCCCGAAGAGGTCAACGGACACGGACCAATGTCGGAGCACTATGATAATGGAGGCGAAGGGGATACTCCCTCCTTTCTGTATTTAATTAGCGGTACCTTAGGATTGAATGATCCCCAGCAACCAGAGCAGGGCAGTTGGGGAGGATTATTTCAACCCATGGGCGAACAGTTTCCCGAGGGCTACTACCACACCTGTGGGGTAGATGTATATCAATTGATGCGCTGGAAAGAAGCCGTGCAAAATAGCTTTATGAACCGGCTGGACTACTCGTTAAAGGACACTGAAGCAGTGAACCATGAACCGCAGCCCGTGGTAAACGGTGATCAGACTAATCAGATTATCCGTATGGAAGTAGAAGCAGGGGCGGAAGTAAACTTGGATGCTTCTGCTTCTACTGATCCCGATGGGGACAAGCTAAGCTACAATTGGTTCTATTATCCGGAAGCCAGCAGTTACACCGGAGATTTTTCTTTAAAAAACGCGGATGAACCTAAACAGCAGCTAATCATCCCGCAGGATATTCAAGACCAGGACCTACACATTATTCTGGAAGTAAAAGATCAGGGCCAACCGGGGTTAGTTGCCTACCGCCGAATAATACTCCACAACCCTTAGGTGAAATAGTCAGTAGCAAATCGTTAGGCTCAACAAATATTTACGAGCAAACCTGTTACCTTTGCTTAAACCAGATTACGTTGTCATGATCCGATCTCGTGCCCAGGAATCCCGCGCTGCCATTGAGAAGTTGTATATTACCATGCGGCACTTGTTTATCCGGGGAAGTTACAAGCCACTGGGCGTTTCCGGGGAGTCGCTTATTCAAGCCTTACACGTCCTTCAGCCCGAAATTTACGGACTAATTCTGGATCCCGAACGGGTAGAACTGAACGGATTGCTGTACGTGCTGGATCGCTTGCCCCGGGGTATTGAAGAGTGTCGCTACGTCAAGCTCATCTCCCGGGAGGGGTACGAACAATCCAGCTTCGAGAATATAATTCCGGCTAAGCGGCGCCGAAATTGCTACCGGGTAGATGAGTTGCAGATGTACGTAGAAATGACTCGGGGCCGTAGCGACATCTACGATATTCTAACCCATCTGACATTCCTCTACAACGAGGCCGAGAAAATTCGTCGTAACGCGTTGGATCATAAAGGGCGGGAAACCCCCGATTGGATGAAACTGCGGGAGCTGGTAGAGCAGGAAGCTCGCGAAGAAGATTGTGACCTGGAAGCGGCCTATTCCTACCTATCTAATGTACTTAGCCGAACCTACGAGGAAACTCGCCGAGCCTACCAGCAATTTGCGGTAGATCCTACCCGGCACAGCCTGTTTCACATTGTGTACTATCTTGGGAAGCTCTCCATTGAAGAGGCTCAGGGCAAGGGAGATCGGGAGATTAAATTTTCTAACACCTTACGCGAACGGATCGGCCATCACGTGTACGGCGAACTTTGGGCAAACAACATTAAGTCCATACTGGAGAAAAAAGGGCTGATCGCCCGTCCGGTGCATATTATCAGCGCTAATTTGCATAGCTTTGTAAATATCGTCTACGGCTACCACGCACTGGGAAGGTCGAGTTACGAGGAAATTGAGAAACTGGCCGTAGAAATCAGTCACCAGAAGAAAACTCAGCTTTTTAAAAAAATCCATGATTTTGCGCTGAAAAACGGTCTCATTGAAGTGATTGACCAGTCGGGTACTAATATCTCCATTCAAATAATCGATACCGCTCAACTGCCCGGTGAGTGGGTGGCCCCGGATATACCCAAGGCTACCGCAGACCAGGAGCAGTTGCCGGTGCTGCTGATTATGGACTATGCCTTTGGCGAGCAGGCCTACGAGTGCATGGACGAACTGCTAAAACCCTACGACGAGGAAAATGGCAGCTATCCGCTCCAAATCGAGTCCATTTCCATTATGGGTAAGGCTGGTATTTTGCAGGGGCGCAAGGGCGACATTATGATTCCTACCGCTCATGTGTTTGAAGGTACGGCGGATAATTATCCTTTCAATAACGAATTGGATGTTGATGCTCTGAGGGGTCACGGGTTAGAAGTTTGTGTGGGGCCTATGATTACCGTACTGGGAACTTCCCTTCAGAACAAAGACGTGCTTCGTTATTTCCTCCGTTCTTCCTGGCGAGCCATCGGTCTGGAAATGGAAGGAGCTCACTACCAAAAGGCGATACAGGCCGCGGCCAAAATCCGCAGCAGTATCAATCCTGAAGTAAAACTACGCTACGCCTACTACGCCTCGGATAATCCTCTGGAAACTGGCAGCACCCTGGCCTCGGGTAGCTTGGGACTGGAGGGCGTAAAACCTACCTACTTGATTGCCTTTAATATTCTCCGGCAGATTTTTTCGGTAGATAAAGAAAAATATCTGGTACAGGTTAATTCTTAAAATAAGTATTTTCGTGCCAGTCTTAAAAAACCAAAAAAAACTGCATCTAAGTGTGATCAAAGCTTATTTAGCTTATTTTTGACCAGCCAATAAGAACGTCTTGTCGTAAATTTTTGTTCTTAAATAAAGAATATTTACGACTATGAAAGACGTTTCAAAACCAGTAGCGGAAATGGATGAACAGGAGTACGAACAGTGGCAACGTTCTATTCCGGCTCAGGTATTTCTGAACTATTTTTACGCTCTGCAGCAGCATATTGACGCGGACGAAGAAGCTTACAATCTCAATAAAATTACCAATTTCCGGCAGTTATCGGTTGTGCCTACCGATGGTGAAAAAGAGTCGTTGAAGCGGCACTTGCTCAATAGCTGGAACACCGAATATACCATCCGGCAGACCGCCGCTTTGGGCGATATTGACTACCAACAACATGCGCTCTACTGGACTTTTCCTCAGGCTTACTACAGCGTGGAAGAAAGCCTGCGAGCGATGCTCCTAATTCATCAGATGAGTAACCGCGCCCCCGCCCGCATTTTGTCGGAGGCCGGCCGGTTGGTGAAGCAAAAGTTCTATCCATCGGCACTTTCATTCTACGCTTTTGGCGAGGCCCATCATCCTTCAATCTACGGATTGCCCAACGGTCGCTGGTCTAAACCGGCCTTATCCTTGGCAAAGGATGAACGGGAAGTGCAAAGTCAGTTGCGGCAGTTCTTACGTACCACTCATCGACAGCGATCGCAGCAGGTGCGTAACCGGGTACAGAGAAATCCTCAAATGGCGTTGCGAAGTGAGCGCAGCGGCGAAGTGTTACGTCGGTTTACCCGTGAACACTGGCAGAAGCTAGCCTGGCGTACTGGCTACACCACAGTGTTTCATTTACTGCAAAGGTTAGTCGTCTCGGCTTCCAATCGGGAGATTGAGCGCTTTGTGATAGCGGATATTGACACTAAGCTATTTCATGATTCGTTACTTAAGGTGATCAGCTATATTAACCTGGTGCACGAAGCCTACGTAGCCCAGGCCGTGGGATTGGAAACCTACGAACGCTGGCTGGCCGAACTTCCGGTTTACCTTCAGAATGGTTTCATCGCAGAGCGCTTCTACGAGTATATTTCTCCGGTGATAAAACAAAATACGGCTGCTTAGGAGAATTATTTTCATTCACTTAATGGTAGGTCGTTTCTTCGGTTCAGATTAAAATATTTTTAAGAATGGCGATATAGCAGAAATGTTGTATTTTCAGGCTTGATATTTAATGATTGGGTATTGATGAGACAAATTATGCTAAGTTTTAAGAAGATTAATCAACTGTTTTTATCGTTTGTTTTTCTGTTTTTGGTCGGGCTATTCGGATGTAAAAACGAGGAGCCAGTAGACTTAAGAATTAAAGAGTTACCGCCGGAGCAGGTAGCCGAGTTAACCAAGTCCATTGAGGCTTCCGTCAATCCAGAACTGGCCGAAGGTCTCACTCTGAGCTTGTGGGCCATAGACTCGCTCGTAAACGATCCTATTGCCATCGATATTGATAACCAAGGTAGGGTTTACTATACCCGTACCGAGCGAGGTTTGAATTCAGAATTTGATATTCGGGCTCATCAGGATTGGGAGATACAATCTATTCAGCTGCAGCATGTAGATGACCGCAAAGAGTTTCTGCACAAAACTTTAGCTCCCGAAAACAGCCACAAGAATGAGTGGTTGGAAGATTTAAACGGAGACGGTTCTCACGACTGGCGAGATCTGACTATAGAGAAAGAAAAAATATATCGGGTAGAAGATGCTTCGGGCGATGGACTGGCCGACCGGGTTCAGTTAGTAATTGAAGATTTCAACCGCGAATACGACGATGTGCTGGGAGCCATTCTGGTAGATGGCGATGATCTGTTTGCCGGAGTTGCCCCGGACCTGTGGCGAATCAAGGACGAAAACGGCGACGGAATTGCCGACGAAAAAACCTCTATCTCCCACGGCTACGGCGTGCATGTTGGCTTTGGCGGGCACGGCATGTCCGGTCTGGAAATGGGTCCCGATGGTCGTATCTACTGGGGTATTGGCGACATTGGCTTCCACGGTACTGATGCTTCTGGAAAAGAGTGGAAATATCCTAACCGCGGAGTGCTGGTTCGGGCCAATCCTGATGGTAGCGACTTTGAGGTGTTTGCCATGGGCTTACGGAATACCCACGAATTCACCTTTGACAAGTACGGAAACATTATTGGCCAGGACAACGACGGTGATCATCGGGGCGAAAGCGAACGTTTGGTATATATCGTAAACGGTTCGGATACTGGCTGGCGCATTAACTGGCAGTTCGGAAAGTATAAAGACCCGAAAAACAACGAGTATAAGGTTTGGATGGACGAGGGAATGTACAAACCTCGGTTTGAGGGGCAGGCGGCCTATATTACTCCGGCTATCATCAATTACGTCAACGGCCCGACGGGCTTCTTATACAACCCTGGAACCGCTTTAGGCCCCAAGTGGAAAGACTATTTCTTTGTGGCCAGTTTCGTAGGGAATCCGTCTCGTTCGGGTATTCATGCCTTTAAACTTAATCCAAAGGGAGCTAGCTTTGAACTGGGTGAAACTGAACAGGTTATGGGTGGAGTATTAGCTACGGGTATGGATTTTGGCCCGGATGGAGCTATGTACATGGGCGACTGGATTGATGGCTGGACCCCTAAGAACGAAGGCCGAATCTGGAAGCTGGATGCTCCCAGCGGCACCGACTGGCCGGAGCGTAAACAAACCCAAACTCTATTAGCCGAAGACTTTACTAAGCGCGATGACAATTCTCTGGGCGAGCTACTGAAAAACCCGGATATGCGGGTGCGGCAGAAAGCCCAGTTCGAGCTAGCGAAGCGAGGCGAAGACGGAGCAGAAGTGTTTCGTCAGATGCTAGCCCAAACCGATCATCAATTGGCTCGAGTACACAGTATCTGGGGACTGAGTCAGTTAGCCCGGCAGGAAGAATCTTATGCCGAAAGTTTATTGCCACTATTAGAAGATTCCGACCCGGAAATCCGAGCGCAGGCGGCTAAGTGGTTGGGTGATACCCGCTACGCTCCTGCCGCCGAGGAGTTGGTTCCCCTGCTGGAAGATGAATATTCTCGAGCCCGTTTCTTTGCCGCCGAGGCCTTAGGACGTATTGCTTACGAGCCAGCGGTTCAACCTCTCATTGACCTACTGGAAGCCAATAACGATGAAGATGCTTACCTCCGTCATGCCGCTAGCCTAGCCCTAGCCCGCATTGGCAAGGCTGAGCCGGTAGTTGCTTTGGCCGATCATCCCTCCCGGGCGGTGCGAATTGGTGCTGTGGTTGCTCTCCGCCGTATGGAAGAGCCGGGAGTGGCTCAATTCCTGGATGATGAAGATGAATACATTGTGACCGAAGCCGCGCGGGCTATCAACGATGATTATTCCATTGAAGAAGCGCTACCCGCTTTAGGTAATGTTTTACAGGATAACCGGTTTACCAATGAAGCTTTAGTGCGAAGAGCGATCAACGCTAATTTACGAGTGGGCAGCGATGAGGCACTACAAAACCTACTGGACTATGCTTTGAGTCAAAGCAACCCTGAGGAGCTTAGAGCGGAAGCGGTAGCTGCTTTAGGAACCTGGGCGGAGCCTTCTGTGCTTGACCGGGTAGACGGTCGCTACCGGGGTGAGATAAAGCGTGACCCCGCTAAAATTCAGGATGCGGCTGCTCAACCTCTGATCAGGCTTACATCCCAGTCGGACCCGCTGGTGCGGTTAGAAGCAACCAAAGCCATTGGGCGTCTAGGCTTTTCGGAAGGGGCCTCTCAATTGTTAGCCCGACTAAAAAGTGATAGTAATCCTGAAGTACGAGCAGAAGCACTGAAGGCGTTGGTTGCGTTGGATTACGATCAAATCGGGAATGCAGTTGAGATAGCGCTATCTGACCGGGAGAAGAGCGTCCGGGTGGTAGGTTTAGACTTAATGAAGCAAATGGACATCTCTCAGGATTTGATGGTGTCTTTGCTAACCGAGGTGATCGATACTAAAACAGCCGAAGAAAAGCAGACAGCGATGCTCACCCTGGGGACGCTACCGGTAGAGCAAACTAAAAACACCTTTGAAAACCTGTTAAGCAAGCTAGAAAACGGGAACCTCCCGCCAGAAGTCCATTTAGAACTAGCGGAGGCGGTGGATAGTACAAAATCGCAAGACCTGATTGCTCGTTTGGAACAGATAGAGGCTAATTCCTCTGATTCTTTGAGTGCTTCTTATCAAGATTGCCTTTACGGTGGAGATGCCGAATTAGGCCAAAGGTTAGTATTCCGTAATTCTACGGCTCAGTGTATGAAGTGCCACGCTTACGATGATTACGGCGGAAATGCCGGACCGCGTTTAAATGGGATAGCCGATCGGCTAACCAGAGAGCAAATATTGGAAGCTATTGTTAATCCGAGTGCCCGTATTGCACCGGGCTACGGAGTGGTAACCCTGGAGCTTGAAGATGGAAAAACTGTAAGCGGTATTTTGCAGGAGGAAAGCGATACGGAGGTTGTAATTAAAGTAGGGAACCAACCCGAAAGTGTGATCGAGAAATCACAAATTGTGAAGCGTACCTCGGCTCCTTCCAGTATGCCAAACATGACGAACTATCTGACCAAAAAAGAAATTCGCAATATTGTGAGCTTCCTAAGCACGCTACACGGCGACGAAATGCAGGCCAATGCTGCCGAATAAACCAGGATGGTTTTAAGTGAAGAAAGGTATCCGGGAGAAAATTAGCCTCTTTCTTCCGGATGCCTAAGTAACTATAACGCTCGGCGTTCTAATTCTGACATGTGATCAATAGATGCTTTTGCCCTATTGGTTGGCGGGAAGACAATCCGGCCAATTTAAAGGAGTTAATGACAATGTTTTCTTAACTGAGCAGTTATGAAAGCACATCATTCACTAACCGCAAACAAACACGAATATGAACGCTTATGTCCAATGGTCTATCCGGCCATCTATGCTACCCTTATTAAGTTTTGTCTGTCTATTGTTCACTACAGCTTGCCAGGAAGATGAAGAAGTGGTAGGAGAAATTGAGTCTCGGGAAGTTGGCTATCCGGGAGTGGAGGAAGCATTGTGGGTGTACTTTGAGCGCTTTGAGGAAGAAGCATTTAATCGTGGACTTAATATAAATCTACGAACCGCTGGTATTACCGCCCAAATTCAGGAAATTGACGAACACCGAATACTAGGCCGGTGCAACTTTGCCTTCCGGCGTTTCGATTCAAATCGAGTAACTATTGATGAAGCTTTCTGGAACCGGAGTGGAGACCGCGGACGAGAGTTTGTGCTGTTTCATGAGTTAGGACACTGTTTTCTGAACCGGGCTCACCGAGAAGTTACTGATGGTCGCGGTCTTTGCGCTAGCATCATGCGCAGCGGAACCGGGGCATGTCGCGATAATTATACCCAGTTTACCCGCACCCGTTATCTAGATGAGTTGTTTGATACCCGGTTTGCCAACGATATATTTGAGTAGACTTAAACAATACTGGTTTCCTCCTTATTACTATTGTATAAGGCCGTAAAGTTATGTTATTTTGCAGCCTCACTAAACCCTACGCATTATGAGAATGGCCGGTATTGTTATGGCAATTGTTGGTTTTATAGCAATAGTTCTTTCTGTACTTTCTCTAGTTGAGGAGTCAAGTCTCGGGAGATTTCCTCCCATGTTTGGTAATAGCTGGATCGTCATTATGGCCATGTTCTGGTTTTTCTCCGGGGTTTCGCTGATTATTGCGTTTGGTAAGGATGAGAAAACTTCCGACCAAAAACGACGTCGCGTCTAACGATTAGTCTCTAACTCTAGAGACTCCTTTTCTTTATACAGTTTCCACCAGGGTACTCCAGGAGCATTGTGGTGCTCATAGTGGTAACCGAAAAAATAGCAGCTTAAGAAAGCCCAGACATGGTTTTTTCGTTGGCTACGCGATTGGTGTTTGTTGTTATGCTCTCCGCGGTGAGGCAGATAGGTACCGAAGTAAAACAGCTGCAACGTAGAGAGGAGCGAAGGGATAATGTAAAACAGAATGACGTTGGGCTTGGGAAAAAACCGGATTAATATTTCATAGGTAACGGCCATTAATAAAATTTGCCAGATACTTATATATTCTCGCGCAAACTTAATATACCAAGGAAAAAAACTGCCTTCGTGATAATCGGGATCTTTATCGGTAGCCACAAACTGATGATGCTGATGATGTTTAGGGAAAAGCTTGCGGTACGAATTGTAGGCAAACAGGGTAGCAGCAATTGTACCTAAAGTGTTGTTCCAGCTTCTATTCCTGGCAACGCTACCGTGCATGGCATCGTGGGCGGTGATAAACAAACCAGTGTACAAGTGGGCTTGAAGTAGAATTAAGGCGTAGGTAAGGGGATTAGTGAAATCAACAGCAAAGCTCGTCAGTAGCCAGCCTAATGATAAAAACCACAAGCTGATAATAGCGAGAGCAATCCAGATCCCTTTTTCCTGATACCAAAGTGTCATGCTTAGCAAAGAGTATTTTCTTAACTAAAGTTCCAGCAAAGCGTCACGTACTTCCTCCATTAACCACATAGGAGTAGAGGTAGCACCACAGATGCCCACCGAATCTCGGGGTGAAAACCAGCTAGTATTGATCTCTTCCTTTTGCGAAATAAAATGAGTATTAGGGTTTTGATTTTTGCATACCTGATAAAGCACCTTGCCGTTGGATGATTTAGTACCCGAAACGAACATGATCTTATCAAATTGTCTTGCAAAATCTCTCAATTCTTTATCCCGGTTTGAGACTTGTCGGCAGATGGTATCGTTGGCATTGACGGCAATACCGGATTGTTCCAGTATTGTTTTAATTTCGTAAAATTTATCAGTGCTTTTGGTGGTTTGGCTATAGAGGGTCATATTCCGGGGAATTTCGCTCAAGTTCAATTCGTCCAAACTCTGGAAAACTACTGCCTCCTGATTAGTCTGACCTAATAAACCTTCTACTTCGGCGTGGCCGTGTTTGCCGTAGATGTATATTTTCTCGTTTTTATCGTACGAATTTTTGATACGATTCTGCAACTTAAGGACTACCGGACAGGATGCGTCAATAAGCTGGAGATTATTTTCGGCAGCAGTGCGGTAAGTACTGGGAGGTTCGCCGTGGGCTCGGATCAATACTTTTTCGTTTCTTAACTGAGTTAATATTTCGTGATCAATAATTCGTAAGCCTTTTCTTTCCAGGCGTCGTACTTCCTCATCGTTATGTACAATATCTCCCAAACAAAACAAATATCCATCTTCCTCCAAGATGTCTTCGGCCATTTCTATTGCGTACACCACCCCAAAACAGAAACCCGAGTTTTGATCAATGGCAACATTTAGTTGAAGCATGGTGGTTAAATTTGTGGTTAAAGAATCACTAGAGATAGTTGAAACGATGCCGAAAATAAGTACTAATGAGTAACGCAATTTTACGGTTGTCCGGAATCCTTATTCGCTGGTGAGCAATTAGAGCAGCAGAGCACTTCTTAATCTTTTTAAATAAATTTAAATAATACACATACGCCAGGTAAACCCCAAGCTTCGCTCCGTTAGGTAAGCGCAGTATTCCCTGGTAGGCAGCATCAAAATCTGCCTGAATATCCTCCTCGATCTTCCGCTTGGCATCCTGCGTAAATTCCGAAAAGTCTACATTTGGGAAGTAAACCCGCCCTCGTTCGTAATAGTCGCTCTTTATATCGCGGAGGAAATTTACCTTCTGAAAAGCAGATCCTAATTTCCGAGCTGGTTCTTCCAGGGATTGATACATTTTATCATCGCCCTCGCAGAACACCCTTAAACACATTAGACCTACAACTTCAGCGGATCCGTATATATATTCATGGTACAGCGGATCATCGTAAGCCTGCTGGTCCAGATCCATGCGCATACTTTTCAGAAAAGCAGCAATAAGCTCATCCTGAATATTAAAGTCATTCACCACATGTTGAAACGAATGCAGTACGGGATTGAGACTGATATTGTCTTTAATAGCTTGGTAAGTATCTTGCTCAAATCGGTCTAGTAGTGCAGTCTTATCATGCTCATGAAAAGTATCGACAATTTCATCAGCATATCGAACGAATCCGTAAATAGCATAGATTGGGTAGTGAAACCGACGATGCAGAGTCTTGATGCCGAGCGTAAATGAAGTGCTGTAATGTTGGGTAATGAGTTTGCTACACTTAAAGGTAGTGGTGTCAAAAAGATCCATAAACGTATGAGCGATGTTTTAAGGTTTCTTTACTTAGCTGTATTCTTTTTCTACTTCAGCCGCTACTACCTTTCCCGAAATCAGCGAAGGGGGAACTCCCGGTCCTGGTACGGTTAATTGTCCCGTATAATATAAATTTTTTACTTTATTGTTTTTAAGGCTGGGCTTTAAAATGGCAGTTTGCATCAGAGTATTAGCCAAACCGTAAGCATTTCCTTTAAAAGCATTATAGTCTTGAATAAAATCACGATGGGCGTAACTGCGCTTAAAAGTTACGGAGTCTCGTATAGTCTGTCCAGTGAGGGATTCTAAACGATTCATAATCAGATCATAGTAATGCTCCCGGACTTCGTCGGTGTCTTCAAGGTCGGGAGCCACCGGTACTAAAATAAACACGTTCTCGTGCCCTTCAGGAGCTACTGAAGGATCAGTTTTGGAAGTTACCGACACATAAAAAAGTGGATTTTTGGGCCACTGCGGGTCTTCATAAATCGCTTCAGCGTGAGGAGTAAAGTCTTCATCAAAGAATAGATTGTGGTGACTGAGCTTGCCCAGCTTTTTGTTGACTCCCAGATAAAATAATAAAGAGGAAGGAGCCATAGCCCGTTGATCCCAGTATGTATCACTATAATTGCGAAAGGAAGGAGGAAGCAATTGAGTTTCAATATGATGATAATCAGCACTGCCTACTACTACATCAGCCGAATATACAGCCTGGTCAGTAAGTACTTCTTTGATCTGATTACCGGCAAAACTAAATGAGTTTACGTTTTGGTTAAATTCAAACTTAACACCTTTCTCCTGGGCTAGTTGATACATACCCTCTATAATTTTATGCATACCGCCCATGGGGTACCAGGTTCCTAGCTGGATATCGGCATAGTTCATTAAACTATAGAGCGCGGGAGTGTTCTGAGGAAGAGCCCCTAGAAGTAGAATGGGGAACTCCATGATACGAATAATTTGCTCATTCGTAAAAAAAGAACGGATGTGCTTATGAAATGATTTAAACACATCCATTCGGAGAATATCGTAAAGTAGACGAAGGCTAACAAATTCGGTAAGAGACCGACTCGGTTTGTAAACTAGCTGATTCATACCAACCTCATACTTGTAAGCAGCCTGTTCCAAAAATTTATCCAACATCTGGCTACTGCCCGTTTCCAGATTCTCAAACAGTTGCTTTAGTTGATTAAGTGAAGCGGGCAAATCAACGAATTGATTTTCACCAAAAACGACACTATAAGAAGGATCTAATCGAATCAGATCGTAATAATCAGAAGTTTTCTTGCCAAAGAAAGAAAAGTAACGGTCAAAAACATCGGGCATCCAGTACCAACTGGGTCCCATATCAAAAGTAAATCCCTGCTCGCTAAACGTTCGAGCTCTGCCACCCGGAATGTCGTGTTTTTCTATTACCGTTACGTCAAATCCGGCATTGGCTAAAAAAGTGGCAGCAGAGAGACCCGAAAATCCAGCACCAATAACAACAACCTGTTTGGGCATTAATCTTTCACTGAATAATTTTTTAGTACTGATTTCAACTCTTTACGGGCAATATGAATTCTGTTTTTAACCGTACCGATCGGGATATTCAGACGATCAGCAATTTCATGATACTTGAATCCTCGATAATGCATCATAAAGGGAGTTTTGTAAGCATCATCCAACTTGGCAATCGCTTTAGTAATGTCCTTCATCGTAAAGCTGGAGTACGCTAAGTTCTCGGTAATATTACTGGTGCTGTTGATATAGTGGAGATTGTCGGTAGTGTCAATGAACGTGTTCCGACGCACCATGCGCTGATAATTGGTAATAAATGTATTTTTCATGATGGTGTACAACCAAGCTTTAAGATTGGTACCATCAGTAAATTTATCCCGGTTGGTAAATGCTTTGAGTATAGTTTCCTGAAGCAAATCGTTCGCTTCTTCCATGTCCTTGGTCAATTTAAGCGCAAAGGGCTTAAGCGATTTGGACATCTTGTCTAGCGAGTAACTGAATTCTAGTGCAGTCATAAGGGTAACCTTTTGGTTTGTTAAAAAAATGTGGATAAATAGTTAAACAAGTATAGAAAAAAATGTTTAGAATTCTAAAGAAAAAGTTAAACAAAAATTAAAAAAAACATTAACTCTCTTTAAAAGTATTGCTGTATGTTTTAATTAAGATAAAAGTTTGTACTAATCAGAGAAATAAAAAATAAAACTTTGTTTATGTTCCCCTGATCGTAAGTTATACAAAATAATTAATAAAAAGCAAAATTGAACGTAGATTAAATAATCCTCCAAAAAACTAAACGAGTGAACATTAAAAAGTAATTGGCTTCTAGTAGCGGTTCACCGTTTTCGAGTATACGAAACCTGGACATATTTGTTTAACCTTACTAATTGTAAGTTGCAACAAACAGAGCTGTTGCTAGATAAAAGGAAGAAGAAAGGGAAAAATGAGTAGAACTACAGAGTTTTTTCTAGGGTATTTTCCTCAACAAAAGAGATAAAATGCTCAATGCGGGTAAAAATATGTGTGTTTTCGGAAGTGTTAATATCTTGACCAATTACCTGATAGCCGCTGAGAAGAATTTCAGCTTCAGGAAAACTGCTTGCAAGTTGATTGACGTACCCTTGTATTTCGTGGGCGGGAGGACTTGTCGTAATGACTGTTAGAATGAAATCAGGTCGATGTATGTCGTAAATTGACTGGAGATCCTCAAAAGGTAGATTCTGACCAAAATAGACAACTTTCTGATGACGGGCTTTTATAAGATAACAGATGAATAGTAAGGTAATCTCGTGCAGTTCGCCCGCTGGTAGGTACAGCAGGTATTTATGCGAGTTTTCTTGCGTATTCACATATTGGCCATCAATAGCTACAATAAGTTTTTGTCTGATGAGATTCGAGATGAAATGTTCCTGAGCCGGGTTGATAGCACCGGTTTGCCATAGTACACCTATTTTTGAAAGAAAAGGATAAACCACGTTAATCATGGTACTTTCAAACCCCAACTTCAAAATATTGGTAGCCATAATTTTCTCGAAGCGGTCTTCATCCAAATCTACCATTGCTAGAATAAGTGCGTTGATCTGGTCAGGATACCGCAGATTCTTTTCAGTTAGCCTCAGTACTTCATCCCGCATCGCTTCCCGTTCCATTTTAGCAATTTTAGATATTTTATGGCCGTTGTCTTTTAGCAACGCAATGTTGAGTACTAGCTTAAGGTCTTCGTCATCATAGAACCGAATGTTGGTGTCAGTACGTTTAGGAAGAATAAACTTATAGCGTTGTTCCCAAATACGGAGTGTATGGGCTTTAATTCCTGAAAGTTGCTCGATGTCTTTAATTGAATAGTGACTCACGGTAGGCTGAATAAATGGTGTATAAAATTAGGCGAATATTTGTTGCTTACTTTTTCTTAAAATAACGACGAGGTACCAAGAGCAATCCAAATGAAACTGAGTCATCCCGCTTATCAGTTTTATGGTGATCGCGATGAGCCCGGGCTATTCCATCTAAATATTGGTTAGATGGGCGTTTCAATTTTTTCATTCGACGGTGAATAAGAATATCGTGAAGTATAAAATATACAAAACCGTATAATGTGATTCCCAAGCCAATCCAGAGTCGATAGTCAAAATTCTTAAGACCTAATACGATCAGAACAATAGCAATGCTTCCGAAAAAAAGAGAAAAGACATCGTTTAACTCAAAATAGCCCTGTTGTTTTTGGTGGTGAGTTTTATGGATAGACCATAGAGCACCGTGCATTACGTACTTATGAAATGCCCAAGAGAAAATTTCCATTCCTAAAAAGCCAACAAGAGTTAATACAATTGCGAGCATATTGTTTTTTTTGTTAACCTTTTTGGGGTTAAAAAGTTCACAAGCTTAAACAATACTCCCCAAAATCACAAAAAATAATATTTGAGCAAATAGTAGGTAGGAGGCCAAGGGGTTCTTTTTGCTAAAGGGCAAATACACAAAAAATAGCTGTAAAAGGAAAGCTACTCCAAACCACCCCCAGTAATTTTGGGTAGGAATCGTTTCTTCTTCCCAAGTCCAGAAGTCAAAAAAAACAGCCACTGGTTCAATGAAAAAATCCAGGATTACCATCAATAAAGCGCCTACAAGACTCTTTAAGACCTTAGGGAGTGGTAGTTTGAAGCATAAAATGCCGAATGAATAAGTAAGAATAAACCAATTAACCCCGATCACTAAAGGAACTTCCCACACTTTAAACCCCAGTGTGCTACCGTATTGGTACGAGCCAAAAATAACTTCGGTTTGAACTCCAATGACTTCTATTGCGAAACCAACAATAAAACAAACTAACACAAAAAGATAAAAAGCAAAATTACGCGGAAACTGAAATACGACTAATAGAATTGCTGAAACCAACAAATTTGCTGGGGTAGCTAAAAGAAAGTAGGGGCGAGTAAGCGGCCATGTCAAACCAATAATTCCGGCTACATGGGTTAGCAACAAGAAACCAGCCGCGTAGCTTACCGCGACCGATGAGTGAGCAACAGACTGCCTAGGAGAAGAAAAAGACCGGTTCACGGAGTTTGAAGAAAAAATAATTGGGTTGTGGTTTATAACTCATTACTGGCAAATTAAGTCAAAACCGATCGTTCTGGTTCACAAAATATGGTAAAGACCAAAAAAAAGCATGGCTGATGACCATGCTTACCGGAATTTCAACTTCAGACTAGACGTGAACGTGACGTTCGGCGTGGTAGGAAGATCGAACCAGCGGTCCTGACTCTACATATTTTAATCCGCGTTTTAAACCTTCCTCCTTAAAATGTTCGAACTTATCGGGGTGAACAAATTCAGCGACTTCAATATGCATTTTGGTAGGTTGCAGATACTGCCCCAGCGTCAGAATATCCAGTCCGTGTTCAACCAGGTCGTCCATTACTTGATAAACTTCATCGTCGGTTTCTCCCAAACCTAACATTACTCCCGACTTAGTTCGCTTACCAGCTTCTTTAGTCAGTTTAGTTTGTTCGAGACTTCGGTGGTATTTAGCTTGAGGACGAACCCGACGATAAAGTCGCTCTACAGTTTCCATATTATGCGAAACCACTTCCTGGCCTGCCTCAATCATACGGTACAAGGCATCCCAGTTGCCCTTTACGTCGGGGATCAGGGTTTCTATGGTGGTAGTAGGAGAAAGCTCTTTCACAGCTTTTACCGTCTGGTACCATATTTCTGCACCACGATCCTTCAGCTCATCTCGGTTTACCGAAGTAATCACGGCGTGTTTTACCTCCATTAGTTTAATTGCCTCAGCCACCCGGCGAGGTTCGTCGGTATCGTACTCCGGGGGACGCCCGGTAGCTACTGCACAAAACGTACAGCTACGGGTACACACATTACCTAGTATCATAAAGGTGGCGGTGCCAGCTCCCCAGCATTCGCCCATATTCGGGCAGTTGCCACTTTCGCAGATGGTGTGCAGTTTATGTTCATCAACGAGTTTACGAACCCGAGCATATTCTTTTCCAACCGGCAGCTTCACCCGTAGCCAATTAGGTTTACGGGTACGTTGCGAAGTGCCATCAGAAATTACTGGTAACTCAATCATAGAAAGGTATATATCTAAAGTACAGCAAAAAAACAGGGGAATGTGGCAATTAATTCCCCTAAAGACGTTGTGTGTGATGTTCAGAGGTTACTTTCGCCCACCGTAAAACAACATGATAAAGGCAGAAGGAAATATTTGTCGGTTATGGGCACCGGCTACCAGTTCAATTTCTTCGGTAAAAGCTTCTAACTGAAAACCGGCTTCAAATCCGGTAACATCATTTTTAAAAGTTCCGAACTCGAAGGCTAAGGAAGCTTTAATATTTAATCCGGGCTTTATTGTTGATTCACCAATACCGCGAAGAAAAGGACCAGAGCCAACGATTCGGCTGGTTTCAGGGTATAGTTCTGGGTCATAAGGCACGGTAATAACTCGGTTATTATTGTAAGCATACTGGATGTAGTAGGGCATCACAATGCCAATAGTAGGTCCACCGGCCAGAATGGCATTAACCTGAACTCCCTGCTGAGGGGCTTTCTTGAAAAGTACCCACTCACGCCCGTACTGGGGGCGGATTGAGAACAAATAATTTGTCTTTCCCAATAGAAAAGTATTGCCACTCACCCGCGAAACTCTTCTTAGTTCTTTCGGGTGTTTAACATTTACCACCTCAATCCCGAAGGATTGAAACCGATTGTCACCTACCAATTTGCTGAATTTACCAGCCAAACCGGCAATCAAACCTGAGTTGGTATTTTTGCTTATTCCCCAGATAAATTCGCGAGTGTAATCGTATGAGCCCTGTTCCTGCGCCAGTCCTACCTGAGAAAACCCCAGCAGACAACTAAAAAGTATGAAGCTTAGGGTATTTTTGGTAAATTTCCTTCTCATCTGCCGAATTGTAGAGTTGTTTTATAAATGTACAAAGTAAAAATAATCAATTTAGTATGTCTCACATAAAATCTTCCTATCTAGGCGAACTTCGAACCGAAGATATTCATATAAAATCATCGAACCGCATTATCACCGATGCTCCAACCGACAACCACGGCAAAGGTGAAGCATTTTCACCCACTGATCTGGTATGCGCTGCCCTGAGTAGCTGTATGATGACGATTATGGGAATTCGAGCCCGCAAACACGGTATAGAACTGGAAGGTTTGCAAGCCGATGTCACCAAGGTTATGTCTTCCAATCCCCGGCAGATTTCAAAAATTAGTATTCAGTTCCGGTTGGAGAGCACCAATGCTACTACCGATCAGATAAGGATGCTAAAGGAGGCTGCGCTTAGCTGTCCGGTCGCTCTTAGTATTAACCCCTCAATTGAGCAAGATGTTTCTTTCGACTTCTAATTGTCAGGAGGCCGACGAGTTAGAGAGTATCTCTAGCTTATCTCGAAGTGAAGAGTACGAAATCATCATATGCGATGCGTCGTAGACGCACTTTTCGGCTGAGATGAGCAGCACCTGCGGCGATTCATGGCGAATTCCGAAGGTATCGGCAACTAGTTGGGATACTTGCCGGTAGCTGATTAGATCAAGAAAATAAAGGTCAGCAGCCTGCATTTCTTCCGGCTGCCACGAACGTTCTAAACGGTTCAATACTACGCTACTAATGCCGCAGCGGGTACTGTGCTTGTAGATAATTGCCGGGCGTTGGTTAGAATTGTTTTTTATTTCATCTACCTGATCGGTAGTGGTTAGCGGTGTAAAATCCATAAGCTTAATAATACCAAATGTCTGCTTCCTTCTTATCGTATCTTGGCTTACGGGTATTTTCCTTCAAATGTTTGGGTTGGTCTTTAGATTTAAAAATATGCGATAGCCAGATGCGACGTTTACGATACTTTTCCTTTTTCTCGTAAGTATTTTTCTGCCGGGCCATCAGGTAGTCAACACTTGGGTGCATGTCCTTTCCCCGTTTGGGACGTCTGATATCACCGTTGTATTCGTGTACCCGACGGGCTAGTTTCTGGTAATACCGAGATTTGGCACGTTGGGTGGGTACACGTAGGTAACCTCGATGCTGGTGCACGTATTTTGAATAGTTCTCTTCCACCTTCTTCTGCTGAAAGCGATGAGGAACTTTATACTCACCCGCGTGCATTTGTTCGCGGTCAGCTTTTTTGTATTGCCGCTCTTTGCTATAGAATATGCCCACTTTTTGCTTTCCCCGGAAGCCCGAAACTTCGTGTGAGGATTTTTCCAGTGCCTTATTTTTCTTACGCTGAAGACGTTGGTTGGTAAAAATACGATCAGCTAAAGGTAAGTGCGAACCGTGCCGACCTTCTTCTGCCGAGGGAGCCTTTCTTCCTCCGGTTATTGGAATCTTCCCGGAAGGTGAGATGGTAACTGGTCGTTTGTAATTATCCTTAACTTTGCCGGAGCGGGTAATGGAAGGGGGTAGCCGATACCGATCTTTCACCACCCCGGAAGGAGAAAGGGTAGGGGGGCGACGATAATTATCCCGGACTTTACCCGATTTGCCTAAGGTTCTGGGCCGTTGATAGCGGTCTTTCACTACTCCGGATGGCGACAGAGTAGGGGGTCGTTGGTAGCTCTTACTTACTTTCTCCGACTTGGAAATTGAACTAGGTTTCTGATAAATATCTTTAATGGTTCCCGGGCGAGACATAGAGGCCGGACGCTGGTAAGCGTTACGAACCTTCCCGCCACTGGTTTTAGTTTTTGGTTGCTGGTAATTAGAACGTACCCGACCCGCTGATGATTTGGTTTGTGGCGCCTGATACGGCTGACTGCCACCGAAGTTACTCTTTTTGGTGCGAGGAGCTTGGTAAGGTTGGCTCCCACCAAAGTTGCCCTGCTGAGTGCGGGAAGGCTGATAGGGCTGACTACCACCGAAGCTGCTCTGTTGAGTGCGAGGCTGTTTACGCTGGTCTTTTACCTGTTTAGACCTGCGACGAGCCTTGGGGACTTTTACTTTCTTCTTTTTTTTAGGGACTTTTACGGTTGGCAAAGTACTATTTTTGCTCTGAGCCTGTACTGCTGAGACAGACCCTACCCATAGTGCCGTCAGTATCAAGATGAGGCAAATTAGCGGAGCTACCGTACTTTTATTATTATTCCCTACCATAAGGTACTTACCACGGGTTACTGGTTAGCAGCTAAATCACTTCTTAATCCGGCCTTTTCGGTCATATTTTAGCCCGTTGCTGCTATTTGAGAACAACCCCTCCTTTTTCTGAGAAGATGATATCTTCGGACAAGGCATTACCGTGCTTCGGCAAGAACCTAGTCCAATACAGCAAATTAACGAGATTAAGCCCAGTTTCTTACCCAAAGCGTAAGACGAAATTGCAAAGCTTCTCAGTTTCCGGTCTGTTCTAAGTATTCTCATTTGCCTAACCCGTTTTACTCTTTAAGAATCATTTAAAGATAAAAGCTGCTTCAGGCTTAGGGAAACATATTTTCCGCCATTATTACACGGATAGAAAAAGCGATGAATTTGCTGAATTTAGAGGTGATTAAAAAATTTGCTTCAGCTTTGTAATGAAACGTCCAGACGCTCGTCTAGTAGGTACAATGAACATAAAAGCATTCAAAAGCAACGTTTTTCCGGTTCAGGCCAAGCTGTATCGCTTTGCTAAAACCATGCTTCAGGATGATGAAGAGGCTGAGGATGCGGTGCAGGAGGCATTGCTAAAACTCTGGCTGAACCGTCAGAACCTTACTAGCTACAAAAGCATTGAGGCTCTGGCCATGGTTGTGACTAAAAATCTATGCCTGGATAAGCTCAGATCCAGTCACCACAAGAAAGTAGTGCCTCTGAAAACCGGTATTGATTCTACCGATACTGCTACCCCCTATCAGAAAACCGAACTGGCTAACACCGCTGAGATTCTCCGACAGCTAATGGGGCAATTGCCCGAGCAACAGCGACTAATCATTCATCTCTGAGATGTAGAGGAATACTCCTACGAAGAGATAGAACAAATCACTGGCATGTATATCAACAATATCCGGGTCACGCTTTCCCGCGCCCGGCGCAGCGTGCGGGAGATGTACACTAAACTTAACGCTTATGGAAGCTAAAGAAATAAGAAAATTACTGGAGCAATATTACGAAGGCAATACTACGCTCGTAGAGGAAAAGCAACTGTACACGTATTTTTCTCAAACCGAAGTACCCGCCGATCTCTGGGCCGATCGGGACCAGTTTCTGGCTTTTGCTGATTTACGTTCTACTAAGCCCACTACAGCGGTGGGTTACGATAACTTTTTTCAGAAGATTGAGACTCAGGAAGAATCAGACCACAATCGCCAGGTTCAGCTCAAATTATGGGGAGGACGAATTGCCGCCAGTGTCGCCTTGGCTCTTCTAGGGTTTTTAGGCGGTATCTGGTACGGACAAGAAAAAACCTCCGATGAAGTGGTGGCCCTGCGGGAGGAATTTCAGGATATGCGGAAGACCATGCTACTGAACCAGATGCAACAAGCCTCGGCCAGTGAGCGAATACAAGCCATTCAAGCTAGTCAACTTTCCGATAAGGATAATCAGGCAGTGAGTGAAGCTTTGTTGCTGAGCGTAGCCTCTGACCCCAATGTGAACGTGCGATTAGCCGCTATTGAAGCGCTAAATACTTACGCTGAGCAAAGTACGGTACGCACCGCTTTGGCTCAAACCTTGAATGACCAGGATCACCCGTTGATCCAAATCGCTATTATTAATCAATTGGTGAATTGGGGTGAAAAAGAGGCCGTACCCGAGTTGCAACGCCTGGTGCAAAGCGATCAGGTAGAGGAAATTGTAAAACAACAGGCCGAGATTGGTATCAACCAATTATTACTGTAGAAAACATTAACCCAATATTTTATCTATAATTAACATGAAGACTTTACCAGGAATTATTCTTTTCTTTTTAGCTACTACCGGGGTTTTCTCGCAGGAGTACCGCGCTCCGATGAACGCCCAAAAAATCCGACTAATCCTTCACAATACTGAAATCAGCATTGAAGGACACGACAGTAACGAACTGGTCATTACCGCTTCCGGCTACGAAGCCCCTCCCGAAAGAGCCGACGGTCTTCGCCCCTTGTACAGTGGCGGCACCGATAACTCGGGTATTGGTCTATCCATCAACGAAGAAAGTGGTCAGCTTACGGTGATGAAAGTGGGGAGAAACGACGTAGATTATGATTTTAAGATACCCAAAAATACAACGGTGATCATTGAAGAAGTGAATTACTCGGGGGGTGATATTGACATGAAAAATCTGGCGGGTGAGATTGAGGTAAAAACTACCAACTCCGATGTGCGGATGAAAGACGTCAGTGGCCCAATTGTAGCGAATAGCGTCAGTGGCGACATTGATGTTATTTTCACCGCGGTAAACCAGGAGAAGCCTACTTCGATTACGATCGTTAGTGGCGACGTGGATATCACCCTTCCGGGGCAAACTCCGGCTAATCTCAGGTTGGGATCCGTTAGTGGGGAAGTGTACACCAACTTCGATATCCAAGTGGAAGGTAGTGAGAATGAGAACGATATGATAAGGATGAGTATGGGCCGACCCATTGAAGGTACCATCAACAAGGGGGGGGTAGATATGCGGGTGAAAACCGTTAGCGGCAATATTTACCTACGCAAGAGCGAATAATATTATGAAGCCATTAGCGATAATTGCACTCTTGATAGTCGTTCAGCATGCTTGGGCGCAGCGGGTGGAAGAGAAAACGATTGACTGGCAAACAGGACAGGAAGTTCGGTTGGATTTGAAATACGCTCAGGAAATTCAGATAAAAACCTGGGATAAACCTGAAGTGTCACTCCGGGTAAGCGTAACTATCAACGATAATACCCTGAACGATGCCTGGAGTATGACTACGGAAACTTTTAAAGACCAAGTTCAGGTAGTCTCAGAATTAGACCAGGCTGAAGGATATTTTCAGGCAGATTGTAACGGCAGTAATTATCACTCTGACGGTAATAGCTTTTGCAGTCTGATTGTCTACGAAGTTTACGTTCCGGAAGCTGCACCATTACACGTAGAAACCTTGGCGGGCAATATTACCATTGAAGGAACCAATGCTCCGGTCCATGCCAAATCGCTGAGCGGTTTTGTGGATGCTGACTGGCCTGCCCAGCAGGGAGCGGATATAACCATGAAATCAATCACTGGTGAAGTATACACCGACTTGGATTTGGAAATAGACGAGTCTGACCGCGAGCGGAACCGCCGAAGCCCGGTAGGTTGGGAAATTGAAGCCACCGTAGCCGGGGGAGGCACCAAAGTAGAATTGGAATCAATCAGCAACGATGTGTACTTCCGCAAGGCCGGGTCTTAATGAAAGATTTCCTCAGAATTAGTATAAAAGAATCAGTTTGATCTTCCCTGCAGAATATCTTCCACTTCCTCAGCATCCGGATTCACCGCTAGTATCTTTCCGGCGGGGTCAATTAAAAAGACCCCGCCTCCGGAAAAAGGGATGTTGTATTTCAACCACACTGCATCGCGATCATCTAGCTCAACCAAGTTAGTCCAGGGAAATTTTTCTCGTTCAAGGGCTCTAAGCAGATCTTGTTGATCCTTAAATTCTCGGGCTACCCCAACCACGGTGAAATTATCATCCTTGTATTTTTCGTAGAGGGGCACCATCGTTCGGCTTTTTTTGATGCAGGGACCACACCAGGAGGCCCATAAATCAAGTAACACGTACTTATCATTCATCAGCGATGAAACCTTCACCAGGTTCCCATCAAGATCCTGAACCTCAAAATCAATGTACTCGCCCCCTACTTTAATGGCCTGATGACTTTCCAGCATCTGTCCGACCGTTGAGGTGTAGGGATGTTCCGGCATCGCTTTTGCCAAGCTATGATACGCCCGTCTAAGCTTATACTCTTCAATCGGGATTCGGCCGATTTTGGTAACATCCGAAAACAAGAGAAAATAACTCATGGGAGAAGGATGAGAATCAATATACTGTCGTCTAAAATTATAGTATTCTTCATATATCGAATCTAGCTGTAGAGCTAGTACTTTAGCCTGAACAGATTTGTCAGAGTGATCTGATCGGAGATCGCGCAATTTTTTGGACAAAGCTGGTTTTTCCGTATCATCTGCGTTCTCTAAGGCTTGTAAAAGGACCTGAGCAGTGTCGCTGTAGAACTTCCCGTTCTCTTCAAGTTTATCTAGTTGCTGATAAATCAGATCCTGATCGGGATCAAGTATGTCATTAGCTGCTTTAATAAAGGCTAGGTACTCTTCGGTAAGTGGGCTACCTTCAAAGGTGTTTTCTTCGTATTTCTCTTCAGGGTATAAGGTCAAATTAATTTCCCCAGGAACTGGAAAGAAAATGACTCTATCGTATTCGTCTGTAAATACCACTGGTGCTCGAACTTGCCGTCTATAATCGGAATAACCACTGGTTCTCCTCGTAAATCCTCGGTTTCTTTGGCAAATAGGAGATGTTTACTATCGCGGTGAATAACTTCTCCGATTAGTGTGCATTGATATCGCTGGCTTTGAGTGAATACACTGCTTTGGATAAAGATCGCCCCTGCTAAAACAGCAATGGAAAAGAATGTCTTCATGATAGGTGAAAGCGGTAAGTGTGGTACTTGAACCTAAGATAAGAAAAAATAGAATAAACCTATTTCAAGATTTTCAACTCTATGAGCAAAAAAAAGGAAGACCTTTCAGCCTTCCTCTCAATTAATTCAAGAAATGTAGATTAATGATTAGCTTCCTGAGTGGTAATCCAGGTTTACTGAACCGCCGGAGGTGCGCATGGTAACGTTAATTCCGCCACCGTTCATGCTGCCCTGTATGCTGTTCTTTTCGGAGCGACCGGAAAAGTTTTGTAGTTCAGTATTCACGCGGTTGCCAGCTAAGTCTAAGTCTAGTCCTAGTCCGGCAGGAATGATAGCATTAATGCTTCCGCCGCTGGTTTTTAGGGTAAGTTGGTCTTCTAAGGAGCGGATATCGGCTTTAATGCTGCCGCCGCTGGTATAGGCCTCTAAACTTCCTCTTACATCGTCAATCACAATGCTACCGCCAGATGTATTTACGGAAATCTGTCCTTCAGAGTCGTACACTCGAATAGAACCACCGCTGGTTTTGGCGTCCATGGTGCCCTGGTAATCGCTAATGTTAATACTACCGCCTGATGTGCGGGCTTCGGTGGTACCAGTTACCTGCTCAAAAGTTAGGCTGCCGCCGCTGGTGTGCACATCGTGGGTTCCACTAACGCTGGCCAGATTGATTGAACCGCCGCTGGTGTTTAGGTCGGTCGACATGTCGTTAGGTACCCGTACTTTAAAGGAGATACTAATCTTGTTGTTGCCCCAGCCTTTGCCTTTGCGCTTAGCTGATGCTACAACCTGGTTGCCGTTCTGGCTGATATCAATCTCGTAGTCTTCCAGGTATTCGGCCACGTCTTCATCATCGCTACTAAACCAGCCACTGGAACCGTTTCTTTTTACGTACATATCTACTTCTACGCGATTACCGCTTTGGCCTTCTACTTCAATACTGCCGCCGGAGGTTCGTACCAACAGTTCACCTCTTCCGTCTACGGTAAAGGTTTTGGAAAGGTAAGGGTCTTGATCACTGGGTTTAGCAGCAACCAATGTAGTTACCAATGCTAAAAAAAATAATGGGGTTAGTTGGAGCAATTTCATGATATTGGTTAATAAAGTTAGTAATCATTTTTATATAGTTCAAGCAAAATGCCAGGATGATAAAAAACTGAATTTCAGTAACTTAACGAATGATGGCGGGTTGAAAAAATGTGCGATACTGAACAAGGTTGTTCACTATCGGACATTTAGTCTTTGTGATGAACTGAATAATAATCATCTTCACTAAAGTTAAAGAAATGACTGCAATAAAACTATGCGATTTGGTTAGACCGTATTAGTAGTTGGATATGATTAACTTTTCCAAACTCATCGAGATCACCGCGGGCGAAGCGGTACAAATAGCCAAACCAGAGTTAAGTATACAACATCTACTTACCGATAGCCGTGGTGGAATTCAAAATCGGGCTTCTCTATTTTTTGCCATTGGCGGAGAACGGCACGATGGCCACCAGTATATAAATGAACTGTACGACCGGGGAGTCCGACAGTTTGTGGTAGAAAAGCTACCTTCCCAACCATTGCCGGAGGCCAACCTGCTGTTGGTAGAAAGTAGCGTGAAGGCGTTGCAGCAAATTGCCACCTTCCATCGGCTCCAGTTTCGTATCCCCCTCATTGGAATTACGGGTAGCAACGGAAAAACAATTGTAAAGGAATGGCTTAGTCAATTATTGAGTACTCATGAAAATGTAGCCCGCAATCCGAAAAGCTACAATTCTCAAATTGGCGTTCCACTGGCGCTGTGGAACATAAGTGCCTCGCATACTATAGGTGTGTTCGAGGCTGGAATATCACAAGTAGGGGAGATGGAGCGGTTGGCCAAAATTTTACAACCCACGTACGGTATCTTTACTAATATTGGTTCGGCCCACGATCGGGGTTTTGAAAACCGAGAGCAAAAAGTTAGCGAGAAAGCGCAGTTGTTTTCTACCGCTCAAAAAATTATCTACCGGAAAGATTATGCTTTGATCGATAAAGTGCTTACGAGCCGATTTTACTCCGAAATGTGCGTCAATTGGACTACTGAGCCAACCACTCCCTCAACCTATGGGGTGCATTGGGACCTGACGGGTCAGTCGACCGAAATTACCGTACAGCATCGCGAAACTGCCCAGACTTTCGCATTTGCAGTTCCCTTCCAGGATGCTGCTTCTCTGGAAAATATCACTCATGCCTTGGTTTATGGTTTATCGGCTAACTATGATCTAAGTGGTTGGCAATCAGTATTATCTCAGTTACGACCGGTTTCAATGCGGATGGAGTGGAAGCAGGGCATTAATCAGTGCTACTTGGTTGACGATAGCTACAGCAACGATCTGATGAGTCTGCAACTTGCTCTGGATTTTCTGAAGCAACAAACCCAAAACGATCAATACACCGTAATTCTGTCGGATGTGCTCCAGAGTGGAGAAAAAGCACCGGTGCTGTACCAACACGTAGCGAAGTTACTTCAACAAAAGGGTATTAGCCGACTAATTGGTATTGGCCCGGAAATCGCCGGTCAGGCTGAGATTTTTAAGGGCTACGCTTTAACCGCAGAATTCTACGTGAACCCCCAGGAATTCATCGAAAAATTTCAGCCAGGTAGTTTCTCTCGGGAGAACATTTTGGTGAAGGGAGCCCGAACTTTTCACTTTGAGCAGATTGTGCAACGGCTGCAACAGAAAATTCACAGTACAGTGCTGGAAATTAACCTGGATGCCATTACTCATAACCTGAATGCCTACCGGAGTCGGTTATCGCCCACGACCAAAATCATGGTGATGGTAAAGGCTTTTTCTTACGGAGGAGCTGCTTTTGAGGTGGCCAATTTGTTGCAATTTCACCAGGTAGACTATCTGGGAGTGGCTTACGCGGACGAAGGTGTCCGGTTGCGCGAACACGGCATTCGCACTCCGATTCTGGTACTGAACCCTGGCCCGGAAGCTTTTGAAAAAATGCTGGAATATCGGTTAGAGCCTGAGATTTACAGCTTGCACTTGCTGTCCCTTTTTGTAGATACGCTCGGAGATCGCACTACGGAACTTCCCATCCACATCAAGCTCGACAGCGGAATGCACCGCCTGGGATTTTCTCCGGTTGAAGTAGACCAGTTGGCAGTTCGATTGGAACAACACCCTCTACAAATCGCTAGCGTATTCAGCCATCTGGCTGCTTCTGACGAGCCTCAGCACGATTCTTTCACCGAACACCAGGCGCAAACGTATCTGGCCGGTTACGAAAAGATTGCCTCTACCCTTCATCAGCGTCCGCTGCGCCACATTTTAAATTCGGCAGGTATCATCCGGTTTCCGCAGTACCAGTGGGATATGGTTCGGCTGGGGATCGGGCTATACGGAGTAGAATCCGCCGGGCAGTTTCCGCAGATGCTGCAACCAGTAGGTACGCTAAAGACGGTAATTTCTCAGATTAAATCGCTGAAGAAGGGAGAGACGGTTGGCTACGGGCGACGTGGGAAAATAGAGAAAGACCAGACGATTGCCACCATTGCGATTGGTTACGCCGACGGATTCGACCGTGGCTTTGGTAATGGGAATGGTCAGGTATGGGTAAAGGGTTACTTAGCACCTACGGTAGGTAGTATTTGTATGGACATGACTATGATTGATATCACCGGGATAGATGTTTCGGAAGGCGATGAAGTGATCATTTTTGGTTCGCCAATTTCTGTGGAGTCGTTAGCCCAACAAATAAATACTATTCCCTACGAAATTCTGACGAATATTGGAGAACGGGTCAAAAGGGTCTTTTACAGGGAGAGTTAAAATAAAGCATCTACCCCAATATTGCTTATCGATAAAAATTAACCAGAAGAAAAAAACGCTTTGTACGTTAAATTTTATCTAGCATACTCAGAAAAACTTCCTTCTTACGGCGGGAGATATCGACATGATGGTTGTCCGTCAGTATCACGTAGCCTCCCTCACCCTTAATGTATTTTTGAATATGCTTCAGGTTAATGAGAGAAGAATGATGTACCCGACAAAATCCTGACTCGGCCAGAAAACTTTCAAAGTCTTTTAGATTTTTGGATATAAGTTTCTTTTTCTGATGAGTGAGATACAGGGTGGTGTAGTTGCCATCCGCCTGACAGTACACAATTTCGTTTGGGTCCAAAAATTCTATTCCGTCTGAAGAAGGAACAGCCAGCCTATTAATTCTATCTTGATTATACTGAGCATTATGCACCACTGACCGGAACTCGCACGTCCTATCGTTTTGATGAAGCCGCCGTTCGGCTCGTCGTACCGCTTGCATTAAATCATCAACATCTACTGGCTTAAGGAGATAATCTAGTGCTGAAAACCGGATAGCCTTAATGGCGTATTGGTCATGGGCGGTTACAAAAATAACCTCGAACGGGATGCTAGCTACTTGTTGAAGCAAGTCAAAACCAGTGAGCCGAGGCATCTGAATATCCAGAAATACTAAGTCAGGTTGGTACTCGTGAATTGACTGAAGTCCGGCTTCGGCGGAGGGACAGGTAGTTAACAGTTCAATATTCGGACAATAAAATTCGATAGACAGCCGTAATGCTTCGCGGGCATCTTCTTCGTCATCAATGATCAGTGTACGAATCATACTTACAATCTATTAGGAAGTGGGAATTAAAATATCAACTCGGGTGCCTAAAGCCCGATTCATCGAGTCTTTTAGATCGGTAATCCGAATCAATTCCTGGAGTTGTTCCTTGTTAAATAACTTGAGTCGTTCTTCGGTAATTTTAATTCCCAACGATCTCTTTTTCAAAACCTTGCGATTCTGTAATACTAACGACTGTTCCCGACCAACCCCGTTGTCTTGAATAATACACTTTAAGCCAAAATCTCCTTCGTAAATGCCAATATGGATTATACCCTGCTCCTCTTTATGAATCAGTCCGTGCCAGATAGCATTCTCAATGAAAGGTTGTAGTACCATTGAGGGTAGTCGGGTAGTTTCCCGGTCCAAGGTTTCGTCAACGGTAATGCGGTAAGATATTTTCTCTTTGAAGCGAAGACATTCTAGTTCTAGGTAAGCCTCCAACATAGCGAGCTCATCTTCTAAAGTAACCGTTGGGTATTCAGAGTTTTCCAGCATCAGGCGGATGAGTTTAGCAAATTTTGTAAGATATCGGCCAGCATTGTAGCTCTCACCACTAAGCACCATGCGGTTGATGGAGTTGAGGCAGTTGAAAATAAAGTGGGGGTTCATTTGTGCCCGCAAGGCTTTCATTTCCAGCTCACTCAGTTGCTGTTTGAATTTGGCCGTTTTAACCTCTTCATTTTTAACAGTAAGCAATTTCTGATTCTTTAATCGTTGTCGGAATAAAAAGTAAACCAAACCAGCAATAATACTTACCAGGATAAGTCCACCGAGTAAAGCTCTATTTACCGTAGCTTGCTGCCGGGCTTCGTTTGCCTGAGTTTCTTTTTCCTTGGCCAGGAGCACTATTTGCTTTTCTTTTTCTTCGGTTTCATACTTGGTTTGCAGCTCGTTGATCTGCTTACTCACATTGGTGTTGAAGAGACTGTCTTTAATGGTTGTCCATAATTTCTGGTACTCAAACGCCTGTTGATAATCGTTTTCCTCCTCGAAAATGTCTACTAGTGAAGCATAAGTATCGCGTAAAACTGGCTTTGAGTTGGTTTCCAATGCCAGCTTCAGTGCTTTTTTTAATTGAACCTTGGCTGTTGAATAGTTTTGGAGCAAATAATTGGTATGGCCTACCTGCTGTAGCGTGGCTGCGTGTTCACTATTGTTGGGTGATCGTTCCCGAATAGCCAAAGCTCTTGTTTGGTAGATTAGGGCGCTATCGTATTCTTCCATTTTTTTGTATGCTTCCCCAAGATTTTCAAGTGCAAAAGCCACTCCCTCTTCCAGGCCAATGCTCTCCATAATTACCAGTGCTTGTTGATAGTAATAAGTAGCTTGGTCATACTTTTCGGTTATAGTGTATACATTAGCTAAATTGACCAGTACAATCCCCTTATCTTCCGGAGCATCCAGAGTATCGTAGATAGTTAGCGCTTTTTGGTAAGTTTCAATGGCATCCGCGTATTTTTGAGAATTTTTATAAACGATACCTATTCCGTTGAGAGTGTACCCAATGTCAAAATATCTTTTTTCTACTTCGTATATCCGAAGGATTCGATACAAAGCAGACAAACTTTCATCATAATTTCCTAAAGAGGTATGAACTGCCCCAATCTGGAACAAACCATAAGCCAGTCGTACAGAATCACCGGACTGCTCATGCCAGGTGATATATTTATCCAGGTGATTTAGTGATTTTTGAAACCTTCCCCGATGACGGGCAATACATCCCAAATAATACTCTCCAAGTGCCAATCTATTTTGATTATCGGTCTGTTTAGCTATTTTTTTGATGTGAGTAGCATAGTACTCAGCTGAGTCAAATTGGTCGGTGCTGATGTATTCCCAGCTAAGGTTGCATAGTGTGATGAACTGCACAGAGTCATGAGTAGTGGTTTGTAGAATTTGTTTGAGGCTATCTATTTTGGTTCCTTCGGAAGGGTTGGCTTGAAGTGATTTGTTAGCGGTAAATGAACACAACAGGAGTAAAAGAAAGAGGCTCATGAAGATAGGGTTTGGCGTGATTATTAGTTGGTAAACAGACCTTGAAAAAAAGTAACCTGATAGCCAAAATGATGAATTCTTTGCTCCGGAAGAATATACGTGGCATTCAGAATAACTATTATCTTTGTTGCTTTTCAGTTAACCAGCTGACAAGTGAATATCCCTACCGGAACTTTAGTGAATACCGCGGCAGTCATCGCCGGAAGCACTCTGGGGCTTTTGCTGCAAAGCCGATTCCCTCCTAAGATTCGCGAAATCAGTTTTCAGGGCATCGGTTTGTGTACTCTGCTCATCGGGATGCAGATGGCGCTAAAAGTTGAGAATATTTTACTGTTGATTTTCAGTGTATTAATTGGGAGCGCATTGGGAGAGTGGCTAAAACTACACGACCGGTTTATTCGCCTGGGCGATGCTGTTAAAAACCGCATTAAGGTAGGTAATGAGAAGTTTACCGAAGGGCTGATCACCGCATTTCTACTGTTTTGTGTAGGTTCACTTACTATTGTAGGGGCGTTAGAAGAAGGACTTAATAATGATCCTTCTTTGATCTACACCAAGTCTATGTTAGATGGTTTCTCTTCTATGGTGCTTGCTTCTGTTTATGGCCTAGGAGTGCTGTTTGCCGCCATTCCTTTATTACTTTTTCAATCCACGATTACCCTTTCCGCTGAGGGGTTACAACCTTTTTTATCGCAGATAGTGATTGACCAAATGTCGGCAACGGGCGGAGTTATTATCCTAGGTTTAGGAATTAACCTACTGGAAATTAAATCGCTGAGGATTACCAATATGTTGCCGGCTCTCTTGATTGTGATTATTCTCACTTTGCTCTTTAGCACTCCACTTTAGCTGCTTAAATTATTTAGGCAAACCAAAAGTTTATCTCAATCCACATTTTGCCAAAAAAATCTGGAAAAAATTTTCTTAGCGAAATTTTAAAAAAAGATTTTACTTTTTATAAATTTTTAAAATTAGCTACAAATGCAGGATAATAATTCCTAATTATCAAGATTCATCGAATGTTTATTCTGACATAAACATAATATTCAAAATAAAGTTTTGAATTTAATTTTTTTATCCTTTAGATTTGGCTCACACCTAAGTTGCTAGACTTTTATACTATATATTAAATAAAAATCGGAATAAAATTCTGAAAACTACTTATTCTATAATCTTTGCTTACTTACTAATTGCTAAACTATGAGGATTAATTTTACCACCTTCGCTTACTATCCTCACTTCTTCCGGCGTTGGACCGGATTCTGGATAGTAGCCCTAATTATCTCGTCTTCTGCTTGGGCGCAGGACCGTACACTTACGGGAAAAGTTTCATCCGCCGAAGATCAGTCCGGTCTGCCTGGCGTGAATGTGGTGGTCAAAGGAACTACCACCGGTACCATTACCGACATCAATGGGGATTACTCCCTGGCTGTAGGCGAGGATGCTCAAACTCTGGTTTTCTCCTTCATTGGCCTACAAACTAAAGAGGTGGAGATCGGTAACCAATCTACCCTTAATGTAGCCATGACCGCTAATGTAGAGCAACTTTCTGAAGTAGTAGTAACCGCTTTTGGCCTGGAGCGGGAAAAGAAAGCTTTAGGGTATTCAGTACAGGAAGTTGGAGGTGAACAACTCGCTCAGGTTCCAAACCAAAGTGTGGTCAACAATCTGTCTGGCCGAGTGGCTGGTTTACAGGTAGCCACCAATAGTTCACCCGGCGGTTCTCCCGAGTTTGTTATCCGTGGTTTTTCTTCAGTAGCCGGAAACAACCAGCCACTGGTTGTGATCGATGGGGTACCTATGCAGCAAACTACCAATGCTACGGGCGATGCACGTGAAGATAACCAACGCTACGGGGGAGGGATCTCCGAAATTGATCCTAATAACATTGCCCAGATGAGTGTGCTGAAAGGGCCCAACGCTGCTGCTTTATACGGTTCAAGAGCGGCGAACGGCGTAATTCTGATTACCACTAAATCCGGTAAAGGAACTCAAGGAATAGGGGTTGACGTGAATTTCAGTACTACTTTTGACCGGCCACTGGTGAAGCCTCGTTTCCAGAATACCTACGCTGGTGGTTCAGGCTATTCCTGGTACGCTGATGGTTGGAGCGGAACAGTAGATGGCTTTAAAGGAACCATGGGTACTGACGAAAGCTGGGGCTCGCCCATGGATGGCCGCGAGATTCGGCACTGGTGGTCGGGTACCGAAACGGCTCCGCTGGTGCCTAACCCCGATAACTGGGAACAGTGGTGGGAAACCGGTCAGACAATGAACGCTAACGTGGCCCTAAGTGCCAGCAATGAAAATGGCTCAATCCGCCTGGCTATCGGTCGGATTGACCAGACGGGTATCGCTCATAATACCGATTATTACCGGAATAATTTCCGGCTCAACACCCAGTATAGCTTCACCGACAAGCTGAAAGTAACGGCAATGGGTGAGTACATCAAATCGGGGGCGGAAAATCGCAATTTCCTGAGTGCTAGCTACTTCATCTGGCACCACCGCCAGAATGATTTTGATAAGCTGGAAAATTACCGGGCTTACGAAGGTGTACATATCCAGCCCGAGGGCAACGATGAACCACCGAACTGGCAACATACGTACTTTACCAATCCGTATTTCTGGCAGCAGACCATGGTGAACCCCAACGAGAAGGATCGTTTTCTGGGGAATATCAGCCTTAATTACGAATTCACTGATTGGCTGAACCTGATGGTACGTACCGGAACGGATGTTTGGAGCGACCGGCGGATGGACGTGCAACGCTACGCTCGCACCCGCTTCGCCTTCCGGGGGGGGAGCTACGCTGAAGAGCGACTCTCACGTCAGGAGACCAATACCGATATGATCCTTTCACTGGATAAAACGTTTGGTGAGTTCTCAGTAGTGGGACAGTTCGGGGGCGTTCGCCGAATTAATAGCTATGACCGGGTGTACGCCCTAGTCAACGACCTAACGGTAGACGGGGTGTATAACCTCGGCAACAATGCCAGCCCTAATATAAACGAGAGCCGGGTGGAAGAATCCGTGGTAAACAGCTTGTTTGCTTCTACGCAGTTTGGCTTTAAAAACTACCTGTTTTTAGACTTAACAGCTCGTAATGACTGGTCCAGTACGCTTCCTGCCGGTAATAATTCATTCTTTTACCCTTCGGTTTCTTTAAGTGCGGTCATAACTGATATGCTGGACGTACAGAGCGGATTTCTCTCCTTTGCCAAGTTGAGAGCTAGCTGGGCTGAGGTGGGTAATGACGCTGATCCCTACATGCTACAGCAGGTGTTTGAACCCGAAGGACTGTGGGATGGCAGCGTTCCCAAATTTGCCGAAAATAATGAGATTGCTAACTCCACCCTGCGCCCGGAGATCACTACCGGATTAGAATTCGGGGCTGATCTACGTTTTCTAAACGGTCGCCTTGGTCTAGATGTAACTTACTACAACCAGTCTACTCGGGATCAAATCTTGGCGGTGGATATTTCCCGGGCTTCGGGCTACGAAAGCCGAGTGCTGAACGCCGGAGAAATTACCAACAAAGGAATTGAAGTAGCCTTAAACGGAACGATATTTCAGTTACCCAGTGGTTTATCCTGGGATGCTAGTGTGAACTTTGCCCGCAACCGCAATGAAGTAGTTGAGTTAGCCGATGGCTTGGAATCCTTAACACTATGGAGCATCCGGGGTGCTTCCCTGGAAGCTAGAGTAGGGGAGGCCTACGGAAACCTCTACGGCCGTAAGTTTGCCCGCACTGATGATGGCGAGATTATCTTTGAAAACGGGTTTCCTACTACACTACCCGGTCAGCACGTGATTGGAAATATTCAGCCCGACTGGATTGGTGGTATCCAAAATACCATCAGCTACAAAGGCTTATCGGTGAGTGCACTAATTGACATTAAGCAGGGCGGTGATATCTATGACATGGGTACCAGCCTAATGCGACAGAACGGGGTGTCCGAAGAAAGTGAAATTGGCCGCGAAGAAGGAACGATTGGCCAAGGTGTAATGAACATCGGGACTGAAGAGGCCCCTCAGTTTATACCTAATGATGTGGTAGTGTCTACCCGTACCTTCATGCGCTACTACAGCGGTCGTCAGTACCATGAAGCCGCCGTATTTGATGGCAGCTACGTAAAACTAAGGGAAGCTTCTATCACTTACCAATTACCTTCCAAGTGGTTTGATAACATTTTCTTCCAATCGGCTCGGCTATCAGTGATCGGTCGTAACCTGGCGATTCTGCACAGCAACAACCGCCACATGGATCCCGAAATCAGTAGTGCTGACTTAGGATACAACTACGGTCAACTACCCAGTACCCGTTCGGTAGGATTTAATGTTAACCTAAAATTTTAAAACTACTTAAAATGAGATATTCACTATTCAATATAAAAACACTGATGCTAGCAGGAACCCTCCTGCTAGCCTCTACCGCCTGTAACGAAGATTTTGAGGAGGTCAACACCAACCCTAATGCGCCGGTCAGTGTATCGCCTCAGTATCTTCTTCCGCACGCCATTCAGACTGCCGTAGATAATTACTGGGGCAACAAAACCCGTAACCAGCGGCTGAACTTTGACCACGCCATGTCGTGGATAGGGTACCTCACTCGTAACATCTACGAAAATGAGGGCGACAACTACAACGTGCAGCCTTCGGTAAATATCACTAACTGGGAGGTGTTTTATTCAGACGCAATGATCAACTTCCATAAAGTGCAGACCCTGGCTGCTCCCGAAACCGAATATGCTAATCCTAATTATGAGGCTATCGGTTTGGGAATGAAAGCCTGGGGATTTTCACTCTTAACCGATGTTTGGGGAGCAATCCCTTACAGTCAGGCTGTAGCCGGAACGGCGGAGGAGGCAGTTTATTCTCCCGAGTACGATTCTCAGGAAGCGGTTTATGCTGGAATTATTGCCGATCTAGACCAGGCTAATTCACTGCTGAATCCCGATGGGCCTCGAATTCAGGGCGATATCATGTTCGGTGGAGATATCATGATGTGGAAGAAATTCTTTAATTCTCTCCGTTTCAAGCTACTGAATCGACAGGCACACATTGTAGGCTCTTCCGCAGCTGAAATGCAGGCTATGATAGCTGACCCGGCTACCTATCCGATGATTGAAAGCAATGATGAAATTGCTCAGTTAATGTATGGTATCGTTCCAACCAATAATCCCTGGAATGACATTCTGATACAGCAGGGGCGTACCGACTGGAATATCAATAGTACGCTGGTAGATAAGCTGAAGGCGATGGATGATCCTCGCCTGGAAGTATACGCCAGCCCGGCTACCGAGGGTGGTGAGATTACCGGACATCCCAGCGGGCTTCCCGGGGAGATTGCTACTACATATAACGGTGTTAGCGCAGTAATTAATCAGGGTGTGTTTGCTGATGCCACCGCACCCGCCGTGCTGATGAGCTACGCCGAACTTTTGTTTGTCAAAGCCGAGGCGGCCCTGGAGGGCGATATCAGCGGTGATGCCCAGGCGTACTATGAGATGGGTATTGAAGCTTCCTTTGATCAGTACGGTCTGGAAGTACCCGCCGGTTACCTGGACATGGCTGGTGCGGCCACTAAGGAAAATATTATGACCCAAAAGTGGATCGCGCTATTTGGTCAAGGCATAGAGGCCTGGACGGAATACCGTAGAACCGGCTTTCCGGTGATGCCAGCCGCTGACCCTCGGGCTCAGTTCGAGAATGATGGAATACTGCCTACTCGTCTGGAGTACCCCAGTACCGAATATTCGCTGAACGGAGCAAATGTCGAGGCAGCCCAGAGCCTACTAGGCGGCCCCGACAACATGCAAACTCCCCTTTGGTGGGTTGAATAGAAAAAATTAGCAATGGGCGGGGGAAATCTACCTCGCCCACTATATACTGTATTAACTTACAATAACAATGAAAAAAATATTTCAAATAACTCTTGCTACCGCAGTTGCTCTTTTTATCCTAAGTAGCTGCCAAGAAGAATCCGATTTGGTGCTGGACCGGGTGGCCTCTCCGGTATTGCTAGTAACCGATCCAATCAGTGAAAGTGAAATTCAAGCTACCTTTTACGAACTTGATAAAAGCGGAATACTCGACCATACCGTAGGTATTGATTCCATTCCTATTCCTAACTTAAGCATTGAAGTTTTTTCGGGTAGTACGTCTATCGGTACTTTTAACACAGACAATAGCGGTGCTATCATTGTGCAAGATGCTGGCGGATTAATTTACGCAGGGGAGTACAAGGGTACTAAATTTAGATTTCAGTAAGTGTATAAGGCGGAATTTCAGAATTTATGATAAGTATTGATGGATTACAGGCTAATATAATTTTGAAATATAACGCAATTACTTATTTTTGACTAATAAAAAAATAAACACCTGAATAATGAGTAATAACATTACATCTCGTAGAAATTGGTTAAAACAAGGAGCATTAATGGCGGGAGGACTGATGAGTGCGCCCGCATTGCTGCCCAATCTTCAGGCACGTCCGGCGTTTGGCATGAAGCCCTATCGGGGAACGTACAACCTCCACGAATACCACGTAGCTCCGCCTGATTTCTCGAAGATCAAAGTGAGATTGTTGGCCAACGAAAATCCTTACGGCCCATCTCCCAAAGCGATCAAAGCCATAGCGGAAAGCGCCAGCAAGGGAAATCGATACGTGTACAGTAGTTCCCGCAAAATGGAGGAGATGTTAGCCGAGAAAGAAGGGGTGAAGCCGGAGAATATCCTGCTGGCTCCCGGTTCTACCGATATTCTGGAAAAAACGGCTATTGTGCGGTGCATGAATGGCGGAAATGTGATCTCAGCTGATCCGGCCTACATGTCGTTGGTAAATACTTCCCGAGCAGTAGGGGCTACCTGGAAGAACATTCCGCTGAAGGCTGACTACGCGCATGATCTGGATGCCATGGCGGAAGCTATTGATAGCGAAACCAAACTGGTCTACATTTGCAACCCGAACAATCCGACCGGTACTATTACTCCCACCGAGGATATTATGGCGTTCGGACGTAAAGTAGCTGATAAGGCTCCGGTATTTATTGATGAAGCCTACATTGAACTGGCGATGGATCCTAAAGTGAAATCAGCCGTTGGTTTGGTGAAAGAAGGAAAAGACGTAATTATTGCCCGTACTTTCTCCAAACTGCACGGGATGGCCGGTTTACGCATTGGCTATATGGTAGCTCAGCCCGAGCGGGTAGAGTCCATCAAAGATATGGTGCGTACTGAAATGGGTATTAGTGTTACTTCTATGGAGGGAGCCATGGCCAGCCTGGCCGATACCGAGTTTCAGGAGAAAACCAAAACCCTGAATCAGGAATGCCGCGAATATGTGATGGGTGAACTGAAGAGCATGGGATTTGAGCCTTATCCTTCGTACACCAGTTTCATCCTGTTTCCGGTGGATATGCCTACCGATGAACTGATGATGGCAATGGTAAACAAGGGAATTGGTATTCGTACTTACAATATCAACGAGCAGCCTTACTGCCGAGTGAGTATGGGAACGATGGATGAAGTGAAGCAGTTTACTACAGCCCTGGCCCAGGTATTTGATAAAGGAACCGTTTCGGCCGGAGGTAAATAGTGCGTACTACGCAATCCCATCCTGCATAAACTTATAAATCTTTCTCTTACCGTTGAGGGTGGAAAATAACATTCTGCCCTCAACGGGAGAGCCTACAAAGATTTTGGCCACCTACTTCTTTTACTGACAATTCAGAACTACTTATTGGTCTTCTGCTGAAGTTACTATGTCTATATGAATCCAGCTGTAATCAAAACCATTTCTTTAGTCGTTCTTATCTTCCTAGGTTATTCTCTACAATCCAAGATTAAGGCTAAAGAACAGAAAGCAGGGCTAAAAACGGTGATCTTAAGTATTGCCTTACCCGCTACAATATTCATTGCGCTGCTAAAGATTGAGTTTACTTGGGAGATGGCGATTGTGCCGCTGTTGGCCCTGGCGTTTAACCTGAGCATGTTCGCACTGGCGGATAAAATGCATTTGGTATTGCCAAGCATCAAACCGGGAACTTCTCGCCACCGAACGCTTAGAATGCTAATTCCATCCTTGGCTCCCGGGCTTTCGGCTTTCCCATTTATTCTTGAATATTTTGGGGAAGAACCCCTCGCCATGGCGGCCCTTGCTGATGTGGGAAATAAGATATTTGGGTTAATCATTCTTTATCTGGTCGCCATGCGCTGGTACTATAGCCGCAATAAAATTGAGAATCAACCGCTAGGGACCAAGGTAAAAGGAATGCTGCTCTCTATGGTCAAAGAGCCAATTAATATGGTGCTACTGGTAGCACTGGGGATGCTAGCCCTTGGATTTTCATTCAGCTCTATGCCGGAATTTCTCCAAATGAGTACTGAGCGGCTGAGCCTGATGATGACTCCTTTGGTGCTGTTGTTTATCGGCATATCGGTAAAGCTCAATTGGCAACAGTTCCGAACTATCATATCGTTACTCCTCCTACGTTCCAGCATTGCCTTTTTGGTGAGCGCCATACTGCTGCTGATTCTGCCGGTCAGTAATCTCGGGCTGGCCTTACTAATCGTCATTTTCCCGCAGAGCGCTTGTAGCTTTTGGCCCTTTGCCCATATGTCGGCTATTGGCGGCATGGAAGAAATTAACGGGCAAACCGCTAAGCCTACCTTCGATTTGGATTTTGCGATGAACCTGCTGGCCTGCTCTTTACCTTTTTCTACCGTACTCATTCTAGGAATCTGTACCGCCGGTGAATTCTTCGCAGTGCCTTTGAATGTGCTTACCATGACCCTGATCTTTGGTGGATTAGCTACTTTTCCGCTATTGATGAGTGTCTTTCGTAAGAAGCCTCAAATGGTAAATCACTAGTGTAAGTCAAACTGTTAAGCTTGGTTTTACTTTAGCACTACGATCAGAATACCGATAAATCCAATCGTCATACAAAGGGGCGAGTAAAGCAAAGTATCTAATGTCCCGAAGTCAGTTTGTCTGATACTTTTGAAAAAGCCTACGTATTTGAAGTCGCCAATAGCCCGTAGGAGAAAAATGGCGGGAATAATCCACCCACCCAACTGACTTAACCGGTCAGGTAGCTTAACTCTTGTAAACCCTGATTTTATCAAATAGAATAGTCCGAAAGTGGTAAGACCAAGCCCAACGATAGTGCTTTCCAGTTTTGTAGGATTTTAGACCGGTTCGCTATTCTCAGCGGTGGGCAATGCCCGAACGAATCCCCGGTTGCCGCCTAACGCCCAGAAAAAGTGAATAGAAGCCAGAATGGCAAATACAGCCATTAATAGCATACCGAGAATTCGGACCATATTAAACTGAGGCTAGTTGAAACAGCTTTTCCGATTGCCATCGGTTTACTCGCTCCGGTGTTAGGCGCATCAGCTGATTTCTCAGTGCTATCACCAACGGATTAGACTGATGGGCTAGTTTACCCAGTGTCCAACTGGTATTTACCACCTGATGAGCTTTGGGTAACCTTAATCGGGCGAATGCTGCGAAGGCTTCATTCGTTTCGTAGCGATACAGACACTCGGCTAGCACATAGGCATCTTCAATGGCCTGACAAGCACCCTGTCCCAGGTTGGGCGTAGTTGCGTGGGCAGCATCTCCAATTAAACAAGCATTTTTAAGGTACCATTGCCGGGAAGGTTTTAAGTCGGCAATTTCACTCGTATGGATGCGCTCGGGAGGAGTTACATTGATGATTTTTCGAATGAGGGGGTGATATTTTCTGAAATACTTCTTCAGCTCAGTTGCCGAGAACTCTTCAGGATTGCGCTGAAATGACTTCAGGGCGTACCAATAGGTTTGGTTGTGGCCGAGTTGGACAAAGCCAAAGCGGTCACTTTTACCCCAAGCCTCGTTCAATTCGTGTCGGTAGCGAGCGGGTAAAGCGTAGTCGGTAACTCCTCGCCAGCAGACCTGCCTGACGTAGCGGACCTGATTGGACGAAAATAATTCTCGCCTAACTGCTGAATGCAATCCATCAGCTCCGATGAGCACTGATGATGTTACCGGAGGTTTATTTTCAAAAATGAGTTGGTAAGAGTTATGCTGCTTCTCTACCTGTAGCAGGGAATGATCGAGGTGTACGTCCTCAGTAGGTAACTGGTCGAGTAATACTTGTTGTAATGCCCCCCGGTGGATGGCTACGTTTTTCACCCCATTCTTTTGCTCAAACGGTCTGAGGTCGATGGTTGAGATAGCCTGAAGGTTAGGCTGGGTGATTTTCAGCACTGAAATTGGATTGCCTTGGGCTTGGAGTGCCTGACGGATACCCAGTTTTTCGTACACCTGCATAGCATTATTGGCCAGCGTGATACCAGCCCCAATAGGTTCAAGGGTTTGGGCTTGTTCGTAAACCCGAACCTGGAAGCCCCGTTGCTGGAGAGCAATAGCAGCAGTTAACCCTCCAATACCTGCACCAATAATGTCAATGCGAGGTGGTTTCATAGCACTAAGTTAGGGGAAACCTCCAGCATCTGAAAAACCTGGCTGATCAACTAATGAATTACTGATTAAGCCAGGCTACCGCTCGGTCAAAAACCTCCTCATTAGTAACCTCCTCATCAGGCATGATGGGAGTACCATAAAGTTTTAGGTCTCGGTTGGCCATGTAGGAAACGGTTAAGAACAACTGAGCGCCATTACTTAACGTAAATGATCGGTTGGCGGTAGAAAGCCCGCAGGTAGGTGAACCGAAACTTCGGGTATTCTCCCGGCCTACGAAGGCAACCGCAACAGCTTCCCCGGAGCTAGCAATGTCATTATCTAGTAGTACAGCCACCCGAGGGTTAGGATTTATCAACGCATAAGCGTTAGTAGACTGAACTGCGGTATTACCGTTGATGATAGATCTACCACTACTGTACCCCCAGGCTAACTGGTTGTCGTCAGGGTCTACGAAGTACCCTACGGTACCCTCCCCGAGAATCGGGCCAATACCAGCGATCATGGGCCACATATTTCCTCCGGTGTTGCCTCGTAAGTCTACTACCCATCCGACAATATCCGGGCTGTCTTGTGACCTTATCGATTCTTGAATCCGGTTAGCAAAAGGAACCTCTTCTTCCCGCGATCCTGAGAATCCACTTACTTTCACGTAGCCGATATTCTCCGGTACAGTGAATGAAAATATAGGAGCGGCATTACAGCGTATTGAGCTATTTCCGAAAATACCTCCACCGTCGGCCTTTCTGAGAAAGCTATGATTATCGCCCAAGAGGGTAAGGGCCTCACTAATACCCGCGTAGGTTTCGTCAATCGTTTGGGCTGCACCTACTCTTGCAAATACTTTACTTCTAAATTCGGTCCAGTCAATTGTATTTCTGTTGATGGAGTTAGTTTCCATAATATTCAGCACTTCGTTGAGAAACGCTTCCGCTTCCGTCGCAATTCCGGGTTCTTCCGTCTCGTTGCACGAAAACAGACCGATAAAGAGTAGGCTAATCAACAAATACTTCTTCATAGGTTGGTAGCTTTTCTATGACAATATAATAAAGCTTATACTTGGATACCAACCAAACAGCCTTACACAACAACCGCATTATAATTCAAAGGTGAAGCCTTCTTCGGCAATATTGTAGCCTTGGTCTAGGACTACTTTTCTGGCTTCACTATTCTCTTGTAGCAACGGATTGGTGTGGTTAAAATGAATGAAGTAAACCTTGCGCTTCTCGTACTCCGACAGTTCGTCGAATAGTTGCATGCTTTCTTCCACAAACGGATGGGGTATCTCGGACATATCGCGGTTGCCTACCTCTCCGTTTTGGTAAAAAGTAGCATCCAAAAAAGCGATATCCACTAGGCTGATCTCGGCTTTTATATCCCGTTCCCACAGCTGCCATTTATCAATGTCGGGGATAAACAAGGCTTTCTTGTGGGCTCCCTCTATTCGGTAGCCCACCGTCTCGGTAAACTCCCCCCGGTGGGGCACTAAGAAGGGCACTACCTGCAATGATTCGGTTAATTGTATGGTTGAGTCGGCTTGCAGCCCTCGGATGGTTATATTATTTAGTTCCAGTAGTTGACTCCAGGGGCCGTTGTTGCGTAAGTAGTCTTGCATCCGGGGCATGGCGTATACGTCTACTGCCCGGGCATTCATGGCTTCTCGACCCAGGTGCATTAACCCGGTATAGTGCCCCATATGGCCGTGGGTTAAGAAGATGCCCTGGGGCAGCACGATAGACTCATTCCTGGAGTAGTTGGATAGTATTTTGGTTTGATACTTAAAATCCGGACTGGCTTCAAATAGCCAGGTGGTGCGGGTTTCTCCATCCACTAACCCCAGACTGGTAACCATCTTAGGCTCGGCAGCCTTGCCCCACTGATCTACGCAGCAGGCTTTGGTACACCCAATCTGAGGATAGCCCGCATCTTGCACATTACCGAGTACCACTAGTGATGTCTTAGTTATTTCGGCAATCTCTTCCTCCACCGCTTTCTGCTTTTCATCAGGGTTGGTACAACTTATGCTTAAGAAGATGATTCCTGTTAATGAGGCGGTGAGTATTATTCTCATTGGCTTGCTATGACCTTTAAGTTTTATGAAAAAAATGTCGGAACGGTCTCGGCTTTCTTCTATTTTTCGTCCCAAAACTCTTCGGGCTTAATGAAGAAAACAGTGTCAATAAAATAAAGCATACCCTCAGCTGTCAATACATTTTCATCATGTAGATCTTCTATGATTAATCCAAGACTGACATTTTCATAATCGTTTCGTCTATTATTTTCAAATCCGTTAGCAGCCATGAAACTTTTGACTTGCTTCAAATCAGTCATGCTATCCGCTTTGATGTAGGCTTGTTGTACCACTGCGTACAATATGTTTTCAGATAGGTAGAAACCCAAAAAATGATAAGCTGTATCAGCAAAAAAGTAATTATGCAGAAGCAGGTTGTTAAAATAATCTTCCCAAGAAGCGTAATATATGGCATCATTCAGCTTGATGACATGTTTATCTCCGGTGATATAAACCTTTTGCTCTGCGCCACTTGCTATAAAACGATCCTCCGGAATAATGTCCAGCAGTAAACTATTTGATTTCGCAAACTCAATCAATTCCTCTGTTTCTTGTGCTTTGTTTTGGTGTTTTTCTTCAGCCATTGGACTTGTTCTCGTGCCGCTTCTAAGGTGACTGGCAACTGTTTGGATAAGCGCATCATAGCTTGCGCCGCTCTTTCCCGAAATGAGATGTTGTAATTCATATTTAATCTGTTTTATATTCATTCTTTTTAAGAAATCACCGATGAGGGACTATTCTTCTGACTTGATATTTGTTTCTTTTATGTTTTATTACTAACGGTTGGGGCAGGCGGCGTGGCGACTTTGGAGCAGCTTTCATGCAAGATTCTTTTTACTTACTTGTATGCATTGATGCCTCAGCTTGGAAATTAGCCAGCCATGCTGCCGCTTCGGCGGTCCGATTGCCTGGTGTTATGCCCTGTGTTTTACAGTTTCTCTACCTGCTCGTTAGTCAATCCAGTATACTTAGCAATCATTTCAGTTGAATGGCCATCTTTCTTCATTTCTCTTGCAATCTCTAGGGTTTTTTTATTGACGGCAGTCTCGATAATACTGTAATTGTCTCGGTACACTTTCAAACTTTCCTCATATGCTTTCATATCTTCTGGTTTTAATTTGGCTATCTCGGCTTCTGAAAACAGTTTTTCAAACACCTTTTCTTGTAATTTAACGGGTCTATCCTGTAATTGATGCAGATTCTTTAGCACATACATCCATTTGTCAAACTGGCTCACTAATTCATCTTCAGTCTTCCTAAAATTCGGTACTTCCAGATAGATAAACGTCAACTTATCGTAAAAAATCTCATGGGTTTGTCTATCCATCAATTGAATCTCGCGCTGATACCGCTCTTGTTCACTCTGATCTGGAAGACTAAAGTTTAAGATTCCAATGGTATACACAGCCTTTAAAGAATAATCCCACTTCTTGCCTTTCGGTGCCTGACTTTGGATGGCAAAGGTTGAGTAGAAGATGCTTCTATCCTTAAAAAACAACTGCTCAGCATTTTGTAGTTCAATGATGAACTTCTCGCCTTGTTCATTTTTGCAATACAGATCAAAAAATGCTTTCCTGTCAGTTGCTGTATTGCCTAGATTTTCGGTATTCAAGTACGTCAAATCCTGAATCCGCTCTCTTTCACCGAGCACCTGGTTTAAAAAATCAATTAGCAGTTCTTTGTTAAATTCCGTTCCAAACAGTTTCTTAAATCCAAAATCAGTGAACGGGTTGATATATTTCTCTTTGCTATCCATACTTCAAAGATAGCCATTTTGCATTTCCATTTTTCAATTCACATAGGGCATAACAACTGTGTAAACGTACCGGTGCGTTTATTTGTCATATATCTACCTTGTTTTCGTTGGACTTAACAAGAAAAATATTGTACAAGCACTCTTGAGTAGTATTTTATTCGTAGTGCGCTGCATGGTTTATGTAAACGTTTGTAAATGCTTATTGTCATTTGTACTCGATACTCACCATTTACTGATCTAGGGGATAATATAGTAAAGTATCGTTAAACAATGAACCTTCGGGAAAAGGAAGGGGTATCTACCGCTTCAGTAGAGCCTACCTACCCTCAATGCCTTCGGTACTGCACCAATAGATTAACTAATCAAAGCTTTTTTCCTCGCCAAGTATACCAGTTCATGACTAAAATGTAACGCCCTTCGCCGAATTAAGTGACATATGGCCGGGCAAATGGGTCTTCTGGGTGGTGAAGTAGTAACGTTTGTCCGGGCAAACGTGCCTTATTGATAGTAAAGTAGTGACAAATCGTTGCCCGAATGTGTCTGGTAGATGGCTGAGTAGTGTCGACTCGCCGGCCATATGTGTCTTCTTGATAGCTAAGTAGTGTCAACTAACCGGCCATACGTGTCTTCTAGATCACCAAGTAGTGTCGACTTTTCGCAAGTTTGCTACTCAGTAACCTTTCTGAGTCCCATATGGGCAACGATCTGTGGCTACCTTGGGCTGACAAAAGGACACTCCGGGGCGAAATAGTACCTGTGTACCCCTATTGCCTAATCAATCCTTAAAATACGGCTACTTTTTCTGAGCTTTGTGCCATTGTAAAACTAAACAATAGTAAAAATGACCCAAGAAGAATTTTTGGAGCGTTCGTACATCAGTATTGAGAACGTGCGTAGTAACCCTGATGCCGCTAAAACCCTCAAGCAAGTAGGCTGGTCTACCCAGGATACCACCCAGGGGTGGAACCTTTACCAGGCCGCTTACGGTGCTTTGACCGATCAGCGAGAGAAGAACAGCCAGAAGCTCATCAGCACCGATGAGCTACGGAAGGCCGAGCGGGAGTTGCGTCAGCTCTACTTTCAGCATCTTAAACTAGCCCGAATGGCCGTACCTTATGATCGAGGTATCTATCAATCGTTAGAGCTAAGCGGTACCCGTAAAGCGAAGCGCTCAGCCTGGCTAGACCAAGTTCGTAGCTTCTACGATAACATCGATAAAATTGAAGCCCAACTGGCTCCTTTCGGAGTTACTCCCGAGATCATTGCCCAGGCGCAAGCCATGATTGAAGCGGTAGTAGCCGCCCGCGCCAGGCAGTTTACTGCCAAAGGAGCGGCTCAGCAAGCCCGTACTCAACGCGAGCAAGCCTATCAGGAGCTGGATGCCTGGATGAAGAAGTTCGTCCGCACCGCCCGCTTTGCCTTCGCCGACACTCCCCAGCAACTGGAGACCTTCGGCATCGTTGTTAAATAGCAGGGAGACGGGAGCTGAGAGTGAGGAGCTAGGTGCCACCATCACGTCATCCCGGAAGTTCTCGTAACAGCGTGAAGAGAACTATCCGGGATCTCGAGCAAAGATGTTCGAGATCCCGGATCGCGCTTCGCTTTTCCGGGATGACGGTGAGGGTGGGGTAGACGAAACTGGGGGAACCTCCCAGCTAGCTGCCTTATTTGTTGCGACAATATAAGGGCAGGCGTAATGTGGTTAGGGGCTAGCTGAGGTGAAGCTACTGCGTAGGCTATGCTACCGGCTATTGAGTTACTAGCTTCATTGGCGACTTCTGCGTTGGGCAGAATAAGCAAGAGAGAGGTGTCGTCTAGTTGGCGTAGAAATTACCGTGGAAGGAGAACGGTAGTATCTCCGGAACGTAGGCTCGGGCAAGATCTTGCATATTTTGAGCATCCAACACCAGCAGAAACGTGTTCTGAGCATTTGCGTCCAACACAATAGAAAGTAATACTCCCTCATCTTCCTGCCGGGCATCAGGAGCAGCCACAAATACCGGTTCGCTGGGATAACAGTTTTCGGTGTACCAAACCTGGTGCTCACCAGTGTCTACGTTGATCTTGGTAATATCATCCAGCCAGTTGCCGGGTTGGGTGTTGCCTGCCCCGTAGGCGAAACGATAGGGACGAGCGTTTACTGCTGCATAATTAATTCGCGGAAGTTCCAGTAGCTTACCGGACAAGCGGTGCAGGGTAGCCTCTTCCGAATCTTTTAGGTTTAGCGTAATACGGCTGAGGTAACCGGCAGCATGAGTAGGCCGATTGCTTCTTAACTCGTCTAAGTACAACGTACGTACTACATCGGCATTTTCAAAAGTAACTACATCAATATGTATCTGGTCTTGTTCCTCAAAGGCATTGACGTGGTGAAAAGCGAAAAAAGCCGGGGCCTGGAACGTAGAGATATTTCCGCTTTTCAAGTCGATGACCTGAATCTGCGTGCCTCGCTCCGGCTTCCAGTGGTAGTTTTCCATCAAGGGTTTATCACCGAACTTAAGCTCCATCGGACTGACGATAAACGGGATTTCCGTAAAAATCAGAAAGTTTTTGGTCTTGGCAAAGCTATGCATATAGGCTGGGTGGCGGGTATTGATTTCCGCAATCACTTCTCGCTTTTTACTACCCGCCTGCATCCGGTAGATCTGATAGGTGCTGATCAATCCGTATTTCAGAAAGTAGCTGTATACGTTGCCTCCGGCATCGTAGTGAGGGTGAGCCGGGTCAATGTGCCCACTTAAATCATCTTCAAAGTCAAAGTGCCCTCGCGTTTGTAAGGAATCTTTATCGAAGACGATAGGTAAAGGGGTTTCTGATGTAGCCAGCAGTTCTTCTCCGTAGGAAATAATGTTGATATTGCCGTTATCGGTAAGGTCGGGAGCTACAAGATAAGACATTGCCTGCTGAAAGATAGTTTTACAGGGGTCGGTGGCCCATTCCTTGAAGTGGGCTTTCCCGGTCTCCCGTGCTTTTATGTAAGCTTCACTAAGAAGGTACTTGCAGGTAAAACCCACTTTTCCATTTCGGAAGGAGAATTTATAGAGCATGGCCAAGCCATCGTACCAGTGGTTGTACTGTTGATGCTCCAGTTCAAACAATGCCGGTCCGGTTCGGAGAAGCGTTCCTGATAACCAATCCGGGAAAGCGCCTTCCACGGTCAATTCATCGTAGTGTAATTCCCGGTCTTGGGTGTAAAAGCCCGGAGCAAAGTTGGCAGATTCCATAGGTAGGTTGTTTATTATGGTATTTGCGGCTCAAGTTACAAAGAGAAATCTTACCACGAAAAGTCAATGACAATACCTAATGTAGGGAGCGCTGAGCTATTATCGGCGGCATCCACTTCAACCAGCTCCCGAGGATCACTGATTTCTCCCGAATCATCGCGGGTAAGTACGTAGGATGGTGCTTGAGGTAAGTCACTACCCAACACATTCTGAATTTCAAAGAACAGGTTCAATGTCCAGTCAGTGAAATTCCATTTCTTATCCACCCTGATATCAGTCTGATTGAATGCACTCAGCCTAACGGTTCCTAATTGATTGTAGTCCGAAATAATAATGGGATAAGATTCGGTAGTAGCATCAATATCTACCGGCGCGTATGGGGCTGGACCCAAATAGCGAACGCGCAATCCAACTTCCCAGTTGCTAGGCAGTTTGTAACCCCCGGTGAAGGTTAGCAGGTGACGGTTATCCCACAGTGATGGTAGGTAATCATCTTGATCAAGTCCGGTAAATTCACTCCAATACAGCGTATACGCCAGGATGCCGTAGAAACGACGGCTTAGCTTTTGTTGCAATAAAAACTCAGCTCCGTAGGTGCGCCCTAGTCCAACGGTAGCTATTTCCTCATTGCCTAGCACCTCAAAATCACCTCCCAGGTTGGCTAGTGATACTCCGTCTCTTACTGATACCGGGTAATCCGAATATCGCTTGTAGAAACCTTCCAGTGTAATTCGGGTAGAACGACGGGGCAAAAACTCTAAGCCCGCTACGTAGTGATCACTCTGGGTATAATCCCCATCGCGGTTCGCAAATTCACCTGCCTGATTCTGGTAGCCCAATACCGTATAGGGTAAAATTTTGAAGTAACGTCCCCAGGAAGCATTTACCGTCCAGCGGGGAGCCAGCGTATAAGCCAGTGACATTCGGGGCGAAAAGGTGTTGAGCAAATTATTACCGTTGTCGGTAAAGGTGTTTCCGTCCATTCGGAAACCAAAGGAGGCGACCAAGCGATCTTTTAGCAACGGTCGGGAAGCCTGGGAGAATACTCCGTAACGGTAGAAGCTTAGATCAGTGGTAAAAGAATCATCATTGACCAAATCAAATGTGTTGTTTTCGTAGCGGGAGTATTGAGCCAGAAATCCGCTGGTCAACGTCCAGTCGTTCAGGAAATTGGTTAACTCAAACCGAAGCTTGTTTTCGTCTTCCTCCGATACATTCCGGAAAATCTCACCCGTTTGGTTTACATTGTCGGCATACTGGCGGAAGTCATTATTGAGGATATTCCCACTCAGCGTAGTTCGGAAAAACCCATTACCGTTCTTGAAGCGGTGGCGCCAACTCAAGCCGATAGTACTGGTCCACTGCCTGATGACCGGTACTTGATCTAGCGTGGCCTGCTGATCCTGGGTAGCATCTTCGGGAGGATTAATCTCAAAATTGTCTAAAGAACCAATGCCGATAAAGTTAATTTCGTTGCGGTCATCAATTTTATGATTAATCTTATACTGGTAATCCCAGTAATCAGGCAGAAAGGGTAAGTCAATCAGTTGAAATAGAAATTGGAGATAAGAGCGACGAACCGAAAAAATAAACGTTGTATTGGCTAAGGAATCTTCCGTGGGTTTCTTAAACAATGGTCCTTCCAAAGTAAGGGCAGCTTCACTAGCGCCTAAGCGGAAATTAAGGCGACGATTCTGCGGATCACCATTACGTTGATCAAACTGTAATACCCCGGATAGTACGTTATCGTACTGAGCGGCAAAGGAACTGGTACTTAGTGTTACTCCTTCAATAAAAGATACGTTGAGCAACCCTACCGGCCCCCCGGCACTACCTTGGGTAGCGAAATGGTTGATGTTGGGAATCTCTACTCCATCCAGATAGTAAACATTTTCATTGGGAGCACCTCCCCGGATAATCACGTCGTTACGGAAGCCCACCGAACCGGAAACCCCCGGCAACGACTGCACCACCTTGGCAATATCATTATTCCCCCCCGGATAAGTAGCGATCTCTTCCTGCGACAGCCGCTGGATAGAATTGGGGGTTTCGTCTCTTTTCTCAAAGGGGCTGGCCTGAACCACTACTTCACTAAGCTCATCTACCGATTCCTTCAAATCGAAATTGAGGTTTGAATTACCCCCGGATCGAACCACCACGTTGTAGCGGGTGCTGGCCTGATACCCGACGTAGGAAGCAGTAATATTGTAGGATTGAGTAGGAATATTGGTAATAGTATAAAACCCATTGATGTCGGTAGTACTTCCCTGGTCAGTATCTTCTACCCGAATAGTAACCCCGATGAGTGGTTCTTCGGTACGGGCGTCTTTTACAAAACCGCTGATCTCGCCGGTGGACTGGCTGAAAACTTTAGTATTGATCGTTAGAAAAAAAGGAACAAATAGAAGTATTTTTATCCAAAAACGTAATAAAAAAGTTATGAACATGGGTTAAGAGCTTAGAAATGAAGAGTTGATAGAAGTATTTTATACAATTTTGTAATTTAATATTTACCTTGAACTACATTCGTTAAAATAATGTTTCATTTTTGAAATAAAATATTACGGATTTATAATAATTATGCCAAAAGAGTTAAATGAAGCTATCAGATTACTAGAGTCCTGGAATCAGTTTAAGCAAGCTAAGCCGCAAGGTGAACTGCTTGATTATGCTGACTACATCCGGGATCAGGACGCTGGTAATGTACCGGAAAAACATGCACCTAACGATAAATCAATTCCCACGGATAATTATATTGGCTTTTTACTAGGACGGTTATCTCGTTTTACAAGCATGTGGGGAAAGAAATTGTTTGATAAATCCAGACTTCGTTCGCTGGATGAATACGGAATATTAAAATTTATTCAACGTAGTCCGGGGGGGCGAAAGTCGGATATTGTTTTTGAAGCGATGCTGGAGCCAACCACCAGCTTTGAGATCATCAAACGACTAAAAAAAATGGGATTGGTAACTGACCAGCCCGACGAGAATGACCGGCGTACCAAAAGAGTATTTATTACTGATGCCGGACACGAAGCTTTGGAGCAAATAGATCAGCAGCTTGATGGTCTCTCGCAATTATTATTAGGGCATTTATCCGAAGGTGATAAGGCGATCTTTCTGAAAATATTAGTGGAACTGGACGGGTTTCACCAGAGTATGTACGAAAACAGCCGCGATGACTCACTCGATAATCTGGTTTCGGAATATCTACCTACCCCTTCAACTCATTAGATTCAGCTTTGGGATATTTCATTAGTCCGATGGATAAAGATATGTTTTAGAATTGCCAGATCTACTGGGCTAGGTGTTTCTCCTCGGCGAGCCAGTACTCGCTCCAATGCCTCCACTGCCTTTTCAAATCGAAATTCCACCAGAGATTCGCTGCCGCCCCAGGAGAAAGAAGGAATGAATTTAGGTAAAAAACCACCACCAAATAAGTTGGCAAAAACTCCCACCACGGTACCGGTGTTGAACATAGTGTTGATCCCGCATTTACTATGATCTCCCATCATGAGCCCGCAGAAGGTTTCTCTGCTGTCCTCTAACTGCCGCGTCCGATAGTCCCAGAGACGCACCGATTGATAGTTGTTTTTCAGATTAGAGGTATTGGTATCTGCCCCAAAGTTACACCACTCCCCAATGACAGAATTTCCTACAAATCCTTCGTGTCCCTTATTACTGTTAGCCTGGAATACTGAGTTTTTTACTTCACCCCCTACCTTAGAGTTTGGCCCGATAGTAGTTGCTTCTCTGATTTTGGCTCCCATATTCACATGAGCGCCATCCAGCATGGCGAACGGCCCTTTGATCACTGCATTTTCGTGGATGGTAGTATTCTTTCCCAGGTAGACCGGTCCGCTTTCAGCATTAATGATAGCGGCTCTGATGGTTACCCCTTCTTCCACAAAAATATTTTCTTCGTTGTAGGTTCGGGTATGGTGATCAGTGATAGACTGGGTGGTGCGGTTATGAGTTACTAAACGATAATCGGCTTGAATCTGGTTACCGTTTTGTAAGAAAATATCCCAGGGGTGTCGGATGATGACCATCGGGTTATTATAGGAAATAGTCTGGCATCTTGCCAGTAGCGATGGCAATTGATCTAACGGATTAAGGTTATTGGCCAACGCAGATAAATCTTCGCTGGGCACTCGGGCAGCAATAAAGTCTTCTCCTTGATAAAGTGCGGATCGAGACTCCAGATTAATCACCCGGCCAACTAATTCATCATTAGCCGCAACGGCTGGGTTGATTAGCAGGTTATCCTCTTCAAATCTTAGCGGGTATTTCGTGTTCAGGTAGGTTGCAGTAATATGAGATAAGTTGTCAGTAGATGGATCTAGCCGTAGCTGCCACTTTTTTCCCAGCGTGATAATACCTACCCGAATGGTAGAAACCGGACGGGTAAAAGTAAATGGCTTTAACGTATCCCGAAAAGAAGGAATATCAACGAATATCAGATTCATAGTATAACCAACAAGTTGTTAATCAGTCTGAAAAAATTACATCAAATAGTTATAGCAAAGATATCAATAGCTTCATAGAATTGCGGAAAAGCTAATCGGTTAGGAGGTTACCTAGTAAACAACTTCATTTTTCTTAGGTTCAAAATGGTTCGCAGAAGACCTAAAATTTACCACGATTTCACAATTACAATTATTTCGTTATGAATGTAGGAATAATAGGTTCGGGAAACATCGGAAGTAACTTGGGGCAGCATCTGGCTAAGGCTGGTTACTCGGTAACGTTTAGCTCTCGCCATCTGGAAAAATTACAATATCTGGCCGATGAGATTGGTCAGAAGGCCAAGGTAGGTACCGTAAAGGAAGCGGCTGATTTTGGGCAGATCATCGTGCTAGCTATCCCATTTAAGTATATTTCGGATACTGCTACTCAGGTGGGTGAACTTTCCGGTAAAATTCTGATTGATACCACCAATCCATATCCACAACGTGACGGACAAGTGGCCGCAGAAGTGCTGGCCAATATAGACATTACTGCATCACAGTATACTGCTCAGCAGTTTCCGACTGCATCTGTAGTTAAGGTGTTTAACACAATTTACTACGTCAACCTGCGGGATAAGGCCTTTGCAACCGAAAGAAACCGTATGGCCGTTCCCTATGCGGGCGATCATGCCGAAGCTAAGCAGACTATTGCTCAGATGTTAACTGAAATTGGCTTCGCTGGTGTAGATATAGGCACTCTGGCCGAAAGCAGCGTGATGGAACCGGGAGCAGTACTTTACAATAAAGTGCTCAGCTCCCAAGAGGTTCGTTCCCTAATTTCTTAATCAATGCTTATGAACAAGTGTCTCAATAATCAAACAGTATTATTAATCGGTGGTAGCCAATTACTAGAAAATATGGCGGACAAACCCCTCAATGGCTTCGTATTCAGCCAACCCTAGGTCATCGTAGGCTCGGGCTGTTGCCTGATTACGATCCTCGGCTCGTTGCCAGAACTCCCGAGGATCAGAGCCCGGAAATAACGGACGGTCTTTCTGTGACTGGTGCTTAAAGATGGCCCGCCGCTTACGCATTAGCTCTATCGGACTAATAGGGACGGCCATTTCGATCTGATGAATATCCCACTCCTGCCAGGCACCCCGGTACAGCCATACGTAGCATTCATCCAGCCAGGCTTCCCCTTTCAAGCGATCTAAGGCCGCAAAGATGGCGTTCAAGCAAACTCGGTGGGTTCCGTGAGGGTCAGACAGGTCGCCGGCAGCGTAAATCTGATGAGGTTTGATCTTTTGTAGCAGATCGTAGGTTAGTTGGATATCCTCTTCACCCAAAGGCTTCTTTCGCACTTTGCCGGTTTCGTAAAAGGGCATATCCATGAAATGGGCGTTTTCATCGGGGATACCACAGTAGCGACAAGCCGCTTTAGCCTCACCTCTTCGGATCAGACCCTTAATCAATTGTACCGGACGTGGATCGGACTGACCAGGCTCCTTGCTTTCCATCGCATCAAATACCTCCTCAAAAAGCGTATCAATGCGCTCATTCTGTAAGTGAAAAGCTTCTTTAAAATCTTTGGCAAAGTCGGCGAAGCGAAGGGCATCATCATCAAACACCGCAATGTTACCGGAGGTCTGGTAAGCTACGTGTACTTCGTGTCCCTGATCAACTAACCGCAGCAGTGTACCACCCATTGAGATTACATCGTCGTCAGGATGAGGACTGAAGATAACCACCCGCTTAGGATAAGGCTGAGCCCGTTCGGGACGTTGGCTATCATCGGCATTCGGCTTTCCACCTGGCCAACCGGTGATGGTATGCTGTAATTCGTTAAATACCCGGATATTAATGTCGTAAGCTGGTCCGTGATCCGCAATCAGGTCGCTCATGCCGTTCTCATTATAATCTTCCGGAGTGAGTTTGAGAATGGGTTTGTCTACTCTTCCGCACAACCAAACCACTGCCTTTCGGGTAAGCTGCTTGTCCCAATCGCAGGGCCCCACCAGCCAGGGAGTTTTTACCCTGGTAAGCTCCGCTGCTGCGCCTTCGTCAATAATAATAGCAGACTGAGGGTGGTTTTGCAGGAACGTAGCGGGTATCTGATCAGTAATAGGGCCTTCTACTGCTTTCTGAATTACGCTGGCTTTGCCTTCGCCCCAAGCCATGAGAATGACCTGGCGAGATTCCAAAATAGACTTTACCCCCATGGTGATGGCACGTCGGGGAACAAACTCTTCCCCAAAGAAGTCGCTGGCAGCAGCAATACGAGTGGTTTTATCCAGGTTGATCAGACGAGTGCGAGAAGCTTCCCGGGAGCCCGGTTCGTTGAAGCCGATGTGGCCAGTACGACCAATACCTAGCAACTGTAAATCAATGCCACCAGCATCCTGAATCATTTGTTCGTAGTGGGTGCAGTAATCACTGATCTTCTCAATAGGGGTAGTGCCATCGGGTACGTGAACATTATTCTTGTCAATATCTACATGGTCGAACAGGTATTCATTCATGAAACGGACGTAGCTTTGCAGCTTATCGGGCTCCATAGGGTAGTACTCATCCAGATTAAACGTGATCACATTGTTAAAGCTAAGTCCTTCTTCCTGGTGCATACGTACCAGTTCGTCGTATACTCGGATAGGAGAGGAGCCGGTAGCTAGTCCTAAAATACAGTTCTTTCCTGATTGCTGTTTCTCCTCAATCAGTCGGCGGATGGTTTTGGCAATCTCTAAGGATGCGGTGCCCGCGTCTTGGTGGATGGTGGTAGGTATCTTCTCAAATTGGCGCTCTAAGGCGGTAGCAGGATTCATCATCAGTAGGGTTAGGAAGTGTTTGAGTGAGCTGTAAAAGTAAAGAGGATTTTATCAATCTGCAACGAACAGAGTGCAATGAACAGCGAACACTGTGCAATTAGCCGGGCACGTAAACGATTAATGAGTAACCCTTAATTTACAAGGCGTACTTTCGTAATTCCACTTTGCACCCTGCTAATGCAAACGACGGTAAAAAGAGATGGGAGGGAAAAAAATGGCAACTAAGCTGAGTACTTAGCGTAAGTATCGATTACGTACTAATTTTTACCTAACCCCCTTTATCATGAAAAATTTATTATTTGCTGCAGCCTTCCTGATTTCCGTAAGCTCATTCGGTCAGGGACAGTTCCAGGAAGAAACCGCCAATTTCCTCACAGCAGCTTCCGGTAAAATCATGCAGTTGGCCGAAGCAGTGCCGGAAGAAAAATACGACTGGAGTCCTCAGGAAGGAGTCCGCTCTTTTTCTGGAGTACTGCATCACGTGATTTCAGCTAATTATTTCTTTGCTACTAAACTAGGAGCTGAACTTCCGGAAGGGGTGAATATTGAGACTCTGGAGGAAGATCTTTCTAGTAAAGAAGATTATGCCGCGGCCCTACAGCAGTCTTTTAGTCTGGTGAATGAAACAATTAAAAACGTAGACGAAGCCACTTTATCGGAGAAGGTTGAATTTCCTTTTCCCGGTGAATATACTGGGATGTCTACTGCCCTGATCATCCTGTCGCATGCTAATGAGCATTTGGGGCAGTTAATTGGCTACACCCGTATGAACGGGATTACTCCTCCTTGGAGCGAGGGACAAGCGAGCAACTAATTTTATGTATTAAGTACTTAGGTTCAGGTGTTCACGTAAAATTGAACACCTGAATATTGTTCTACAGCGGCTAAACACTTAGACAAGTTTGGCTTTTTCCTTCTCTTCATTTTCGCTCTCAAGTACCCGCTTAGATATTACAAAGTATAGTAGAAAGCCTACGGCAATACAGATCGACATAATGCCGAAGGGCAATGGTGAGTCTGTCTCGATAGACGGAATACTGATGATTACAAATCCGATTCCGGCAAACAGGATAATGAGGCCCCATTTAAGCGAATCTAAGCGATTATTTCGCTTTTGGTTCAGTATGGCTACTGAGTTTTCGTCCACATGGCCCATCTGAATCATTTTTCGGCGTAGTTGATAGTCAAAGATAATTCGGAACACACTGACTACACTAAAAAAGATAATACCTACGACGATGGGTACCATTACAAATTCATTAATCATGACTTTTGAGTTTATGTGATTGGATATTTACCCATCTGACAGCGATATTTTCAGAAGGTTGCAGCAATTTTTTATTTTTCTGCAACCTTTCTAATTAATGACTGTCCAACGGACTGATGAATGATGAAGCGCTTCTGGTTACACGAGTTAAGAGTGGCGATGCCCAGGCTTTTCGGCAGTTGGTACAGCAGCACCAGCGGCTGGTGTTTCATATGGTGCATCGAGTGGTGAACCGTTCAGAAGACTGTGAAGATATTAGCCAGGAAGTTTTTTTACGGGTGTATCAAAAGATTCACCTCTTTAATTTTCAGTCTAAGCTATCAACCTGGATTGCTACCATTGCCTACCGCACTGCTCTGAACTACGTAAAAAAGGAGGAGAAGCACACGGCAACTGATATTGACGAAGCAGTATCAATCGCCAGCTCGGAACAATCGGCTCAACAATTGTTAGAAAAGAAAGCGATTTATCAGTTTATTCACGAACGAATTTCTGAACTTCCCGAGCATTACCGGACCGTACTCACGCTGTTTCATTTAGAAGAAATGAGCTTACAGGAAATTCAATCAGTGACCGACATGCCGTTGGGAACCGTAAAAAACTATCTGTTCCGAGCGCGGAAACTGCTTAAGGAACAATTACAAAATCAATTTGAACCGGAGGAATTATGAAGAATCAGCGAAGTGATAAAGACTGGCAGAAGATGCTAGACGAAGGGAATACCTCGAGCGAAGGTCAAAACCACCCTGATGAGAAGGCGTACCGCTTGCTTTATGAAGCGTTAAATACTTCCCCGGAAATTGATATTCCGGCTAATTTTGCCGAACGTATCTCCTTAGAAATAGTTCCGGTGCCCAGTAAGTCAAGCTCCCGAGTCTGGGTTTTGGTAGCTATTGCCTTAGGGCTTTCACTGATCATCTGCGGTGCTTTGCTGTTTTTTGTTTATCCTACTTTTTTCCGAACGCTAACGGAGTATTCGGGAGTGCTGAGCTTTGCTGGACTACTATTAGTTGCGGTACAGGTTGCTGATTACTGGTTAGTACAACGCCGTCTGACTATTCGGTTCAGTCTACCCAGTGCATAAAGCCACTCTGGTAAACAATACTTGCCAACTTAGTGCTCAGGTTTCGTTACGTCAACAATCCGGCGGGCTTCTTCTGATAGACGGGCAAACGTTTCGGGCCGAATATATCTTTGCTGATCAACTTGCTGAGGCTGATCCCGGCGGCAGAAATAGCTGTGGATGGATCTTCGAGGTGCGTTGGTGTGGTTGTCAGTTCCTCCGTGCCAGGTGTGGGAATTAAAAATCACTACAGTACCGGCGGGTGCTTCAATAATTTTCTGATCGGGATGGGTTGCCCAAGGGTCATCCAAATCTTCTTGGGGTAAAATACCCGAAAGATGGGTGCCGGCTACTAACCGGGTGGCGCCATTCTCCGGGGTAAAATCATCGAGCAACCATATAGTGTTGCACACTTTAAAGTCACCCGGTTCTACCACCTCGTGCCAGTCGGCATGTAGTTTCTGATTTCCTTTCCCCGGCAAAGCGGCCCGATAATTTAGCGAAGATAGTTTGAAATCGGTGCCGAGTACATGAGCTACTCCGGCCAGCACGCGTGGATGGGAGTAAAAGATATCAAATACGTCACCCTTGTTCACCAGATCAGCTAGCCGGTCAGCCCCTTCCTCCTTGGGGTGGCGGATGTAGGGTGAATCAAGTAGTTCGGAACCTGATTTCTCGCCTTCCTCATCCATCAGCTCCTGAATACGTTGACGAATGATTTCAAGTTGGTCTTCCGTCAAGATGCGACCTAAAGAGACGTATCCGTTTTTATCCAGAAAGTCCTTCTCGTCGGAGGTGAGACCATTTTGTTCAGTTAGGGTAGCTTTCGTTGAAGTTTCCATAGGGAAAATCTACGAAAATGAAATGAAAAACAGAACACCTTAACCAAGATTTACTTATTGGTTCCTTACCCGGTCTACGGCTTGTTGCCATAGTGTATTCAGCGATTCCCGGGGATGGGAACAGAGGTAAACCGTGGTGCCGTATTCACGAGCGTGTGGGTTGCTGACTGCTCCGATAATCTTCACCTTGCTAAAGGCGCTTTCTACATCTTTTCCCAATTCGTCGTTCACGTAGATAAAATAATTTACGTCGTCGGGAATAGAGTCCGGTAGCCAGTATCGGAAACTGTCACTAAAGCTGACCGGCTCAGGCAACCCGAATTGTTGACCAATTACGCAGATGGCTCCGGCCTGACCGTAATTTTCACAGTAGATCACTGCCTTTTCCGATTTGGGTACCTGATGATGCGCTTGCGCAGTCAGGGTGGCGATAGATTGCCAACCCAGCATATCCGCGTAGTCTTGGGGCAGGGAGTGTATGGTACCATCTTCAAAACGTCGGCCAACATCAATGCCGTACTCTTTTTCCAGCGTATCAAAGTAGTCAACCAATCCTTCGGGACCATAAATGGGAATTCCGATAGGAAGAACCGGGAGCGTAATCAAGACAATAATCACCGGTAATGCCCAGCGCAACCGGCTTTGCGCTATAATCACTTCGTAGAACACGGCTCCGGCCGCAATCAGCGTGGGGAAAATACCAATAGTATAGTAACTCTTTCCGCGGAGTAGCAGTAGTGATAACACCACCAGCATGGCTACCCAGCCCAGCATTCGGTACTGTTTTGCCCTTGGATGGACTAGCAGAAAAATCAATCCCGGAACTGTTAACAATGAAGCTGCTAACGGAATAAGCAGTTGTTCGGCCAGAAAATTTCCGTAGGAGACATTAACTAACTGAGTCTCGTTCAGTTCCTGAATATGGTTAATCACCGGTAGTCCGTTAGATAATTGCCACAAGAGATTGGGAAAGAAAATAGCCAGTGCTAGGAATAGCCCCCAGTACATTTCTTTTTTCAGAAAGGCAGTACGATGACGCGATAAAAGCAACATTAGCAGCAGGATTAAAATAAGGAGACCTACCAGGTACTTATTTAACATCGCCACACCTGATGCCGCCCCCATACCAATCAGGTATTTTCTGTCTTGGGTGTTAATGTAGCGGAGGGTGAGGTACAACAGCAGCGTCCAGAAGGATATGTCCAGAAAAACCGGTTGGAAGAGATAAAAAGTCCTCAGCGAAAACGGCGTGCAAATAAGGGACGAGGCAGCTAGTACCTGCGCGTAGTGTTTCCCACCTAACTCCCGGGCAATTTGGGCGGTGAGTATCACCATCACTCCGCTTAGCAGAGCCGGAACCAAGCGAACGGCAAAAAGCGAATATCCCAACATTGTAGAAACTAGAGTAGCAATCCACCCAATCAGAGGAGGAACACTGGCATAGCCAAATGCAGGATGCTGCCCCAACGTGAAATAAAGAAGCTCGTCGCGGTGGTATCCTAATGTATTATGAAAAGCAAGATGAAGTACTACGTTCAGGCAGGCTAGACCAAGAAGAAGCCGGGAGGTATTTGATAGGGGAATCATCAATCAACGACTGAAAATAAGGGAGCTATGCCATCAAACCAAGTGACTTTATTGCTGATAATCGGATGAGCTTTGAGGAGGTTTGATAATGAACGGATGCTTCTGATAAAGCTCGGAAATACTGCGCACCAAGCTTTCAATGACGCGATTGACCCGCTCCTCCCCGTAAAGGCTGGGCTTCATTTTTACCAGTACTTCCTCCAAAGTAGGTTCCAAACCAATTTCATTCATTTCGTGCTGGCGCAGAAAGCGCATGTACCAGTTACTGAAGCGCCGTTCGTTAACATCGGGCAAGTGTAGAATCCTGCTTACTGTGTGACGTTCGTCCTGCTCAATTCGGTGCATCAGTTCAAGAACCGTATTCTTTTCCCCTTCTAGGTACTGTAAAAACCGGCCCTTACGGTAATTGAGAAAACCAGTAATTTCTAATTTCTGATTCTTCTGACTAGCTTCAGCTTCAAGTTCGGCCAGTTGTTCTCCCAAAAAGAGAGCGGTGGCCTGACTAACGTAGGTAAGTGCGAACATAAAAGTCTAGGTTGATACTTTTTCAAGAATAGATAGTAAGCCGAGCAAATTCTGTTGCTCGTTGATTTCGGTTATCTAAGGTACGTTTACTTTGGTAGCTTTTCAAATAGTGAACGAGGTGCCCAAAACACGGTACCGTGTCGCATACTCGCCGGATAGATAAGTTTCACAGATTGGTCTTCCCATTCTACCAAATCGGGGGAGGTCATGAGTCCGTATTCTTGTTTTCGGTAGCGGTCAAAGTATAAATGCCAAATATCATCTATTTTAATCACCGTCGGACCTTCTACCCAATCGTCTCCGGAGATAGGCCGGGAAGCATAAGAGTAGGGGCCAACAGCTGAGGTGCTAAAGGCCAGACGAATATTTTTCTGAGGCGGAAACGGCTTATTGGTTTCGTCTTTCAGAAACATTACGTATTGACCATCTTCTTCTACCACCGTGGCATCAATTACATTAAACCCGCGTTCGTAGAACAGTTTAGTGTCACTAAAGGTCTTGAAATCTTTGGTGGTGGTATAGTACATCCGGTGGTTGTTGCCCGGAGCAGGAGGTCCATCGTTACTCTGATTATCCGTTTGGGGAAAACGTCCCGGAATGGTGGTCGCCCAAAAGATCAGGTACTGCTGCGTGGCTTCGTCGTAAAACAATTCGGGGGCCCAGCAATTCTTTGCATCGGGTTCATGTTCCATTACCGGAATATACTGCTGTTCCGACCAGTTCACTAAATCCGGGGAACTTGCGTAACCGATCCCTTTTTCTTGCCAACTTACCGTCCACACCATATGAAAATTTCCGTTGGGGCCGGTAATAATGCAGGGGTCGCGCATCAGTTTGTCTTCTCCCACCATCGGTTGTAAGAACGATTGGTCGTTGTTAAGGGCTGTCCAGCGGTAGCCATTTTCACTATAGGCCAGATGCAGCCCGTCTTCACCGTTACCCACAAAGTACGAAAACATCAGTACCGAGTCAGAAGCAGAAACTGGCTGTGCAATTAATGAGCGGGTTGGTATGATAATAAGTAAGGTTAACCAAATAACTAGTCGGTGGTTCATAAGTAAGTAAGGCATGTAATCTCAGTTAGCGAAGTACGATACTCAGCAAACTGATCGTTGAAAAAGGAAATTGTAGCGGTCAAATATAACTTCTTCCAGAGTTTTTTAATAAAACTTACGTTTGGCCTAATACTGCATCAAATTTGAATAGGATTTATTAAATTTTCATTCGTTAAAAAAGATTCGTATTATTTCTGGAAATGACGGAATTTTGCGAAATAGAATTCTGATCTACTAATTATTTTCTATGCCAATTTTTACCTGGAGACTGTTCACTTTCCTGTTTCTTTTCCCGATAGTAGCCAGTGCCCTAAACGATGAGTATTTTACTATCGTTGAGAAAGACCACAAAAAAGGACTGTTTGACGAAAACGGTAAGGTGATCATTCCAGTAGCCTACGAAGATCTGGGCTGGTCGACTGGGCTGCCTCAGGTTTACCACAAAGTGATTGGGTTTCGGGAGGGAAATCTCTGGGGGTTGATCGACATTAAAAACAAAAAAATAAGTGACGCTCGCTACGCTTCTATTCGCCCATTTCAGGAGAAACTACTGATTGCCTCATTACCCATGAAAGCTCCGACGGGGCAGCTCCACTACGGTCTGATTAATAATAAAGGTGAAACTGAGTTATCGTTTCGTTATCATTCGCTTCAGCCTCATCAAACCCAACTAATTGCTTCGGTTCTCAGAAATAAAAAGCCCCAGTACGGGATTCTGAATCAGGACGGGGAAGCAATTCTCGGGTTTGACCACCTGCGGATAGATCCACTGTCGCCTGAGTGCTACGGCGTGACCAACTTGCAGCGACAAACTGCTATCTACGATAATGAGGGAAGAAGGCTTACTGAATTTGTGTACGACAGCATCTCAGCCTTTACTCACCAACTGGCGGTGATCTACCGCGACGGAAAGCAGGGCGTTATTCACGAAGACGGCCGGGAGATGATTGCCCCGCAGTACCGACGAATAAAAATTGATAGCCCCGGTCAGGTGAGTGTGCTGCCGTTTAACACCTGGCACGTGTACACCGCCGAAAATCAGTGGGTACAAGATTATACCTTTGAAGAGATGCAACCGGTTGGGGTAAACCTGTATCAGGTAACCCTAGGCGAAACCAAAACCTTTGTAGATAAATCAGGGGAGGCGGTTATTCCTACCCATTGGCAGGTGAAGCAATTGTCGGGAGATTTTGCTGTCCTTACGCAGGGGGATAAGTTTGGAGTGCTGCTCAGTAGTGGAGAACCAGAAGCCAAGCATCAGGTCGTTCTTACCCCAGAATACGATTCCCTGATAGTTGATGGTCAGTTTATTATTGCTGCCAAACAGGTGGGAGGTACCAGTTCCTGGTCACTGTTTAACCGTAACGGCTTAAGCCTCACCTCCTTTGCTTACCAGGCCATTTACCCGCAGAGCGAGGGACGCTTCCTGGTAAAGCGAAAAAATCGCTGGGGCTTTCTGGACACTACCGGAGTAGAAGTAGTTGGCTGTCAGTATTTGGAAGCAACTTCCTTTAGTGGTGGGGTAGCAGGTGTTGATTGTGCCGATGGGCAGGGGGTTATTGACCGGGATGGTAACTGGAAAATTAAGCCACTAAACTATCAGGGCACCCGCCTTTCTTTGGAGCGTATTCACGATGATCTGTATATCTTCCGTACCGAACCGGAGCGGCCTGAGGCCGTCCGTTATGGTTTGATCAATAGTAAAGGAGAAAAGCTATTCACCTCCATTCATGAGCTTATTGATAACGGTCACAGTATTTGGGAACGCAGTGCGGAAGGTAAGTACGGTTTGATAAGCTACCAGGGGCAGCGGATGATGGAGGTACAGTACGATACTATCTCCGGTTTACAGGACCAGCAGGTGTACGTTTTCCGCAAGGAGGGCAAGTACGGCATCCTTGGTCGGGATGGCGAAGAGCTATTTGGGCTGGATAATAACTTCCAGGATTTGTTTCCCATGACGGATGGATTTCTGGGAGTGAAAATTAATAACAAATTCGGCTTTGTGGATGAGCTGGGCCGCTTACGCATTGCCAACCGTTACGATTCTATTCGGCACTTCCAGGCCAACATGGCTGCGGTAAAATTGCTGGGAAGGTGGGGCTACATTGACAAGGGCGAGCATTTGGTAGTGCAGCCTCACTTCGAACTGGCTTTTCCTTTCCGCGGGAAGCTGGCCCTGGTGAAGAGGAACGGTAAATTTGGGATGGTAAACCGAAAGGGAGATGCCGTAATTCCGACAGAGTACAGCCAGATTATTCCCGCTGAGAATAACCGCTATATGCTATTTACTACCAAGTTGGTAAGCGGAAAAGAAATTCTTCAGGTAGGGTTAGCCAGTGAGAGCGGAGTCGTTCTGGTACACCCCAAGTACGATAGTTTGAAAGATTTGGGCAACGGCTACCTAATAGTTAGCCGTAACGGCCGCTTTGGGCTACTTACCCTCAACGGACGAAGCACCATCCCCATGAAGCACGATCAGATTATCTATGATTCCTTTAACGATGTGTATCTAGCCCTGGAAAAGCCCGCCTGGCAATCGATTGATCTTCAGTAGTAAGGTCTTTAAAGTGAAATGTAACGTTTGCGCAGCCGCCGACGAAGGCATTAGCCGAAGTATGGTGGCTGAGCGTTATTAACTCTTGCTTTAGATTTTTACTCTGAATTTATATCCCCATTGAAATATGGTTGAGTATACAGCTTTAATCCAAGTAAAAACTTTTCATCAAGTTGAAAAACAACTTCAGTAATTACATTGTATCCAAATTCTCTTCGCCTTTCATAGACATATTCATCTACAAAACAGCCATCTGGACCACAACTGGTAGATTGAGCAGTAATGTCAGAAACTAAGTAGTAGGATAAACCACCACCTATTCTGAAATCAAAAACTCTGGTATTTCTGAAAGGCGAAATGAACACATTTGTGTTTCCTTGTATGTATAAAGCTGTACCGAAGGTCTGCTCATCGCCCATTCCATAATTTAAACTGACGGCAGAAGTGAAAAATGAGTTAATCTTGTAATTAAATTCTGTTTCAAAAGTAGTGGTTCTTATATCACCGGTACCTAAAATGGTTCTTGCTACTCCAAATCTAATATCAGCTCTTGAGTCAATTTGAGCATAGGCACTTGATAACGTTATAAATATACCATCAACACGGTTCCTATTCTCTTCTTCATATATTTTAATTTGAGTATGGGCTAACGATAAGGCTAGCCATCAGACCGGGCCATGTTGGCGTTTTATTGTTGTGTTTCTATTTTCTATTGTTGGAGCAACTAACTTTTAGACTCTAAATGTCTCCCTTTTACGGCTGATACTGCTGGGTAATGGAGACAAGCAAGTCTCCGCTATTTTTGCTAGGGCAGTCGTTGTAAAAGCGGTTTACTTCTTTCCGGATTTAGCATCATCCTGGCCGGAGATGGCCTGGCGCATATCGGTATCCGCCTGGATGTTCTCCATCTTGTAGTAATCCATGATGCCCAGGTTGCCACTGCGAAAAGCTTCGGCCAGGGCTTTGGGTACTTCGGCCTCGGCTTCAATCACTTTAGCCCGGGCTTCCTGTGATTTGGCTCGCATCTCCTGCTCTTCGGCTACGGCCATCGCTCGTCGTTCTTCCGCTTTAGCTTCGGCTACTTTTAGGTCAGCATTAGCCTGATCAATTTGAAGTTTCGCCCCAATGTTTTCGCCTACGTTTACGTCAGCAATATCGATAGAGAGAATCTCGAAGGCCGTGCCGGCATCCAACCCACGTTGGAGCACTAGCTTAGAGATTTTGTCAGGATTTTCCAGCACGTCGGTATGCATGTGGGCCGAACCGATAGAGGTTACAATGCCTTCGCCCACCCGCGCGAGTATTGTCTCTTCCCCAGCACCACCGACTAATTGGGCAATGTTGGCCCGCACGGTTACCCGTGCTTTGGCCATCAGTTGAATACCGTCAGCGGCCACGGCAGCTACTTCGGGTGTATTGATCACTTTCGGGTTCACCGAAATCTGTACCGCTTCAAACACATCGCGTCCTGCTAAATCTATAGCGGTAGCTTGTTTAAAGGTCAGCCGAATATTTGCTTTATCAGCTGAAATTAGTGCTTTGATGACCGTTGGAACATTTCCCCCCGCCAGGTAGTGAGTTTCGAGATCGGAAGTGGTAATATCCAGACCAGCCTTAGTAGCAGTAATGAGCGAATTGACGACAATGCTGGGGGGCACTTTCCGCAGTCGCATGAACATTAACTCAAACAGACCAACCCTTACCCCAGAAAATTGGGCGGTTATCCAAAGGTTGATGGGAATAAAGTAAAGGATGGTGAAAAACAGGACAATGCCCGCGATAATTATAGCGATGAGTGCAATTCCTTCCATAAAGATTCTTGAGTGTTAAAGTGTTATGGGATTAATGTTTGTAGATTCAGCGTGGAAAAGTAGTGATATGGTCTGAAATTAGGAAAATTTATCGAAATAACACCTTCGGGCCAGCAAGTTGATTAATTCTAACACAATGCACCGATGTTCAGCTCGCTGTATTTTCATTCAAGATCGGTTCCACCGTTATTTTATTGGGCTCTACTTCTATAACCCGCACCTCAGTGCCGGCATCTACGTATTGTCCCAGGGTGCTTACTTCAACAATTACTTCCTTAAATTCAACTCTACCGGATGGTCTCAGTGCCGAAATAGCGGTTCCTTTATCACCCTTCCAGATATTATGCTTTACATCTTCATTCACCCGGCTTTGGCTGGAGGTCTTTAACGACAGGTTGTCCCAAGCTCCGGTTCGTAAGCTAAAGAAAATTGTTATTGCTAGTAGTACAAAGGCAATACCAAGTACACCGAAACCAAGAGTGTTACCGTAATTGACAAAGCTAAGCGCCACGGCAGCTACAGTGAGTACCAATCCGATGATACCGAAGATAGTAGTACCCGGAATAAAGATCAACTCAACTACGATCAGTACAATACCTACCGTTAAAAGTACGACAATAGAAAACCATTCAAGCATAGAAAATGAACTAGAAAGCCCAGATAGTGAAAGGTAGGAATAATCTGGCTTTTACGCTAGCACTTAGTGCTCAGGTGTTATTGTGTTAAGGTATTAAAGTATTATGGTCACCACAGAATGGTATTATCGTTCCTCAATTTATCGCTAGGTTTTGGTGGATAAACATTTAACTGTATCCGAAATTCATGAAAGCCGTTTCCAAAACACCCTAATACGCTTTTGCAAATAGCACCCGGCGTTGAGATGGTTTACCGGAGTAAATACACTTACCCTCCTCAGCTTTCGCGTTGAGCGGTATGCAGCGGATGGTAGCCTTTGTTTCTTCCTTGATTTTGGCTTCCGTTTCGTCGGTGCCATCCCAGTGGGCATACACGAAGCCCCCTTCTTCATCTAGCACCCGCTTAAACTCTTCGTAGTCGTCAACCGTATGGGTGTTGTCTTGCTGGAATTTTAGTGCTTTGTGGTAGATATCAGTCTGCATTTGATCCAGCAAAGCGGCTATTTTTTGGGGAAAAGTATCATCCAGTTCCATCGACTGCTTCTCCAGCGTGTCACGGCGGGCTACTTCCACAGTACTATTTTCCAAATCGCGAGGCCCCATTGCCAGGCGAACAGGCACACCTTTCAATTCATATTCGGCAAACTTCCAACCGGGCTTGTGGGTGTCGCGATCGTCAAATTTTACCGAAATACCCAAATGTTCAAGTTGGGTCTTCAGTGATTTCACTTTCTCCGAGATGGCATTATACTGTTCCTGGGTTTTAAAAATAGGTACGATCACTACCTGAATGGGTGCCAGTTTAGGAGGGATAATCAGACCATTGTCATCACTGTGCGCCATAATCAGGGCACCCATGAGGCGAGTGCTTACTCCCCAGGAGGTCCCCCAAACGTGCTCTAATCCACCATCTCGAGTGGCAAATTTCACATCAAAGGCCTTAGCAAAATTCTGTCCCAGAAAGTGAGAAGTCCCCACTTGCAAGGCTTTACCGTCTTGCATCAGGGCTTCAATGCAGTAAGTTTCTACGGCTCCGGCAAAGCGCTCACTGGGAGTTTTTAGCCCTTTTATTACCGGAACGGCCATGAACTGCTCTACAAAAGTAGCGTATACTTCCAGCATTCGTTCGGTTTCGTCAATGGCTTCCTGTTTGGTGGCATGAGCAGTATGTCCTTCCTGCCAGAGAAATTCAGCCGTACGTAAAAACAGCCGGGTACGCATTTCCCAGCGTACCACATTAGCCCACTGATTAATCAGCAGGGGTAAATCGCGGTAAGATTGTATCCAGTTGCGGTAAGAGTTCCAGATGACTGTTTCGGATGTCGGACGCACGATTAGCTCCTCTTCCAGTTTCGCTGCTGGGTCAACTACTACTCCGCTACCATCCTCAGCGTTCATTAGCCGATGGTGGGTCACCACTGCGCATTCCTTAGCAAACCCATCTACGTGTTCAGCCTCCTTACTTAGATATGATTTAGGGATAAACACCGGGAAGTAAGCGTTGGTATGACCGGTCTCTTTAAACATCCGGTCTAGTTCGGCCTGCATTCGTTCCCAAATAGAAAATCCGTAGGGTTTTATCACCATACAGCCACGTACTGCCGAAGTCTCGGCTAGATCGGCTTTTTTCACTATTTCGTTGTACCATCCGGAGTAATCCTGCTCTCGGGTGGGAATTCCTTTACCCATATATTTGTTTTATTGGTATAATAATTGCTATTTTTTAACTAGATTTGGTTGTTTTATTACGTACAAAGATATCGATAAGAAATCTTTATCGTTGGTTTTGACGTATAAAATTAAACACACTACCAGAAATTGAAGGAGGATATTTATGAAAAACTTACTTGCAACATTAACTCTCGGACTCAGCGGAGCGGTTCTTTTCACGGCTTGTGCGCCTGATCAGTACGCTCAGCAGAGCGAAACCGATGATTTGTATTTTACCGCGGCCGACCGCAACACGGTGGAAGTGGTAAAACTCAATGACCCGAATAAGGCATCTTATGACAGAGATGGTTCCTACGTTTACAAGGAGGAAGTAGCATCTAAGAACTTCAATCCTGATGCGGTAGACGTTGACCGTTACACCAGTGATCAGCAGGCTGAGGAAACTCAGGCTGAGTACTATGTAGCGGAAGAGGATCGCCAATTAAATCAAGCAACCAACAACCAGTTTAATGGCGCTCGTGCCTCGAACGCCACTTTCGGAAACCCGGCCTTTATGGGTGCTGGCATGTGGAACGACCCGTTCTATAACCCTTATTGGGGACGTCCCGGCTGGGGAACCATGGGTATGATGGGAATGGGTTTCTACGATCCTTTCTGGGGTCCTTCTATGGGATTCTACGATCCGTTTTGGGGACCAGGTTGGGGCATGCGGCCTGGCTTTAATATAAGTTTTGGCTTTGGTTTCGGTAATGCCTGGGGCTATCCTGGCTACGGATGGGGTCGTCCTGGATTTGGCTGGGGCCGACCTTGGGGCTGGGGTGGTTACACTGCTGGCTTCTACGATGGCTTCTACGCCAATCCTTACAACCGATTCGGCTATTGCCCACCAGCGGTTGTAGCTTATCGTAACGATGTGATTATTGACAATAGAACCATTGTAAACGGAAGTCGGCGTGCTTCCCGTTCTGTGGATAGCCGAAGAACTACCGATTCACGGGCTTATGCATCTACGCGTAACCGGGCCAACTATACTGCCAGTCGAGATGCATATACTACTGAGTCTAAGAACCCACTCTATGGCCGTGGGCGATCTCGAACTGCATCGGATAATACATCTGCTGCAACACGATACCGTTCGGCTAGCCCTACGCAGTCAACGGCTACTCGCAGCAGCCGAAGCTATACTCCGGCCCGGGTTCAGCGGCCTAGTAGTACGGCAAACTCTACGTATTCACCCCGGACCCGCAGTACCGCACCTAGCCAGACCCGACGCTACGACAGCGGAAGTAACTCTAACTACAGTCGTTCTTATGGCAACAGCAGCCGCTCTCGTTCCTACGGAGGTAGCAGCAATAGTTACGGTTCTACCCGTAGCCGCGGAAGCAGTAGTTATGGTAGTTCTCCTAGCCGTAGTCGTAGTGGAAGCTACTCATCCGGTTCACGAAGTGGGGGAGGAAGCAGCTATAGCCGCCCAAGTAGTGGAGGTTCTTCTCGCCGAGGAAGAGGCGGACAATAATATTCAAACAAGCTTGGCTTGATTTTAGTACTAAGAGTGTAGTGAGAGCGTTTTCTCATTACACTCTTTTTTTTAACCTATCCTAAAGATATGTCTCCAGTTGCTTTCAGATCACTACTGGTCGGAGTTTTGTTCATCGTATCAATTCCTGCTTTTTCTCAAATTGCCGAAGACGCCTTGTTGTTCGGGCAGTTTTCACCCATAGGAACCGCTCGTTTTCAAGCAATTGGTGGTGCTGGTTTCGCTCTGGGTGGAGATGTAAGCGCTGCCGCTCTGAATCCAGCGGGTATCGGATTTTTTAATCGCTCGTCCATTGTAATTACCCCGAGCCTGAATATCAATAATATTACCACCAATTACGAGAACGTCTCCACCCGAGTTCCTAACACGCGGTTCAACATTGCTAACTTCGGTCTGGTTATCAATAACTCCAAGGATGAACTGATTCCTTCCGACTGGAGGGGAGGGTCTTTTGCCATCACGTATAATCAAATCTCTAGCTTTCACGCTGACTGGCGCTTTAGTGCGGCTAATAGTAGCGGGTCAATTCTGGACGAGTTTGTACGGCAGTCGGCGGGAATTTCGGTCAATGAACTTCAGGATAATATTAATAACGATCAGATTATTGGCTATCCGGAAGCAGCTTATTTTAATTTTTTGATTAACCCGGATGCCAGTAACGAAAACTACGTGGCTTCCATACCGGCTGATGCGACGACCATACAGAGTGGCGAGGTGATTACATCGGGGCGGTTATCCCAATGGAATATTGCTTACGGTGGGAATTACAAAGACAAACTTTATCTAGGGATTAGCCTGGGTTTCCGGGGATTTAATTACCAGCAGGAAAAGTTTTATGAGGAAGAAGTGGTATACACCCAGGAGTACATTGATTTCATTAACAGTGGAGGATTCTTCTTTCCGGTAGAAGGTGGGAATGTTTCTATCGACTATGTCAATCTCAATTTACTAGACGAGTTTCTAGAAATCAGTGGCACTGGGATTAATGGTAATTTTGGGCTGATTTATCGCCCGCTTAACGAACTAACCATTGGTCTTACTTACCAAACCCCTACGTTCTATAACTTAAGGAGTGAAGAGTTTTTTACGCTGGCCTCTGAAGTGGTGGGCATTTTAGAAACTGATAACGTAGAAGATGCTTTTGACGTCAATCTTGATGAACCAGTGTTAGGCAACCGCTTTCTTAGTGAATATACACTATCTACTCCATCCAGAACGGGGTTAGGATTGTCTTACTTCTTCGAGAAATCAGGTTTTATCTCGCTGGACGCTGAATATGTCAATTATCCCAAAAACCGCTTCTCCACCAATGATGGTTTTTCCGGTGAAATCAACGAAAATGTGGATGCTATTTTTACGTCGGTAATCAACGCCCGAGTAGGTGGGGAGTTTCGGTACAAGCAACTTCGTTTCCGGGCCGGTTATGCTTTTTATCCTGACCCAACGCAGTTTGCTAACGATAATATTAATCGCGACCGCTCCATTATTTCCGGCGGTATTGGGTTCGATACATCTTCCTTTTTCGCTGATCTATCGGTCAGCAATACCCTGTTTGAGTCTGATTTTACACCTTATTTAAACGGGCCATTTATCGCTCAGAGCATTAGCCGAACTCAGGCGCTACTTACCCTGGGCTTTAAGTTTTAGTAGATTCACTACCTGATCTAGCTGATCGGAAGGAGTAACGGTGATATGGGCCTGTCGGTAGTAGGGTAAGCGATGGGCAAATTTTTGGAGGAAAGCTTTCGCGAAATTCTCGGTATCTAACTCGTGTAGAAGCGGACGAATGGCTACACCTTCCTGCTTCATTCTGTCGGTAATGACAGACACTGGAGTATTAACAAAAACAGTGATACCAGCCTGGTTCATCTGCTCCAGGTTATCAAAGAAGCAAGGAACTCCACCACCAGTGGCTAGTACAAAATCCGATTCCTTTGAAATAACGTCGTGTAACGACTTTCGTTCTAAATTACGAAAGTAGTCCTCACCCTTTTGCGCAAATATTTCCCGGATCGGTTGTTTTGCTACAGCCTCAATGAAATCATCCAGGTCGATAAATTGAATTTTCAGTTTGGTTGCTAACTGCTTGCCAAAAGTACTCTTACCTGATCCGGGCAAACCCACCAGAAATACTTTCATAGTATCTACAAGTTGGCGAGTTTTTCCTCGAGAGTCACCTCTAGTACTTGTAGAGTAGGAAGGTCGTTATAATGCCATTTGCCCTGAACTGTTCCGTTTTCCAGTAGCACAATACCGGGGTTGGAGCGAATAATTGTTTTAAGAACCGTAGCGTCGGCGTAGTAATGCGGCACAGTAAAATCAGGATGATCAGCCAAGAATTGATTATAAACTTCCGGCCCCGAGGCAGTGAGAACAATAGGTTTTACTCCGGAAGGCAGCGTTGAGACTAACTCCTGAAACTGGGTTACCGCCGACCGGTTGGCTTTATTTACGTCGTACATCACTAATACCAATTTAGTGCCTTCAAAAGTGCTCTGGGTGAAATCACCTTCGTCGTTCCACACGCTGTAATCGGTAATTTTGGGCTGGGCTTCGGGGTTGAGCAGCACCATTTCTTTAAACTCGTAGCCGCCTTCGGTGGGGTACTCAGTAAACTCCTCAGTTTCTCCGTCTTTTTCCATGATGTACTTATACCGCAGTTGTTCCGATGGCTGCATCAAAGCCGGAATGTTGGCACCCTCGTAGTAAGCCCGGAAATCGAAGTAGGGAAGATGCTGAATAGCGTAAATGCCCAAAATGGTGCAGAGCACTACAGAAGCGGCTACCATCAGGTGACTGGTAGGTAGGGAGAAAACCTCGTTGAACCGACGACGGTTAATAAACAGTATTACGATGAACCCCAACAGGATAATGTCTTTGGTAAACGATTCCCAGGGAGTGAGCTTGATAAAATCGCCGAAGCAACCGCAGTCCGTCACTTTATTGAAATAGGCCGAGTAAAAGGTAAGAAAAGTAAAGAAGACGATCAGCCCCAATAGTACCCAGGTGGTAATCCGCATGCGGTAATTAATGAGCACCGCAATACCTAAAGCTACTTCTAAAACGCTCAGAAAAACTGATAGTCCGAGAGCTAAGGGGACAAAAGCACCAAAGAACGGAGCAAAATCTACGGCGAATACCTCAAAGTACTCTTCCAGTTTAATAGCCGTACCTACCGGGTCGTTTAGTTTTACCAAACCGGAAAACACAAACAACCCACCCACCAAAATTCTTGCAATCTGTTTAATCATTTTAATAGTTTATAGTCTACAGTCTACAGCCTTTTTAAATTTATCAACTAATCAGTACAGCAGTCTGTGGATCGGGCGCCGAGCGCTATGGACTGTGGGCTGAAAGCTTGATGAGACAAAACACCGAGTAATTTATCATATCCCGATAGTTGGCTTCTACTCCTTCCGAGATCAATGTTTTACCCTGGTTGTCTTCAATCTGCTTGGTTCGGAAGATTTTCATTAAGATAATGTCTGTGATAGAACTTACCCGCATTTCCCGCCAAGCTTCGTCGTAATCGTGATTCTTTGTTTTTAGTAGTTCTAGGGTTTCATGGGCAATACGATCATACAGTGGTTCAAGTTCCTCAACCGACATATCCATTGTAGGACTATCCGTAAGTTCAATTTGCATCAAGGCAATTATGCAGTAATTTATGATCCCTACAAACTCATCCGATACGGGGTCTTCTACCTGCTGCGTACCTTTTTCCTGAATGCTGCGAATCCGTTGGGCTTTTATAAAAATCTGGTCGGTAAGCGAGGGAAGACGTAAAATACGCCAGGCGGTACCGTAATCCTGCGTTTTCTTCAAAAAAACCTCTTTACATCGGCTAATAACTTGATTATATTCGCGGTAAGTTTGATCTCTCAAGATTTTTTTCTATTTATTCTTACTTGGGTACGAAAATTGAATTGATAGCAGAAAGTAACGCCTTTTTTAAGAAAATTACACTCAATCTGGGGGGAAAGTTAATTGACCTGAGTCGGCCCCAAGTGATGGGAGTTCTCAATGTAACCCCCGATTCTTTTTACGACGGTGGTAAGCACACCGGTAGTGATCAGCAAATTTTGGCCCAGGTAGAAAAAATGTTGCAAGAAGGGGCAACGATTGTAGATATTGGCGGTTATTCTTCTAGGCCAGGAGCCGTTAATATTACCGTAGAAGAAGAAAAGTCAAGGGTAATTGCTACAATATCGCTGGTAGCAAAACACTTTCCGGAAGCTAATCTGTCGGTCGATACCTTCCGGGCAGAAGTAGCAGAAAAAGCGCTACAAGCCGGGGCTCGAATGATTAACGACATTTCGGGCGGAGAACTGGATAACCGAATGTTTGATGTGGTGGCCCAGTACCAGGTACCTTACGTACTGATGCATATGCGGGGTACTCCACAAAACATGAAGCTACGGACCGATTACGACAACATTGTTGTTGATATTTTAGACTACTTTCAACGTAAGGTTGCCGAACTGAGGTCTCGGGGAGTGATTGATATCATACTTGATCCGGGTTTTGGGTTTGCCAAGACCGTTGATCAGAACTACATCCTTCTACGAAACTTTAGTGCTTTTCAGGCGTTGGGGTTGCCGATTTTAGCCGGACTATCCCGTAAATCGATGATTTATCGTCGTCTGAACGTTAGTGCTGAAGAGGCTTTAAACGGGACAACAGTACTGAATACGGCGGCTTTATTACAGGGAGCGGCACTGTTGAGGGTACACGACGTCAAAGAGGCGATGGAAGCAATTCAACTGACGCAGTATATTTTAGAAGTAAACAATTAATCTATTCTATCGGAAGAAATATTGACTTATCTTTTTTACATAGGGTTCTTAGAGGTTAACTGGAACGATATTATTGATATATTATTGGTGAGCGTATTACTCTACCAAGTATATAAGTTAATGCGAGGTAGTGTAGCCCTTAGTATATTCTTCGGCTTTTTAACCCTTTATCTTTTCTATTTGGTAGTGAAAGCTGCCCAAATGGAACTGCTAACCGCTATCTTGGGGCAGTTTATGGGAGTGGGCGTGCTGGCTGCTATCATTCTATTTCAACAAGAAATCAGGAAGTTTTTGCTACTGGTGGGTAAAACTACCGCAATTAACCGGGACAGTTTATTTAAACCCTTCTGGCGAAAGAATGAGGAACGGGAAAAGTTGAATCTAACTCCGATTATTGATGCTGCCAAGAGCCTAAGTGGTTCCAATACTGGTGCACTAATTGTGTTCTCTAAAAACTCTCCTCTAAAGTTCTATGCCGAGTCAGGCGACGAGATAGATTCTACAGTTTCTAAACGTCTACTATTATCGATTTTCAATAAGTACAGCCCCCTGCACGATGGTGCGGTTATTTTATACGAAGGAAGAATCAAAGCTGCTCGCTGTATTTTACCCGTTACGGAGCGGGAGAATTTACCGGCTGAACTAGGGTTGCGTCACCGGGCAGCTATTGGTATGACTGAGATTACCGATACGCTGGTGCTGGTCGTATCGGAAGAAACCGGTCAGATGTCGGTAGTAGTAGACGGTGAAATTTACCGAAATCTTTCGGCCAAGGAGCTACGGCAGCGAATTAATCAGTACCTGACCGAAGAGCGGGAGCAGGAAGAATTTATCATTAATCAGGCCAAAGCCGAAGAAGAAGCTATTGCTCAAAAGAAAGAGAAAAAGCTGGAGAAAAAAGATAAGAAGGAGCGAAAAGTAAAGAAAGAAACCCCTGTGGAGGTTGATGACAGTGTAAACGCTGAAACTGCTAATCCTTCTTAGAGTCTTTCTCGGTTTCAATCAAAGCATACTTTCTTCTAATAGGATTTATGAGGAACAGCTTCTGAGAGGTAAAACTATCGGGGTGCATTTGCTCAAACAGCTCTTTCCATTCCAGCCACATTTCCTCCTCAGCCTCCCGAAAGGCATCCGAATCAATTTTTTTCTTCTCCAAATATTCCTCAAATGTATCCATACTGATTAGTATTATTGATTGTGTTTAACTGATAGCGTATTCATGCGGCCGCCGCCCGCACAAACACATTAACGCATAAATACATTTATTCAAAAGGGTAAAGTTTTTGCTTAAGCCAAAGAAACGAATTTTAATGAAAGTAGCACCTGAAGTCTCACTAAAAGCCTATAATACATTCGGCATAGATTCAACGGCCCAGCATTTTGCGGAGGTTAGCTCCGTTGCTGAACTTCAAGAATTACTGAAAGAGGAGCGGTGGCAACAAACACCCAAACTAATTTTAGGGGGAGGTAGCAATTTGCTCTTTACTTCTCACTTTGAGGGTTTAGTGATTAAGATAGGGATTGGTGGAATTGAGGTAGTAGAGGAGAAGGAGGAAGAGGTTCGGATTAATGTGGGTGCCGGAGAGAATTGGCACAAACTGGTGATGCACTGTATTGAACAGGGATGGGGAGGCGTCGAGAATCTGTCACTGATTCCCGGTACGGTAGGTGCGGCTCCTATGCAAAATATTGGTGCCTACGGAGTAGAAATTAAAGACGTGTTTGAGTCATTGGAGGCAGTAGAGATTAGTAGCGGTAAAGTTCGCGGCTTTACGGCGGAAGATTGTAAATTCGGCTACCGGGAGAGTGTTTTCAAAAATATCTATAAGGGCCAGTTTATTATCACCTCGGTGGTGTTAAAACTGAGCAAGCGTCCGGTTATCAATACCTCATACGGGGCCATTGAAGAGGTGCTGACAGAAAGATTGGGTGAAGGTGCCTTAGAGCAGGCGAGTATCCGTGATGTAAGCGATGCGGTCATTTATATCCGTCAAAGCAAATTACCCGATCCGGCTCAGATTGGCAATGCTGGTAGTTTTTTCAAAAACCCGATAGTTTCCGCAACACAATACGAATCACTGAAACAGGCGTACCAAAAGGTACCTGGGTATCCGGTTTCTGAAACCGAAGTGAAAGTACCCGCCGGTTGGCTTATCGAACAGGCGGGTTGGAAAGGGAAACGCTTCGGCGATGTAGGGGTGCACGATAGACAGGCACTCGTGCTGATTAACTACGGAGACGCTACTGGTGAGGCCGTAAAAAAACTAGCTTACAATATTCAGCAGTCGGTGCAAGAAAAATTCGGTATTCTCATTCAGCCGGAAGTGAATATGGTGTAAATTAACGGCCAAACTGTATTGGTATGGCTATTTACTCAACGCTGCTTCTATCTATTTCAACATGTATTCTGCTAACGGTAAGCGATAGTCAGGCCCAGACTCAGACACCTAAGTTAACCTATCAGGACCCGATTAATCCCAATGCTTCTGAGGCAGCAAAAACGTTGCTTCGTACTATCTACGACTATTCCGGCAAGCATATACTCTCGGGTCAGCACAATTACATTGGCCACCAATCGCGGCACAGCGAAGAAACCCAGGAACTTACCGGGCAGTATCCGGTGGTATGGGGGAGCGATTTTGGCTTTTCCGACTCCACCAATGATAAAGACGGAGTTCACTATCGGCAAAAGCTGGTGGAAGAAGTTAAGAAGAATTTTGCCCGCGGGACAATCATTACCCTGATGTGGCATGTGTGCCGTCCTACAGATGAAGAGCCTTGTACCTGGAAAGGAAGCGTCCAAAACGAGCTTACTGACGATGAGTGGGAAGCACTAATCACTCCCGGTACCACTATACATAAGAACTGGGCCAACCAAGTAGATGAAGTTGCAGGCTATCTGAAACAGTTAGAAATAGCCAATATTCCGGTACTATGGCGTCCCTACCATGAGATGAACGGTGAGTGGTTTTGGTGGGGTAAAAAACGGGGTGAAAGTGGCTATAAGAAGCTGTGGAGTATGCTGTACGACCGGCTGACAAACTACCACCAACTGAATAACCTGCTCTGGGTCTGGAACCCGAATGCCCCTAATTACGCCGATGACTACCATCACTACTATCCAGGTACCGACAAAGTGGATATCTTGGCGGCTGATATTTATAAGAACGACTACCAGCAGCCCTTTCACGATGAATTACTGTCCTTAGGTGAAGGAAAGCCCATCGCCCTGGGGGAAGTAGGAGAGGTACCTACAGCTGAAATACTGGCCGAACAGCCCTACTGGGCCTGGTTTATGACCTGGGCTAACTCTAATTACGATAGAAACGATCCGGAGAAAGTGGTCAGGCTCTATGAGGCAAAAAAGGTTGTATCGCTGGAAGAGTACAATAAGATGAACCAGTAAGAAGACAAGCATTTCTCAACTGCAATACTGTCGGGCGGCTACTATAATTGTTCATTCTAACTACAGTATTTGCCCAATTTTTTCTTAATTCTACTTACATTAGCAGGATAACTTAATTTTCTTTACTAATGAAACGAAACATTCTTTACACATCTCTCACCATAGCACTTTGTTGTTTGCTGGTTCAAACCAGCTTTGCTCAGAAAGAATTGAAGCCCAAGCCAAGCCCGATGAGCGTAGCCGCTATGAAGCAAGGTGATACTTACGTAAAAGTAGTATACTCCCGTCCTCACAAACGTGACCGGAAAATATTCGACGGACTGGTGCCTTACGGAGAAGTTTGGCGATTAGGAGCGAATGAAGCAACTGAGATTACCTTAACTCAAGATTTAATGATATCAGGGCAAAAGCTGGAAGCCGGCACGTATTCCATGTTTGCTATACCTGAGGAGGATAAATGGACTATTATTTTTAATAGTGCTTTAGGCGAGTGGGGTCATTACAATTATAGCGAAGACCAGGATGTGCTCCGCGTTGATGCGCCAACCTCCGAAACGGAAGAAACATACGAGCCTTTCACCATTATGTTCAATGAAGCCGGTACCGAGATGATTATGGCTTGGGAAGATACCAAAGTGGTAGTGCCGATTAGCGTAAGCGCCTAATTTAGGTTGAAGGTTTTGAGAGTTGAAAGTTACAGGTTACTTCTCTTAGGAAATTTGAGTTAAACCTGTAACCTTCAAACCTGTAAACCCTTCTATTCAACCGTTACCGACTTAGCCAAATTACGAGGTTGATCTACATTACAACCCCGCATGACGGCGATATGGTAGGAAAGTAACTGCAACGGAATTACCGATACCAAAGGAGTTAGTAACTGGTTGGTGTGGGGAATTTCCAGCACATGATCGGCCATATCCGCAATCAGGTTATCGCCCTCCGTTACTACGGCAATTACCTGTCCTTTGCGAGCTTTCACCTCCTGAATATTAGAAACTACTTTTTCGTAAGAGCTATCTTGAGTGGCAATCACTACTACTGGCATTTCTTCGTCAATGAGAGCAATAGGGCCGTGCTTCATTTCAGCAGCCGGATATCCCTCGGCGTGGATGTAGCTAATCTCCTTCAGCTTCAGGGCACCCTCTAACGCTACGGGGAAGTTATGGCCTCGACCGAGATAGATGGCATTGGAAGCGTCTTTATAAATTGCGGAGATATATTCTATCTGCTCGTTTAGCTTCAGGGCCTTCTCTACTTTCTCCGGAATCAGGCTCATTTCTGCCAATAAGTGCTGATACGTAGTTTCATCCAGCGTTCCTTTTTGGTGTCCTACTAACATAGCGAACATGGTCAGCACGGTAAGCTGAGCCGTAAAAGCTTTGGTACTAGCTACTCCTATTTCCGGGCCAGCGTGCGTATAAGAACCAGCGTGCGAAGTACGGGCAATAGATGAACCTACTACATTACAAACCCCCAAAACCACGGCACCTTGGGCTTTGGCCAACTCAATAGCTGCCAGGGTATCAGCCGTCTCACCTGATTGTGATATTGCGATAACTACGTCACCAGGAGTGATAACCGGGTTACGGTACCGGAATTCTGAAGCATACTCCACCTCGACCGGAATTCGGCACAAGTCTTCAAAAATATACTCCGCCACTAGTCCGGCGTGCCAGGAGGTACCGCAGGCAATGATCATGATTCGGTTGGCGTTCACCATATTGTCAATGTAGTCTCGGATACCACCCAACATCATGGTATTGGTTTCGGCATTTAGTCGCCCTCGCATACAGTCACCGATAGACTTTGGTTGCTCATTAATTTCTTTTAGCATGAAATGCTCAAAACCACCTTTTTCAATGGCTTCAAGTTCAATATCCAGGGTTTGGATGTACGGGTCAGTTTCGTGTTCGGTGTGAATGTCCTTAATGGTAAATTGCCCATCTTTGATCACGCAGACTTCGTCATCGTTCAAATACACTACATCGCTGGTATACTCCACGATCGGAGTAGCATCCGAAGCCAGGAAGAACTCCTTTTTTTCTTTGCCTAATCCCAATACCAATGGGCTACCTTTCCGGGCAGCAATTAATGTATTGGGTTCGTCTGCTGAGACAATTGCGATAGCATAAGCACCAACTACACGGGTAAGGGCGACCCGAACTGCCTCTTCCAGCGAGTAGCCTTCGTGTTCTTTAATGTCTTCAATGAAGTGGATTAATACTTCGGTATCAGTCTCACTGACAAACTGATGCCCTTTTCCAACCAGCTCCTTCCGCAGAGAATCATAGTTCTCAATAATACCGTTGTGAATGATCGCTAGTCTGCGATTGCTTGAGCAGTGGGGGTGAGCATTTACATCATTTGGCTCACCGTGCGTTGCCCAACGAGTGTGGCCAATACCTAATGATGCATGTAATTTATCTTGCCCAACCTCAAGTAAGTAATCCTGCAAATCGGCTACCTTTCCCTTCTTTTTGTATACGGATAGGCTACCGTTCATTAGGGCTAATCCTGCGCTATCGTACCCCCGGTACTCCAGTCGCTTTAAGCCTTTTAAGATTACTGAATGAGCCGAACGGTGACCCATATACGCTACAATTCCACACATAAAATTACGAGTTTAAATATCTATACAATCGTTGATGTACCAAATTCAGTGCTACGATGCTGTCTTATTACTATATTATTATAATAAATTGTAGAAATTATTTTAGATAATTTGCCAGCACCCTAGCCACAATGGCTTAAAGCTAACCTAGCATAGATGATACAGATTAAAAGGTGAGAAATTCCGCAAAAGGTACTCTTGTACTAAGTGGAATGTGTTTTTACCGAGTCAGCGACAAACAATAAACAGGGGATGAGGAGTTCAGTAACATTGTTTAGTATAACGATACCGAAAGACAAATTTGAATACTAATGGGCATTCATTAATATTGTCAAAAACGGGGTGTAGCGCAGCCCGGTTAGCGCGCGTCGTTCGGGACGACGAGGCCGGAGGTTCGAATCCTCTCACCCCGACAACCTAACGTACAAAAGTCGGCATTACCCCTTAAATTGTAGGATTTCAGGGGTTTTCTTTTTTCTGCCGACTTGCTGTCCGCTTAAACTGTAAGATTCATGCATTCCAGAAAAACACTAAGTATTTTCTTCTTTGTAATAAAAAACCGGATCACCCAAGGAAAAGTTAGGACTTTAAAATGCTGAATATCTACTTGGAGCAGCTGCGCAATCATTTCTACGAGTCCCAGCAAAAACTAAGGGGGGGGGTATACTGATTGTCGCCGAAGCTATAAAAAGCCGTTACCTAGGGCAAATTAGGCGGTGAAGGACCCTGAAAACATCATTAAACCAAGCTACATTAATTTCAGTTCTCGGGGTAAATGGCCTGGCAAACAATAACCGGAATCCAGTGCTGTGGTTGTATGCTAGCTCAGCTGTACCGAAAGTATTTCTCGCTGAAGGGGTGAAGTGATATTACAAAACCATGAAATCTTCTTGGCTTACGCCAGTCATTGCATTAAATTGTCGTGGGCGAGCATCGTATGGTTCCTCGATGTATTGCAGTTCTTCACGATGGGCAAAAATTCTTTTTATATAGATAATTATCAGGACTCTCTTGCAATCACCAATTACTGTACACTATGCGAATAATTATTTTGGGTGGCGGGGGCTTCATCGGACACCGGCTAGCTAGACATCTACTAGAATCAGGTGGACTTACCCAAGGAGAACTATCTCAACTAACTTTAGTAGATAGAGCTTTTCCCGCTGAGAAACTCACTGACCCCCGGTTAGAATACCTAACTGCGGATTTTAGCGATAAGGAAACGATTACCCAGCTCATCCAGCATAAGCCCTCGGTCATATTCCATCTGGCGGCCGTAGTTAGTGGAGAAGCCGAGAAAAATTTTGATTTAGGCATGAATATTAACTTCCACGCTTCCCTGCAATTGTTGGAAGTATGCCGACAAATGGGGGTTTACCCCCGCATTGTGTTTGCCAGTTCGTGTGGGGTTTTCGGAGGGGATACCGCCAAAGTCATTCAGGACGATACCGGCCCTAAGCCCCAAAGTTCCTACGGTACGCAGAAAGCGATGGTTGAACTGCTGATGAACGACTATAGCCGACGCGGTTTTGTAGATGCCCGCTCATTACGCTTACCCACCATTGCTATCCGTCCGGGTAAACCCAATGCCGCCACTTCTTCCTTTGTGAGTGGTATCATTCGAGAACCGCTTCACGGGAAGGAGGCTACCTATCCGGTTCCGGTCGACACGGAGGTGTGGATCCAATCGCCTAAAAGCGTTGTGCAAAACTTCGTGCACGGGGCCAATTTAGACGCGTCTGAGCTGGGACAAGACCGGGTTATCAACCTGCCCGGCCTAACTACCACCATCCGGGATATGATTGAAGGCCTGGAAAAACTAGCCGGCCCCCAAGTGACTAAACTAATCTCTCACCAGCCCGACGCGTTCCTGGAAAGTATTGTTTTAACCTGGCCACCACAGTTTAACCCCCAAAAAGCGTTAGACTTAGGCTTTGTGACTGATACATCTGCTCAAGAAATTATCAGGTTGTATATTGAAGAGGAGGGCTTACAGAAAAAGATTTGATGATGCCTAATGACAGTAAAATCGCGATTATTACTGGTGCTGGGTCGGGGATCGGTAGGGCGGTAGCAATTGGGCTTAACAGCAATGGCTGGAGGGTAGTACTGGCTGGCCGACGCAAGGACGCACTGGAAGCTACTGCCCGGCAATGTGCTGCCGGCCAAACGTTAGTGGTGCCTACTGATTTAACCAATGAACAGAGCGTTCGCGCCCTTTTTGAACACACTAAGCAGAAGTTTTCCCGCCTAGATTTACTCGTCAATAATGCCGGGATAACCGGTCCGCCCAAGCCAATGGAGGAACTATCGTTACCCGAGTGGCAGAACGTCATTAACACCAACTTGACCGGAGCCTTTTTATGCACTCAGGAGGCGGTAAAGATGATGAAACATCAACAGCCTATGGGCGGGAGGATTATCAACAACGGGTCTGTTTCAGCGCACATTCCCCGCCCCAATTCAACGCCTTATACGGTCAGTAAACACGGCATAACGGGGCTGACCAAGTGTACTTCTCTGGATGGCCGGGCCTTCCGGATTGCCTGTGGGCAGATCGATATTGGCAATGTAGCCAGCTCCATGACGGATAAGATGAGCCAGGGAGTTCTCCAAGCGGACGGAACCTACCAGACTGAACCTACCATCAATTTGAAGGCGGTTTCCGATGCAGTACTGTACATGGCTGGATTGCCTCTGGATGCCAACGTTCCGTTTATTACGGTAATGGCCAATCAAATGCCTTATATGGGAAGAGGGTAATGTCTATCGTAGCACGAGCCTGGTCGGTTTTTAAGTAGCTTGTAACTGGCTGATTTGGTAGTGCGACAGCTTACCTACCGTACCCGGATAGCTATCGATTAGGAAAGCTTTATCCCTTCCTGCCTGACTATCTTAACTTCTAACTCAAAACAGGGTCTATTTTGATATGGCTGATTCAACCCCTCGCAGTTCAGCCAGACCTCGCAGACGACCGATGGCTGAATAACCAGGGTTGGTTTTTTTGCGTAAGTCATCCAGCATCTTGTGGCCGTGGTCGGGCCGCATAGGAATGGCTGAAGAGATACCTGCTGATTTTCGCCGACTTTCCTCATTTACTGTCGCTTTTACCACTTCTACCAGATTAGCACTACCTTCCAAGTGATTGGCCTCGTAGAAACTTCCGCGAACCTTATCGCTTTCGCGCTGTACACTACGAAAATGAAGAAAATGAATACGGTCTCCCAGCCGTTGCATCATCCCGACCAGATCATTATCCGGACGGGCGCCGTAGGAACCAGTACAAAAGGTTAAACCATTGCAGCGTTCATCTACCATCTCCAGTAAGGCTTGAGCGTCAGATTCAGTACTTACCACCCGGGGTAGCCCCAGCAGTGGGCGAGGAGGGTCATCCGGATGAATAGCCAGGTTTACGTTAGCCTCCTTGGCAATGGGCACTACTTTCTTTAAAAAGTATCGCAAATTTTCTCTTAACTGCTGCTCATCTACCGATTTATACTGATCAAGGACTTCCTGAAACTCAGCCAGGCTGTAGTCCTTATCCGAACCGGGTAAGCCCGCTATAATATTTTGCTGAAGTCGAGTAGCAGCTTCATTGTCTAACTGATCGGCAAAGGCCTTGGCTTCTCTCTTTTCGCTATCAGTATAGTCGCCTTCGGCACCTGGACGCCGTAAAATATACAAATCGAAGGCAGCAAAGGCGGTTTGATCAAACCGAAGGGCAGTGGAGCCATCCGGTTGAGGATAATCCAAATCGGTACGGGTCCAGTCCAGCACCGGCATAAAATTATAGCAAAGGGTGTGTATTCCCTGAGCCCCCAAGTTGGCGATACACTCCTGAAATACAGCAATATCGTGGTCGCGATTTTCAGTACCAGACTTGATGGCCTCAGTCACCGGTACACTCTCTACCACTGACCACTTTAGTCTAGTACGGTAAGGATCAGGGTGATCTTCAATGAGTTGCTTCCGCTGGGCGATTGCTTCCTTCGTCCAGACATGACCCGGAGGTACTTCGTGTAAAGCGGTAACAATGCCGGTGGCCCCGGCCTGTCGGATATCATCCAGAGAAACCGGGTCCTGAGGTCCGTACCAGCGCCAAGTGTATTCCATAATTCATCTTCGTTTTTGCTAAAAATACAAACTACACCGAATATTCGAATCTTAGAGCCTAGTGAAAATTTAATTGCCCCCGACTTCATACTGCCAAAAAAATTACTACCTTTATCACAAAGTGGCAATAGTTTTTACTTTAAACCGATTGCTTAGCGGCAGTGTAAAAAAATTGACTGTTATTGTAATTACTGGTCCATTTTCATCGTTATTTAACGGGCGACAATGTTAATATTTTTTTATCTAGCTAACGACGCTCTAAACTGATCGTTATGAAACTAGCTGCGCTAACTTTACCTCTTTGTTTATTTCTCCTTCTTGCTTGCGAGGAAGGTGATGAAGAAGCAATCAATACCCTTGGGACCGATGTTCAGGTGGAAATGGGTGAATATCTCGACGATTCCCAACGTACCCTGATGTTTAAGTTTTTCACCACCCGCGATTTTGGTTGCATCAACCACCGGATCAGCTATGCCATGCAACAAACATCCGACGAACTGGTGATATCCCTGGAGGAGGTGGAGGAACCGGAAGCCTGCCTTAAAGCTATGGGACCCGCATCCGCCTTCGTAGAAGTTGGCTCGCTAAATATCGGAGAATACGATTTTACCCTGAATATTGGTCAGGCAATTTCGAATACGGGCACGCTTACGGTAACCCCTGAGTCCTACGAACTAGCTCTGAATGACGAGATGGGAATGACCATGGAAACGGTCGAACTTCAAAGAGTTCCGAAAGGGGCTGTTTGGGGCACGGTACAGTTTTTCCAAGAACGAAACGATACTTTTGCTAAGTCTTTCGTAAACCAACTAACTCGACTGGGAGCTACTACCGACAAATTTAACGAGGGAGATTACGGTTTCTTTCAGGTGGATGCCTCCGGAAAAATAACCCAGCCCAACTTTACCCTGGAAAACCCTCCTTTTACTTTCCTGCTGAATTATCGGGGTGATCAACAAGAGCTGGTATCACTTCTTTCTGAAGTAGATCGTACTTACGGCGAGGAAATTGCCATTCGCCTCCGCACCGCCGATGGAGAAGAATTTCGAAGCTGGGATTTACCCTGATTGAGTATTTACCACCCTTTCGTTGTCCTTAGTCTTTATTCCTTCCACTTGACTCTAAGCACCTGTGCTGAAATCTTCTGTTTCTTAAAAAAGTGTAGCCAGTATAACTGCTGAGCCGAGAGCTGGTCGTTAGGAGATTTTACCTCGATAAACCGGTATTCCTTTTTTCTCCAAACAAACAAATCCGGAAAACCCCGGGTATTTTCCCTAAGGTCTTTGGCCATTTCCAGCAGTACTGAACTCACCTGATCCGCTTTAAGCTGCTGATAGCACTGCTCTACTAATGGTAGTAGCGACTCGTGCCAACCCACCATGGGGTTACTCATGCCCATTTTAGTGTCGTAGTGGTGCCGTATGATTTTTTTGAACCGTTGGGGCTTATCCAATACTTCCAGCCGCTGCTTTAGCTTATCCTCCCGCTTTTTTAGAAAGTCGGGAGTATAAAAATCAGCGGGGCGGGCTTGAAACGGATGGTGCAGGGCTTCGCAGTCTTCATCATAAATAATGTCCCAGAACAACAAACCAAAAAATCCGCGCCAGAGATAGTTCTCCACAAAACTGCCTTCGTATCCATCGTTTTCATAGTACTCCAGCACCCCAAGTTCTACACAACTCTGTGCCTCTGACGGTAGTACTACGCTGGGGCTATCTTTCAGGGCATCAGTGACTTGTTTCCGTCGTTTTTTCTTAGTGATGCGGTTGTAGAAATCTTCCGCAAAAAAGCGCTCCTCGGCATTCTGCGGGTCAACCATCATTTGCTGGCAAAGCGCTAAGGATTCATCTTTAAACCCCAGTTTGTGCAGCAGCCGAACCCGGCGTTCCCGCGCAGGGGCTTTCTCGGTGTGCTGATACATACTCAGGGCAAACTTGGGATGGCATTGCTGCTCCAGCATCTTCCCGATCCTGAGCGACAACCGGTCGAAAGTTGGGAGGGCTAACTCGCAAAACTGCTCTCGACTCAGACTCTGACGCTGAAACCAGCGAAAAATATCGTCAGCCGGAGCAGTAACTTCATCGCGAAGTACCCGGAAGTCCTGATAAATCTTTAACATCAGGTACTTGTCTTCTGCCTCTTTACGGTTCGTAAATGCTGCCTGTAACTTGTCCTCGTCAAATAATTCGTGCTTGATAATTCCCAGGTCGCGTACCACGAACTGGGTCATATCGCTATGAATGTCGCCAAAGTACAAAAAGCGAAGCATAGCTACTTCCTCTTCGTAGTTCACCCGCACAATATCATCTAGCTGACGAATGATATTGATAATTTTTTTTGGGTTTAATTCAGCTTGGGCACAGGCAATCAGCTCCGGTTTTTTTAGCGAACGATAGCCTTTAGGCATCTCTTCCCGGGGGAAGATAGAAAGCAACTCGGCTTTCGGGAAAACATTCAGTACGTCGGCAAATTCATTCTGGTGCCGGGGGGCCAAACGGCTTAAAAAACGCTGCTCACAAAGTAAATCTGCCGATGCTGAAATATTCTCAATTTCGGCGTAGGAAAGTTTGTCCAGCCGGAAAAAGCTGCCTTTACGGTTGGTCAGACGAACAAAGAGGCAACGGGCATCCTCCGGCAAAGCGCTAAACTTGCGGACAAAGTTTTTCTCCTTCCGACTCATAAGATACCTCGACTTTTCCTGCACAAACCGAAGCAAAGCCTCGAAGTTATCCAGGTAGTACTTTTCGGGTAATTCTATCGGCGGAACGTTTCGCATTTTATTAGTCCACAGTCAACAGTTGGTAGTCGACAGAAATTGATGAGTTTGAAAAATTTAACTAATCAGAGGCTCCTTATTTTAAATCTTCGGTGGTAGTTCGCTGTCAGTCTTTCAATATAATAGCAAACTGATCATTGTTCAATGTACATTGCTCATTGTTTGGTCCCTTCCATATCACTCAGCTGTAAGCTCAGGGCGTTGATAGAAATCTGAATTTCGCGGACGGATAAACCCAGTGAGGCCAGTAGCAATAACAGACTTACTCCAAACACCCATTTGCCTAATTCGTACTCGTTGGCAAAGAGCAAGAACATACATAATACACATAAAAACAAGCTTAAAATTCCCAAACTTTGCATATTTCGGGTCAAAATTACCCGCTTGCGTAAATTCTCAATTTGCCCTTTAATCCGACTATCCGGATGATCATTGTATTGGCTGTGTAACTGACGAATCAGGGCGGCAATGGCTAGAAAACGATTGGTGTAAGCTAACAGCAAAAGTGAGATTGCCGGAAACAGTAGGGCCGGGGTGGTAAGAGTTAGTTCGTTCATAGAGCTATCAGGGAGAAACTTTCTTCGGTAATACCCAATAAGTATTGGTAAATTGGTAAAGATAGTAAATCCTACTGAGTCACTAACTCGAGAAATAGTTTATGTCCTATGTTTGGCTAGATACGATTTTTTGGTGGTTGCATGTGCTGGTCATTAGCTTTAATCTAACGGGTTGGCTGTGGAATAGCACCCGACGTATTCACTTGATAGTAGTACTGCTTACTGTCTTCAGTTGGCTCATTCTGGGGTTCTGGTACGGCTTCGGATACTGTTTTCTCACCGATTGGCACTGGGAGATAAAAAGGGCATTGGGGCAACAGCATTTACCCAACTCATTTATCACCTATTTGGTAAACTACCAACTGGGCTTCTCTATTCCGGTCCAAGTAATTGATCTAGCGACCGCTATCACATTTATTGCCATCTTGATTGTATCCGGCTACAAAAACCGAGATCTTGTAATACAGAAAAGCCGCACTCCCGAAAGTTAGGGTGCTCTAATTCAATACTGCCACTATGACTAAGACTATCTACCTGATTCGACACGCCAAATCCAGTTGGAAAGATGCTTCGCTGGATGACTATGATCGTCCTTTGAACAAACGGGGAAAGCGGGATGCGCCCGAAATGGGGCGTCGCCTGAAAAAAAAGAGGATAAAACCCGACATACTGATTAGTAGTCCGGCTAAACGGGCGAAGCTTACCGCAAAAGCTATTGCGGAAGCCATTGGCTACTCACCCAAAAAAATTCGGTGGGAACCTGAACTGTACCACGCTACTTCCGAAACCATTCTTGAGCAGATACTCCAAACTGCCAACCAGCAGCAGTCACTCGCGATATTCGGTCACAACCCCGGTCTAACCGATTTTCAGAACGATATATGCAGTGAAGCTATCGACAACATCGTCACTACCGGCATTACCTGCATTGAGTTTGAGGTGGAATCCTGGAAGGAAATTAGCCTGAACGGCAGGGGAAAGTTACTTTGGTACGATTTCCCTAAACGGTTATCATAGCGGATGAAAGATAACTTTTCGGCTCAATCAGAAGAATATGCTCGCTATCGTCCGGTCTATCCTGAAGCGTTGTTACAGCATATACTGGCGCAGGTTCCGGAGCGGCGAACTGCCTGGGATGCCGGTACCGGCAACGGGCAGGTAGCTGTCTGGCTGGCCCAACACTTTCATCAGGTGCACGCTACCGATATCAGCGAAAACCAGTTGACCCAGGCTCCCCAACGCAGTAATATTCATTATCGGCAGGGTGCGGCCGAACAAACCAACTTCCCCGAAAATTCTATCAATCTGATCACGGTGGCGCAAGCCTTTCATTGGTTTGATCACGATCGGTTCTACCCACTCGCTCAACGAGCATTAAAGCCTACAGGAATCATTGCTTTGTTCGGTTATGCCTTGCTCAGTATCTCTCCGGAGTTGGACAAAGTAGTTACCCATTTATACCAAACTATACTGGATGGCTATTGGGATGAAGAGCGTCGTCTGGTGGAACAGAAGTACCAGCATCTGCCCTTTCCCTTTCAGGAACTATCGGTTCCCGAGTTTCACTACCGCACTACTTGGACGTTAGACCAACTAATCGGCTATCTCAACACCTGGTCGGCGGTGCAGCACTATCGCAACGAGCGTAATTCCAACCCGATAGCATTGATCGAGTCAGATCTAAAATCTGCTTGGGGACCGGCAAAAACCCGAGATGTTACCTTTCCGATGTTTATGCGGTTGGGGAGAAACCTAAAGTAGCGGACTTGATTTCTTTGGTGAAAATTAGCTAAGTTGCTCCGGTACATTTACCAAAAAACTTCCCTATCCCAAAAACAACCTTCTTCTATGACTACGAACCTAAGGCTATCCAGTACCTTTCTGCTACTATTAGCGCTGGCAATACAAGCTTGTACCAACCAGTCCACACAAACTACTGACGAAGCTACTACCGAGGTAAGACCCAATATTGTATGGATCATGTTGGAAGACTGGGGCTATCAGCTTTCCTGCTACGACGAACCCGGAATCAATACCCCTCACGTAGATAAGCTGGCCGCGGAAGGCATCCGTTTCACCAATGCCTTTGCTACCGCCCCGGTTTGTTCTCCCTCCCGTTCGGCCATGATGACTGGTTTTCACCAAAACTACATTGGGGCTAATCAGCACCGTACCAACGGTTCCGGTTTCACCCGCCAGCCGCTTCCTCACGGCATTAGACCGATGACGCATCTGCTGCAGGATGCCGGTTACTTTACCTGCTTTATGGCCAACCGAAAAACCGATCTGAATTTTACCTACGAGGGTGATTTGTACCAGGGCGAGGATTGGAGCGAACGGGAAGAAGGGCAGCCCTTTTTTGCTCAGTTAACCTTTCCCGGTACCCACCGCCGCTGGCAACGAGACTCACTCAACCCTATTGCTACGGAAGATGTGCGCTTACCACCTTATTATCCTCAGACCGAATTAGCCAAGCGAGATTGGGCCAACGGCCTGGAAGCTATGCAAAACGTAGACCGGCAGGTAGGAGAGGTGCTGGACCGACTGGAAGCCGAAGGGTTAGCCGATAATACGCTGGTATTCCTGATCGGCGACAATGGTCGTTGTATGCCGCGGGGTAAGCAGTTTCTGTACGACGGCGGTATTCAGGTACCCATTATTGCCCGCTGGCCCGGACAGATTGAAGCGGGGCAGGTATCCGATGCGATGGTGATGACCATCGATATTACCAAAACCATTCTGGACGTGGCCGGAGCCCAATCTCCGCATCCATTACACGGAGCTAATCTGCTGGAGGCAGCGATCAATGAGCGGGATTTCATCTTCGCTGCTCGCGATAAAATGGATAGCACCCACGATGCCATGCGCGCTATCCGCTCCGACCGCTACAAGCTCATTCAGAACCTGATGCCCGAACGAGCCTACTGTCAGTACAACAACTACAAAGAGCGCAGCTATCCGGTACTGGCGCTGCTGAACGTAATGCACCTAAAAGGTGAACTCACTCCCGAACAAGCCCGGTTTATGGATGACTCTAAACCCGAATTGGAGCTCTACGACCTGCAAGCCGACCCCTACGAGCTGCACAATCTGGCCGATGATGCCGACCATCAGGCACTCAAAGACTCGTTACTGGCTGAGCTTGAGCAGTGGCGGGAGGAAATTGATGATCAAGGGGTGAGTGAGGAATTCCGGCAGGGTGGTTGGCCTGCTACCTATCCTACCAAAACTCTGGCCGAGTGGGAGGAAACATTAGCGCAGTTTCGTCCCTGGGTGTTTCGAGAACCGGGTGAGAAGATGGAACATCCGTTCTATCCGAGCAGATAATACGCATAGAGACAGGATACTGCCTATGCCAAAGCCCCACCATACTGATATTGAAGGGCGTAGCCAGGTTGGCAACACCCCGGTACGTAAGCATTTGCATCCGTTAGTCAGCTTTAGCTACCCTATCGGTAACTTCCTCATATTTAGTACTTGCCAGAAAGTGTGGTTACACATTTGTTGCTTGAACGGCGATAAATTATGTTTCACACTAAAAGCTAAGTGTATGGCTTATGTAAAGAAAAACATTGTCACGGAAGGGCTGAGTGGCAAGTTGGGCAGTACTTTGGTCTTTCGCCAGCGTGGTGGAAAAACCATTGCTGCGGTTGCCCCCGAAAAGAAGAAGCGCGAACTGAGTGACGCGCAGAAAGATCATCAACTGAAATTTAGAGCGGCTACGAAGTACGCCAAAACCGCTATTCAGGATGATAACGTAAAAGTGGCTTACGAGCAGCGCGCCAAGGATGGACAGACCGCTTTTAACGTAGCGATGGCCGATTATATGAACCTGCCCAGCATTTCTGAGCTAGGTTTAGATGCCTACACCGGGGCCAAAGGGCAGCCGGTAGTGATTAAAGCTACCGACGACCATATGGTAGCCGAAGTGCAGGTAAGCATCTACGACCAGAACGGTGCATTGGTAGAAGAGGGAGAAGCGCAATTGGCCGAAAATGGCCTGGACTGGGTATATACCACCCAAAAGGCAAATAGCCAACCCAGCGGTAGCAAACTGGTAGCCCGTGCAAGCGATTTGCCCGGCAACGCCACCGTAACCGAGGCAGTAGTAAGCTAGTAGCCAATTAGTATCACTCAGGTAAATCCGACCTGGTCAGGAGTGACTTAACAGCCCGTAAGTCTGCCTGAACTAGGTCGGTTTTTTTTTGCTGAATCAGCCAAAGCTTACCCAAGTAAGCCATTCGTCTTTTTGCCCGCGCTAGTTACGCAAAGTCCTTACGGTGAGCGCGATAAAACGATATCAGCTGATTCCTATTCCGGTTTAACATCATCCCAATGGTAGATAACCTTCAGGCCGGGACGTTCGTCCATCCACCGATGTACTTCGGCGGTATCTACCACATTACCAATCACAGTGAGTTTCCTTAATTTGGGCAGCAAATTCAGCTTAGCCCATTCGACACTAAATAAGTACTCGAATAAAACTCTTTTGGTATTTCCCCGGATGAGCAAAGCGAATTCCGGGGTCTCCCACCTACTAAGAGGGAGATGACGCGCCCTTTAGATTTGCAATATAGAGTTAGTATTAGAAAAGTACTAGCT
>CAZKCO010000002.1:0-409579 GCA_964551335.1 uncultured Roseivirgaceae bacterium
TTCGGTAAAATAGCAGTTGCTTGCTTTGCACTAACTTTATACCCTTGATTCGCATGATTTAACTTTCACAGCACCGTTATCCCGAGCAGCAGGGGAATAGTACCGATTGCTAGTAGCGTTTGTAAGGTTATTATCGCGGCCACCAGTTCCTTATTTCCGCCCAATTCAGCCGCTAAGGTGTAAGAAGAAACTGAGCAAGGTAGCGATGCGTAGAGCACCACCACTCCCAGTACTAACCCTTCCAATTCAAGAAACCGACCTAATCCGTAGGCTAGCAAGGGTAGCAATATCAACTTGGTGATACTACTTAGTGCTAGCGAGTCCATATGTCGTCCCAAATCACGCAACTGCAACCCCGCCCCTACCGACAGTAAACCCATCGGTAATGCCGCCTGCCCCGGTATGGAAATCAGTTTCTCCAAACCAAACGGAAGCCCAATCCCACTTAAATTCAGCAGTAGTCCTACCGCACAACCAACGATAAGCGGATTTGACAAAATGCTACCGACCACCCTTCCTACACTGGGTGCTCCCCGAGGTACCCAGCGGGCGAAACCTAACACGCTGATGATGTTTACCAACGGAATCACACTAGCCAGGGCAATAGCCGTGATTGCTAGCCCTTCAGAACCAAACAAAGCAGCGGCCCCAGCCAGCCCTACGTAGGTGTTAGGTCGAATACTGCCTTGCAGCACCGAAGTGTAATCAGTATTAGTCCAGGGAGTAAGGGGCTTTATTAGCCAGATTAGCAGGGAGATGACTACAATAGTTAAGATCAATACGCCCATCATCGGGAAGAGTTCCGGGCGAGTGAGTTCGGCCTGAGCGAGTTTTTCAATAAGTAACGCCGGAAACAACACAAAGTAAGTTAGCCGGTCGGCATAAGGCCAGAAAGCCCATCCAGGAAAGTCCAGCCGTTTGAGTACCATCCCAATCACCACCACACCAAACACCGGAAGTAAAGCACCGAGTACGGGAATCATAAAGAAGTTGTGTTAGGATGTTATAGCACTTGAGTGTTCAGGTGTTCATTGTATTCAAGTGTTCGTGAAAGTAACTACTTCGTACAATTACAGATTGTTGCCAGTATTCCTACAACCATAATACTATAACCCCCGAGCACTTTTCACTCACAATAATTAAAACTTGGATAGTTGGAACAAGGCTCTTGCCCGAACGACTGAACTGTGTGTAACTGCCGGAATCTCTGTTGTAACACGTCGTGGTAGAGAAAATCGGTTATCTCCGCCAGGTTATTAGCTTTCGGGTGGCCCGCCCACTCGTGCCGACCGCCACAGACGGTATAGAGGTAGTACGGTTTTCCCAGATCGCGCAGCTTACCAGTGATAGCCTCGGCTCCATAAAGCGGCATATAACCGGGCTCGCCTACTGAGCAATAGTGGTGAGGAGCTTCTCCGTAGGGCACCAGATTATCACAGGTACCGTGGAAAAATTGGGAAGGAATAGCCGACACAGCCGTTATCCAGTCCAGCGATACCAGTGCTCCGGCCATACTGATTAATCCGGCAAAACGAAAATCCTCGGAAAGCAGTCGGGTATTTTCCGCCACTCGAGTTTCCGGCCAGTAGGCCGCGTGCAAAATGGCTTCGGCTCCGGCACTGCTACCAGCCAGAATAATGCGGGTAGTATCAATGCCTAACTCTGCCCTTTGGCCGATTAAAAAATGTGTGGCCCGCGCAATATCGTTTGCCGCCTGCCGGAAGGTCTCAACCTTATTGGGAGTGGGCTGATCGCAGCTAAACGACTGTCCTTTCATAGTGAGCGTATAGCTCATAGTCACCGCTACGTAGCCTCGTTGGGCAATCTGACGACAGAACTGCTGGTTGGCCTCGCTATCTCGTTGCCCGCCCGAAAAGCCCCCACCGTGCACGTACAGCAGTACCGGCCGCTGAGTATCCTGATCATTTTGAGGAGTATATACATCTAGTGCCAGCGACTCGTCCGGCTTCTCAGCGTAAGTGTAGGTAACTACCTCCGTCGAGAACAGGCTATCCAGATAACGCTGCTGAGCAAAACTATCCATCGAAATAATCAACAGGAAAAAAGACAGTACTAAAGCCTCCAGCCATCGTCGACCCTGAGGATAGGCTAGCCAGTTAGTGAACAACACGGACGATGGATGAAGGCATAAATAGTTTGGTTGCACAATGAAGCATATTGGGTACATGGGGTAAAAATAAAGTTTTCTAATCAATACCCTACAACCATTCGTAAAAGCTAGCATGACTAGGAAACGATAGTAGTTTATTCAGATTTTACACAAATGACTAACTTTACCACTATGCAAATAGTCTATTGTATCCAGCTGTCTGTTTGGTTAATGCTTTGCTTAGGTGCGCTTCCGGCTTGTACTCAGCCCACCACAAACATCACCGACGGAAAATTTACCTACTTATTGACTCAACCTACCCAGCAGTGGAAACTAGACAAGGAGTTAGAGGAAGTCTCCGGGTTAACTTATGTAAATGAGCAGCAACTAGCCGCCGTAGACGATGAAAAGGGTTCGGTTTTTTTGTTCGATACTGAGAAGGGAAAAATCAAGGAAGAGATAAAGTTTGGAAAAAAAGGCGATTACGAGGGCATTGAGGTAATAGACGGTGTATACTACGTTTTGCGAAGCGACGGTGACATCTTCGAGATCCACTCGCTGCTGGAATCTCCCGAAGTAGAGAAGTACGAAACCGAGCTCAGTCGGGATAATGATGTTGAAGGATTAGGCTACGACGCTGAGGGGCACTTACTTGTTGCCTGCAAAAACGGAGGAGAGTTAAAGGGCGAGGAAAATTCTGCCTCGGTAATGGTGTACCGCTACCGAGCCGGAGACGATAAACTTGTTCCCTTTTTGTACCGCTCTGCCGAGTTATTTCAACGGCATTTAGAAGGTGAGAAGAAGTTCAGAGTATCGGCCGTTGCCCAGCATCCTGTCACCCAGCATTACTACCTGCTCGCTTCGGCCAACCGCAGCCTGGTGATACTAAATAAGAAAAGCGAGGTGATTGACCTGGCTTACCTCAACCGCACAACCTTCGCCCAGCCCGAAGGCATCTGCTTCGCCCCCGATGGCACGCTCTACATCTCCAATGAGGCCCGTAGCGGTAAAGCCACTATTCTACAATTTGCAATGAGCAATTTGCAGTGAACCGGGCGCCGAGCGCAATGAACAATTATTAATGTAACCTTTTGATTAGAGGAGCGCCGCTTCCACATTGCTAATTGCACGGGGTGCCCCGCACCTTATACATTGTTCATTGCTAATTATTCAGTGTTCATTTTAGTACATCAACTGTTTCATTCTGAAACACTCATTTTAACTTTCTAACATAAATTACTCACAATCAAATACTTATGTTCGTGGCATGATATTGCTAGCAGGATAGATGTGATCCAATTGCTCATTAATAATTGTAGATTGCTAATTGATTAAACCATGCTTTACAACTACCTGAAAGTAGCCCTTCGGGCCCTGGCTAAACAGAAAGTATACAGTTTTATTAATCTGCTGGGCTTATCGGTAAGCTTAACCGCCACTTTACTCATTGCCTTATATATCATTGACGAACTCAGTTTTGATACTTTTCATCGTCGGGCGAATCAAATTTATCGGATTACGAAATCAATTGAATCCAGTAATGAGTCTCGCACTACTACATTGGTAGCGACCCAGATTGGACCGGGCGCAGTGGAAAGTTTACCTGAAGTAGAAAATGCAACCCGCTTTATGCATCTGGGGCGAATCACGGTTGGGCACGATGATTTCCGTTCTTACGAACCCTACAATTACGCCGAGCCATCTTTCTTCGAGGTATTTGACTTTCCGCTCTTAGCCGGAGAGCCAAAGACTGCCCTGCAAGAACCCAACTCAGTAGTGCTTACCGAAGAATCAGCTAAGAAATACTTCGGCAACGACGAAGCTCTAGGCAAAATGCTTTATACCAATTTAGGGGAAGTGAAAGTAACCGGAGTATTACCTGATTTTCCTTCAAACAGCCATATTAATGTACCCATGCTTTTTTCTATGAGCAGCGGAAAAGTGGTATTTGACTGGTGGAGCGACTGGGCTTCTAACGACTGGTCATCAAGTAATTTGGTGACATATCTTCTCGTGGCCGAAGACACCGACCCTAATCAGTTAACCAATAAGTTAACCCAACTTATTGAATCTCATCAGGAAGATCCCGACGAAGCTACACATACATTTGCCCTGCAGCCTCTACAGGACATTCATTTTGGTTCTCAAGACATTGATCAGGAACATAATACTCACGAAAGCCAAGGACACTATCTATGGATATTCTTTTCAGTAGGAGCATTGATTTTAGTGATCGCAATTATCAACTACGTAAACCTGGCAACTGCTCGGGCCACTCAGCGCCGAAAAGAAGTAGGGTTGCGCAAGGTCATCGGGGCTACTCGGCAAGGGCTTATCAATCAATTCATAGGCGAATCAATAGTACTCACTTTGTTGGCGATGCTGTTAGCAGTTACTCTGGTTCAATTCATACTACCTACTTTTAATCAGTTCACCGGAAAGACTTTAGCCCTACCTATCACGAGTGTTCCGGTAGCATTCGCCCTGCTGGCAACTACTTTGTTGGTAGGTATGCTAGCCGGTAGTTATCCGGGATTTTATTTGTCTCGTTATCGTCCTACTGATATCTTTCGCGGTTCCGTACCTACTTCTACCAAACTATCATTGCGTCACGGATTGGTTGTTCTACAATTTGTCATATCGGTAGGCATGATTGCGGCCACACTGATTATCTACGAGCAAATGCAGTACATACGACACAAGGATATTGGCTATCAGCGAGAACAAATTGTAACAGTTGACATTAATAGTGGAATTTTGCGAGCTCAATTTGAAAGCATCAAGCAATCGTTTTTAGCCTTACCCGAAGTGGAAGCGGTCAGTGTATCTTCCCGGGTGCCCAGCGAATGGAAGGTACTGCCAACCGTCACGTTAGACCATCCAGAACTAACCAGCACTCAGTTTTTGTACCTTGGTGCCGATGAGGATTTTCTGGATACGTATGAGATTGACCTTGAAAGTGGACGGAATTTTCGTACTGCTTCGGACTCTACGAAGATACTGATTAATCAGGCTGCGGCCCGCTTGCTAGGAATGGATAACCCGGTAAGCACTTCCATTACCATCAACTCCTTTGGCTTCGGGGAGTTGGAAGAGCCTTTCGTGGCTGAGATTATCGGGGTAGTCGAAGACTTTCACATGCAGTCGTTAAGAGAGGCGGTAGCCCCGTTGATTATTGCGTATCGCAACAATCCGCTGCATAATATTGATTACTACTCACTAAAAATTAATTCAGCTGATATGGCGGCTACAATACAGTCCCTAAGCGATATTAACAGCGAATTTGATCCTGAGAATCCTATAGAGTACCACTTACTGGAGGATAAATTCTGGGAAATGTATCAGGAAGATACTCGTCGCGGACAACTGTTTGCCGTGGCGGCCGGACTAGCGATTTTGGTAGCTTGCCTGGGACTATTCGCTTTGGCCTCGTTCACTACCCAGCAACGATCCCGAGAGGTAAGCATCCGTAAGGTAATGGGTGCGCAAGCATTGCAAATTATGGTACTGATTGGCAAGCGTTACCTGCTCTTACTGGCCGTAGCCTTTTTGATTGCTTTACCGTTGGTTTACTGGTTTATGCAGTCGTGGCTCGCCGGTTTCGCGTATCGCACGTCTATTTCAGTGGGTGAATTGGTAGCTACCGGAGGGATAGTGATTCTGTTAGCTATACTGGCGGTAGGGTATCAAACCCTGAAAGCAGCCTGGACTAACCCCGCCGATGTACTACGAACTGAGTAAAAATAGTAAACGGTAGAAGGTGAAAGGTTAAGGGGTCTGCTATCCTTTACCATCAACCTTCTACCAATAAGAAGTTATGTTAAGAAGCTACTTCAGAATCGCCTACCGCAATCTGCTCAAAAGCAAAGGTGTAAGCCTGATTAATATTCTAGGGCTTGCCATTAGTATGGCCGTGTGCCTACTGATCATGCAGTACGTCTGCTACGAACTGAGTTACGATACTTTTCATCAGAATGCTGATCGTATCTACCGCATTGCGGCTGACTATGAGTCGGAAGCGGCTGAGAAAACTACGCTAATTCCCCCGCCTCTGGGACCAATATTGCAGAATAAACTTGCTTCGGTAGCGAACTATACCCGCATGATCTTACCCTGGAGTGGGTTATCATCTTACAGCACTTTAACTTGGTACGACTCAGGTAAACCAGAAATTAAGCGGAGCTTCCTAAGAGGGTTCTTCGTCGATCCCGGATTTTTCTCGGTGTTTTCATTTCCGCTCATACACGGAGAACTTCAGACTGTACTAAATGCTCCTAATAAAATTGTTCTTTCCGAAAGTGCAGTTCAGCAAATTTTTGGTAGCAATGAGCAGGATTTTTCTCAGCTTATCGGTCAGTCGGTTGAATATACCAATGATTATGATCGCTTTGAGCTGGTGATTTCGGGGATTGTGGAGGATAGCCCCGAGAATTCTCATTTTCAGTACGATTTTCTGGCTTCTTTCTCCACCTTATCTACTGGTTGGGGCAAAGACTACGCCGAAACCTGGAATGGAAACCGAGTGTACACCTATGTCAAACTCGCCCCTATTGCTGAGGTTGCTGAATTCATAAATAACATTAATCACTTATTTACTACGCACGCTCCTCAAGACCTTGCTTCAAATGTGCACTTTTTCCTGCAACCAATCACCGATATTCATCTGCACTCTCACCGAGAAGGTGAACTAAGGGTAAATGGGAATGCCCAATATATTTACTTTCTTTCTGCACTAGCAGTACTTATCGTATTAGTAGCCATCATTAATTATATCAACCTGACAATGGCTAAAGCGGTAACCCGCAGCGAAGAAATGGGGCTTCGGAAGCTGATGGGTGCCCAACGGAAGCAAATCATTAGCCAGTTCTTTTTGGAATCAACCCTTTACAACTGTCTGGCATTAGGATTGGCCATTACAGGGGTGCAAACCCTTCATCCGTGGTATACACAGTTTATGGGCAAAGAAATCAGCCTTCATACGAGCCAGGTTTGGATAGCTGCTCTTTTGCTGTTTATCTTTAGTACTTTACTAGCTGGAATAATTCCGGCACTAAAACTCTCCTACCCCACTCCCTTTCTTCTCCTCAAAGGACAAGGGACTTTGAAACCCAGAACCAATGCTATTCGAAGGATGGTAGTTGCGCAATTTTGGGCCTCCATTGTGCTAATACTTTTCACTGTTGCTATAGTGCAGCAGCTACGTTTCATGCGGAATTACGAGTTGGGGTTTACTCAGGAGGGTGTAATTGTGGTAACCGGCCCGGAGAACCGCACCGAGACTTGGATTGAACACCACCAGCAAAAATCGACCACGATTCCGGAAGATGCCTTCAAAACCTCCATTGCGTCGTATACCGGCGTAAAAGCCATCTCTTTTTCCCGGACTACTCCCGGTGAGCGCAGTAGTATTTACTCCATCCAACTGGGGGAATCTCAACAGAAGGCTACTATCGACGTACTCAAAGCTGATAATGATTATGCAGCGGTGTATGATCTAAAACTGTTGGCCGGAACATTCGATACCTCCAAGGGCAGTGTTATTAGCCAGAGTACGGCAGAGATACTAGGATATAGCGATCCGGATGAAGCTATCGGTCAGGCTTTTCGGGATGAACGCAGTAACGAATACGTAATTACGGGAGTGGTTCAGGATTACTATCGCCAGTCATTACAGCATGCTCCTCAACCCTTCCTCTTCAGTCAGGATGACTTCACCTACAAGCTTGATTCCTACTACAATATTAAAGTATCAGCCAAAGATTTGAATAGCACGCTCCAGCATATTGAGGCGGCCTACACTAGTGTGTTTCCCTACGAAACTTTTGACTACTACTTTGTAGACGATTATTTCAACGCTCAGTATCAGGAAGATACCCGGTTCGGACAATTATTCGGCCTGTTTTCGGCACTGACTATTTTTGTGGCTTGTTTAGGGTTATTTGGACTTACGTTGCATACCGTGGTAGAGAAGACCAAAGAAATTGGTATTCGCAAAGTGTTAGGAGCCTCAGTATACAGTATTGTAAAATTACTGTCGTGGGATTTTATCCGGTTAGTGTTGATCGCCAGTCTGCTCGCCTTACCCGTGGGATACTGGGTTATCCAACAGTGGCTGAGAATGTATACGGTACGTACGGAGATGAACGTCTGGCTTTTCCTGACACCCATTGTGATGGTACTGATTATCGCTTTGCTCACAGTAAGTATTCAAACGATCAGGGCAGCTTTAGCCAACCCGACCGACTCGCTTCGTTACGAGTAAGCATGAATAGATAGCCTCGGATAGGTGTTCGCTACTGAACAGGCTACTGTGTCAGAATGAAACAGAATAATTAGCCGATTAGCCTCCAGAGGTACTCAACCCACTTGGCATACCCGTTGCAACCAGAGTTAGTACGGAGTACCATTCCATTGCTCATTGCAGTTTGTAGATTGCTAATTGTAAAAGTTATGCTAAAGAACTACCTCAAAATCGCTTTCAGCAACCTACTCAAAAAAAAGGTATTTAGTTTGATTAATATTGTTAGGTCTACCGCTGGCCAGCTTCACAAACCTACGTGCTTTTCTATACGCTCAAACCGCCGGTCTACGTCTTCCCGGTACTTTACAAATACTTCGATAAACGCATCTAAATCGGTGGTCAGTTCTTTTACCGACTTTTCTAAGTCTACCACACTCTCTCGTAGAAAACCCACCTTGGCATTCACTACGTTGATGCTCCGTTTTAGTCTTTTAATTTCCTCATCCATACTATCGTATTATCATCAAACTCCAATATAGTTAAACTAAATCTATAATGTTCCGCAATTACCTCAAAATCGCTTACCGCAACTTGCTGAAGAACAAAACCTTCAGCCTAATTAACATCCTGGGACTAACGGTGGCTATGACCGCCGGGTTACTTATTTTGCAATACGTTCGTTTCGAGCTAAGCTACGATACTTTTCAAGATCAGTACGAAACCCTTTATCGGGTGCAGACGGATTCTTATCAGCAAGGCGAGCTACAAATACAGAATGCTTTTACCGTTCCGGCCCTGGCCCCTACCCTGGCTGCGGAAATCCCTGAAGTTCAGAATTACTTCCGGCTTACTTCCTGGGCCGATAACTATACGATACTTCTAAACAGTGAAACTCCTACGCAACGCTCCTTCAAAGAAGAAAGCGCTATTTTTGCCGATCCATCCTTTGTTTCGCTCTTTTCGTTTGATCTGTTCACCGCGTCGGCTGACTCATTACTTCAGCAGCCGAACCGGCTGATTATCTCCGAGTCTACTGCCCAACGCTACTTTGGTGAAACGTGGCAATCAGCCAATCCGGTAGGCCAAACGGTGGTGGTATACACCTCTAATCGCGATCAGGCTACTTCGTTTATGATTGAAGGGGTGTTCCGGGATATGCCGAAAAACTCTCATTTATCCTACGACATCGTGTTTTCCCACGCATCGCTACCGAATTTTCTTCCTCAGGAGATTCCCGAAGAGCAGCGGCTAAGCATGTTTGAAAACTCCTGGGGGCCCACGGCTTGGTACACTTATCTCCAACTCAACGAAACGGCCCAACCGGAAAACGTGTCTCGAAAAATTACCGAACTAATTGCCGAACGAAATCCTCAGCAAAGCTCTTCCGAAGTATTTATCCTACAACCGATCCAAGATATTCACCTGTACTCTCAGCTCGCCAATGAGCCTTTGGCGAACGGGAACGCCACCTGGGTCTTTATCCTGCTGGGAGTAGCCGGGCTTATCCTGGTAGTTGCCTGGGTTAATTACCTCAATTTTACGGCGGCCCATACTCTTAATCGGTTAAAGGAAATTAGTGTACGGAAAATTATCGGAGCCCGGCCAAAAGAATTACTCTATCAGTTTATGTGTGAGGGAGCACTCACCAACCTACTGGCGCTAGCTTTGGCAATAACCTTCACGCAATTAATAACCCCCTACATTCAGCAAATAGCAGGTATCTCCTTTGTTACTGATTGGGGATGGGGAGAGCTGGCCATTTTGTCCGCGGTATTTCTGGTAGTGCTCCTCATCAGTTACAACCTGATCAGCAGCACTGCGGGTTATCAGTTGAATTTAGGAAACACAACCTACGGCAAAGGCGGTAAGAAATTAACGTTTAACCGCTACCTGGTCGTATTTCAGTTTGCGGTATCATTGTTCTTGGCGTCGGCTACGCTCATCATTTTCCAGCAGGTACGGTACATGCAGCAGCAGGATTTGGGGATTGATACGCAACAGGTGGTAGTGATTGAGCGCCCAAACGTGATTGACCAGGAAGTCGATTTTTTGCAAACCGTTGCTTCATTACGAAACGCATTGGAAAGCCAGGTTTCGGTAGAAGCAGTATCGGCCGCCAGTTTGGTACCGGGCAGCCCTCAATCGCTCACCCGTGATATGCACCGGGTGGGGCAGTCGGAAGAGGTGCCGGTAACGCTGAAAGAAGTGCTCGTTGGTCAGCAGTACTTAACTATGATGGACATTGATCTGATAGCCGGATCTGATTTTTCCAAAACTGCCGAAAGTAATCGCAATAAAGTAATTATTAACGTAGCCGCATTGGAAGGACTAGGATTCAGTGACGCTGAGTCAGCTCTTGGTAGCCAGTTGGGCATGTATACTTTTAGCGGACTAACGGAATACGAGATAATTGGGGTAACCGAAAATTTCCATCAGCAGTCGTTGCAGCACGCTTACCAGCCATTGGGCTTTTTCTACGAAATGTATAGCGGCGATTATCTGGTGAAGATTAACCGTTCTCAGGATGTGTCTCAGACGCTGGCCCAGATACAAACTGAGTGGGCTGAGCTTTTTCCGGGAAACCCTTTTCAGTACTACTTTCTCGACCAGCAATTTGCCCAACAGTACCAGGCCGACCACCAGTTCCGTCAGCTACTTACCTGGTTCTCGGTAATCGCGCTGATTATTGCGAGCCTAGGATTATTCGGATTAAGCCTGTACCACGCTTTGCTGCGTACGCGAGAAGTAGGTATTCGTAAGGTATTGGGTGCTTCGGTGGGCCAAGTGGTGGTACTGTTATCCAAAGATTTTATCAAACTGGTGGTAATTGGAAGCGTAGTGGCTTTGCCCCTGGTTTATTGGGCAATGCAGCAATGGCTTCAGCAGTACGCTTTCCGGATTGATCTATCCTGGTGGCTATGGGCCCTACCCTTTTTGCTAATCATTGTTTTATCTGTCGTAGTAGTTGGAGCTCAAACAGTCCGCACGGCATTGACCAACCCCGTGGATTCTTTACGGAACGAGTGAAAATGTATAAGGTTAACGGGAAATTAGTAGTGGATTATAACTAGGTAGGCAGGTTCTGCGTTTAGCTTTAGAAACCTTACCTTAGATATTTCACACAATGCGCCACCGACTTCTAGTTCTGTTTGCTGTTTTATTCGTCGCCTGTCACCGCTTTGATTCATCCAAAATTATTGAGCCCACCGATTATCAAATTCAGTCGGTCAGCTTTAATCTGGACCATGATGTTGTTCCGACCAATATGGCTGCCCAGAAGATGGAAGGCGATCAGGATTTTACACTAGTAGGAGCTAGCCTACGGCAGGGAGACCGCGAGCTGGTTGGTCTGTGGCTCTTCAATAACCAAGACTCTACCGATATACGCAGCGTTAACCAAACTGCGCAGGATTATTCGGTTTTTCCCGAATTGAAAAATACTCAGTTAAAAGAAGAAGCCACGAACCTCGTGGCGTACTTGGATCGGTAGTAATCACATTTTTTAAGGTTGGTTGAAGTAATTATCGCTGGATTTTTCCGAACATTAATCACAGTCTACGATTTTTTTCGTAGCAATGCTTGCATCTACGAAACTTATCGTATATACTTGCTGTACGATAACTTTCGTAGACAATGAATACATTACCCAAACCTACCGAAGCTGAACTGGAAATACTACAGGTTGTGTGGGAACAAGGCCCGGCTACCGTTCGCTTCGTACACGAGCAACTGGTGCAGCACCGCGATATTGGCTATACCACTACCCTGAAAAATATGCAGAACATGGTACAAAAAGGATTACTGACCCGCGATGAGTCCGCCAAAAGCCATGTCTACTCCACTAGCATTCCCCAGGAAAAAACCCAGAAATTACTGATTGACCGGTTGCTGGAAACCGCTTTCGGCGGTTCGGCTGGTCGCCTGGTGATGCAGGCTCTGGGCCACCGCAAGACGTCGAAAGAAGAACTGGCGCAGATCAAAGAACTAATCAAGAAACTGGAAGGAGGAAAATCATGAGCTTAATTCCCGAACTATGGATACGAACTTTGGGTTGGACACTGCTACACAGCCTGTGGGTGATTACCGGAGTTGCGGTGTGCCTCCGCCTGGCACTATGGATCATTCCTCAATCAAAAGCAAAAGTGCGCTACCTGTTTTCGGTGGCTGCGCTATTGTTGGCTGCCGGACTGGTTGTCTTCACTGGTTACCGGGTTTACGAACCTACTCCAGATAACAGCAACGAAACCGTAAATGCGGTACTTACCGGAATTCCAGCCACTATAAGCGCTGTTTCCGATACCAATAACCAACTACTGCCACTGATGCAGCAAAAAGCGGAGCAATTACAAGCTTGGCTTAACCCTCATCTTTCGGGGCTGCTGGTGATTTGGCTAAGTGGTGTATTATTTTTCATGCTGCGTACTGCCGGAAATGCAACCTACATTTATCGGTTATCTCGTAGAGATACCCAGTCCCTTTCGCCGGAATGGGTGGAGGCTGCCGGTAAAATGGCCCAGGCACTGGGTATCCGCCGCCGGGTTTCTATCCGGGTTTCAGCCCGCATCCGATCCCCGTTTGTGGCAGGATTGATTAAACCAGTGGTTTTGCTTCCGCTTAGTTCATTCAGCCACCTAAGCTACGATCAACTGGAAGCTGTACTCGCCCACGAACTGGCACATATCCGCCGGTGGGACGATGTCGTGAACTGGCTGCAAACGGCTTTTGAAATAATACTGTTCTATCATCCGGCACTGTGGTGGATGTCCCAGGTTATCCGGGATGAGCGGGAGAAGTGCTGCGATGACCTGGCGGTAGCTACCTGCGGCAATGCCCTGGTTTACGCCCAGGCCCTTACCCAACTAGAGAGCCTGCCGAATAAGACCTCCCCGTTAGCCCTAGCACTGTCTCGTACGGGAACGGGTTTACTGGCTCGGATTGAACGGTTGCTGCAACCCAATACCGTCAATAATAAACCTTCAGCCATTCCGGTAACAATAACGATGTTGCTAGCTGCGACATTGGTTATTAACCTTCAAGTCCAGTTTCCCAGTAACCTGCATACAAGCTCGAGTGCACCGGTTTATACCGGAGCTATTTTAGGACTGCAACCACCCTCAGCATCAGATCACTCCACTACTAGTACAGATTCTCCTTGGCAACCTCATCTACCCGACTGGCTTGGAGAAGAAAAGGTTGTCTCCGGCCTCACTTTCAATGATACTGATACTGTTCCACCAGCAGTGGATGAGAAGAAAAAATTTCAGAAGTTCTATTTTCGTGCCCCTTCTCCCCCGGTACAGGTATACTACGCCGACTCATTATTGCGCTATTCATTTCGGCTAGACTCCGTGCTGAGTGCAAGATCCCTCTCCACCGGAGTACATATTATCAAAGCGGACTCTCTGAACCGAATATCTATCGGCTTGGATTCCTTGCTGGCTAGGCGGGCAGTTCCCTCGTCAAACGTCCGAATTATGTCGCTGGACACATTTCCGAAGGGAATTACTATCCACGCTGATTCCACCTTTAGGACGCACGTTTTCAGTTTTCCGGATATTGATGTGGATGTATTAGAAAATATTGACCTTGATATAGACCTGGATGACCTTACTGATATTGAAATCATTTTGGATTCGGTGAATGACTGGAGTAATCGATTCCAATTCCATTTTTCCGATACTATACCCCCCAGCTTTGGTTCTATCCCTCAAGCGCCTATGCCACCGGTCATGATCTTCAATGACTCAGTGCAGGAGGAGGCGATGCGGGTGTATGAAGAAGCTATGCGCAATTACGAATGGGCTTTTTCTCGGCTAGATTCAGCCGATTGGGAGCGACAACTGGAACAACAAATGGCTCAGCTGGAAGAACAACAGCGCCGCTTTGAAGCTCAAATGAAAATCCAGGAGAAGCAATATAAACGGCAGCTTGAGCAGTGGGAGTTGCAAATGGAAGCCTGGGAACAGCGGCAGCAAGAACAGCAGCAGCGCTATGAAGAAAGGGTACGGGAATGGGAAGAACGTCAAAAGGAGCAAATAAAAAGGCAGCAGGAGCAGCTTAAGCAGCAACCAGAAAAGCAACAACGCCCGCCGCAAGAGCAATCTAAAAAGAAACAGTAGCTATTGCGCTGAATAATACTTAATACACTGGTTCGCAGGTCTTCGGGCGGATGAACAATTCTCCACCCGAGGCTCATCTGGCCTTTACTTTCCCTCATCCAAACCGTAACAGAACTACTATCTCCCAAAAATCAGTTCAATTTTCTGTTAACTGTTTTTCATTTCTGCTAATTTTGCCGTATAATTTGTAATAAGTTCGTTCAGCCACAGTTAAAGTAGTATCAATTTGTTTTCCATCTAAAACTACCCACTTTTAATCGGAAACAAGTCAGATTATGAAAGATCGGAACCATAGTTTTGAACAGCTCTCATTAGAAAGGAAATGTCGCTATATTCTAAATAAATGTACTTTTATTGCTTCGCGCTTTGAGAAACAAGGGCGGCGAGCTTTCCGGATTAACCTATACCACCGCGGAAGTTTCTACTACGAAATCTGGTATAACAGCGATTATCACTACATTGGCGAAGTACGCATTACTCAGGATCGCTCCATCGTGAATGCTTACGCGGCATCCATACAGCTTCAGTCGTTGAACTACTAATTAATTATCTGACGATCGATACCGACGTTTCATGATGGCCTGGGTGGTGAAGGCTACCACAATTAATGCGGCAATGGCCACTCCAATGCCCGCCCAGTGGTTTAGTTCCAGCGCTTCCAGCTCAAAAATATCCCGCAGGCCGGGTACGTACACCAGCAGCAGTTGTAATCCCAGACTGACAACCATGGCAATCCAAACCCACTTATTGGTAAATAAGGGAATATTAAAAAACGTACGAACCGCCATTAGCAGAACAAATTCGGAAAGCACCAGAAAGCTAAAAGTAGTAGTCTGAGCCAGCGCATGATTTTCGCCACTAGCCCCGCCTACCCAATAGAATAAGCCTAAGGCCGCAATGGTAGCAAACACTCCCAACAGGCAGGTTAAGATAAGTTCGGGCCGGGGCAGAATTCCGGTATCTCCGCGCTTGGGCTGCCGCTTCATAATATCGTTCCCGTAAGGGTCAACTGCCAAGGCTAAAGCGGGGGCACCATCCGATACCAGATTGATCCATAGCAGCATAATGGCGGTTAAGGGGAGGTTCCAACCTAGCAGCGTGGCCGCAAAAATAATCAGCACTTCGGATAAATTACCCGAAAGCAGGTGCATGATAGCCTTCTGAATATTATCGTAGATGCCCCTTCCCTCTTCAATGGCGTGAACAATATTGGTGAAAGAATCGTCCAGCAATACAAAGTCTGAGGCTTCTTTGGCTACGTCGGTACCGGAACCTACCGCCACCCCAATGTCGGCTTTTTTCAGCGCGGGGGCGTCATTCACCCCGTCGCCGGTCATGGCTACCACATGCCCTTTATCTTGTAAAGCAGTAATAATTCGCTGCTTATGTTCGGGTACCACTCGAGCAAATATATTGGTACCCTGATCAAGCTTTTCGGTTAATGCTTCCTGCGAAAGATCTTCCAGCTCCTGGCCGGTCATTACTTCCCCTTCAATACCTACTTCCTTGCCAATAGCCCGGGCGGTAGCTTTGTAGTCGCCGGTAATCATAATCACCCGGATGCCAGCACCTAGCGTTTCTTCAATAGAATCGGGTACGTCGGGACGAGGTGGGTCAATCATAGCCTGCAAGCCAACGAAAGTGAGGTTATCCTCTTTGAAATCATCTCCGCCATTCAGTTCCTTGTAGGCGAAGGCCAGTACCCGCAAAGCCTCCTCGGAAAATTCTTCTATTTGCCGGGCCACTTCGTTTTTTTCATCCTCATCAAACTCTACCGTTTCGTCACCCCGCAATGCTTGGGTACAAACATCCAGAATCTGATCAGGAGCTCCTTTAGTATACATATACTCTTTTCCCTCCTTTTCTACCCGCACACTCATTCGTTTACGGTCTGAATTAAAGGGAATTTCATCCAATCGCTCCGGTTCGCCATCAACTTTAGCCTTATCGGCCGAGACAATGAGAGCAGCCTCAGTAGGATCTCCCGCCACCTTCCACTCATCTTCTTCCTTAGATAAAGAGGCGTTATTACAAACCCGCCCGATTTCAAATAGCAATGGGGTTACCTCATCTTTTACTTCGCCTTCAGTCTCGTAACCCGAACCTTCTACTTCGGCCAACGACTCTAACGTCCAGGCTTTCTTCACCGTCATCTGATTTTGGGTCAGCGTACCAGTTTTATCGGTACAGATCACATCGCAGGAGCCCAGCGTTTCTACCGAAGCCAGCTTGCGTACCAGGGCATTCTGCTTCAGTAATTTTTTCACTCCTACACTTAGTGAGACCGTTACCACGGCAGGCAAGCCCGAAGGAACCGCCGCCACAGCTAATGCCACCGCCACCAGCAGGGCATCCAGAATCATCTTCCAGGAAAACCCGTTAGCCGAGTACTCTTTAAACCCGATCACCCCTAACACGATCGCACAGATAATAATCACGGCTACCCCTAGTTTCTTACCAAAACGATCCAGCCTCTTCTGCAAGGGAGTGAGCTGTTGCTCAGCCGTTTTTACCATCTCCGTAATCTTGCCAATCTCGGTGTCCATACCGGTACGTACTACCATAGCTTTGGCCGTTCCGTTTTGAATATTAGTAGAGGAGAATAGCATATTCTTTTGATCACCGATCTGGGCGTCCTTATCTAACTTATCAGCGTGCTTTTCTACCGCTATGCTCTCCCCGGTCAGTGCCGATTCTTCTACTTTCAGTTCGGTGGCGTTGATAATCCGGGCATCGGCGGGCACCTTGTCGCCGGGTTCCAGGCTGATAATATCCCCTCGGACTAGCTCTTTAGAGTCAATTTCTTTAGTGTTACCATCACGAAGCACCTTGGCTTTCACCACCCCCATTTGCTTCAACGCCTGTAAGGATTGCTGGGCACTCAACTCCTGATAGTAGCCAATCAATGCATTGGCAATAAGGATAACCGCAATCACAATAGCATCAGCGTACTCTCCTAATGCCACCGAAAGCACCAAAGCGAAAAGCATGATATAGATAATGAAAGACTTAAACTGATTGATCATCAGTTTAAGCTTATTGATCTTGGTTTCGGTTTGCAGTTCGTTGGGGCCTTCTTCCTCCAAACGCTTTTGGGCTTTATCACTGCTCAGTCCTTCTTGTTTGGCGTCTAGCTCCTGATAAATTTCGTCAGGGGAAACTTGATAGTATTTCACGTTAGGTTAGATTAAAAAGTATATAGTCGAAAAAAAATTAGTCTCGCTAGCTTACTGAGAGAACTAACTAGATAAACGCACAAAGGCGATAAATGATTAGACTATCTCTTCGAGAATAGCAAAAAATTCAGCCAGCATCATAGCCGTAGCCCCCCAAATTAGTTGGTTTTGAATTATATAAGTAGGTGCTTCTAGCGTAAATTCCCCAACTTCAATTTTCTGAATGGCCCGCTTATGGGCGTTGAGAAAATCATGGGCGGCAACATCTAGGGTATCTGCTACTTCAAACGGATCCCGTCTATATTGGGGCTTCTCATTGATGAAAGCCACTACCGGACTTACTACAAATCTGCTAACCGGAATGTATAAATCAGACAATTGGCCTAATACCTGAGAATAACCCACCTCTACTCCAATCTCTTCCTGAGTTTCCCGCAAAGCTGTGTCGATAATACTTTGATCTTGAGGCTCAATTTTCCCACCGGGAAACGCGATCTGGCCACTATGCGCACCATTGTAGGTAGGTCGCTGGATAAGTGGGAAGCACAAATGATTCTGATCGCCCGGATACAAAAGTAGTAATACTCCAGCCTGCTGAGCGGAAGCAGGTACTTTTAGGCGGGCCTGGCGGTGGGTTTCGGTTGCCATTTGCCGCTGGGCATTCCAACCGGGTAGCGACTGACTAAGTCGGTTTTTAATATCACCGATAAGCGACGGGCTATAATAGATACTCATAAACGATCAATCTCACAGTAGTTCCGTTTAGCAACCTAGTAGCTCTAGCGTAAGCGGTACAGTCATACTGTTTACTACATTTTTGGGAATAATGTTCGTTTAATTTTCGTTATCTCTCCGAAAATTTCCGAACAACTATGACTCATAAATTTATCACCTATATCATCGTCTTTCCGGTACTGCTAATGAGTGCCTGTAGCGATAAGGTCTCACTAAATCAGTTTCTTTCTTCTGCTACTCCCTACGAACAATATGTCTCTTCACTAAACGAAGCGTCCTTACAGCATACGGTACTCGGCAAAGCCTGGCTAGCCGCGGGGCAACAAAGTTTGAACGATTCGCTTTTTGTCGAACTTCCTCACTCGGAAAAAGGCTACTTTACTGCGGAGCAGCCAACTGCAGTTTCTTTTCGCTACGCCGTACGGCAGGGGCAGGCAGTACATATCGAGCTCCAATCGGATAGTCCCGATTCTATCTAGTTCTTTTTGGATGTATTCTCAACCGAGCTGGATAAGCTAACCTCCGTTTTCACTTCCGATACGGCTCGGAGTATCAGCTACGAGGTCAGTAAAGATGAGGTACATATACTCCGGCTACAACCCGAATTGTTGGTGAGTAGTGGCTACGATCTACGCATACAGCTTCACCCCACATTGGGCTTTCCGGTTTCGGGTAAAAATTATCGGGCTGTCGGCAGCTTTTTCGGTGACCCTCGCGATGGCGGGAAACGCAACCATCGGGGCATAGATATTTTCGCTCCCAAAGGTACCCCGGTGGTAGCAGTTTATAGCGGTATTGTATCTCCTTCCACGCAAAATAAGTTAGGTGGAAAAGTAGTATGGCTTTCCAGTCTGAAAAAGAAGTTTAACCAGTACTACGCCCATCTGGATAGTCAGGCAGTTCGACCCGGGCAACGGGTGAATAGCGGCGATACTATTGGCTTTGTGGGCAATACTGGCAATGCCCGATTCACTCCGCCTCACCTTCACTTCAGCATTTATGCTTTTGGTCAAGGGGCGGTAGATCCTTACCCGTTTGTTGCCGACAGTCAGGAAAAGCCCAATCAACTAACAGTAGACAGCACACTTATCGGTACCGAAGCCCGAATTCAGTCTGCTCTGGCTAACATCAGACAATCTCCATCCACTAAAGCCTCAATAATTGCGACTGCCGCTCAACATTCACTGGTTATGGTTGATGGTGCTACTGGTAGTTGGTACCGGATTGAGCTTCCTAATGGAACTAAAGGGTTTGCTCACCGCAGCCTCATCCAATCGTTAGAAACACCACTAAATACGTTGATAGTAACTGATGCTCACCAAACCTACGCTCATCTGCACCCCCAGCAACCGATGGTGCAGTTATGGAGAGGGCAGCAGGTAAAAGTATTAGCCACCTACCAGTCGCACTGGTATATAGAGACGCTTAGCGGAACCCGGCTATGGATGCAAGAAGCTGTTTAGTTTAAGAAGCGCTGTCTAACGTTTCGACGATGATGTTATGGTTGGTATAAATACAAATGTCAGCGGCAATGTGAAGGCTCTCCTTTACCATTTCTTCGGCCGAGAGGTTACTGGTGTGCTTTTTTAGGGCTAGTGCGGCGGCCTGAGCGTACATACTACCCGAGCCGATAGTGGCAATATCATTATCCGGCTCCAGTACATCGCCTGTTCCGGAAATAACCAGTAGTTCGGAAGCATCCGCCACAATCATCATGGCTTCCAACCGGCGCAGGTAACGGTCGGTACGCCAGTCTTTGGCTAGTTCAATGGCGGCCCGCTTCATATTACCGCCGTAAGAATTAAGCTTCTCATCAAAACGCTCAATGAGCGTGAAGGCGTCGGCGGTAGAACCGGCAAAGCCAGTGAGTATCTTGCCGTTTTGCAGCTTACGGATTTTACGGACATTACTTTTGGCTACTGTATTTCCCATGGTAGCCTGGCCGTCGGCACCGATAGAGATTTGATTTCCGTGTTTGATAGCGACGACGGTAGTGGATTTTATCTTTTGCATAATCAAAAACAATTGAAAAAAGGCTAAACGGATTAGTCTAGCCTTTTGGACGAATAAATGCGCGAAATGTTTTAAATCATAATCCGAATCGGATCTTCCAGGTAAGATTTTAGGGTTTGCAAGAAAGCGGCACCTATGGCACCGTCTACGGCCCGGTGGTCGCAGGACATGGTTACTTTCATCACGTTGCCGGGCACCAGTTGGCCATCCTTTACAATAGCGGTTTGCTTGATGCCACCTACGGCCAGTATACAGGCATCGGGTGGATTGACAATGGCGGTAAATTCCTCAATACCGAACATCCCCAGATTAGAAATAGTGAAAGTGCTACCTTCCCAGTCTTTAGGCTGCAACTGCTTATTCTTAGCTTTTCCGGCCAGGTCTTTCACTTCCGCCGCAATATGCGATAATGATTTATTGTCGGCAAAACGCACTACCGGAACCAGCAGACCTTCGTCTACCGCCACGGCAATCCCAATATGGATGTGGTGATTTTTACGAATAGTATCGCCCAGCCAGGAAACGTTTACATCCGGATGTTGGCGTAAGGCTGCCGCTACTGCCTTCACCACAATATCGTTGAACGAAATCTTCACCGGAGAAATCTCATTCATGCTCTTACGAGCTTCTATGGCCTTATCCATGTTGATCTCCATGGTCAGGTAAAAGTGCGGAGCAGTGAATTTGCTTTCGGATAATCGCTTGGCAATAGTCTTACGCATTTGCGATACCCGTACTTCATCGTAGCTTTCTTCGCCTACCACCTTTGGCAACTCAATTGTTTGAGTCGGTGCCGCTTCTTTTTTCTCGGGTTGTTTCGTCGGTTCAGCCTGAGGCTTGTATTCTTCAATGTCACGCTTTATAATCCGACCGTTCTCACCTGTCCCACTAATTTTGGAAAGGTCGTAGCCCTTGTCCTGGGCCATCTTTTTAGCCAGTGGCGAAGCTTTTATCCGGCCATTATCGGTAGTAGAACTCTCGCCTCCAGACCGACTGGGTATTTTTTCCGGAGCATCTTTCTCCTCAGCCCCATTATCAGAAGACTTCGATGAAGATTCTTCTTTCTCCTCTTTATCCTCCGATTTACCATTACTTTTTGATTTACGGGCTTTCAGCAACTTTTCGTAGTCGGCCCCTTCTTCACCAATCACGGCAATTACCCCGTCTACTGGCACCGAGCCGCCTTCATCCACTCCTATGTACAGCAGTGTACCGTCTTCGTAGGATTCCAGCTCCATAGTCGCCTTATCGGTTTCTACTTCGGCAATAATATCACCGGATTCCACTTCATCTCCAACCTTTTTCAGCCACGAGGCAATTACGCCTTCTTCCATCGTATCGCTCATCTTGGGCATCGTCACCACCGTAGCATTCACATCCGAAGCATCTACTTCGTCAGCATCCTCTGGGGTATCATCGGAACTGCCTGCGTCATCTTCTTTTTCTTCAGCGGAAGAATCCTCACTTTTACTGCCACTGCCACCCTGTTCAATTTCTTTTAGCAAGTCATCAATGTCTTCGCCTTCCTCGCCGATGATAGCGATGACTCCGTCTACCGGAACGGCTTCATTTTCGTTAACCCCAATATGCAGGATTGTACCATCTTCATAGGATTCCAGTTCCATAGTAGCCTTATCGGTTTCTACTTCGGCAATAATATCGCCCGACTCTACCGTATCGCCCACTTTCTTGAGCCAGGAGGCAATTACACCTTCTTCCATCGTATCGCTCATCTTGGGCATCTTAATTACTTCGGCCATGCGTGTATAAAAATTATCGTTTAACGTCTTAAAAATTTGGGTATGAACAGAACTGGCAAATTACTGATCAATCCAAATTATAACAATGTTGAACCAGAAAAATGTTATGGATGGTACAGCAAGGGATAAAATTAACCTTCTTAGTCCTTGGAAATGAACAATATTGTACTAAGCTAATTTACTTAATCAGACGATAGTTTCTCTTTTAAACTTCATTTGGTACGTTTGCTTCAACAATTAATTGATTATTCAGGTTATTCCCTGATTTTAATTATTTTTGCAGCGATTTTAACTAATGGTCACTTAACTAAGCGTTCTTTTATTCAATGCCACAGCATATCAAATTAAAGCGCGGATTTGACATTAATTTAGCGGGCAAACCAGTGAAGGAAGTGAGCGATGCTCTCCCTTCCGATACCTACGCTCTTAAGCCTACCGATTTTCCCGGTATGTTGCGCCCCAAGGTTATTGTAAATGAAGGAGACACCGTGAAAGCGGGTGCCCCCCTTCTCTTCGACAAAAAGCTGGATTCAGTGATGTACTGCGCCCCAGTGAGTGGCGAAGTGGTGGAAGTAAAACGGGGTGAAAAACGGAAGCTTCTGGAGATCAAGATTCTGGCCGACAAGCAAATTGTTCACGAAGAATTTACTCAGCACTCGGTATCTGACCTGCCTTCTATTAGCCGGGAAGACGCCCAGTCATTGATGCTAAAAGCCGGGGTTTGGCCGCAGATCATTCAGCGGCCCTACGGGATTGTAGCCGATCCGGTTGATACCCCCAAAGACATTTTCATTTCTACCTTCGATACCAGCCCACTAGCGCCCGATTACGAGCTACTGCTAAAGGGGCAGGGCAACTTTTTTGCTGCCGGGGTGGAAATTCTCCAGAAATTTACCAGCGGCAAGGTTCATATCGGAGTAGATGCCGATGCTGAAGTCTCTTCAGTATTTTCCGATGTAAAAGGAGCGGTAGTCACCAAGTTTTCCGGTCGGCATCCGGCGGGAAATGTAGGAGTACACATCCACCACGTCAGCCCAATTGGAAAAGGTGAGGTGGTATGGACGGTTAACCCTTACGGGGTGGCCCAGATTGGAAAGCTGTTTTTAAAGGGCATATACGACGCCAGTAAGGTGATTTGCCTGGCCGGTTCTGAAGTAAGCAAGCCTCAGTACTACAATACCTATCTGGGGGCCTGTATCGATAAGATTATTGAAGGCAAAATTGAGCACCGCAATGTGCGCTATATCTCCGGAAATGTGCTTACCGGTGAAAAAATAGAGGATACTGGTTATTTAGGATACTATCATCATCAGATAACCGTGATCCCCGAAGGAAACGAATACGAATTTCTGGGTTGGATGAAACCAACTACCGACAAGTTAAGTTTTCATAGAGCACTAGGACTGTTTTCTTTCCTGAATTCTTCTAAGAAAGAATACGTTCTAAACTCTAACATGAAGGGCGAGGAGCGCGCCTTCGTACAAACCGGAATTTACGAACAGGTTTTACCGATGGATATTCTTCCCGAATATCTTTTTAAAGCCATTATGGCGGAGGACTACGACGATATGGAAGCGTTAGGAATCTATGAGGTGATTGAAGAAGATGTAGCTCTCTGTGAGTTTATTGATGTTTCCAAACACGATATTCAAGGAATAATTCGACAAGGAATTAATTTACTTCGAGAAGGTTAGTTACTATGGATGCTTTACGCAAATTGCTGGACAAGCAAAAGCCTCTCTTTGAAAAGGGTGGCAAACTAGAAAAATTTTATTACGCATTTGAGGCGGGAGATACGTTTTTGTTTACTCCCAATACCACTGCCGGTAAGCACGGCACCCACATTCACGATGCTATTGATCTGAAGCGGATGATGATCACCGTAGTGATCGCCATGGTGCCGGCGTTGTTGTTCGGAATTTATAATGTGGGGCATACCCACTTTTTGGCGGTAGGAGAATTGGCCGAAGCCACTTTTCTGGACAAAATTCTGATTGGAGCCACTGCAGTGTTACCTATTGTGATTGTTTCTTACGCTGCGGGAGGTTTAGTAGAGGTAGTCTTCGCGATTATTCGCCGCCACCCGATTAACGAAGGCTTCCTGGTGACTGGGATGCTTATTGGTCTTATCATGCCTCCCACCCTTCCACTATGGCAAGTGGCGCTATCAGCTATTTTCGCTGTAGTAATTGCGAAGGAAGTATTTGGCGGTACTGGGATGAACGTACTAAATGTAGCCATGACGGCCCGAGCGTTTCTTTACTTTGCCTATCCGGGTGATATGTCGGGAGATGTTTGGTACTACTTAGGAGATAAGCAGTACGCCGACGGTTTTTCCGGTGCTACTCCGTTAGGATTAGCTGCTGAAGCAGTAGCCGTAGATGGAGCACAGCCGGTAGCGGCTACCTTAGCCGAATTTCAGGATGGTCTGTTTACTTTTTGGAATATGGCCGTCGGCCTGATTCCCGGCTCCATCGGTTCTACCTCATTTATTGCGGTGATGATTGGTGCCATAATTCTGATTGCCACCGGGGTAGGTAGCTGGAAGATAATTGTGAGCGGATTTGCTGGAGTTTATATTATGGGACTCATCCTGAACTTGGCAGGTGCCAATGAGTTTATGAATATGCCTCCTCATTATCACTTTGTGATGGGAGGAGTAGCTTTTGGAATTGTTTTTATGGCGACCGACCCGGTTTCGGCAGCGCATACCGAGTGGGGTAAATGGGTCTACGGTCTTCTGATCGGAGTCATTACGGTCATCATCCGGGTACTGAACCCGGCCTATCCCGAAGGAATTATGTTAGCGGTGCTGTTTATGAATGTATTTGCCCCGCTGATTGATCATTATGTAGTTCAAGCAAACAAAAAACGAAGATTACAACGTGCGACAGTCTAACGTATACGTCATTATTTTCTCCGCTATACTTACCATAGTATTAGGTGGATTATTGGCCTTTTCCGCAATTGGGTTGAAACCCATGCAGGATAAGCAGGTAGCATTGGATACCCAGAAAAAAATTCTGGGGGCAGTTATGGAATTAAAGGAAGGTGATGATATCCCGGGCATTTATCAGCAGCGAATTGAATCACTAGTAGTAAACGCTCAAGGCGAGCAAGTGGAAGAAATAGACGGTGAGCCAGTGGTTGCTGAGTCTATTGACGTGGGCAAGCAGTTTAAGCTTCCGGCTGAGGAGCGATTATTCCCGGTTTTTAAGTACCAAACTGAGGGGTCAGACCAGATAGATGCCTACATTCTGCCGGTTTACGGTAATGGACTTTGGGATAATATTTGGGGATACGTTGCTCTGGAAAACGACCTGGAGACAGTGAAAGGTATTGTCTTTGACCACAAAGGTGAAACTCCTGGGCTGGGAGCCCGCATTACTAGCGTTGAAGTTCAGGAGCGCTTTAGGGGTAAGAAAATCTATGATGATCTGGGTGAACTGGTAGCCGTACGCATGGTGAAAGGCGAAACTGGCGACCCGAGTATTTACGGTAACAACGAAGTAGACGGTATGTCTGGTGCTACTATTACCGCAGTAGGGGTAAATAACATGCTTGCTAATTATTTAGGATATTATGCACCTTACCTGGAAAAAGTATCGAGTCAAAATGTAGAAAAACCTGACAGCGAACGTCAATATACCGACGTTTAGTTAATATTCCTTGTATCTTTGATAGTATTACTCTCGTAATTACTAAAAACCAAATTTGCTTTATGAGCACTCAAACAGAAGTACTAGATAAACCGGTAGAAAAAAGTGAACCGTCGGAAGCCTTATTATCCAAGCGACGCAAGAAGCTTATTTCTGACCCGTTAAATGACGACAATCCCATTACGGTACAGGTACTCGGTATCTGTTCGGCTCTGGCGGTAACTACTCAAATGAGCCCCACCTTGATTATGGCGGTTTCAGTAGTATTTGTAATTGTTTTCTCTAATCTTATTATTTCGCTACTGCGTAATCTGATTCCCAACCGGGTACGGATTATCGTACAATTGGCGGTTATTGCCACGCTGGTAACCTTGGTAGACCAGGTGCTGAAAGCCTACTTTTACGATGCCTGGAAAGTACTCTCTGTATTTGTGGGACTAATTATCACCAACTGTATTGTGATGGGCCGTCTGGAGGCTTTTGCCTTGGGTAATAAGCCTTATGATTCCATTTTGGATGGACTCGGCAGTGGCCTAGGTTATGCCTGGATTATCTTGGCAGTAGCCTTTTTCCGCGAACTACTAGGTTCAGCTTCCGTATTCGGCTTTAAGGTTTTTGAGGCCGTCGGTATTGAAAACTTCCCTACCAATGGCTTGATGGTTAGTCCGGTAGGCGCCTTTATCATTCTGGGACTACTTATCTGGGTGCAGCGTACCAAAACCGGGTACGTAGAACGATAGATAATCAACTTACAATTACGCTACTATGGAATTAATAAATATCGCCATTAAAGCCATCTTTATCGAGAACATGGTTTTGGCTTTCTTTCTGGGCATGTGTTCTTTCCTGGCCGTTTCCAAGAAAGTATCCACTGCTACCGGATTAGGGGCTGCCGTTATCTTCGTACTAACGATTACCGTGCCCATCAACTGGGTACTGCAGGAGTTTGTGCTAAAGGAAGGGGCGCTTACTTGGGCTGGTGCACAGTTCGCAAGCATTGACCTTAGCTTTCTACGGTTCATTATGTTCATCGCGGTAATTGCCGCAATGGTGCAGTTAGTGGAGATGGTCATTGAAAAAGTATCTCCGGCCCTGTACGGAACGTTGGGTATATTCCTTCCTCTGATCGCGGTAAACTGCGCTATTCTCGGATCATCATTATTTATGGTGCAACGCGACCAGACCATTGCGGAAGCTACCGTATTCGGATTTGGCTCAGGAACAGGATTCTTCTTGGCAATTGTGGCCTTGGCCGCTATCCGGGAGAAGATGAAATACTCTAACGTACCCGATGGATTGAAGGGATTAGGCATTGCCATGATCATTACCGGATTAATGGGCATCGCCTTTTTATCCTTCGTAGGTATTGCCATATAAAACATATTTCTTTTGTAACTTAAGGTTTTGCCAGTACTGGCAAAACCTTTTTTATTTTTAAGCCTTTCTAAAATGAAAAACCGAAGTTTACCTACCTATTTTTTCCGCGGATTACTCTTTGTTGTTCCGGTAGCTCTTACCATTTACATTATTGTTGTATGCATTCGCTGGCTCGATAGCCTGATAGATATTTCCGTGCCTGGTCTGGGGTTGCTCACCATTGTAGCTTCCATCACCCTGATTGGTTACCTGGCTTCTACCCTACTGGCTGCGCCGTTATTCCGATTACTGGAAGAGGTGCTCACCAAGTTGCCGTTAGTTAACATCATTTACTCATCACTAAAAGACTTGATTTCGGCATTTGTGGGCGATAAAAAGAAGTTTGATCGTCCGGTGCTGGTAGCACTTAGTGAGGACCTCACTATTCGGAAGCCAGGATTTATTACCCAGAATGATTTATCACAGTTAGGCTTGATTGACCAGGTGGCGGTATACCTCCCTCATTCTTACAATTTTTCGGGCAACTTGTTTATTGTCCCTACCCAATACGTTACCCCGATAAATGCGTCCAGTACGGAGATTATGAAATTTATTGTTTCGGGAGGAGTTTCTGGCTTAGAGGAACAATTAACCGGCCGCGTCTCCTCATGAAGCAATATGACTGCGTAGTGGTCGGCTCTGGACCAAACGGATTAGCTGCCGCCATTGAACTCCAGCGCTCCGGCTTATCGGTAAAGGTACTGGAGGCCAAGTCGAAGTTGGGCGGCGGTGCCCGTTCAGAAGAGCTTACCCTGCCAGGTTTCATTCACGATATTGGTTCGGCCATTCACCCACTAGGGGTTGCCTCCCCGTTTTTTTCTCAACTACCACTAAGCGATTTCGGTCTGGAGTGGATATATCCACCGGAAGCAGTAGCCCACCCTCTAGACAATGGCAACACGGTGACACTAAGCCGATCAATCAGTGAAACTGCTAAACAGTTAGGCCCAGATAGTGAAGCTTATCGCAACCTGATGCAGCCCATAGTAGATAACTGGAACGATATCGCACCGGACTTTCTCGGTCCCTTACGGTTTCCTAAGCACCCATTCAAGTTAGCCCAATTTGGCTTGAAGGCTTTGCAATCTAGTAACTTGCTAGCTAAGCGCACCTTTAGCACTGAGGAGGCGCGGGGGTATTTTTCCGGACTAGCCGCCCACTCTATCTTACCATTAGAGAAAACTTCCTCTGCGGCTATTGGATTAGTGCTTGGGGCTCTGGGACATGTGGTAGGTTGGCCCTTTCCCAAGGGAGGTGCTCAATCCATTACTTATGCGCTAACGGCTTACTTTCAGTCTTTAGGAGGAGAGATAGAATTAGACTGCGAAGTAAGATCTACCTCAGACATTCCTTCCACTAAAGCTTCTTTCTGGGATATTACTCCCTGGCAACTGCTGGAGATAGAAGGGCTTCACTTACCCAGTGGCTACCGAAATCAGCTTAAGCAATTCTGCTACGGACCGGGCATATTTAAGGTAGACTGGGCTTTAAGCGATCCGATTCCTTTTAAAAACCCTAAGGCCAATCAGGCCGCTACCATTCATATCGGGGGTACGTTAGAGGAAATCGCGTTATCCGAAAGATTAGCCTGGAACAAGCAACATGCTGATAAACCTTATGTGCTACTCGTTCATCAAAGTCCGTTCGATGACAGCCGCGCTCCCGAAGGAAAGCATACTGCCTGGGCCTACTGCCACGTTCCCCGATACTCTACCCGAAATATGACCGAAGTGATAGAACGACAGATAGAACGCTTCGCTCCCGGATTTAGGGATACTATCCTGCATAAGCATACAATGAATACCCGGGATGTGCATCGCTACAATCCTAATTACATCGGAGGGGACATCAATGGAGGAGCTCAGCTACTTACCCAGCTATTTACCCGACCTACCCTCAGTCTAACCCCTTACCGCACGGCACAAAAGGGCGTGTATCTTTGTTCCTCTTCTACTCCTCCCGGTGGCGGAGTACACGGTATGTGTGGCTATCATGCCGCCCGTACGGCGCTAAAAGACTTGTTTCCGGACGCACAAAAAAAGGGCATTACTGTAAAGTAATACCCTTTCCAGGAAAAGCAACTTAACAATTAATTGGCAGCATTGTAGTAGAACCGCTCATCCACAATATGATCACCATCCCACTTTTGTACGGCTACCTGCTCTAGTTTTACACGGTTACCATCCTGGAAGGTAACATCCATCCATGATTCAACCGAAGTAGTTTTGGCTTCCTCGTTAGAATTGATCGTTCCTACTCCTGCCCCGTGAAATTCTTTCACACTAGCGAGAAATTTCTCTTCATACTGACGATTAGCGGCTTTGCCTTCACGGCGATCACCGGTAGCTTCAGTCATTACGCAGTTTTCGTGGTAATACTTTTCAAAAGCGTCCATCAATTGACCAGAATTGATCATGTTATAAAGGTCTTCGGCTCGTTCTTGGTAAGTCATAGCAAAAAAAGATTTATGTTATAAACAATTGTTGTATATACAATAACGAAGCTCACTTTGGTTAGTTTACAATTCGTAGATTTTTTTTATAAAAAAAGCCACCCAAAAACGGATGGCTTTTTCGTAAATAATCGAATTACGCTAGATGTCTAATTCTTCAGATTAGGATTAGCTAAGGTCTCACTGGCAGGTAATGGTACATAGTATTGGATTTCCGCCAACGGTTGAAGATCATCAGGATGCTTTCGGGCAACAACCTCTTCTACCATCTGTAGTCTAACCAGATCAAACCAGCGGCTATACTCCCCGGCAAACTCCCAGGCTTTTTCCTGAATGATGTCTTTCTGTGTAGCCGACGTCAAATCTACGGATGGATCCGGAGTATCTAACGGAAGGCCATTTGCCCGGCGAACTATTTTGTTAATCGCCTCTAGTGCGGTGGGATCAGTAGGGTCACCGGTAGCCATCACCTGAGCTTCGGCGTAAATAAAATACACTTCCGCCATTCTCTCCAGAGGAAGAGCGATGGCATTTAACCAATTATTCTCCGGGCCTTGCAGTTTTTTGTAGTACGGACGACCGGTAGAAAACTGCTGCCAGGGAGTGCCATCGGCTAATTCGGTCATAAATGTTATTTCTTTTCTTAGCCCTTCGGGAAACTCTTCAAAGAAGGTTATCTCGGAAAAATAATCATCCCAACCACCCTCATCGCTGGGCCTAGCAGGGCTACCGTATACCGCGTTACCGTTCCACCAGGCGCCCGCCCAGAAGTGGATGGCAAATACCTCCTCCGAGTTCCCGCCGTTTTCGGCCAGCCATAAATCAGCAAAGTTGTCCAGCAAACCAAACCCGTAGGTTTCGGCGTTATCTATCACTTCTTTAGCTTTCTGAGCGGCCATCTGGTACTTGGAAGCATCGTTCAGCGGCCAGCCCGCCATTGTCAGATAAACTTCGGCTAGCACCGCTTTAGCGGCACCTTTATTGGCCCGCCCTGGCGACGGTTTAGTATCACTCAACATTTGCTCCGCCATCGTAAGGTCAGCAATAATCTGTTCGTAGATTTCTGCTACCGAGCTTGATTCTACGGACAAGATTGATTCGTCGAAGATGTGAGTGTTTAGTACCAAAGGTGCATCACCCCACAGACGAACAATCCAGAAGTAATTGTAAGCCCGAAGAAAAAATGCTTCTCCGGCTATCTGCTGAATTACAGCTTCATCGCCTACTGCGTTTTCGTAATTGGCGATGATGTTATTTGCACCTTGGATAGACTTGTAAGCACCACTCCAAACAAACGGTAAGCGGCCGTTCTGCTGGGCTACTTTGAACTGATCAAACTCTCTAAAGTCGGCTTTATTACTTGCTTTGTGCGTGGTTAAATCATCGCTACCCATCAATATTGCCTGCGTTGAGGCATTACCCAAGCCTGAGTTCCAGGTATAGCTTAAGGGTTTGTAGGTACCAGCTAGTGCCGCTAGCAGTCCTTGTTCATTATTCAGTGCTCCGCTTTCGGAGGTAATCTGCGCGGACAAATCTTCTTCCAGAAAATCGGAGCAGGAAGATATGCTAAACAGGAATACAATTAATAATGCTATATTTTTCATAGTAATTGAAGTATAAGTTAAAAGGTTAAGTTGATGCCCAGCACCCAGGTTTTAGCGTTAGGATAAGAACCACCGTCGGCACCTTGGGCTTCGCCTTCGCCCCGGTTGGAGAACGATTCAGGATCAATACCCAGGTAATTGGTAAAGGTTAGCAGGTTGGTGGCTCCAATCATTACTGAGCCGTTTACCCCGCTGAGTAAGCTAGCCGGAAGATTATACGTCAGGCTGATATTCTTCAAACGAAGGAAGTCGCCGGATTCTACAAAGCGAGAAGATTGTATTTCCGAGACATCGGATTGGCTGAAAGCGGGAATATTACTGTTCTCGTTAGTTCCGGCCACCCACTGGTCGCGGATATTGACGTGAGTTACTTCCCGAGCATCGGCATTCGCCATGATAGCGGTGGCGTAGGAGAAGTTCCACTTGTCGTATCCCATCATGGCTTGCCAGAATACGTTCAGGGTAAAGTTACCGTAGGTAAAGTTATTATTCCAGCCAAACAAGCGGGTTGGAATAGCGTTACCGATCACTTTATAGTCATCGCCGCCAATCACTCCGTCGCCGTTCACATCTTCGTACTTGGAATCGCCCGGAACGTTGCCGAATTCCGCAGCGGCAGCCGCCTCATCGCTGCGCCAAACCCCTAGATAATTCAAGCCCCAGTAGCTAGCCAGGCTCTGTCCCGGCAAAATTACCATCTCGGGTAGGTTGGTAAGTCCCGCTCCGGCATCGGTATCGGCAAATATCCGCTCCCGGTCACCAATACTGACTACTTGGTTATCTAGTAGAGAGAAGTTAAGGGATGTATACCAGTTAAAGCGGCCATTATCAACTGGGGTACTGGTTAGACCAAATTCAAATCCGCTGTTTTCAACTTCTCCTAAGTTTCGGAAAATGGCGCCACCACCCGAGTATTGCGGCAGCGGTTCACTCAACAATAAATCAGTGGTATTCTTTTTAAAATAATCGGCAGTAAGCCCGAGACGGCCATTAAAAATCTGCATGTCGATACCAAAATTAATCTGCTCGGTAGTTTCCCATTTCAGGTTAGAGTTGCCGGGGTTACCAATGATGATTCCGGAAGTAAGCTGGCCGTTTTCAAAAGAAGTACCGGCTTGCTGGTCAGAGGTATTAAAGCTGGTGATGGTACCAAATACCGGAATAGCCTGGCTACCGGTAATTCCGTAGCTACCTCGCAGTTTTAAGTCATCAAAGAAATTCAGGTTTTTAATAAAGTCTTCTTCCGAAAGCCGCCAGCCGAGGGCCAGGGAAGGAAAATAACCGTACTGATTATCACCGCGGAATTTAGAGGAGCCATCGGCCCGAAAAGCAGCGGTAATCAGGTAGCGATCCATCAGCGAATAATTTAAGCGACCAATATAGGAGCGAATCGTCTGTCTCTGACGAAATGTCTGAGAGGTAGCCGAACCGGCGAGGGTGATATTATCGTACTTCAGGTCGGGAAACTGTAAGCCTACCGCATTGGTGCTAAACTGGTCGGTTTGGCGTAGCTGGTGCTCTACTACTCCGGTAATAGTCAGATTGTGAATATCTCCAAAAACTTTGTTATAACTCAACGAATTGGTGTTTTGAAGAAAAATCTCTTCGGTAGAGCCCCGGGACGCACTGGGATTATTATTAGCCCGGGCCGCCGAAAAGGTTTTGGTTTGGCCGTTAACGTAGCTTAGTCCGAAACTCACGTCGGCGGTTAAACCATCAATTATCTCGTAGCTAAACCCACCGTTGGCATTCACCGTGTTGGTTTCGTAAATATTATCATTTTCGGCCAGTTCAATAGGATTCTCTTTTATGGATGAGATCGGGTCGCGCAGGGTAGGAACACCAAATTCGTCGCGAGCGGGGGTGGTAGGGGCCCAGGCTAAAGTGCCGGCTACGGGTCCACTGGTATTATATCCGCCCTCGGTATTGTTATTCTCCCTCCTTACGAAATTCATTTTCAGGTTAGCCGTCAGCTTTTCCGATAAACTCGCCCGGATATTTGTTCTTAAGGAGTAGCGTTTGAAATCAGAGTTGATGATAGTACCTTCCTGATCCAGAAAGTTTCCGGAAATAAAGTAAGTAACTGCTTCATTTCCCCCGGAATAATCAACTTGGTATTCCTGGCCTAGTCCGGTGCGGAAAATCTCATCCTGCCAGTCGGTACCGCCATTGCGGCGAAACTCATCGATCTCTTCCGCACTAAACGGGGGATTGGATCCTAACGCATTGGCTCTACGGTTGGCAACCTCAGCAAACTCCCCGGCCTCTAACAGGTCCCAAGTATCTAACACTTGCGAAGAGAAATAACGAGCAGTAACCGATAATTTCGGTTCACCGGCTTTACCGCTCTTGGTAGTAATTAGCACCACGCCGTTGGCCCCCCGGCTTCCGTAAATAGCCGTAGAAGAAGCGTCTTTTAGTACCTGTATGCTTTCTATATCGCTGGGGTTTACATCCCGAAAGTCGGCCCCCACAAAACCGTCCACTACGTATAGTGGCTCGTTGCTGCCATTGATTGAGTTAGCTCCGCGAATACGAATAGAAACTGCCCCACCGGGTGCTCCGGAACTGTTGGTGACGTTCACTCCGGGGGTGCGTCCCTGCAATATTTGATCAAATCGGGTAACGGGCTGAGCTTCAAAGTCTTTTTGGTCAACCGTGGCAATAGCCCCGGTAACATCCTTTTTTTCCTGAGTACCGTAACCAATCACCACGATCTCCTCCAGCGACTGAATATCCTGCTCCATAGAAACATCCAATGTACTACGCCCATTTACCGGAACTTCCTGCGTGGTATACCCAATAGAGGAAAAAATTAACGTAGCGTTCTCTTCCACAGTAATGCTATAGTTGCCATCAATATCGGTAACCGTACCATTAGTAGTACCTTTCTCCAGCACATTTACTCCCGGTAAGCCTTCGTTGCTTTCTGGGTCGGTTACTTTACCCGATACCGACAGTTGAGGAATGATCTGAACCTCCTCCTGTGAATCGATATTACTTCGCTTGCGGGCAACAGCGATATTCTTGCCCACCTGCTTGAATTTCATACCCGTTTGGCGGGAAATATCCACTAAAATCTGGTACAAAGTCTGGTTGCTATAGCTACCGCTTACCCGGTTAATTTTTTTGAGGTCAGCAGCATTGTACTCAAACGTAAAATCCGAGAGCGACTCAATTTTCTCGAAAACGTCCAGAATCTGATTATTCCGAAGATGTAGTGTTAGGTGCACTTCTTTAACGCTACCTACGCTCTGCGAACTATCGGCGGCGGCCAACAGATTAAGGGCAAGGATCTGGATAACGAAGGCGGCGGCCATCGGTCTGAGAATCCAGAAAGGTTGTTGTAATAGTTGTGTTCTCATAAGTCTTAAGTTGTTATATGAATGATTTTCGTTTGCGGCGGATCGGGCCTTATTGGATATTTTACGAGCTATTCATAGGCGAATGGGTTTAGTGATAGGTGATAATTACTTGTTTCTGTTGAATCTGAAAGTCGAAATCCATGACAAAAGCCATGGATGTGAGGATATGATCTAAGCTTTTTTTGCGGTACGTAGCGGTGTAATTCCAGACGTTCCTGGGTTGATTATGGGTGATAATCTCAACCCCGTACCAGCGTTCCAATGAAGTAAACACCTTTTCCTCATCAGCATTTTCCAAAAAAATCTCTCCCTCCTTCCAGGCCAGGGTGCTTTTGGCATCAAAGGCAAACGGACCCAAGGTCTCTCCTATTCGACAAATAACTCCTTGTCCGGGAGTTAAAGGTACTTCAGCTTTACTATCCGCAGCTTGATCGCTCACTTTCACTTTTCCGGTTACCAAGGCTACTTCAACCCGGGTGCTGTCATACGCCCGGATATTAAAGGAAGTTCCTAAGGCTTCGGTAACCACTCCCGCTGACACCACCCGGAAGGGCCGGGAAGGGTCTTTCTTTACCTCAAAAAAAGCTTCACCCTGTAATCGCACTATCCGTTCGGTAAGCGAGAAATTCTCCAGGTACTCGATTTTGCTTCCGGCATTAAGATGTACTTGCGTGCCATCACTCAAATAAATGATTGAACGCTGACCCCAGGGATTTTCTTTGCTTACCCATACCAGATCAGGTTCGGTAGGAGGCTGGTTTTGTTGCACTAGTAAAAAACTGACAGAGAATGCCAAAAAAACTAAAACAGCCGCTACCAGCCGGCCAATGCGATGGTGGTTCCAGTAAACTGAATACGGTTCAACCAGCTTTGGATGAGATATCGTACGACTAATGATTGATTCTGGACTTATTGCGATCACGGGTGTTTCGGAAGGCAAAACCTCCAATTCTCCGTCTATCTGATGGTCTATCTGCAACCAGATTCTATCTATCTCCAGCTGACTCAAATCTTTTGGTTTAGGGGGAAGGGCGCGCACCATAGCTTGGGCCTGCTGAAGGAGTGCTGCTTTCTGAGGATACTCTCTAAGCCAGTTCTCCCAGAATGCATTTGACTCGATACTTGTTTGTAGTACCCATTTCCGAAAATGAGGATCAAGAGCAAAGTCTTCCGCAGTATAGTTTTGGTAATCCATTAGGGTGTAATTCAACCCATAATGACCTGGACTATCAACATCTATCCTCAGTAAGAAAAATAATTTCGAAAAATTATGTCATTCACAAAAAGCACGTGAATACCTCTTAGAGATGGCAAAGAAAAGTGGATAAAGACAAGAAGTTGCTAATCAATAAATTTTTCGAAGAAGTTATTTTGCCGAGTTTAGCTACAAACAAATATAAGTAGAGTGATTATCAATCGCTTTAAGGAGGAAAGGGCTTTCCAAGCTAGGGTATAAACCGAGGCTACGTTAATTGTCATAAGCTCGGCTACTTGTTCGTAGCTGAGTTCTTCAGTAAATAATAAGTGAATTACCTCTTTTTGCCGGGGCGGTAATTGCTTTAAAGCCTCGTACAACTTATCTCTTCGTTCTTGCTGAAACTCGAAATGAATTAGTTGAGTTTCGTAAGAAGCCACCACCTCACTGTCGCAGTGGCGCTTCTGTTGTTGACCGTGGTAAGCTTCCGATTTTAGCGTTCGGTACAGCTTAAATCTTAGAGCTTTAAACAGATAATATTTGATATTTTTGGTAGAGGATAGGGCAGCACGCCGATTCCAAAGCTCAACAAACAGGTTCTGAATAGTATCTTTTACCAATGCTTCATCTGAGTGAATTTTAATTCCGTAGCGGTAAAGCTCCCGGATATGCGTTCGGTAAATTTGCTCAAAGGCTATCCTATCACCCTGACGAAAGGCTTTCCACAGTGCTACGTCGGACGTAACTTCATTCTGTAGGTTGGGCAAATTCATGATGAAGCCCGAGGTTGTTGTTGCGATTGCTATTTACCAATGTAACAGAAAATTATTGGTAGCACAAAATGGCTGAACTGTTATTTGACCTTACTGAAAATTATAACGAAAGCCAAACTTTAGACCTAGCGACTGAGGTAGACTGTTGAATGTAGCTGCACTTCGGGCAAAATCGCTAAGGGCAAACTGATACGAAGGACTGAATGATAGCGAGTAGTTCTCTAGCAACTGATAGAATACCCCACCACTGAGTAAACCACTTATGTACTGGGAATTAAAAGGGCTGTTCCCGTCGTTGCTGAGGGTGGTTGAAGCGAAATCCTGAGAAGAGATGCGATTGCCTAAGAACAAGTTAGCGGCAATTCCGGGATTTATCGATAAAGTGATTTTAGAGAAGTGAAGATTATAACCCACCCGGAGCGGTACGGAAATAAACTGAAACTGATTATCTACCTCGCTACTGGAACTCGCCGATGCAACATTAAAAGCAGTTGCTTTACTAGCCGCTGCGTTGGTAGCCAAAAGCGGATAACGCTCTCCCGACTGCAAATCAACCACACTGTATTGGGTTTGGGTTACCGTTTGAAAGTTCTGATAATCAAGACCGCTCTCAATACTCCAGTGCTCACCTAAAGTAAGTCCCACATCAAATCCATAGCTAAGCGAAACCGATGACTGATTATCTAACCCTTCGGCGACCATGACGGTATTACTGCTAGCCGCTCGAGCATTGGTTAACCCATCGGCCAAGGCGTAAGAATATGACTCGGCAAGCGGCGCATCAGCTACGGCCAGGGTGGCTTCGTTTTGAGATTGGAAATTCGGATCAAATAGGCTAGGAGCCATCGCCAGACCAGCAAAAAACTGGGTTTTAGATTTCTGATCGGTAGACGCTTCTTGTTTTCGGTACTGAGGCACCAGATACAATTTCTCTATATTTTCTGCCCAAGTAGGCGCACTTAGGGCTAATACATCGGGCGGAAGGGCGGCAACCCGCCCCACCCGATGATTTATTGAGAGAAGTTCCTCTTCCCTCTGGCTTACTCCTTCATTTGGAAAAATAAGCGTCTTTGCTGCCGAAGCAGGTTCTTTTGTCTTTCTGATTGCTAACTGTGCCTTGTTATTCGCTGAAGATTGATTCCTATCTCCCGCTGCTGCGTTATCATTATCGGTCAATCCAGAAGTTAAATTACCAGAGGCAGATGAGGAGTCATCACCGCCGGGTAGATTCATATTATCATTGTCTGCCAATGAGGAATTAGCTTCTTCCTTACTTTCAGTTTGGTTAATACTGCCCGTAGATGAGTCGCTGGCAAGATTGGACTCCTGGTCGGCTTCATCTAGTGGAGCAATTGATTGTTCAGTTTTTGAAGCTGCGTCCTGAGCTACCTCACTGGAATCGGTAGGCCAAGAGAGTATGTACCAACTCAATCCGGCAATACAGAGCAACAGAGCAGCCGCTACGGCACGGTAAAAAAAGAAGCCTTTTTTATACTTACCGCTTTCCTGAGCAGTAAGCTCCTGGTCAATACTTTTCCATACGTTAGGCGAGGGTGGCATCTCAGCTTCATCAAAGGCCTGTTGCCACTGCTCCTCGTACGATTTCTTATCGGGTGCATTAGCCATGTTTCACCTCCCCGGTTTCGGTAATTAATTCTTTAATCAGCGAGCGAGCCCGCGCGTACTGCGATTTGGACGTTCCTTCACTGATATCTAGCATTTCGGCAATCTCTTTATGTTTGTATCCCTCAATGGCGTACAGGTTAAAAATTGCCTGGCAGCCCTGAGGTAAAGACTGAATAATATTAAGTAGGTCGCGGTAATTGTAGTTAGTGATCTCCACATCATCATCCCCGATATCGTGAACTTCCTCAATGTCCAGATGTGGGTACAAATACACTTTCTTTCGATGGTGGTTAAGCGCCGTGTTAATTACAATTCGTTTGATCCAATACTTAATCGATGATTCTCCTCTAAACTTTTCCAAACTGTTAAAAATCTTCACAAACGCTTCCTGTAGTACATCTTCGGCATCTTCCCGGCTTTTGCAATAGCGCATACTAACCACCATCATCTGACTGGCAAATCGTTGGTACAATTCATGTTGAGCTGCTCGGTCGCCTTTAATGCATTGGGCTACCAGCGCTGATTCTTCTTGCATGCAGTCGGTTAGTTACCGTAAAGTTTGCTGATAGGTGATTATCAATAGGATAGACCCTACTTGAGGAAAGAACGTTGGAAAAGGAGCAAAAATTTCTGCTTTTTTTGGCGGGATAGTAACTATTTCCTTAATAGAAGACTCATCGTGGTGCTAATACGCCGCCCGATAATCAATTTTAATATCAAGTCGGGTTACTTCATCAGCTTCTACCCTAACGGGAGTAATATGACCTTCCCCATCAAAGCGATTGGCAAATAACCCGGCTTCCTCTTCCACCAAAATGGAATACTTTCCTACCGGAAGCGAGAGCTGAAATTGTCCTAGAGAATCGGTAGTAACGGTAGCCACCTGTTTGGTGCTCAGCTGACTGAAAAAACCCGATTCTTCCGTGGCCTGATTGCGGTGGGTTAGTTCGTACACGTGTAACCGACGTTGTACTGCTTTACCCCGCTGCTGAACTGGAGCATCTCCTACTGTTGGCATCAGGTTTCCCTCGTACCAGCGCACTTTACCACTGATTCCCTGCCGGATTATATCATGAGCGGGAAGAGGCAGCAGGTTAAAATCACTTAACTCACTTCTTACCCGCTGCATAAAGCCGTCGCCCGGATCACTTTTTTTAGTAAGGTAATTAGCGTCCTTTTCCTTCCACAGCGAATGCCCAATGAACCGCTGATACTCATGGTGGCCAATCACGTACTGGATGTTATACTTGGTCAGTAATTGTTTAATGAGTTGAACATTAGCTATAAACTGAGCCTCGGTGAGCGGGTGCTCACCTCCATCACCGACGTTCTCAATGCCGATGGCACAGTGATTCAATCCAATTACATGACGGGCAAACAACGTATCCGGCATCAACTGAAAAATTGTTCCGTCACGATCAATCAGGTAAGGTACCGATACGTTCAGCGGGCTGGCTTTACCGATGGTTGCTCGAGATGCAGGTAGGCGGGGTTCGTAGAAGGCTTCGTAGGAGGCTTGTAGCGTTGGAATGGCCGTCCAGTGTACCACAATTATTTTAGGGTCAATGGTAGGTGCATCGGGAGACATACCGTAGTGTTCCCGCATATAATCCAACGAGAGTTGAGCCCGGTCTTCGTTAAACACAATAGGCCAAGATTTAACAGACAAAGTTGCAGAAGGAGGCGTAGTCTTACAGGCTACGATGCAGAAAACGGCCCCTAACGGTAGTCCTAAACGTTTAATTAATAGTAACATTCAACTACTGAAGAGTGCGAATGAAACGGAAATTTAGCCCTAAACTGTACAGATTTCGAATTGATTGGGAAGAAAGGTCTGATACAGGCGAAAGCATGACTTTGCTCTGTGCTTCCAAACCAATGTAGGTTTTAGGATCCACGTTAGCCTGAATACCAAATCCACCCAAAATACCTAGGTTATGCACCTGTCGCATACGCAGATAAGGTTCTGACAAATTTTGCTCTACCTCTTCGGAAATTTCTCCACTACGTGCGGCTACCCGATTCTTTTCGTCAATTAGTAAACTGTTGGTAATTCCTACCAATGGATAAAGCTTAAATTTATCACTCTGATAGACCGTACGGGTAATAAAAAACGGTATTTCCAGGTAGTTCTGAATAAAATCAATGAGGTAAGTACGGGATAGACGAACATTGGGATAAGGTACGTCTACGTGGGTATTAGAAAACCCTTTTTGGGAGTAAAGCAAGGCTGTACCTACGTACCAATGGTCATTAATTGCCGTTCGGAAATCTATACCAAAGTCAAAGGTATGCATGGGCTGCTCACCATTTCGCACCGATTCTACGTTGGCAGGTAACGTTCTGGTTTGTGGCAGACGATAGGATATACTGGGGGCAATATTAATACTCCAGGTAGTTTTTTGCGCCAAAGCAGAGAAATAAAAAGCTTCGCTAAAGATACCTACCAACAGAGAAAGTAGAAGAGAGAGTAAAATTTGTTTCATAATCCGACAGTCAAAAAAGTGTGTTATGGTGTTGTTTTGTTTGGTGTTGAGATATTTAGGATAGTATTGCCTGAACATCATACTACTAGCTGTATTCAATAGTCGCCTAAGTACCCTAACCTAACCCCATAGTCTATAACACCTCATTCCCTGAATATACAATACCTTCCACGAAAGAGAAACCAAATACGATTTTTTTTCAATCGGCGGAATCAATCTTCTGTTGAGGGAAAAAAGAACAACTTCGCGTATAAATACTTAGCAAGTTGCACTAATACGTAGTTTCGGGAACCACCTTCCTTCCACCAATTCTGAGGTTGCTGGTTGCGAGACGAAGCTGCTACTACCCCCACCTGTACCGAATCGCCCATCATCCTTTGATACACCAGTTGGCTACGCCGAGCGTGTACGCCTTCCGAAAAAACATTAATCGCTGTAACTGAGGAGGGCAAGCTTCTTTTTACCTCTAAGGCTGCCGTAAAGGTACGTTCGTAATCCACCGGGGGAGCAGTTAACGACCGTACCAGACTAGTATCAATTCCTTGCTGAGTGATGAATTCGGCTGATTCTTCAGCTTCGCTTCGATAGTTCGTACGAAAAACTGCTTTTCCGTCTAATTTTCCGCGATCATAGCGAACCGCCGCATGACGGGCCGGAATACAATTAGAACCCAGGCAAACCTTGTAAATAAATAAATCCCGATCTTCTTTTCCAACTAAATGATTATTGTCATAGACAATAACGACTGAATCTGCCTGAACCGGAGTATCTAGCAGCACTGAATGCCATTCGGGATCATCGGAAGCAGTAAACTCTCCAACGCTCATTGTATCAACCAGTACTTTGGCATGAGCCTGTATTCCCCCGGCCGAGCTACCAAAACCCAAAACTTGAATTTGCTGGAACAGGGTAATACTTTCCTCAACCTCATCCAACCGGAATATGAGCCCTCCCTGACTGTACATCCGGAATGAGGAATCGTGGGCAATGCTGGTTACTAGTACCTGATTGTACGAGTGGGTCAAGATTTCGCTGATAGCCTGCTGGAGTGCTTCTTCGTCAATCCAACCCTCAATTACCAGTACAGAAGCTTTTACTGGCTGGGTAGGAGCTAAAAACCGAAACAGTTCTTCCTTCCCCAAAAGCCCAATAACTATTAGAGCAGTACCAAAGCAAATAACAATAATTCTGAAGAGTATTTTTATCATTCCATCCACCAGCAAATAACGGATAATTCATCGGCACTATCAACGGCTTTTGCTATATTGGAACATTTATAAAGAGTGCTTAACATCGTTGTGGGATAACTTGAGATATATTATCCTAAGTAAATCGCGCCGAATTACTGAGTACTCAGTGCTGTAAAACTCCGCATATAAAAGTTCATGAAGAAGCGAATTGGTCTACGTAAACTTTACCAACAGTATCCAGAACAGGCTGATCAGTGGCTGTGGGGAGATAAAACCTCTTCCCTGTCACGACGTAGTTTCCTTTCTAAATCAGCCCTACTAAGTATGGGATCCGTTTTGGGCGGGCGTATTGTATTTGGTAAGCAGATGCCCGCCGGAATGATTCCTGCCGGTCTTCTCCACGAAGAAGCACCCTTTGAAATACCCGGTAAGCACCCTGAATTAGTAGTGCTAAATGACCGTCCGGTAAATGCTGAAACACCCCCTCATCTGCTTGATGATAAAGTTACACCTGCTAACAAGCTCTTTATTCGCAATAATGGCATCCCTCCTCAATCAATCGATAGTAGCCAGTGGGTGCTCACCATTGATGGCGAGTCGGTACAACAACCACAATCGTATACCATCGCTGAGTTAAAGGAAAAATTTCCTCAGTATACGTATCAGCTCACACTGGAATGCGGTGGCAACGGACGAAGTGAGTTCAATCCGCCAGCGCGGGGTAATCAGTGGACTACGGGTGCCGTGGGCTCTCCCGAGTGGACAGGGGTACGCCTGCGTGATGTGCTAGAAGATGCCGGAATAAAATCTGATGCCGTTTATATCGGTTACTATGGTGATGACACTCATTTAAGCGGTGACCCCGACAAAGTAGTAATTTCCCGAGGCGTTCCTATGAACAAAGCACTGGAAGATGAATCGCTGATTGCCTGGGCGATCAACGGGGAAGACTTGCCTTTGATGAATGGTTATCCTCTCCGATTGATCTTTGGCGGGTGGCCCGCTTCTACCAGTGGCAAATGGCTCACTCGCATTTCGGTCCGAAACCAGGTACACGATGGCCCCAAGATGGAAGGTTACTCCTACCGGGTTCCCTGCAAACCAGTAGCTCCCGGCACAGTAGTGCCGGAAGAGGATATGTGCATTATTGAGTCTATGCCCGTAAAATCTCTGATTACGTACCCTAAATCCGGGGCCCGTTTAAACTTAGGTCAATCGTTGGACATCCGAGGGCACGCCTGGGCGGGAGATTTAACGGTTCAGGCGGTAGACTACTCCATTGACTTCGGCAGTACCTGGCAACGTTGTCAGTTACTGCCACCGAAGAACCGCCTAGCCTGGCAGCACTGGAGCGCTACGGTCAATTTCCCGGAAGCAGGGTACTACGAGGTGTGGGCTCGAGCTACCGATAGCCAAGGTAAAGCCCAACCGATGCTAGTACCAGGCTGGAACCCCAGGGGCTATTTAAACAATGCCTGTCACCGTATTGCAGTGATGGTAATATAAGTTTGTGTGACATCTAAATCTGGATTCGACATAAACACCCAAATCCGGCGTTTGCTGGATGGGTCAATGGCTTATTCCCGTTCTAATTCATAAGTATCGGTCACTGAACCCTCGTACTCTCGCGAAATAATCATTTTCTGACCCTCCCGGTGAATTTGGAAGGCACCGTCTAGAATAAAAGTCCAATCGAAATCAGCCGTAAATGAGCATTCGTTGGTGAACTGAATAGAATCGGAGCCAGTACGTTGATATGTGCCCTCACAAATGGCCGGGTAGCGAAAAGTACTGCTGCTTCCTGAAAAACGATTATTCTCCAGAGTAAGCTGCACGTCAGAAGTGGTCCAGCGAGCATTAGGGCTACTACGGTAAAATATTCCGGTGTACGTCCCTTCGGCCAATTTTGAGGTAGACTGATCATCTTCGCTACACCCAAAAAGACCCAGAGTTGCCAACAAAAGCACGACCAACTGTTTCAGCATTGTAAGGTTAGGCTTTGCATTGTTAAGACTAATTTTTCAAAGTTTTAGTTGGATTTACGTACATCGACTACTATCAATATTTAATCCTTCCTGTAAAGATATAACCTTAGTTGACAGCACTTTTGTTCGTAGATAGACACTAAGTTGTATACTCTTCGTTAAGAGAAAAATGGTATCTTTGCGCCTCATCGACACTGAGTAGTATGCATTTGTTATTTGAGTTTATTGTGTGGACAGCCGACCCGGAAGTGTTTTCCTGGGACAGATGGTCGCCTCGTTGGTACGGATTATTATTTGCCGCTGGGTTTCTGATTTCTCAGCAGGTTTTATTTTATATTTTTCGTAAGGAAGGCCATAAGGAGAGCGATGTAGAAACGTTGACGGTATTTATGGTGATTGCCACAATTCTGGGTGCCCGTTTAGGTCACGTATTTTTTTATGAACCGGCCAAATACCTCTCTAATCCTATCGACATACTGAAAATTTGGGAAGGCGGACTGGCTAGTCACGGAGCGGCTGTTGGAATTCTATTCGCCCTGTTTCTGTATAGCAACTACGATATCAAGTACGATTTTATCAAGTTTAAAGGCCACATTAAACGACAAAAGCGTCCCCGTCAGAGTTGGCTGTGGGTGGTAGACCGTATCGTAATTGTGGTAGCCCTTACCGGGGCACTTATCCGTTTTGGTAACTTCATGAATTCCGAGATTATCGGGAAGCCCACGAATAGCAACTACGGAGTAGTTTTTGGCCACGGCCTGAAGGAGGCTTTGGAAAATAATCAAGGAATTGAAGCGGTAGAGATTGAAGCCAGTGATCGCTCGGCCGAAACTCCCGAAGGGCCTCTGCAATCGCTAGACGGCCCAGAACTTAGTACCGAAGAATCTCCCTACAAGCCAGTGGACGTAACAATTACTTTCGCCAGTGGTGGTTATCAGGAAGCTGAAATTCGGAGCTATCTGGAAAGCCAGGTTAAAGATATTCTTACTCGTTATCCGTCCATTCGCGAACATATCTACGAGCCAGCAAATACAACTCTAGACTACGATTTGTCACAGCGGCGGGGCGCCTTCGTAGCTACAGTCCGAACCTTTGCTATTCCCCGTCATCCGGCTCAGTTATACGAGTCGTTGACCACCTTTTTGGTATTTGTATTATTGTTCTTCTTATGGTGGCGTATGCGCGAAAAGACTCCGGAAGGTCTGTTTCTTGGCCTGTTTTTGATATTCGTGTTCGGGCTACGGTTTGTGCACGAGTTCTTCAAAGAGGATCAGGTAGCCTGGGAAGGCGATATTCCGCTTAATATGGGGCAGTGGCTCAGCATTCCGCTGGTGCTAGTTGGTTTATTCTTGCTATTCGTGATAGTACCCCGTAACCGTAAAACCTCCGATGAGGCGGTAAATAGTCAGGTCTAATTTTATTGAGCTGATTTTGAGCGGGGAATATATAAGTTTAGCTCTTCCCCTACTCGCACAATATGGTCTGATTTACCGTTCCAGTCCTGGATATCCTTTACCGAGCACCCGTAGCGGCGAGCAATACTAATTAATGTGTTTCCCCGGCGCACCTGGTAAATCAGCTTGGTAAGATCAGGCGAATCCGGCACTATTGGCCGCCTTTTACGAGAAATTTGGGCGGCATGCTCCACTTCCGCCACAAAATTTGGCGCGTTGAGTAAATAATCGCGTTGCTGTTCAAACTGAGCCACTTTATTAATTGGTAGAACCAGACGGAATCCCTCCTTTCGAAATGGAATCTTTTCCTTAATTAGTGCAGGATTTAAAAACCTAAGCTCATCCATCGTCACGGCGGTTGCTACGGCAACGTCCTGTAATGGTACCTCCTGGTAGAGCCGAACAGTATCTACCGCACGAAAGGATAATTGAGGGTATTCCGGTTGTAGGTTGTGCTCTGCCTGAAAGTAATTTAAATACGCTAGCGCCATAAAAGCCGGTACATAACTTCGGGTTTCCCGGGGTAGGTAGCGGTTCACCCGCCAGAAATTCCGACTACCTCCGGAGCGAACAATCGCTTTGTTCAGGTTGCCCGGACCGCAATTATAAGCTGCAATGGCTAGCAGCCAGTCGCCGTACACTTCGTACAGCCGATTTAGGTAATTAATAGCTGCATCAGTAGCAGCATAAGGATCAAGCCGCTCATCAATTACCGAGTTAATTTCCAGCCCTAGACTTCGTCCGGTGGCCGAACGAATTTGCCATAACCCAACGGCAGCCATAGAAGAATAAGCTTCGGTCTGCAATGCCGATTCAACCATCACCAGATGCTTGAGTTCGTCCGGTAGCTGCTTTTCGGTTAGAACCTGCTCAATGTAAGGATAGTAAAGTTGCTTTTTCCCCAGCATCCGCTGGGTAAGATCATGCTGGCGGGCCGCGTACACATCAATAAAATTCTTCACCTGGTGATTATAGACCAGCGGTATCTCGGAAGTAATGAGCCGGAAGCGTTTACGGTAGATGGAGTCCGGATAGTCTATGGTTTCGTTCTCGGCAAAACCGTAGGGGTTAACCTGCTCGTCAGCAGGGTAACTGAACAGGTAATTGACTTTGCTGTCCAAATCCCGCGGAGTAAAGGCTGAGGTATTGATCTCCGCCAAGGACGAAGTTTGCGGGGTAAACAAAGTAATTAGCTGATCTTCCTGAAAAGCGTGTTGGTTACGCTGATTTAGCTTCATCGGAAGCTGTAAATCAGCATGAACTGCTATTGTTTTTACTTTGGGCGGAGATGGACGAAACAAATCTTGTACGCTGGAGAAAAGAAAAACATCCTGAGTACAACCAATTAGAAAAATCAGGGAGGCCGTTAAAAAAATAAGTGAATACTTCACTCTCATAGCTAATCATAATAAGCGTTTAGTTTACGTAATTGTTTGAGAAGAATCAATACGGTGGATAGTTGAAAATGGAGAATTGACAATGATTAACGAATAATGATGATTGGTGTCTACTAATGAAGGGGCGGGCATTATCAACTGCGCCACGCGGTAGGCGCTATCAATTTTCCATTCTCCACTATTCAATATTCACCGTTTGCGGCGTAGGCTTCTAGCTGCCGCTGCATTTTCAGAATACGGTCTTCTACTGATTCAGAACTGATCTTTTCGCGCATTCGGTCTACCATCAGCGGAAACGCCAACGGAGTGGGGTAAGGGGGATGTTTGATTAAAAAGTGTTGTCGATTAATCTGCTCTAGGGTACCCTGGAGTTGAGAGTGCTCAATTTGCTGATACAATGCCTCGTCTAGCGCCTGAGCCAACAGACGATTATTAGCGTCGTATTCGCTAAACACATCGTAGATGATCTGGGCCGAAGCCTGCAAGTGGCGGTTACCGATCGGTTTCCCGGGATAGCCCTGAAAAACCAATCCGGCAATAGCCGCAATTTCACGAAAGCGGCGACGGGCCATTTCGGTGCTGTTTACACTTGCCAGTATATCTTCAATTAGATGCTCGGTTCCGAACAAGTCAAGCTCTAAGGCTTCCTCTAGTGGAATATCCTGATCGGATAGTAATTCAAAACCGTAGTCGTTCATGGCAATAGAAAACGAAATAGGCTGTACCTGACCGATACGCCACGCTACCAGCGCCGACAGGATTTCGTGTACCGCTCGACCGGCAAAGGGATAAAAAAACAGATGATAGCCTTCCCGGGTTTTCAATCGTTCAATCAGAAGATGTTGCTGATCGGGCAAAGCCGACCAGTCTTGCTGTAATTCCAATAGCGGTTCCAGAGCGATCAACTCTATATCACTGTAATTGCCTCGCAAATACTGGTCTAGTTTAAGCCGAATTAATTCGGATAATTGAGATGAGAGCGGCATTCGACCGCCCGTCCACCGGGGAATCATCCCATCCTTGCCCCGAGCCTTGCGTACCAGCACTGTCATATCTTTAATACGTTCCAGTTTCAAGTTTCGGCCCGCAAACCAGAAGTTATCCCCCTTATTCAGGCGGGAGATGAAGCTTTCTTCAATAGTACCGATATAGCCCCCCCTTACGTACTTTACTTTCAGCACCGGATCGCTCACAATCGTCCCAATTGACAAGCGGTGGCGAAGTGCCGTGCGACGATTATTCACTTTATAAACTCCGTCTTCCACTTCTACTTTAGAAAACTCATCGTATTGTCCCAGGCTTTCACCCCCGGAGGTAATAAAGCGCAAAGCCCACTCCCACTCTTCCGGAGTAAGATCTCTATAGGCATAAGTAGTTGTGACTTCCGAGTAAAGCTCATTGGCTAGAAAGCCCTCCCCTACCGCTAAGGTCACTAAGTATTGAACCAGCACATCGTAGGATCGCTCCAGTGGCTTGCGGGACTCAACCACCCCGTTTTCAACTCCTTCACGAATGGCAGCAGCTTCAATCAATTCTAACGCATGAGTAGGCAGAAAATAAATCCGGCTGGTAGCTCCTGGCTGATGGCCACTCCGCCCGGCCCGTTGCAAAAACCGGGAAATACCTTTAGGACTGCCCACCTGAATGACAGTTTCCACCGGGCGGAAATCCACTCCCAAATCCAGGCTGGAGGTACAGACCACCAGTTTTAAAATGCCTCCGTGCAGGGCCTCTTCTACCCAGGTTCTCACCTGAGGATCTAGCGATCCGTGGTGCATGGCCATCTGTCCCGCCAGATCGGGCACTTTGCTTAGTAGCGTCTGATACCATATTTCGGTCTGCGCCCGGGTATTCGTAAACAGTAAGGTAGCCCGGCTTTGCTCAATGATGGGTAATACTTGGTGGAGCATCCGAATTCCCAAATGGCCCGTCCAGGGAAATTTTTCTATTTCATCCGGTATGATAGACTTTACCTCAATCTTCTTTTTGATATCAGCTCTGATGATTCGTCCCGCAGAAGCTAAAGCTTTACCCAGTAGTACATCGCGGGCCTGTTCCAGGTTACCGATAGTCGCCGATACCCCCCAGGTCTTAAGCTCAGGCCGCAGTGCCCGCAAGCGAGACAGCACCAGTTCCATTTGTATTCCCCGTTTGCTCCCCAATAACTCGTGCCACTCATCTACAATTACGCATTTCAGCTGGCTGAAGTGCCGGCTGGACTGCTTTTGAGCCAGCAGCAGGTGCATACTTTCCGGAGTAGTAATCAAGCACTCCGGCATCTTCTTCAATTGTTTCTGCCGTTCGCTGGAAGTGGTATCGCCACTGCGCACCGCAATGCGCCAGGGTACCTGCATGCCCTCCGCGGCTCGCTCCATCGCCAGGTGAATATCTTTGGCTAAAGCTTTTAGCGGGGTAATCCAGATAATCTGCAATCCGTTATTTGCTCGCTCGGCGTAGTTTTTCGGATGTTGGCGAATGAATTCCAGTAGACAGGCAATCCATAGAGCATAAGTTTTGCCACTACCAGTGGGGGCATTCAGTAAGCCGCTTTCACCATTCAGGTAGGCTTCCCACACTTCTTGCTGGAAAGGAAAGGGATTCCAGCCCTGCTGCTGAAACCAGGCGAGGCCCGGACTGAGTTTGGTATGCTGCGTAGCGGCCATTACCTTGCTTCAACCTGCTACCACTAGCTTTGTTCCATCCGTTCAGCCAGTTCCAGCCAACGGTCCGATTTGGTATCAATTTCCTCAGTTACCTGCTGTAGCTGCTGAGAAGTTTCCGTCAGAGCCTTATGATCAGGCTGCGCCGCCGAGGAAAGTTCACTGAGCTGCGTTGTTAAGGACTCTTTAGTTACTTCCAATTGAGCAATTTCCTGCTCCAATTGTTCGTACTCCCGCTTTTCGCGGTAGCTGGGTTTGCGGTTATTTTCTGCCTTCGGAGAAGAACGCTCTTCTTTTACTGATCCTTTGGAAGAAGATTTTTTATTACTGACTGTACCGGAAGTATACTGCTCATCACTACGATAATCGGTATAGTTGCCGGGGAAATCGCGAATCAGTCCGCTATCCTGATGAAACACGAACAAGTGATCTACTAGTCGATCCATAAAGTAACGGTCGTGGGTCACCAGTATTAAGCAGCCATCAAACTGTAGCAGAAAATCCTCCAGAATATTCAGAGTGATCAGATCCAGATCGTTGGTCGGCTCATCCAGAATAAGAAAGTTGGGATTTTTCATGAGCACCCGCAGTAGTTGCAAACGGCGCTTTTCGCCTCCGCTCAAATCCTGCACCCGCTGGTAGTGCATATCAGTAGGGAACTGGAAGCGCTGCAGTAGCTGAGAAGCAGTAATCACCTGCCCCTTGCCAATATCAATCACCTCGGCTACTTCCTTCACTACATCAATCATACGCTGATCGTCGGTGAAAGTAATCTCCTGCTGAGTATAGTAACCAAAAGCGGTAGTACTACCTAGTTCTATGGTTCCGGCATCGGGCTCTAGTTGCTGGGTAATCAGGTTAAGAAAGGTGGTTTTACCCGATCCATTCGGCCCGATAATTCCCACCCGATCTTTCCGACGGAAAACGTAGGAAAAATCTTCAATGATTGGTTTTCCGTCATAAGATTTACCCAGGTGCTCAATTTCCAGAATTTTTTTACCCTGCCTTCGACCCTGCATACTCAGCTCAGTAGTCCCTTGTTCTACCTTCTGGCTGGCCTGATCCTGTAAATCGTAAAAGGTTTCAACCCGGTATTTAGCTTTAGTCCCCCGGGCTTTAGGCTGACGGCGCATCCAGTCCAGTTCCTTGCGTAGCAAGTTTTGAGCTTTATCCACTGAGGCCTGCTGCTGGGCAATGCGTTCGGCTTTTTTCTCCAGAAAGTAGGCGTAATTACCTTGGTAGTGAAATATCTGCCCCTGATCCAGTTCAATGATCTGGTTGGTAACTCGCTCCAGAAAATAGCGGTCGTGGGTTACTAGCAACAATGCCATGTTCTGGGCCGACAGATAATTCTCCAACCACTCAATAGTGGCTAAATCTAAGTGGTTGGTCGGTTCATCCAGAATTAGTAGGTCCGGCTTCTCAATTAAGGCTTTAGCCAAAGCCACTCGCTTTCGTTGCCCTCCCGATAATCGGGCTACGGGCTGATCCAGGTTATAGATACCAAGTTGGCCTAAAATCTGTTCAATTTGGCTTTCGTAGTCCCAGGCGTGGCGGCTGTCAATCTGTTGAATAAGATCAGCTAGTTGTTCATCGGCCGGATTATGGTGCAGCAGGCGCCGGTATTCTTTAAGCAACGCCAATGTGGGGTCGTCACTGTCATAAATGAAAGAAATGATTGTATCGGCTGAACCAAACTGAGGCTGTTGCTCGGCATAGGCCATTTGTACTCCTTGAGAGAGAACCATTTCCCCAGAATCGGGTACCTCACGCCCAGCGATAATTTTCATTAAAGTAGATTTACCGGAGCCATTGATGCCCACTAGTGCAATCTTTTGTCCCTGTTCAATGCCGAAAGATATATCTTGGAACAAAAATTTTTCTCGCCCGTCGGTCGTAAGGTAATGTTTGCTAAGTGACTCTACTGATAGGTAAATCATACGCCAAAGGTATAATAAAGTGCAAAAAAAAAGTGAACCCAAGAGGCTCACTTTTTTCACTACTAATACAACAACCTAAAACTACTCAATCAAAATTTTTATGTATAGCGGAAATAATTTCCTTTCATTATCTAATCTTCTTACACATAACACGAAATAGGATAGTAAATGTTTCAAAAAAATGTTAACAATTTTATCACAAACGTTAAACATCCTGAAATTCGCTAGCCTACCTGCATTTCTTCAACAGAATGAGAAGGCTTATAGTACTGCATGATACCGAACGTTACCATAAACCCGGAAGCGATACCTTCAATGGTAAGAGTGAAGGCAACCAGCAAAGGGTTCATAAAAGTTCCAATGGTTTCTTGACTCCGGATCACCTCCATAAATTCAGGCGAGATCACGGTAATGTAGACCGTAAACAGGAGGGCGAAACTTATTGTTCCCACTGCGGAGGTGAGCAATCCCAAGCCAATTCCTCGTAGATAAGGCAGATGCCCCTCTTTTTTTTGCTTATACCGTTTAATTGCCATCAGCACAAAACTTATTAGGATAAACAGGTTCAGTGCCCGTAATTCCAGATTGTGCTCGAGATTTAATGCTTTCATCAATAGAAAGTAACCCACTAGTGCCAGGGACATGAGTATTCCGTACCGCACGCCCATTCGTTCAATCGTGTTGTTGTCAGTGTTTTTTGCTTCCATGGCGCGAAAAATTTGGGTGTATTGATAAAACATTTTTCCTTCATTTTTGTTTTTTGCACCTCAATATTTCGGGGATAAAAGAGAGTATACTGACAATTAGTAAGATATACTTCCGAGTCACCTCATGATCAGGAAGACACAACCCATCGTTAATTAACCACTCGGACGGTTGCAGTAATATGGGAAGGCTTTAGATACTGCATGATGCCGTAAGATGCTAAACAACCCGAAGCAATTCCCTCGATAATAATTGTACAGCCGACTAGGAATGGGGTCAGGAAATCTCCAAATGGTTCCTGACTCTTTATTATCTCCATAAACTCCGGAGAGACTACGGTTATGTAAAAGATAACCATGATAGCAAAACTAAGTGTCCCTACTACCGTAGTAAGTATGCCCAGTCCCAGCCCTTTCAGATAGGCTAGTGATCCCTCTTTTGTTTTCTTGTATTTTTTGATGGCCATTAACACGAAGCTTACCAAGATCAGTAGATTTAGAGCTCTAAGTTCCAGATTGTGCTCCCAGCCAAATGCTTTCATCAGAAAGAAATACCCTGCTAATGCACATGCCATTAGTACTCCGTATCGAGTACTTAATCTCTCGATTGTGTTGTTATTCGTTTCTCCACTCATAATTCTTTCTTGGTAATTTATCAGTTGAACACTGAAAAAATCATTTTGTTTAATATTTACATATATAAGATAAACAATTTTCTTGTTACCTTCCCTTCTGTCTTTTTATACTCGGTAGCTACGTTAAGTACAATGGCATTGCTCTTGTTGCGAATATTGAGGAACCGAATTGTTTGAGTAAATTTACCCCAGAAGAAAACTAACAGGTGTTATGAGAGTAAGAATGATGACGAGAAACCTACTGGTTGTTTTGATAGCCGGAACTGTGTTACTGGGTTCATGCCAAAGTAGTAAACCTCGCAAACAGCCAAAACGGGGCCCGATTCCCTGTCCGATGAAAGATTGTTAACATTACCTATGCCAAACGACATCACTATTGCCATTGATGGCTATTCCGGATGCGGAAAAAGTTCAACTGCTAAAGCCGTTGCCCGCGCCTTAGATTATACTTACATCGATTCTGGAGCAATGTACCGGGCAGTAACGCTATACTTGCTGCGCCAAAAGGTAGATTTGTTGGATGTTGAAGCCGTGAAAGCAGCGTTAAACCAGATTACCATCAGTTTTAAGATTAAAGAAGGTGTCGAAGCGCCTCTCTACGAAACTTACCTAAATGGTGAGAACGTTGAGCAGGAAATCAGAAGTATGGAAATATCAGATAAAGTTAGTGCGGTAAGTGCTATTCCTCAGGTGCGAAAGGCAATGGTCGGGCTACAACGGAACATGGGCGTAAATAAACGCGTTGTAATGGATGGACGCGATATTGGCACTAATGTGTTTCCAAACGCAGAGGTAAAAGTTTTTATGACTGCCGAGTTGTACAAACGGGCCTGCCGCAGACAGAAAGAATTGAAAGAGCGGGGTATATTGGTGGCTGTGTCGGAAATTATGGAAAACCTAGCTGAGCGAGACCAGATTGACAGCACCCGGGCAAAAAACCCCTTGGTGAAAGCCGAAAATGCAATAGAAATTAATACTACGAATCTGGAATTTGATGAGCAAGTAGCTCAGGTAATCGAACTCGCCAGAGAAGCCATGAAGACGTCTTAATAATAAGAATACATTATGAAAGTAACCATAGATAAGAATTCAGGATATTGCTTCGGGGTTGAGTTTGCCATTCAAATGGCCGAAGATGAGATGACCGAATCTCAGAACCTGTATTGCCTGGGAGATATAGTCCACAACGATATGGAAGTAAAGCGCCTACACGAAAAGGGCCTTCGTATTATCTCGAGGGAGGACTTAGAGAACCTGCGCGATTGTAAGGTGCTGATTCGTGCCCACGGCGAACCGCCAGAGACATACCAAACTGCTTTACGTAATAACATTGAATTGATTGATGCCTCCTGCCCGGTAGTGCTTAAGCTGCAAAACCGGGTAAAAAACGCCCACGATAGCATGCAGCGCATTGCGGGGCAAATCGTAATTTACGGTAAACCCGGTCATGCGGAAGTAATCGGACTTACGGGTCAGACTCAAGGCCAGGCCATTATTGTGATGAATGACGAAGATCTGGACAAAATTGATTATACCCGGCCGGTAACACTATTTAGCCAAACTACCAAGAGCACGGAGGGCTTTTACCGTATTAAATCAATGATTGAAGAGCGTCTCAAGGAGGCCAAAGGACAACTGGAAACCGTAGAATTTACCGCTAACGACAGTATCTGCCGTCAGGTATCAAATCGGGAGCCACAACTGCGGAAGTTTGCTAATGAGCAGGACGTTATCATATTTGTGAGCAGCAAGAAAAGCTCTAATGGAAAAGCCCTATACAGTGTATGTTGCAAAGAAAACGAACACAGCTACTTTATTGCCAACGCAGAAGAGTTGCAACCGGAGTGGTTTGAGGGAGCCGAAACGGTAGGAGTATGCGGAGCCACCTCCACTCCCATGTGGCTTATGGAACAGGTCGCTAACGGTATCCGAAACCTGGAAAACGAGCTTACTCCTATTTCCTAAGAACAAGTGTTTGGTTCTACCTAAAATACTTTCAATGTCAGGATTCGTCTATTGCCGTCCCTGATTTATTTCTCAGTACATGGAGTCTGTTTGAACTTTATCCCGCTCAGCAGCCGCTTTAGCTTTCTGATAATTAAGAAGCTGTTTAAGTTAAAACTTTTTGTTTCTTATGGATCTTTTTCCGCCACCCTGCGGCTTTTTCTCGCCCGCAGTGTAACCGGCCGTAGCTTGGGCTACGCCGTTTGAAAAGAGCCTAGATTGACAAAAAAACTCTCCTAATAAATTAAAAAATATAACTCAAACAGCTTCTAAAAATTTATTGACCTGTAATCGAGTAGCAACCGTTTGGTATCTTCAATTCGATATTGGTATAAATACAGGAGGCTTTGCAGTATTATTATTGTAAGCTGCCGAGCACAACGGTCTCTCAGCAAACCTCAGCGAAACCAAAAGCCTTACCTTTTCCATCTGCCTAATAAACAATAAGCACTAAGGCAAATGGGTTCTCGAGCTACTGAATACATTCTGCATGAGATGTAACGTGATTCAATCCAACCCTCCTCTAAGGTGACATTGGTCACTTGCTAAGCAAAAAATCTTACTGGCTATAGAGTTCTATCAGAGAAAAAAGTATTTAAGCTGCTTCTTAAGTGAGATATAGTTAGAAAAGCAAGCCTAGAGACCTATTATCTGTTACAATTCGGCTGGTTTTCACTACGTAAGATATTCGGCAGTTTACGTTAGCCAGCAAGCCTGATAATTTATATTTTTACTATAAAAAATTATGAAGGTCCAATAAGGGAACTTATTTAATACACCTAGCACTCTCTAGGCTGCTTTAGTTAGTCGCCCTTTCCAGCTGCTAACCAGCTTACCGACCTGAGCATTTCAAGAACGGCAACCTACGCCTACGCTACCAAGCTACATAACTCCTCCCTTACTTAGAATTAACCCCATAGAATATGAGTTTATCTGATAGGCATTTCGATAAAAGCAACAACTCTTCGAACAAAAATGATCGACCAACGCACCAGTGGTTCAATACTAACTCAGCAGAGTTTGGGTTTGGGCAAATTGAGGTTAAGGTAACGGGTAAGGTAGAGGTTGATAGAAGTGCGGTCATTACTGCTTTACAAGAGTTAGCCAAAACAATTGAAGTGACTTTTGAATATCATTATGAATACACCAGTCTACTGCCTGAAGGGGCTTTAACAATGCCCGCTGTATTCATCTTTGACGATAAGCGATACTCGCTGTATTTCATTTATCAAGAAGAAGATGTACTGAAGTACCACGATCTGATAAAGCATATCAAGCACACGTCCTACCCTAACCTGATCTACTTAAGTGCTATCCCGTTTACCAAAGGTGATAAACAAAAGCCTATTATTCAGCCCTTCAAACTAGCCAACCTGCGTTACGAACCGGATGCGATTATTGCGGGAGAATACGCCATGTGGTGGCAAACCCCGGATGAATGCACCTTGAATAACTCAGCTACTTTCGAGTATCTGAGCAGAATGTACGATGTATACAAAGGGTACGAGACTTATTTACACGGATATATATTGCAACAAACCGAGGTACTAGTAGGAGAATTATCAAGGATTAAACTACCCGAGGACCACGTGAAGTACGTGCTGCAGGCCCCCGAGAATAAAAAGATATTCTTAGATATATCGCAGGAAAAAGGCATTCGCTTTCTGTTTCCGGTAATTACCACCTCCCGGGCCTACCGCGAGCGATTTTTGCACGGTATAGTAGCCGACCTACTAGCGGCTCGCTTAGCCCTACAAAACCAGGAAATGCCATTGGATGAGCAATTAAAACCCAATAGCTACGACTGGTTCCAGTATATTTCCCAGGCCGTCACCCAAAAAGAGTCCACCGGCGAACAAATTGAACTAATCGGAGGCATCCGAGCCAACGTTAGTATGAATTAATCATTTGCGACAGTTCCGTCACTTTAGATTGATGTTACTGCTATTGTTAACCCATAGGCAGTGTAGCAAGTCAAAAGATTCAGGAGTCATACTACTTACATAAATGCAGAGTTACAACTGGCAAGGAATTACGTTCAAATTCTTTTCTTAAACTGGAAAATTCACAGTCAACCATTTAACCCTGATTCGTGTCTTACAGTCAATGCTTCTGTTGGCAGAACCTAAACTTCATGAGGAGCTATGGGACAGTCAAACAAGTGGAGTTTGTCGGTAGTACTGGGACTACTTCCACTGCTCGTTTTCAGCTGCGAGGAAAGAGGCGAAGAGCCCGCAATCTCCCGCAAATTACCCGAAATGATGCGATTTACCGGTTTGGCCGAAGGAAAAGCGGAGGGCTTTGATATTCAGTGCCGCTGCGATATGATACTTGAAGTACCGGATTTTGTAACCGGAGATAACAGTTCACAACAATATATTGGTACGCTGGGAGGAGAAATTACCCGAGTGATTACGGATGATGAAGGAGCCGGATTCTCTTTTAGCCCTTTTCTATTTGGCGATGCTGAGGCAATGGTAACCGCTAACGACAGCGTCTTTCTCGCCTGGCCGGCTAACGAAGGAACCGGAACCCGTTTCTACGATGAGATAGCGTTATTTGAAGGAAGGTTAAATACCGATGGTAGCGTTACGGGTAGCTGGAAATGCGCTCCTCTCGATATTAGTGAGGGTGGCTACGTTGACCTGAAGGGTACTGTAGAAGGTAGCTGGAATCTGGAAAAAATAGAAGAATAAAAATAAGTGAAGTTACAAAACTTCGGCGAGGATACGGATTTGTCGGGTAGTTAGCATTAGCGGATTCTTTTTTGTTAACTTTGGTGCTTATTTAGCCGTAAGCTCCGTATGACTTTTGAACAAATACAAGCTCAAATCCAAGCCTATCAGCAAGTTGGGAAAAGGCTGTTTACCAGCTCTTCCTTTCAGTCGCACAGTCTGGTGCTGCTGCATATGCTTTCCCGCATCGACCGTAGTATTCCAGTCTACTTTCTGAATACCGGCTATCACTTCCCCGAAACGGTCGCCTTCGTTGATCAGATTACGGAGCAGTTTGGCCTAAACACCGTTCGGCTAAACCCGCTGGTTCCTAAGCATCAACAGCGTGATGCCGAAGGTAACCTGCTGTTCACCTCTGATCCCGACTACTGCTGTTTTTTGAATAAAACCCAACCGATGGAAGCGGTACTTCGCGAATTTGATGTGTGGATTAACGGAGTACGAGCCGACCAGAGTCTGGTCCGTAAAGCGATGAAAGTGGAGCAACCGGCTCCTCACGACGTACTCCGGTTTCACCCCATGCTGGACTGGTCTATCCAGCAAATCTACGCTTATCTACGGGAGTACGATTTGCCGCGCCACCCGCTAGATGCCAAGGGTTACTCGAGTATTGGCTGCGAACCCTGTACTAAAAAGCCCGATCCGGAGATGCATGAGCGTGAAGCTAGGTGGTACGGTATGAATAAAGTGGAGTGTGGACTTAATACAGATTTGGTAAAATCCTGAGCTTATGACCGTATTAATTACCGGCGGCGCCGGCTACATAGGCACTCAACTAGTTTCTGAATTGGCACAAGATCAGTTAATTTCCCGTATCATTATCTACGATAACCTATCGCGCGATAACTACAATGCCTTTCTGGGCCACTCACTCTACAGCCGTACCGATAACCGCGATTTAAAAATCGAGTTTGTGATGGGGGAGTTGTTGAACACTCGTAGACTTCGGGAAGTAGTACAGGAAGCTGATGTAGTATATCATCTTGCTGCCAAAGTGGTTACTCCGTTTGCTACCACTGATGGCCACGCCTACGAGCAAACCAACCACTGGGGTACAGCCGAGTTAGTGTACGCGATTGAAGAAGCGTCCCACGTACAAAAATTAATCTACGTTAGCAGTACGTCGGTCTACGGATCTGCCCACGTCGGCGAAGATACAGAACCCAATCCGCAAACCATCTACGGTATTTCCAAACTGCGGGGCGAGGAGCACGTGCAGCGCTTATTTCCCAAGATACCTACCTATATCATCCGCTGCGGAAATGTGTACGGTTACAACAAAAGTTTACGCTTCGACGCGGTTATTAATCGCTTCATGTTTGAAGCTAATTTTAAACGCAGAATTTCAATTCATGGAGATGGGAAACAACGACGAGCGTTTATAAGCGTACAGCGTGTGGGAGAAGCCTTAAGGCAATTGCTACATACTGAGATGCCTTCAGATACGTACAATTTGGTGGATAAGAATTTCCAGATTCTAGATATTGTAGATGTAGTAAAGGCGATCTACTTCGATCTGGAGTTTATCTTTGTGAACCGCCATCTGGGATTACGGGAGCTTTCGGTAGATACGAATTTGAAGGTTTTCAACTACATTCCACGTTGGGAGGAACGTTCGTTGTTAGACGAAATGGAAGAGTTTAAAACGAGATTTTCCTTCTGACGAATATAGGTATTCAGGTGTTCAGCATTATCGAATTTACATGAACACCTGAACCCTAAAATACCATACTAACAATACTCGTCAAATACATCCAGTAGGTGCTCAGCAATCATCTCGGCGGAACGGCCTTCAATGTGATGGCGCTCGACGAAGTGTACTAACTCACCGTCTTTGAACAAAGCAATAGAGGGTGAAGATGGAGGATAGGGAAGGGTATATTCCCGAGCTTTAGCCACCGCATCCTGATCAACCCCAGCAAATACCGTAGTTAGTTGGTCAGGTTTCTTTTGAGAATGATGTATAGCCAGTTTCACCCCCGGTCGGGCGGCACCCGCGGCGCAACCGCACACAGAGTTTATTACCATCAGGGAAGTGCCCTTGTGATTGTCTAAATGATTTACAACTTCTTCAGCGGTGGTCAGTTCGGTAAATCCGGCTGAAGTCAAATCGGTGCGCATGGGCGCCACTAATTCTGCAGGATACATATGTTATTAATTTATTTTGTGATAGATAATTATATTCGATTGCTCGATTGTTCAATTGCTAAATGGCTGATGGTCACAGTAGTCAAATTTCCTAATTTCTATAAGTTTTTAATTTCGGTCTTCAGACTTCTTTCTTCTAACCTCCATCTTCTAACTTCAAAACTACATGAAACCTAATTCCAGTTTGGCTGCTTCGGACATCATATCTTGGGTGTAGGGTGGATCGAATGTCAGTTCAACATTCACTTCGTTCACTCCTTCGATATTCTTTACCTTACTTTCTACTTCCGCCGGAATGGCTTCGGCGGCTGGGCAGGCCGGGGAAGTCAATGTCATTAAAATATAAACATTGTTTACCGGGTACACGCTGATTTCGTAAATAAGCCCCAATTCATAAATATCAACTGGAATCTCCGGATCATATATAGTTTTAATCGTTGAGACAATTATTTCCCGTAATTCTCGTGTATCAATGGTTGTAGTTTCGCTCATAGTGCAACTTACTTTTGATCTGATTTAGCTACGTCCTGTCGCTCTTTGTTCACCAGCGCAAACAGTTTTATCTGCTTGATCATGGCCGCAAAGCCGTTGGAGCGCTGGGTTCCGATAAAGCGGTTCATCCCTATTTTTTCAATAAAATACAGATCAGCGTCCACAATAGCATCAGGCGTCTGATCTTGAAATATTCGCACCAGTAGGCTTACTAATCCCTTGGTAATTGCTGAGTTGCTATCAGCCTCGAAGTGCATTCGACTCTCTTTCATTGCAGGAACGAGCCATACTTTTGATTGGCACCCCTTTACTGTATTTTGGTCTACCTTCTGAGATTCATCTAGCGGAGGCAACTTCTGCCCCAACTCCATAATGTAGAAATTAGTCATTTCAGGATCACCGTCCAGCAAAGCAAACTCTTCAATAATCTCGTCCTGTACTTCAGTAATAGATTGCGGCATAGGCTATTTTCTCATCATGGTTACTATACGAATCAACCCCTCGGTAAGTTGGTCAATCTCCTCTTTGGTATTGTAAACCGCCAAGGAAGCCCGGACAGTTCCTTCCAACCCGTAACGATTCATAAGGGGCTCGGTGCAATGATGTCCCGTTCGGACCGCAATACCACGGGCATCCATCATCTGGCCTACATCGAAATGAAAAATATCGTCAAAAACGAAAGAAACCACGTTCATCTTTTGTTCAGCCGTACCAATAATGCGTAATCCGGGTACTTCAGCTAGCCGATGGTGAGCATAGGTGATTAACTCTTCCTCATGTGCCCGCATTGCGGCTTTGCCTAACCGGTTTATATAATCCATAGCGGCTTTAAGGGCTACTACGTCGGCAATATTCGGGGTGCCAGCTTCAAACTTATAGGGAATATCGTTATAGGTTGTTTTCTCAAAACTGACACTTTTGATCATCTCTCCCCCACCCTGATAGGGAGGCATCTTTTCCAGATGACGGCGCTTGCCGTATAGTGCGCCAACTCCCGTTGGGCCAAACATTTTGTGTCCGGAGAAAACGTAGAAATCGCAGTTCAGCGCCTGCACGTTAATATCTAGGTAAGCGGTAGATTGGGCACCGTCGATCAGTACGCAGGCCCCACGTTCGTGAGCCAGATCAATAATTTCCTCTACCGGATTAATGGTTCCTAAGGAATTTGAGACGTACACCACACTTACTAGCTTGGTCTTTTTGGAAAGCAGCTTTTTATACTCCTCCAATATTATTTCGCCGCGGTCGTTCACTGGAATCACCTTTAGGTGGGCCGCCTTCTCTTCGCATAACATTTGCCAGGGCACAATATTCGAGTGATGCTCCATAGCCGAGATAATAATCTCATCTCCAGCTTGCACATTCATCCGGCCAAAGGTAGCCGCCACCAAATTAATACCATCGGTAGTACCTTTGGTGAATATGATCTCTTCGGGTTCATTGGAATTTATAAAACGGTGAACCGCTTGTCGCGTTTCTTCAAAGGCGGCGGTAGCTCGCTCGGCCAAGGTATGAATGCCCCGATGGATATTGGCGTTATCCTTCTGGTAATAATGTGCAAGCGCATCAATGACTGACTGCGGTTTTTGGGTAGTAGCGGCGTTATCCAGATATATCAGCGGACGACCATTTACCTCTTGATGAAGAATCGGAAAGTCCTGTCGGATTTGATCAATATTTAGTTGGGTAGAAGATGCTACCGGATTTTCGGTATTCATTCCAAGTTGTTTTAAAAATTGCTATCCAATCGAGCATCAATCACCTGCTCTATCTGCTGGCGAATGAAGTCAAGCTCAATATTTTCTAAAATGTCTCCGGCGAAAGCTCTAAGAAGAATGGCCGTAGCCTGCTGCTTGCTCATTCCTCGGGTGCGTAGGTAAAACAGTTGTTCTTCGTCAATCTGGCCGGTAGTGGCTCCGTGTGAACATTTTACATCATCGGCCCAGATTTCCAGTTGGGGTTTAGTATCAATGGAAGCCTGGTCAGTTAATAGAATATTTGCATTAGACTGAAAAGCGTTGGTCTTCTGGGCATCTTGGCGCACGTAGATTTTTCCATTGAAAACACCCTTCGACTGATCATCCATAATACCTTTGTACAATTCGTTGCTGAACGAATTAGGCTTACGGTGGTCTACCGCCGTATGGTTATCTACGTGTGACTTGCCATCTAGCATGTACAGACCGTACATGTGCGATTCACAATTTTCGTCATCCAACGCAATATTCAAGTTATTCCGTAGCATCGCCCCCTGCAAGGAAACTGTCACTCCGGTAAACCGGCTATCGCGGGCCTGATAAACTTCGGTGGTTCCGGTATGATAAGCCTGGATGCTTTCGGGCTGCAACTTAGTATAGTGAACTGAGGCATTTGACTTTACCCAAATCTCACTCACGGCATTCTGGTAGCTGGCAGCGTCTCCTACCGTGTAGAATGACTCTACTACCGAGAACTTACTACCTGTTTCCGCCACATAAAGGTTGCGAGGAGAAGCGACAGTAACCCCGTTAGAAGTATCGCTGATGAAGTAAGTGAGTATGGGTGCTTCAACCGAAACGTTTTTCGGAACATGAATCAAAACTCCTTCCTGCGCAATGGCCGTATTCAGGGCAGCAAAAGAATCAGGCTGAAAGGAAGGTTGTTGAGAAAAATACTGGTCAATTATTTCGCTGTATTCTTGATATGCTTCCGACAGAGGCACGATCACTACCTGACCAGTTGAACTTATCACCTTAGACATTGACGGTTGATACTGCCCGTTGACAAAAACTAATTGATTGGCCTGAACATCGGAAGGAATTACTGATGAAAGTAGCTCCTGCACCAAAGCGGTATTGACCGATGTATCGGCCAGGTTGGCTTCTGAGAATTCTCGCTCCAATGCCCGTCCAATAGGAGTGTATTTATATTCTTCGTTTTTCTTGGAGGGAAACCCCAGTTTCTCAAAATCACTTAGGGCATTTCGGCGTCGCTGATGCCAGGATGTATCTCCCTGACCATTAATATTAGCCTCCCGATCGTTAAAGTAGGTTATAAAAGCTTCTTGTAAACTCATAAAATGATGTGAATCTGATTAGGCTACTCACCGAGTTTCATACTGCTCGGCTACAATTAATAATTCCGCAACCATGCTAGGCAGTAGCGTTTACCGACTCTTTAATCCAGTCGTACCCTTTCTCTTCTAATTCTAAGGCTAAATTCTTATCACCGGACTTCACAATGCGGCCATCGTACAGCACATGCACATAATCGGGAACGATATATTCCAACAGTCGCTGGTAGTGAGTTACTACGATGGTAGCGTTATCTTCACTACGCAAAGCATTCACGCCATTGGCTACAATCCGGAGGGCATCAATATCCAGCCCCGAATCAGTTTCGTCCAAAATAGCCAGTGTAGGCCCCAGCATCGCCATCTGAAAAATTTCGTTACGTTTCTTCTCTCCGCCGGAAAAACCTTCGTTTAGCGAACGGCTCAGTAATGATTGATCGATATCAACCAGTTTCATTTTTTCTTTCATCAACTTCAGGAATGAAACTGCATCGAGTGGGTCTTTGCCTTTATGCTGACGCACTTGGTTTACGGCGGTTTTCAGAAAGTTAGTAGTACTCACCCCGGGAATTTCTACCGGATACTGAAAGGCAAGGAAGATACCTTCCCGAGCTCGTTCTTCCGGCTCCATCTCTAATAAATCCTGCCCCTGATATTCTACCGAACCTTGGGTAACTTCAAAATCTTCGCGTCCGGCTAGCACTGATGCCAGGGTACTTTTCCCCGAACCATTAGGCCCCATAACGGCGTGCACTTCGCCCGGCTTCACCTCCAACTCAATTCCTTTCAGTATCTCCTTTTCCTCAACTCGAGCGTGTAAGTCAGTTATTTTTAACATAAGATAAGTGTATTATAGCAACAAAATCAGAAGGTCGTTCCAAGCCGGATAACGCTCCTGATTTCGTTATGTTCAATATTAAATACTTATAGAAAATTAGCCCACACTACCTTCCAACGTAAGTGCCAGAAGTTTTTGAGCTTCTACGGCAAACTCCATCGGAAGTTGGTTTAGTACCTCCTTACAGTAACCGTTCACAATGAGGGCTACTGCATCCTCCTCATCAATGCCGCGTTGGAGACAATAAAAAATCTGGTCTTCACCAATTTTAGAGGTAGTAGCTTCGTGCTCAATCTGAGCCGTGCTATTATCAGACTCTATATACGGAAACGTATGGGCTCCGCAGCGGTCGCCCATTAATAAGGAGTCGCATTGCGAAAAGTTGCGAGCTCCTTCGGCCCGCTTCATTACTTTCACTAGTCCTCGGTAACTATTCTGGCTCACCCCAGCCGAAACTCCTTTAGAAACAATTCGACTGCGGGTATTCTTTCCGATATGGATCATTTTGGTACCAGTATCGGCCTGCTGATGATTGTTGGTTACCGCAACCGAGTAAAACTCGCCAATGGAATTGTCGCCCTTCAAAATGCAACTGGGGTACTTCCAAGTTACTGCTGAGCCGGTTTCTACCTGCGTCCAAGAGATTTTAGAACGATCACCCGCGCAGATACCTCGTTTGGTTACAAAATTATAAATACCACCCTTGCCGTCTTTATCTCCCGGATACCAGTTTTGCACCGTAGAATATTTGATTTCAGCATCTTCGGCGGCATATAATTCCACTACTGCCGCGTGTAACTGATTCTCATCACGCATGGGGGCCGTACAACCCTCCAGGTAGCTGACATAAGAACCTTCCTCCGCAACAATCAACGTACGTTCAAACTGACCGGAGTTGGCCGCATTAATCCGGAAATAGGTTGATAGCTCCATGGGGCAGCGCACTCCCTTGGGAATGTAGCAGAAAGATCCATCGCTAAACACAGCCGAGTTAAGTGCTGCGTAGTAGTTATCACCCGGAGGAACAACTGATCCAATGTATTTGCGCACCAATTCAGGATGCTCTCTTACTGCTTCACTAAATGAGCAAAATATCACGCCTAATTTGGCCAGTTTGTCTTTGAAGGTGGTGGCTACCGAAACACTATCAAATACTGCATCTACTGCTACTCCAGTTAGCCTTTTCTGCTCTTCTAACGAAATACCCAGTCTTTTAAAAGTATCTAATAACTCAGGATCTACTTCATCCAGACTTTTGGGCTTAGCCTTTTGTTTGGGAGCAGCGTAGTAAATAATATCTTGATAATCAATTTCGGGAAAAGACACATTATGCCAGGTAGGCTCTTTAAGAGTGAGCCAATGGTGATACGCTTTTAGCCTCCATTCCAAAAGCCACTCGGGTTCCTCCTTTTTGGCCGAAATGAAACGAATAGTATCTTCATTTAATCCTTTCGGAGCTGATTCCTGCTCGATGTTGGATTCAAAACCATACTTGTAATCGGATTGGGTGAACTCCTCCAGGATTTGGTTGTCTTTACTCATTATGATTTTTGTTTAAATCTTTCTAAGATAACGTTGCACAGGGCGAAACGTTCCGAAAAAAAACAATGAAAACTTTTCAAAGCTTTCGCCAAACGCTCTTGTGTTATTTAGAACGAATTTAAACAAGAGGAGTTACAAAACCTACTGGTAAAAAATTAAATTTAATCACCCAGTTGAATATGTCGATTTAGGCTTTCTTCTAAAGAGATAAGAGTTTCAGTACGGACAATGCCATCGATCCGTTGAATCTTATCGTGCAGCACTTCGCGAAGGTGTTTGGTGTCGCGGCAATGGATTTTAATAAAGATGCTGTAATTGCCGGTAGTGTAGTGAATCTTCACAACTTCGGGCACCTTTTTTAGCTCATCAACCACGCTATTGTAAAGTGAGCTTTTTTCCAGATATATCCCTAAAAATGCAGTAATGTCGTAACCCAATTTAGAATAATCCATATTTAGGGTTGTTCCTTGTACAATACCCATTTCTTCCATTTTCCGCATCCGGACGTGCACCGTACCTCCTGAAACGTAAACTTTTTTAGCTATTTCGGTGTATGGGATTTTGGCATCTTCCGACAATAGGGCTAGGATTTTAAGATCAATGTTATCAATTTCTAAATTTTTGCTCATTTTGGTGCTGCAAATTAGTTTGTATCTAATAATTTCGCTGTTAAATTACGATAGATATAAATTTTTACCAAATTTATTAAATATTTTTTAAGTTAATAGAGAACTTATTAATTTAGCATTCGTTAATAGATAACAAAGCTGCTAAAGCTTATACACTGTAGGGTGATGAAACTGGCAGCCATGCCCTCCCGTCTCGAGGGTGGAGACAACGGAATAAATTAGTTTAGGCTGACTAACCGCTCCGTGGAGGTTCGACTCCTTCCCCTACAGCTTTTATTTTTGGGTTAATGTTGTTTCTGGAAAAGGTTATGAATATTCATGACCTTTTTTTATTTCCCCGCCCCCGAAAACATACTTCCTTCTTTTTTGCTTGAAGATTTGCTAATTTACGACAAAAAAATTCGTTTAAATTGGTAAATCATCATAAACATACCTATTAAATATGGAAGTCAAAACATCGCCTTGGTTTCAACATTACCCGGAAGGGGTTCCTCAAGAAATAGATCCTCACCAATATGAATCTTTAGTAGATCTACTGGAGACCTGTATAAAAGATTACGGTTCTCTACCTGCATTTGAATGCATGGGCGCGGCTATTACTTTTGATGAACTAAACCAGCAGTCTCAGGACTTTGCAGCTTTCCTTCAGCAAGACTTAAAATTAGCTAAGGGATCTCGAGTAGCCATACAGATGCCCAATCTTCTGCAATACCCGGTTGCTATGCTAGGGGCACTACGGGCAGGCATGATTGTAGTGAATACGAACCCTTTATACACTGCCCGGGAAATGAAACATCAGTTTAATGATTCGGGAGCTGATGCTATCGTAATTTTGGCGAACTTCGCCTATAACCTAGAAAAAATTCTTCCCGAAACATCCATCAAACATGTTATCGTCACTGAAATTGGCGACCGGCTCGGCGGATTGAAGAAAACGCTGGTAAATGCAGTAGTTAAGTACGTTAAGAAAATGGTACCTAGTTACAATTTGCCCACTGCCATCAAATTTAATGACGCCCTGAAGCGAGGTGGCCGCCGAACCTTTGAGCAAGTGACAATTAAAGGGGAAGACACGGCTTTCTTACAATATACCGGAGGAACTACCGGAGTCTCTAAAGGGGCTGTACTCTCTCATACTAATCTGGTAGCAAATATGGAGCAGATTTCCGCCTGGATGTCGGTCGGATTGAACAAGCGATCGGAAATCATGATTACCGCCCTGCCACTGTACCATATTTATGCCCTCACCGTGAATTGCCTTTCTATGATGAAGATCGGGGCTAAAAACATACTGATTACCAACCCTCGGGATATGAAGGGCTTTATTAAGGAACTGAAGAAGCACCCCTTTTCGGTAATTACCGGATTGAACACTTTATACAATGGGATGATGAATCACCCCGACTTTGATAGTATTGATTTTTCTCATCTGAAAATTACCAGTGCGGGTGGAATGGCCATGCAAACCTCAGTAGCAGAGCGTTGGAAAGAAAAGACGGGAGTTCCGGTAGCGGAAGGATACGGCCTAACTGAAACATCACCCGTATTAACCTCTAACATTCCCATAGCCGGATACGAACGTATTGGAACTATCGGAATACCGTTACCCAGTACTCAACTTATAATCGCTAACGACGAAGGAGTAGAAGTGCAGGTCGGTGAACCGGGAGAAATTTACGCTAAAGGCCCTCAAGTAATGTCCGGATACTGGAACCGGCCTGATGAAACAGAAAAAATATTTACCAAAGATGGCTGGTTAAAAACTGGAGATATTGCCGTAATGGATGATGATGGTTTCATTAGAATTGTAGACCGGAAGAAAGAGATGATCAACGTATCGGGCTTCAATGTATACCCCAGCGAAATTGAGGAAGTAGTTTCGGGCCACGCAAAAGTACTGGAAGTTGGTGCAATTGGGGTAGCCGACCAACGGTCAACGGAGGTAGTAAAAATCTGTGTGGTAAAGAAAGACGCTTCACTCACCGAAGAGGAGCTGAGAAGCTTTTGTAAAGAAAATATGACCGCCTATAAAGTACCTAAATATATTGAGTTTCGTGATGAACTACCTAAATCTAACGTAGGTAAAATTTTGAGAAGGTTGCTTAAGGAAGATAGTGCAGAAAAAGAAGCTTGATTGGCACCAATCAAGCTTCACTTTCTATCGTTTATTGACCAAATCCGATAACTACCCGGCGGTTCTGTTGTCGGCCTTCGGGGCTGGTGTTGCTCGACATGGGCTGTGTCGATCCTTTCCCGTAGGTTATGATCCGCCTTTCTTCTATTCCCTGATTAATCAGGTAGAGCTTCACGGCCTGGGCTCGCTCAATAGACAATTTGAGGTTATAATCTTTTCCCCCTGAATCGTCGGCATGCCCCACTACTTCCGTATAGAGGCTGGGGTTTTCCTTCAAAATATCAATCGATTCTTTCAAGTCATCGTACCCTGAAGGAAGCAATTGACTAGAGTTGAGGTTAAAGTAAATAGTATTGCTTTCGAATGCTTTCTCAGGAGCTGCACTCTCGCTGTTCTCCCGGTTATTTCCTTCGGAATTAGATTTCTTAAACTCATCCAGTAGTGCTTGAGTCTCTAATAGCAATGCTTGAGTTTCAGCATCTAGCTCCATTTCTGCTTCCGACTGACCATCTAACGTTGGGCGAGTACCCGAACCATCACTTACTACCCGGCTAGCCAGTTGCTCTTCCCGTTCTTCCCGGCTAATAATTCGTGATTGATAAATATCAGCAGAACGACCGTAGCGATTGCTAACGAAAAAAACCTGCTCATTTTCCGAAATAGTTAAATAAGCATCAAAACCCGATGAATTGATACCGTCTCCTAAATTCTCAGGTTTACTCCAGTTAGTCCAGGATGTATCCTGTCGATAGCTAACGAACAAATCTGCATTGCCGTAGCCAGGATGTCCGTTACTGGAAAAGAAAAGAGTCTTCTTATCTTCTGATAGAAACGGTGATATCTCATAGCCTTCGGTATTAATTGCTTCTCCTAGATGAATTAGTTCGCTCCATTCGCCGGTTTGAGCACTTTTCTCGGTTACGTATAGGTCTTCCATACCCAGAGAAGTTTCTTTCTGAACCGATACTACCGCTACGTCTTCACTGGGCAGCACGTATATTCCGTAAAAATTACCGGTTTTTTCTTCTAATCCAGGAATTGAAATATCGTTTGGTTCACGCCAGTCCTGACCCGTGTTAAAACTGAAGGACATGCCTGGTTTTTCTTCTTTTTCCGTCTGATATGAATTGAGTAAATAGACCGTATTTCCTGTGTGGCTGATCCCTACTACCGCATTATTGTTACGGTTATTCAGGTTTTCCAGATCGTTAACCGGCTCGGTCCATTGACCGGAAGGTTGCTGTTTGCTGTACCAGATATCCTGACCTGAGCGTGCTCCACCGGTGTTTTGAGCGTACAGCGATCGCACAAAGTACAGCGTACTGTCGATAGCCGAATAAAGCGGATAGCCTTCTTCGGCCGCACTATTTACGGTATCGTTCAGCGCTACCGGTTCAGAAAAGAACATAGTCTGTCCGAAAACTGGTAAAGCTATAATCGTTAAAGAGAAGATCAGAAAAGATAATATTCGTTTCATAAGTCAGTTGCCTTAAATTACCACAGATACGGAGTCACTTCCCGAACATTAAATAATGTTAACCCTAATGTAACTTCATGAATACCTGCCTCCAGATTATTAATTCCTGAAAAACCGTAGTCGTAAGAATAACTTATATTAAAGGTATTATTAATGGAAACGCCCGCCATACCGGCTATTGTATTGGTATTCCGGTAAGACGCCCCTACCCAGAACATATCTTGTACTTTCAGTCGCACACCTATATCGTAGGTGAGAGGATTGACTCCATCGTACGCTACAAAGGCTCCGGGCATGAGCATTAGCGTTTCCGATAAACTGAGTCGAAAACCAACCATTCCGAAATGAGTAAGCTGCTGCTGAGCCGCAATTTCACTGTCGTTGTAGAGATTATTCTGAAAGATACGAGCCGCTGAATAGCCTAAATAGAACAAGTCGTTGTAGAGAAATAAGCCCGCGTTTACGTCAAAATTAGTAGATTGCCCCTGCTGATCGCCATAGGCAATATAAGTAGGGTCATTAGGATTAATAACGGTAACCTCGGATACATCAATGCGCTGATTGTTAACACCGGCCGAAACACCTAATGAGAGTCGTAACTGATCGCCCAGCAAAAGATGTGAAGCATAGGAAAGAAATCCGGATGTTTGGGCGAAGATACCCTGCGAATCACTAATAATGTATCCGCCCACTCCGTGCTTTACCCGACTTGGACTATATCCCTGGGATCCGTCAAGTTGATCATACAAAGATGGATTACTAATCCGAAGAGCGTTATTCCGGTAGCTGGCCTGCGACTGAGTAGCACGCAGGGGAGAATGAACGCTAAGATAATAGGTTTCGGGAGCACCATCTACCCCCGACCACTGCTGACGGTAACCAATTTTTACATCCATAAATCCTTCTATACCCGTAGTAGCGGGATTAATGGCCATTGGATTGTTAAAGTATTGAGTTAAGCGAAACAGCTGCTGTCCCGAGCTGCTAGCCACAGGTAGTAAGTTCGCGACAACAAGCGCCAGGACAAATATTAAGTAAAGCTTTTTCATCATCGTAACAAGGTTACTGTTCCAGTATTTTCTTTAGCTCCGGGGTCTACAACCACAGTATAGTAGTACGTGCCTACCGGTAAGTCTTTTCCTTCGTAAGTTCCATTCCAATCGTTCTGGTAGTTACTTCTCTCCAACACTGTTTGGCCGTAACGATTGTAAACCCTTAGCTGTATTCTCGAGAAAATAATCGAGTTAGGAAATATCCACTGATCGTTTACACCGTCGCCATTAGGAGTGAATGCCGAAGGAATCTCCAAGTCTACATCTGAACAATCGAGAACCGTAACGGCGACAGTATCCTGAATGCTATCTAACCCCTCAGCTCCCCCTATCCAGATAATATAATTGGTTGATTCTACCGGGGAAACACTGATGGCAGTTCCATTTACCGCTGAGTTGATCCGACAGTCTTCCCGATCACAAGACCAGGAATAAATATATGGTTCTTCTCCAGTTAGCACTTCCACCGTTAGGTCTACTGTTTCACCCGGGCAGATCTCCACCGAATCGGATACTGAGATAGACAATCCTGGAACGATAGTGAGTGCGACCAGAGCACTATCTCCCGCCAGTTCGGCTCCGTCAAAGGCATTCCAGCTAAAGGTATCATCACCTACATAATCCGTATTGGGGCGATATTGCAGTTGGCTGATATTTTCTGCATTAAGAAAGAAACCACCCACCAAAGGGTCTATTTCATCCGCGGTAATCGTATCGTCAGCAATAGACAGAACTCCCTGGGCAGGTAGCGAAACAATCCGTAAACTGCTGAACTGTTCTTCGTTAGGGAAATTATCAGGATCGTTATAGCTGCTCAGGAAGTCATCTAAGGAAAAAATTAATGTGTCGTTCTGCACTACTTTCTTCTGAAACCCGGAGAGCAATGGCCGATTATTTTCAATTATTTGTACTGTTCGTGATAGTACATTGCTGGGTGTATCTCCGTTGAAAACTTGTAAGAGTATTCGTCGATTAGGTTGACCCTCGTTGGCACTATAGCGGAAGCGTAATGAACGGATGATAGTCTGATAAGCTGCTAGCGAATTTTTTCCGGTTACTTCCAAAACACCGTTTTCATCATCCCAACTGGCCGATTGCTCTGCCGGGATATCTACCAACAGTGTATCTAGTGCGGCATCGTAATCGGCCTCAAAACTCACTGTCAAGCGAGTAAGGCTATCGCTGTCTACATCCGAAACCAGTACTGTAGAGTGAATAGGGACTGCACCACTTCTCAGCACATAATTCAGAATTTCCGGTTCGGATGTAGCTAAATCAGTGCTGTCATCTACCGGAACCACTTGAAGCGTGCGGGAAACCATATTACTCACACTGTCATTCTCGTCTATCGCCTGGAATTCAAAAGTAAGGAAAGTAGTCAGCGGGTCTTCGCTGCTATTTTCATAAGCCACTGAGCGAAGAATGGATTGATACTGTTCCAAACTAGCTTCGCCGGAAAACAACAACTGGTTTTCTGTTCGCTCGGCTGATACGCCGGCGATCAGTGTATAAGTCAGTTGGTCTTCTTCGGCTAGTTCTTCAGGAACGGTGATGGTAGCCGACCTTACGATGGTAGCACCGTCAGGATCACTCAGCGTAATTTCATTGGTAATAACTGTGGGCGGACTGTTCTCCTGATACACCACTGTATCGGCTTCCACATTTGATATTAAGATAGGATCATCAATGGGAACAATGGTAATATTCATTTCTCCGCTTCGCTGATCATCGGGTGACCTTACTACCACGTTGAGCTGATCGTTTCCTACAACATTTGTATTAGGCTCATATTGTACTCCACTGAGTAAATAACGAACTACCGAGCTAATAGCAGAAAAGGCAAGTTCACTGTCGTTTTGCTTCTGTTCTTCCGAGCCACTTTTGTCTTTCTTTTCTCCGCCATTTTTTTCCTTTTCATCGTCATCATCATCATCTTCGTCGTCGTCATCATCATCGTCATCGTCATCGTCGTCATCATGAGTACGATTTCCCGAGCTCAATCCATTCACCAAGGAAAGTAAGGTTGAATTCAGAGAAAGCTGACCGTTTTGTACGGTTAGCTCCACATTCAGGGTTAACGAAGCCGAAGCTTCCACCAAAATGGGAGGTAACACAGTAGTTCCATCTTCATCTACCTGAGCTGTAGCCGGTACGGAGAGCGAAAGCACTACCGAAGCCTGCTGTACCGATATGTTCACGTAAGCCGGGTTGGCGGCAAGGTCATTTCCGTCGGATGCATTCCACTCAAACTGATCAACCCCGAAAAATCCTGGGTCAGGGATATAGGCAAGCTGATTGATGTCACTTCGGTTAATAATACCCTCTTGGCCTACTACAAAGTTAGCGTCGATAACTTCTCCATCTAGGCTAAGCTCCCCATGCTCAGGTAACGACAGTATCCGAATATACTCGAACTGAGACTCTTCTCGATCACTAAAAGCTTGGTTAAACTGCTGGCTGAAGTTGAATACCTGATTTTCTTCGGTACTGACCTCAAAGTCAACGACGCTAGGAGGTGTCTGGACAGTACCAGTACCCCTTACTATAATGTCGCGCTCAAGACTGCGGCTAGCTGAGTTATTCTCGTCAAACACTTGGATTGAAACTGTACGCTTTTTCTCTGGGTCGCGTCCTCGGGCAAACACCGTATTTTCAATAAATACATTCCTCAAAGCTTGTTCATATTCCTGCTTAGTTGCTCTTCCTGTCAGTATCAGTCTCCTAAATCCCTCAAGCGAAGCTGAAATAGGACTAGAAAATGGCTTTTCGTAAGATAATGAATCGCCTTCTTCGTAATCAGCATCATTGATTCTGATCTCCGCCCTGACCATAAAGTCATCATCCGGATCGGTAAGTACTATATCATTGGCAATGGCTTGCCGAGATTCTACAATGGTGAAAACGACTATCGGAGCATTCTCGAGGCTTCGAAGCATGGGCGGATCGTTCTCTTGGCGCACATTAATGTTACGTGAGAGCGTATTGCTGGCAGCATCATTTCGGTCAAAAACAGTCATTGAAACCGTCCTACGTCGAGATACTGGTTGGTTTTCATTAGTGTTTTGGTAAAATACCGATCGAAGCGCAGTTTGCATTTCGGCACTACTCTGTGTAGTACCAGCCGGATAGCTAAGCAGATACAACTGTCCGGATTCTTCATCAAAAACCGAGAATATATTCTCTTCCCCGATATATTGTAGGGTATCTTCATCGGCTACATAACCATCATCAAAAGATACTATTGCGTAACTGATCGGAGTATTGCCATTCACCCTGATATCTTCGGAAAGACGGGCCGGATCTTGCCCCTCAGTGTACGTAAGGGCATTACCTTCAATATCAGTTAGGTTTTGTGCCTTGGCAGAATGAAATAGCAAGACTACGAAACCGAACAGGCAACAGAAATACGTTGAAAAAATAGGCTTCTGCATTACTTTAAAATCGTTACCTGACCTTGGTAGCTTTTTTCACCATTGTTTAAATCTACTCGATAGTAGTACGTCCCTGCCGGTAGAATTTTACCTTGATAAGATCCATCCCAAGCAGTATTATAGGTTTCAGAGAAAAATATCCGATTTCCGTATCGATCGTACACTTCTACTATTTTTTGCTCAAAGGTATTAATATTCTGCAACTCCCAGGTATCGTTGATGTTATCTCCGTTGGGAGTAAATCCTGTAGGGATTACCACATCGCAGGCACTGACAATAACAGTTATAGTACTACTGACCTGAATACCGTTAGCGTCTGTAACGATTACTCTATAGCTGCCGCTTTCGGTTGGCGTAGCCGTTACCTGCTCGGTGTTGCCCACAATCCCACAATCAGGCTGATCGCAGGTCCACTCGTAGGTAAAGGGGGCCGTTCCTTCCTCCACGGCAGCGGTCAGATCAACGGACAAGCCCTGACAAACTTCTTCCAGATTGCTGGTTAGATTTACCACCAATCGTTTGATGGCAATATCCACAGTGGCATTCTCGGTAGCAAACTCGGCCCCATCGGTTGCATTCCAGCTAAACTGGTCAGTATCAATGTCGTTAGTTGGCATTACGTAACTTAAAGCTGAAATATCATCGCGGAAGATAAGTAGACCGGAGTCACCCAGTTGGTCTTCGGTAACTATTTCCTCGCCGATTCGTAGCTGACCGGCCTGAGGTAACGACCGTATGCTGATAGCCTCGAAGCTATCGGTGGTGGGAAAATTATCCGGATCAGCATAACCGCCTAGGAAATCGTCAGCGGTAAACTGAAGAATCTGCCCGCTATTGGCTTCTATCGACAGATCGGTGAGTTGTGGCACTTGGTTGAATACTATCCGGATTCGTTGGTCGATGCGGCTACTGATACCATCTTCGGTGGTCGTTATAATCGTCAGTACCTTCTCGGACTCTTCGGTGCCGGCGTAGCTATAGAGAACAGATCGAAGTAAACTCTGATAATCAGCCAAGGTGCCCAATCCTGTAATTTCTAGCGTACCGACCTCGTCGTTCCAAACTACGGACAGGCCAAAGTTTGACTGAATAAGTAAACTATCAAACTCCGGAACATAAGCTCCCTCCTCAAACTGAAGAATCAGACTGCTAAGTGTTTCGTTATCGGGATCAATGATCTCAGCTTGATCAAATAAGGCTAACTCCTCCGTGCCTAGAATATAAAAAGCTTCTTCAGGAACCTGAACAATCTGAGTAGGATCGTCCACTGGAGTAATGGAGACTACTCTGGTTACCACGTTGCTAGTTCCTTGCTTGGTATCAGTCACCTGAATCTCAATTAACCGTTCGGTTGGGTTGGGGTTATCGTCCGAACTTACGAACTGTACTGAGCGTATAGCCTCTTGGTAAGCCGACAGGGAGGCTTCACCTTGCAAAAAAAGAGTGTTTTCGCTGAAAGAAGATTCAATACCCTGTCCGTTATATAGCAGTTCATCACCTTCACTAGCATTCAGAATGGTGAGGGAGGCTTCGGAAATAGTATCTTCTTCCTCATCGGCTATTTCTAGTGCTTGGGTGATCGACACTGGATCTCCATTTTCCTCATAGGATACCGGAGTATCTTCTATATTGGAGAGTACAGGCGGATCATTGGTAGGGGTTATTACGATGGTAATAGATGTTTCGGTAGTAAAAGCACCGGTAGGATTAGAAGGGGCGTCACTGAGTAGCACCTGCAGCTGATCGCCCTCATCCGGGCTCTGGTTGGCTAAATAAGAAATCCCTTGCATCAGAGCAGCCAGATCAGCAGCATTAGCAGAAGCCTGTAATCGTTTCACTCCCTCCTCGTCTTCATCCAGCACCGAAATACTTCCGCTGAGGGCGGGGTTAATTGTTAAATACCCGTCACTTACTGTTAAAGTAAGAGTAAGCACATCATCATCCACCTCGGAAAAACTAATGCTGGTTAATGCCAGTGGGCTATTCTCCTGTGCGGTTAGTTCGTCAGGAGCTGAAATCTCCGGGGGGTCATTAACCGGAAGTACACTAAGCTGGGCGATCGCCTCGTTTCCAAAGTTTATCTCATCTGAAACCGTCCAACGGAAACTGTCTTCACCAGTGAAGTTTTCAGCTGGAGTATAGACTAGGTTTGCTACGGTAGCAAAATCGACAGGGAACCCGTTGGGTCGGTTTTCCAAAATCAGTTCATTGGTAATAGTTTGTCCGTCTGCGGCAAGAGTCCCCTCATTCGGTGCCGATTGGATATAGATTTTATTCGGAAAGTCATTATCAGTATCCTCATAATTGGACTCAAACTGATCGGCAGTTAGCGTTAATGATTGATCCTCCGATAATTCCTGGGTAAAGTCAGTTAAGCTGGGGGGCACATTGGGATTATCTACTAGCACCAGAACACGCTCAGTGTTGCTGTTAAGTGCTCCGTCATTTACCAATACTTCTATTTCTCGGGTAGAAGAGGTTGGGTTTATCGTTTTGTTATTTTTATAACGTACATTACGCAGTACATTTTGCAGATCGGAAAGCGAGATAGGCCCATTGATCGTCAGTTTGCCCTGATTATTATTCCACTGATGATCGGCATCGGTAATTAATTCGTCTTCTCCTCTTACATAATCATCGGAAAATATAAGGATTGCATTACTTAAGGTCGGGTTATCCACATCAGTCACCGTAATGTCCGAAAGTATTTTTACTGGATCGTCACCTTCAGCAAAAAAGATCCGGTCTTCGTTAACCGAGACTTGCGGAGCATCATTTACATTGGAAACAGTAATAGTAAAGTCTTTTGTGAGACTTCCGTCTCCTACAGCCCGGATACGCACTTTGTAGGAGGACTTTTCTTCTCGGTCAAAAACAGCATTGGTGCTTAATCTTTCACCATTGAGACGGAATAAATTATTATCGTTATTTCCGTCTGCAAACTGCAATATTGGGTTAGTCACACTACCTCCAACCGTAGATAACCTGCCTACCAGCGTTCCCTTCGGTTCGTTTTCATTTACTGAAGCAGATGTGATGGTAATATCCGTTGGTGGTTCCTCCACATTGGTAACCTCTATCGTGAATTCTCGGGAAATACTTCCATCACTGGTAGCGGTGACTTCAACTGTTAATGAGGATTTTGATTCAAAATTCAGAGCCGACTTTGTTTTAAGTTGGTCACCCTCAATTACGAATAGGTTATTATCATTATTGCTGCCGGTTAGAGTAAAAGTAACAGTTCCTTGTCCACCCTCTGAACTAAGATTACCCACCGTAGCATCTACTTCATTTTCAGCCACCGTAGTATTATCTAGAGAAATGCTGGTAGGAGTCTCAAGTACATTCAGGATGTTAATAGTGAATTCCTGTTTAGCGGAACCTACCGGGTAGGAGGCAAGCACACTTATGGTATAGGAGACTTGCTCTTCATAATCAAAAACTATATTAGTTACCAACTCATTGTTGTTGTTGATCTTGAATAGGCTGTTGTCTTCCTCACCTTCTGGTAGTGAATAGCTCAGGGCGATAGGACTTTCAGTAGTAAAGCGGCCAATCAGAGTTTCTAGTTCCTCATTTTCTGACACCTCTGAATTAGTCAGGGTGAAAGTCGGTGATGCTGGTGCATCAACTTTGATCTTTACTTGGTCGGTATCGGTAGCACCGCGGTCATCGGTAACGGTCAGGGTAATCGTGGTTTGCCCTACCGGAAGATTTACTTCCGGCTTTTGACCAGTCGCCCCGTCACCACCCGGCCAGCTCCAGGAGTAACTGGCAATACTACCGTCGCTGTCGGAGGAAGCCGAGCCATCCAAAGTGACAAGTACACTGTTATCTCCATTCTCATCCGTCAGCGTTTGATCCAACCCAGCATCCGCAGTAGGCGTTTCATTAGGCTGCTCTTCTACCGTGATCTTGACCTGATCGGTATCGCTTTCCCCATCCTCATCGGTCACCGTCAGCGTAAGAGTAGTCTCCCCAACAGGCAAAACCACTTCCGGGCTTGTACCGGTAGCCCCAGCCCCTCCGGGCCAACTCCAGGCGTAGGTGGCAATACCAAAATCATCACTAGAGCCTGATCCGTCTAAAGTCACCGTCTCACTGCCATCGCCATCCTCATCGGTCACCGTCTGATCTGCTCCGGCATCAGCGGTAGGTGGTTGGTTAACGGGTTCGTTCACCGTGATGGTCACCTGATCGGTATCCTCCAGCCCTTCTTCGTCGGTGACGGTCAGCGTAATGATGGTCTGTCCCACCGGTAGCGTCACGGTAGGCTGTTCGCCAGTAGCACTGCCCCCGTTTGGCCAACTCCACGCATAGCTGCTAACGCCTACATCATCCGAAGAACCCGAGCCGTCCAGGCTTACGGTCTCACTACCACTCCGATCACTATCTACTACCGTCTGATTATTCCCTGCATCGGCGACTGGAGATTGATTTTCTTCTTCATCTTCAACGGTGATGGTAAATTCTTTATCCCGGGTACCGTCTCCGTTAGAAGCCTGAACGCGGATAGAATAAGAGCTTTTTCCTTCAAAATCAAAAATTGCGTTAGAACGTAAGGTACTAACTTGGCCTTGTTTGGTAATAGTGAATAGATCGTTATTGGCATCACCACTTCCGGTTACCAGCGAGTACGAAATGTTCGTACCAGTTAGTGAGAATTCACCCACTTCGGTTCCAGCAGGCTGATTTTCTAAAATACTCTTTGAACTTAGGTCAAAATTGGCAGGGTCTTCTACAACATTTTCTATCGTAATAGTAAAAGTACTCTTGGTACAATTGTATTCTACCCCTAATATTCGGTTACAGGCTTCTACTTCTATTTGATACTCGGTAGAAGACTCAAAATCAAATACCCGATTAGTGAGCAAACGATTCTCATCTAAACGAAAATCATCACTTCCACTAAGTAATTCATAGACAATGCCAATTCCATCCGCATCAAATGAGCCGACCAAAGTACCGGCTGGCTTGTTTTCTTCAACCGAGTTGTTTGATAATCTGATATTAGACGCTTGGGGAGCTTCAACCCGCACATTAGTGAAGTCGCTGTGTTTAATACCTTCATTATCGGTTACCTCAAGCTTTATCTCAGTAATTCCGATAGGTAATTCAATGATTGGATTTTCCCCCTCAGCACTTCCACCATCCCAAGTCCAAAAATAGCTATCAATTGTTCCGTCGTCATCTTTAGACGCTGATCCATCCAAGGTAACATTCTCGCTTCCACTACCATCAATGTCCGTTACCGTTTGGTCTGCACCTGCGTCTGCTAGGGGAGGAGCATCTACGTAGATCATCACGGCATCGCTGGCAGTAGCCCCATCATTGTCTTCTACCACTAAAGCGATTAGATTATCACCTACAGGCATACTGATAACCGGTTGTTCTCCCTCGGCAAGCAATTCGCCATTATTGCTGTTTTTCCGCCAACTGTAACTAGCAATGGTGCCATCCGGATCAGTAGAGTCTGACCCATTCAGTTTTACAGACTCTAAACCATCCCGATCGTTATCTACTAAGGTTTGATCGTTCCCGGCCTTAGCAATTGGCTTCTGGTTAACAGCGGGAGCATTAATCGTGATTTCTACTTCATCGTCATCAACTCCACCCTTGTTGTCAGTTACTGTTAAGGTAACGGTAGTCTGACCGACAGGCAAAGTAACTTCCGGTTGCTCTCCGGACGTACTTCCTCCATTCCAGGTCCAGGTATAAAGCTCTATGGTTCCATCGTTATCCGATGAGGCGGAACCGTCTAAGGTTACCGCTTCAGTGCCATTCCCGTCTTCATCGGTTAGTGTTTGGTCTGGGCCAGCATTGGCTGTCGGAGATTGGTTGGGCTTCTCATTGACCGTAATCTCAACGTTATCGGTATCACTTTCATTCTGTTCATCAGTGACAGTCAAAGTCAATATGTGTTCGCCTACCTCCAGAGTAACGTTCGGGGTAACCCCGGTAGCCAGTTGGGTACCTCCTTCTGACCAGACGTAGCTAACAATACCCACATCATCACTAGAACCTGATCCGTCTAAAGTCACCGTCTCGCTACCATCGCCATCCTCATCGGTTACCGCCTGATCTGCTCCAGCATTGGCTACTGGAGATTGATTAGCCGGGGCTTCAACGTAAATCATCACGGCATCGCTGGCAGTAGCTCCATCATTATCTTCCACCACCAAAGCGATTAGATTGTTACCCACGGGCATACTGATGACCGGTTGGTCTCCTTGAGCCAACGTTGCTCCCTCTTCATCATTTTCTCTCCAGAAATAATTGACGATCGTACCATCAGGGTCAGAAGAGCCTGATCCATTCAACATCACTTCCTCAACCCCATCCCGGTCGTTATCAACAACAGTTTGGTCAGGACCAGCACTGGCGATAGGCGATTGGTTAACAGGTTCGTTCACCGTAATAATTACTTCATCGATATCGGTATCACCCTGATCATCGGTAACGGTCAGCGTAATAATAGTTTCACCAACCGGCAAGGTCACTTCTGGAGCTACGCCAGTTGCACCTTCACCATTAGGCCAGCTCCAAGCGTAGTTTTCAATCGTACCATCGTTATCCGATGAGGCGGAACCGTCTAAGGTTACCGTTTCAGTGCCATTCCCGTCTTCATCGGTTAGGGTTTGGTCAGGACCAGCGTTTGCTACGGGAGACTCATTGGCAGGCGCTACAACGGAAATTGATACGTCGTCAGTATCCGAATCGCCCTGATCATCAGTAACCGTTAGAGTCAGCGTATACTCACCTACATCTAGCGTAACGGTCGGGGTAGCTCCAGTAGCCAGTTGACTACCACCCTCCGACCAAACATAACTTTCAATTGTCCCGTCAGTATCTGATGACCCTGTTCCATTCAGGATGATATCTTCACTACCATCGCCGTCAGTATCGGTCACGGTTTGGTCAGGACCGGCATCGGCGGTAGGAGGTTGATTAGCCGGAGAGTTTACGCTAATAGTAAATGTCTTTTCATACTCTCCGTCACCGATTGCACGAACCTCAATGGTAAAACTATTCTGATTTTGATCTTCAAAATCATCACCCACTTCCAGGTCGCTACCATTAATCTGGAACGCTTCATCCGCGTCATCCAGCAGCTGATAGGTGATTGGAACCGGAGCGCCACCTACAGTAGAGAAAGTACCCACTTTGTCTCCCTCCTCAGCATCTCGGTCTACGGTTGATTCAGAAAGGATAATATCGGTAGGTGGTTCTTCCTCATTAATCACGGTTATGGTTAGCACCTCCTCGATAAACCCGTCTAATGTGGCCCGTACCCGAATGGAGTACGTATCTTTTTCTTCAAAATCAAACTCCTCAACGGCCTGAAGCTGACTATTATTAGTTTTTTTGACAATTCTGAAGACCCCATTATCATCATCCCCCTCACCTGCTACTAACTCGTATGTAATGGCGTTTCCTTCGTCATCAATAAAATCTCCCACTCCAATTCCACCGGAGCCAGGGTCACGATTCTCTCTAATTGAGTAGGAATTCAGCTCGATGTCAGTGGGGGCGATGAGGTGGACCTTAGACGCCAATGCTACTACAGTTTGCCCTATCAGTAGCAAACTAAACACGCACGCCCTAGCCCAAAATGATTTTTGTGGATTAACTAGCCTCACTGTTTATTTGTAAATTTATAAAAAAAATATATTTATTTATATTTCAAATATACGCAAAGAATTATTAAAATAACAAAAAAAACAGCACAAACTCTATAAAAGCAACTTTAGCCATTCTTATATATTCTAATGTTTTTCAATAAAAATACAATATTTTATCGGTAAATAGTCATAAAATGACAGTATTTACACCCTTGTCGTATTATCTGGCGAATGCTTATGCTGATACCTTACCCAAGTAAGGTTTGGTCGATCAGATGAATTTATCCGTGAATTGCTTTCATTAGTAGTCAAAAAAATAGAAAGATAACCTTCTTCACTTGCTGATAAAGTAAAAGAACATCTTTCTTAAGCCCGATAAAACAATATTGGTTTTCCTGGTTGGCCCATTAACGAATCTTTAGTGCAACTTAGTGCAGTTTCTCTAATAAAAATTTTACCTTTGTGCCCCGTAAGCTAATGTACTTATGGGATCAGTTAAATATGTATTTGTTACCGGTGGGGTAACTTCGTCGTTGGGAAAAGGTATCATCTCCGCATCGCTAGGTAAATTACTACAGGCGCGGGGCTTCAGAGTAACCATTCAGAAGTTTGATCCTTACATCAATATCGATCCGGGAACCATGAACCCCTACGAACACGGGGAATGCTACGTAACCGAAGATGGGGCTGAAACTGATCTGGATTTAGGTCATTACGAGCGCTTTCTCAATATCCGCACCTCTCAGTCTAACAACGTTACCACCGGCCGAATTTACCATAACGTTATCTCTAAAGAGCGAAAAGGCGAGTACTTGGGAAAAACTGTACAGGTTATTCCGCATATTACCGACGAGATCAAGGAGCATTTCTTCAAATTAGGTACAACCGGTGAATATGACATTGTAATTACCGAAATTGGCGGATGTGTGGGCGATATTGAATCGTTACCTTTTATTGAAGCCGTTCGGCAGGCCCGCTGGGAGCTGGGATCAAGTAATTTCGTGGTTATTCACTTAACATTGGTACCCTATCTGGAAAAAGCAAAAGAACTAAAAACCAAGCCTACGCAGCATTCAGTACAGCGGCTATCAGAGGCCGGAGTACAACCCGATATTCTGGTATGCCGGGCGTCTCAACACCTACCTATTGACATTCGCCGGAAGATTGCTCAGTTCTGCAACGTAGATCTTAGTTCAGTCATTGAAGCCATCGATGCCGATTCTATTTATGATGTGCCCATTTACATGCTGAAAGAAAAGCTCGATGAGCAGGTATTGAGTAAATTACGCTTACCCGATCGAAAGGAGCCGAATATCCTCCAGTGGAAAGAATTTCTGGGGCGCCTTAAAAATCCTATCGATGAAGTCACCATTGGGGTGGTAGGCAAATATGTTGAGTTGCCCGATGCCTATAAGTCCATCGCCGAGGCCTTCGTGCACGCCGGTGCCGTGAATGAGTGCCGGGTAAAAGTGAAATGGGTTTCATCCGAAGGGATTACAGCGGAGAACGTAGAAGAAATGTTAGGAAACCTGGACGGTATACTGGTAGCCCCTGGATTTGGAGAGCGGGGTATTCCGGGTAAACTGCTCACCGTGCGATACGCCCGGGAAGAAAACGTGCCATTCTTCGGTATTTGTTTGGGCATGCAGTGCGCCGTAGTAGAGTTTGCTCAGAATGTACTGGGCTTGGTAAATGCTAATTCTACAGAATTTGATCCGTCTACACCCGATCCGGTGATCGACCTGATGGAAGAACAAAAACATGTAGTAGAAAAAGGCGGAACTATGCGACTAGGTGCCTACGCCTGCGAACTAAAGAAAGGTTCACTAGCCTACGAAGCCTACGGTAAAACCAAGCTTATTCACGAGCGCCACCGCCACCGCTACGAGTTCAACAATACTTATCAAAAGCAGTTTACCAGCCAGGGAATGATTGCCTCCGGGATTAACCCGGATAACCAGTTAGTAGAAATTATGGAAATCAAAGATCATCCGTGGTTTTTGGGTACTCAATTTCACCCTGAGCTACGCAGTACCGTGCAGGAGCCCCACCCCTTGTTTGTTCAGTTCATCAAGGCTGCTATCCAGACCAAGAACCGGGTAAAGGAACCCGTAGAGAAGTAAAAACAAATATTTTCATCTTTTACCCTCATATTTCGAACTTTGATTCGTCAATTAAGTGTATCAAACGTATCAGTACTGATTGAAGCTTGTAGCATATGGATAAGAATCAAGCGATTGGATTCGCCTTACTAGCATTATTGCTTATTGTATATTTTCAGTTTTTTGCTCCGGAACCCACTCCGCCCGCGGCTGAGCCGGCAGTTACCCAGCAAGATACTCCCAGCAGTAGTGAAGCTAACCCCCAATCTTTAAATGAGCCATCCGCTCCATCAACTCAAATGCCTGACTCTGTTCAGGATGCAGCCAACCGAGAGCGCTACGGGGCTTTTTCTTCTGCCATTAACGGCGAAGCCCAAACGTTTACGCTAGAAAATGAGCAAGTGCAGGTTAGATTTTCTACCCAGGGTGGACGCCCTGTTCACGTGCAGATGAAAACCTACGAGGCTTACGATGGAGGTGCCGTGGAACTACTTACTCCCGAAACCAGTCAGATTTCATTGGTAGCCGCTACCTCGCAGGGTGAAGTAGATTTGTACAAACTATTTTATTCCACCAGCGGTCAGGACCAGCAGATAACTGAAGGAGATACTGCTATCGTAGAATTTGTGGCTAATTTGGATGATGGGCGCCAAATTCGCCAAACCTACCGTCTTCCTGGTGAAGGATATGAGATTTACTATGATTTAGCGATTGAAAACGCCTCCGGCTTAATTCAAAACAATGAGCTGACCTTCGTTTGGGAGGATGAGCTTCGGGTAGTAGAGAAAGACGGCAAAGAGAGCCGCACCCGCGGTGCAGTAAAGTATTATGGGGTGAATAGTGGACTTGACGATTTCACGTTGTTACAGGGGGTCAATGAAACTGAAACTGAAGTGATAGAAGAGCCGCTAGCCTGGTTGGCTATGAAGCAGCGCTTTTTTACCTCAGGCATCATTGCTGAAACTTCATTTCCTAAAGCATTAGTGTCGCTAGCAGCTCCCCCGGAAGAGTCCAATATTGTGCAGACTATTGGGTTACAAGTGCCGGTGCCACTCAATGACGGTAATTTTTCGTTCAAGTACTTCTTCGGCCCAAACGACCAGCGGGTGATGGAAGCCGTGGCAGTAGATTTTGAAAACAACATCGACTGGGGTTGGGCCATTGTAAAGCCGATCAGTAAGTACGTAATATCACCCATGTTTCACTTTCTAGAGCGGTTCATTGGTAACTACGGCCTAATTATCGTCATTCTGGTGCTGATCATCAAAACCGTACTGTTTCCGCTTTCTTATAAGTCGTACATTTCTATGGCAAAGATGAAGGTGCTGAAACCGGAGCTAGACGAACTTAAAGAAAAGCATGGAGACGATATGGCGGCCATGCAGAAAGAGCAGATGCAACTTTACCAGAAGGTAGGGGTGAACCCAGTCAGCGGCTGTATTCCAATGCTGCTGCAAATGCCTATTCTGCTATCCATGTTCTACTTCTTTCCTAATTCTATTGAGCTGAGGCAAGAGCCATTTTTGTGGACTGACGACCTCTCTACCTACGATGCTATCGTAAGCTGGGACGCTCATATTCCGATTCTGAGCGGTATCTATGGCAACCACATCAGTTTGTTTGTACTGTTGATGACCGCCTCTACGATTTTGTATACCTGGTCGAACAACCAAGCAAGTACTGTGACCGGCCCCATGAAATCAATACAGTACTTCATGCCGCTGATGTTCATGTTCATCCTGAACTCGTTTCCGGCCGCGCTGAGTTTCTACTATTTTGTTTCTAACTTAGTTACGTTTGGCCAGCAGGCCATTATTCGCCGCTTTGTAGACGATGAAACTATCCGCAAAAAACTGGAAGAGAACAAAAAGCGGAATCGCAATAAGAAAAAGTCTAAGTTTCAGTTACGTCTTGAAGAGGCAATGAAAGCGACGGAAGAAACCAAACGTAACAAAACCAATAACCGAGGGACATCCCCCCGTAAGCGATAAATCTCTATGGATGTAGCGGAGGTCAAAATTCGCAAGAAGAAAAAGCTAGGAAGCTACCCCTATGTTAGCGTGGTATTTAGCATCACACTGGCACTCTTCGTGATTGGCCTGTTCGGAATGTTGCTGATTTACGCCAACAAGCTGACTCAGGTAATCCAGGAAAACGTGGAGATTCAGGTTTTTCTGAACAAAACAATCTCTACTAGCGACCGGCTCAAAATCCAGAAAACGCTGGCCAATAAAGAGTACGTAGATCAGCCGGAAGGAGAAGAACCGGTAGTATTTATTTCCAAAGAAGAAGCTGCTACCCAATTTATTGAAGATACTGGCGAAGACTTCAGTCAGTTTTTGGGTGAGAATCCGCTTCGCGATGCTTTCGTTATTCACGTAAAGCCAGAATATTATGAACCGACTGAACTAAGCAAGATCAAGCTGGACATTGAGCGCCTGAGCGGTGTATTTGAGGTGGCTTACGTAGAAAGTCTGATTGATGCCATCAACCGGAATGTGACTAAAATCAGTTTAGTTCTGGTAGGTTTTGCGCTGCTGCTGGTGGTCATTGTTGCTATCCTAATAAACAACACTATCCGGCTAGCACTATTTTCTCAACGGTTTCTGATTCGCAGTATGCAGCTGGTCGGTGCTACGGCTTCATTCATTCAGCGTCCGTTTCTTACTCGTTCATTGCTTCACGGTATCTTAGGAGGTATATTCGCAGGCGGTTTATTGCTGGCTATCATGCAATATGCGCAGCAACAAATTGAAGATCTGGCCCAACTTCAGAGTATAGAGGAGCTAATCATTTTGTTAGGCGGTTTGCTAATTATTGGAGGAGTAATGGGATTTATCAGTACGTATCGGGCGGTGAGGAAGTATTTGAGGATGTCGCTGGATCAACTTTATTAAAAAATGTTAAAGTTTAAGTGCAAACTGCTATAGTTCGTGGTGTTAGGGTGTTATTGTTCCTAGTATTGCGGATAAAGTTTTGGTTTACGTTAGCTTGAACTCTAAATTCTATAACACTGAGCACTATAACCCCATAACACACGATAAATTATGGCAGAAAATAATAAATTACCGTTTGGCAAGAAAAACTACTGGCTGATGCTGGCTGGTATTGCGATCGTCATACTTGGCTTTATCCTGATGTCGTTAGATACCGAACCCTACGGCTTTGGATTTTTAGGATTGACACTGGGGCCGCTGGTGGTGCTGGCAGGTTTTGTGCTCGAGTTTTTTGCCATTTTATCCAAACCTGACTAAATCATTATCTCCGCTACCCGCCTGGCTTACCGTATTAATTTGGTAATCTACTTTATATTTTATGACCATCATTGAAGCGATCATTCTGGGCATCGTACAGGGGCTCACTGAGTTTTTACCCGTCAGCAGTAGCGGACACATTGAATTAGGCACCGTGCTTTTAGGAGTCCAAAGTAAAGATAACTTATTGTTCTCCGTCATTGTGCACTGTGCTACCGCTCTGAGCACTATTGTTATTTTCCGGAAAGATATTGCTGACATTATTCGGGGGTTATTTGCCTTTCAGTGGAATGAAGAAACAGCCTACGTAGCTAAAATTGTTGTTTCCATGATTCCCGTCGGGTTTATCGGGGCTTTTTTTAAAGATGAAATAGAAGCATTTTTTGGTGGACAGGTGCTACTGGTGGGTTTGATGCTGCTTATTACCGGAACATTGCTGGCAATGACCTACTATGCCAAAAAGCAGCCCGGACAGGTTACTTTCCCCAAGGCACTCATCATTGGGTTGGCCCAGGCCTTTGCTATCATGCCCGGAATTTCCCGCTCGGGAGCCACCATTGCTACCGCCCTGCTGATAGGAGTGGAAAAAGAACGCGCTGCCCGTTTTTCGTTTTTAATGGTACTAGCCCCTATTCTGGGGGCATCACTCCTAGAGATTCTTGACTATTGGGAGGCCCCCGCCGCCGGTTCTATTTCGGGTCTCGCGCTAATACTAGGATTTTTTGCAGCTTTCATTTCCGGTTTGCTGGCATGTCAGTGGATGATTACCATCGTGAAACGAGGTAAATTAATATACTTCGCCATTTACTGCTTCATTATCGGAACTTTGGCTATCGTTAGTACGTGGTTTATTTAGAAAATGAAATACCAAGTTCTTCTTCATTCCAAATAATGCCGTCGGAAGTAAACCCAACCCAACCTCAGTCGCTCAATTTTCAGGAGGGCGAAATGCTACTTGTTGATAAACCACTAGAGTGGACCTCTTTTGATGTGGTAAAGAAGATGCGAGGACTCACCCGGGTTAAGAAAATCGGACACGCGGGCACCCTTGATCCTCTAGCTACCGGCCTGTTAATTCTCTGCACCGGAAAAATGACCAAACAGATAGAGCAATTTCAGGCGATGGAGAAAGCTTACGAAGGTACATTAGTACTAGGAAAAACCACTCCTTCGGTTGACCTGGAAACCGAATTCGCCAGTGAACAATCTACCGATCACATTACCCTCGAGCAGTTAGAACAGGCCCGACAAACTTTTCTGGGTACTATTGAGCAAGTTCCACCCCAGCACTCCGCCGTGAAAGTGGATGGCAAGCGGGTGTACAAACTGGCCCGCCAAGGTAAATCAGTTGAAATCAAATCCCGTCAGGTAGAGATCAAAGCATTTAACTTTACTGAAGTAGATTTACCCACCGTTCGGTTTGAAGTGATTTGCTCCAAGGGCACTTACATCCGCAGTTTGGTACGAGATCTGGGTAAAACTTTGGGTGTAGGGGCTTATCTGAAAGAACTTCGGCGAACCGCTATCGGTCAGTACCAGGTAGATAATGCCCGAACGATTGCCGAATGGACGCAAACTTTGAAGGAAGCGAGGGAATGAAGATTCATCGGCAGGGCGAAATAAATTCTCCGTTACGCCGCCCGGTAGTCACCAGCGGCACTTTCGACGGAGTTCATATCGGACATCAGAAGATTCTGGGTAGACTTAAAGAACTGGCTCGGGAGGTGAATGGAGAAACGGTGGTGCTTACCTTCTGGCCCCACCCGCGCCTGGTACTTACCTCTAATAATAATTCACTCAAGCTGCTAAACACTTTTGATGAAAAGGCAGCCTTGCTGGAGCAAGCCGGTATTGATCATTTGGTGCAAATGCCCTTCACCGAAGAGTTCTCTCACCTTTCCCCCCAAAAATACGTACAACGAATTCTAATAGATAAACTTAGAACTGAGTTTCTGGTCATTGGCTACGATCATCGCTTTGGCCAAAACCGGGAGGGTGGATTTGATTACTTACAAGCCAATGCAGCTGATTTTGGCTTTCAGGTAGAAGAAATTCCCCGGCAGGATATTGACGACATTGGCGTAAGTTCTACCAAAATTCGCCAGGCATTAGAAACCGGTGATGTAACCACCGCTAACATCTATCTGGGCCGCCCCTACGAAATTACGGGAACTGTGGTGGACGGGGATAAGATCGGACGCGGCCTGGGATTTCCTACGGCCAACATCAGTGTTGCCGAAAGTTATAAACTAATTCCTGATGATGGCATCTACGCCGTGCAGGTGCTTCATAAAGACCAGCGCTACGGAGGCATGTTGTATATTGGTAACCGTCCTACCCTGGCAAAAACCAATAAAACGATTGAAGTAAATATCTTTGATTTTGATCAAAACATCTACGGCAAGCCACTGACAGTATCATTCATTGAGAGAATTCGCGGTGATATGACATTGAATAGTTTGGACGAACTCACCGCTCAGTTACAAAAAGATCGGACTTCCGCTTTAACCATTCTCAAAGAACAATAGCCAGCTTCGTTTGCCGTTCTACATCTGCTTGACAACCACTTTATGTTACCAGTAAGTTTAGGTTTTATTCTTCTTTCACTACTCCATCCCTTTCATATCAGTGTGTGTAGTATCAATCATGCTGCCGAAGAAAATAGCTTACAGATAACGGTTAAAATTTTTGCGGATGACCTGGAAGAGGCCTTAAACCAGCCATCCGCCGCCGCTGCTTCTTATATCGACGTGTTAAACCCACCTGACCCGGCTCAATTAGATGCTATTGTTCACGAATATCTGGATGAACATCTGGCCTTCACCGTAAATGAACAGGCCGCCGAACCTCAATTTCTAGGCTTTGAGCGGGAGGATTTAACCATGTGGTGTTACCTGGAAATTACCGGAATTACGGACCTAAAGAAGGTGAAGGTTCAAAACACATTACTGCTGAATACGTTCGATGATCAGGTAAACATTGTTCACGTAAAGGCAAATGATACGGTCAAAAGTATGAAACTGGCACATAACCAAACCGTAGATACCATTACTTTTTAGCCTCAAGAAATTTTTTAACTGATGATTAAATCTCTATTTTTTCCCTTGACATTGGTACTGCTTCTACTACTTGTAGCCTGCGATGAAAACAACAACATTCAGGTATTTTCGCCAGAACAGGATGTTCAATTGGGGCAACAACTGGATTCAACCATTGAGAGCAATCCGCAAGAGTATCCGGTGCTAGATTCAGTGCAATACGCTGATGCTTATGATTATCTAAATGATATATTCTTTAGGATACTGAATTCCGGTGAAGTTGCGTATCGGGATCAATTTCCCTGGCAGATTAAAATCATTGAGAATGATTCAACATTGAATGCCTTCGCCGCCCCGGGTGGGTTCGTGTACGTGTACACTGGACTGATTAAATACTTGGACAATGAAGATGATCTGGCGGGAGTGCTAGGCCACGAAATTGGCCATGCCGACCTACGACATTCCACTCGGAATATTCAACGACAATATGGCCTCAGCATTTTACTTAGCATACTACTGGGCGAGAATGCCGGGCAACTGACTCAGATTGCCGCCCAACTGGCTGCCGGAGCTGCCGGATTATCGTTTAGCCGTGAATTTGAAACCGAAGCCGACGAAGTATCGGTAGAGTATTTAGCCAATACTCCCTACAATTGTGCCGGAGCCCGTTCATTCTTCCAGAAACTTACCGAAGATGGCAACGCCAGCGGCATACCCGAATTTCTCAGCACCCACCCCAATCCGGAAAATCGGTTTGAGAATATTAGCGAAAAAGCACAGGAAGTTGGTTGCAGTACAGCTTCCTATAATCCAGCTAGCTATCAGGATTTCAAGAGAATGTTGCCTTAGGGCTTTTTTTGAAAGTATCACAAAATATCTGTTTTGCTATCAGAATGATCGAGCCTTTTTGTATCTACTACATTACTTTACAGTATTGACTGTTTCCGAAAATTCTGCATACTACATAGGTTCCAATAAGCGAACTTTGTAGTATTGCGGTGAATACTCATTGTTTTCCTATCATGAAAAAATCAGAAATTAACATCACGGTAACGCTGGATAATGCCAACGTGCCAGAACAAATAACTTGGAATGCAACTGATACCCAGGATGACCCGGAGGTGGGAAATGGCCCCAGTCAGAGTAAAGCTATGAGTCTTTCGTTCTGGGACGATCAGCAGAAGAACACTCTGCGTATTGACCTCTGGACTAAAGAAATGCCGGTGAACGAAATGAAACGCTTTTGTATCGACGCTATCGGCGGATTAGCCCAAACTACTTTGAATGCCACTGGGGATGCTTTTATGGCTCAAGAAATGAATGAACTCTGCGACCGGTTGGTACAGCACGTAGAGGATGAGCAAAAGAACAATGGCTAACGAAACTGACCGGAAGTTTATGCAACTTGCCATTGAACAAGCGGAAGAAGGAAAAACACCCTTTGGCTGCGTGATAGTTTCTGAAGGAACTATTGTTGCTCAAGCCCATAATACGGTTTCTTCTTCTCACGATTCATCGGCTCACGGTGAAATAAATGCTATCCGGGCAGCTAGCCTATTGCTTCAAAATCACATACTTCAGAAGACAGCACTTTACACCACTGGTGAGCCTTGCCCGATGTGTATGGCCGCAATTATCTACGCTAAAATTCCTCGGGTGGTATACGGTGCTTCTATCACTACTATTTCCCGGTTTATGCCGCAAATTTCTATTTCCAGCCAAGAGGTAGCAAATCATACTGACCAAGAAGTTGAACTGTTGGGTCCGTTTTTGGAACCGGAGTGTATCAACCTTCTGGAACGCTTTAGCTGAAAAACCTACATCTGTTACGATAGCGACAAATGGTGCGGTGTTTGCTACTAGTTGAGTAGAATTATTTTAGCATTTAGTATGTTATAAGCCGTAATCAGTATCAAACATTATGAAGGACCGACTTACATTATCTTTTATATATCTCATTGGCCTAGGACTAGTATTTGGCCTGAGTTTGTCATCATTTACCACTGTGGTAGAATTGAACGATGAGCCTAATGAAATTAACTGGCTGACTATTGAGGAAGCTCAGGCACTTGCCGAGGAGAATCCTAAGAAAGTGATTATGGATGTATATACCGACTGGTGCGGCTGGTGCAAAAAAATGGACAAAACCACTTTTGCTGATGAGAAGGTAGTGGCATACGTAAATGAAAATTTTTATGCCGTAAAGCTGAAGGCTGACAGTAACGATAAAGTTACTTTCAAAGGACAAGAATTTTCTAAGGGCGAATTAGCTCGAGCACTAAGGGTTACTGGCTACCCTACTATTGTTTTCTTTGATGAGTCCTTTGGCCGTTTTCAGCCTGTAAGCGGTTTTCGCCCGGCTGACGACTTTCTTAAGCTTCTGGAGGCCTTCAATCAGGCAGAGGCGAGCCAGTAGCGCATTTACCGACGGTTAACCGATCATTTTATAACAGTTATCTGTTTCTTTACAATCTAAAGAAAGAATAACTGTTTTTTTATGCTTACCTATGTTCAGGATACTATTGTGGCTCTCTCTACACCCAGCGGTGAGGGTGCTATTGGTGTCATTCGCCTGTCAGGCACCGAAGCAATCGCGCTGGTTGACCAGGTCTTTTTTGGAAAGGATCTTACCCAACAACCATCACATACCCTTCACTTTGGTACCATTCGCGATCAAGACGAAGTGATTGATGAGGTGGTAGTATCCCTGTTTGCTGCTCCTCATTCGTTCACTAGGGAGAACGTAGTAGAAGTTTCCTGCCACGGTTCTTCGTACATTATTCAGCGTCTAATTCAACTTTTTATTCAACGGGGGGCAAGATTAGCCCGAGCCGGAGAATTTTCCCAACGGGCGTACCTAAACGGACAATACGACCTTGCTCAAGCCGAAGCTATTGCCGACTTAATTGCGGCTGATTCGGCTGCAGCTCACCGGGCTGCCATGTACCAGATGCGAGGCGGCTATTCCCAAGAAATTCAGCAATTGCGTGAGCGTCTTATTCATTTTGCGTCGCTCATTGAATTGGAATTAGACTTTTCAGAAGAAGACGTTGAGTTTGCCGACCGGAATGAGCTTGGTCAGCTCATTGAAGAAATACTACAGAAAATAGCTCAGTTAATCCAAAGCTTTACCTTTGGCAACGTAATTAAGAACGGAGTGCCCATAGTGATTGCTGGAAAACCTAATGTCGGGAAATCCACTCTGTTGAACGCCTTACTAAACGAAGAAAAAGCCATCGTGAGTGACATTCCGGGCACTACCCGCGATGTTATTGAAGACGAAATCACTTTGGAAGGTATCCGGTTTCGGTTTATTGATACGGCAGGTATTCGGGAAACTACTGATAAGGTAGAAGCTATTGGCGTTCAGCGTACTTACGAAAAGATAAAACAAGCCAGTATTATCATCTATTTATTCGACCTCGAAATTGACCTTTGGAATGATGTATCGGCTGAAATTAAAGAGCTGGAAAAGCTAAATGTGCCCCTTATAAAAGTAGGTAATAAGTTGGATCAGGCTCGCCCAGACTTGCTTCAATCGCTAAAAAATACCGAAGATGTGCTACTCATTTCTGCTGCTAAAAAACAACATTTAGAAGAATTGAAACAGATCTTGATATTAAGATCTCAACTAAGTGGTTTGTCCAGTCAGCAAACAATAGTAACTAATGCCCGCCACTACGAAAGCCTCTCTACAGCAGAAACATCTCTACGACAAGTAATTCGTGGGCTTCAGGAAGGAATTACTCATGATTTTCTGGCCCAGGATATCCGTCTTGCCCTATATTCTTTGGGAGAAATTACCGGAGATATTACAACTGATGATTTATTAGGAACAATTTTTAGTAAATTTTGTATTGGGAAATAACCTCGATAATTTTCCCTTAATTTTTTTGAAACATTTGCAAACAAGTTACGTTTTACTACCAGAATATCAATAATAGGCATTTATGTTATTATTAATTATTTGTCATATTTTTTCATTTTTAGAATATTTCTTTATTTTTTTTAGCATTTCTGCGATAAATATTTCATAGTTACGATTATTTTTTTACCTTTGAGTAATTCAATTTTTTATAAGTATGTTTCACCTTTCAAAATATTCACAGTATTCCAAGACATTCTTTATGGTAGTCATGATGTTAGACGCATTATGTCTCTTCCTTGCCTTCGATCTAGCATTGTGGAAAAACTTTGGAGCATACAACGAGGCATTTAGTTCATATGCATCATTTTACGCTATCTGGGTATTGCTTTGGATAATTACCGCTCTTTTCTCTAACCACTATAATACTGATACTCTAAAAAGGGTGTTTAATGTAGTTCGAAGTACCGGAAAGGTAGTTCTGATTCATATCCTTTTCGTTTTTGTATACCTTTTAACTACCCCTCAGTATTTGGATATAAGCTTTCTTATTGATGCTTACTTCTTTTCTATTCTAGTTACAATCGGAGCTAAGGTCCTGATACTTTACTGCTACCGCTCGGTCAGTAATAAAGAGGAAAACAAAGTTAATTTTATCATCATAGGTTATACCTCTACTGCTGAAAAACTGCTGGAATCTATGGAACCCGACCGAAAGTTTGGATACCAGTTCTATGGTTTCTTCGATGATAATCATTTAGGAGAAAGTCACGTAGTAGCCCCCTGTGCTGAGATTGAAGCTTTCTGTAAAAAGCATGAAATTAACCAGATTTACTTTACTGCATCAACCGACGCCCAGTTAATGTCTCGAATTATTAAATTCGCTAACAACAACTACGTTCGTTTTTCGGTAGTGCATGATATGATTTCACTTCCTTACAAAGAAGTGGAAACTTCAATTTTCAACAATATTCCAATAGTATCTGGACGGAATTATTCAAACAATTCTAAAGCTCGCTTTCCTGATATGAAGGGGCTACTGAACTCCTTCTGGGCATAGCCACTGTCTTTTTATATCTATTCCAAGTTCGCATTTAAGTAGCAGATCCATCTGCTGCTTTTTTTATGCCAACAATACTACTCCCAATCTCTTTACTCGTAACGTAAAGAGTCTACCGGATTTGCTAACGCTGCTCTAACTGTCTGGGTGCTCATTGTAAGAAAACTTACCAACACTACAAGAATGATTGGCAGAATGAACAATGAAACAGAATAGTCAATGCTAAAGGCGTAATTGGTAAGCCACTGTTGCATTGCCCAAAATATAACTGGCAACGTGATAACGACCGCAATGAGCATTAGTACAGCAAAGTCTCGGGTCAGTAAATGCAGAACACTGACAATAGAAGCTCCTAATACCTTTCTAATTCCTACTTCTTTAGTCTTTTGAGCAACTGTGGAGGTCGTAAGTCCGAATAAACCCAAGCAAGCTACAAATACTGCTAACGTGGCAAATATGGCAAATAGCCTACCCATCCGGCGATCATCTTGATATAATGAGTTAAATTGATCGTCCAGAAAGTAATAGTCAAAAGGGTTACCAGGAAACAACGCTAAGTAAACATCATTTAACTGATTAATCATATCTGCTACCGAAGTCTTTGAAGCAGTAGTATTCAATTTTACTGAGATCGTCCCTGAACCTGGACGGTAATTAAAAATAATCGGCTCATAAGGATTTTGTAAAGACTTATGATGATAGTTTGCTACTATACCGACCACCTCCTGAGGGGTTTCAGAATTTCCCACCTTAATAAGCTGACCGATGGCCGCTTGTGAAGTTCCAAACCCCAAGCTCAGAACAGCAGCCTCGTTAATTAGTACTCGCTGATTTTCTTGACTCAGTGTATCGCTGTAATTTCGTCCGGCTACCACCGGAATCTGGTATTCGTCTATATACTGAGCGTCAACTTCTAAAATAGCGTAGCTTCTGGCATCATTCAAGTCTTCGTCAGGAAGAGCTGCCTGCACATAGTAGTTATAACTTTTTCCCGGAACATTACCGGAAAACACCACGCTTTTGATAAATGGAAATCGACTCAATTCAGTTTTCAAGGAAGTATATCGATCTTCAGCATTATCGCCTACGATAGCCGGACTTTCAATAATTAGCGTTTCTTCAATAGCTAACCCTAAATTTTGAGATCTCATAAAACTTAACTGCTGAAAAACTAAATAGGTACTACCAACCAAAGCAATTGATGCGGCAAACTGAAGTACCATCAATCCTTTTCGTAGTAAAGTTCCTCGTTGGGAAGAGGAAAATTTCCCTTTCAATACAGAGACAGGTTGATATGCAGAAAGTACAAAGGCCGGATATAATCCGGAAATAATACTGCCCAAAATCAATGCTGCCAGAAAAACAAGCCAGAACAAAGGTTCACTAAACAGGTAAACGACTTGAATATCTTTACCTAGTAATTGACTGGTAATTGGCAAGCTTAGTTGGAATAAGGTAAGAGCCAGTATGGCACTTACCACATTGAAAAGCAACGCCTCTAGCAGGAATTGTCGAACTAGATGAGATCGCGAGCTTCCAACTACCTTACGAATGCCCACTTCCTTAGCCCGTTCAGTGGCCCGGGAAGTAGTCAAATTTATGTAATTAATCCAGGCGATAGCCATAATAAAGAAAGCCACCAATGAAAATATTTGGATAAGCTGAGCATTTCCGATGCCCCCCAATGCATTACCAAGTTCAGAACGGAGATAAGTATCGGTAAGTGGCTCAAGCAATAGGTTTCCATCGTCGTTAGGGTAGATGTTTTCTTTTAAAGAAACCAGAGAAGAACTAATATCTTCGGGAGAAACTAAAGGCTGCAATTGTACGTAGGTTGAAAACGCCGCCCAGTGATCGATTGACCAGTTCTTAGCCAGTTCACTCTCTATGACTTCAAACGAGAAGAATATATCTTGCTGAATGTGAGAATTTGATGGAAAGTCTTCAGCAATACCCGTAATCTGATACTGCCGCGACCCTAATAAATCGTAGAGCGTGAGCGATTTTCCAAGAAGGTTTTGACTCACCTCCCCAAAGAGCTTTTCCGCGGCTGACTCCGAAAGTACTACCGACTGTGGACTAGCCAGTACTTGCTCTGGTTCACCGTACCGTAACGGAAAATCGAACATATCGAAGAAATTAACGTCAGCATAAACAAAAGGCTCCTTAAACGCCCGTTGACCTTTTTCATCCTGAATACTTAGAGTACCCTTTTGGCTCCAAAGTCGAGTGGCTTTATCCACCTGAGGAATCTCTTCTTCAAGGTGGGGTGCTACCGTAAAATACAATAGTGATGTCTTAGTCTGACGCAACTCATTCTCAACCCCAACTCGATACAAATCTCTCTTATTTCTATGGAACTGATCGAAGCTTAACTCAAAACGTATGTACTGAATTATGAGTAAACTTGCTGCCAAACCAATGGCTAGTCCGGTAACATTAATAAAGGTAAATACTTTGTTTTTGCGCAGGTTACGAAATACTGCGACAAAAAAATGCTGAAACATAAGCAGGATATTTTTTTCTAGATAAGTATTAAAAAATAATACCATTATCATAACCCGCTGAATATCAGCAAAAAAATGAAATAAGCTTTCGGAAATGTATCATTTTGGTACAGTTGATTGTGCCGAAACGATACAGATCTACTGGAAACTTTCCAGATCATTTCCCGGAAAGTATGCTCTGAATTACCTTCATTATACTTTCGTGTTCGGTTGAAGAGGATACCGATTGATCAAGAAAGGCCAGATAGAATTTATTATTAACCTCGCTCATTAATGGAACAGCACCCTTCTGTCGGCCCAGACCAAACACCACCATTCCATCGGGAGAAACCAATCCGTCTTCGGTATTTCCTAAAAAGCCCAGCAAATCAGCGTGATTGTCTGGTTCTGCCATTCCAATGAATAGTAATTGGTCCGCTGATTGATCGCCGAAGTAAGCCCATTGCCAGTTGCCAATGACTCGATCGCCAGCGTAGTAGTCAGGGGTATGGGTCTGGTAGCCTTCGGTATCAGTACCCCAGTAATGGGTATCGGGTGAATATTGGCCACCCGGAGTTCCTTCGTACAAGAACCAGTAGGCATGATTAGGGTCAACTTTTTCCATCATAACGGTAGCGTAAGTATCGTAGAAGGTCCAAGTCCACTGCCACTTGCCACTTTTGCTGGTGGTACGAATTTTATTCCCGTCGAGTACTTCACTAGTACACTGATCAAACCCGGGATGCCCGGCACCGCCATCGTCCGATTGAAATACAAAATTAGGCATACCACGAAAGCCCGCTGCTGCCGAAGCTGGATACTCGCTTAATGGTTCTTTCTTAAAGCCAATCCAATCATTTCCTTCTAAATCTATCAGGCGAGAAAGCCCTCCCCCAGCCCGATCGTACCAGTAGGTAGCGTTCAAAGTATGGACCACCAACTGAGAACGGCCCTCGTAACTGTCTTCCTCTATTCGAACGGATGAACAGCTACTGACAAAAACCGTGGAGAGTAAGGCTAGAAGAGAGAGAAAGATAAGTTTATTCATCATTAATTGGAATAACCGAAAATGGACCGAAAGTAACATCAGTATTATGAGCTAAAAGTAAAGCACTTCCTGATGAAATATTTTCGGCACTATGCTCATTAGCCACTAAGTCCCAGCTAGTTGGTTCGGATTGACCATCTTCCCAAAGTTTAACCTGGTAACGAGTCAGTGAATCGTTAATCGTGAATACCCGGTGCTTCATGTGATACTTAGTACCAAGGTTGATGGTCCTGATTTTACTGGTATCTTCTACATACAGATGCTCCCCATCAAATACCCGCCAGCGGCAACTATCCAGATTATCGGTCAGCCGAAATTCAGCGGTAGCTCCCAATGGAAACCACTTGACCATGGGCTGATTATCATCAATATCGTGGCCGGGCCAGCGAGTAGCGATAGCGGCGTGGCTTACGTTAAAAGTAGGGGGTCCGGGGCGAGGAACAGTAAAATCGTGAAAGATCACTGAGGTAGTTACTTCGTAATCCTGCCAGGAAGTATCACCGAAAGCCAGCACCCGGTCGTAGTAAGGCTCGGTAGTCTTTACTCCACCGTCCACCAGCTCCCATTTTCCATCTACAATCTGTACTACATCCGAAATTTGTTGCACCGTATCCCAGTCAACGGCGTAGGGCATCGGCCACTTATTTCCGGAATCCAGATAAACCGAAACAGTTTCACTTATTTGCGTACCTGCCGAATCGGTGGCGGTAATCACCACTTCGTTTTTACCCTGCCGAAGCGAATCAACATGTAAATCAATATTAAAGTCACCGGGATTAGCCAAACGGCGGCCATCTTCGCCTAAGGACAAAGACTTGGCGGGAAACCCGTTTAACGAATAAGATAATGACTGAATTGCAGTGTCGGGCTGAACGTTTCCCAGGACATTGACCCATTGCTGAGGCATACCTCGCTGACCAAAGTACTGCTCCTTGCCGTACCATACCTCAATTTCCAGGGGTGAGCTTTCGGGAGAAGCACACTGAGTAATTCCAATTATCGAGGCTAAGAGTAAACTCCGTACAAGCTTCCCACAAATAACGGTTGAGGTAAACTTATTCATAGGCGACCTTTAAAAGATATAGTAGTATTATACAAATAGTTAACTCAAGGTTGATCGTACCGTACTTTCACCATTATTCCGGGCCACTGCACTTCCATTCCGTGCACCATCTGCCCTTGAAATAAAGGCGTTTTCAGCGTGGTAATAGTGTTTTCACCGGCTTGAAGATAATCCGTATTTTCCAGATTTACGGTATGAAGCATGGCATCGTAGCAGGGATCTTCGCGAGAATAGACCAGATGGCCGTTCAGCAATATACCATTGGAGTAGCAGGAACTCCAACTAATCCAGATGAATTGATACTCACTCGCCTGCTCTACATCTTCTGAAATACGAAACTTAGAGGAAAACTCACCCGAACGGGTGACCCACTTAGCGGGCTGATCGTAGGGCTTGTACAATCTTACCGAATAATTACGTTCGGGCAATTCTAGGGAGTTCACGGCGGAAGTAGTGTAGATTAACCCATCTGTAGTAGTAACCCGAGCGTATACTTCCATCGGTTCGGGCTGATCAGGTAGCCACATCGTATTCCAATCTACCGTAAAAGGAGCCGTGTCGCTACCTCCGATATGGCAAATAAGTTGCCCTCGGTGTAGGTGGGCGTGCCACTGCCGGTACTGCCCGTTGCCTTCCCAATCGGCATCTTCGTAGTAGCCTACGTAGTCAACCTGTTGAATGTCTTCTGTATTTTGAGCGTCTAGCGACAGGCGGAACCCATTGTCGGTAGTATTTATTTGCAGCGGGGAATCGTCAGTGGCGAAAGGAGATGGTTGGCTGTAATAGATACGGAAGGTTACTGCGTACAATAAGTTCTGCGGCCAGTTCCAGTAGTGAGTAGTGTCTACCTTAAACCGGAAGGCATTATCTTCCCCCTCGTTCAATAGGTCCAGTGGTACCTCTACCACCGGATTGAAGTGATGCATATAATCGTAAGCTGGTTTAGCTATGCTATCAGCTTCGGGTACCAGCAGCCAATCGCTTTCATTGACCTGGACGGATAATCCCCGGGTGCCCTCGTGGCTAAGCACTTTCTCAATCACAACTTCTGCTTTCACCGCATCTTTCAGGTTTATTGCCTGCTTCAGAGGAATGAACCCGTCCTGATGGGCATCCACCGGAAAGTGATCAGTGTTGGTTTTATAATCCAGCCTTCCCCCTACTCGTAAAAACTTCCCGCTTTCTTTCACCATGTGGGGTAACCAATGGTACTCGCGGAATACATCACCCGGTTGGGGTTGAGCTACCAGTACTCCGCTACAAATTGATAGGAGCAGCGCTATTAATATGTGACGCGCGTCATTTAGTTTTCTCATGGCTGAGGAGTGCCTTCGTTGATCCAGACATCCAGACGGGGGGTTTTCCAGCTGTAGGGTTTGCCGAGCACGTCGTAATCGCCGTCACCGTCCAGGTCTACCAGGCGACCTTCGTGCACGCCGAAGCCGGTCGCTACCACCTGTTCGTTGAAATTGCCTTGTCCGTCTCCCAGTAAAATGCGGATCTTTGAATCAGGGTTGCCTTCACCGAAGCGCATCTCGGCCGAGAAGATATCCAGGTGGCCGTCTTGATTAAAGTCCAATACATCAATGGTATGGCCGTTGTCCAGGCTGGATACTATCTCTTTCTTGTGCCAGGTTCCTTCGCGGTACTCGTAAAGCATCATGGGAGCTACCCCATCTCCTACCACCAGCACTACTTCGGGCCGTCCTCCTTCAATAAACTGTCCGGCTGCCGACCGGGTAAAGGTGTAGGAGGCGTCAATAATATTTTCCTCAAACTCGCCGTCGCCCAGGTGCTTAAACCAGCGGCCGCCACCCACAATGTCCGTTGTTCCGTCCCCATCAATATCAGCTTTGGCCAGACCTTCGTGTTCATTGTTATCTTTCCAACCGGGGTACCCCTCCTGCCCTAGCTGTTCCATCTGGCTATCGGTGCCGTACTTATATATGGCGTGAAAGTCCCATTCTTCGGTTTCTTTGGGATTTTCGGGGATTTCCGCCAGGAAGAGTGCCTGGCCTTGCTGGTTCCAGAAGGCTAACTCCGGCTGACCGTCACCGTCAAAGTCGCCGAAGAGTTGGTCGTGGTGCTTGTTGCTTCCCGATTTTTTGATAGTATAGCGGTTCCAAGGCTGGCTATAATCCGGGTAAGGGTTTTCCCACCACCATACTTCATTACTGCGGCTTTCTCCGGCAAACACTATATCAGTATCGCCGTCGCCATCAATATCGTGGTAAGTTGAACCGGCTTCTATGCGCAGAGCTTCGTCCTCTACCACCATCCGGTCCCACTTTTCCCCGTTTTTCTTGTACCAAACCACCGAAGGCGCTGCCGTTCTTTCGGTAATCACGAAGTCGGTTACGCCGTCTTTATCCAGATCAGTGGCCAGCGATGCGGTCTGCTGCCCGCCACTGTTGGGAGCGGGTAAATCACCACTCTCGGAAGAATAGTGTTTCCACTGGATGGGCGAGACATTATTATCGTTGCGCCACACGTGAAGGTACTGCGGTTGATCCCAACCTACGCTGACAATATCCAGATCACCGTCGTTGTCCAGGTCGGCCAGTTGGGTGCCGAGGTGACTTTCCTTGCCTCGGTCTAACTCATGTTTGCTAAAGTTTCCCTGTCCGTCGTTGCTCCAGGCTTGCAGGGCCAGGTCAGAACCTTTGTGTTCGCTGGTGAGAATATCGGTATCTCCATCCTGATCCAGATCGGCTACGGCCAGGTTATTCATAGAGTACTGGGTGACTACCAGATGGCGCTGCCACTTATTTTGTTCAGAAGATGCCGGGTTTTCGTACCAAAACAGGTTACCGTCGGCCTCTAATCCCGGATAACGCTCCTCACTGATGATAATATCGGCCCGGTTGTCGCCGTTCAGGTCGGCTACCGCTACCCTATCTACCGCATGATTGCTGCGGCCTACTACCTGGGTTGTCCAGTTTTCGCTACCGTCGCCGGGGTTGGCAAACCAGACTACTTCGGTGGGTTCTTCTTGATTCTTTTCGGAATAGCGTCCGGCGGCGATGTCAATGTCTCCGTCTCCGTCTAGGTCGCTGGTGCCAATGCCCTCATCGGAGGTATTTTTTCCCACCAGCATGCGCGGCCAGTTGCCTTCGGAAGGATTATCCGGTATGGTTAAGGCGTAGATGTCGCCCGCTCCGGCAATTAATAACTCCGGGCGGCCTTGCCCATCTAGCTGGGCGGTAGTAAAGCCCTGGCTGTTAACGTGGCTGGTAGCCGGTACTTCGGCCACCTTGGTTGCTTTCCAGGATGTTCCGGCTTCGTCCTCAGCTTCCAGCCAATAGACGTCAGGCAGGGCCATGCCGATAATGTCGCCGTAAGCATCTCCGTCCACGTCTACAATGAAGATACCGTCTACATTCATCCCCACGTCCTGTTTTTTCCAATCGCCGCTTAGGTCGCCTCCCGGGTTTACGTACACGTGCCGTCCGGCCAGAATATCAGGATAGTTATCGTTGGTGAGGTCGCCCATGGCCAGCCCAAAGTAGCGTAGCCAGGCCGGTTCGGCATAATCGCCCCACTTGTCGCGGGTAGAATCCAACTGCATATACGTCCAGTGCGAAAGGGACTGGGCAGTAGCCGAAAAAGCGGATATTAGAAAGATGAAGCAGTACAGCAGGTATTTCATAGATACTAAGTTAGGTTGTGAGGTGAAAATAAGGATTTTTAGAAAAAGAAAAAGAGAATTTCTCCGCAGCTATTCCCGGGCTTGTCCCGGGATCTCCCTCTTAGTAGGTGCGCCCTCCGCATGGCGCCCACCGGAATTCGCTTTGCTCATTCGAAGATACCTTAAGATTGTTCCCGGACCTGTTCCGGGACCTCCCTCCTACTGAGTGGGAGACCCCGGCATTCACTTCGTTCAGCCGGGGATTCTTCATATACTGTTCCCGGACCTGTTCCGGGACCTCCCTCCTACTGAGTGGGAGACCCCGGAATTCACTTCGTTCAGCCGGGGATTCTTCATATACTGTTCCCGGACCTGTTCCGGGACCTCCCTCCTACTGAGTGGGAGGCCCCGGAATTCACTTCGTTCAGCCGGGGATTCTTCATACACTATTCCCGCACCTGTTGCGGGATCTCCCTCCTAGTATGCGGGCGACCCCGGAATTCGCCTTGCTCATCCGGGGAGAGCACTTTACAGATTTTGTTGAATTCTTACGTGTCATATCCTTAAAAATCTGGTATACCCTGACTAAAACCTTACGGGGGCAAGGTACTTAGCGGGGCTGCTTTTTTCGGGCAGCCAGCGCTTTCTAATATTGCAGCAGTTAGAAAAATCTATTGTAGTACCACCGAAAATAAAAGAAATTATGAGTATTCCGTTTAACGTAGTGCCCAAAGCGAACCCGGCCAAGCGTAACGCTGCCCCTAAGTATTATGCCGTAGCGAACAGTAACGGGGAGGTAGATTTCCGGCAGTTAGCCAAAGAGATTGCCGAGATTACTACCATTAGCATACCCGATGCGGTGGCTGCGCTGGAATCGCTGGTGATGATCATTCCCCGCCATATTGAAAAGGGCGAGATTGTACGCCTGGGCGAGTTAGGCTCCTTGCGCATTACCATCAACAGTGAGGGCTGCGATACCGAAGAAGAGGTGAACGCCAGTAAGATCAAAAAGGCCAACTATCGTTTTGCCCCCGGTCAGGAACTCAAGCAGACGCTGAAGACTCTGAAGTATCAGCGGGTGAAAAAAGCGGAAGCTCAGCCTGTTCCTGAAACAACATAACATAAAATCAAGCAGTGCTCCCGGATTTATTCCGGGACCTCCCACTTAGTATGCGGGAGACCCCGGCATTTGCTTCGCGCAGCCGGGGAGAAGAGTATTAGGAAGAAGTGAACAGTGCGAGACCCGAAGGCGAGAGCTTTCGGGTTTTTTGTTGGTTTTTGGCCTAAATCCTTCCCAGAACGGGACAAAATTCACCGGAGAATTTTAGAAAAGCTCTTGAGAAGTTAGAGAAAAGCTAAGGAGCTCTTCGAGAAAGCTATGGTGAATTGTGAAAAGTGCCCACCAGCTTTAAAAAAAACCTCTTAATCCCTCCTATTTTATCACTCCAACAAATGAATGGTGGCACTTTCCTATAGGATACCGTTAGCTGGAAAACATCATATTAAATTGGCAAATAAAACCGTTTTTGCTGTTTAGATAATTCCCTTATCCTCAAATTTAACGAAGCATTTTTTAGGTTGTCTTTAATTAAATTCAGTCATACCATACTGGTCAATATCCTGCGTATTTTTGATAGAGTTATAGAAACTTAAATCTTTCCACGCTGTTCCTTCCATTCCTTGCAGACTGATACCCTTATCTGTTTTGGCTACGGTAAAGAGGAAGTCGGCCAGATTAGAATCTTTTTGAGATGGATTCTTATTCAGGTCGGTCATACCGTATTCATCAACGGCTTGGGGCTTATCGCCATTAGCACTAAATGACAAACTCTTCCAAGCACACCCCTCCTTGCACTCCAGTTGTACTCCCTCCTGAGTTCTCTCTATGGTAATCTTAAAATCCTTTAGTTCAGCGTTTGCTGTATCCTGAGCCGGAAGGCTAAAGCTTAGGGATAAGATCAATGCCGTAGTAAATAGCGTGAAAAGTACCGGTTGAAGATTTAGTCTGGTCGTCATACCTGTAAGGTCTTTAGATTTGGTTCTTTAACTTGTTTGCCTACTTAAAACCAACGTATGACTAATGCAATAGTTACTTAAGTTGACTGTTAAACACAATTGCGTCACTACTAATTAATTACAGCATGGAAGTCAGGAGAGCGAAACCGCTCAAGAATTACTTTTCAACCAGCAAAAATGTCCGGTTGAAGTTGAGGGAAAGTGTAAGGTTGCCTGTACTGATGGTGGCTTTGGATAGGGTAACCGGAGGGTAAGCGGGTAATCTTACCCGGCAAGTAGCGAGATTTTATTGAATTTAGACAGGTTCTCCTACGCCACTTTTGGCTGGTATTATCGTGACTAACCAATTACTTATTGCTAACCACCTGGCTAGCTAAACTTATTCATGGCCCACTGTTTGGTTCGGGTGAAGATAGAATCGCCTTCGTCGCTATCGTCTTTCATCCCTTCTTCGCCCAGTAAATAACCCAGCGGTTTTAGTACTGACACATTGTCGAAAACAACTTTGATGATACCCAATACCGGAATGGCCACCAACATGCCTACCACTCCCCACACCGCTTCCCCTAACACCACCACAATAATGGTTACTACCGGGTTTAGGTCTACTTTACTGCCCACCACGTAGGGCTCTAAAATGTAGCTTTCCACAAACTGAGCGATGAAGAAGGTAGCCGATATTCCAATCACGCTGGTGAGTCCGTTGCCCGCTATTAAAGACATTACCACCGCAATGACGTAACCTACCACATTACCCACGTAGGGAATCAGCGACAGAAAAGCGGCCAGAATTGATATAAGTATGGCATTTTGTACCCCGGAGATGCTAAGCCCTACCGAATACAGTATGGCCAGAAATAGTATCAGCAGCATCCGCCCGGATAGGTAGTTCTGAGAGACCTGAGCGGCATTCACCAACACTTCTTTGGTATGCTCCCGTTTATCGTCGGGAGCCATCTTGAGTATAGACCGTTTCAGTTTCTGGCGGTAGAGCAGAAAGAAAAAAGTGTAGATAAAGATTAACAATAGATCTCCTAAGGTACTGAAGAAGTGGCCTACCACTTTGCTGGCTGAAGATAACAAGCCACCCCCACCAGAAGAAGCTTCATCTGAAGATTCAGCAGTTTGATCTCCGCCCGGAGGCTGTTCACTTCCTGAAGATGATTGAGCGCTATCTCCGCCCGAGGTTTGAGTACTGTCGCTGGTAATATCGGAATTTGGCAAGTTTTCCGAAATTTTTTGTTCCTGCTCCGCCTCCGAAAAGCCCGTTTTCTGCGCTATATAGTCTTGCAACTGCTCTATCTTAGGCTCTATCTTTTCCTTAATTTGTGGCCAGTCGCTGACCAATCTTTCCACTTGAGCGGACAAGATAAACGTTAACCCTGCAAAGAACCCAATAATAATCAACACCGAAAAAAAGGAAGCCCACCCTCTATTTACCCCTTTTCGCTCAAGCCACTGGCCAATGGGTAAAACTATCATGGCGAGCAAGACAGCTATAGTTAAAGGTAACAGAAACGGACGGGCTTGAACAAGCCCCCAAAAGAGAAAAGTAAAACCAACAACAATAAGGACAAAGAAGGTGAGAATGCGCTTGGCTTGGTTGCTCATATGGTATTAGTTTAAAAAGTTGGCTTCAGCAAGGTCATTGGTTAAAACTAATATCCTGAAACTTTGTTGTAGCTTATTTCCGCATTTTCCCTGATAGAAGCAGCGAGCAGGCAGTTGTACCAAAATGGAACAATGGCTATCTTGGAGGCAATGGAAAAACAGGAGGGGAACATTCTTATTGTAGACGATGACCAGGCCGTGCTGTATACGGCCAAACTCATCCTGAAGCAGCACTTCACCCACGTACAAACCGAAGGTTCTCCCTCTCAGATTGCCACTCATCTAGAAAAACAAGCTTACGATGTGCTACTGCTGGACATGAACTTTGCCCAGGGAAAAACCAGCGGCGAAGAGGGGCTATTCTGGATTAGGAAGGTACGAGCACTAAACCCGAAGGTGCAAATTGTGGTAACTACTGCTTACGGTGATATAGAACTGGCCGTAAACGCCATGAAAGAAGGTGCGGTAGACTTCCTGACCAAACCCTGGGAAAAAGAAAAACTAGTGGCTACGGTAGCTTCAGTGTGCCAGTTGAGCCGATCAAAGGGTGAGGTAGAGAAACTTAAAAACCAGCAGCAAGCCCTTAGCCAAGACCTGGACAGTGCCTTTGCCGATATTATCAGTGAAAGCGCTGCCATGCAACCGGTATTCGAAACTATTGAGAAAGTAGCCCAAACCGACGCCAACGTGCTAATTTTAGGTGAGAACGGTACCGGGAAAGAACTGGTGGCCCGCGCTATTCACCGGGCATCATTACGGAACAAGCAACCCTTTATCAAGGTTGACTTAGGCACCTTAAGCGAAACATTGTTTGAATCGGAACTATTCGGGCACAGCAAAGGTGCCTTTACCGGAGCCGCCGAAGCCCGAGCAGGTCGCTTTGAAGTAGCTTCAGGCGGAACCCTCTTTTTAGACGAGATCGGTAATCTTTCTCCCTCCTTGCAGGCTAAGTTGCTAACGGCTATCCAAAGCAAACAGGTGATACGGGTAGGAACCAACCAACCCATCAACGTGGATGCTCGCCTGATCAGTGCCACCAATCAGCCTATTTACCAACTGTCCGAAGGCAGCAATCCTGAGTTTCGGCAGGATTTACTGTACCGGATTAATACGGTAGAGATCAACATCCCCCCCCTCCGTCAGCGTCCGGAAGATATTCCGCTGTTAGTGGACCACTACTTGCAGGCCTACGGTAAAAAATACCAAAAGCAGCTTGACCCGCTCCGTCCGGCAGTCGCTAACGCCTTACAACGCTACGCTTGGCCGGGTAATGTACGGGAACTACAGCATGCCGTAGAACGAGCCGTGATTATGAGCAGCAGCTCCCAACTGGAAACCGCCGATTTGCTGGTAGATGCCAAACGACAGAAAAGCCCCGCGCTGGCTGCTAACTCCCTCAACATAGATGAGGTTGAAGAACGCGCCATCCGAGAAGCCATTAAGAAGCATCAGGGCAACCTCAGTAAAGCTGCCGCTGAACTGGGCTTAGGCCGAAGTACGCTCTACCGAAAAATGAAGAAGTATGGGATTTAGTGTTAGAGTATTAAGGCGTTCTGGAGTTAGGATTTTCAGGAAAAGCGCGATAATGTAAATGTATTTCTACTATGGGCTCCGAACGAACGACTGCGTCTTCCCTGATTTCTCATTTGACTTTCAGGAAAAGTCGGAACAGGACCGGATAAGCTAAGAGAAGGTTATTTGGGGGTTTGTTTCACAATGCCAATGTGGGCAATGGCATCTCCCTGGTGAAGAATGGGATTATGGTTTAAACCGATGACGTAACCCGTAGCGGGAGCTTTAATGGGTTGCTTGAAATCACCAAAGGGGTCGGTCATGTAGCCCATCACCTGATTTCGTTTTACTAAGGCTCCATTGGAAACAGTGCACTGAAAAATGCCGGATGTGCGGGCGCGTACCCAGGAAGAATGGTTGATAATTCTGTTCGGATAGTTGGGCTCTACCCCATTGGCCTCGGTCATCTTTAGCAGCTTCATTATCCGAATCGCGCCGTTGATACCCTGCTGAATGGCAAACTCATCGAAGCGGGCAGATTCTCCACCTTCGTATACTAATATTCTTTTTCCTTGCTTGGCTGCCGTTTGCCTCAGCGATTTGGGACGATACTTGGAATGAAGCGTGAACGGAGCGCAGAAGGTTTGAGCTAGTTCCTGGTTACGCTCATCCTTCAACATACAACGAATCTGAGGATAGTTGCTACGGTCGGCCCCACCCGTATGAAAGTCTAAGCCAACATCAATTTTAGGAATGATGTCTTTGGTTAGATAATACGCTACGCGAGAAGCCAGCGACCCATTCTTATTACCTGGAAATGACCGATTTACGTCCTTACCGTCGGGTACGTAGCGGGAGAAGTTAATAAATCCGTAAATATTAATAATCGGAATACAGATGGTGGTACCAATCAGTGGTTGATGCAAGTTTTGCTCAACAATCCGCCGAACAATCTCAACTCCGTTGATTTCGTCGCCGTGCAGTCCACCCATTAGTAGCAGTACCGGCCCCGGCTTCTTGGCCCGGGCGATGGTTATATAAATATCAATGGGAGAACGGGAAGGAAGCCGGGAAATATTTACTTCCACTTTCCGGGTCTCTCCCCGAGGAATGTCTACACCATTGAACATCATATAAACAGTTATTTTAAGCTTTCACCTTGTCTTTCGGTAGTTTTTTCTTCTTAGCCGTCTGTTCAATGTACTCCACAATCTTTCCTGCTACATCTACTCCGGTCGCTTTCTCGATGCCTTCCAGTCCGGGCGATGAATTCACTTCCAGCACCATTGGCCCGCGTTTGGATTGCAGCATATCTACCCCCGCAATAGCCAGGCCCATACACTTGGCCGCTTTCAGCGCGGTTTCTTTTTCCGCTTTGCTTAGTTTGATGATATTGGCCTGACCGCCCCGGTGCAGATTAGACCGAAACTCCCCTTCTTTTCCCTGCCGTTTCATGGCACCTACTACTTTTCCGTTCACGATAAACGCCCGAATATCCGCTCCTCCGGCTTCTTCAATAAACTCTTGTAGTATTACCCGAGTCTGAAGGCTGTCAAAGGCTTCTACCACCGACTTAGCGGCTTTATCGGTTTCGGCCAGCACTACGCCTAGTCCTTGGGTACCTTCCAGTAATTTAATCACCAACGGGGCCTGCCCAATGTGCTTGAGTACCTTGTTTTCCTCCTTACTATAATTCGTAAAAGCAGTCTTGGGTATACCCACCCCTGACCGCGACAAGATTTGTAAACTGCGTAGTTTGTCTCTCGAGCGGGTAATTGCGAGTGAATCTACCGCACTGAACACTTTCATCATCTCAAACTGGCGCACTACGGCCGTTCCGTAAAAAGTAACTGATGCGCCTATGCGAGGAATAATCGCATCAATATCGGTTAACCGTTTGCCGTTGTAATAAATAAAAGGCCCTTTGTCGTCCATCACAATATCACACTTCAGATGATCAACGACCTGGGCCTCATGACCTCGCTGCCGGATAGCTTCCACCAGTCGGCGAGTAGAATATAGTTTGGAATTCCGGGATAATACAGCAATTTTCATGGTTAGTTATTTTTAAGTTTGTAGGATAAATCAGTATGTTGTACATCAACTAAAAACCGTTTTCTGAGAAATTTCCGGCCCAGCAGCACCGGATACTTCATCTCCTGTCGGTCAGTTAATGAAAACTCTACGGTTCGTTTTTTATTAAAAATTACCACTTTTGTTCTAATGGTATAGCGGTGCTCGGCCTGGCCTGAAGAGCTCTTGACTACCTTATCGCTAAAGTTGCTTACCAATATAGGTTTATCGTCGTATTCTGGATGAGTAGGGTCCAGCACTTTGAACGATAGCATCTGATCGCCCTCTCGTTCAACTATCTCTACGTGGTGACAGTGCAGGGCGCAACCATAGGCACCAGTATCTACTTTAGCATCAATATCAAAAAAACCCAGTTCGGGCAAATCAATTTTATCTTTTCTACCAATAGTGATCATAGATTGAAAAATCAACGCGAAAGAAAGCAGAGAAAGCTACTTTGCAAGATGAAATATTTATTTAGATAATAAAAACTCGTAGTATCTAATCCAATGGTGCTCTACTGTCTACTGTCCATTGTTCACATTCAATTCTTGTAAGATGCACTACGCCCTCTTTCGCTTCAATATCATCTTTCGCCTGCTACTCATTATTGCACTGGGATACGCCACCGTTTACGTTCTCACCCAGACCCACTTCTGGCTGGTTTCTATTTGGCTGGCGTTAGCTATTATCATTACTGCTTTTGAACTGTTGCGCTACATTGAACGGTCACACCGCGAATTAGAGAACCTGGTGATAGCCATTCGGCAGGGAGATTTCACCAATACCTACCAGCAACCTGCTTTTGGCTCGGGGGAGTTATTAGCCCACTCTTATAATCAGTTAGTGGCTACCTACCAGCATTTACGCCAGGAAAAAGAGAGTAATCACCAGTATCTGCAAAATGTGGTAGAACACGTTTCAATCGCATTAATCGGTTTGAATCAAGAAGACCAGATTACTCTAGTGAACCCGGCAGCCAAGCAACTGCTGAGCCAGCCGCTGCTACGGCAGCCGCTACTGCTACAATTATCAGACGTACGGGCAATTAATCAAAACCTATACGATCAGATGAAACGGCTGGAGGCTGGTCAGAAGGCGATCGTAAAAGTAGTAATCAACGGACAATTGATGCAGTTAGCCCTTCAGGCTTCTGAGTTCTACCTACAGGGCGAGTACTACAAGCTGATCTCCTTGCAAGATTTGCGCCGCGAACTGGAAGAACAGGAGCTAGCCTCCTGGCAGAAGCTGATTCGGGTACTCACCCACGAAATAATGAACTCGGTTATTCCGATTACTAACCTTAGCGAGATGATTAGGCAAACATTACTACAAACCCGGCAGGGAGATACGTTACAATTACAGACCCTGAACGAAGAAGACAGCCAGGATTTGCTGGAAAGTTTGCAGGTAATTGAAGACCGCAGCCAGGGACTGACCAACTTCGTAAAAGCCTATCGTAATGTTACCCAGGTAGCTCAACCAAATTTTCGTCAGGTAGCGATAGCCGATCTGTTTCAACGAGTGCATACCCTGCTCAGTCCCACGCTTCAACAAAGTAAGATTGACTGGAAACAGGAAGTCATCCCTGCTCACCTATCGCTTACCATTGATCTGGAGATGATAGAGCAGGTGCTCATCAACCTGATAAAAAATGCTACCGAAGCCTTGACTGATATAGCTGATCCTAAGATCCACCTCAACGCGTACCAGACCGAGGAGCACGAAGGTGTTATTGAAGTTTCCGACAACGGTGCGGGAATACCTCCCGATGTGGTCGACCAGATTTTCATTCCCTTCTACACCACTAAGCCCGAAGGTTCGGGCATAGGTTTAAGCTTATCGCAACAAATAATGCGGCTACACCGCGGAGCAATTACGGTGCGTTCATCAGTGAGTGAGGGAACGACAATTTCATTATATTTTTAGTAAAAAATCCAGTATACTTGTTTTTTTACTCTGACCAATAACCTATGCGCTACTCTGTCTATCTTCTACTACTAACTTTCTTTCTTGTTCATTGTCAACCTCAGGCCGAGCAGGAAGCTCCCCCGGAATGGAAACCTCAGCCCGCTTCCATCATGACTCGCTGGGCCGAAGATGTTGCCCCCAACAATGCCTACCCGGAGTATCCCCGTCCTCAGATGGTACGTGAGCAGTGGATGAACCTAAACGGACTTTGGGAATACGCTATCACGGATAAGGAAGGCAGCATGCCGGTGGAGTACGAAGGAAGTATTCTGGTTCCGTTTCCCATAGAATCATCTCTCTCGGGAGTAAAGAAAATGGTGCAACCTAACCAGAAACTGTGGTACCGCCGTACCTTTCAGGTTCCAAACGACTGGCGGGCTGATCATTTATTGCTTCATTTTGGTGCCGTAGATTGGGAAGCCACCGTCTGGCTGAACGGGCAGAAAGTAGGGGAGCACCGGGGCGGTTACGATCCGTTTACAGTAGAGATTACCGGAGCCACTTCCGCGGCAGATGAGCACGAGTTAATCGTAGAGGTTTGGGATCCAACAGACGAGGGCAAGCAACCTACCGGTAAGCAAACGCTTAATCCCCGAGGTATCTGGTATACTCCTACTACGGGCATCTGGCAAACCGTATGGTTGGAACCGGTACCCGAATCGCACATTGAGCGAATAAAGCTTGTGCCGGATATTGACGAAGAGACGCTTACGGTTGAAGTGCAAACTAATGATGAAGCTACGGCTACCAGCATTAGACTGGTCGCAGTTGACAATGGTCAGGAAGTAGTCAGCCAGGAAGGCAGCGATAACTTACCTGTTTCATTAGCCATACCTTCTCCTAAACTATGGTCACCGGACAATCCTTTCCTTTACGACTTAACCGTTGAACTCCGAGACGAAAACGGCAACGTGGTGGATCAGATTCAGAGTTACTTTGGCATGCGAAAAATATCCGTAGAAAAAGCTGACGACGGTTATAATCGTTTGTTTTTAAACAATGAGCCTTTATTTCAGATCGGACCGCTCGACCAGGGTTTCTGGCCAGATGGTTTGTACACCGCCCCCTCAGATGCTGCCCTAAAGTACGATGTGGAGATCACCAAAAAAATGGGTTTCAATATGGCCCGCAAGCACGTAAAAGTAGAACCCGCCCGATGGTACTACTGGTGCGACAAGCTAGGGTTACTGGTTTGGCAGGATATGCCTAGTGGAGAAGAGCGCGTACGCCGCGACGGTGAAGAAATTCAGCGTACTGCCGAATCGGCCGAACAGTTCGAGACCGAATTACAAGAGTTAATCGATGATTTTTACAATCATCCGTCCATTGTTATGTGGGTAATCTTTAACGAAGGTTGGGGACAGTACAACACCGCTGAACTTACCGATTGGGCTAAAGAATACGATCCTACTCGCCTGATTAACTCCGCTAGCGGCTGGCTGGATTTAGGCACCGGAGATGTAAGCGATATGCACAGCTATCCTGGTCCCGATATGCCGGAAGTAGAAGACGTTCGGGTGGCTGTACTGGGTGAATTTGGTGGACAAGCACTGGTTGTTCCCGATCACTTGTGGGTAGCGGATTTGTCTAAAGCTCCTACTCACTTTGAGACCTCCACTTCCGCTGATAGTTTACTGATGGCCTACAATGGACTTTATATCCCATTAGATTCGCTCAAGCAAAAAGGACTGGCTGCTGCGGTCTATACCCAAACTACTGACGTGGAATCAGAAGTAAACGGACTATTAACCTACGACCGGGCCGTTATCAAAATGGACTTGGATACGCTACAGGCTATCCACGGAAAGTTGTATGAGTAGTCACTGGCTTTAGGTGTTTAGGAATCAAATATCTTGAGTGCAGCCTCAACCGTATTGCAGTGAGCATCCACAATATCGGCCATGCGTTCGGAGTAGCCGCCGCCCATCGTGGTGACTACGGGAGCCTGATAGTTAGAGCAGGCTTCAAACACTAGTTCATCGCGACGGCGACAACCGGCTTTGGTCAGTGATAATTTACCAAGTTTGTCGGTAGCCAGCACATCCACTCCTGACTGGTAAAATACGATTTGTGGGCGTTGACGGCCAAAAAGCTTAGGTAATGCCTCTTCTAGCAGGCTTAAATAAGTAGTATCATCGGTGCCGGTAGGCAAGGTAATATCCCAATCCGACTGTTCCTTCTTTAGTGGATAGTTGTCTTTGCCGTGCATACTAAAAGTGAAGACAGTATGATCATTTTGAAAGATAACTGCATTACCATTGCCCTGATGCACATCCAAATCAATAATTAAAATACGTTCTACCAAATTTTTAGCGAGTAACCGCCGACTGGCGATGGCAATATCGTTGAGCGTACTGAAACCTTCTCCCCGGTCAGCGTAGGCGTGATGGGTCCCCCCGGCCAGATTGATACCAAGACCGGTTTTAAGCGCCGATTCTGCAGCAGCGATGGTACCCGCTACGCTATTTCTTGCTCGCTTTACCGAAGTTTCAGTGTTAGGCAAACCAATACGGCGTACCATCCGTGAGGGTAATGAGAGTGTTTTAACCGCTTGCCAGTATTCCGACGTGTGAACCCGCAAAATATCCTCTTCGGAACACAAGCCCGGATCAACTAACTGATTTTCTTGAACAATATTTTGATACACTAACTGCTCTTTGGTCAGAATATACTTATCAATTGGGAAGCGATGATGCTCGGGTAAAGCATACAGATACTGATTGGAGAAATAAATTGGAATGTCGGTCAAGGTTTCCAGTCTATGGTTAGTGCACCTTGTACCGGAACCGAGTGATAAGCAATATGTTTCTGTTCGGCTTCCTCCGCTAGTTTTCGGGCTACGTAGTAACTGTTGGTACCGTCGATAATAAGCTGATCATAGCGGAAATAGTGACTAATCGTTGAGAGATCACGAACCGAGTTTTTAGCCACAATCAGATAATTCACGTGGATAGGCTCCTTTAGTCTATTCCGGCGTAGCTTTTCGTGTATCACTGCTACTAACTTTCCTTGGAACTGAATTAACTCAATGCCCCCCAGCGATCTTCGCTGTATTTCACCCTCTGAGACCGAGTCGTTAAGAAACTGAGTCTGTAGTCCTTTTTGAATATGATTGGCTAGTACATGGTATTCGGCAGCGCTGTTCCACTCGCCTAGATGTAGATTACTGAAGCCATTCGTAAAATCCAGATGCGTATCATCTTTAACGTGGTAAACAGTCATACTAACTTCCTGACTTTGGTGATAGAAGTTCGTGACCTGGATGGCGACTACTAAAAGCAGTGATACTACCATCATTGTAAGGTAACGTAACTGCCGATAATGGAATAACGCCAACAAAAAGATAATCACGAAATACAGTAGCCAAGTTTGGAGGGAGGTTATTGAAACTCCCTCTACTGTACTTCCCGGAAGTTGCTGAATGAAAGATACCGAAGCATTAATTAGTTCAATAAATTTTCCTAACAGAAAACCTACCCCTTTAGCTAAAGCAGGTACTATAAGGCCGGAAGCTAAAGTCATCATTCCCAGAGGAAGCATCACCAATGCTGCCGGAATTACCACAATATTAGATAACCAAAAGTAGGTCGGAAACTGATGGAAGTAATAAAGGCTAAGCGGAAATGTGGCAAGCTGGGCGGCAATAGATACTGCCGTAAGTTCCCATAAGTAATTTAACAACTTATTGTTGGGGCTTATCCAGGCGGCAATTCGGGGTTGCAGATAAACAATACCAAACACCGCTAAGTAAGAAAGTTGAAATCCCACCGAATATACCAGATACGGATTGATCCAAAGCAGAAAAAATGCCGAGCAGGCCAGCGTATTGTATATACTGGATTGACGGTGGATTGCCGTTCCAACAATTACAAACGTAAACATAACTGCCGCCCGCTGTACCGAAGGTGAGAAACCAGTTAGCGCGGCATACACCCAAAGCGATAAAATACACAAAAGGGCATGAGTGGCAACCCCGAACTTCGGCAATTGGCTAAGTGGCTTGAACAACAAATTAACTATTAGGTAGATAATTCCTACATGCAAACCCGATACTGCCAGTATGTGCATGGCTCCAGCAGCAGCGTAAGCCGTTTGCACTTCTCGTTCCAAATGGCTTTTCAGCCCTAACGTAATAGCTAAAGCAATGCCCTGTGCTTCTTGATGAGAAACATACTGCAAAATAATGTCCCGGCACCGATTTCGCCACTTTCCGGCAATCCCCATCCATTCGGGCTGAGTGTTTGAGGCTATCTTTACCCAGTTCTCTGCTCGCAGATACTGCTGGTGATAGATACCTTGATACGCGAGAAACTGCCGGTAATCAAATTCTGCCGGATTCTTGGGTGGTTCAATTTTACGAGGTAGGCCTTTCACCAGAATGCGATCGCCAAATTGCAGCAAGCAGCTGCTATCTGCTTTAGGTTGGTACAAAACTACTTCAGCTATTATTGGCACTACCTGATCGTCACCAGCCGAAAAAACAAAATCTACTTCAAGTTTAGTCTTGTACGAATTTTTCTTCGGCTCAGGATAATCTACTACCGTTCCCACGTAATAATCAGCCGTATCAGTAAAGTGAAGTAGATGGTCGGTCCGACTTGATTCATCGTATTGCTGAGTTCTCAGTATTCCTAGCAGCACTAAAATAGTTACTGCTACAAACGCTATTACGGGATGATAGCGAGAAAATAGAATCTTAGGAAGAAAGAAAGTGGCGACGCAATAAGTAAGAAACAGACCGACTAAACTGGCTACTACTAGTTCGGTAGTTGAATATTGAGCTAACCCAATCCCCAATATGAAAAAGGGAGTAAATCGTAAAAAAGGATAAGGTAGCCACCGAAACATCCGGTAAAGTTACCCGCAAATCTATCAGGCTACTGTAGTAAAATGGCCAGAACTGTTTTTTGTAAGAAAAAGCAGATTATTTCATTCAGGGCTTCGAGGCAGTTAATCTTCCGTAAATTCTGTCGCTAGTTGTTCCGAATTGATCGTTGGTTCTGGTTGGTAGGCAATCCGACGGAAGCAAAAGTATTGTAGGTTATGCTTATTTCCCGTAGAGGCGGTAAAACCCCAGATCACTTCAGTATTGCCATTAAAAATATCCTCCACAATGTTCTGCTTACCCTGGTACACCACAATATTATCCAGTTTCACGATTATTTCGTAGGTTTCAGGATTCCAACTGAAGCGGAAGTTATGCATTTGGTCATCTTCCAGATTAAAGTTTTGGTCTTCATTGTTCCAAAAGGTAGTGTGAAAGCTGCTACCGTTCACCAAATAGGCTACATGATCGCTAAAAGGGTCGTTCTGAAACTCATTCTGGTAGGTATCAAACTCCACTGCTACGGAAGGAGCAATAAAATTACCCGTCGCAAAGTTTGGATTAAAACGCCCGTAGCCTAATCCTTCACCAAAAGTTCCGAATGCATTAAAACCTCGAGGGTCATCATGAATAACAAAAGTAATTCCATCGGCTCCCAATTCGTCTTTGTCACCCAGGTAAATATCAAACTCAATTTCGAAATAACCTCTTAGATCCAGCTTGTTAGTGCTGTAAGCAATTCCCTCGGCGTAGCGTTCGTTGGGGGTAAGTAATATACATCCTGAAGGCATATAGTCGGCCGTACCGCGTAATTCAAATTGAGCTACGGCCGTTTGGCTGAAAGCAGCGAAAGTAAGGAGGACTAATAATCGCTTCATCGGTTGGTAGTGTGTTGATTCTACAGTAAGTTACTCAATAATTAACTAACAGACTTATTCTTTGATTTAGTTTTTTGTTTAAATTATTTTCTTCACAGGTTAAACATTTTAGGCGTTTTGTACTTATTTACTTAGACAGTTAGAACAAATTTTTTACTTAACCTTATACTGAAATGGCACAAGAAGAAACAAAAACCTGGCCTGAACTTGCCATAGGCTTGTACGACAAATTAACGGGAAGAGACGCTGAAATCACCTACGAATTCGATGATTTCGATCTTTATGTACCTAGTAAAGCTAGTGGAAATGGCGATGCTGATCATGCCCACTGGAAAATGAACGGTACTATCCGGGTACGTACTACGGATAATAAAAATGGCTAAAACAAAAAGAGTGAAAAGAAATCATTCTTTTCACTCTAATTTTTTTAACTACTAGCTTATTTCTAACCTATGTCTAATACTTTCGGGGCAAAACCTATTGAGGTTATTGCCGATCTTACGTTAAGCGGTAATAACGGTGATGTACGGGTTTCTAACGATCACGAAGGTGACCTTATCATCCGTTTTCCCAACCAAAAGTCCTTTTTTAGCCTTCTGAATACCCGTTGGCCCATGCGTCCCGGTTGGAATACCCTAATTCAACTCAACCGGTCTTTTTACCAAAATCAGCAAGCTATTATTATTCAGGTGCAAGATCAGCCTTGGCTTACGCTAGGAAAATTTTCTCGTCCGCGCATAAACTACCGCAGGGTAGCTGCCCCTTACCTGACGAATACACCTTCACTCAAAAACGGTATATACCTATTAGCCGCAGGATTAGGAGCAACTTTGCTGTACCTCTTGTTTAGAAAACGAAATTGAATCCGGCTCTGGCATTAATCACTTTGGCGTTACCTACATCGGCTAATGCCAAAATATTGTCAGAAGCAAAATATAACTGTAGCCCTTTCGGCCCAGTGGTCATAGCTAATCCTAATCCTAAGTTATTATACGATCTGGCTTGTAACGAATAGGTAGCGGCTGCCTGTAACCACCGCCCAACGTCCTGCTTAACTCCTACTGAAAGGCTTCTTCTTGATGATTGGTAAAAGTCAGCGTATAGCGTAGCTGAGGCCGTGGTACGAGTAGCTAGCTGATAATGACCAGTCAAGTATACTTGCGTAGGTAGACTAGTTGAGTAGGTTGTAGCTTCTTCTTCAAATTCGTAAATATCGGCAATTGAATCAGTGAGCTGTTGGACATCAAGATTAAACCCTTCGGTAAGTAGATTTTCATTGTCGACCCCGGCAAAGGTAAAGGTACCGTCGGAGGAAATTGTTTGGGCATCTTCCTTCCAGGAAATCATACCTAGGTTAATGATCGATGCCGCAAACGATATCTGATCGTTGAGTTGATAAGTACCACCTAAATCTATTCCGAAACCACCGTTGCCCATATTGGTTGCATAAGCAGCGACATCATCTTCCAGCAGGTTAGTGCCTGATGTATTTATCCGAACGTTGGCGTTTGTAGTTATTGCGTACAGTTCCTGTTCAGTGCCGGTAGTCAATGAAATATTGGCCTCTTCCGTTTGAATGTTAGCTAAGCCAAATAAAGCTTTTACTCTGGTTCCTACTACTAATTTATTATCAGTTAAAAAAGGACGGTTAAAACCTATTCCTACTTCGCGATAATGAATACCGTCGGTTTCGTAATTTCCTAATTGTAGGGTTTGCCCGGGCTCATTTCCCTGAACGGCAAACTGAAGGACACTTTTGTCGTAGCGCTGTCTACCGAAAAAGCGCTCAGTAACGTTTAGTGAGAAACGATTCTTAGCTGCTTTAAACGAAAGCGCGAATAGATCTATATCACCGCTGAAGTGGATGTAATCATTACCACTAAGATTTAAGTTCTCGTATAATTTCTCTATATCTAATATTCTCTGTCCGGTTTCATCCTCTTCAATATTAGCTGCCAACTGATTATAGGTAAAACCGGAGTTTTTAGCAGTCAGATGAAAAGAAGACGCTACAGATACGTGCACTTTATTCCGAGGAACAAATGCCGGATTAGTGTGAGATGCCTGAAAAACATTGTCTAGTAGATGTAATGTCAGTTCCTGTTGGGCGTATCCGCGGGAAGTTGCCAGTAAGATTACTAGCAAAGCAATGAGGGAGTAATTATATTTCATGGATATTGTGGTTCAATTATTCTGAATCGAAAGAGGCTTGAATTTGAGCCGCCAGGCTGAAGCGGATTGAATAGAAAGAGTACAACCGAATTCGGTTACTCTCTTCGCTAACACTGTTAAGATTAGCTCTCACTAGCAGTTGGGTAGCCTCTCTAATTTTCTCAAATTTATCCTGACCGATCGTGGCAGATAGTGGTAAGTCTCTATTAGCAGCTATGGTTTCTCCAGTTGTAGAGTTGATAATCTCGGCAGCTACCAGCAGCTTCGCTTCGCCTTCAAAAAGACTAATAGGCTCTCCGTCGTTGTCCTTAATAGTACTACCGTTTTCATCGAGGAAATAAACCTGCAGGTTAGCATCAATAGGAAAATCATTTTCTGTTTTCAAAAGCATCTTTAACTCCTTCACATCTTCTAGTTCAGAGAAAGATACATCAATAGAATCTTCTAAAGTAAGATCAAATCCAGCCTCTAGGGGTACCTCTAATCCTAAATCTATTCCTATTTGACTAGTCGCAGAAACAAAGCTAGTGTCGTTTTCTCCACTATTCAGGGCAAAACCAAAACCGTATGCCAATCCTGAAGGAATATTCGCAAATGCTTCATCAATGTTAGATGATTCATCATTTACGACGTAGGTCTCGGTCACCGCTTGATTTGTTCTTGCCTGTAAGTAAGGGACAGTAAAATTTCCACTAAAAAACTCATAACCTGGAGAATCCTGCAAACGAACTACGGTTCCATCAATCCGCCGAATAAACAACCTGCTAAAGTCAGGGGCAACTGGCACTCCATATGAATTAGAAAAAGTTAACGACAGTTTAGGGTTGGCGGCAACATTCCCCTCAATTACTCCACTTAAAGCAGGAATATTCAGTGTATCAGCATCTACTGGAACCTCTATACCAGAAAAGTTCCCTGATAAATACTCAAAGTCCAGACCGGTCAATGAAAAGTCAAAATCTATCTCTTCGGTAGAACTAATAGGCTGACCAGATCCAACAATACTCACCTCCAGTTTGTACCCAATCTCGCCATCGAATAGGTTTATTCGGTATCCGGTTAGGTTAACTTCCTGCTGACTGAAACCAGGACCATTCCAGTAAAGAAGGGGAAATTCAAGCACCAATACCTCACCAGTAGGGCTGATGATATTAGGAAAAGTTGCTTTAACCTCAACATCATGCTGGTAATTAGAGCTAATAGTAATATCAAGGATACCCTGGCTGCTTTCAATGTCATAAATAGTTAAATCGTTAAGATCAAACGGAATAGAACCTTCAAACGTAACCGGGGGGGTATCCGTAAGGGTAAATCCAGGAGCATTTAGGCCTAATGAAAACGACTCGGAGAACTGTTGGTTTGGCAATTCAGGAAAGTACTCCCGGACAGGATCTGACTGCACCTCAGACTCGTAAAAAAGACTGTAAGAATGATCAGCATTTTTTTGTAAGGCTCCCGTTTCACCATCAGCCTGAAGCATGTCCTCTACAGTGAGAGTAGTGTTAAACAACGGAAGCGAAACCTTGGGAGATGGTGCCTTAACTTTTACATTATTAAAATCTTCGTCCGGTAAACAGCCACTGATACCAAACATACCTATCAAACCAAGCGATAGGATAATTCTCGACTTTTTGATCATAACCTGTCTTATTGTGGAAAAACTTGAAAGCAAGAAGCTCGAAAAGTTTGGAAAAAAGTAACCCTTCGTTTTTATTACCGCACACAGGTATGTTTCAGATCTTTATTTGTAACAGTATAATATATCGTTGAACTTTTCACATATCTTTACTATCTGTTGTATTATGGTTTTTTGGGGGGAATTTATTTATTAATACTCTAATTATCAGATATTTACGAAATACTATTGCTTTAGCTAGCCTGGAATTTACATTGGTAGTATAAGGTTTTAGCTTACTATGATCAACATTGAGAAGGTATGTAAGAATTACGGAGACCAGACGGTAATCAACCGGGTTTCGTTGGAAGTAGCTGAAGGACAGACATTGGCACTACTGGGTACCAGCGGGTCGGGGAAGACCACATTGCTAAAAATGATTAACTATCTGGTTCCTCCTTCGTCTGGAAGTATCTATATAGCTGGCCGGGACAACGCCGAAATAAATCCGCCTATTCTTCGCAAGCGTATTGGGTACGTAATTCAGCAAGTTGGACTATTTCCGCATTATACTATCCATGAGAATATTGAATTAGTGCTGAAACTAGAAGGACAAAAGCCAGAAAATAGACGAAGCCGGAGTGAGGAGTTACTGCAACTGGTCGGTCTAGATATAAGTATTGGCGAGCGATACCCCACCGAATTAAGTGGTGGTCAGCAGCAACGAGTAGGTATAGCTCGGGCTATGGCTAATGATCCTCCCCTTATTTTGATGGATGAACCATTTGGGGCATTAGACCCTATTACCAAGCAAACGCTCATTGATGAATTAAAAGCGAAGCAATTGTTTAGGGAAAAAACGGTAGTGATGGTAACACACGATGTTTTTGAGGCAATTACTTTAGCTGACAAAATCTGTCTGCTAGATGCAGGAGAAATACAACAGATTGGTACACCTAAAGACCTGCTATTTTCTCCCCAGTCGACTTTCGTAAAAAACTTTTTTGATGGTCAGCGTTTTCGTTTGGAGCTAAGAGTTACTACACTATCTGAAGTTTACTCCCATGTTTTGTCGAGCGATAGCCCAGGGGAATTAGGCAACAGCCTTTCAATGAAAAAAAGCGTCTGGGAAACATTAGAACAAATAGAAGATCAGCAACTTTCTGACATAACCATTGGCGGTGATGGTTTGCCCATCAAGGTTGCCACAGCTGAAGCTTTGGTCCAGGCTTTTTATGAGTTCAAGAAGAGTAAACTCGACTAATCGGTAAAACGAGTGATATCGCTGAGAGTGAAAGGGTCAGACTCTATCATATTACTAGTATGACCGGCCCGGTCGCGGATGACCACTCCCATCTTTAAACTATCGTTGCGGAACAAGGGCTTGAAAATAAGCGAAGGTGCCGAAAATTGAATAGTTCCTTCTAAAGGTTTCTTATTGGAGAAGTCATCTTTCAGCGGCGGAAACCGGCCGCCTAAAGGAGCCCGACAAATAGAAGGATCGCCAAAATCGACAACTTCATATATACCATCGCTCACTCTCCGAGATAAAGTTACTTCGAAGTTTCTCACTAATGGATTAGGCTCTACCAAAATAGTATCGGTAATTGTGTCATTTCCAATGATTATTGGATTATTGCCTTGAGGAAAAACCCAGTCAGTACAATTGAAAGGAGGCTGGCTATCATCATTAGGATCAAATATAATAGGATTACCATTTTCATCAGTAATAATCGTGAAAGGATCAAAAAATGAACCTTCTCGGGCGGTTAGTCCTAAATCGCCGTCACCATCCTGAAAATTAATTCTGATTACTAAGGTATCAGTAGCACCGGGTGGGTCTATAAAATAGAAATCATCATAACTGACAATAACAGGCTCTATGCCATAGTCGGGCTCCTCAAAGCAAGCAGAAAGTCCCAACAGCACAAAAAGCGGGATAAATAAATAAAAACTTCGTTTCATGCTATAGCGTTGGTCAATTGGGTGATAACCACACTGATAAAGTATTAATATAACGTACAACGTTGATTTTTGATATAACCTAGGCTACTTTTCTTCATGAGTTTTCCCCGCCAATTTAAGCACCACCTACTGGATATTGATGCTCGTTCATTTGAGGCGATGGCCATGGAGCTATTTCAATGGCAAGCCGAACATAACTCAATCTATCAGACTTATCTATCACACCTGAATATTAATCCTAAAAAGATAAAAAGTACCGAAAATATTCCTTTTCTACCTATAGAATTCTTTAAGCACCACCAAGTCGTTACGAAGAACACAGCTCAAACGCAGTTTTTTTTCGAAAGTAGCGGAACCACTGGTCAAACCCGAAGTCGGCACTATATTGCGGATCTACCCTGGTATTATCAGGTTTGTCAACGAGCATTTGAGCGGCAGTGGGGACCGCTCACCGATTTTCATATTTTTGCCTTACTTCCCTCTTACCTAGAGCGAAAGAATGCTTCTTTAGTCGCAATGGCGGACTTTTTTATTGAGCAGAGTCAGTCAGCGTACTCTGGTTTTTATCTAAATAATTTTGAAAAGTTAGTTCATCAGGTAGAAGCAGCCCGCCAAACTAACCGCCGCATATTACTATTAGGTGTCACTTTTGCCTTGCTTACCTTGGCTGAGACTTATCGTTTGCAATGGCCCGAAGTAGTGATTATGGAAACCGGAGGTATGAAAGGAAGAAGAAAGGAGATTACCCGAGCCGAAGTACACAATTTACTCGCTACCGGCTTGGGAGTAACTAATGTAGCTTCTGAATACGGCATGACTGAACTTCTCTCTCAAGCTTACTCTAGGGTTAACGGCCAGTTCACTCCCCCACCCTGGATGAAAATCCGCATTCGAGATACATATGATCCTTTTTCCCCTGCTCCCGACGGACGACAAGGAGGGATTAATGTAATTGACTTAGCAAATGTGGATTCCTGTGCCTTTGTTGAAACTAAGGACCTTGGCAGAAGAGTAAGTGATGAAAGCTTTGAAGTACTTGGAAGATTTGACAATTCTGAAGTAAGAGGTTGTAGTTTGATGATTTGAATATTTATTTTTTTATACTATTATTTACATATGTACTATTTTTAGTATATTTGTAAAAAATGTTAGCTATGAAAAATACCAAACTACTACTTGTTGCTATCGCAATTATCGGATTTTCTTCTTGTGCACCCCGCTACACCTGCCCTGCCTACGCAGTTAAAGAATTGAAAAAGGAGGTACCAACCGAGAAAGTTGAACAGGAGCAGATGTAATAATCTCTACCAAATGGTCAATTAAGCATTCAGTTTTACTGAAGAAGGCTGATTATTACTTCAGTGCTAAGGTTTGAACTATCTGTGACACTCGTTCTTCCGGAGTCTGATTGGCGATGCCGATCGTATCAAAGTCACCCCGGAGTGCTTGTAGCATTTGCTTCTCGCGTGATATTTCTTCCTGAGAGCGATAACCCTGGTCACGAAGTACTGTAAGTAGTCCAGCATCCTTCGCCTGACCTTTTAGAAAAAATAATACAGTTGCCAGTACCGAGAGAACCAACCATCGGCGACTGCTCAACAGCGCCAGTAGCACTCCGGTTAGTGTAAGCGACGCGGTGCCGTTATTCAATACCTGCTCAACAGAGGTCTCCCGATCTAACTGGCTGATCCGATGTTCAATAAATTGAGGGTGGTTAGCGTAGTATAGTAACCTCCGATTGACTTTCTGGGTAGCGGTATCATTAGAAGTAACAGTGTGAGGAGTGTCTATTCCGTTGCTAGTAAGATTTGCTTCTAACATGACTCTTTGGGTTAGGTTGTAAAGTTTACAAATGGTTTAAAACCACAAAATAACATTACTTTCTCGGGACATTCAACAAAAACTACAGCTAAAATAAATGGCTTTTGTCCTAAACGTATTAAAACCCAGAAAAAAAAGCTCTTGGTTAGTATCGCCAACTGCTTAAATCGGCTCCCTCAGGCGCTCCTTCTTCGATTCGTTCCAGAATTTTAGGTACGTACATGGTATTGTAGCGCAAGCGGGAAATAGCATTGGGTTGTTCGGGATCTCCATTCCAGCAATGTTCTGCTCCGTCGCCGTAAGCAACCTCACCATCGTAATGGGGGTTTTCCGTGTTCACTAGAAACTCTTCCATCAACATTACGGCATTGTTCAGGTAGTAATTATCCATGTCGCCGCAGTAGATATGAATTTTTCCTTGTAGATTGGGACCTAGCTTATCCCAGTCCCGCTCCAAAATATACCGCAAATCGTAGTTTTCCTGCCAGTATTCGGCTACACTTGGATCAATAGTACCTGTGAGTTTATCCCAGATAGGTTTGGGGTATCCGTTATCTCCTACTGGGGAATAAACAGCCTGCCAGATATCCCACTGCTGTCCCGAGCGGCTATTCGTGCCCAGGGCCAGTTCACGGTGGTTCATATCTTCCAGCGTAGTACTTACGTGACCCAAATAATCGCGCCGACCCGGACGGGGAGTTTTTTTATACTTGCTAGGTAGATAGTAAGCGTTAGTATCCTGATAAATATCTACTACCGTGTAAGCTCGGAAATCAATGGGATCAGGGCAAGCTGCGAAACAACCGTTGTATTCTTCCGGATACATCACCTGAGCGGCCAGTGCCTCCCAACCGCCAGTAGAACCACCGTAAAGAAAACGAGCCCAGCCTTCGCCAATACCCCGAAATTGCTCCTCGATATAAGGAATCAGTTCGTAGGTAATAGCATCACCGTAGGGTCCTAAATTAGCGGAGTTTACGGCGTATGAATCGTCGTAGTACGGATTCTGATGCTGAATTTCAATAATGATCATACGGGGAAAATCTGGGCCTGTCCAGGTCTGATAAAAATTGTAGGCTTCTTGCTGCTGAATGCGATTGTAGCCCTCCAGTCGGAACCGTTCACTGTAATCAGGAGCTAAGTCCGGGTCAGGTGGCTCCTCCCGGAACCCCCCAAAAGTATAAGGGAAATGCCCGTGAAAGATACATATTGGGTAACGGGCCTCGGGATGTTCATCAAACCCTTCGGGTAGCAAGATATTGGCTCCCAAATACATAGGTCTTCCCCAGAACTCAGTTAGCAGATCACTCTGCATGGTAATATGCTTGATGTATTTGGTATCTTCTGGTTTTTCAATGGGAGGAATCTCCTGATCCATCGTAATATAAAACGTCTCATCATCCTCCGGATCAAAAGTTATTTTCTGTGGGATACTGTAAAGATTACCCGGTGAGCGGTTCCAGACCTGCCCTTCGCCCTGATCCATCGGAAGTTTTACGGTATGCCCATTGGCTAGATTGAAGGTTTCATACTTGTGCAGCAAGGCCTGCACATAGTATTCCCCTGCCGGAATGTTGGCCATACTTTTCAACGGATACCCAAAGACCGTATCACTTAAAAAGGCTTCTTTTTCCGGCTCTAAACCATTTACATCTATCCCAAATACTAATTGTGTATTCGGACCATCTTGAATCTGAAAGCGCGGCTCATTCTCAGTATTATCAGAGATTAAGATGAGTAACCGCCCGTCTAAAGGTTCTTCGCTCAATGACTCGGGAAATGAAACCGCAAAGCGTCCTTCGTCACCACAAGCAGTGAGGATAAAAATAGCTATGGAACATAGGTATAGACTGACCGAGGGGAAGGAGAATTTCATAAGGTAGGTATATGATAGCGACAATAGTTGTTACAGTATAGCGATAATTCTGTTACCGAATACCGAATTAATCAGCTATGTTAAACTATTTTTCTCAAAAACTCTAGTACTGTCAATAAAAAGCAAAAGTGCAATTATTGAGGAGGTTCTGAAAATATTCAATACAGTACTGCACCTATTCTTTAAGAAGGGAGAGATCAAGTTTAAAACCTTGCAGAACTGCTTCACCAGCAAGCGATTGATTAAACCCCTCTATTTACTCGGGAGCTTTGTTCGGTTGGTAAACCCAGCACTGTTCTTCATCAGGATCAATAAGCCAGGCTAGATGGCAGCCGTTACTCATCCACATGAGCATTTTTTACTTTAAATCCTCCAGATCATCGGTATCCGACTTGAGCTCCACAACAAACTCTGGGCACAACGGGGCAAACTTACGCTTTTCTGCATCGGGCAGCCGCTCCCAAGCAGCATTAGAAACCCAGGATGCATCAGGGGAACGATTGGAACCATCGGGCAGCTTAAAGCCTGGAGAAGAATCGAAAGTTTTTCCTTTTGATTCCAGAGGAATAATTAGCTAGAGATAATATTATTCAGATAACCTGAGAGTGATCCGGTAGGAGACATAATGATGATTTCTTGCTGAGGATTACGCTCAATGCGCAGATCGGGATTATCCTGACAAAACCGAAAGAACTCTTCATCACTCATCTGGTGGACTTGTTTACTGCGCAGCACGTGATAATGTACCATTTCCATAAGCCAAACTTTAATAGTGTATACGAATTTATCGGTATTCGTTTACCTAGGTCTATTATCTGAAGATCTGAAAGTAAAATTAACAATTACCACTGCTTACCGCTGGCTGATAGCGTTAGGAGTTGGAAGATTATTCAGTGTATAAAATAAACGTCGGTTTTGTAGCATTACTCCTTCCATACTCGTAAGGCTATCAATTTGTAAGTCGTAAACGTAGCCAGGAACCATATCCGCCAGCACTATTGACACTTTCTTACCATCCTCGGAAATCTGTACTTTTTTAACCCCAACTGACTGCTCGTCCATGCGGGGCGAACCATACTCCTGATGATAATCGTAGTAATAACGGCTAAACTGATAATTCGCTGTTTTTTTGGCTAAACTGCTATTTACCGGGCGGGTAAAAGTCAAATCGAAACCCTGAGAGGTAACGTTCATGTGCAGTATGTCCATGGGCATACCTCCGTTATAGCGAATTCGCTGAATCCCCTGATCGCCCACCCATACATAGGCTGATTTGCCTACCCACAAACTTCCGTCGGGGCCAAAGACCATCCGGTGGTTGCCAATAGAAAGACCAGCCGAATCCAGAAAAGTAGTACAAGCACCCTGAAACTGCCCGTTCACTTTCTCTAGCATGACGCGCATAATACGAGGGTGATCCATTTCCCCCACCAGTAACTGGCCGGTAAAGGGGCCAAATTTAATATCTTCCGGTATTACCAGCGGCTGAGTGGGTGAATCAGACATAATATTATGCGGAAACAGTACCGCTGCCTTGGTTCGCATACTGTCCAATGTTGCCACGGGTATCTTCAGTGGATCTTGTTCCCAGCCTTTGCGCCACACCAAGCTAGAAATCTGCCCGTAAAAATTATCTTTTTCCACATGGTAGAGCTTACTGGTCCCTAGCCAGTCGCCTTGGTTATCAGTGACAAAGAGGTTACCATCCAGATCGAAGCCAATGCCATCGGGAGAGCGGAAGCCACTAGCGACAGGTTCCAGTGAACCATCCTCATTTAATTTCATCACCCAACCCCGGTACGGTACGCAGGAATACATACCCTTAGGCAGTCGCCCCAACATGTTTAGTTCACCTCGCACTTCATCCCAGATACCCGCTCCGTTAGAAGCGCAGTTTAAGGCAATGTAAAAGTCTTCCCCGTTAAAAGCTGGACCAAACGCAAACTCATGGTAGTTACCGGACATACCAAAGTCATCGGAAACGGTTAGGTATTCTTCCACTTCCCCGTCATTATCGTTATCTACCAATCGAGTAAGTTCGGGGCGCTGCATGACCAGCACTTCCCAGTTGTTTAAGGCATAAACTCCCAATGGGTCATGTAATCCTTCGGCAAACAATTCCCAGGTTTCGGCTTTAGGGTCGTAGGTCATCACCTCTCCCCGGTGGAAACAGGCTACCAACCGCCCATCAGGCATAAAATCCATCCCTCCCACCTCGGCGGTCAGTCCTTGAGGTAGCGGAATATTATCGATCGTATAAAAGTTTTTGGTGCGTTGATCACCGATAACCCCCACCTCTTCCTCAACATTTTGAATGGTGCAACTGCATACTAATGCAACAACCAGGGCTATAGATACGCTATGTCTCATCTAAATTCCATTCGTTTTTTCGGTGATGGTGATAGTAAATTCCTGAGCTTCTTCAGGAGTTAAGCGCAAGCTGTTTTCGTCCTCCCACCATCCTCGGTTAACATAGAACTGCACATCAGACTGATCTTTAATAAACCAGATTGGCTGCTTTAACGCTGAGAAAGTAAACATACGCTTGATACCAGGGGTTTCGAAAGTGGGCACAATGCGCTCAGTTACTATAATACCGTTGAGTTGGTATTTAAATGTAGGGTAGCGGTTTTTCATTTCGTAACCGAGAAACTTCACTTCAGGAATACGCTTTTCTTCTCCCATCAGGAAGGGAAACTCAGTACTATCACGATAAAAAACGACTCCTACTAACTCGGCAATTTCCTTCCCCTTTCCTGCCCAGTTTTCTTCCAGATCAAGAAAACCTCCCTTCCAGACATAACGAAGCCGACACTGTCCGGCATCCCAGCAGTAGCTAATATTGCCCAACAATCCTACGGCAATTCCTGCCGGACCACAATCAGGCATAAAAGTACGGTACATAGCTGGCAGAATATCGGGGTAAGGATGCTTAGGTGGCGTTTGTGCCTTAGTTACCTCCTGGCGACGGTTGGGCGGTATGTTCTCATCACTGGCTAGAGGGGGTAACTGGTTATTGGTAACATACATTGCTCCGTACATAATCGCCCCATGTCCGGGGTAGGTACACACGTAGGGATACACCCCCACCTGCTGAGGAGCCCGGAACGAAACAGTATAGCTTTCTTCGGGCAGTAGCAATGGTATGGATTGCAGCACCATCTCTGAATCCGGAATGTAATCGGTGCTACCTTGCTTGGCTATCTTTAAAGATAAATCAACTACATCTTCCCGGGCACCAGGCTTGGTCATAATCCAGTTATGAGCCATCTCATCGGAATTAACCAATGTAAGTTCTACCCAAGCAGCAGGTGAAACTTTAAGCTGCACTTGGTCGTACTGGAGACCTGAAATAGCTTTAAGAGTAATCTTTATCGTATCGGATGGGGATTGGGCGTAAAGATAAATAGGAAAAAAAATCAGGTTAATTAAGCCTATAATTCTTAAATGCATACCAACTACTTGTTTAACCCATGAATATAGCCATTCAGCCCCGAATGTACTAATTGTGTTTTCTAACTTGAGTAGCATTAGTGAATACAAATTGTGGCCAGTTAGGCCTATTCTATATATCGTTTTCCTCCCAAGCAGAAATTTTGGCTCAGTTATGTTTCTTCAAGCAAAAAGGTCGTTCGCATTAAAGCCGCCAGATTTCTATCTAAAGTACACTGAATTAATTAAACTTTTCGCAGTGAGTTCAGTTCGTCTTTAAGTAAAATATTATCCTAACCCTGCATTCATCTGCCGTTAGTGTGTGAGCAATTATGCCCTCTGTTGCCTTTTCTGTCTCATTTAAGGCTTAATTCTGCCATACACATCAAACTTCCTACGCTGTAATGGGCTAAACAACAGTTCTAGTACAGAAAATACTTAACTCTAGATTTATTTTGATCAGCCCGCCGGTTTAGCAACAATCACAGAAACTACAGACCTATTTTCTCATTTTGCTTAATGTTCTGAATCTGATTGCTACTTTGTCTGTTATTCTAATATTATTTGGGTGCACCAGAGTGTGTTCCTCGAGATAATAGTTTTTTAAAATGATACTCAAGCTTGCAGTTATTTCAGCGTTTTACCTTTGGTAACCCAGACTAAATACCCTTATTAAAAGCTATTTTTGGCTAATTTTTTGTACTCTTATCATTACATATATTCAGTGAATATGCGTTGCAAATTGTATCTTTTCTTCTTTGTTCATTGTTGTTTTTCAGGAACAATATCCCAGGCTCAACTACTTACCAGTTCACCTCCGGTTCCTGCCGGTCATCCGAGGGTGTTTGTTACTTCTGAAGACCTCCCGGAACTACGAGAAAAACGCAACCATCCTGAGTTTCAAGCTCAGTGGTTCCGCATCAAAAACGATGACCAACCAATTTGCCAGGCACTAGTATACTTAGTGGAAGGCAACGAAGATAAAGGAAGGGCCGCTATTGAGGGTGCCTATACTGCTTTAAAAAAAACCACCAGCAATGGCTTACGCCTCATGAACGAAGTTTTTTTGGGAGCCTGTGTTTATGACTGGTGTTACCCCCTACTGACTACAACCCAAAAGCAAGACTTCATTGAAGAATTTGCCCGCATTCACAATCAGCATCCGCCCTATTGGCCCGCTACCGGAGGGCACGGCACTATTGTAAGTCATAATACCTCTGGATGGTTCTTCAATCAGCTACCAGCCGGACTAGCTATTTACGACGAAGCGCCTGAAGTATGGGATCAGGCTTCTATGATATTTTTTAAGGAATTTCAGGAAGTACGTAACTTCGCCCTGAAGTCTCACATATCCCACCAGGGTTGGTATGTGAGTACCAGAACGAGCCATATGATGTTTGCCGCATTCTTGTTTAATAAAATTAGTGGGGGAAAAGATATTTGGATAGATGATATGGAACAGTTGGGTTATATGCTTGCCTATTTCATGCGGCCCGACGGTCAGATTATGCGACTGGGCGATACCCAGACTGATTCCTGGGCCTATGAGTTTCATAATATTTTTTTAGATGGCATAGCTAATTACTATCGTAACTCCCAGTTGGCCGCCCTAGCCGAGCATCCATTGTTTCAATCGTACAATCGCGTCCGGGATGACCTTTTTGGAAAGTTCCTTCTCCGTCCAATAGGCTTGGGGCGGGAATCGCTGGATTCGTTACCTAAAACCAAGTATTTCAACGAACCTGTGGGAGCGGAAATGATTGCTCGTACTGGATGGACTGTTACCAACCGTAATGCAAACGACGCGGTTGTCCATATGAGAATTGGGCAATATTACTTCGGAGGCCATCAGCACAAAGATTTCGGTACGTTCCAGATCTATTACAGGGGCAACTTGACTGGAGATGGAGGCATGTACGGTGGTTCAAAAAGTAAGTTCAGCTCGGATTACTGGAAGAATTTTTACCGGTCAACCTCCGCACACAATGGTTTGATTATCAGAGATCCGCAGGAGAAATTTTTCGGCAAAAGCTGGACTAATACCCAAGTGGATGGTGGAATTCGCTGGCCCCTGAACAGTAATGTACAACCAAAAGATTTAGAAACTTTAATCGATTCAAAAAACGGTTACCAATTTGCTTCAGTGTTGGCCCATGAGTTCGGCCCTAACAGTCAGAACCCTGAATACAGCTACCTAGCAGGTGACATTACGAGTGGGTATACATACGTCAATAAAGCTAACAAAGATAAGGTTAGAAAAGTAACTCGTTCTATGGTAACCTACAATACCGAAGACACAACGTATCCGACAGTATTTGTGGTTTTTGACCGGGTTATAGCTACTGACCCTTCATTTGAAAAAGCATTTCTCATAAACAGTGTAAACCCTCCCTTAGTAAAGGGAAATGAAACTGTACTAACGGCGAAGGCGGGCTATGCCGGAAAGCTAGTTTCCTACACTATTTTACCTGAAAATCCCACTATCAAAATTGTACCGGGTCACTCTATCAATGGTAGGGTTTACGACCCGGGAACCAAAAAAGAGCCTTCCTACGAGGATATGAAATTCCAGGTTGAGGTATCCCCTTCTCAACCTAGTCAGGAAGACTTTTTTCTTCATTCTATGATTGTAATGGATAAAAATGTTGACCCACCCCCAGCTACTCAAATAGCCAATGGCGAACTAGTAGGAGTAAAGACATTGGATCAAGTAACTCTCTTTAGCAAAAGTACTGCTTTGTTAAGCGAAGCTTCCTTTTCCATTGAGAACGAAGGTGTTATCAAAGTTCTACTAACAGATGTACTGCCCGGTGAGTGGGTAGTTGAACGAGACGGTGTATTTGTTACCAATGTAATGGCAACTAAAGCTGGAAAAGCTATCTACTTCAAAACCCAACCGGGATTGATCACAGCAAAACATATTTCCTTGGTAAGCAATGAGACAAAATGATCTCATTAAAGCTACTACAAGAAGGAAGGCTATTCCCTAGAATTGGGAAACCTCTTTTGATTTCTATTCTGGCTTTTTACAATAGCTCACACAGCATAGGAGTATTGAGCAGGGTAATTCACCCTGAGATCGCACCTATCAAACAAAGTGCGATTACGAGTTATTCGGTAAAACTAAAATATTGGTTATTAGTTGGATAGAACTACTAAAATGAATAGTAGAATATAGCACTGATGTAGGTTCTTTTATCTGGAACGAGGGTGAATACCAACCTAAAATAGGATCGGTTTGCCCCCGAATTTCTTTTGTGCTCAATACGGAATCTACTTGTACCTCTACTTTCCTGGCTTGATTATGCAACAGCATAAACCGATGTTCATCTGTTTTTTCAACTTTCACCGTCGGATGCAGATGCAGTGGAAATTCCAGAAAGTACTCCTGCGAAGATTTTACTAGTAGATCATCGGTAATAGTGATTAGTCCGGTAGTCTTATTAAAAACGAGAGTGCGTTGGTGCTTTACCCCAGTTTTAAGATAGCCGTTGTGTTCAGCCACTATCTTATCTTGGGTATCAGTAGTTTCACTGCTGATTACCTTAACATGATAATGGTTAATCCACATGGTAGGCCCGGTGCTTTGGGCCTGGTCAGTCCGGTTAATTCGGATGGTATTGTGGGCTATAGTACCAATGAAGTAGCTGCGCCACTTGGGGTCAGTGTGATAGGTATAGGTTCCGGAGTCGGTAATGATGGGGCACCCGTCTACATGCAAGTCAAACGCCAACGCATCAGCATGCCCGTGGGCAGCAATGGACAAAAAACCCAGAGGTGCTGCATCCATATGTAAATAAATTTCTCGCTCTCCTTGCTGCTTTCGTAAGTAAAAGTGCCCTTCTTCGGAGTATAATCTAGATGTTTGCTCAACAGCTACCGGCTGAATATTCTTAAACGCTTTTTCACCTTCCTCACCAAAGAGCACCGCATTTTTGTTATCCCACATAGTGCACTTGTTCTTCCAACGAGGCTCTCCAAATAATACTACTCCTGAAGTAAGTAGAGACTTAAAGTTATCTACATGTCCGTTTTCCAGCAGAATGACTTTCCCGTCGTCTTCATCGCCATAGTACGGGATATTACCCTGAATATCCATCATCTGATAGATGTACTCCAATATGTTCTTCAATTGATTTTGGTAAGTCTCGGTGAAGTGGTTATTGGTGTTCTCCGCTACTACATATGGAATTAGAAAAAAATCTGTAATAAACTGAATATACTCAGCGGCTTCTTCCTTATTTACTCCTTTGGCTGAGTGCTGAATAATAATCTCTTTTTCTAACCCTGCTTTAGCGTGGCTCAACCACTTCTCAGATTCAGAGAAATTCCAGAACGAAGTAGCAATAAATAGTCCGGCATACTCACTAATTAGATGATTGTTAGCTGAAGAGTAGTACGAAGGGTTTTGGTAACTATATCGACAATGCAGATAAATTGTAGGTAACCACTTAGATTCTACAAACCGGCAAAAGTTTTCACTATTGTCCATCAATGAGTTTACATCCAGTATTTCCCAGCAGAAAAACCAGACAATAAGCCGAATATTCACCTCAATATTACTGTACCAGTTTACTCCAACCAGATAAGGGTTTTCTTCGATCCAGGATTCAACCACACGCTGAAACTGATTTAACAGTTCTGGATCCTTTTCCTGACGATATTGAAGTGCTAAGAGGGGTAAAAATTGAAGACGGTTTACTTCCCAGACATGCTTTGCGCTTCCGTATTCGCTGGTTCGAATGTTTATATCTTTGGCGAAGGTCTTTGGAAATCGCCGTTTCGATGATATATCCAGATGCCAGTCAATAGGCCGGTTATAATAAAAAGACTGCCCGAACACTGTAATCATTTGTTCTTCGGCTTGAAGGTCTATCTCGCCTACCGGTAAAATTGCTTTTGTTGGATAACGCAGAGTTGCATTCCGGGGAAAGTAGCCCTGCTGACTTTTACGCTCCTGTCTCTTTTGCCAATACTGAGTTGCTCTAAAGCCAATCTCAGGTACAGACATGGTTCGCAATCGGTAATAGTACCAGGATAAAGACATTCGATATTGATGATTAATCGGTAAATAATATTTCCCCCTCTTCCGTGGTTATTTAACAGTGTGCAGGGTAGATAAAGTACCCTGTTCTATTCTACTTTTTACTGTATCTAATCACTCTGTCAAAAAAACTGATTTTATTTTAAGAAGACAAAGCAAGAAAATCTCACCGATTCTTACAGTACGTACCAAATATTATCAAATTGAAAAATAATTTCTCATTGTACAAAAAGTGAAAGTATAGCTTTACTTTTTTTTTAGATAGAAATACTATTTTTCAATAATTTTTTCCATCAACTTAATTATTACCTTTCAACGAATGAAGTAAACTCTGATAAAAGAGTATAGTATAATAGTTTAATATTATATTTTTTAAATTTTATTATCCGCTAGAATTAATATTATTTTCAAAAAGCTTGTCTTTAGATTATCCATAATTTGGCAAATGAATTTGGCACTTTTGAATGGTATATGCTATGAGTAGGTGGTTTGTTAATTGTTGAAATAAACTCTACCCTACTTATGAGAAGAATTTATTTAGTACTACCAATTATTCTACTTTCATTATGTTTCACTCAATGTTCGGAGGAAGAACTATTTACCGATAGTGGGTTAGCTTCTGCCACCCAACTTAATTCTGCCCGAACACTTAACTCAAAAATTCCGGAAGTTACCAGTGTAAAGGTGGATGGTTCCAAAGTAACCATCGAATTCACGAATTACTCTGCTCCTAATAAGCCAGAGGGAGGGTTTGAGGTAATGGCTGACGGAAAAAGAACTTATACCTCTTTAACTCCTCGTTCCTATTCTTCTGATCGGAAAGTTAAAATGACCTTTTCGACTAGTAATCCTGATCGGGCTTATCGGATTTATGCCCGATGGAATAGTGGTTATGTTAGCTCCAATGAAATGAAAGCTGGTGCAAGCAGTAACGAAAACTCCCCCTCCTCCCCTAAAGAGTCAAATGACAAATCTTCATCCAACGACGTAAAGAAACCGTCTAATGTGAAGGAGCCTGTCATTAGTCGTTTGGAGTTCAGTGGATCTAAAGTTACACTAGAGTTTGTAAATTTTGCTTCACCCAACCGTCCGGAAGGAGGATTTGAGCTAATGGTAGACGGTAAACGTACTGGAACCAGCATTATTCCACGCGTCTATTCTAGCGACAAGAATATTAAAGTCAACTTCTCTATGTCTAATCCAGATGATCATTGCTATCAGATTTATGCCCGATGGAACAGCGGCTATCTTGGTTCTGATAAGTTTTGCCAAGAAGGAGGAAATTCTACTGGCGGAAACTCTTCACCAAAGGCTGACGATGACGACGAAGATGATGATGATGTAGAAGAAAAAGACGATGGAGGAAATTCGGGGGTTCCCAGTGGATTACCTAGCCTTAAATTATTGCGAGGTTATGAGTTCAATAGCAACTTTGGTAAAAATGTCAGTAGGTCCAAAGACGGACTACAAGTTCATCACTTAGGTCATAATGACGGAAAAATAGTAAAAGAAGATGGGGTGGGAGCCTACCGATTCAGAATCACCCCTGGAAGCTACCGAAAAAGTGATAAGAGCTATCGCCAAGAACTTGTTCCAAGAAATCTTCCATCACCCTATTTTAACCAGGGCTTCCGAGCCAAGTGGGGACAGGAGTATGTTTATCAAATGAGAGTTAAGATTAGCAGTGACTACGAAACCGGTTCTGACTACAATAGTTTTCTCAGTATGAAAAATGACTACACGGTTCGTAGAGAAGGTTCCTTTACTATGCATATTCAGGGTGATCACTTCTTCTTGCGGCATATGTACGCAACCCGTTCAGGAGTTGGAAGCTCAGGTGCTAGCCGAGAGGTATACTTCTACGATGCCGATGGTAAAAAACTATCTCCTGGTAAAGATTTTCATCCTACTCGTCGTACCGGGTCAGGTTACAAAGATGTACAAAAAGGGAAATGGGTTACTTGGACATATTACGTAAAATGGAGTTATGGCTCCGACGGATTCTTCAAGATTTATCGTAACGGAAAACTTTTCCATTCCTACAAAGGCCCTACCGGGTACAAGGACGAAATTGCTCCTTACTTAAAGTTTGGACTTTACAACTCGTGGTGGAAGAATGGCAAAAGAACTGGTTCTACCTTACAGGAAATGTTTGTAGATTACCTAAGGGTTTATGTGCCTAAGTAGTTTAATTACATTTCTATCCTGTAAGTAAGATAAATCTATTGGAAAGCTGTGGATTTATTGGCTCACGAAGCTGAGCATAAATCCACGGCTTCTTTTTTTACAAAAAGTTGATTGACCAATGAGACTGGACTCACTGTCATAAAATCATAGCAATTAAACTATATCAGGCTAACCAAACGGTTCTTAACGTGCAGCATTCCCAATCTGCTATGCAGTGGCAACTGCGTGGAAGTCATTTAATTTTTTTATCTTATATGATTTAAAACCAACTTGTATTTGCCTGATTTAGCCAGCTTAATTTGAGTCCTGTCTACTCGGTTGATTTTAAAGTTTATCTTATCTCCTACTCTAGCTACTAGCTTACTGGTCAATTTATTGTTATCATCATGGCTAAAACGGTCGTTAACTACAATATTTAGCTGAAATGAGTTTGGATCAAACTGTTCAAACTGAGCAAACTGTATATTTTCTATCCCTTTAAAGACCACATCCATTCTTCCTATACGTGTTCCATCAGGTAGGAGAAGTACATCATCAGCCCGCCCATCTATTCTGCTAATAGTTACTTTCTTTTTGTAAGAATCCCGAGGCCTTTCAGGCACAATAATGTCATCAATACGATAACGAATCAACGGAAATGATGTATTTATTAACCCCGTTGTAATTGTGCTATCCGCTTGATATTCGTTCACGGAATACGTTGGTAGCTCATCGTATCCATTTTTCTGGTTTTGCATTAACGCAATTGTTCTTTCGGCATTCCCGTACCAATCTTGGGTACTACTCCCTAACACCCGGTGAATTTTTTCTCTCTGAAAATCATATAAGTTCTCTGAGGAGGTAAACGTATATGGTATGTTTACTGACCGGTTAATATTTTCAAATAAAGTTGCTAGGATTTCTGCTGAGCTTGGATAGGCTAATAATGCAAAAGGAGAAAATTGAGAAATTTTCTCGTAGTAATACGGCGCATTACGCTCATTTAGGTTATAGCTTGATAGGTATAAGGTATTGAAAGCAGAATCAAAGCGGTCAAGCTCACCTTTAGCTAAATCGCCCCGTAAAGATACAGTTTTCATTCCCGGTGAATATCCAAATTGGGCTCTCTGCGCCCAAATATAAGCACCTTCTTCAAGGATTGAACGGTAGTCTCGATACACCACCAAGGGACTACCTGAAGTACCGCTCGTATATCCTTTTACTTTCAAGAAACGGTTGCCAATTACTACATCATTGATACATTCTCTAATGCTTTCTTTGTTAATGATTGGTAATTGATGAATATCATCTACAGTTTTAATCGTTTCGCAATTAATTCCATAATCAGCGTATAACATCTGGTAGAAACGAGAATGCTTTATGGCGTGATTAAAAATATGTATGAACCGGTCATTTTGACGCTGAGAAAGAATAGCATAATCTTCTTCCAAATCCTTTAGTACTTGGGTCAGTATTTTTTGAAATATAAAATTGTATCTCAGAAAGTATTTGACCCTAGATTTGATGTATTTCATCCATTTTTCACTTTTACTGAGTTAGTGGCGTACTGAAATGCATCAAAAAAGCCTTCGTACATTTTCTGAATATCCCCTTCTTCCGAGATCACCTCTTTAGCCCGAACCGCCATTTTGTGTCGCAATTCATCGTTTTCCAGCACTCTCAGTAATTTCTCTTGATAATCGCCAGGTTTGTTGATATCAGCAATGAAACCGTTCTCCCCGTCTTTCAGATACCATACTTCTGGGGCTTGACGCACATTGGTAGTTACGTAAGGCACCCCCCAATGAAAGGATTGATTAATAGCTAGCCCACTCCTACCTGGAATAGTGAACACATCGGATAGTTTAACATACTTATTAAACTTAACCTGATCAGGAATCTCTCCTAAATATGTAATTGCGGGGCTATTCTCAATAACTTCTTTAAGTTCTGGGCTTAATTCCCGCAAACCGGCCAATAACAAGCCTATCTGATTATCTTTCCGATCTCTAAATACATCCAGCAGCAGATCAATTCGTCTTCTAAGCGTTGTGCTGGCGGCAAAGATGGCTACCTTTTTGTATGGAATTCCAAGTTCTTTTTTTAATTCCTCCTTAGTTAGGTGAATTTCTGGAAAGCTACGAAGATTAAGAGTATTATAACCGATAAAAACTTTGTCAACGTTTTTTTCTTTTATGTATTTTTTCTCTGCTGGTGAGTACAGTACAATAGCATCCGCCATGTTATGAAGATGACGATACAAAATGTTCTTGTACCAATTATCTGGATCTTGTAAATTCACCCCATGATTCCAGTAAATGATTGGAATACCTTGAGAATTTAACCAGTGTATCATAGGCCACATAATCCAGTCTTTAAGATGCATAAACACAATTACTGCATCGGGTTGCTTCTTACGAACTACTGATTTATAGTCGGAGAAGTTATACGGCTTAACAATACACTCGAACTCAAATTGATGATCGAAGTTTTTTTGTACCTCATTGGTCAACACCTTGAAATCATATCCCTCTTTCAGGAACTGCTCTCTAAAGTAATTGTAGATGGGTACTCTATAGTGAAAAACTTTATTGGATAGTAATAAAATATTTTTCATATTTTTTATCTATTTGTATGTCTACTTGAGCACCGGTGTGTTTCTCTTAAATAGCCAGACTCGTAAAAAGGAAACGGCTACGCGCAAAGTGCCAACTACTACATAACCAATCTTTAGGGGGCTATGAATCATACCATAATGATAACGGGTAACAACTCGGTTTGGCGACTTTATAGATTGTAAAGAGTCAATGAATATTTTCCACGAAGGTTGTAGAACATAACTCACACCTGTATTTTCTACTACGCTCATTACCACAGCTTTGGTAGCTACTATCAATTCGTATCCCACATATTTTGCCCTCCGGCTAAAATCATAATCAGCCAGATACTGCGGAAACCGGTCAAAATCAAATAGCCCAATCTTATTAAAGACATCAACCGGAATTAGCATTCCTCGGCCAGGGAGTGTATCGGTTGACAGATGATCATATTTTGACACTATGGTACTATAGGCATCTTCGGCGATCACCGGCCTCGACTTAGCCGTATAAGAATTCCACCGAACTCCCAGAAAATCTACCTTTTCAGGATTATTCAAATGCACCGAGGTAGATCCTACCAAACATGGTTTATGCTGAGCGTACGCCCGAACCAACTCAGCCAGATAATCTTCTTTTACCTCCAGATCGTTATTGAGGGCTAATACAAAATCGGTCTCTCCGGCTCGTTCCAAGGCATATTTTACTCCTAGATTAGTAGCACCGGACCACCATAAATTTCCGTCACCCTCAAGCACTACTACGTCAGGAAAGGCAGCATTAATTTTTTCTGTGGTTCCGTCCGATGACCCATCGTTAACTACAATAGTTTGGTAGTTGCCATACGTTTGTTTTTCCAGCGTTGCCAGACAGCGTAGAGTATACTTGATTTTGTTATATACTGGAATAACTATGTATATTTTCCCATTCATAATTAATACTGTTATGCTGCTACTGCTGATACGTCAATTTTCAGACTTGAGCCCCGGGTCACATACTTCTTACGATTGACTGGAATAGATAATCTTAAAAAAGTTGCAATTGCTAATGACTTCAGCACTTCTGTGGCTGGAATAACTTCGTCTAACTCGCAGTAGACTGTCCAAGCTTTTACTAGTCTGAACCTTAGCATGTACATCCGGAAAAACTTCTTCTTCTCTCGGATCAAATAGGCTTTATGAAAGCAATTAAAGTACTCTTCACCGAAGTGGGCTACTAGAGTTGGTTTCCATACATTGAGTGAATTAATAATCCCATTTATACGCTTCTGATAAGAATTTGTCATCTTTACCCGGGATACATCCATGACTTCCGAAGGGAAAGATAGATACTGGTCAACCGATTTTATTTTTACCCCTTGAAACGCCAGTGTGAGCCATAAATCATGATCGACTCCAGTTCTAACTTCTTCATTATATCCTCCGCAGCGCTGTAGAGTAGATGTGAAGTAAAATTGTGAAGCTACGGGCGGGGTATACCCCTGCCTAATAAAATCAATAAGGTTCCCTTCTAGAGAATTGTAATTGGCGTAAACGGTTTGTCCCAATAAGTCCTCAGTTATCGAGCCGCAGCAAAAACACCAGTCATCCTTGTAGTTATTCGCCACTTTCACAAATTCGGCGAGGTAGTTTTCGGTCCATCGGTCGTCATCGTCTACAAAGGTGAAGTACACCCCCTGGCAATTAAATATAGCGGTATTACGAGCGGCGGCCAATCCTTTATTTGCTTCGTGGCGTATATACTGGATTCGCTCGTCTTTTTTTTGCAATTCGCTTACCACTTCTTGAGTGCCATCGTCAGAACAGTCATCAACAATAACCAACTCCAAGTGTGGATACGATTGATTCAAAACCGAGCTAACCGCCCGAGGCAGTAAATCTTTGCGGTTGTAGGTAGTGATACAAACCGTAACCAGTTGGTGATTAAGCATATGAAACCGTTGTTTGATCGTCGAAAACTTCTTCTTCTTCGTAATACAAACGGGCTACGTACGGGCTCAAAAATATTAACCCCCAGAAGAATGGCTTATCAAAATACCCTTCTGCTACCCCCATTCCTAAAATCAGGATGAAAAATACTACGCTTATAAACGGGTGAAGATCTGAATATTTTACTAACCTTCTAAAGCTCATGAACATAGCAGTAAAGTAGATAAGTGAGCCGACAATTCCCCACTGTGCAATGTGTTTTGTTAATCCATTATGTCGAGTCTTAACATCGGTAGGATTGTAAAAAGTTTGCTCGAAGATCCCTCTACCAAGAATTGGGTATTTTATAAAGTCATAATAATCCCAGATAGCACTACTTAATCGGGTATGACCCACTTCGTCGCTGTCAGTCATCATATCTTTCATATCTCCCCGCGAAATTTCCTCATCAATCTTTTCACCTATGAATGGAAGCGCATTATAGGCATATACAAAAGCAACTACCATAAGTGGTACAGTAATTAGCTTTACTAATATTGTCTGATTTAAAAAGAAATAGAAAAATATTAGCACTGCCAATAGTAGAAATACCGTGGTAGATAACGTAGAGATCAACGTTATTATTAGAATTACGCTTTTTCTATCTTTCAAGCTGTTGGTATTGGCCAGATTAAACATCAGGGCAATAAGTAGATATCCACCAAATGCCGCCGGTTCCCAGAAAGGGCCGCAGTTACGATACAGCCCGCCTGGCCGATCTAAGTTTAGTTGGTAAACGATAAGCGACTTAACCGACCCAGGCTCGAAAGGCGCAGTAACCCCTATTGCGCTAAAAATAGGCTCAAATCCACTACTAATAAATAATGGTATAAAAAAGAAAAAGCTTACAATTGAGAAAAAAACGATGATATCTACAAAGTACTTTGTAAACTTCTCTTTTACCAACGCCAATACAAAGAAGCCAACCGATATTTTTACAATCAACCCTATATAGGTGTTGCGAGGAAAGTAATAAAAGCGCAGACTATGCAGGCAAACCAGAATAAGGAAAGAAAATAGTATGAAAAAGAAGTATCGATGAAAGCCTTCCCTTCTCAGCAAAAACATAAGAAACGCAAAGCCAAAAACCCCAATCATAGGAATATCCCCGTTAAAAAATGGCATACCGGAGATAGCCGCTAGCAGATATACTAACAGATAATCAATAGCTACGTTTTGCTCAGGAAGGCGAATAGTCATGTAAACTTCCTTTTAGTCAGTTAAGCCTAATATACTCTCTACTTCGGCCCACATCATATTGTTTAACCGCTGGTGTTCTTTAACAGTAGACGCAATATTTTCTGCTACGACCTGACGGGTTTCTGTCTGATCAAGCTGTTTTATCTTCTCGTTGGTCTCCTGAGGGTCATCCAACGGAGAAACCAGAAAGTCTTTGCAATTATATTCTTCCATCACCCGCTCAAACTTATGGCTCCAGCGCGTTCCTAGGCAGGGAACTTCTTGCGATAATGTACTAATGAGACCATGAAAACGGGAGCTTAACACGATATAGCACTGGGAAATCACCCCACGCAATACCAGCGGATCGTCATCGTAGACAATGTCGATCGGACGGCCTACCAGCTTTTGTAATTCCTCCGCTACCGGATGGTCAACCCGCTCATGAACTAATACGAAGGGATTCATGCCCATTTCATCAAAACTGGAAAAACATTCCTTAAGAAAGGGAAGATAGCGAGGTCCGATTTGATCATCAGTGCTATCTATCATCCGGTGATTCGGAATAATGCAAGCCTGACGGGCCTGAGGCCGGTATAAATCCGTGATTTTTCCTTTTAAAGCTCCGGTAAAGTCGGGAGCCTGCTTAATTTTATCAGCATGGTGCTTCAGTCCGGTAGCGAATTCGTAGGATGACTTATCTCGAGCGAAAACGAGGTCAACATTATCTAACAGCCGCAAAAAACCATCCTTCACTTTCGGGTCTTCAAATGTTCCGAGCGACTGGGGAAGCAGAATAATTTTCTTTCCCTGCTTCTTCCATCGGGCACAATCACTCGCCATTTGCTCTATTTTACGTGGCCCCCACTGGTCGCCGTAGGCAAAACCCGAAGCGTCGAGTACGGCATCAATTTCATCTTCAACCACCAGCCCGTATTTCTTGCGAAGCCGGGCAGGAAATGTATTGGTTAACACCTGGTTAGTTGGGTTAGTCAGACTCTCAAACCAGAAGCTCTGATAGAGCCCTAAGGTAGCTCTTTTTTTGTAATCGGCTACTTTAGGCAATAGGGTTAGTTCTGATTTATCTTGCAACCGTTCTAGAATGGCGTGCAACATCAATCCGTCGCCTTTGTTAGTATAGTTCCCTATTTTCAGGTGAATCATCATTGCTTCAAATTAATTAGTCACAATTTTTTTAAATCGGCTGAGTACCCGGTGGGCTAGAGCTTCAGGGTGTAGTAAGAAACTACCCAAGTGCTTGTTGATTACATGAACGTTGGCTTTCCAGGTTTTAGCCGCAGCATTCGATTTATTAGTAGTCATCCGCATCTCGCCGTGCTCGTGGTAGGCTGCGGTAATGTCTGGCATAAAATGTACTCGGTATCCATACTTTACAACTACCGTACGAAAAAACTCACTGTCGATGCCGCGTGGCATTTTAGTGTCAAATCCGCCTACTCTGGTCATAATCTCCCGTTTAGTCATAACCGTAGAGTTATGAATTACTCCGTTGCCCTTTAGTAGGGTAGAAATTAAGTTAGACGGCTGATGGGCGGATTTAATAACTTCATTTGCTTGCGCATCAATAACTTTCACTCCACTACATACAATGCCAAGTTTAGGGTCGGAGCTATTTCTGAATATTTCAATTTGCTTGGCGATTTTGTCAGGGTCAATCCACTCATCGTCATCATCCATAAACGCTACGTAAATTCCCCGGCAGTGTTTCAGCGCTGTATTGCGGGCGTAAGCATTCCCCTGATTTCTCTCGTGGCGAAAGTATCGTACCCGATCATCCTGCTTAACGTATTGATTGGCTACTTCGGAAGTGTTATCGGGTGATGCATCATCGACAACAACTACTTCAATATTCCGGTAGCTCTGGCTTAGTACTGAATCCAAACATCTCCCCAGAAACTGAGCTCGGTTATAGGTTGTGATATTGACACTTACCAGCGGTTCATCTTGACTTCCAGCTTTAGTAGCGAGCTGATTTTCGTTGGTTTCTAAGTAGTTCATATAGCGTTTAGCTTCACGGGATGAAGAAACAGTTAGTGGAATATGAAATACCGAAAGCGCTATTGCTGCTCCAAAATTCAGCGGCACTCCTTCTTTTTTCGCTTTTTTCTGAAGGGTCAGTGGATTTTTAGGGCGATGTCTTTTTAGTGAGAAGTATCTCAAATAACGAGATTGATACTGTTCAGGATAATAGTAGGCTAATTGACAAATTCCTCGAGCTACTCGCTTTGATTTATTCATCAGCGAGCGAAACTTCCACCGGGCCGGGTGCTTTAGCATTACTGAATCAATGTATACTTGTTTAAGACCAGCCCGATGTACCCGGTTTCCGAATTCATAGTCTCCGCCAGATTCTAGCCGAGCATCAAAATTTCCCGTCTTCTGAAAGATATCAGCTTTTACACTTAAACAACAAGTAGGTACGAAATAGTTTTTTTCCAGATCTACTGCTACTTTAAATCCATTTACCTGGTTGTATTTTGCAGCTAGCGTATCTTTTTTAGTATAAACTTCAACACTACAACCTACATAGTCAGCCTGTCTTTCTTTAAATACTTTGGAAATTTCTTCTAAATAATGAGGTGGGGCGGTCATATCCGCATCAATAAAACATAGAATATCACCCTTTGCAACCTCAATTGCTTTGTTGCGGGCGGCATAGGAGCCTTGCTGTTCGGCCTCAATTACTAATTGAACAATGCCGGGATAACGCTTTTGGAAATCAGTTGCAACTTGCTGAGTACTATCGGTTGATCCGTTGTCGGCTACAATTATTTCATAGGAATCAGCGGTTTCTTGTTCCACTAAAGAGCTGAGGGTTTCCTCTAAACCTTCTGAATCATTGTATGCCGGAATTATTACAGATATCATCAACCTTTGTAATTATATAGTACAAATGTAAGAAATTATCTGATTTTATATAAATTATTTTATATTTATTTTAATTTTTTCTAGCCATTCTCTCTTCAATCTACTTAACTCATAGCTACGAGCAGTCAGTGTAAATGGGTCTTCATTGTTTCTATCCATCAACTTACTAGTTGGATTGTAACAATTGTCTAGTTGTTGCTGAAGGTATAACTGTGAACATTGTATGTTGCTTTCTTCGTCGTTCTCAAAGGTGAAAAGGGTATACGGTACTTCATATCCGGGAGGGTTATATGAGTAGCTATAGCGATTACCCTCAATACCCTTATTGTATTCGTTGGTAAACAAATAAGCAACAATCCGCAAAAAATTTTCTTGCCCCCATATAACATGTTGTTCAACGTTAGAGCGAAGTAGGGCAAAAGCGTAGGTGTTGAACGAATGGTAACCTATCGATTTTTTTAACATCTTTTCCCATTGTACTCTTTTTCTTTCTTCCGGACTCAACGGTTTAGGTTTCAAACCTAGCTTTTGAAGAATTTGTGAAGCTAGATCTTTGGCACTAAACAAGTTATTTGAGGCAACAACCGTGCGAAACGTATCTTCTTTAATGCTTTCTAGTTCGTGATAGATTAGACCGCTATCTAGAACTGTCAAGTTGTCCCACATTTTCCCCAGAAAACCATGAATTCTCTTCTCAATTATTGGTTCCTGCTTCAAGATAAAAGATACCGCCGCAGCAAACCAAAGCTGGTGATTGAAGGCATTGTCTATTGGATTTATGCTTCCGTCTACCTCTAGAACATTCCAAAGCCCCAAAGCATCGTTAAACGGATGCTGAAGAAACACATCGGATGCGATGTTAGCATACTTTGAATCCTGCAAAGTGTCTGTTGCAGCAGCTAACGCTTCGATTGTCCACGCTTGCCCCATTAATCCATTGCAGCGGTCTTTCCCTTTTACGTTGCGGTGGAGAAAACTATATCCATAGGGTCTATATCGCGGGTCTGCTATTGAAGATGCAAGTTTCTCTACTTGTTGCAAATACTTATCATCGCCAGTCCAAGTGTACAATCTTGAGAAAGTGATTAACCAGTGTCCCTGATTTCGCAGCAAGGTTTCAGGATGATGATACGGGCCATTATGTCCGGCTTGTAAATAAATTTCGGGCCTTTGCAAGCAGGCATCTCCTAACTCAATTAATAAATCTAGCGCGTTCATAGTAGTTTAATTTTTACTTACCGGGCATCGGCCGGAAGCACCTTCTTAGTCAATAAGCTTAATTCAAACAGAGCTTTAGCCTCCTGAAAATATACTTTGCTCCGTTCTTTATCGATAACATTTAATAAACATAGCAATAGTGCCAGTAGCCCGCCAATAAAGTTACCTAGTCGTAATCTGAGCCAAGCTGAAAACCCGAAATGCTTGTACATGAAATAATATACACTTTGCATCTGTATCTTTTGCATCATAGTAGCCCGTTGAGCTACACTAGCGTGGTTTTCGTGCATTAGTTTAGCAGATGGCACTAAAAATCGCTTCCAGCCAGCCAACTTAGCTCTCCAAGCCCAATCTACATCTTCAGCAAAAATAAAAAAATTGCCATCCATGGGGCCGATGTCATCAATACATTCCTTACGAATCATAAAGCAAACTCCACGAGGTCTTTGTACTTCTATCGGCTCAGAAGGTACCTCTCGAGGTGAAACCGCCACTTTTTTTCTTCGCTTGCGCAGACCTAAAGTAAATTGTAATTCATTTATACGAGGATAAACCTCTCTGAAAGCTCGTTTTTGAGGGTTACGGAATGGGTAGTGAGATACCTGAACTGTACCATCAGGATAGTAAAGCTGAGGACAGGCTATACCGCATTCGGGATGCTGGTCGGTAAAACGTACCAACTCGGTAAAGGTATCGTTAAGCAGAGCCGTATCTGAGTTAAACATTACGAAGTACCGACCTTTGGCCTGAGCCAAAGCCATGTTGATTGCAGAAGGAAAGCCTACATTCTTTGAGCTATGAATAACCTCCACCGAAGGAAAATCTGCTTCCACCACCTCAGCCGTTCCATCTTTAGAGGCATTATCAACCAATATAACTTGGTAGGAAACCCCTTGAGTATGCTCTAGTATGGACGCTAAGCATCTCACTACCAATTCTTTAGTGTTGTAAGAAACTAAGCCTATAGTAATATCAATTTGTTTGTTCATAAATTGCTGGTCTACAATTAATTACTGAAAATATCCATATTTTTTCAGCTCTATTTCCTTATTAAGTAGTTTGCCTAGTTTGTTATTACTTTCTTGATATTCGGCATAGATTCGCTGCTTCATAGTCTTAGAAATTACTTGACCTGGCAGGCGCCAACCACGCTTATTGACTAGGTGGTCAAACCGATATATGACTGATCGAAGTAGCTCGTAAAATTTACGCTCAGAGTAACCCGGGTTGGTCTCACTTAGAAGATTTGCTTTTTGGTGTAACTGAGTAAAAAAGCCGGAGGTGCTGGCATTTTTCTTTAACTTCTGAGTTGGATCGATCGCTATATCCAATCCCAAAAACTCTGATAGATCATCTACAAATTGAGACTGGCTCTGTACAAAATCCTCAAAGAGCATGATTTTAACATTATCCTTGCCAAATGCCTCCTGAAAAGCCTTTATCACCGCAAAGTAATCAGCTGCTTTGCGATAGGCTTTTCCCAATTCACTCTCATAAAATTTTTCAAAAGGCTTATCCAGCCCGAAATGGTAAACATCGTGCTTATAAACAGATTCAAACCAGTTAGCCTGCTTACGAACCACTCCGAAAATTTTTGCATTTGGGGCTACCTCTTTTATTCTGAGAATCATCTCGGAAATATCATGATGGATGTAGCTCAGCTCAGCTTTATAGTTATATTTTTGTCCAGGACTTTTCTCACGCAGATGGGTTTTGAATCTCCCCATTGCATAGTTTTCGTCACTATCTACAATAATTTTATGCTGACAATTCTTGCCTTGGTCCTGAATCAGAGTCTTATAGTGGTCTCTTCCAAGAAGATAGTAGGGATCATATGAAAAAAAGCGATTTTTCAGCGAGAGTTGAATATCAGCATGGTTTTCAAACACACCCTGCAAAAAAGTAGTACCGGTTCGCATCCATCCAATATGAAATACTAGCGGACTATCCAAATCTATAGTGATTTCTTCTGCTTTTGTAGTTAATTGATCGGTATTCATTAGTTTACTTGATATGCTAGTCTCTTAGATTTGATAAGTTTTTTTACCTGGGCAATTAATGATTTTTCATATCGTATGATGTAAAAAACATAAATGGCAGTGATAATTAGTCCTCCTAGTAAGGTAAATCCGATTAGTGGCATCTGAAACAAACTGTGCAAAAAGATGACTATTACACCACTAACCATACCAAATGTACCTATTAGTGTAAGCTGAGAGAGGGCAGTCACCATAGATACGCCAATAACTCGGTGGATATACCTTTGATAAATAAAGTATCCAACTAATTTGAAAAAAACCACTCCAATAGCTACCCCATTAATACCGTAAAAATAGGCACCCAAAGTAATAGCTGGCACTGAGACACACAGAGTAATCAAGATATTTAATTGCGTAACCAGCTTAGCTTTTCCCATACTTTTCATTACTGTAGAACTAGTGCCGCTTACCGCGTGAATAATTACTCCCACAGCCAGCATCCGCAATGGAAAGACAGCCTCTTGCCACTCTTCGCCAAAACCTAGCATAATCACTGGCTCGGCCAACACAATTAAGATAGTCATCATCGGAAAAAGAATAATTCCGTTGATTTTGATTACTCGCAGATAATACTGCTTTATAGCTTCGGAATTGTGTTGAATGGATGAGTAAGCTGGAAACAACACTTTATTCAAGATGCCCATAATTTGCTTCCGGAATGTGTCTGTTAGTATAAATGCCAACGTGTAAATTCCCAATGCTGTACTTCCTATTAACTTGCCAATCAGGATATAATCGATGTTGGACGTGAAGAAAACGAAAATCTGCTCAATTACTACGAAACCACCAAAACCAAATAGGTTTCTACAGGCCTCCCAGTTGAAAACCAGATGTGGTATCCATTTTTGAGTTATCAGGTAAAGCAATACCGATAGGCCAGAAGCAATGATCCCGTTAAAGGCCAATGACCAAACCCCGAATCCCAGATTGGCTAGCAGAATTGAAACTAACCCCGCTACTACGACCGACGACAGTTCAATAATAGCCTGCGGCTTAAAATTTAGTTCGCGAGCTAATTTAACCTTAGGAATCAAATACAATGAATCTAGCACAATTGGGATAGCTAGTACCGGTACCAATTGCGTAAGAATTGGCTCTTCATAAAACCAAGCTGCTACAGGTGCCAGTCCAATGCTAATAATGGCAAAGCCAATTAGCGAGACTGTTAGATTAGTCCAAAAAGCGGTGTGGAAATAGTGTTCGGATATAGCTTCCTTCGATCGCTGAATTAGGGCTGCTCCCATCCCTAACTCACTAATAAGCTTTACCAAGCTAGTAAACACCACTGCCATGCCAATCAATCCATAGTGTTCAGGCAGGAGAATACGGGCTAATATTAGTTTTACTAAAAGCCTAAACCCTTGGTTGCTGAGCGAAGACAACGAAACCCAACCAACTCCTTGAATTACTTTTTTATCTAGACTAACCAATTAATTATTAATAATTTTTATAAAAATAGTTCAATTTTATTTTAGATACAACTCTCCCTACAATATCATTAATGGAAAATTACGAGAAGGGATTTTTAATATTGACCGATTTACTGCTGAGTCTCTTTCTTGAACTTTGAGTATAGTAACCGTCGCTATTAGATAAGTAACCGTATCCGTACTCTGCTGAGAACTTAACGTCGTTGAATAGAAGGTACAGATTTTTAATCTTGTTCTTTTGGTAGAGATCATTAATTCCACCCAAGATATTCTTGTTAGTGTAGTTGTAACGCACCACAAACAAGCTGATATCAAAATACTTGAGCATTACAAAATAGTCTGCTACGTATCCAATTGGTGGCGCATCAACAATTATATAATCGTATCTGTCCCGAGCACACTGAATTAGTTCCTCCATTCTGAGCGACTCAAACAAAGTAATCGGGTCTTCTTGGGGAATACCTGGTGCGATCACATCTAGCTTTCGGAATTCAGTAGGTTGAATAACATCATCTAACGTAACCGAACCGCTCAGGTAATCAGATAGGCCAGGCCCAGTCAGATCAAAGAAGTCTTGAATACGGGGCTTACGCAAATCACCGCCAATAAGCAACGTTCGCTTACCTGATTCGGCAAATGCGGTACTCAAGTTAGCAGAACAAAATGTCTTGCCTTCCCCACTGATCGACGAGGTCATGCCGATCACTTGTTCATTGCTTTCCTGGTGGAAGTACTGTAAGTTGATACGAGCAAATTTAAAAGACTCGGCAATGGCTGAATTGGGAAGCGACCTAGCCACCAATTTAGCTTCCTTTGGTCCATTTGCAATCATACCCAATAGCGGTACTTTTACCTGCTTTTCTAATTCACCCTTGTCGGTAATATTGTTATTCGACAAGTCTTTCACCAGTACTACTGAGAAGGGAATGATTAGACCAATAACAAATGCTATAGAGAAGATTAACATGGAATTAGGCTCTACCGGTCGGTAACCGGTCTTTTTAGCTGGATCTATCACTTCCACATTATCAGAATTGGTCGCCAAAGCCAGTTCAGCGCTTGATTTTTTTTGAAGCAGAAAGTTGTATTCCTCGTATCGCTTGTCATATTCTTGCTGCAAAAACTGTAGTTTACTTTGATCCTGAGGTAGTTGGTTTATACTATACTGTATATTCCCAATTCTTTGATTAATACTTCCCAAGTTACGTTTTTCAGAAGCTAGTGCGCTCTGCAGTTGATCCTGAATAGCGCTACGGGTACTCTCAACTTCATGCTGAATTCGCTTATACAGAGGATTATCCGGTTGGGCGTTAAATCCAGTACTGTTTAATCGAGTTACCAGAGTAATATAACTTTCAATAAGGCGGTTAAAGAGAGGATCTTGGTTTACCCCCGCTGATGAAGGTGCAATAATTTTACTGTAATCATCATTGTCTTCTAGATAAGTAAGCGTACTCTGGTAGTAATCTATTTTTCGTTCGGACTCAGCTTTATTGTCACGCAATGCTCCTAAGCTTTCCATTGCCTGTCCTGAAGCTAGGTCAGAGTTTAGCAGACCAGTCTTAGACCGAAAACTTTCTAATGCTGCCTGAGCCGAATTCAAAGAGTCTTTTGCCTCAGTGATCTCCTTGTTTAGAAATTCTAATGATGTTTCACCCGTGATGTTCTTCTTGAATAAACCTTCCTGGGAATAAGTTTCGATAACCGTATTAAGGAAAAGTACCCCTTTGCTGTCAATACTACTGTTAATCAGCAATTGCAACATCCGATTAGTATCATCCATCTCCACTAGTGGCTGAACTGTTAATTGTCCCTGATACTGCATCGCAAGATCTTCTATCCGAGTCAGTTTGAAGCAGTATTCAAAATCAGCATCCTCTTTTCTTTTCTTGTCAACCGTAATGTTGATTAACTCACTGGTAAAAGGCTTACCAAACTCGCCAACCCCTTCAAAATCAAAATCGTATCTTTTTTGCCCCTCATTAGTTGCAAAAGCTACCCCATTAGCCTCTTCATTAACAGCTGTAACTCGATATTGTGTGTCCGAGATAGCCTCAATAAAGATGGGAGTATTGACTAATTGAAATTGGCTGGAATCGATACGTACCTCGTAAGGAAAAGATGTATAAATTTCATTCAGCCAGTCTTCGCGCATAAACGATGGCCAAAAACTTTCAACATTATAGTAAGTAATGCCAAAATCCAACCGTTCTAACGCTGACTTAATCAGAGAATATGAGGTTAGTTTTCCGATTTCGTTCGTTAAGGCAATTCCCTTTCCATCGTTAGGGGCATTAGCTACTATGTCATCTGGGCCAGTAGATCCCATATCTCGTTCTTCCACATAAATAGTAGCTCCGACCTCAAACTTTTTCTCGCCGAAGATAACGAACACAGCACCAATAGCTAAACATAACCCTAAACTGATAACAAAGTAGTACCAGTGCTTTAGCATACTCCGCAGCAAGGCAAATAAATCTATCGTCTGTGGTTGACTATTCGGCTGTTTTGCTTTTTCCATCGTTTGTTGCTGTTTATTACTAACAAAAGCTTACAATTTATTGCAGCAAATTTGTTAGTTTATTTTTTATTGCTACCGTTAAATTTACCTGTTAAGTGTCACTATTAGGTTTACCAGTGAAATAAGAATTCCTATTCCACCAAACACTACTCCAAGTGGTTGCGTATTATTTCTTGAGACACCCTCCTTAGAAGGTTCTACGTAAATCTGGTCGTTAGGTAACAAATAATAGTATTTTGATTTCATTAAGTCTGCACTAAGTAAGTCTATCAAAATCACTTCCACCCCATCATCGGTCTGACGAATGAGTTTTACATTTTCGCGATTGGCAAACTGAGTTAAATCGCCGGCCATACTTAGTCCTTCTAAGATAGTAGCCTGACCGTTGTAGAAGTAGTAGTACCCCGGAGAGTTTACTTCTCCAAGTACTGCTATTTTAAAACTCACTAACTTTACGTCAACGGAAGAGTTCAAAATGTAACGATTAGCCTCCTGCTGAATTATTTGTTGACACTCCTCTACAGTCAGGTTCTGTACTTGTACTTTTCCAATTAAAGGAATATGAATAAACCCATCTTTATCCACGTTAAAACCCATCAAATAAAGAATTGACTCGCTTCCGAATCCCCGTGCACCCTCTTGATTACCATAATTGAAGAAGGCAGAAGTTTCGTTATCCGGATTTTGAATAGTAACATGCAGAATATCATTAGGTTGTATACGGTAATCTGGCCGCCTATTCTTAATCTGAGTAGGATATTCGGTAGAAAAACTATCATCTTGCAGATAAACTAGCTCTTTTTTGGAAAAACACGAGGATACCGTTATTAACACTAACAGTAAAAACGTACTTGACCTGATAGTTTTTCTTGTTTTTTTGGTTTTTTGATACATTAGTTATAATTTATATAACTTTTCAAATTTTATTTTGAACAAAAATAGAGATTTATTTGAATCTTTGAAAGATAAGAACAAAAAAAATCATTATTACTTTTAAAAATTGTACTTTTATTATAAATCCAATCAATTCTTTAGTTGATATTTTAAAAAAAATTTTTGGGAGTACGCTAGTAAGGCGTACTATTCTAATTCATTTATTCAAAAAATGAGCCAAGGTGGTATTGTATAGTGCTATACTCTCTTCAAGAGAAATTAGTTTCTGTTCATCAACTATAAAACTGCCCGGCTGTACTAAACCTAACCGTTTATAAGGACAATTATGCTCGTTCAGAAAAATTTCCAATGCTTGCTGTCCAGCATCATCAACGCTCACTACTACTCTGCCCTGGTTTTCCCCGAATAGAAACGCATCCTTTCTTATTTTAGCATCGGTTCGAACGGAAAATCCTAGATATCCAGCCATAGCTGATTCGGCCAACGCTATAAACAAACCTCCGTCAGACACATCGTGAGCCGAAACGATTATTTTTTGTTTAATAAGCTCTTCTACCGTCCGATGTAGAGCGTACTCTTCTTCCAGATTAAAGTAAGGAGTGGGTGATGCTTTCACCCCACAGTAGCTATACAGGTACTCGGAACTAGCAATATCATTTACCGGCTTACCTACTAAATAGATTATATCGCCCGGTTGACGGAAAGCCAGGGTCATTTTGTTTCGGTAATCTTCTAGTAAACCCAGCATGCCAATAGTTGGAGTGGGAAAAACAGCACCACCATCGCTCGATTGATTATAAAAGCTAACATTCCCGCCCGTAACCGGAGTGCCAAACTTCTCACAGGCCTTCTTCATTCCTTTAATAGCACCTACAAACTGCCAGTAGACTTCCGGATCATAAGGATTACCAAAGTTTAGACAATTAGTGATCGCCACCGGTTCGCCCCCAGCGCATACAATATTGCGAGCCGCCTCGGCTACTGCGATGGCACATCCTACTTCGGGATCAGCGTATACGTAACGGGCATTACAGTCAACAGTTACGGCAATAGCTTTTTTGGTTCCCTTGATACGTACTACTCCAGCATCCGCTGGTGAGTTGGTAGTAACTGTGCCGGTACCAATCATAGAATCGTATTGCTGAGCTACCCACTGCTTGGAAGCAATATTTGGATGGCTCAAGAGAAATTTGACTGCTTCAACGTAGTCGTTTGGTTCGGGAACGTTATCTATGCTAAACTTTTGGTACTCCTGGTAATAAGCCGGCTCACGGTACTCCCGGTTATAAACCGGTGCTCCCCCACCTAAAACCAGGTCATCAGCCGGTACATCAGCTACTACCTCGCCGTGCTGATGAAATACTAACCGCTGCGTATCGGTCACCACTCCAATTTGCTCGCATTGTAAATCCCACTTATCAAAAATTGCTTTTACCTCCTCTTCATTGCCTTTCTTCACTACAATCAGCATTCGCTCCTGCGATTCGGAAAGCAAAATCTCCCAGGCTAACATATCGCTTTGGCGCAACGGCACCTTATCCAGCCAGATTTCCATGCCATGTTCGCCCTTAGCACTCATTTCAGAAGTAGAGCAAATAATTCCGGCAGCTCCCATATCCTGAATACCAATTACGTGACCGGAAGCAATTACCTCTAACGTAGCTTCCAAGAGCAGTTTCTCCTGAAATGGATCGCCTACTTGCACTGCGGGCAGGTCTTTAATAGAATCTTCCGTAATATCCTTAGAGGCAAAGGCTGCCCCGTGAATACCGTCCTTGCCAGTAGCTGAACCAACAATAAACACTGGATTGCCCACTCCGTAAGAAATAGCACTGGCTACTTTGTCAGTTTTTACAATACCCGCCGAAAAGGCATTTACCAGCGGATTAACCTGGTAGCAGGGATCAAAAAACAATTCTCCGCCAACAGTAGGAATTCCGAAGGCATTACCGTAGTCCCCAATTCCTTTCACTACTCCGCGTAGAAGCCACTGAGTACGCTCGTTTTTAATATCACCAAACCGCAGTGAGTTAAGCTGAGCAATGGGTCGGGCCCCCATCGTAAAAATATCCCGGTTAATTCCTCCTACTCCGGTAGCCGCCCCTTGGTAAGGTTCAATGGCCGAAGGGTGGTTATGGGATTCAATCTTAAAGCTACAAGCAAGGCCGTCGCCAATATCCACCAGCCCAGCATTTTCTTCCCCGGCTTTGGCCAGCATCCGGTCTGAATCACGGGGTAACTTCTTAAGCCAGACAATGGAATTTTTATAGGAGCAGTGCTCTGACCACATTACCGAGAAGATACACAATTCGGTAAAATTGGGGGTCCGGCCTAATATCTCCTGAATATGCTCGAACTCTTTTTCAAGTAATCCCAGGTCTTTTGCAGTCTTAAGGGTAGGTAAGGTTTGTTCCACAGTTAAAAATAATACGATTTAACGATACACTATATAAAATGTTGACCGATTAATTATAAATTATTAAAAATAAAAACCAGATGTTTATAAATATGATTAATGTGATTGCAGTTCAGCATACTCCTTGGCAAAGTAAGTCAATATAGTGTCGGCCCCAGCCCTCCGAATGCTGGTTAAGCTTTCTAGCATCGCTTTTTCACCATCTAGCCAGCCGTTGGCCGCCGCAGCTTTAATCATAGCGTATTCGCCACTCACCTGATAGGCTGCAATAGGTACGGGAAAATTATCTTTTAGCGACCGAATAATATCCAGATACGCCAATGCCGGCTTTACCATTAGCATATCGGCTCCTTCTTCGTAATCCAATTCGGCCTCCAGTAACGCTTCTATTCGATTGGCCGGATTCATCTGATACGTTTTTTTATCCCCCGACTTGGGAGCGGAGTCCAGCGCATCGCGGAAAGGACCGTAGAAAGCCGAGGCGTACTTCGCCGTGTACGACATGATAGACACCTGCTGGTAGCCGTGTTCATCTAATAAATTTCGCAAGTAGCCAACGCGACCGTCCATCATATCGGAGGGACCAAGTATATCGGTACCGGCTTCGGCCTGAGTCAAGGCCATTTTTCCCAGAATTTCCAGGGTTTCATCGTTGAGTATTTCCCCATCACGTACCAAGCCATCGTGTCCGTCTGAACTGTAGGGGTCCATGGCAATATCAGTCATCAAACTCACATCCGGAAAGCTCTTTTTTATTCGGCGAATAGCCGTAGGAAACAGTCCTTCGGGGTTATGCCCTTCCTCAGCAAACGGGTCTTTTTTATCATCGGTCAGGGCGGGGAAAGGGGCAAACGTACGAATACCTAAATCGCGACATACGGCTATTTCTTCCAGCAGCAAATCAATACTGTAGCGGTAGATACCCGGCATAGATTTCACTTCTTCCCGCTGGTTTTGGCCATCAATAATGAAAACCGGGAGGATCAAGTGCTTAACCGAAAGCTGAGTTTCCTCTACCAAATCGCGAATTGCCGACGATTTTCGATTGCGGCGGGGACGACGTAGCATATTCGTTTTTCCTGCAAATATAGGGTGGATACTCAGGATACCGAAAGGATGCTTACTTTTTTGCTATTTAGCACAGTTGAATCCTTTACTAGAGCAAGCGCCAGAGCGAGTCGGTGAAGAGTTGGTTAGAATCGTAGAAGTTGTGAGTTACCGAAAAGCCCGATTTATCGGCCAGCCGTTCAATATCTTTGATGTTATACTTTTGCGAACGCTCCATATAAATGGCCTCCCAGGCATCAAACTGAATTACCTCACCAATCGCCCCGATGGTTACCTGCTGATCTTGTTTGCTCACCAAGTAGCTACGGATACTCCCCTCCATGGGATCATAGATCGGGAAATACTGAAAGGTATCCAATTCAAAATCAGCGTCTAGCTCTTCATTGATGCGTTGCAGTAGGTTCAGTTTAAAGTCGCGGGTGATACCCTTCTTATCGAAATAAGCATTCAACACTCGTTCTGGCTCTTTTTTTAGATCAAAACCGGTCATAAGTAAGTCGCCCGAAGTTAAATGGTCGGCAATTTCTTTTAAAAAGCCGATACTCTCCTGATGCGAAAAGTTGCCGATATTAGCTCCCAGAAATAAAACTACGTTCCGAATCTGCTGCCCATCAAAAGAAGATTTCAACTGATCAATCGCCCGAAAGTAATCATCTTGAATTCCCTGAACGTGTAATTCCGGCATATTCTCAGCCAGATCGGAAGTGAGCTTTTGAAGGATGTTTGACGAAATATCAATAGGTACGTAGGTAAAATCTGCACTCTGTTCTAGAAAGTGCTGAAGTAGCACTTTAGTTTTGGTACCATCGCCCGCCCCAAATTCTATCAATCGAAAGGGAATCTGATCCTGCGCAAAATGATCCAGCATTTCCTGCCGATGAAGTTCAAAGATTTCGTGCTCGGCCCGGGTAGGATAGTACTCCTCCATCGCCATAATCTGCTGAAAAATCTCGTCACCTCGCTTATTGTATAGATACTTGGAAGGTAGAAATTTCTCTTCAGCAGTGAGTCCTTCGTATACATCGGCAGCAAACTGCCGATTTATTTTTCTGGCTTGAGTGTCAAAACTGTCTCCTTCTAAAATAGCGGCAGTCTTCTCGGATCGATCGGTGGTTTGAGACATTTAGCAGTATTCGGCAAGTCGGAAGCCCGTGAATTGCCATCGTTTATCGGGTTGAAAAAAGTTTCGGTAGGTGATGCGAAGATGACTCTCGGGAGTAGCACAAGACCCTCCCCGCAGCACCATCTGATTGATCATAAATTTACCATTATATTCTCCTAGCGCCCCTTCCACTCGTTGGTAAAACGGGTAAGGCAAGTAGGCGCTTTGGGTCCACTCCCACACATCGCCTACCATTTGCGCTGGAACCGAGTCGGTACCAGGGTTTTGCAGAGGCCGAGGGTGATAATGATCAGATTCAACCAGATTAGCCGTAGATAATCGGTGAAAGTTGGCATCGTATCCAGCCAGTTTGCAGGCCACCTCCCATTCAGCTTCGGTCGGCAATCGCTTGCCCCGCCAACGGGCGTAGGCCTCAGCTTCATAGTAGCTTACGTGGGTGACTGGCTCGGCCAGATTGAGTTTACGCAATCCGTACAACGTATAATTGTACCACTCTCCGTTTTGCAGATGCCAATAATGCGGAGAGCTAATTTGGTTTTCTTGAAGCCAGGCCCAGCCATCGGATAGCCATAAATCGGCATTTTGGTAGCCGCCCCCTTCTATAAACGCCAGAAACTCACCGTTGGTCACCAAGCGGTTTAGCAGGCGATAGTCAGCCAGGTAGACTTGATGATAGCCTTCTTCATTATCGAAATGAAACCCGTCACCATTAAAACCGATATAATAATTCCCACCGGGCACGGTAACGTACTCTTCGGTAGTAATGGTATCAGAAGAAAGCGGAAGAGAAGTTTCCGCATAGGTCGGAAACAACGGGTTATGCCCCAGAATATATTTTAGGTCGGTTACCAGTAGCTCCTGATGCTGTTGCTCGTGGTGCAATCCTAACTCCAGCAATTCAGCTACTTTCAGTTGAGAGGATTCGTCCAAACCCAGTAGCATCTCCGCAATATGACTATCCACGTAGGTGCGATATTGTATTACTTCTTCGGTGGTAGGCCGAGTCATGTTTCCCCGGTTGGTGCGAACCATACGGTCGCCCTTGCTTTCGTAGTAGCTATTAAACAGAAAATTAAACTGCTCGTTGAAGGCCCGGTAGTTAGGAAAATGCGGGATTAGAATAAACTGCTCAAAAAACCAAGTAGTGTGCGCCAAGTGCCACTTGGGCGGGCTTACATCTACAATAGGCTGCACTACATAATCCTCCGGTTGCAGTGGCTGACACAGATAAATACTTTGTTGGCGCACTTCCTCGTAGCGCGAGGCCAAAGTAGGAAGCACGGGTTCCGTAAGTACAGTGGAAACGGAATCTTTCATAGATAAATTAGATCAAGCTGTTTTGTAGGTAGTTCACGGGTACACGGACAATGAGTTACTGCGTACTCCGAGATGAGAATGGTAGTTCGGTTGATTGTTAGGATACCGACAAGGGATATTAACTTTCAAGCTAACTATTATTTGGGGAAATCTCAAAAAAAGTACTAAACCAGGTATTTTTCCCAAAAAATAAGTATTTATACTTAAGTTAAGCATAATCAATTTCAAACTGCACCAAATCAATAAACTCCTGAACCCGTTCTTCCAGCGCATCCGCCGATAGACCAATCAATCGCTCCGGCCCAAACTTTTCTACGCAGTACGAAGCCATTGCTGAGCCGTAAATTACTGCTCGCTTCATATTATCAAACGAGCGATCTTGGGTCTGCGCTAAGTGGCCAATAAAACCGCCAGCAAAGGTATCGCCGGCTCCGGTCGGGTCAAATACTTCTTCTAAAGGCAGTGCCGGGGCAAAGAAGATTTGATCATCACTAAATAGTAAAGCTCCGTGTTCACCTTTTTTAATAATTAGATATGTCGGTCCCATGGTCAGAATCGACCGGGCAGCTTTTACTAGTGAATATTCACCGGACAGCATTCGAGCTTCTTCATCATTAATTGAAAGTACATCTATCTGTTTGATTACTTCTTTAAGCCCACCGAGAAACGGTTCCTCCATCCAGAAATTCATGGTGTCCAATATTACCAGTTCGGGGCGTTTATGCAGTCGATTTAGTACAGTTTGCTGTACTTCCGGGGTCAAATTACCTAGCATCAGGTAGCGGCAATCTTGGTAAGACTCCGGAATGATCGGGTCAAAGTCAGCCAAGACATTTAGATCAGTAGTTAAAGTATCGCGCGTGTTCAGATCGTTATGATAGCGCCCAGCCCAAAAAAAAGACTTCTCGCCTTCTTTTATCTGTAGCCCTTCGGTATTGATGCCGTGACGCTGGAACATGGCGATATCCGACTGTAAAAAATCCTCTCCTACTACCCCAACTATGTTAACCGACTTGGTAAAGTACGATGCAGCTAACGAAATGTAGGTTCCCGAACCGCCAATTACCTTGTCGGTTTTACCGAATGGGGTTTCTATAGCATCAAAAGCAACAGTACCTACTACCAATAAACTCATAAACAGTGAATAATTTTAAACCTTAATTTTATTCCTCGTCCGAGGAATGTTTTGCCAATACGGCAGATTTCTTACTATCTGTGGGCAATTGCTTGTCGTAAATCCAATACTGCTGATGTGCTGTGCCCGAAAACTGCTTTACCAGCTTCCAGACCACTGTCAAATCATCGCTAATTCGGTTAGTTTCAATGTCAGTATAGTTGGCTTTTGAACTCTTCAGATGATCAACCACTGCCTTAACTAATGCCGATCCAACTCCCTGATTCTGAAACTCAGGCAGAACCCCTAACAGAACACTAAGCAAATGCTTATGTTTAATTTTTCTAAAATAAGCCTCCCGCACTTTCCGAAAGATTCCGTTACGAACCAAACGCCGAGCTTGGTTCAGATCGGGCAAATTAAAAAAGAACCCCACTGCTCGCTCCTGATAGTAAGCCAATAAAAAGATTTCTTCATCAATCCAGGGCAAAAGCTCCTGAAGCTCAGATTTAATTTGAGGCTCGCTTAGCGGATAAAATACCGGTGACGATAGCCAAGCAGCGTTGTATACCTTGGCAATATCCCTAGCCATTTGATCCAGTTTATCTTTCTGAAAAGAGACTATTTGATAATCTTTGTTGTACAACACAGTTTGGGCTTTCTGCTGCACTGATCGTGGAAGTTTCAACGTATCTATCTTAAACCGGAGAGTCTGCTGCCGCAAGTGTTTGACGAAGCCAAACGACTCAAAGTATTTCTGATAATAATCAGGGTGGTAACTAGAAGTATACCCCGGTGAATTATCAAAGCCCTGAGTAAGTAATCCGGTTTTCAAGAGCAAACTAGTGGGGTTAACCGGAGCATTTACAATAGCTACCCCCTGTTGCTGAAGCCAGTGACTACCCTCTTCCAAAAGTATTATTGCCGCTTTCTCGTGTTCAATACACTCAAAGAACCCCAGGTAGCCAACAGCATTTTCCTCGTGACAGTCAACAAAGGCCGCAATGCGCCCGATAGTTGCACCCCGGTAATTTTGAAGAATCCAGCGGCAAACTTGATTTTCCCCAGGAAAACCGTCTTTTTCAGTTTCAAAAACCTGGTCAACCTCCTGAGACTTTAATGGCACCCATTGCTTTTTATCGCGGTACAACTGAGATGGAAACCGATAAAACTCTCGCTGAGAATACTTGTTCTGAACCTTTAAAATGTGCATGGACGAAGTACTACTGTAATTTACAATTGATTTTCAGTAGGTTAGGATTTTTTTGTCCGGCTAATTCAAGCACGTTACTAAATGTGCGGTTAAACTTTTTATATTTGTGCAAAGCAACTTTAGCCTTCTATAACACTGAGGCTTGTGCGCTCTTCCATCCTGGCATTCCAGCACTCTGGTTATCCAGGCTGTATTGCAAATTTACAATAATTTTGTCGATAGATAATGGTCTTGCGCCCTCAGCTTAAACAATGAACATACAATCATGGGTAAGATTATTGCCATAGCCAACCAAAAAGGTGGAGTAGGAAAAACAACCAGTGCTATTAATCTGGCAGCAAGTTTGGCAGCTTTGGAACATAAAACCCTAGTAGTAGATGCTGACCCTCAAGCGAACTCTACTTCCGGTTTAGGATTCAATCCCAAAGAGGTAGAAGACAGCATTTACGAATGCATGGTTGATGAGGCTGACATACGCGCGGCGATTGTACCTACCGAACTAGACTACCTTTATTTACTTCCATCTCATATTGACTTAGTGGGTGCCGAAGTGGAAATGGTGAGCCTGGAGAACCGAGAAAAAAAAATGCGCGAAGCTTTGGTACCGGTTCGTGACGACTATGAGTTTATCATTCTGGACTGCTCTCCTTCGCTGGGCCTGATCACCATCAACGCTCTCACAGCGGCCAATTCGGTCATTATTCCGGTACAGTGCGAATATTACGCGCTGGAAGGTTTGGGCAAGTTGCTTAATACAATCCAAATTATTCAGTCACGGCTAAATACCGGTCTGGAGATTGAGGGTATTTTGCTCACCATGTACGATTCCCGGCTTCGATTATCTAACCAGGTGGTAGAGGAAGTAAATGCCCATTTTCAGCATATGGTGTTTAGCACCCTAATTCCCCGGAATATTAAGCTAAGCGAGTCGCCTAGTTTCGGTTTACCAGCAATTATTCACGATGCTGATAGTAAAGGAGCTATCAGTTACCTTAACCTGGCAAAAGAATTATTGGAACGAAACCGGCAGGTTGTCCGCTAATATTGTAGATAGAGTATATTTGAGGCATAAAAAATACCTCAACGTCCATTATACACGTTAAATCATTGAAAACTGACTTTTCAGAATGAGTATTAATAAAACAACCGGAAGACCTACTCGAAGAAAAAATGCGCTAGGAAGAGGCCTGGGAGCACTACTAGAAGACTCGTCCCGTGATCCTTCTCAACCCGAAGATTCGGTGCAAGACTATAGCTCCATTAATGAAATTCCTCTCGAGAATATTGAAGTTAATCCCTTCCAGCCCCGGAGCCACTTTGATCAGGAGGCCTTACAGGAGCTAGCCGATTCTATTGCGGTACAGGGCATTATCCAGCCCATCACCGTGCGTATGATCGGCCAGGAACGCTACCAGATCATTTCAGGAGAACGGCGGGTACAAGCTTCTAAACTAGCCGGACTTACGCATATACCGGCTTACATACGCAAGGCTAACGATCAGCAGATGCTGGAGATGGCCCTGATTGAGAACATTCAGCGGGAAAACCTCAATGCTATTGAAATTGCCGTGAGTTACCAGCGCCTAATCTCCGAATGTGATTTACGCCAAGATCAACTGGGCGACCGTGTAGGAAAAAACCGTTCCACGGTAAACAACTATCTCCGGTTACTTAAACTTCCTCCGGATATTCAAGCAGCCTTGCGCGATACCCGCTTGACAATGGGGCACGCCCGGGCGCTAGTCAATGTAGACACTGTAGAACAGCAACTGCATATTTTTAACCGAACTGTGGAAGAGGACTTATCGGTGCGACAGGTAGAGGCATTGGTACGCGAACTGGCAGCTCCCAAGAAACCAAAAACCGCGGCTAAACCCACCACAATTCCTCCGGAGTTACAGGCCATTCAAACCCAGCTATCCTCTCATTTCGGTACGAAGGTACATATCAAAAGTACTGGAAAAGAAAAAGGGGAGATAAAGATCCCTTACTTGTCTACTGAAGACTTGAACCGGATTCTTGATATGTTGCAGACATGAAGCACTTAGGTGGCTGGATATTAGTGGGGGTGTTTTTCCTGAGTTTTAGTTCTTTGTTCGCCCAAGAGGAGAAAGAAGAAGGAGAGAGTCCTGAATCTACCGTGATTGTAGAAGATACTTTACAGGTGGAGCAGGGTATGGTAGGAGTGAGCGAGCCCGGTGTAAATGCCCCCGACACTATTGTTATTGAAACCCTGGGTGATTTGCACTCCCCTCGCAAAGCGGCCCTGTACTCGGCCGTACTGCCTGGTTTGGGGCAAGTTTATAATGGAAAATACTGGAAGATCCCGATCATCTACGGTGGATTCTTAACCATGGGATATTTAATCATACTTAATAACGACCGCTATAACCTCTTTCTAACAGCGCTTAATGCCGAACGTAATGGTGAGTTTAATCCCCTAGCGGGTGTTGCCAATGGCAGATACGAAGATACCGGTCAACTGCAGAGAGCCGTAGATGGGTCGCGACGTAATCGAGATTTTATGATAATTCTGACCGCCGGAGTTTATGCGCTGAATATTGTGGATGCTATCGTCGATGCCCACCTGATCGAGTTTGATATTAACCCCGAGCTGAGTTTTGATATGAAGCCCGTAGCGGGGTCGGCATTAGCTTATTACAATCATCTCACCCCTACCATACCTACCTACGGATTTTCATTCACCCTAAGCCTAAATTAATTAATGCGCCTACTTTTGATTGGTTACGGAAAAATGGGTAAGACCATTGAGCAAATTGCTATTTCCCGAAACCACACCATTATTGAACGAATTGACCAGCATAATCCCCGCGCCTGGGACGAACTGGAAAGTAAATCAGTAGACGTGGCTATTGAGTTTAGTCAACCCGACGCTGCTGTTACCAATATCCGTCAATGCCTTGAACAAGGTATCCCCATTGTATCGGGCACTACGGGATGGTTAAGCCAACGAGACGAAATTGAGGCTTTTTGTAGAGAGCAGAGTGGCACTTTTTTTTACGCATCCAATTTCAGTATTGGTGTTAATTTATTTTTTCGCCTCAATGAATATCTGGCTCAGCTGATAAGTTCGTACTCAGCCTATACGGCCAGCGTGGAGGAAACCCACCATATCGAAAAGAAAGATGCTCCCAGTGGCACCGCCATCTCAATCGCCGAAGGTATGCTAGCCCATTTGCCGCTGAAAGATTGGTTTCTACGTACAGAAGATTCTACTGAAAATCAGGAGAAGTTACCGATCCAGGCTTTTCGGGAAGAAAATGTACCGGGTACCCATGTAGTGCGCTACCAATCGGATGAAGACACTATTGAGATAAAGCATACTGCCCACAGCCGCCAGGGATTTGCTTTGGGAGCGGTGCTAGTGGCCGAGTGGATTGTCAAGAATCAGAAAACCGGGGTGCTCACGATGAACGATTTTCTGAAATGATAGGTATTTCTCTAAACACACACTATTTTCGCAAGTTTGGTGTTACATGCAAGTAACTACAATTGAATTAAGCACGTATGGCAACGTTTCTTAAGAAAAAAGAGGTTCAAGAAGATCAGGATACAACTCCCAAACAAAAAGCACCCAAATCTAAAACCCGCGAGTGGGTTGATGCGATTGTCTTTGCGGTGATCGCCGCTACGTTTATTCGGTGGCTATTTTTAGAGGCGTTCACCATTCCTACTCCTTCTATGGAAAATTCGTTGCTGGTTGGCGACTTTCTGTTTGTAAGCAAGATGCACTACGGGGCCCGTACCCCTAAAACCCCTTTACAGGTACCGCTCACTCATCAGAAGATTTGGGGAACCGATATACCTTCGTACATTGACTGGATTCAGCTTCCGCAGTACCGTCTGCCGGGTTTCTCCCACGTGAAGCGAGGCGATGTAGTGGTATTCAACTATCCCATCGAGCATCAGTACCCCACCGATTTAAAAACTAATTATATCAAGCGAGCGGTAGGCGTACCCGGCGATGTAATTGAGATCAAAGACCGGCAGGTATACGTGAATAACGATGTTTTTGCTGATCCGCCCGGTGTACAGTACCGGTACTTTATTGCTACTGACCAAACTATCAATCAGCGAGTATTCGACAAATATGGGGTGTGGGAGTACAATCGTACCTCCGAAGGGTATATTGCGTATCTCACCCCTGAAATTGCCGCTGAATTTGAGGCCCTTCCCTTCGTGAGTGCCGTTAATTCCGCTACCACCTCTAAAGACCAGGTAAATCCGGAAATCTATCCTGATGCCAGTGTATTTCCCTGGAATGCCGATTTCTTCGGGCCGCTGGAGGTACCGGCTGAGGGGCAGCAGATTGAGTTAACCGATGAGAACATTACTAAGTACGAGTACATCATTAAGTACTACGAAGGCCACGATGAAGTGGAGAAACGTGATGGCAAGCTGTACATTGACGGGCAAACTGCTGATACCTACACTTTTGAGCAGAACTACTACTTCATGATGGGCGATAACCGCCACAATTCGCTAGATTCAAGATTTTGGGGATTTGTACCTGAGGATCATGTTGTAGGCAAAGCCTTCTTTATCTGGCTATCCATTGATCCGAATGAGAGTTTCTTCAGTAAAATCCGCTGGAGCCGATTGCTTAATTTGATTGAATGACAAACGGAACCCGGAGGCCGAAGTACACTTTCCGGTCTTCGGTCGCCTGACTCCTTTCTTCCAACTTACCAGTCAATTTCTTTTTTGCCATGCTCTCGCAAATATTCGTTGGCAAGCTTAAAGTGGTTATTGCCGAAAAAGCCTCGGTCGGCCGCAAAGGGCGATGGGTGGGCAGATTTCAATACGTAGTGTTTGCTTTCGTCAATAATGGATCCTTTCTTTTGAGCGTAGGCTCCCCACAAAAGGAATACAATGTTTTCCAACTCATCCGATACCGTTTGAATAACGGCGTCGGTGAACTCTTCCCAGCCTTTCTTCTGGTGCGATCCGGCCTGACGAGCCCTTACAGTTAGCGTAGCATTTAGTAACATTACCCCCTGCTGGGCCCAGCGTTCCAGATTTCCGCTATTAGGCATTGGCTTATCATATTCATTCTTAATTTCTTTAAAAATATTTACCAGAGAGGGGGGCTTCGTAATGCCATCCCGTACCGAAAAAGCCAGTCCGTTGGCTTGCCTAGGACCATGATAAGGATCTTGTCCCAGAATGACCACCTTTATCTGATCAAAGGGAGTTAAATCAAATGCTCGGAAAATCTCCTTACCAGGAGGATACACTACTTGGTTCTGGTATTCGTTTCTGAGAAACTGCGCCAGAGCCTCAAAGTAGGGTTTTTCAAATTCTTCTGATAGTTTTTCCTTCCAAGAAGGAGCAATACGTACATCCATTTTGATTTGTATAGTTTATTTCAAACTTATCGTTAACTTTCGCCGTAAACAAGGTACAATGGTAACAGAAATCACAGAAGGCGTTAAGGTCAGTATTGAGACGGAATACCAACCGGAGTATTCTGATCCCAGTCAGAGCCATTATGTGTTTACTTACCACGTTACCATTGAGAATAACAGCAATTTTACGGTAAAGTTATTGCGCCGTCACTGGATTGTAGTTGACGCCGGATACCCCAAACGTGAAGTGGAAGGAGAAGGCGTGATTGGCAAGCAGCCTACGCTGGAACCCCGCCAGTTTCACCAGTATGTATCGGGCTGCAACTTAAAGTCAGGCATTGGCAAAATGAAAGGCACGTTCTTAATGGAGCGCATCAGCGACGGAAAGCAATTTCGGGCCGTGATTCCCGAATTTACGATGGTAGCCCCCTACCTGATTAACTAATGTTTTCGTGGTGGAAACGGCGCTCACTATTGGTGGGCTACGCTTACTATTGCCTTCATGCCGTTAATCAACAATCGCTAAAGACACCCTTCGTTTATAAATTCTACGATGAAGTTATTAGAGGAATAGACAATCACCCTGATTTTCAGGCTATTGAGTGTTACCGGCAAACCCTACTCACATCTCAACAGGCAGTAACTATTACGGAGCTTGGTGCCGGATCATCGGTGAGGAACGGGCGAGTACGCTCGGTGGATAGTATTGCCCGGCACTCCTTAAGCCCTCCCAAGTTCGGAAGATTCTTATTCCGTCTGGTTCAGTTTCTTAAACCAGCTACTATCATTGAGTTTGGTACTTCGTTAGGAGCAACTACACTTTATCTATCTCTGGCAGATGACTATAGCAAAGTTTACACCCTAGAGGGTTGCCCTGAAACCGCCCAGATAGCACAGCAAGGCTTCCAGCAATTTAAGCAAAGTAATATAGAAGTAAAGTTGGGAAATATTGACGACACCCTTCCGGCACTGCTTCAGGAAGTACCCGCGGTTGATTTAGCCTATGTTGACGCTAATCATCGCCAGGGAACTACCCTCAGCTACTTCGAACAGTTGTTAACTAAAATCAGTGAAAGCAGCGTTCTGGTGTTCGATGATATCTACTGGTCGTTTGAGATGATGGAAGCCTGGCGTATCATTAAAAACCACCCTCGGGTGACCCTTTCTTTAGATTTATTTGATGCGGGGCTGGTTTTCTTCCGTCCACATCAGACCAAACAACACTACACTTTAAAATTTTGACCTTTACTATTCTTCTTTTTTCTGAAGGTTGATAAACAGCTCCATGCCCTGCCGGGAAGGAATAGAATTGTAGGCGGTTTCAAAGGTATGAAAATGAAAATACGGTTTAAAGTACGGTCGATACTCTTTCCGGTTTCCGCCAAACGGAGGATGGTCTTGGTATAAAGGCGCATCAAAAAGAAGCCCTACTAGCCTTCCGGCGGGATTTAACAGGTCGTACATCTTTTGAGCGTATATTGGGCGGAGATTCGGATTCAGCGCACAAAAGAAAGTTTGTTCAATTATAAGATCAAATTGCTGTTCCAAATCGAAAAAGTCTTGATTCAGTACCTGTTCGCTTGGAAAAGCTGGATAAGCTTGTTTAAATCTCTCCAGCGGGTGTTTACTTATGTCTACAATAAAAGCATTAGCAAAGCCTTCTTCAAAGAGATAAGCAGCTTCGTAACTGTTTCCGCTGCCGGGTATTAAAATTTTTATATTTTTGTCGGATAACTGGTCGATGTAGGCTTTGAGCGGAGTGGTAATTGCCCCGGCGTCCCATCCCGTTTTTCCCTGCTGATACCGATTCGTCCAATAACTTTCGTTCAATATTTCCACATTCAATTGACATTGCTGAATTTTTTTACAACCAAGAATTGTTCAACCTTACGTATTAAACTACTGACCCATGGAAGAGACCACAAATTCCGGTTCAAATAAAAGAAAAACGTTACTGATTGTGATTGGTTTGCTAGTGCTTACTAATCTGGTAGTACTTTTTCTCTTTTACCAAAATAATCAGAATAAAACCACGGAACTGCAAAGCAGCAAGGCTGAATTGCAGGAGACGTACGCCAAGCTGGAATCAATCAGCAACGAGTTGGACCTGAAAATTCAAGAAATACAAAAACTCGGCGGCGATGTAGAAGAGCTGCGGCTCATCCGCGAAACACTCGAGCAGGAAAAAGAACAGTTGGAAAATGATCAGGTATTAGCCCAGAAACGCTACAATCAAATCAGAAACCGGGTGGAAGGCTACCGGGAACTACTGCTTAAAAAAGATGAAGAGATTGCCGAACTCCAGCGGCAGAACGAATTACTCTTCTCCGAAAACACTGAGTTGAAAGAAGAACAGCAACAACTCAATAAGACCATTACCCAGATTGAGTCTGAAAAAGGCCAACTGGCCGAAAAGGTAGCGGTAGCATCTCAGTTGGAGGCTGAGAATATTAAAGTGATTGGGTTAAATAGCCGGGGAAAAGGCAAAGAGCGAGATCGTTACCGCAGTAACCAACTAGAGCAAGTACAGGTATCATTCAATATCGCTAAGAACGATGTTGCTCCCATCGAAGGTAAGGATATTTTTGTACGGATCATTGAACCCGACGGTAGCGTTATTTTCGATGTGGCAAAGGGGTCAGGCACATTCATGCACAATGGGGAAGAAGTGTTCTACACCATGAAGAAAGACATTCTCTTCGATAATACTGGCCAAGCACTTTCGTTTGTGTACGAAAAAGGCAGCGACTACACCGAGGGCCGTCACAAAGTAGAGATCTACGCTGACGACTATATTATTGGCACTGCCAACTTTGAAGTGCGCTAGCATGTTCCAACAACTTGGATGGTTAACCATTTGCTGGCTAGTTGCCTTATCCGCTTCCATGGCCCAACCGACCGACTCGCTGGATATTCAGGGGCACCGGGGCTGCCGAGGCTTATTACCGGAAAATACTATCCCGGCCTTTCTGAAAGCGGTTGAGTTAGGGGTGACTACCTTAGAATTAGATGTGGTTATTTCTCAAGATAAACAGGTAGTAGTATCCCACGAACCATTTCTGTCTCACGTTATTTGTAAGAGTCCTACGGGAAAAGCTATCGAGGAGGAAGATGAAAAGAAGTATAATCTGTACGAGATGCCCTACGCGGTTATTGAGCAGTGCGATTGCGGTAGTCAACCCCACCCGCAGTTTCCGGAGCAAGAAAATTTTCCTGCTTATAGGCCGCTATTGAGTGAGGTAATTGACACTGTGGAGCAGTTTATTGCTGGTAACGGCTACGAGCCTGTGTTCTACAATATTGAAACTAAATCTTCGGAGGCAGGAGATGATATTTTTCATCCGAAGCCAGCGGAATTTACTGATTTGCTATTGTCAGTTCTTAATGAGAAAGAGCTTCAGGGGCGTGTAGTAATTCAATCGTTTGACGTCCGCACCTTACAGGAGATAAAACAGAAAAAGCCAGAGCTAAAGCTGGCTTTATTAATTGGCAATACCGACTCTCCGAAGGAAAACTTAGATAAACTTGGTTTCACTCCGACAATCTATAGTCCGTACTACAAATTGGTTGATGCTAACTTAATGAAGCTGGCCAGGCGCCAGAAGATGCAAATAATCCCCTGGACTGTCAACGAGCCTGAAGACATTGAGAACATGCTGGAAATGGGCGTAGACGGAATCATCTCCGACTACCCCAATCGGGTAATTGACCTTGTAAAGGAGTAGTCAGTTTCGACTTACTTTTCTCTTCTCTACTACAAAGCCTTCGGCAAATACTTTGTACTGGTCAAAGATAGATCGCACTGCTCCTTGTAGGTAGCGTTTGTCGCTGTAGAAACTATCCCCGAAAACACCGGAAGCATAACCCTGCCAGATAGACTTTTTCCGCTCCCGATCGTACATCAGCACCAAAAGCGTTCCTTGCCGTAAATTATACTTCACCGGGTCCATTTCCTGGTCTATATTTTCTTCGTACTCAATAAATAGCTCAATGTCGGGTTGATCGTAGCCGGTGAAGAACAGGCTATCGTAAAAGATTTTGTAAGAAACCAACAACCGGGGGTCGCGGGTAGTGTACTCGTAGCCCTGCAATTCCATGCGGGCGCGAATAGCGCTTTCAATAATGTCGTTTTGCAGACTGGAGTCAGACCCAGAGCTACGGGTATCTAAGAAATTAAATGTTTTGTAACGACGGAAATCGCCTTCAAAACTGTAATCGGATTCCACTGGAAACTCCTTATACCCCATACAGCTAGCGAAAAGCAGGAGGGTAAGTAATGATATTGTAGAAAATGCTCTCATAAGAAGAATAATAGGTAGCTCTGTGAATAATCAATTTACTAAGAAAATGTTTCAGCCTGAAATATCCAAATCGGGAAAATTTGCCAAAACTATTAAGTTCTGTTAATATAGTAATAAGAAATGCTATCTCTCAGTATCAAATTAGCTTTCCTAGCTTTTTTGAACCCAATATCGCATAGGGAATAATTGATAAATGTCGGTTACACTACTTTTTGTATCAGAGCATATGCGCCTGCCATACTACGTAGGAATAGGCGGCAAACCGTATAAACCGGGTCGAAGCAAAGAGCAGGTACTTCTTGGTAGGAAAATCAACCGACCCTATTAGCATGCTCACTCCCGAAAACGGCAGAGGGGTTAATGCAGCTACAATAATTAGAAACGCTCCAAAGCTGTGAAAGTAGCGTTCGTACTGACCAAATATCCGCTTTCTGAAATACGTATAGAAGCGGGTATGGCTCAAATAGTTACCGATTAAGTAACCGGCAATGCCAGCAGCATAAGATATTAACGCTAAGGCTCCTACATTTATGATATAGCTGGCAAGTTTTTCTAAGCGAAGAGCCCAAATCATAAATATTTCGGGCGGGATGATACCGAAAAGCAATTCGGAAGCTGAATAAATTAGATATACCACCGTAGGCCGCTCGTAAACCGGAGCCAACCAAGCGAAGTAGTCAACATCAATCCGGTCTTTTAAAAAAACAAAACTTCCTATCAGCAGCAATAATACTAGTAACCCTTGCCCAAAATTGCGGATAAAAAACCAAAACTTTTCCCGATCAGACATTCAGAATCCAAGACAACAACCCGTTAATAATAGAAAGAACTACTCCGAACAATAATGCCCAGCCAAAATTTTTGATCTTTAGCCCGCTAAGCATTGCATCAATTAGCATTAGTATCAAAGCATTGATGACAAGAATAAACAACCCAAGGGTAAGAATAGTGATAGGAATGGTCAGAAAAACCAGGATTGGCTTGATAACAGCATTAATAATAGCTAGCAAAATAGCTGTAATCAACGCCGTCCAAAAATTATTCACGGTTACTCCGCGTAATAGATAAGCCGCCAGGAATACCGCTACTGCATTTACTAAGATTGATACTATCATTCGTCTAAGTTAGATTTTCGGGTAGTTTATACCAAAGTAGTGAACCAGTGCGCTGAGAGACTGCCTCCCACTGTTCTACCGTAAGCTGAACGAGGGCTAATCCGGCTGGCACTAAACTTCCCACCTCATCGCCGGTCAGATATTCAAGTAGATAACTTACGGTTGGGTTGTGGCCCACAGTCATTATTCGCTCTATATTTTCGTTTTGCTCGTTTACGATTGACAAAAATGTTCGCAGAGATCCATCGTACAAATCCTGGCTGGTTAAAATGCGCTGCTGAGAGTAACGAAGCTGTTCGGCGATCATCTGGGCAGTAGCTTTCGCCCGTACGGCCGAACTACATATTATCAGTTCGGGTTGCCAACTTTGCTGCTTCAGAAAATTTCCAACTCGCACCGCATCTTGATAACCTCGAGGGGTCAAGTCTCGGTCAAAATCTTTCTGTTCGGTTTGAGGTTCTCTAGCTTCGGCATGCCGGACAATGAGTAATTGTTTAACCATTTATTTTCTTTGCAGTTAAAGAGGTCTAAATTCTTTTTGTTTATTTGCAGATTAAGTGCAGTACGACCAAATAATTTTATTGTACGGATCGTGAGGAAAAAGTGTTCTTCCGAATAGGTGTAACCCTGAAAACCACAAAAGTAGCATAATTTATGGCAAAAAATATTGTGATAGTTGAGTCTCCGGCTAAGGCAAAAACCATAGAAGGATATTTAGGTAGCGATTATATTGTAACCTCCAGCTATGGGCACGTTCGCGATCTTCCTAAGGAAGATACTGGAGTCGATGTGGAAAACGGCTACCAGCCTACTTATCAAGTCTCTCCCGATAAGAAGGAAGTGATTGCCCAATTAAAGAAACTGGTAAAAGATGCCGATACCATCTTTCTAGCCAGTGACGATGACCGCGAAGGGGAGGCCATTTCGTGGCATTTAAAAGAAGTACTCAAACTGGATGATAAAAAGACCCGCCGCATCGTTTTCCGCGAGATTACTAAGAAGGCCATTCAAAAAGCCATACAATCCCCTCGCGGCATTGATACTGATCTGGTGAACGCCCAGCAGGCCCGGCGTATTCTCGACCGGTTGGTCGGCTACGAACTCTCTCCGGTACTTTGGAAGAAGATCAAACGTGGTCTTTCCGCCGGACGAGTACAATCAGTTGCGGTTCGCTTAGTGGTTGAGCGAGAGCGGGAGATTGCTGATTTTACAGCAAAATCTTCCTACAAGGTTACTGCCAACTTTTTACTGGATAACGGTAGTGTGCTTAAAGCCGATTTGCCCAAAAAATTTGACACGGAAGAAGAAGCCCGGGAGTTTTTAAATACCTGCCAGGAGGCTGAGTTTACCATTGCCAAGCTCGAGAAAAAGCCAGTAAAACGCTCTCCCGCACCACCTTTCACCACTTCTACTCTACAGCAAGAAGCTTCCCGCAAACTGGGTTTTTCGGTATCCCAAACCATGACCCTGGCGCAACGACTGTACGAAGCCGGAAAAATCAGTTACATGCGGACTGACTCCACTAACCTCTCGGAAGAAGCAGTAGATAGTGCTTCCAATGAAATTCTGAACGCGTACGGAGATAAATATCTTCAGAAGCGAACGTACAAAACTAAATCCGAATCGGCTCAGGAAGCTCACGAAGCTATCCGCCCTACTGATTTTTCAAAGAAAGAAGCCAGCAGTGACCGTAACCAAAAACGGCTGTACGAACTAATCTGGAAGCGGGCCATTGCCTCCCAAATGGCTGATGCTCAGATAGAAAGAACCACTGCAACTATTGATATTTCTACTAGTCCACTTAATCTGGTAGCTACCGGGGAGGTTATCAAGTTTGAGGGATTCCTGAAGGTGTACATCGAATCTTCCGATGATGAGGATGATGAAGATAAAAAAGGAATGCTTCCTCCCTTAAACGAAGGCCAAAAGCTCGACTTGGATGAGATGAAAGCCCGGCAAACCTTTACCCGGCATCCTCCCCGCTATACGGAGGCGAGCTTAGTGAAAAAGCTGGAAGAAATGAGCATTGGCCGCCCGTCTACTTACGCCCCCACCATTTCTACCATTCAAAAGCGAGGCTACATTGTGAAGGAAGACCGAGATGGCTACGACCGGGAGTACAAAGAGATGACTTTGGTAAAGAAAAAGGGCGGCACCCCTCTGAATCAGGTTAATGAAAAAGTGCTTACCGAGCGCACCGGTACCGAAAAACGTAAGCTCTTCCCTACTGACGTAGCGATGGTGGTTAATGATTTTCTGACCGAGCATTTTGACACGGTTATTGACTACTCTTTCACCGCTGAGGTAGAAAAAGAATTTGATGAGATTGCTCAGGGCAAGAAAGCCTGGGAGCAGATGATTGACGAGTTTTATAAGCAGTTTCACCCCAAAATTAAGACAACGGAAGAAATTGACCGCTCTACGATCAAGAACGACCGTCTGCTGGGAGAAGACCCCAAAACGGGGCAGCCAGTTATTGCTCGCTTAGGCCGGTTTGGACCTATCGTCCAGATCGGGGAAGCTGACGGAGAAGAGAAGCCTCAGTATGCCAGCCTTCGTAACGGTCAATTCATTGAGACTATCACGTTAGAGGAGGCTTTGGAGCTATTTAAACTACCCCGGGATATTGGTGAATATGAAGGTGAAGTGATGACCGCTGCTATTGGCCGATTCGGACCTTACGTCCGTCACAATGGAAAGTTTTACTCCTTGGGAAAAGAAGATGATCCGTTTACATTAGGTGAAGACCGTGCTATTGAAATAATTGAAGCCAAGCGGGAAGCTGATAAGAATAAATACATTAAAGTTTTTGACTCTGATCCCGAAGTACAGGTACTCAACGGACGCTACGGCCCCTACATCAAAGTGGGCAAAAAAAATGTGAAGATTCCCAAGGACAAAAAACCTGAAGAATTAACGTTAGAAGAGTGCCTGGAATTAGCCGAGAAGGCACCGGAGAAAAAAGGCCGGGGCGGACGAAAGCGCAAGAGTTAATCCTAAAGATAATCATGTCTAATTGAAACATACATAATATAGACTTTCCGCTGTTTTCTCAGCAATGCCGTGACAATCTATTAACAAATTTGTATCTTCGAGGTTGATTTGACCTTTACTATTATTATGTCACGCATTATGAGTTTGCTATTCAGCATATGTTTGCTGTTTAGCTGTCAATCTAATTCTAACATATCCAGTTCCACTTCAGAACCCACGGGGGAGGACAATATAGCCTACCAATGGGGTGAACTCGCTCTGGAGGCTACTGCCCTGGATACGGAACGCTTTAATCCCCGGCCCACTATTACATCACGCTTTTTGGGGCTAATTTTTACTGCCGTATTCGACGCCTGGTCGCGATACGATGAACGAGCCACTCCAGTATATCTTGCCGGAGTTGAACGTCGCCCTGCCGACGAACAAACGCTGGAGAATAAAGAAATCGCTATCAGCTACGCTGCTTATCGGGCCATGAGCGAGTATTACTACACTGACAGTGTGCTCTACCAACAATTCATGGAAGAACTCGGATTAGATCCTAATAATCATTCTTTAGATTCAACCACACCCGAGGGCATCGGTAATCTGGCCGCTAAAGCGGTCATCGAGCAAAGAAGAAACGATGGGTCTAATCAATACGGAAATGTAGAAGGCTCAAATGGTGAACCTTATTTTGATTATACCGCCTACCAACCCGTAAATTCTCCCGACGAAAATATCGACGGCAACCGCTGGCAGCCTAAGTATTTCTCTGATGGAAAAGGCGGCAAGTTCGCACCAGAATGTCTTACTCCCTATTGGCAATTAGTTGATCCCATCGCGTTAGATTCGGCCAGTCAGTTTCGTCCTGGCCCCCCTCCTATGATTGGATCCGATCAACTGGAAGAAGAAGTAAAAGAAGTAATTGATCTTCAAGCTTCACTTACCGATGAGCAACGAGCACTAGTCGAGTTTATGCGGGATGGCCCCCAATCAGTACAGCAAGCCGGTCACTGGCTAAATTTTGCCCAAAAAGTCTCGGTACGCGATCAGCACACGCTAGACGAGGACGTGAAAATGTATTTTCTGAACCAGGTTGCCGCCATGGATGCCTTCATTGCTGCTTGGGATTCTAAGATGTACTATGATTACGCCCGACCTTATGCCCTAGTCCATACCTACTACCAAGATCAGATAATTAAAGCCTGGGGAGGACCTGAGAAGGGCATGATAGAAATGAAAGGACAAGAATGGCGCCCCTATTCTCCGGAAACTTTTCTTTGCCCTCCTTTTCCTAGCTACGTGTCGGGACACAGTTGTGTAAGCGGGGCTTGTGCGGAAGTATTGCGATTGTTTACCGGAAGCGAAGAGTTTGGCGACGAGGTTCAATTAGTCCCTGGTGCCCTTACCGAACCAGACAACCTGGGAGACACTGTCACCCTACATTTTCCCACCTTTACCGAGACGGCTAATATGGCCGGAATTTCTCGGGTACTGGGAGGCTACCATATCCAGGCTGACAATGTAGCCGGTTTGGAATTAGGACGAAATGTTGCTCACAGAGTTTGGGAGATGTATCAAAAGCATGTAGGCGAAGAGACCTCTTCAGTAGCTGAGAGATAGACGATGATGGCGAATAGTATTTTAACTCTTCTCAGAGGGCATAAAAATGCCACTCAAACGAGTGGCAAGTATGATTGGGTAAATTCTTGCTTAAAGAGATTGGTTTTCGATTGAAGCAAGCTGTACTAGAATCTCGTACTCTTCAGCGGTAATATCCTGGTAGAAATAGTAAATAGGGTTGACCCGTTCATCATCTTTAAACACCTCATAGTGCAAATGGGGCGCCGTTGAAGTTCCGGTATTTCCTACGTAGCCAATACACTGTCCTCGCTCTACCTCTTGCCCTGCTTTCACATTAAAATCTTGCAGGTGAGCGTAGCGGGTTAGGTAACCATACCCATGATCAATAATCACCTGCTTACCGTAGCCGGTAAATGAACTTTTAACCTGTTTCACTTTTCCACCACCGGTAGCGTATACTGGTGTACCCTGAGGAGCAGAAAAGTCAATGCCCGGATGCATCATTTTTACTTTATAGATGGGATGCACCCGCATACCAAAACCAGATGCTAAACGCCGTAATTCTTTATTCGATACCGGTTGAATAGCTGGAAGCGTAGCTAACATTTCCGATTTGCTATCGGCCATGGACAGTAGGTCATCGTAAGACTTAGTCTGAATATAGAGCTGCCGTTTTAACTGGTCAATACGTTGAAAGGTATTCAGAATAATCTCCTCTCGCTCAAGTCCGTTTTCTAGCAGGTCATTATAGCGATCTACCCCTCCAACTCCGGCATTACGTACCGAAAGCGGAATAGGCTCAGCCTCAAAAATGGTACGATACACGTTATTATCCCGCTCCTGCAACGACTGCAGCATTTCATTCGCCCGCTCCATGTCTTTGCTTAACATTTCGTAGTAAAATGTCAGCTCTTCGTTTTCTTTTTTTAGCCGAGCGGCCTTGGGAGATTCAAAATACGTATCGAAAATAATTACCAAGCTAATCCCGGCTACCAACACCAATACGACAAACCCTGAAATATTCAGCAGTACATCCCACCGGCTCACTTTCACCCGTTCGTACTTGCACGTTTCCGTATCGTAATAGTATTTTATTTTTGACATAAGTAGTACTTATGAATAGCTTTTCGTTTTACTTTTGCAATTTGCTGTCTTTTTAACATCTTTTACGACTAAAAAGTCCACAAAAGGTACAAATTATTGCATTCTGCTAATAAAAGAGCCTTTTGTCTACCCAAAACATTGCATTCTATGACCTCTAAGGAAATACGCACGGCATATATTGAGTTTTTCAAACAAAAACAACACCAATTCGTGCCTTCGGCACCCATCGTAAATAAGGATGACCCTACCCTTATGTTTACAAATGCCGGAATGAACCAGTTTAAAGACTATTTTTTGGGAAACAAGCCCGCACCTTACTCCCGCGCGGCTAATAGTCAGAAATGCTTGCGGGTCTCTGGTAAACATAACGATTTAGAAGAGGTAGGGTTGGATACCTACCATCATACCATGTTCGAGATGCTGGGTAACTGGTCGTTTGGCGACTATTTCAAAAGGGAAGCGATTGCCTGGGCATGGGAACTACTCACCGAAGTGTATAAACTGCCGAAAGACCGTCTTTATGCCTCTGTTTTTGGAGGTGACGAGCAGGATAAACTTCCGGTAGACCAGGAAGCTTACGATTACTGGAAAGAAATTATTGATGAAGATCGGATCCTGTTAGGCTCTAAAAAAGATAATTTCTGGGAGATGGGTGACACCGGCCCTTGCGGCCCCTGTTCGGAAATCCACATAGACTTACGTCCGCAAGATGAAATAGATAAAACACCAGGAAGAGATTTAGTCAACCAGGACCATCCTTTAGTGGTAGAGATTTGGAATCTGGTATTTATGCAATTTAACCGGCAAGCTTCAGGCGATTTACACTCTCTTGCTGCCAAACACATTGATACCGGAATGGGCTTTGAACGGCTAGCTATGGCCATTCAGAATAAGCAATCGAATTATGATACTGATGTATTCTCGCCTCTGATTGAATTGGTCAGTCAACAAGCTAGTGTGCACTATGGCGACAACCGGGAAACCGATATTGCCATTCGGGTGATTGTTGATCATATCCGGGCAATTGCTTTTACTATTTCTGATGGGCAATTGCCCTCTAACAATAAAGCGGGCTACGTAATTCGCCGTATTTTGCGTAGGGCTGTGCGTTACGGGTACACGTTTCTAGGGTTAAAAGAGCCTTTTCTTTACTCGCTGGTTCCTACTTTAGCCAACCAATTTGCCGATATCTTTCCTGAACTCAAGAAGCAGCAGGATTTTGTGAGTAAAGTTGTTCAGGAAGAAGAAACATCGTTTTTACGTACGCTGGACGTAGGGTTACGCAAGTTGGATCAGATTAAGGTGGAATACCAAGATCAGAAATCCATTCCTGGTGAGGTGGCTTTTGAATTGTACGATACCTACGGCTTCCCGTTTGACCTAACCGCTCTGATTGCCCGGGAAAGCGGCTATTCCGTAAATGAAGCGGCATTTAAGCAAGAAATGCAAAAGCAAAAGGACCGCTCTAAAGCCGCCACCACTTCCGATACTGGCGACTGGACGGTACTTCTTGATAGTGCTGACACCAAATTTGTAGGTTACGATACACTTACTGCTGAAGCAAAAATTGTCAAGTATCGGCAGGTACAGGAAAAAAAATCTTCTTACTATCAACTAGTACTAGATAAAACTCCTTTTTATCCGGAAGGAGGAGGTCAGGTGGGTGATATGGGTATACTAGAAGCTGGCAACGAACGAATTTTTATCTTCAATACCAAAAAGGAAAACGATTTAATCGTCCATTTTGCCAAGAAGCTTCCGCCGAACCTGAGCGTTACCTTCCGCTGTACTGTGGATGCTAAGAAACGTCGCTTCACTCAGAATAACCACAGCGCCACTCACCTACTGCATGCCGCACTACGTCGGGTATTAGGCGATCATGTTCAACAACGGGGATCGTTGGTGAATGATCAGTTTCTTCGCTTCGATTTTTCGCACTTTGCCCGAATGACTGAAGAAGAAATTCAGCGAGTTGAGCAGTTGGTAAACGAACGAATTCGGGACAATATCCGACTAGAGGAACTGCGAAAAATACCCATTGATGAGGCCAAAGCGATGGGAGCTATGGCCCTGTTTGGCGAGAAGTACGGTGAAGAGGTACGAGTTATTGTGTTTGACCGCAATTTCTCAGTAGAGCTCTGCGGAGGAACTCATGTTCCTGCAACCGGTCATTTAGGGTTCTTCAAAATTATTTCCGAAGGTTCGGTGGCCGCTGGAGTTCGCCGGATTGAAGCAATCACTGGTCTGGCTGCCGAAACTTACATTCGGGAACAGGAAGAACTACTATCTGGCATTAAGGAAACGCTGAAAAACCCCCGTGATCTGCAAAAAGCCGTAGACGGACTACTGACCGAAAGGAATCAACTGCAAAAGCAGATTGAGAGTTTGCAGCAGGAAAAAGCTTCCGCCATTAAGCAGCAACTTATTGATAAAGCTTACGCCGTAAACGGAGCTCAGGTGATTACCGAAAAAGTGAAGCTACCCCAGGCCGATATGCTCAAGCAACTGGCCTTTAACTTAAAAAACCAGATGGATGCTTTGGTCATGGTTTTGGCTGCGGATATTAATGATAAACCGCAGATCGCTGTGGTCGTAGACGAACAGTTTATCCAATCGCACAATTTGCACGCCGGAAAAATGGTGAAGCAACTGGCCAAACACATTCAGGGCGGTGGTGGTGGCCAACCGTTTTTTGCTACGGCAGGTGGTAAAGATGTGAACGGATTGGATAAGGTATTGGACGAAGCGAAGGAAATGATTAGTGCCGCTTTTAGCTAGCCAATCATTTGCACTATTCCCGGTTGAAGTCAATTTTATCAACCAGATAGGTCCCGCCGAACTGCTTGATGAGCATAAATACCCTAAATTCGCCTCGTTCGTGAACGAATGTACCTACGGTATACTTTAAGCCCTCTTTCGAAGAGCCTTGATGTACGTATCGAAAATCCTGAGGTGGATACTTGGTAAAAAAGTCCTTCAGCACGAACTCCGCCTGATTTCGGCTATAGCTCGCCTTTTCACCGTTGATGCTAATTTCAACGGTGTTATTCAGGTGTTTGCTTAGCTCGCGGGAACTTCCAGACTTCAAAGCATCGCGCACGCTGTTAATCACGTCAGCCTGCGCTTGCAGTGGTTGAAGACTTCCAACCAAAAGGCTAAGTGTTAACCACAACAATGCTTTTCTACACAAATAAATCATATATTATTGCGACTTTCCCTACCATTTGCCAAAACTGTGCCAACCACAAGTTGCAGGAAGTAATTCTTACTACCCGACCCTTGATCGCAAGGTGCTATTTAAAGATTGTAGAAAACTACAGCTATAATACACTTATTTTTTTAACATAGTTAAAATAGCTTGCAATTATTTACAAACTACAAAAGGAAGCCGACACTAGTGAATTGGTTACCCCTCTATCGTCGTGATGCTCGTACCTTAAGTAATTCAGAGAATAATAAATTGCACTTTTCAAATAATTATTTATTATTCTAATACAACTATCCGTCATCAAAAATTTTTTTGTGGTAACGTATTCAGAGATGTTCCTATCTCATTACTTTAGCGGCAAATAGTATCATTTTGTCCATGTTTGGCAAATCTTGGCATACTTACGTTCATGGCACCAAAGAGCTAATCATCAACCGGCTCAGTTTTGGTCTGTTATTGTTGATGGCTAGCTTGGTCATTGGGCAGGTCGGCTATATCATGATTGAAGATTACAGTGCAATTGACGCTTTCTATATGACTGTCATCACGCTATCTACGGTAGGATTTACCGAAGTTCGCGAACTTTCTGATAACGGTCGTATCTTTACGAGTTTCTATATTATTTTTAATTTAGGAATATTTGCGTACGCCGTTGGCACTATCACTTCTTACTTTGTAGAAGGAGAGTTTGCCGAACTGTACCGACGCTATACGATCGGCCGAAAAGTGGATAGACTAAAGAATCATATTATTGTGTGCGGCTTAGGACGCAATGGCTCCCGCACCTGTGAAGAGCTGGAAAAAAGCCAACGCCCATTTGTGGTAGTTGAACTTAAATCAGACTCCGTTGAACAGTACGCTGAAACTACTGACTTTCAGTACGTTATTGGTGATGCAACCACCGACGAAGTACTCATATCCGCAGGAATTAAGCGGGCGGAGGCAATTATTACTACTCTACCCCGTGATGCCGACAACGTATTCATCACTCTCACTGCCCGGGAGTTAAATCCTAACGTAAAAATTATTGCCCGGGCTTCGGAGGAGAGTGCTGAGAAGAAACTGTACCGAGCAGGTGCCAATCAGGTAGTCATGCCGGATGCTATCGGAGGAATACATATGGCTCGATTAATTACGCAGCCCTCGGTCATTGAGTTTCTGAATATTTTATCCGGAGCAGGTACCAATAGCCTTAAGTTGGAAGACATCATGTACGACGAACTACAAGAGCCTTATCGCGATAAAACCTTACGGGAGCTCAATATCCGCCAGCATACCGGAGCCACAGTTATCGGCTTCCGGCACCAGTCCGAACGGTTTACGTTTAATCCTCCGGGCGATCTTAAATTTGAAGCTGGTGATACGATGATTATCGTTGGCGCTGAACGAAATATCGAGGCCTTTCGCAATTACTACACTTAGTTTACCTGAAGATTAAGTCACAAAATAACTATTAGTGCTATCGTAAATTATCTTCTACATTTGCAGCAAAGACGTTAACAAGCATGAATGCCGAAGAAGCGAAGCAAGCCATTGAGCAACTTAGTAAAAAAGTAAACTACTTCAACCATCAATACTATCAGGAAAGTATTTCCGAAATCTCCGATTATGAATTTGATCAGTTGCTGAAGAAACTGATCCAACTGGAAGAGCAGTTTCCAGAGTATCGCTATCCAGATTCTCCTAGCCAACGGGTGGGTGGTACCATTACCAAAGAGTTCGATACGGTGTATCACACTTACCCCATGCTTTCGCTCAGTAATACCTACTCGGAAGAAGATCTAACTGAATTTGATCAACGGGTAGCCAAAGCACTACCCGACCAGAGTTACGAATACCTTTGTGAGTTAAAATTTGACGGGGTGGCTATTAGTCTTCATTACGAGAACGGCGTGTTGACATTGGCCGCTACCCGTGGCGACGGAGTACGAGGCGACGACATTACGGCCAATGCTCGAACTATTCGCTCACTGCCACTACGAGTGAGTGCTGATAGCCTACCAGACACCTTCGAGGTACGAGGGGAAGCGTTTATGCCCCGATCGGTATTTGACGAACTAAACCGCGAGCGAGAAGCTGCCGGTGAAGCATTACTAGCCAACCCGCGCAACACTACTTCGGGCACACTTAAGATGCAAGACTCGTCCCAGGTGGCCCAACGAAAACTGGACTGCTACATTTACTCACTGGCCAGTGAGGGGATGAACATTCAAACCCACGAGGAAGCTATTAAGCTGCTCGAGAAGTGGGGATTTCAGGTTTCTCCAACCTACCAAAAGTGTCAAACTATTGAGGAAGTATTCGCTTACATCAACGCCTGGGAAGAAAAGCGATTAACCCTCCCATTGGATACCGACGGCATTGTTATCAAGGTAAATAGCACTCAGCAGCAAAAACTTTTGGGTAGTACCGCCAAAAGTCCCCGCTGGGCCATTGCATACAAATATAAAACCCAAAGCGCCGCTACCATACTGCACAACATTACATACCAAGTAGGCCGCACCGGAGCAATAACTCCGGTAGCCAACCTTGAGCCAGTTTTGCTGGCCGGTACCATAGTAAAGCGGGCTTCGTTGCACAATGCTAATGAGATAGCCCGCTTAGACGTTCGCTTTGAAGACACCGTATTCGTAGAAAAAGGTGGTGAGATCATTCCGAAAATAACCGGGGTAGATATAAGTAAGCGACTTCCACTCAGTCCGCCGGTTCAGTTTCCGACGCATTGCCCGGAATGTAATACTCCCTTAGTGCGTCAGGAAGGTGAGGCAGTACATTTTTGCCCTAACCAGCAGGGGTGTCCGCCGCAAATTAAGGGACGAATTGAGCACTTCATTCAGCGCAACGCAATGAATATCGATAGCATTGGTAAAGAAACTGTAGCGCAATTGTACGAAAACAACTTGGTCAAGAATGTAGCCGATCTGTATCATTTGTCATACGACAAGATTTTTGCATTGGAGGGTTTTAAAGAGCAGGCTACCCGAAACGTGTTGGAGGGTATTGAAGCTTCCAAGCAGATACCCTTTAACCGAGTACTGTTTGCCCTCGGTATTCGCTACGTTGGCCGTACGGTTGCCGAAAAACTGGCCGAGCACTTTAAAAATATTGATGCTTTGGCCCAGGCTACCCACGAAGAACTGATTGAAGTACCGGAAATAGGCGAGCGGATTGCGCAAAGCGTGCTGGAATATTTTGCAGACCCGGCCAACCGCCAACTAATTAATGAACTAAATGCGGCTGGCTTGCAGTTCAGCTTACAAATGCCTGAACAAACGTCTGAGAATCAGGTATTAGCCGGAAAGGCGTTTGTAGTTTCGGGAGTATTTGAACAATTTAGCCGGGAGGAAATCAAAGATAAAATTAAGATACACGGTGGAAAGGTGCTTTCCTCGGTTTCTAGTAAATTGGATTACTTACTTGCCGGAACCAATATGGGGCCAGCCAAGCAAAAGAAAGCAGAGTCGCTAGGAGTTAAGATTATTTCGGAACAAGATTTTCTGGCGATGATTGCCTGATCTTTAAATTATAAGCTAAAATGCTATTCTTCACCAACAGAATTATTGGTTTTCAGCTTCCTAAGTTACTTAAGCAAAGTAGCGTAAAGCGCCAAACGGTTAATTACGAGCAGGCCGAGCGCATTGGCATTCTAGTTACCCTGACTGACCATGAAAAGCAGCATACCATTGACGATTTCATCGCGCATTTTGCGGCTGACCACAAAGAAGTGCAGATATTATGCTACGACCGCCGCCGGGCTCGCAACAAGATTTTTGGGTACCTGCAGTTTACGAATAAAGATATTTCAGCTTTTGGTAAATTCAAGGCTGAGCATCTTATTGATTTCGTTAACAGCCGGTTTGACTATCTAATTCATTTGGACATAGAATCGAACGAGGTACTCGATAAAATCTTAACACTCAGCCAAGCCAAATGCCGCATTGGCTGTGATATTGATGACCACCATTCCTTTTACGAACTTATGTTTCGGGCCGAGTCGCTCTACGATTTATGTGAGTTAATCATGCGATATGTTCGCTTAGTTTCTACCTCTAAAGAAGCGAAAACCCCCTAAAAACGAAAAAAGCAACCTCAAAGAGGTTGCTTTCGAAAAACAAGATTTGTTTACAAGAGACCTTCTATCAAGCTTTATTCTTGATGTCTTGTACTTCTACTCGAATTTCTTGAGCCAGATTCTTTAATTCCTGCATCCCTTTCCTGACGCGGGTACCGGCAGCCTGATTTTCTTTATCGTAGAATTTTTCGAAGTCACCTTCCAAAGACATGACTAGATCTCGTAATTGATCAAATCGTTTCATAGTTAGTTCAGTTGTGGACAAAAAAATTTATTTAATATGCGCCAATATAGCCAATATGGCGCAAAAACAATAAAAATAGCGAGATTTGTTACTATTCAAAGGCTGAAGCAAACTCACTTTTATGGTAAACTCCTGTTTCTAATTTATGTTTAACATTTTCGAATGCGTTTATCGTTTCTTCCACATCCGCAAGAGTGTGAACGGCAGTAGGAATGATTCTTAGCATAATCACATCCTTAGGAACCACCGGGTAGATAACAATAGAGCAGAATATACTGTAATTTTCCCGCAGGTCGTAGGCTAAACCTGCCGCATCAACAATCTCACCCTTAAGAATTACAGGAGTCACCGGCGATTGAGTCGTACCGATATTGAATCCACGTTCTCGGAAACCAGACTGTAATGCATTAACTACCGTCCATAATTGCTCCCGTAGTTCAGGTCTTGACCTAAGTAGTTCCAGGCGCTTCAAACTACCCTCTACGAAAGTCATAGGTAATGACTTAGCAAAAATCTGCGAGCGGGTATTATAGCGTAAATAACGAATTACCTGCTGATCGCCGGCAACAAAAGCACCAATGCCCGCCATAGACTTGGCAAAAGTTGAGAAATAAAGATCAATACCGTCTTGTACCCCTTGCTCCTCACCAGCACCGGCTCCGGTAGGACCCATTGTACCGAAACCGTGAGCGTCATCAACCAATAAACGGAATTGATATTTCTCTTTCAGCGCCACAATGTCCTGTAGGGCTCCCATGTTGCCCGACATCCCAAATACACCTTCGGTAATAACCAAGATACCTCCCCCCGTTTCTTTAGCCATTCGAGTAGCTCGAATGAGCTGCTTTTCCAGGTTATCTATATCATTATGAGGATAAACGAAGCGTTTTCCTAAGTGAAGGCGAACTCCATCGACGATACAGGCATGTGATTCGGCATCATATACGATAACATCTTTACGATCTACCGTGGCATCAATAATTGACAATACCCCCTGATAACCATAATTTAGCAGCATTGCGTCCTCTTTGTTTACAAAGTCAGCCAGTTGCCGCTCTAATTCGTCATGAAGATCGCTATTTCCCGACATCATTCGGGCTCCCATGGGGTAGGCTAATCCCCATTTTTCCGCCGATTTACGATCTGTTTCCCTTACCTCAGGATGATTGGCTAGTCCTAAATAGTTATTCAAACTCCAGGTAAGTACTTCTTTTCCTCTAAATTTCATGCGGGGGGCAATTTCGCCCTCCAGCTTGGGAAACATGAAGTACCCTTCTTCAACTCCGGCATGTCTGCCGAGCGGTCCCATATCTACCGTAAATTTTTCAAATAAATCCACAAGTATTTGGTTTTAGCTTAGTAATAGTATTTTTACAAAAACACAAGAACGGGCAAATTTACTATTAATTATCCTTCTTACAATGTGTACTCGTCTATATTTCGCCTAAGAACCTGCCATGTTTCAAAAAAATTCCTCTAATGTTTTATTTTATTGAGTATTTGAGAATTAACTAATTATGCCGTCAATTAACCGTCTTCTTATCGCCAATCGGGGTGAAATTGCCGTCCGGATTATTCGGTCGGCTCAGGAGCTAGGAATCCAGACCGTAGCCGTTTACAGTGAAGCCGACCGTCAGAGCCTTCCCGTACAACTGGCTGACCAGGCCGTTTGCATCGGCCCTCCGCTAGCTGCTGATTCTTACCTGAATATGGATCGGATTATCGAAGCCTGTCAGGAAACTCAGGCCGATGCGGTTCACCCCGGTTACGGTTTTTTGTCGGAAAATGCGGCATTTGCCCAAAAAGTGCAAGATGCCGGTATTATCTTCGTTGGACCTAATCCGCCCGCTATTGAAACGATGGGAAGCAAGTTGGCCGCGAAAGAAGCTGTTTCTTCCTTCGATGTTCCGCTAGTGCCGGGCACTTCCGAACCGGTAACAGATATCGCCAAGGCGAAAGAAATTGCCCAAGAAATCGGTTATCCGATATTGATTAAGGCCAGTGCTGGTGGTGGCGGCAAGGGTATGCGGATTGTAAACCAGGAAGCAGATTTTGAGGAGCAAATGGAACGAGCCGTCAGTGAAGCAACCTCAGCCTTTGGCGACGGCTCGGTTTTTATTGAGAAATTTATTACCGCCCCTAAACACATCGAGATTCAGATACTAGGCGACCAGCACGGTAACTACGTGTATCTGTTTGAACGAGAATGTTCAATTCAACGGCGCTACCAGAAAGTAATTGAGGAAGCTCCATCACCAGTAGTAGATACTCCTATGCGGGAGGCTATGGGCAAAGCAGCCATTGAAGTAGCTCGTGCCTGCCAGTATGTAGGTGCCGGAACCGTAGAATTTGTGGTAGGTGCTGACCGGAGTTTTTATTTTTTAGAAATGAATACACGTTTGCAGGTAGAGCATCCGGTAACTGAACTGATTACCGGCCTGGATCTGGTGAAGGAGCAAATCCGCATTGCCGAAGGCGAACCACTATCGTTTACTCAATCCGATCTGGCTATTCAGGGTCACGCGCTGGAAGTTCGGGTGTACGCCGAAGATCCAATGAACAACTTTTTACCGGATACTGGTATTATTCAAACGTACCGCCGACCGCAGGGGCCGGGAGTACGGGTAGACGATGGTATTGAGGAGGGCATGGAAATATCGGTTTACTACGACCCCATGATTGCCAAACTCATTACCTACGGTGCCGATCGAGAAGAAGCTATTGCTCGAATGATTAGAGCGATTGACGAATACCAGATCAGCGGAGTGGCTACTACTTTGCCCTTCTGCCGTTTTGTGCTACAACACCCGAACTTCGTTTCCGGGGATTTTACTACCAAATTTGTAGACGAACACTTTACCCCGGAAGGTCTAATGCAGGAAGTTAGTACGACCGAAAAGAAATTAGCTGCGGCCGTTGCGGCTCAATTATTACAGCAACATGCCGATTCCCAGCAACCAATTTTTTCTTCTCATCAGAACGCCCGTCAATCAAAATGGAGAAGCCGAAGGTTTGAGTAAGCTCAGGAAATTAACTATTCTACCTCTTATCCACTGAATATTTTCTCGTAACTTACTGCCTGATTTATGGCAACAATAAAACCGTTTCGGGGTTGGCGGTACGCTCCCCAATTTAACGAACAAATAGGTAAGTTAATTTCTCCTCCCTTCGATGTTGTATCGGCTAAGCAACGAGCGGTACTGTACCAAGAACCCTACAATAGTATCCACCTTTCGGTACCTAAGCCTGAGCACTCAGCTCAGTTTGCCGCCGAAACTTGGGGCGAATGGAGAAGGTCTAAGATTGTTGTTCAGGATACACTTCCTGCTATTTATGTATACTACCAGTGCTTTCAATTGCCCGGAGTGGCTAAATCCTACTGCCGAAAGGGATTTATCGTAATGATTAAAGCCGCCTATTGGGAAGATAAAATAGTGTTGCGCCATGAGGATACTATACCCGGCTCAGTGAATGACCGGGTAGAATTGTTAGAAGCTACCCAGCTTAATGCTAGTCCCACTCACGGACTTTATACCGATCCTAATCACCGGTTGGAAGCGTTTATGGACCAGAGTATGGAGAAGCCGATATACCAGGCCGAGGATTATCAGGGGGTTCGGGATATGATTAGTGTTATTACCGATCCGAATGTGATTCATAAGTTTGTACTGACTCTGCGCGATAAGCAAATTATTTTGGCTGACGGTCACCATCGTTACGAAGGGTCGCTGATTCACCGCAGAAGGCGTAGTCAACAAAACCTAAACCACAATGGTGAAGAAGGCTATAACTACCACCTAATGTACTTAACCAATACTGAGTCCGAAGATTTAGTAATTCTGCCTACCCACCGGTTGATCCATCGGCTGCCATCTCTACCAACCACTACTATCTTAGACAAAGCCTCGCATTATTTCACTATCAAGCAAATTGAGAATGCTGCTGATGCTCCAGAAATTATCGCGGGAAAAAAATGGGCCTTCGGCCTGCTCTTTGGCGACGAAAGCTATAAACTTAGACTCAGACCTGAGCTATTCGAGACGATGGACTGGGCTTTACACCCCGACGTAAAATCGCTGGAAACAGTAGTGCTTCATCATTTTTTTATTGAAAAGGTATTAGGCATTAACCGAGATCAGCAAGCTCGTTCCTCCCATATCAGTTACGAACGTAACTTTGCCAACTGCTATCATCAGGTTGTGCAGCAAGAAGCTCAAATGGCCTTAATTACCAACGGGGTAACTGTGGAGGAAGTGAAAAAGGTATGCTACAGTGGCAATATTATGCCTCAAAAATCTACCTATTTTTACCCTAAAGCTATTTGTGGTTTTGTGTTTGGTTCAATTCGCGATAATGAAATATAAACTGATTCTAGGATCTCAGTCTCCCCGCCGACAGCAACTTTTGCGCGACCTAGGCTATTTATTTACTACGCGGATCATCAGCACTGACGAGGACTTTCCGACTGATATGCCGGCTAACCGGGTTGCTGAGTATTTAGCCCAGGAGAAAGGAAAAGCGCACCTTGCTTCAGTAGCGCCTAATGAACTTGTAATTACGGCTGATACTACTGTCGTACTGGGTCAGCAGGTTTTGAATAAGCCTGAAAATTTGGCTGACGCAAAAGAAATGCTACAATTACTTTCGGGCCAAGCTCATCAGGTTGTTTCCGGAGTATGTTTAACTACCCAGCAAAAACGACTTAGTTTTTCAGACTCAACCACCGTTTACTTCCGTCCGCTAAGTTCTGATGAGATTGACTATTACGTTAATACCTATCACCCCTTGGACAAAGCGGGGGGATATGCTATTCAAGAATGGATTGGCAAAGCAGGTATTTCCCGTATTGAAGGTTCCTATTACAATGTAGTGGGGTTACCTACCGAAAAGCTCTATCAGGCTCTCAAAAAATACTCGCTATAACGAACCTAGCTAGCCAGTAATTTCGACCTTTTAGTTTTAAAGCCTGAATCCCTTAGGTGTTTTTCAAAGTTTTCCAAAGACTTTATCCACCCTTCGTGATAGCTTGTGCTCTGGGTCAACTTCGCTTGCGTACTGTACTCCATCATTTTAATCGCTTTCATAATTACTGTATTACATAGGTGAAGAAAAATCTGTATTAGCTACGTAAGAAATTAATCGTTGTTACGACTAATCCAGTGAATAGTAAAAATCGGTTGTGTATCCAAAGAAAATTTTTAGCAAGAATTTGAAAGCTTTAGCTTATTAGAAGATTTAAGAAAAAACCATACCAGATATTACTCACACACTCTTTTACCAAATTTATATTGTAATTCTTATTTCCTAGATTTTAATAGTACTAAAACCTCTCCTTTCTCCCGATGGGAAATAAGTTTTTCGTATGAGTTTTTTAAAGAAATCTACGCAATTAATTGGAATTAAATGTTAAAACCTACTACTTTGCATTACACTGTACCTAACATTAGTTAGTACTGTACGTATATACATGCAACTATTTTTATCAATTATGTATCTAATCACTGAACAGCTCCCTATTTCAAGTGAAATGAAGCGACTTCCAAACTACTCAATCATCGCTCGATCACCGGTTTCTAGTTGGTTCCGTGAAAAAGGAATCCAAGATTTTTACTCAGTGATCCAGTATCTAAAAACGAAGCCCTGGCCTCAAACCGGTCTGTTCGGTTGTTTTGTACCCGCAATACAAGAAGGAAAAAGCAACTCAGCCCACAACGCCTTGTTATCGGTACTGGCAAGAGAAAATCATCGCTCAGAAATTAAATTAGCTCTTTGTACCTACACAGAAAGTTACTCTAACAACCCGCTAGTAAACTGTATTTTGCAGAAATATAATTTACCGGCTATCCCGGAGGTTGACTGTTACCTGAAGTATCAAGATGGTTTTTATTCACCGATTAGGGATGGATTAGAAAAAAGCCACCCTGTCATTTCTGAAATTGAAATCAGCTACCAACAGGTAGGTAGCTTCACGAAGCGGTATCACCGTCACTTCGTCAATCATTGGCTACAGCTAGAAAAGTTGCAATATGAGTGGACTTTTGAAGGTATAAAGCGGGTAAAAGAAGAGTGTACAAAAGTACTGGAGAAAGAATCATGGCAAACCAATTGCCCTCCATTTCGCGCCTAGCAATGACAAAATGGCGGAATGTAAGTTATTCTGTCAGGAATCACTGGTTTGGTACTTTTTTAGCTTAATAGAGTATAAAGCAGCTAACTATTTTCACCAGTCTGCGGTAGGCAGGCATACTATCCTAATGGGTAGTATCATAAAGCACGCCTTGGTATTGATACCAAGGCTTTTTTATTGTACAATATAAGCCAGCTTTTCCTTGGTTAAAGGTTTAAACGCATACTCAGAAACTGAGGAATAAGAAAGGGACCTTCTTCGGTCAGCCTCACTAACCGAACTACTGAGCATACTGAGTTTTGTTGCAGGATGATTCTTCCAAAAGAGAGCTTCATAGCGTTCAACAAACTCATGCCCATCCATTTCGGGCATATTAATATCTACGAAAATTAAGTTCGGAAAATCGTCGCTTTCTTCGCACTGTTTAAGATAGGCTAGTGCTTCCCATCCACTCTCTTTAATTACATAACGCTCAATGAACTCCACATTTTCCAGCACTGCCTCTACTGTAAAGTTGTTGATCTCGTCATCATCTATTAGTAGTACCTTAGCCATATGGTAATCAGATAAAAAAGGTTTTGGCTTTTACAAAGTCAAAAGTAGTGGTTAAAATTTCTTTTTAAAACTTCGGTCAACCCCTACATTACAAACCAAACGTAATACTTGTTTGCAATCTGTTACAATTTCTTCTTGTGCAGATAGGTGGAAGGTATTATAGCGGAAAATAAACTGAACAAAAGACATTTGTCGTATGACAATACTTATAAGAACTCAACGTCGTCAAAAAAATAAGGAAGGGCCAAAGATGTAAGGAAAATTACGTATTTGTATGAGTATTTAGATAAAGTCACGGATGGTTTACACTGCCCTTCGGTAGGAAGGCTATTTCTTCCTTCGGTAACCAGAATATGAGCGGAAAGCTCAGAATCCCCTTCTGTGAATTTAAAACAAATCGGGCAAGGATACTTCCTCAACGTATTTGTTCAGGATGCTTTTGTGCTCGTAACTAGCAATGCTTATAATTTTATTGCCAATACGATTGTACATCACCTCAGCAAAAAAATCATCAAGATGGTACAGGGTAATACGAAACTGACTGTACGTCCGATCGGCTAAATACGTGCCATGATCCCACAAGTACTGCGCCTTTTCGTAAAAGGATAAATCTTCAAAATCGTTGAGGGTCAACATTTCTCTGTGGTTAAATTATCTATGCGAAGCTAGCAGTGATTTAGAAGAAAGCTAAACAGTTCCGGATGATTTTCTTACATAGGTAATACGAAAGTTCTTAATCTAGTAGTTCCTCTACTTTCTGTTTTTATTCATTTACTGACATATAGCTCCCTTAGTAAACTAAATCAGCCAACAACTATATGGCAACGATGATAACTCATCAGTACTCCTCCTTTTTTAAATACATTGACGATAGTCGGCATTATTCCTACTTTAGGGTGAGAATTGCAATTATTGCTTTTTAATCAAATCACTCCAGCATGTACAACCTTAAACGCATTGTAATTTCAGTAGACCTTACCGACTTAGATGAGGAAGTAATTCGCTATGCTTCTACTGTTAGTCAAATCATGGATGCCGACACCATATACTTTGTTCATGTTGCTCAAACTCTCGATTTACCTGATAACCTCGATGAGCACTACCGTAATGTATTGGCCCCGTTAGATGAAACCATTGAGCACGAAGTGAAGCTGCTAGTAGAAAAGTACTTTTCATTCCAGGACAGCACCCAAACGACTATTAATGTATTGGAGGGTAAGCCTACGGATGAACTCTTAAAGTACGCAAGGCAAAAAGACGCTGACCTGATTATTCTAGGCAAATCTGAAGAATCGAACAAGAAAGTACAACTGAGCAAAATTGCCGAGTTGAGCTCTTGTTCAACCTTATTCGTTCCTCACGATGCAGATATAAAAATTGATAAGATTGCCGTAGCTCTAGACTTTTCCGAATATGCTAAAATGGCGCTAGAGCAGGCCCTCAAATTTAAGGAAGAAAGTGATAATGTAACAATCTACGGTCATCATATCTACCAAATCCCTAAAGGTTATTCCAAAACCGGAAAAAGCTACGCTGAGTTTTCTAAGATTATGGAAGAGAATGCCAGGAAAGATTCTCAGAAGTTCTTCAAAAAATATAGCCTAGAAGAAGATGTCTGTGAAATGCGCTACCAACTGAGTGAAGATACCAAAATTGATGATGAACTATTCGATTTTGCTCAGAAACAAGGCGTGGATCTTCTAATTATTGGCTCAAGAGGACGGACGGTGGCTGCTTCTCTGTTACTAGGCAGTGTTGCCGAACGACTACTCCGCTACCGGGGTAACATTCCTCTTTTTATTATAAAGGAGAAAAACAGTAATATGAGTTTTCTGGAAGCTCTCTTGAACGTCTAATTCTGTAACCTGCTGACTGTCAAACACCCACCGCACAGTAATGCAACTAACACTTCATATACCCTGTCCGGTGCCTAAAAAATTTGTGCTTAGTACTCAAGCTGATTAGCTAGACTTTTTAGTATGTTTGCTTTCCTAATTGCTAGAAAGGAAAATAGTAAAGTCGTTGGTGGCTTTCTCTATTTTTTCTAAATTATGCAATTAGCATGCTCCTAGAGTTCATTGTTGAAAGTTATATCTAACCACCACCTATATTTATGAATACGGCCCGGCCCGGCGATGGACAGCCCCAAAGAGATACGTCAGAACGAAGTGGAGAATACACTCGTAACCGCATGCGAAAAATGCTAGAACGAGCCAGTGGGTCTGCTTTAGGAAAGGTTCAGCCGCAGGCAGTAGACCTGGAAGAGGCAGTACTAGGTGCGTTAATGCTAGAGAAAGACGCCTTAACTACTGTTATTGAAATCCTGAAACCCGAAAGCTTCTATCGCGAAGCGCACCAGGAAATTTACAAAGCTATACTGGAGTTATTTGATAAATCAGAGCCGGTTGATATTCTTACTGTTACCAGCCAACTGCGCAAGAGTGGAACGCTAGAACTTGCTGGAGGCGCATTTGGCATAAGCGGTTTAACTCAACGGGTCAATTCAGCGGCAAACATTGAGTACCATGCCCGCATTGTTTCCGAAATGGCTATTAAGCGGGAGCTAATTACCATTGCCGCTGAGATTCAGCAGGAGGCCTACGAAGATACTACCGATACTTTTTCCCTTTTAGATAAAACTGAGCAGCGTATCTTCAGTGTATCGGAAGCTAACATCCGAAAAAATTACGCTGACATGCGCTCCATGATGCGCGAAGCTATCAGCGAGCTGGAGGCGAAGAAGCTCCGCAAAGATGGACTCACCGGAGTACCCACCGGCTTTACTGTGCTCGATCGCTTGACCTCCGGCTGGCAAAAGTCTGACTTGGTAATTATTGCGGCTAGGCCAGGGATGGGAAAGACCGCGTTTATACTCTCTGCACTGCGGAATGCTGCCGTTGATTTTGGGCATTCGGTAGCTATTTTTTCGCTGGAAATGTCTTCGGTACAGTTGGTTAATCGTCTGATCAGTGCCGAGGCTGAACTGGAGAGCGAGAAGATAAAGAAAGGAAATCTGCTTGATCATGAATGGCAGCAACTCTACAGTAAAACCGCGGCCTTGACCGAAGCACCGATCTTTATTGATGATACTCCTGCCTTATCAATACGCGAGCTACGCTCCAAATGTCGCCGCCTGAAAGCTCAAAACGACATTGAGTTAATTGTAATAGATTATCTTCAGCTAATGTCGGGCGACTCCTCTAAAAATAGCGGAGGAAACCGTGAGCAGGAGATCGCTTCTATCTCTCGCGCGATGAAGAACCTGGCCAAGGAATTAAACGTGCCGGTTATTGCCCTCTCTCAGCTAAGCCGAGCGGTAGAAACCCGAGGTGGTGACAAGCGACCTCAGTTGTCAGATTTGAGGGAATCAGGTAGTATTGAGCAGGATGCGGATATGGTTATGTTCTTGTACCGCCCTGAATACTACGGTCTTACTGAAAATGAAGAAGGTCAATCGGTACAGGGTGTGGGTGAGGTAATGATCGCCAAACACCGGAACGGTGCCCTAGATACCGTAAATCTCAAATTTATTGGAAAATACACCCGATTTACTAACTTGGATGACCCTACCGGGGATACCCACTACGGTAGCTCACTGGTAAGTGCCAGCGGCGGACAGGAGTTTAATGACTCTTCTAACATTATCACCTACACCAGCAAGGCTAATAACCCGGAGTTTAAGAAAAATGATAACAACCCGCCGGACTCACCAGCCGATGGTGCACCTCCGTTCTAATTTTATGAATCTCTAATGTGTTGATTGCTATGAGCACCTCTATCGCAAACATGCGGAAAGAATATACTCAACAGTCTCTTGATACTTCTGACGTTGCCACCGACCCGATAGAGCAGTTCAATCACTGGTTCAACGAAGCTCAGCGTGCTGAGATACCCGAACCCAACGCTATGCATCTATCTACGGTATCTTCCGAAAACCGGCCTTCGGGACGCATTGTATTGTTGAAGGGAATAGAAAATCGACAGTTTCTGTTCTATACCAACTACCAGAGCCGTAAGGGACAGGAGATTGACCAGACCCCTTACGTGGCGCTCACCTTCTTTTGGGCCGAGTTGGAGCGCCAGGTGCGCATAGAAGGAACTGTTTCTCAGGTAGACGAGCAGACTTCAACCGAATACTTTCACAGCCGCCCCCGGGATAGCCAGATCGGGGCCTGGACCTCACCTCAAAGTCAGTCTATTGAAAATCGTGATGTGCTGGATGAGCGAAAAGCCGATTTTACCCAAAAGTTTGCCGACCAGAAAGTACCTCGTCCACCCCAGTGGGGCGGATATGCAGTTTCGCCGGAAGCCATTGAATTCTGGCAGGGTCGTCCCAGCCGCCTGCACGATCGTATTCTTTATAGGCGTAGCTCCGATGATTCCTGGAAAATTCAGCGCCTAGCTCCCTAATTTCCGTTCTAATGAATAGTGAATGATAACTAATGTTTAATTGTGGAATAATTAATTGTTGGTTGTTAGGATTAAGCTACCTAGTTTCTCAATCATTATTCAATAGTCATTAATTTGCATTATCCACTGTCCACTATCAATTTTCAATTACTACACCATGAATCCTACCGAACTCGATAACCAATATTACCTTCCTGTTTTCAACCGCTACCCAATAACACTAACCAGCGGCGAGGGGAGTCACTTGTGGGATACGGATGGTAAAGAATACGTAGATATGCTAGCGGGAATTGCCGTAACCAGCGTTGGGCACTGCCACCCCAGAGTGGTACAGGCTATTCAGCAGCAGGCAGCCCAGTTGATGCATATCTCCAATCTACTGTTAAGCGAACCGCAGGCTGAATTATCCCAAAAACTAGCGGAACGGTCAGGAATGGACCGAGTTTTCCTGTCTAACTCCGGAGCTGAGGCCGTGGAAGGAGCGGTGAAAATTGCTCGAAAATACGCCCATCAGCACGGTCGAGGTGGAACGATTATTACGTTTGAAGGTGCATTTCACGGAAGAACACTAGCTACTGCAGCAGCGGGTAGCACTAAGTACCAACAAGGCTTTGATCCAATCCCTTCAGGCTTTCGTAAAATACCCTATAACGATTTAGACGCCCTTGAACAGGTTTATTCTGATGATATTGCAGCAGTATTGGTAGAACCAGTACAGTGGGCCGAGGGCATTCGCGTAGCTCAACTGGAGTTTTTGCAGACACTTCGTAAGTGGTGCACTCAGCATAACATCGTACTAATATTTGATGAAATTCAGTGCGGTGTAGCCCGTACCGGTAAGTTTATGGCCTACCAACGATTTGGAGTAAAGCCCGATGTGATTACCATGGCCAAGGCACTCGGTAGTGGATTTCCTATTGGAGCTACGCTGTGTATTCAGAAAATTGCGGATGCGCTAAATAAAGGCGATCATGGGTCTACTTTCGGAGGTAATCCGCTAGCTTGCGCTGCTGCATTGGCAACCCTGGAGGTCATCGCAGATGAAAATCTAGCCCAGCAAGCTGAGGTTTCAGGTTCTCAACTCATGGGTTATTTATGCGAATTAGCCGCTAACAATCCGGCAATTACCGAAATTAGCGGCTTGGGACTCATGATTGGAGCCAAACTAAACCAACCCGCCCGGCCGGTAGCTGAACGCATGCTAGACTATGGAGTGATTGCCAGTGCCGTAGGAAAAGATACCATTCGCTTTGTACCAGCCCTCAATACCTCTTGGGAAGACTTAAAGAAAGGTGCTGACGCACTCGTTTCGGCAGTTTCATCCAGATAGTTTTAGTAGCAGACGTCCTTAAGTTGTGGCTTAAGAACGTCTGAATGATACTCTATTGTTGTTCGGTAGGCAGCACTAATACCTCATTTATGTTCACTCTATTGGGCTGCGTAAGCGCGTATCGGATGGCTTCGGCAATATCCTCCGACTCTAGGATTGTCATTTTTTCTAGCCACTTCATGTTTTCTTTCACCTCTTCATCGGTAATAGTATTGGTAAGCTCAGTGGCTACTGCTCCCGGTTCAATGGAAGTAACACGAATATTATCGGAGGGGGATAGCTCCATCCGTAAGCCTTCGGAAAGTGCGGTAACCGCAAACTTAGTAGCACAGTAAACAGCCCCACCCTGAAATACTTTTCGTCCGGCAACGGATGAAATATTAATGATATGCCCAGACTTTTGCTCTCTCATAGTGGGTAACACCGCTCCTACGGCGAATAATACGCCTTTGATGTTAACATCTACCATCTGCTCCCACTCATCTATGTGCAGATTTTTCATTAACGATAAAGGCATTAATCCGGCGTTATTAACTAGAATATCAATTCGTCCGAACTTTTCTTTGGTCTGCTCAGCCAAGTGATTTACCGCGGTCCGGTGCGTCACATCCGTAGCGATGGGCAATGCCTCCCCTCCTTCTTCCTCTATTTTCCTTTTTAATTCATTTAACCGCTCTAAGCGGCGGGCGGCAATCACGACTTTCGCTCCTTCTTTGGCTAGCATCAGGGCGGTGGCTTCACCAATACCACTGGATGCTCCGGTCACAATTGCTACTTTTCCTTGTAAGCTCATAAGATTAATCAGTTTTTGTACTGATCACTCTAACTAATTGCTCAGTGCTTTGTGAGATAAGAAAAGTAAGAAATTCAGAAAAAGAAAGAAATGCGATGGTCTAAGGATTGAACATCAGTAGGAAAGGTGCCGTACCATAAATTCAACCGGCATTAAGCCATAAATTTTACTGATCATCATAAAAGTGAGCAGTCCAAGGCAGTTACGGGCAAGCTCGAAATCAGGACTGACAAAAGTAAACCCAAAGTGCCACTTAAATAGGGAAAAGATTAAACTAAAGCCTAAAGTGCCTACTAAAGCCGCAATTGCATAAAAAATTACCGACGGACGCTGAGACCACCGGCTACCCAAGCGAATAAAAAGATATACCGCCGCATATTGCACAAAAAGAATTACTATTGCTACCAGAAAAAAATCAATCGTCACCTTAAAATCAAGAATTAGTTATTTCACATCTATCAACCATATACAACCTAGCAGAGCAATCAAGCGCGTCTCAAACAGAAATACTTATGTATCTTAAGATCAATGAATCTATAATAACAATACCAAAGTAATGTTGGCAGTTCCTTTAAATTTACAAATTATGTTTTAATATTGCTAAAGCCAATGACTTTATGTGGTGGGTTGTGTTGATCTTTTTTGTTTCTGCCATCTTATTTCAATTAGGTTGGTACTTCTGCCTCTACCGCGTCTGGAAAAATCACCGCTTTTGTATTGGTTCCGTACATTCGTCCCTACCTCCGGTTTCAATAATCGTATGCGCCCACAATGAGTTAAGCAACCTACAGGAACTACTACCTTTACTGTACCAACAGCAATATTCTACCTTTGAAATCGTCGTAGTTGAAGATACTTCATACGACGACACCTTGGATTTTCTCTTAGCCCAAAAGGAGCAGCATCCTACCCTGAAAATCGTGTGGCTGCGGGAGCGGCCGGAGCATGTAGGTGGAAAAAAATATGCTCTGACGCTGGGTATCCGGGCCGCTAGCTACAACCACCTACTGCTTACCGATGCCGACTGTCGGCCAGCCAGCGACCATTGGATACAGACGATGATGCAAAGCTGGAACGAGCGCTGCGATTTTTTGATCGGTTATTCGCCCTACCAAACTCGTCCCGGCCTGTTAAATTCCTTTATTCGCTACGAAACGCTACACACTGGAATGATGTACCTGGGTGCGGCCATTAGAGGATATCCGTACATGGGAGTCGGCCGGAACTTAGCCTACCAAAAATTGTTTTTCTTAGAGAGGAAGGGATTTCGAGGTTTTTGGCATGTGACCGGGGGCGACGATGATCTGTTTGTAAACAGACACGCAACTGCTGCCAATACGGTAGCGGTTATTCATCCTGAAGCACACACCTATTCTATCCCTAAACCCAGTTGGCGAGCCTTCGTTCGGCAAAAAATACGCCATCTGAGTGTGGGCAAGCTATATAAGCGGCGCGATAAACGCTGGTTGGGAGTGTTTTCCGCTACTACTATTGTCGTATGGGTTGGTTGGAGTTGTCTTGTGGTTTACGGAGAATGGTTGGGGGCTACGGTACTATTATTGTTGCGTTGGATTATGATGGGATTAGCTCTAAGAGTGACAAGTGAGAAATTAGGTGATCCGATTACTTTAATAATGCTGCCAATATTCGATTTTTTGTTCGTTATTTACTATATAAGCATTGGCCCCACCGCCCTGCTTTCAAAACATATCCGATGGAAGTAAAAAAGGATTTTTCCAAAAAAGCATTAGAAGATTTCCGGCTTATTGACGAAGCCACCAAGCACAACGACGAGCAAGCCTACGCCGAGCTGATGCGCCGTTATAAAAAGCCGGTATACCATATGATTTTGAAAATGGTACGCAACGTAGACGACGCTGAAGACTTAACCATTGAAGCGTTTGCCAAAGCCTTTAAAAGTTTACATCGCTTTAAAAAAGATTATACCTTCAGCACCTGGTTATTCCGAATTGCTACTAACAACGCTATTGACTTTATCCGCAAGAAAAAACTGGAAACACTCAGTCTGAATACTTCTTTTAAGGATGACAACGGAGATGCAGTAAACATTGATGTTGAAGATAATAATCTCGATCCGCAGGAGGAAGCTATCAAAGCCCAGAAGAAAGAACTAGTACGCGCTTTTGTTACCAAGCTACCTCCCAAGTACCAGCGGCTGGTGAAGCTTCGTTACTTCCAGGAATTTTCGTACGATGAGATCGCCAAAGAGTTAGATGCCCCCCTAGGAACAGTGAAAGCCCAACTCCACCGCGCCCGCGAACTGATGTACGACCTGGTGAAGAATAAGAAGGAGCATATTTAAAACTGACTTGCGATTTAGAAGTTTCTATCAATTTCCAATTTCTTGATTTCTTCTCTCGAACAGCTCGACCGGATTTTTACATACTTTCCTAACCTTACTGATCTACAGCAACAGCAGTTTTCTGACCTATATTCTTTATATCGGGAATGGAACGAGAAAATCAATGTGGTGTCCCGTAAGGATGTTGATAATATTTATCTGCACCACGTGCTTCATTCTCTGGCTATCGCCAAGGTAGTGGAATTTCAACTGGGGGCTGAAGTGCTGGATGTAGGAACCGGTGGCGGCTTTCCGGGTATTCCGTTGGCTATTCTTTTTCCGAATACTCGATTTCATCTGGTAGACTCTATCGGTAAAAAGATCATTGTGGTGCAGGCGGTAACCGAAGCTTTAAACTTGAAAAATGTTACCTCCGAACACACCCGGGCCGAAAAGATCAATAGTAAATACGATTTTGTCGTAACTCGGGCCGTTGCCCGCCTTAAAGTATTGTTACAGTGGTCTAGGAAGCATATAAAAGCAGAATCAAATCACACTATTTTTAACGGTTTGCTCGCCTTAAAGGGAGGCAACCTGCGAGAAGAACTAAAGGAATCGCGTACTAATTATTCCCTGTATCCGTTAACTGACTTTTTCCTCGAAGAATACTTCGATCAGAAATACGTAGTGTACGTTCCGCTATAATTAGGTCTTCTGCTTTTTCTTTTTAGCCGCTGGGAAAAGAATATTGTTCAAAATCAAGCGGTAACCCGGTGAATTGGGGTGAAGGTTCAGATCAGTAGGCGACTCCCCTACCCGATGCTGGTAATCTTCCGGGTCGTGCCCCCCGTAGAAAGTCCAGAACCCTTTACCGAATACTCCGTGAATGTACTTAGCTTCGCTGGCCGACTTGGTTTCTCCCAAAACCACTACATCGGGACGGATTAGACTTTTACGGAAAGCGGTAGTCTGCCCCATAAATCCCTTAATAATGCGCTCGTGGTTCTGGGTCAGCATGGTCGGAATAGGGTCCCACTTGGCTGAGAACTCAAACAGATTGAAGAAATCGTTATCAGGACTTAAGCCGCGCGAACGAGGATCAACGTCAATGTTAGAGTACTCATACTCGTAGGGGTTATACACCAGTTGAAAATCCTGAAAAGCGAATGTGTTATCAAAATTTAGTTTCTCCTGCGCATTGGGATCGGCGTTATCTCCGTCGTACATGGGGCCACAAATATCCACTCCATCGGCGGCCAGGGCAATATCGTAAGTATCCGTAGCCGAACACATGGCAAACATAAACCCACCTCCCGATACAAAGTCTCGGATTTTCTTTACTACTCCCAGTTTTAGTTGAGAAACCTTATCAAAACCGTGCTCCCGAGCAGTTTCTTCGTACTTCCGTTGTCGCTCAATATACCAGGGGGCATTGCGATAAATGCGATAGAACTTACCGTATTGCCCAGTAAAGTCTTCGTGGTGTAGGTGCAGCCAGTCGTACTCGGGTAGTTTATCGTACATTACTTCATCATCAAATAGCACCTCGTAGGGAATTTCGGCGTAGGTAAGGGCCAGAGTGACGGCATCATCCCAGGGTTGCTTACTTTTGGGAGAATAAACCGCAATTTTGGGATGCTTCTCCAGCTTCATTAAGTCTTTATTGGATGAAGGGCTGGCAATAACGCTGATGATCTGGTTATATTGGGCATCGGAGATCACCTCGTAACTCACCCCCCGAATCACACATTCGTTTTCCAGTTTCTGACTGTATTTACTGGCGAAGCTTCCGCCTCGGTAGTTCAGCAGCCAGTCTACTTCACCACCTACCTGCAACACCCAGTAGGCAATTCCGTAGGCTTTTAAGTGATTGGTTTGTACCTGATCCATCGGCATCAGAATGTGAGACGCGTGGACGGTGCAGAACATCGATACAACCAATAATCCCGATAACACTAATTTCAACATATTCATAACCTGTTAGTACTTATAAAATGAGCAAGTAACCTATTTATTGTCAAAAAAATGGGAATATTCGCGACAAAGCTTTGTTTTGAAGATAAGGAAAATATTAAAACGTTGTTAATTAGTACACACCGATTTACCAAATTGTTCTATCCATGTAACGTATTCCATGAATCTGGTTAATAATATTGAAGAAAGTCTAAAGGCTATCCGGGATAATCTGCTGCGAACCACCCTTACCGCCTTGATTATTGCATTAGGCATAACCGCTTTGGTAGGCATACTAACGGCTATTGATGGCATTCAGGCTTCGGTAAACGATAGTTTTGCTAGCTTGGGGGTTAATTCTTTTACCATTCGAGAAAAACGAGGCGGTAATCAGCGTAGCCAGCAGGGGCGCAGCGAAAAGAATTACCCTCCTATCCGATACAGCGATGTAAGGTCTTTTAAAAAAAAGTACGATTATCCGGCGCAAATTTCAATCAAGACCACCGTTTCACGCAATGCTGAAATAAAACACCAGTCGAAAAAAACCAACCCCAACACCCGAGTGATCGGAAGTGATGAGAATTACCTGATCACCGAGGGCGTAAACCTGAGTGAAGGCCGCAATTTCTCTACGATGGATCTGGAGAAAGGCACCAATGTAGCCATCATTGGCGAGGAGTTAGTGAATACCCTCTTCGAGAATAACGAAAATCCCGTGAACCAGGAAATTTCGGTGTTTGGCAGCCGCTTTCAGGTAATTGGCATACTGGAAAATCAGGGAGCCGCCGCAGGAGATAACGCCAACCGAAGGGTGATAATTCCTATTAATAAAGGGCGACAATTGGCTACTAACCAGGCCCTGGATTTTACCATTACTGCCAATATTGGACCCACCGGTACCATTGATATAGCGATGGGCGAAGCTACTAGCCTGATGCAAGCTATCCGGCAAGACCCCATCGGCAGTGAGTTATCATTTGAGATTGAAGAAAAAAAATCGCTGAGTGAGCAACTGGGCGAGATCACCGGCTACCTCCGGATTGGCGGTTTTGCGATTGGGCTAATTACCCTATTAGGTGCTTCCATTGCCCTGATGAATATCATGATGGTTTCGGTAACGGAACGTACCCGAGAGATCGGGGTGCGTAAGGCCTTAGGAGCCACGCCGCAGCGTATTCGGCAGCAGTTTCTGATGGAAGCCATTGTTATTTGCCAGATCGGAGGATTAGCCGGAGTGCTGCTGGGAATGGGAATTGGCAATATAGTAGCCCGCTTTATGGAGGTAGGTCAGTTTATTGTGCCTTGGCTGTGGATACTCAGTGCACTGCTTATCTGTATCGGAGTAGGAATTTTTTCGGGTTACTATCCGGCTTATAAAGCCTCTAAACTAGACCCGATTGAATCACTTAGGTTTGAGTAGTTATTCGGTACCAGGTGCGTAAATATAAGCTTGGCCTTTATATACCTCTCGGGTATAATGTACCAAATAATAATAGGGGCCCGGTGCCATATCCTGAGCATACCATCTAAAATTCGAGTCGTCGGATTGAAATACCATTTTACCCCAGCGATTATAGATCTCTATTCGTTGAAATCGATTAGCACAATTGCCGATCGGTAAATCGCAATTCCGACTGGGGTCAGGGCAAAAATCTAGATGAAAAAAATCACCCGAACCGTCACCATTGGGGGTAAATGCGTTTCTGGGTTCATAGTCATCGAAGTTAAGCGGCAACACTCCAATATCGAGTGTAACGGTAGTTGTATCATTTTTACTATTAAAGCACTGATCATCTTCTACCGTAAATTTCAGTTGGAAGATTGCTTCCGTAAAGTTAGGGGGTAACAGTATGCAATCAGGTACCCAAAAGAAACGAGACTGCACTCGCCCCCGGCCTCGAGCATTATTAAACCGGAAATTCACAATCTCCAGATCAAGCGGTTCATCCCCTAGAGTTACTTCAACCAACCGCAGCGTCAGTATATCAAACTCGTTCTCATCAACCCCAATTACATCCAGCACCACCGGAAACCCAACCGCTCCGCGTACGGTATCGGACTCAATATTCTGAATAAAGATTTCCGGTGCTTCATTGTCGGGTGGAAGCACATTGATGCGTATTCTCAGCGAATCGGTACCGGGATCGCTACACCCAGTTTGGTCGGTAGAGAGAAATATAATCTCGAATGAACTGCGTTCGGCCAAATCAATATCGTTGCAGGATAAGCGCCAGCTAAAAGGAGAGCTAATGTTCCGGATTCCAGAATTTCCAGGAAAGTTGATGGAGTAGTCCGCCAGATCAAATCCCTGCCCCTCAGCTCGCAGGTCTAACAAATCGTTATCAACATCTTCGGCTAATACATTAAACGACAGCAGTTCGTTAATGCGTACGGTCACTTCGGTTTCCTCTAAGCCACCCAGCGTAATCTTAGGGCGGTTGTTATCAGGTAAATTCACTATAAAACGAACTCTCAACCGATCCGGCTCTCCCAAACTACATTCGTTGATATCGTCAAGCTCTACCACAACTTCAAATTCGTTCTGGGAACGAAAATCAAAGGTAGCACAATCGGGTGTCCAAGTCAGCACCTTTCGCACCTCACCAGGAACCAGCAATCTTTCTTGTAATTCGATGCCTAAATCCGCCAGATCGAAACCATCGCCGTAGGCTTCCAGCACCAGTAGATCATCATCTTCGTCCAGTCCCTGAATTTCCAGTTCGTAATTTTCCCCCACTCCCAGTTCCACATTCAGGATGTTGGGATTGCCAACTATTACCGGATCACTATCTTGGGGACCATCTACTTCTACTGTGAGTTGCAATGTATCCCGCAACGGCACACTACAGGCATCATCGTAGGCAATAATATCGATCAGCATGGGGCCGCGTACGTAAGGACAGTCAGGTAAGCAGAATTCTAGTTTGAGCGTATCTGTTGGACCTTCGAGAATACTTAATCGGGTTGAAATCAGATCCTGAATATCCTGATCAAAGTTCGCTCCCCGGGCTTCTACGGTGATTACTTCTTCGGGGTCGGCATCAGTGATGAATAACTCGAAGCATTTCTCATCATCAATGCCAAAATTTATGGTAGTTCCCTCCTGATAAAATCCAGTTTCTCCCTTCACTCGCGCTTGCACCACCGGTGTTTCGCCTGGATTACAATCGATCACTAACATCTGAAAATCGCGCCGTACCTCACCAATTTTTACTCCATCCCGAAACTCCTCTACTTTGATAGCGAATACGAACAACCCCAGTTGGGTAGGCGTCACGGTTAGTAATCCTTTCTGACTAATTTGCAACGATGGCGCACCCGGCACCATATTATTTACTCCAATCCCATCTACAAACTCGACCGGGCTGTGAGGCGAGGGAGTAGGAGTCGGGAGTGCTTCAAAAGCTGAGCTATTCAGCGGCGCTGATAGCGAGTAAAAAAGTGAATCGCCGTCAGGGTCGGTACCAGCAAAATCGAAGTAGAAGGGTTTATTGATGCAGGCGTAATCACTCAGGGGAGGAAACAGTATAGGTGTAGTATCGACGAATGGTTTTCCGTCTTTAATGACCGGGGGAAATTCCAGATAAAAGGTCTGACCGGTTTGGTCAGGAACCTGTAGGTTTTCGGTAACGTAGTTTCGGCAGCAGCGCTCGTACACTACGTAGTAGCCTTCCGGCTCATTGTAGATGGTAGGGGAAAGCTCAATAACGGCCGAGTATAAAATCTTACGGGTAGAAAGCTCATCAATCGTACATTCGGGATTGGTGTAGGCCACAAACTCCTCATCTTCATTATCCAATCGAATGGTAGTAACCAATGAGTTATTGCTCTTGCGAAAAACGTGAACCACCGCAAAATCGTCTTCGGCTTCAGGGTTGCCGTTTACATCGTCAAAGTACTGAAGGAGGTTTAAACGGTATTGATAACCTTCAACATGCCGTAACTCAAACTCCCCTCCTACAATATGGCTGGCCTCTGTCGTTTTGAGAAAGCCAAAACAGACCAGTAGGCTGAGTAGATACTTCTTCATTCGCTGAGAATTACTTAGATAACCACTAAAAACCACCGATTATAGTAGTTTTTACCTTCCATCATTGCTAAAGATACTTATTTTCGCCAAAAAGTTGGTCTGGCTACTTACAAATATTTTAGTTGTTTACCGAAAAAGTACAAATAGCGTACCTTTGCAAAATCTATGGCAAGAAGAAAGAAATTACCCACATTAGAGTTTTTACAAATTGAGCGAATGGCCGCCGAAGGTAAGTGCGTAGCCCACGTAGATGGCCGAGCTGTATTCGTACCCTATACCGCTCCCGGCGACGTAGTAGATGTGAAGGTGACCAGGGCCCGAAAAAAATTCTGGGAAGGAAAGGCCATTGAGTTTCACCAGCTTTCGGCCCAACGTACCGAACCTTTCTGTTCTCACTTTGGCATTTGCGGCGGCTGCAAGTGGCAGCACATTCCCTACGAACAACAACTCGTTTATAAGCGACAGCAGGTGATTGATCAGTTTGAGCGGATCGGAAAAATTCCTATTCCGGAGGTGGTTCCTATTCTGCCCTCCGAAAATACGCGTTACTATCGTAACAAACTGGAGTTTGCTTTCTCCGACCAACGCTGGTTTACCCGAGAGGAGATAGCTACGGGTGAGAAGCTAGATAAGCGGGCGCTAGGTTTCCATATTCCGGGCAGCTTTGAAAAGATATTGCCTATAGAACACTGCTACTTGCAAACCGATCCATCCAATGATATTCGGCTAGCAGTAGACGAATACGCCAAAGAGCATCAGCTACCGTACTACAATATGCGTAAGCATACCGGAGTGCTACGCACTTTACTGATTCGCACTTCCAATACCGGAGAGCTAATGGTAATGGTACAGTTCGGGCGCGATGCCGATCAGGCTTCGGAGGCCATTGAAGGCTTACTGAGTTTTTTGCGGGAAAAATTTCCGATGATTACCTCCCTGCAATACGTCATTAACCGAAAGATGAACGATACTTTCCATGACCTGGAAGTAACGCTTTTTGCCGGACGGCCGCATATTACTGAGCAGATGGAAGACCTACAGTTCCGGGTAAGTGCTCAATCATTTTATCAAACCAACTCCGATCAGGCTTATCAACTTTACCGGGTGGCCCGGGAGTTTGCGCAACTCAGCGGAAATGAAGTAGTGTACGATCTGTACTCCGGCACCGGTACCATTGCCAACTTCATTGCCCGGCAAGCCAAAAAAGTAATCGGTATTGAGTACGTAAAACCAGCTACTCAGGATGCTACAACCAATTCCCGGATTAACAACATTGATAATACCGCTTTCTTCGCCGGAGATATGCGAGAACTGCTAAAACCAGATTTTCTTAACCAACACGGCCAACCGGATGTCATCATTACCGATCCGCCCCGGGTTGGTATGCACCCCGATGTAGTGAAGCAGTTGGTAGCTATTGGCGCCTCCCGTATCGTTTATGTAAGTTGTAATCCGGCTACTCAGGCTCGAGATATTGCGTTGATGAGCGACCTTTATCTGGTGGAAAAATTACAGCCAGTGGATATGTTTCCACACACTCATCACGTTGAAAATGTGGCTCTACTGAAACTCAAATAGTTTGGTTTTCAATCAATTGCACATTCTATTCATTAGAAATCAGTAACAATATTCTTACTTTTTTACAAAAGTTGAAAGAAAAATAGTTACACATTGAAAACTTGGCTTTACTAAAAGGTGATCATTTAACAATCAACCTTAAACATGTTTAACATGAAAAAGCTAAGTAAACCACTATTTCTCTCTTTTCTTTCCCTGGCAATCGTTGCCATCAGTTTTACTGCCTGTGAAGACAGCAGCGAGCAACTATCAACTCGGTTCAAATCCAAGGAAGTACCCCGAACTGAGGACAAATACTATGACCAAGACCGGGATAATGCCGTAAAGCAGTACCCCCTGGAAGAACTAACTCGCTTTGAATTACCTGAAAACTGGCTCGAGATAGCCAAAGTACAAAATGAGTACGCTGAAATTGTGTATAAGCTAGATATGGAACGCTTATTTGAAGTTGATGGATATAAACTTCCGTATCTAAAATGTTTTGCGAATAACTCACGATTTAATTATCGCGATATAGGAAAAGTCACCCCGGTTCGTAATCAGGGTGGATGCGGTAGCTGCTGGGCCTTTGGTGCCTTGGGCGCCTACGAAAGTAGTAATCTGATTCGCAATAATATTTCTTCAGATGTATCCGAGCAGGATGTCCTAAACTGCTCGGGAGCCGGAACTTGCGGTGGTGGCTGGTACGACCCGGTATTTCAGTACATGCTTACCGAAGGAGTAGCTGGCGAAGCCGCCGAGCCCTATCAGGCAGTGGATAATGCCTGCGATTTCAACCTGTATAAGCCCTACCGGGCCATTAACTGGGGATTTGTAACTGCCAAGTGGGAAATACCTACCGTACAGCAAATAAAAGATGCTCTCTGCCAATATGGCCCACTAGCCGTGGCAGTAAACGCCACCTCTGCTTTCTCCTCCCACAACCCAGCTAACGGTGTTTTCAAGGAAGAAGGCGCAGATACTGGAGTGAATCATGCGGTAACTTTAGTAGGCTGGGATGACGACAAAAATGCCTGGCTAATCAAAAACTCTTGGGGTAGCGGTTGGTGTGACAACGGCTACATGTGGATTGACTACAATACTAACAACATTGGCTATGCAGCAACCTGGGTACAAGCCCAAAGCAAATACTATATCATTGATGATTATTTCCTAAAGATTTTGACCCGTCGCTTCGAAATTATCAACCCCTTCCTTCATCCGGAAGAGTTCGAAAAAATAGAGGGCTAAACTAATCTTGAAGGCTTCCTTGGACAAAAACCGGGGAAGCCTTTTTCTTATTTATGAAACATCTAATTTTATTTTTATGCCTAGGGCCATCTATGCTTTCCTATCAATCAGTAGATTTGACTGAAATGGTACTGAACGAACAGCATCACAACCAGCAAGTAACTTTAGCCTACCAAGACACTATCGCAGTAGAATTGACCCATCAGTCGGGTACGGGTTATTACTGGGTCTGGAATGAGACCGACGGTAGTGCCAAGGCACTGAAACTGCTAGACGAAAAATCCATTTCATCCCAAAATACACTGGGTGGAAAATCAACCCAGCGATTTCTGTTTTCGGTGGTAGCTAAGGGCAAATACGAACTTCACCTGGACCTTAAACGTAGTTGGGAAGATAGTATTCTGCAAACCTATTCGGTTCATCTCTTGATTGAATAACTAGTTTACAAGTCTATTTTTTGACGTTGCATTTTTTGGTGGTAGCGAATTTTACGATACAATTCTGAGAAAGATAAATACGCTACCCCTTGGTTATGATTGGCTACACTGACCTCAAATAATCGGCGCCAGTGAGCGAAAAGGTCGCGGTAAGCTTGCTGGAGTTTCATCTTTGGATCGTAGATATGAGCCGGTTCCGAATTGGCTCCGTTAAGTTCAATAATTTTGAAATTTCCCGCGTACAGATCATCCAGGCTCCTAACCTTCAAATCGTAACGCCCAAAGAAATAACCGGGTATTTGCTGGCTTACCGTATCAAATATCTCATGGAGGCATTGATTGATTAAATGATTAGCATTTAAGAAGGTAGCTCCCCGGCAGTGGTTTCCGATCTTAACCAGAGGCACTATGCTATTCGCTTCCGGAACTTGCTGTAGCTGCTTTCCAAGCAATTGCTTAAAATACGGAAAATAGTAGGACGCTCGCTTATTTTGAAGAATCAGCTCCTCTAATGAGTGCCTCCCGTTACCTCGCAACTCCATGAGTTCTTTCTTAACTACCGAGGTTACCCGTCCGCAACTTTCTCCGGGCATTCGGGAGTACATCACCCCTAACTCCAGCGGTTCATCACAATATTCCTGCACAATGAACTGCTCATCAACCAATTGATTACGAACAACATAGGCTTCAAGCTCACCAAATTTTTCAATTTTTTCTACGGCAAATCCCCGCTCTCCTTTATCAGGCTTAATGATGATCGGGAATGTTAGCTGCTTTTCGTTCATCCAACCCAAAACAGATGCAACTGATAGATTTGATTGAGTTAAATAGCCGGTAATGGGCAGCCATTTTTCGGGTATGTGCTGCAACACTGTAGCCTTGGAGTAATCGACAAAACCGCCGGCTTCCATTAGTGGATTGGCTGCAGTAAAAAAGGCTAGTGAACGCGCTTGAGCACTCAGATATAGCCAGTAAAAGTAAATAGGAATATAGAATACGTAGAACGGCCAGAACTCCCAATTCAGCCAGCGCTTACTGTGAATTTTAAACTCAGTCCACCATGTTGGAAACATCACTTCTCTCCAGGGTTTCTTGCTGAGTCTCGCTAGCGAGCAAATCCTGATACGTAAAAACCACATCATTTACCGAAATCTCTACTTTAGCAATACTTATCGTCTGCAACCCTCCCTTGCGCTGCATATTAATTGCAATCTCGGGTTGCTCATCGCGTGTTTGCCGATGAAATTCCAGTGTATTGGATAGATCACGGTTGGAAGCCAACCACCGCTCAAACCAACCGGCTCGAGTGGCTCGAGCATCATGGTCGTATAGCGTAGCTGAAGACCAGACATGGGATTGATCAGGCTTCAATTCAGATAAAAAATACTTTTGTCCATTCCATCGTAATTCCTGAATATTATCTTGGGTAAACCATAGCAGAGTAAAAGGCTCTATTCCGCTAAAGTGGTACTGCTCAGCAAAGGATGGTGCATTGGGATAAGAAAATGCTTCCAGCACTACCTGTCCCCGAGATTTACGATAAGGAGGATTACGCTGATGATTGGTAAAAGCCCCATTCATTAGGCTCAGCACCCTCGCCCGATCACTAACGGCAATCCAAGATCCGCCTCCCTGCGGATCTTGAGGAAACAGTAGCTGAGGGTTATTATTTACCCGCACCGGAAAAAGTGCCTGAGGGCGGTGAATGCTTTCATCACGGCTCTGGGTCACAATAAACCCTTCTGACGTCGGTATATAGGTTACGGTGCACATTGCTGTTGATGACGAATAGTAGAAGGGGCTACCCCAAAGTCTGCTTCTATTACTACTTCGGGCCAGGTTTGTTCAATACCAATTCTAATGATGGCCATGTGATGAATAGCGTGCTCAAGGCAGTACAGTAGCTCTCGGCTAACATTGGTTGGTGTTTGAACAACAGTGTCGGGCTCTCCTAATTTAGATACCAGCATGAGCGGGCGACTACTATCAATGTTCTTAATGCTTTCAGCCAGGTGCCGAATAGTTTGCCGAGCGACATCCAGATTATTTTCCAGGACCAACGAACGGTCCCTTTCGTCGTAACACACCCGGTAATCTGGTACTCCTCGAGTAAGAGATTGATAAAACTCAAGAATATGACGTACGTGCTGGCCTATTGTACTGTTTTTGAGTACTTGTAACGGACGCTGATAATCGTGTTCTGATAACTGAGTGAGTACGGTGTTCAGTTGAGTAAAGAGCGACTGATTAGACGAAATTAGTGGAGGGTTTTGCATAGAGTATTGCTCAAAATTACAAGCTGAAAAACAGTTCTTGCTATAATAAACAATCTACTCGATGCTAGCTAATGTCAGTGTCTGAGAAATGACAATTTTTCTTTAAACCAGCCCTACTGGACAAAGTAATAGTATACGGCGGTTCCTGCCGCTGCCGCTGCCAGCACTCCTCCCAACACGATCGCTACGGTCTTCCAGTTGATTTTTCTTTCCGGTTTATCGGCCAGAATTAAACGTTGCTTAAGATCCTGCATGAAGCGGAACTCTATTCCCGCCAGAATGTCCCGGTGTAAATGCACGCCCTCAGCCAAACCCAGATTCTCCCGCATGCGCTGCTCAAAAGCGACTTGCTCTTCCTGAGACATAGAGCCGTTCACGTATCGGTCAATTTGATTCCAGCGATTTTCTACCATGGATTGTCCGTTCATCTTAGACAAAATCTTCATTTTGGTATCGTTCCCGTACCATGTTTTTCAAATTAGTGAGACAACGTAGTTTTTGCGTTTTCACTACGTTTTCGTTTTTGTACTGTAGCCGCTCTGCAATAGCTTCCATGCTAAAGCCTCGGAAATAAAAAAGCTCCAGAATGCTCTTGCAAGGCTCGCCAATGGTATTCATTAGTCGAGCCACCAATCGCTGACGGTCGTTGGTTGCGAACTGATCTATGGGCTCAGCGTGTAAGTTCTCTACCATCCACAATTCGTCGCTCTCGAGGGCAACTGGCTGCTGCAACTTTTTCCGGATAATGTTTTTTCCGATAGCGAATAAATAGGTTTTAAGTGAACTGGTCAGCGATTCTAGCTTTCCCTTCACAATATTCCGATACAAGCACACCACAGCATCCTGAAAGGCGTCAGCGGCTTTTTCTTCGTCGATCCGATAGCTGTTCTGGGCCCACTGCAAAAAGGCAGGCCGATGTTCTTTGTAGATTTGAACTAGGCTAGCCTCATTGCCACTTTTGATTTGCTGAATAAGGGCCTGATCTTCGGTATACGTTTGCTCCACAGATTACGTAGGTTTTGCTACGACAAGATAGTAGGGATTCCGCAATTACTGTTCTAAAACCGGGGAATCTTTTGTTAATGTAATTAATTAGGCAATTTCTGATAAAGAAACAAAAAAACCACTCCGCAGAGTGGTTTTTCATTATTTTCAACTGGGCTTTTGACTAGAAAATTTCGTCCTGATCTACAATCTGTATGGAATCTTCCATCATTAAAGAATCGGTTTCGGTTTCCAACCCTCCGTACTGATCGCAATCAATTTCAATAGATAAGCCAGTGCGAGGTCGCTCAAAAGCTCCCTTCTCGTAATCTAAACGTTCGTCGGCATATATCCGCTTCATATATTCTATCCAAATCGGCATCGCCATTCTAGCTCCTTGTCCTAAAGCTAATGTTCTAAAGTGCACGCTTCGGTTATCTGCACCTACCCAGGCACCGGATACCAAATCTTTAGTTACTCCCATAAACCACCCATCGGAATAGTTGGAAGTTGTTCCGGTCTTGGCTCCCACTTCATTACCTTCCTTTATCTCTAGTGGAATACCTCGTCCGGTTCCTCCTTCTTCTTCAGTGGCTCCACGCAACATATAAAGCATGAGATAGGCAGTCTCCTCGCTAAGTGCTTCTCGGGTCTTCACCGGTTGTTCGTACACCACATTGCCGTCTTTGTCTTCAATACGGGTAATAAACACCGGCTCGGTCCAGGTTCCGTGGTTTACGAAAGTACTGTAGGCCCCTACCATTTCGTAGACCGATACATCTCCTCCACCTCCTAAAGCCAGGCTGGGTACCGCTTCAATATTGCTGGTAATACCCATTCGTTTGGCGTAGCTAACTACTGTTTCCGGCCCTAAGCGCTTCATAATGAAGGCGGTAACTGAGTTCATAGAACGAGCCATCGCTTGACGGATGGTCATTTTATCGCCGGAATATCGGCCTTCGGCATTTTTGGGAGTCCAGGTATCTTCCTCACCATCGGTATAAACCGTAAAGGTTACCGGAGCATCTACTACCTCATAACAGGGTGAGTAGCCATTGTCGATAGCTGCGGCATATACAAAAGGTTTGAAAGTAGATCCAGGCTGCCGCTTACCTCGCATCACGTGATCGTACTTAAAGTGCTCAAAATTGATACCGCCTACCCAGGCTTTAATGTGACCATTGTGCGGATCCATCGACATAAAACCAGCGTGCAAAAACCGTTGAGTGTATTTGATAGAATCAATTGGGCTAATGACCGTGTCTTTTTTATAATCTTCGCTCTCCCAGGTGAACAGCGTGGTAGGCACCGGAGTATTCATCACGATATCAATAGAATCATTGTCTTTTCCGTATTTCTTCTCCAATGCTTTATAGCGATGAGTCCGCTTGGCTAACATATCTACAAAGCCTTTTATCTCGTCACCTTCTTCATCTCGCCAGGGATTCTCCTTGCCCCAATGTTCTTCAAACAGCTGTTGCTGATACTTCATATGGGTTTTCACCGCTATCTCCGCGTGCTCCTGCATGCGGCTGTCCAGGGTGGTATAAATTTTCAGTCCGTCCTCATCCAGATCATAACCGTGTTCGTCGGCCCAGCGGTACAACCAGCGGCGAATAACTGCCCGGAAGTAAGTAGCGGGACCATCGATATGGCTATCTACTTTGTAGTTCAATACAATAGGTTGGGGAGCTAAGGTATCGTAGGCTTCTTGGTCTAAATAGCCATTTTTTCTCATTTGATTCATCACCACATTACGACGACGCTGAGAGTTTTCGGGGTTACGAGCCGGGTTATAGTAGGTAGAAGCTTTCAACATCCCGACCAACACAGCAGACTCTTCTACGTTCAAGTCATACGTTGGCTTGTTAAAGAAGGTCTTGGCTGCCACCTTAATTCCGTAGGAGTTCCCGCTAAACTGCGCGGTATTGAGGTACATAGCCAGAATTTCTTTCTTGGTGTAGTATCGCTCTAGTTTCACCGCCACTATCCATTCCTTTGTCTTAATGATCAGCATCCGCAGGCCAGGAATTTTCATTAGGGGGCCTTCGTTTTGTCCTCGCGTTTTAAACAAATTCTTGGCGGTTTGCTGCGACAGCGTGCTCCCCCCTCCCTCTAAGCTACTAGACCCAAAAGTGATTACTTTCTTAAATATACCCCAGGCTACTCGCCCCATACTTTGCAAATCAATACCACTGTGTTCAGTGAAACGAATGTCTTCGGTAGCCACCAAGGCATTCACTAGACTGGGAGATAACTCTTCGTAAGTAACCGGACTACGATTTTCCCGGTAATACTTACCCAGTTGTACATTATCAGCCGAATAAAGCTCGGACGACAGATCGTTCTTTGGGTTTTCTAGTGCCGACCAACTGGGCAGGCCGCCGTACAACCCCATAAAGTCGATGCTAACAGTAAAAACGTAGAGAGGGAATAAAATGAAGAAAGATATAAATAAGATCCAGGCGCCACGAACTATCCAAGTATATAGTTTGGTGCGATCTTGTTTTACTACTTTCTCCTCCTTTGAGGTTTTGGTACTGGCCATCTTTGTGGTGTCTACTGTTATATGTTAAAACGTTTATTGCAAAGTAAGTTCGAAAAGCGCTAGGGCTATCACACTGGTTTCAACAAAAATCAGACTAATTTAATAAAATAGGCCTGATTACTCAGAAAGTGTAATGCTTTTCAAAAAATCGTAGATAATTTTCTACGTCCTTGGTCCGGTACAAAATCGGCAGATTATCTTCGGTAATGATGAAATTACTAGTAATATCACTACGATCGTAGGTATCAGTCTCGGGTAGTAAGTTCAGCGGCGAAAGCTCTCCGTTAAAATCCTGAAAGTAACGTTGGGCTGTCTCCTGATCGGGAAATTCTTCCACAATAATCATCACCTGCTCATCTTCCAGCATCAGATTGGCCGTACGCAGTTTACCCTCTCCAAATCGCTCGGTGTTAAACTTTTCTATAACCCGGGGCAGCGCAGTAGAGAGGTTTCCTTTACTATTGTACACCACAATAAACGAATGTTTCTCATCTAGTTCAGGGATGAACTTAGCTCCGTATTGTTCGGCCAGCTTTTCGTCAAAGCCCTGAGCGGCGGTCAGCAGCTCCTGAGCGTAAGGAGTCACTTCACTTTCGGGATTTTCTTCAATAAAACTCTGCAAGTCTGCCTGATACTCAAACCGGCTGCTCAGCTTGCCATTTATCATAATTTGCAGTAACTGCATATTATCCACGAAATCGTTATCCGAATACTCTTGCAGAGCCGCCCGCACCAAAGGTTCAGCCTGCTGGTAAGCCCCCTTTTGGTATAAACGATAGGCTTCTTCGTATATTTCTTTTAACTGTGCACTAGCCAGATTGCTTTCTTCGCGATAATTAGGGTTGATGATGATTTTTGCAAAAATGCTTTCCGGATAGTTCTCCAGTAACTGGTTCTTATAACGCGTAGATGAGGCATTATCGCCCTGCTCCTGGTACAATAAATAGAGTTGGTACAATACCTCCGGTTCGTACTCCGACGCAGGAAAACGGGAAAGCATCGTTTCAAATGTCTCAATTGCGTTTTCTTTCTCTTCCAAATCGAAGTTATAGATTCCCCCCAGCTTAAAGTAAGCCTCTTCCATCATTTGATAGGCTAGTTGCTTTTGCTCTTCAGTAAACGGAATATCGGCGTACAACGACTGTTTCATCCCGGCAAACTGATCGGGCGTATCATTAGTAGGGTCACCCAGTACCGGATCTTCTACTTCCACCCGCTCCAGGTCGTTAGCCGCAAAGTTACCTTCAATGGTTTTGTTCGACCGTCGCCAGTTATCTTCCAACTCCCGGTTGCCCCATTTTCGGATGAAAGAACTTTGCCCCTGGCTAATGGCTGCTGGGCTATAGAAGTACCAGTTTTCCCCTACCGCTGCCGTGGCCGCCTCTTCGGCAGTCGCGAACGGGCTAGTAACCGGACCTAATTGGGTAGCCATTCTTTGCTGACGGGAACGCCGAGCAGCTAAACGCTCTTCCTGACGTTGCTGTTGTTGCTGTTCAGCCACTACTTCATCCAAGTATGCGCTTAGTTCTAGTGTATCCATAGCGGCTAGGGCAAGCAAACTATCCTGCGTTTGAATGATGGTCAGTTGCTCCACAAAATCGGCCAGAATTTGTTGACGAGCAGCAATGGCTTCGTACTGGGGTTCATCCTGTGGTAGTACGGCAATCGTACTGTCATAGTAGGCTTTGGCTAACTTATACTCTGAGTAATCGTCGTAATAAATCTTGCCTAGCTCCCAGTAACTGTAGGCCTTCTGCCGATTGTTTCCGATGCTTGCCCGGATCGATTCGTTATAATACTCGATGGCCAGTTCCAGATCATTCTGCTTTTGCTCGAACTGGGCCATTTCGTAGTAGATTTTGTCCCGATACTCTAAGTTCTTCTGGTCTTTCAACAGTTTTACGAAGTACTTACGAATCTTTTTAGTATCGTTTTCTTTAGAAAGATCGTACACCTGAGCCATATTCAGGCGAGCATAGAAGTAAAGTTCATACTCCGGATTACTTTTTAGCACTTCCTCATAATTTTGGTATGCTTGGGCATCGAACCCTAGTTCCTGATACAGCTGACCCAGAATAAAGAATATTTTTGCTCGGCCTTCCTTGTTTTCCATTAAAGGAGCCGCGACTAATAGGTTACCCACCATTGGGTTATAATCCTCATTGAGTTGGGCTAGATAGGCACTGGTAAGGTGAAATTTTACTTTGTTTTCACGGTTTAGCTTTTCTTTCCGCAGGAAATCCGCTACTGCAACGGCATTATTTTGCTCACCCGCTTCAATAAAGGTTCGCATCAGGTGCACCAGGGCCCGGTGCCGAGCTTCATCGTCTTCGCTGTGGGTATTTACGTACTTAAAAGTTTTTATGGCATCAACGTAGTTCTGATTATAGGAACGGCTTTGGCCTACTAGTATATAGGAGTCGTCGGCCCAATGGCTGTTGGGGTGCCGCTCAATGGCAATGGAGGCCTTCTTGATACAGTTATCTAGCTGTTCGCTTAATCCGTTAATCAGGGTCGTGTCTGGTTCGGGAAAGATTTTGAGGATTTTATTATAATTCACCTCCTGATTATCGGCAATAGCCTGCTCAATTTCTTCCATTTGAAGCTTGGCGTAGAAGTAAGCGTTGTATCTTGCCGTGGTATTATGGTACACATTGGAGATAATCCCGCTAGTATCCGGTGCACAGCCCTCGATCACTAGAGTTGCAAGAACGCCAATCAAAATGTAATATTTCCCAAGTTCTTTTACCTTCAATGGAATAATATTTAGATTTAAATTAAAGCTAACGGCTTACAGTTCAGCACCCTTGTATCGCAATTTAGCGTATTCTTATTAAATGTTTAGTTTTGTTTAATAGGTTCGTCGGGACTCATCCCTATGGGAAACTCCGTCGGGTGATTGTGTAAATAAATACGAAGCTTTGAAATCAAGAAAGACGTTTTTTAGCCGATTAACCAACAGGTACCTGGTGATAGTTCGGAATGAGGAGGATTTCGCTGAAAAAACCACACTCACTTTTACTTACGCCAAGTTAACGATGTTCATTGTATCAATTTGCATGATAATTTTTATTATTAGCTTATTTTTAGTGAATACATTGCTCAAACAGTGGTTCGACCCGCGTTACGCCCAGGCTGAAGCCAACCGCAAATTGGTTGAATTGTCGCTAGCCGTTGACTCTCTTGAGCAAGAGATTGTACAAAGCCATCAGTTTTTTAACTCATTTCAGTATATTGTACGCGGCGATAGTGTATTGGAAACCGAAAAAACCTATCTGGCCAATGCGGATAGCCGCGCGGTGGAGGGGCAGGTGAGCAGCGACCGCGAAGCAGGTAGTCAACAACCTTCGGAAATTGATGCCGAGTTTCGGGAAGAATTTGAAGAAAGTGGAGTAGAAATGTTAACTTCGGCTTCGTTAGCTCCCTCCAGTCAACTGGATGAGTTGTTCTTTTTTTCACCGCTAGCTGGGATTATTTCTGCCCCCTATGATCCTAAAATCGCTCACTATGGGGTGGATGTGGTGTCAAAAAAGAACGAACCTATTAAAAGTGTGGCTGATGGCACCGTAATTCTGGCTTCGTGGACGCAAGATGCCGGATACGTAATTGCCGTTCAGCATCGTAGTAACGTAATTTCCGTATATAAGCATAACTCAAGTTTGCTTAAGAAGATGGGAGATTTTGTTAGCGCTGGCGACGTGATCGCTATTATCGGTAATACTGGGGAACTGACTACTGGCCCTCATTTGCACTTTGAGCTATGGTACAACGGAAACCCTATGGACCCTGAAGAATTTGTCTCATTTTAACCTGTAACAAACCATGTTTAGTAATAACCAAGATAAAAAACCCAAAGTGGAAGATTCTAACAGCACTAGCAGCATTGGCAAAGGTACCACCATTCAAGGTGATATCATCACTTCCGGCAACATCAGTGTGGAAGGCGAGGTTAAAGGTAATGTAAATTGCAAAGCTAAAGTAGCGCTTGGCTCATCCTCTTACGTAGAGGGAAAGGTAATAGCCGATAATGCTATTATCGCTGGCGAAATTCAAGGCTCTATTGAAGTTGGCGAACTACTAACGCTTAAGCCAACTGCCGTTATCCACGGCGATATCATTACCAACAAACTTATTGTTGAAGCCGGGGCTACCTTCAACGGCTCATGCCGTATGGGAGTATCGGTCAGCGACATGTCCTACACCGATGAATCCGAAGAAACCACCGACGAATACACCGAGTCCGAATCAGCGGAAGAAACCCAATCACGAACAGTTTAGTACGTACGTAAAGTACTCCGGACTAGCCTTTCAGATGATCGCGGTCATGGGGCTAGCCGTATGGGGAGGCATGCGCCTTGACGACTATCTGGGAAATCGCTTTCCGATTTTTGTGGTGGTCTTCGGTTTGCTGGCGTTTGCTTCTTCTCTCTACGTACTCATCCGCGGCCTACCTAAAAATGACTAACCTTTGATTCCTCGCCAGCATCTGGCCTACCTCGCGATACTGGCCGTTCTACTTAGCGCCCTGATTCTGGGGCTACGTGCTATTCAAGTCCCCTACATACATTCCTCGGCTATCTACTGGGTACCATTTTTTTTGGTAGTCAACGGGCTAGCAGCCATCATCACCTACCGGGCCCTACAACAAGACCAGCAGAAAATGATCCTGGTTTACTTAGCCACTACTGTTTTCCGGCTCCTGCTTAGTATCGCTATTATCTTTTTTATCCTTATACAAGGGGTCCCTGACCGGATTACCTTCGTAATCAACTTTGCCGTAGTGTATTTAGCCTTCCTCGGGTTTGAAATCTATGGTTTGTTGACTAACTTGCGCGCGCATTTGGAAAAGGATACCGATCAACATGGGGACAGTCGACTGTAAATTAATCATATCTTCATTTTTTTTCTCATTTCTAATTGTAACTTCTTCTTTATCAGCGCAGCATGCTGAAGGAGAACCCGATCCGGAAACCGAAGGGCCAACCGAGTTTATCTTCCACCACGTGAAGGATGCCTACGAGTGGCACTTTATTACCATCGGTCATACGCACGTTACGTTGCCGCTACCGCTCATACTTTTCTCTCCTGATCGGGGATTAGAGGTGTTTATGTCTTCCAAATTTCTGGATGAAGACCATAATTATGTTCCTTACAAGGGTTACATGCTAACCGATGATGGGGGGCATCTGGAAGCGGTAGACGAAGGGCGTACCTTCTACGATTTCTCTATCACCAAGAATGTATTTGCCATGTTTATCAGCGTAGCGGTATTGCTGATTATCTTTTTATCTATTGCAAACCGCTACAAAAAGGACCCGCGTACTCCGCCCAAAGGATTACAATCGGTGCTGGAGCCACTAATTTTATTTGTTCGCGATGATATTGCCCGTCCGGTAATCGGTGAAAAAAAATATAAGCGGTTTATGCCGTATTTGCTGACTGTTTTCTTCTTTATTCTTGTTAATAATTTACTAGGATTGCTACCGGGTGCAGCGAATGTTACAGGTAACATTTCGGTAACTTTCGTGCTGGCTGTTATCACCTTCTTCATAACGCAGTTTAGCGGCAATAAGGGATACTGGATGCATATTTTCAATACTCCGGGAGTACCCAAGTGGTTGCTACCCATTATGATTCCGGTAGAAATTATCGGCTTGTTTACTAAGCCGTTCTCATTAATGGTTCGTTTGTTTGCCAATATTACGGCAGGCCACATTATTATTCTGAGTCTGATTGCCCTCATTTTTATATTTAAAAGTATAGCGATGGGGCCGGTAAGTGTGCTGTTCGGCACAATTATGACGTTTCTGGAACTGCTTGTTGCCTTCTTACAGGCGTACGTATTCACACTGCTGTCAGCAATTTACTTTGGTGGCGCAGTGGAAGAGCACGATCACGCACACGATGGAGAGGCAGAGATGCCAGCGCTTCAACAGGATTCAGCAATGGTTTAAATTTTTTGTTCAATTCATATAAATGTTTAACACTATGTTGTTAGCTCTTTTATTACAAGCAGCGGAAGCTGCCGCAGGTTATGGTTTGATGGGTGCTGGTATCGGTGCCGGAATCGTTGCGTTAGGCGCGGGTCTGGGTATTGGTCGCATCGGTGGTTCTGCCATGGAAGCAATTGCCCGTCAGCCAGAAGCTACTGGCCGTATCCAAACTGCAATGATTATCGCAGCTGCACTGATTGAGGGGGTTGCCCTGTTCGGTGTAATTATCTGTTTGATTATTGCCACTGCTTAATTCACTGGAACTCCGAAGACCGCGCTAGGCGGCTTCGGGTTCCTCTTTCTTATTGACCAATAATTCTATAAATACGACACTATGGACTTAATATCACCGGCTTCGGGTCTCATTATATGGCAATTGCTGATTTTTCTGGCGGTGTTATTTATTCTGGGTAAATTCGCCTGGAAACCTATTCTAAACGCTTTGAACGAGCGGGAGTCTTCTATTGAAGAAGCCTTACTTTCTGCTGAGCGAGCCAAGGAGGAGATGAAGCAGTTGCAAGCTAGCAACGAACAATTACTGGCTGAGGCCCGTAAGGAACGGGAAACCATGCTGCGTGATGCTACTACGGCGGCCAACAAAATAAAAGATACGGCCCGCGAGGAAGGAGAAAAAGAGCGGAAGCGCATGGTAGAAGACGCATCCGTAGAGATTGAGAACCAGAAAAAAGCTGCTTTAGCCGACGTTAAGCAACAGGTAGCTACGCTTTCTTTACAGATTGCTGAAAAAATACTTCGGGAAAATCTACAGGGAGATGCTGCGCAGAAGACCTACATCAACAAATTGGTAGACGACCTGAACGAAAACTAAATAAACCAATATTTATCCATTTGATTCATAACCCATGACGGATACTAGGGTTGCGTCGCGCTACGCAAAATCGCTTATAGAACTGGCTATTGAAAAAGGAGCCCTGGAGGAAATCTACCAGGACATGCAGCTATTTTCGCAACTCTGTGACTCTAACCGCGAGTTTCGGCTCATGCTAAAAAATCCCATCATTAACCACGATAAGAAGCGGGCGATTCTGGACAAGATATTTAAGGGGAAGGTGAATGAGTCAACCGTCGCCATCTTTGATATTATTACCCGCAAAAACCGGGAGGCTATTCTGCCTTCACTATCGGAAGAGTTTATTCGCCAGTACCGCAAGTATAAAAATATTGATGAGGTTATTGTTACCACTCCGGTTCCGCTTACCCCGGAACTTCGGGAGAAGTTAATCACCAACATCAAACAACGCACCGGACATCAAGTAGATTTAACCGAGCAGGTGAATCCCGATTTAATTGGCGGCTTTGTGCTTGAGATTGGCGACCGAAAGATGGATAACTCGGTAAAGTCAAAGCTAAAAGCAATGAGTTACGAGTTTATCGACGAAAGTTATACGAAAGGATTTTAACAAATATGGATGAGGGGTTAAGGGTACAGGGTTGAGGGTAATCAAATACATAGAGAGCCTATACCTTTTACCTTGTACCTTCAACCCTTTACCTTTATAACATTTAACCATTTAACAATATGGCAGAAGTAAGACCCGACGAGGTTTCCGCAATACTACGCGAACAGCTATCTAACTTTAAAACCGAGGCCGAACTAGAAGAAGTGGGTACCGTACTCCAGATTGGTGACGGTGTAGCCCGAATCTACGGTCTCACCAAAGCCCAATCCGGTGAGCTTTTAGAATTTGAAAACGGTCTGAGAGCCCTGGTGCTTAACCTGGAAGAAGACAATGTAGGAGCCGTACTACTAGGAGAGCAGGGAGATATCCGGGAAGGAGATTCAGTACGCCGTACCGGTAGCATCGCTTCCATTAAAGTAGGGGAAGGCTTGGTTGGACGGGTAGTGAATACCCTTGGGCAACCTATTGACGGAAAAGGACCGATAGAAGGCGATCTTATTGAGCTGCCTCTGGAACGACGGGCTCCCGGAGTTATTTATCGTCAGCCCGTAAGCGAACCGCTGCAAACCGGTATCAAGTCTATCGACTCTATGATTCCGATTGGCCGCGGACAGCGAGAGCTGGTAATTGGCGATCGCCAAACCGGTAAAACTGCGGTAGTAATTGATACTATCATTAATCAGCGAGAATTTTACGAAAAGGGTGAACCGGTATACTGTATTTACGTAGCCTGCGGGCAGAAAGCATCTACGATAGCGGGTGTTGTTGCCGCGCTGGAGAAAAACGGAGCGATGGACTACACCACGGTAGTAGCCGCTACCGCTTCAGATCCGGCCCCGATGCAGTTCTTTGCTCCCTTTACCGGAGCCGTAATTGGCGAATACTTCCGCGACACTGGCCGCCCGGCACTGGTAGTATATGACGACCTATCCAAACAAGCAGTTGCTTACCGAGAGGTGTCTCTGCTACTTCGTCGTCCTCCCGGACGAGAAGCTTATCCGGGTGATGTATTCTATCTTCACTCTCGCTTATTAGAACGAGCGGCTAAGCTCAACGACAACGATGAGATCGTCGCGCAAATGAACGATTTGCCCGAGGTGATTAAACCAATGGTAAAGGGAGGAGGCTCATTAACCGCTCTGCCGCTAATCGAAACGCAGGCTGGTGACGTTTCCGCTTACATTCCTACCAACGTAATTTCCATTACCGACGGTCAGATATTCCTGGAAACCAATTTGTTTAATGCGGGTATTCGCCCCGCTATTAACGTAGGTATTTCGGTATCACGGGTAGGTGGTGCCGCGCAGATTAAACCAATGAAAAAGGTAGCCGGAACACTAAAGCTAGATCAGGCTCAGTTCCGGGAGTTGGAAGCCTTTGCTAAGTTTGGTTCCGATCTGGATGCCGCTACTCAGTTGACCATTGACCGGGGACGGCGTAACCAAGAGATTCTTAAGCAGCCTCAGTACTCTCCAGTACCCGTAGAAGAGCAGGTAGCGATCATATACGCTTCTACCAGCGGACTGATGGATAAAGTGCCGATTGAACGAGCCAAGGATTTTGAAAATGAGTTCTTAGCCTTCATGAGCGCCCACCATCAAGATACACTAGATCAAATCCGCTCCGGTAAGTGGGGAGAAGAACAGCAGAACGCCATCAAAAAAGTGGTTACCGATCTAGCGAAAAACTACAAACAATAGACAATGAACAGTTAGCAATGCACAGTGTGCAATTAATAGTGAATATGCAAAGCAAACTACGTAATTGTTCACTGTTAATTGCACATTGTTAATTGAATAGGAATGGCAAATTTAAAAGAAGTAAAAAACCGGATATCATCGGTTAAATCTACGCAGCAGATCACCCGGGCCATGAAAATGGTGGCGGCTTCTAAGCTTAGAAGGGCTCAGAACCGTTTGTTGCAAATGCGTCCTTACGCCCAAAAGCTATCGACACTGCTGACCAATGTATCCGCCAATCTAAGTGAGGATAATATTAGCGAGTACGCCAAACCGCGGGATGTAAAGAACGTGATGTTGGTCATGTTTTCTTCTGATCGTGGACTGTGTGGGGCTTTCAATACCACTCTTTTTCGCAATACCCGGCAGTTTATTTCTAAGGAGTACGAGTTTTACGAGCGTAACGAACGACTCTCGGTGATGACGGTAGGGCAAAAAGCTTTTGACTACTACAAACGCCGGGGCTACGACCTACGCAGTGATTACAAAGACCTGTTCTCCGATCCTTCTTTTGCGCATGTCCGCGAAGGAGCGGAATACGTGATGGAGCAGTTTCGGGAGGGAAAGGTCGATAAGGTAATTCTGGTATATAATCAGTTTAAAAACGTAGCTACGCAGATTCCTACTTTTGAGCAGTTTTTACCCGTAGAAACCAACTCTGAAGAGGAGTCCACAAATATTGACTACATCTACGAGCCATCGGAGGAATTTGTAGTAGAAGAACTCATTCCACAATCACTCAAAGTGCAGTTTTATAAGGCTTTTTTAGAATCTAATGCCGCTGAACAGGGGGCTCGGATGACGGCTATGGACCAGGCTACTGAGAATGCCGGGGACTTGCTAAAAGAGCTGAAGCTCACCTACAACCGTACCCGTCAGGCCGCTATTACCCGAGAAATTCTCGAGATCGTAGCCGGTGCCGACGCCTTGGGCGGCTAATCTGGCCACAAAGAAATAAGCTACACAAGTAGCTTCTTAAAAGAGGCTATCTGTCAAAAAACTTGATGGGTAGCCTCTTTTACTTTTCTACTCTACGAGTAAATTTTTCTTGTTAAGCTCACTTTCAGAATTGGTTGGGCGCATATAGGTGATGAATGTCCCAATATAATCTTTCAACAGTCAGTACAATATGTTTTCCGAGTTGAACGATAAGAATCAGCATTCAAGGCGGTACAGAACAGGATAGAGAAATTCTGAAATTAACCCTATCTTCCCTACTCAAAGAATAACAACCTACTACAATATGAAACTGGTATACAACTCTAAGTATCCCTCCGTCGCTGACCTACGAACCCGAGCCAAAAAGAAGATACCCAAGTTTGCCTTTGAGTATCTGGATGGGGGCTGCAATGAAGACGTCAATCTGCGCCGCAATACTTCCGATATCCGGGAGATTCAACTCATGCCTCGCTATATAAGAAGCTATCAGGGCTCCAGTACGAAAACTACGCTCTTCGGAACGGAGTACAACGCTCCCTTCGGTATTGCCCCGGTAGGCTTGCAAGGATTGATGTGGCCGAATGCTCCCGAAATTCTGGCAAAGGCCGCCCATAAGCATAACATTCCGTTCATTCTCAGTACGGTGACTACCAGTAGTATTGAACGCATTAGCGAGCTCACCGAAGGCAAAGCCTGGTTTCAGCTCTACCACCCGGCGGAGGATTCCCTGCGAGATGATATTATTAATCGGGCGGCCGCCGCTCAGTGTCCGGTACTGGTTATCTTATGCGATGTACCTACCTTTGGCTATCGCCCCCGCGATATTCGGAATGGCCTGGCTATGCCACCTAAAATGACGCTGGCCAATATGTTGCAGATTATGGGTAAACCCGAATGGGCTCTGAAGACCCTCAAGCACGGTCAGCCAAATTTTGCGACCATGAAGCCCTATATGCCCAAGGGTCTTGACCTCAAGCAACTGGGTAAATTCATGGATCAAACCTTTTCGGGCCGGTTAAACGAAGAGAAGATAAAGCCGATCCGGGATATGTGGAAGGGAAAACTGGTGCTGAAAGGAGTGGCCGCCGAAGCCGATGCCGAAGAAGCCGTCCGGCTGGGACTGGACGGTATTATCGTTTCTAACCACGGCGGACGCCAACTGGATGCCGGCCCGTCATCTATAAAAACCCTCAAAGGGATTGCCGACAAATACGGCGATAAGATTGAAGTGATGATGGACAGTGGCTTACGCTCGGGGCCAGACATTGCCTGCGCCATTGCTTACGGAGCCAAGTTTACGTTTATGGGCCGGGCTTTTATGTACGGCGTCGCTGCGTTGGGCAGCCGGGGAGGCGATCATACCATCGCCATTCTGCGAACCCAGCTTCAGCAGATTATGGAACAGCTTTGCTGCGAACGAGTAGCGGATCTTCCTAATCATTTAATCGAGGAATGATCATTGAAAACAGGGACTTAGTCCGCGACACGTAGTCCGCGACGCGTAGTCCGAGACGCGTAGTCCGAGACACTTAGGACACTGTAAAGTAAATAACTTAACGTCATAGCGAGGGTGGTAACCCGAAGCTATCTCCCTCATCGTGAGGCGATTGCTTCACCCTATCGGGTTCGCAATGACGATATTAAAACATGTAGAAATATAGTTTACAAAGTACTTAGTCTCGTGCGGCGCATCTATCGCTCGATAGAAAACCAAAGCCCACTTGCCGGACTGCGTGTCCCGGACTACGCGTCTCGGAACTAAGTTCCTCTTTTCCATTTATCAATGGGAGTGACCCTGCGGAACACTCCCATTAGCGGGGTAACTTCAAAACACTCCCATTAGCAGGGAATAGAAAAAAGACCGGCTTTCTTTCTTTACAAATTCTTACCTACGTAAGAGTGGCGGATGAATTCGCTTCGGGGTTGAGGGTGAGTGGGTTAGTTTTGCTGCGTTCAAACTCAAACCACCGTACTCATGACAAAACTATTGAAAAGCCCGCTGTATATCCGCCTGCAAGTCTATCAGCTCTCGCTAAGCAACGCCCTCAACTATCAACCGCTAAAAAAGCCCCTGGCGACCTTTTCGTTTGATCGCCCGAAGATTATGCAGGGACAAGGACGATTGGACAAGGTGTTAGCGTTGGAGTCTAACAAAGATGATACCTACGGAGCCCAGAAAGCCGCTACCGATACGGTTACTGCCGAGCGGGAAGCCGTTCGTAAGCAGTTTGGCGAACACCGGCAACTGGCTCAGCTCGCCTTTAGTGGAGATCGTGACATTGAGACTCAGCTTAAACTGAATGTTCGCATTAAAAAAGACTTTAGCGGCTGGTTAACCCAGGCTACCGCTTTTTACGATAAGATTGGCGAACATCAGGAAGGTATAGCCCGTTACGGGGTTACGGCCGAGGTGCTTCAGCAAACCCAAACCCGCTTGCAGGCTTTAGTAGCCCTGTACCACCAGCAAACGCAACGCAAAGCCGAGGCTCAAAACAATACCGAGCAGCGTAACCAGGCAATTAAAGAACTGGATGCCTGGATGCGGGAATTTTATCAGGTAGCTAAAATTGCCCTGAAGGATGAGCCCCAACTGCTGGAAGCTATTGGCATTTCAGTGCCCGCCCAGGTCTAATCATCATTTTTCCAGAAACCAGAAAGCTGGCGGATTGATCATCGCTTGCTTTTTTTATGCTATTGTTGCGCCAAGCACCTGGATCACAGATCCATATCTACAAAGCATAGGGGATTACAAACCCTGCCCAGCGTAAGGAGAAATATCTGTGATTCCTTATCTTATTACTTCCGTATTGTATTACACCGCGGATATAGAAGAAAAGACGGCCTGCTTCTACACCGAGCGTATGTTCGTCAGCTCCTACGAAAGCTTCACGAACCAACCCCCTTCCAAACACTACCTACAGGCGATTGAACCCACTACCGTGGCCGTCATCTCGTTTGATGTTGAAAAGACCGTACTGCGGAATAAACTTCTACCTTTGTAGAATAATTGCGTTAGCAATCTCAAAGCACTATCCGGCAAAACATGTCAGTTACGTTTACTACAGCTCAGCAAGAAGATATTCCGGAAATTCTGGAGATGATGGCTGATTTTTATGCCATTGATCATTATCCGTTTGATGCGGCACTCAACCAAAAAAACCTGGAATACTTTCTTGCAAACGGTGATCTAGGCCGGCTTTATCTGATCCGGGAAGAAAGCGAAACCCTGGGATATATTGTCCTTACCTTTGGCTTCAGTTTTGAGTACGGCGGAAGAAATGCTTTTATTGACGAATTCTTTCTCAAGTCTGCCGCTCGCGGAAAAGGTATTGGTACCCAGACTATGAAATTTGTGACAGAGGAAGCCAAAAAGTTGGAGATTAAAGCTTTACACCTGGAAGTGGAAAACCACAACGAGCGGGCCAATCAGTTATACTTTCGCCAGGGTTTTACTGGCAAAAACCGCTCGCTGCTGACAAAAAAGATCAAAAGCACCACCCACTCCGAATAACGGCTAAACTTCTAAAAAATCATGATGGCGGAGGAAAATAGGCTGAACTTAACTACCCGCACCGAATGGCGGAACTGGCTGGAGAACAACTTTGCCACTGAAGATGAAGCTTGGTTGGTATATCCTAAAAAGGCGACCGGTAAGCCCCGGATTGCGTACACCGATGCGGTGGAAGAAGCTCTGTGCTTCGGCTGGATTGACAGCATCATAAAGACGCTAGATTCAAACCACAGTAAGCAGCGTTTTACTCCCCGAAAATCAATACATTACTCTCAGCCCAACAAAGAGCGGCTCCGCTGGCTGGCTGGCCGGAATATGATTCACCCCAACTTGCAACTCGAAGTGGACCGCGTCCTTAGCGAAGAGTTTGTCTTCCCGTCCGATATTCTGAAAGCAATTAGCGCAGATAGTACTGTTTGGGATAACTACCAATCATTCTCAGACACTTATCGGAGAATCCGCATTGCCTACATTGACAGCGCCCGCCGTAGGCCGGAAGAGTTTAACAAACGCTTGAACAATTTTCTAGAAAAAACCCGCAACAACCAACTTATTACCGGCTACGGCGGCATTGATAAATACTACTGAGATGAAAGTTGCCAGCAAGGCGTATGGTATTTTCGTAACTGTATCGCTTTAGTAGTTGTTCACCACCCAAGCCCGTCTCAATGGCTAAAGACCAGCGAAAGATCCTGGGTGAACTTTTTTTTGTATTCCAGGGGACTCGCCCCTACGTATTTCCTAAAAACCTCCCGGAATGATTTAGCGTCGACATAACCCACCTCAAACATGGCATCGGTTACCGAATGTTGGGGATGTTCCAGGACTTTCTTCGCCCGCTCTACTCGTACTCGCTGCAAATACTCAATAACAGAATTTCCGGTAGCCTGCCGGAACCTTCTTTCCAGTGTTCTTCGGTTAGTAGCTTGCTGGTCGGCAAGTTCAGCTACGGAAACATTTTGCGCGTAGTTCTTTTCAATCTGCTGCTGCACCTTTAAAACTATCTCGTCCCCATGATCTTTTTGTCCGTTGAAAATCATGAACAGCGACTGGTTGTTTTTATCCACGTCAATCATAAACGCCTTAGCGGTCAGGAGAGCAAGTTCGCGCCCTCCGTATCGCTCAATTAAGTAGACTAGCAGATTGGTAAATGCGTAGGCTCCGCCACTGGTGTAGATGCCATTACTCACCGACACAATATTTTCTGCCTGAACAACTACCTCGGGAAACATCTCCTGAAGTTCCTGAGCGTGTCCCCAATGGGTAGAACAGGTTTTGCCGTTGAGTATGCCGGTTTCGGCCAGTAAGAACGCCCCGATACAAAATGCGGCAATTTCGGCCCCTCGCTGATATTGCCGGGTGACCCAGTTGATTACTTCCTGATTCGTGCTAATAGCCTCCTTTAGATTTCCGTGTACCGCCGGAATTATTATTAAATCGGTTTGACTTACCTCCTCCAGGGTTTTAGGAGGGGTTACTACATAAAAGCCATCCGCATCATTAGCTGGCCGGGCGTAACCTACCAATTCAATCTGAAACAGTGGGTTTCTGGTCTGCTGTAAAAACATAGCATTCGCCCAGTTTAGGATTTGAAAGGCCCCGGCAATATTTACGATGCTGTACTGTCCCCTGGGAATAAGTATAGAAATATGCTTCATGCTAGTGTAAATTAGTAACCCCAAAGTAAGCATAGGCAGTGTCGCAATCAACCCCTCATAAAGTCGATAATACACCCGCCATCAATGATAACCATAGGTTAGATTTGTATCAATTGATCGTTCACCTAAACTCTAAAAACGATGGCAAGTGTAAGCACCTACCTTAATTTCCCTCGAAACACCGAGGAGGCATTTAACTTTTACAAATCGGTTTTCGGCACTGAGTTTCAGGGGCAAATCATGCGTATGGGCGATACTCCCCCGCAGGAGGGAATGCCCGCTCTGGCCGAGGAAGACAAAAATCTGGTGATGCACGTTATGCTACCCATACTGAACGGACATCAACTCATGGGAACCGATGCTCCTGAATCGATGGGTTTTCAGCTGAATTTTGGCAACAATATGCACATCAATCTGGAACCTGATACCAGAGAGGAAACCAGGAGACTGTTTGATGCCCTTTCGGCTGATGGAACTATCACTATGGAGCTGGAAGACATGTGGTGGGGCGACTACTTTGGCAGTTGCGTAGATAAGTTTGGAGTACAATGGATGTTTAACTGTGCCGAGAAATAATCATGAGCAAACTTCAGAAAATAACTCCCTATTTGTGGTTTGACCACCAGGCAAGTGAAGCCGCCGAATTTTACTGCTCACTATTCCCCAACTCCAGAATCATCTCTGTTTCGGACATGATCGTTGAGTTTGAGCTGGCGGGATTACAGTTTATCGGCCTCAATGGAGGACCAAAGTATAAGTTCACCGAAGCGGTCTCATTTTTGGTTCTGTGTGAAGACCAAAATGAGGTAGATCACTTCTGGAATGCCCTGACAGCCGACGGGGAAGAAAGCAGCTGTGGCTGGTGTAAGGATAAGTTCGGTTTATCCTGGCAGATTGTACCCCAACGATTTATGGAAATGATGAAAGCGGGAACACCGGCTCAGATGCAAAGGGTCATGGAAGTGATGATGCCCATGCAAAAAATGATTGTGGCAGATTTTGAAAAAGCATTTGATTCCTAACCCTGACAAATAGTAATGAAGAATGAGAAAGCTTAAGTTACAATGTCAGCTCACTGTAGACGGATTCATTGCCGGGGCTAACGGTGAGATGGACTGGATGGTTTGGGACTGGGATGATAAGCTGAAAGCGTATGTCGAGGAAATTACCGAGCCGGTTGATTGCATTATCATGGGTAAGAGTTTTGCCGCCGGATTTATCCCTCATTGGGCGAAGGTTGCTAACAATCTCGAACACCCGGAAAGCGCCTTTGGCCAACGAGTGACAGAAATGCAGAAGGTAGTATTCTCGACGGAGAAAACGCGCGAATCAATCGAAGATTTAAGCTGGAATAATACCCAAATAAGTGATAAACCGCTGCGAGAGGGTGTCACGGCCCTCAAAAATGAAGCAGGGGGAGATATTATCGTCTATGGTGGTTCCCAATTTGTCTCTGCTCTGATCGGCGCGGGATTAATCGATGAATTTCATCTGTTTATCAACCCTACTGCTTTGGGAAAAGGAATGACCATCTTTCACCAACTGGAAAGCAAACAGAACTTTACGATAACGTCGGCTCAGCAGTACGACTGTGGAATAGTGGTACTGAAGTACCTGAAATGAAAGCTGACTGTGGAAATTCACCGAAGAGAGAGTTTTTGAAGAATTTCAACATCGCCTTTGCTCAGGGCGATATTGACTTTGGCAGGACTTTTCGAGACACCCTACAATAATTTATATTTGTAGTAATCTTTTCTTTCATTAACCTATCTGCGCTTTCATTTTCGGCAAAAAACAACTAACTACTATTTACGGCGGTATTGATAAATACTGCTAAGTAAAGCGTACAATGAAAGAATACAAGTCGTTTGAAACCGAAAGACTGATACTCAGACCTACTTCAGCGGAAGATTCCGAGTTTTTAATTGAGTTACTCAACACCCCCAAATGGCTTAAGTACATTGGTGACAGAAACGTAAGGTCGGTAGAGGATGCTCAAGCTTACATAAAAAACAGGATACAGTCTCAATTTGAGCGGCTTGGTTATGGTAGTTATACGGTCATCAGAAAAGCAGATAACGTAAAAATAGGAGCTTGTGGACTGTACGACCGGGACGGACTGGAGGGAGTAGATCTCGGGTTTGCCTTTCTACCTAAACACGAACGGCAAGGTTACGCCTTCGAAGCAGCCAACCGAATTAAGCAAGCGGGCTTAGAAGAATTTGGGCTATCCGAGTTAAAAGCTATTACTACGAAAGATAATACCGCCTCTCACCAGCTACTGGTAAAATTAGGATTTGAGTTTGAAAAAACCGTGCAGTTACCCAGTGAGTTCCGAGAACTTTTGCTGTATAAACTAATCGTAAGCGGCTAATCCGATGCTCCCCAAAATTTTGTAAGTTAAGACCAGCAACCACTACCACTAATTATGAAAGATATCATTCTCATAATCTGCTTCTGTGTAACCAATAGCTTAGCATTTGCTCAGGATTCAATTGCTCAGACTAAACACAAGAAAGAGATTCATTCGCTCATTGATAAGTACGCGCAGGCTCGGGAAACAAGTGATACTACCCTGCTAAAAAGTATTTTAACCCACGACATAGACCAGTTGGTTTCTTCCGGAGAATGGCGGCGGGGTTTTGAAGGAGCATCCAAAGGAATGATGCGTAGTTCACAGCGTAATCCCGGCCAACGAACGCTAACGGTAGAAAACGTGCGGTTCTTAACTTCAGAAACGGCCATTGCCGATGCTCGTTACGAGATAAAAAATTCTGACGGAAGCGTAAGAAAGATGTGGAGTACTTTTGTGGTAGTGCAAGATTCGGGAGTCTGGAAAATTGCGGCTATCCGAAATATGCTGCCCGCCAGCTAATTTCAACCTATCTAGAGAAGATAGACCAAGAAACGATCTTACATCACGATAGCCAATCGGCGAGATGCTGCTGCACAAAAGCATCGTCGTTCAGTTCGGGGTAATCAGTGTAGACCCGGTCTATTTCCTCCGCCTGTCCCGCCGATAGTTCTTCCTTCGGGTTCAGGCACCAGGTTCCTTCTAGCAGCCCCTGTCGGCGAAGCACCTCGTGAATACCGGCAATACATCCTTGAAACTGATTAGCTACATCGAAGAAAGCCGCGTTGCAATCGGTGACTGCTACATTGAGGGTAAGTAGTTCCTGAGGTACTATTTCGCTGGCCTTTCTAACTTGCTTAACCCTCTTCAGTACCTCTACCGCTTTCTTGGTCCAAACGGCCCAATGACCGAGTAATCCACCAACAATTTTCTTTTCTCGGCTTTCACCCCGCACTGCGAAACGATAGGTAGTCAACAGGTCGTTCACAATATTATCGTCGTTCCCAGTGTAAAGGGCAATATCGCGGTAGCGCTCGCTGTGGCAAACCGCTCGCACTACATCCAGGGTTTGGTAGCGGTTGAAAGGAGCCATTTTAATAGCCTGCACATTCGGAATATCAGCCAAGGCTCGCCAGAAATCGAAGCTCAGTACTTTCCCTCCTACCGCCGGTTGTAGGTAAAATCCAAAGATCGGAATCACCTCAGCCACCTGCCGGGTTCGTTCCAGCAGTTGTTCTTCCGACCAATCGGGCAGGCCGCCCGGACTCAGCAGTCCTAAATCGTAGCCTAAGGATACGGCCAACTCCGCTTCTCGCAATGCTTGTTCGGTGGGGCCCACAATTCCCGCCACTTTAATCACCGGTTGGTTTAGATTGGCCCGGTCTACTTCTTCGGCAGCCAAGGTCAGTACTGGCTCCAGCAAATCAAATTCAGCCTGCCTGATCTCAAACTGCGTGGTATGTACGCCTACCGCAATGCCTCCGGCACCGCTGGCTAAGTAGTAGCGCGTCAGTGCCCGCTGCCGACGTTCGTCTAACTTTCGTTGAGCGTTTAGTGCTAATGGGTGAGCCGGAATAACCGTTCCCTGGTGCAGTAATTGTTTTTGAATGTCGTTTAGCGTTAGCATTGGTCGTAAGTTGATAAAATCAGGTAGTTTGTAAAATCAGAAAGCTGGAAGCGGTAAGCAGGAGGCAGTAAATAAAGAATCACATATACTGCCTACCGCCTCCTTCTCGAGGAGTTAGAACTTTCCCTTCCGTTCCTGGAAGTGGGTAGGTTTCTGCAATAACTCTCCTCCCTCACTGAGCCAGGTAGATAGTAGTTCAATCATCTGCTGTACACTGACGCGGGGGTAGCCAAACAAGCGGTGAGCGGTAGCCGCATTATTCAACAGAGCTGTTGGTTGTTCTTCGCCAGTAAAGCGGGGCGTTTTGCCCAGTTGTTTGCCAAATTCCTGGGCCGCCCAACGTACTGAAACGGTTTCGGGCCCGGTGCTGTTTAGAATCCTCGGGGGAGTGCTGCATAGTTTCAGAGACCGAAGGGCGTATTCGTTCGCGTCGTTCTGCCAGATTACGTTAGCGTGTCCGGTAGTCAGGTCAATCTCCCGCTCTTCCAGCACCGACTTACCAATCTCCAGCAGCACGCCGTAGCGAAAATCTACCGCATAGTTCAGCCGATAGAGCACCATCGGGATTTGGTGTTTTTGGGAGAAGTGGGTAAAGATACGTTCCCGCCCCAGGCATGATTGAGCGTACTCTCCAACCGGTTCTACCGCCGTAGTTTCCGTAGCCCCACCGGAACCCACCTTAACAAATGGATACACATTCCCGGTAGAAAAAGCCACAATGCGAGACGAGCGAAACTTCTCCGCCACCCTTCCCGGCAAATAAGTATTCATCGCCCAGGTGAAGGCCTCCTGCCCGGTAGTGCCGAATTTGGTTCCGGCCAGATAAAGTACGTTAGGCACTTCAGGCAAATTAGTCAGCTGAGTTTCATCCAGTAAGTCAGCTTTAATCGTTTTTATACCATCTGCCTCCAACTGCTGTTGCAAGCTATTATCCGAAAAGCGCGACACGCCAATCACTTCGTTAGCTTTACCCGCTCGCTGTAGGGCTTCTTTGGCTAGGCAAGCCAAATCAGGTCCCATCTTGCCGCCTACACCTAAAATCAAAATATCCCCTTCTAGCTCCCGGAAATCATTTACCAGGGCATCGCTAGGTTGTTTCATTTGTTGCTCAAGCTGGGTTAAATCTGGTTTCATGATAAAAATTGCATTCGAAAATGAGTAATAGCCAGGAACAGTAACAAGCCTATTCCTAACAGAGCCAGACCGGTTTGCCAACGGCTGTTCTTCAACGACCCCATCAGCTCAGCATCTTTGGCTACCAGCAGTAAGGCAATGGCAATAACGGGGGCAATCAGAATAGTGATGGCCTGGGCAAAGATAATCAGTTCCAGTGGTAACCGCCCAAACTTCAGCGCGATGGCGGCTCCGATTAAAATTACTAAAAGAATAGCTCGACGAACTTTAGCGTTTGAAAGCTGATAATTTCCGAAGAAGGCATCGGAAACCAGAGCTCCACCAATGGTAGCATTTCCCAGAAGGGATGAGAAAGAGGCACCGAACAACCCTAACATAAAGATGATCGTAGCCGTGTTTCCGTAGAGCGGTTCCAAAGCCAAACCCATATCCGCGGCGGAGTTTACCGGAATCCCTTGGGGGTACAACACGGCAGCCGCGTTAATCAGGATGAAGGAGGAAATTAGACCTAGTATCAGCACCCCGGCTATGCTTTCCCGCTTGCCTGAGGAGCTATCTTGTCGGCTCCAGCCTTTCTCTTTTACCAAATAAGACTGATAGAAAGCTCCTACTACCGAAAAGCTAGAGGCAATCAGGGCAATCGTTAACACTTCGGCTCCGGCAGGTACGCCCGGAATTAATCCTTGGAATAAAGCACTCCACTGAGGCTGGGCTAGCAGCAGGGTTATCAGAAAAGAGAGTATCATCAGCCCCACTAAAACAATCATCACTTTCTCCAGCACCCGGTAGAACGACCGGAAGAAGAGTAACCCCATGGCCAGGAGGGAGAAAAAGACAATCCAGGGCTCAATGGTAGTACCAAATAGCTCGGCAAACGCCAAACCGGCCCCTACCGTATTGCCCGCCTGAAAAGAGGCCGTAATGCAAAAGATACCCAAACCTATCAACCGAGCCACCAGCTTTCCCCACCGTTGCTGAATAATCGCTAACGAAGAAACCGAAGAAGCCATCCCCAGGCGCGCCCCCATCTCCGTAAAAACCACCATAAAACCAACAGCCATCAACACTACCCACCACAGTTGATAACCAAACTGAGCTCCGAGTTTAGAGGTAACCGTCAGGCTACCCGGACCGAAGACCAGGGCTGCGGTAATGATTCCTGGCCCCAGCGCCCGCCACCATTTGCGGTTGACAGTAGAAGATTTAATAGTAGAGGTAGTCGGTTCGGTCATAGGTTGAAGAGAACAAAGACGGCTGAACTTAGTGAGAATAGTTGGCTTTAGAAAACCGAAGACCTGCTTATGCCTGGAGTACAAAAATAATTGAAGCGGGCTTTCCGGTTTTAGGGTGCAATGGTTCCCAGAGTTCTTTGAGCTGGTATCCGGATTGAGAAAATAGTTGTACCCAGTCTTGTAGCGTGCGAAAGTACCACTCATAGGGCTGGGTGAAATCCTGTTTTAGCCCATCCCAGCTCCCGGAACGCCAGCCGCTTTGGTACGGTTGATCACCAGCTTGAGTATGAGGGTGTAGGGTTTGAATAAATAACCATCCCAACTTTTTCAGGTAGTACTTCAGCGCTGGCAGTAACGCTTCGGTCTTTTGTTGATCTAACAAAGCAAAATTAATGGCCGCACTTTCCAACGGAGCGAGAGGCAACGGTTTTCTCTTAATAAGATCCTGATAAGTTGCTACTTCGAACTTACTACTCCCTTTTTGCCGAGCACTTTCGATCAATGTCGGAACCCCGTCAACCCCCAGCGTTTGAATGCTCCGCTGACTAAGAGCCCGACTCAGCCAGCCTTCTCCACAGCCTACATCCAGTAAGGTTTTGGGTTGATACTTTAGAATAATATCGATGATGGCCTGATTAGTTACCAGCCGACGGCTTTCCAGTTCTTCTCCTTCAATAGTGGCTATCCACTGCTGAGCGTTGGTGTGCCAGGAATCAAGAATAGGATCACTCATTAGTACTGAATTTCAACCTCAAAGTCTTCGCGCTGCTCGTAGAGTGTCCAGAACTGTTCGGCAATGGCCGCAGGATTGTATTTCTCGTCGTCAGCCTGAATAGCCTCCTGAATGGTGACGGTGGCTACGTGGATACCTTTAGCCCGCACTTCCTGATGCAAACTGTGAGCAGCACTACGGATACCGGCTTTTCCAATACCTAAGGAGCCGTACTGATAATAAGGTTGTAGCGCCAGTCCGCCCCCGGTAAAAAATATCTTACCTTCTTTACGCGCTTCCATGCTAGGTAATACTTCCTGTGCGGCTACCACTGCCCCGATTACATTTACCTGAAAATCCTGTATCAATTTTTCGGGATTAGTTTTAGACAAGAGGGTTTTCTCAATGGCTGCCACATTATAGATCAGTACATCGATATCACCCAACGAACCCTGTACGTAGCGCAAACTAGAACGAATAGAATCAGGATCAGCCGCTTCGGTCAAGTAATAATAACTTTCTATCTGTTCACTGTTAAGCTGCTCTTGGTAGTGCTCTAAGTGATTTTTATCTCGAGCCAACATCGCTACCACAAAGCCATTTTTTCCGAATTTTCGGGCGAGAGCCAGACCGGTTTGCTGACCCATTCCAATAATGGTAAGTACTTTTTTCTCGCTCATATTTATGATTCTTACAATTTAACAATTTATTGCCAAGGAGGTTGGAGTAACCGTATCGTCAATCAAACTCTTAAACCAAATGTGGATTGTTTTTGCTTTATTAGCCGCTTTATCGGCCGGAGTATCAGTGGTGCTTTCCAAAGCGGGGCTGAAGAACGTAGATTCTACACTGGCATTTGCTATCCAGTCTGTTCTGATAGTGACAATTTCTTGGTCGGCTGCTTTTTGGCAAAAAGATGTATCCACTATTGGGCAAATAGACAAGCGAGCCTGGCTATTTCTGGTGGCGGCGGGTATTGCAACTACATTATCTTCGCTATTCACATTCCGAGCGCTCAAACTGGGAGATGCCGCCCTGGTGAGTTCCATGGAACGATCTTCGTTAGTATTTGCCGTAGGTCTGGCGGCGATCTTCCTGAATGAACAGTTAAACTGGAAAATTATCGTGGGAGGTTTGATGATTATTGGCGGAGCAATCCTGGTTGGTCTTTCCCGACAGGGCGATGGATCTTAGAGATTAAGAATAATCCGAATCAATTAGGATTATCTTGCATCAATACGCTACGGGGTAGTCAAATTACCATCAAAGAACTTACGGAAGAATAGCACCTGATACGCTACTGCATTCGTCCAGTAGGGCCAGTTATGGGCACCCGGTCGCTCAATATAATCGTGCGGAATTTGTTCCTCCAGCAGTATCTCGTGCAGATTCTGGTTAATACGAAAGAAAAAATCATCTACCCCACAGTCAATAATCAGAGCTAACTGACCCGCACTCAAAGAGGGCACCATATTTACCACCGAAAGCGAATCCCACCGCAGGGGGTTCTGCTCATACGGACCTAACTTTCCTTTAATGTTCCAATTATTAATATTGTAGGTCAGATCTACGCCCCCACTCATACTACCGGCGGCCCCAAAGGTATCCAGATGGCGAATAGCCAGAAACAATGCCCCGTGTCCGCCCATACTTAAACCCGTAATGGCTCTTCCCGATGGCTGGGCTACCGTGCGGTAGTGTTCATCTACGTAGGTCACTACTTCTTTCGCCACGTGGGTTTCGTACTGGCTGCTATCCTCCACCGGGCTATCCAGGTACCAGCTATCGTAGCCCCCGTCGGGACAGACCAGTATAAGCTGGTGGCGATCGGCCAACTGATCTACCCCCGGTGCCTTACTAATCCACCCACTGTAATCGTCGCTGTAGCCGTGCAGCAGATATACCACCGGAAACCGCTGTTCATCTTCTTCCTGATAATTATCGGGGGTGATAATGATAGCCGGAATATCCCGCTGCATCGCTTCGCTAAAAATTTGCACGGTGTCTACCGAAGCTGCCCAGACTGAGCAGCTATGGTACAGTAAACAAATCGAAAGAAAGATTTTAAGCATGGATAGTACTTTCCCAGAAAAGTACAGGTTCCCTCATTAACAAGCAAATACTGCCTACTTCACCGTTTGAGGTTGGGAAGCAAGTTGGGTATTATTGAGCAACTGCTTTAACGAAAAAAAGTGCATGGAATAGGCTATGGGTACCAGCACCCCTGGCAACCACACAAAAGGAAAAGTAGCCACAATGGTATTTGAAGGCTCGTTCGTAAAGACCCGAAACGGAGTGGGCATGGAGAGAATCGCAATAGTAACAATATTGGCCAGTAGCATCAGCCCCAGCACGTTCCAGACAATGAGAACCGATCGGGGCCAGTTTCCCTTCACCAAACCGAAGTAGGCCACCAGCGGTGCGGTAAGCCCCACCAGAATATCCCAGTTACGCCCTTCAAAGGTCATCTGTACCGGGAGTAACTGCTGAAGAAACAACATCCACAGCAGCACTTCCACTACTACCCGGAAAGCTTGAATATACAGCAGGTTTTGCGGTGGGACAACTTTTAGTAAAGCGTTTATTGAGCGAGAAAATGTGATCAATAGGATGGTTATCAACGGAATAGCCAGTACGATAACGATCCGGGGAGGGAAACTGGAAAAATCACTGAAAAATCCGCCGAGTGAAGCTGCGCTGATAAACAGCAGCCACCCCCCTAACCCAACCAAGGTTCCGAGCCATACTCGCTGCTTCTTAGTTTCACTCCAGTCAACCTTTGACAGAGCCTGACGAAGTTGCCTCAAAATTGCCCCTATGCATAACAGGGTGAGTACGATAAATCCGAGTTGGGTCAATGTATACATAGTATTAAGTGATTGGCTACTCTAAAGTAGCGCAATATTGAATAAAGGCAGATGACCAAAATTGCTATTTTACAACTCCGCCCGGTATTAGGTGGGATAAACGCCCACTTGCTGCCGGAGCCAATGCAGATCGGGAAACTCATGTAGTATCATCCACTCGCCGTTAAACCGTAGCTAAGATACAGACAATTTAGGTGATGCTCTACCCCAGGGGTAGTATCCATCAATAGTTTTCATCAAAATCGCATACCACTTCAACCAGGCGAAGGCAAACTGAAAGTTCAAAACCAAAGATTCCTGACCAATCTGTAGAATATGTACGATTTTATTAATAGTTTATCCACTACTGCAACAACACTAATACAACCATGTTTCTGCTTCGCCTTTTGTTATCAGTCCGCTGCTGTATTCCTTTCGTAGCATTAAATGTCCAGCACATTAGATTTCACACTAATTTACTAGCAATACTCGTTCTGCTAATTACTCTCAATGCAGTAGCTCAACCATCTGTTGAGAGTGACCAAGAGCCAATCGTGATTGATGAGCGGAACCAGCAGGCTAACATAGAACGAGTCATTGAGATTGATAAAGTATGGGCGGGGCACCCGGTGGGCTTTAGCCTGTTGACCGACGAGGATCGGCAGTACATTGCTTACTACAATGACGAGCGACACATGATCGTAGGGCAACGCTATCTGCATCAGGATACCTTTAAACTTCATAAAATCCCTCCGCACCCGCGGGAATCCCGGGAAGGAACCAGCACCATACTGGGTTGGGATAGCCATAATTATCTCACGCTGGGTTTGGATAAAGAAGGGTATATCCATTTATCCGGAAATATGCACGTGAACGGATTAACCTACTTCAGAAGTACTGAACCGGGCGATATTACCACGCTAGTTCAGATAGAAGAGATGGTGGGCACTGAGGAAAACCGCTGTACCTATCCGGTATTTATGAATACCGCCGAAAACGAACTGATCTTCCGCTACCGCGACGGAGGTAGTGGTAACGGTAACGACATCTACAACAAGTACGATAGCGACACCCAGCAGTGGACCCGTTTGATGGATACTCCCTTAACCGATGGACAAGACTCGGTGAATGCTTACGCTTCCCGACCAAGCCTGCGGGAGGATGGCTGGTACCATATGTACTGGGTATGGCGCGATACGCCGGACTGCTCTACCAACCACGACCTTTCTTATATGAAAAGCCCCGACATGCTACACTGGTACAATGCTTTTGGGCAGCCGGTAAATTTACCCGTGACGGTAGATAATAAGTCGGTGGTTGTTGATCCTATCCCCGTGCAGGGCGGTATTATTAATCTGGCCGCCAAACTCTGCCTGGATGAAGATAATCAGCCGATTTTCGCTTACCACAAGTACGATGCTGCCGGGGATTTACAGTTCTATACCGCCCGATTGATAGGCGAAGAGTGGCAGATAAAGCAGGTAACGGACTGGGACTACCGCTGGTATTTTTCGGGCAACGGCAGCATCAACAGTGAGGTCCGAATAGGGCCATTCAACCGACGGGAAGACGGATTCTACGAGTTGGGCTACGAGCATATCAAGTACGGTACGGGCACGTTTCTGCTCAATCAGGACTTGGAGGTATGCGGGGAGGTACTGAAACCGCAGCCATTCACCGCTGCAATGGAAATAGAAGGTAGTTTTCCGGGACTGAAGATCAGAACTGCCGAAGATAGCGGGAAAGCTGCCGATGAACAATTGCAATACGTACTGAAGTGGGAGACTTTGCCCCGAAACCGGGATAAGCCTCGCCCCAAACCCTGGCCCGAACCGAGCCAGTTATATCTCTACGAACTTCGCAATCATCCGAATAACTAAAAATCATTTATTTTTCTAACCCAATACAAAAACCTAATACCTAATGAGACGCAAATTCATTTACTTTTTCTCCGTCTGGAGCCTAATCTTAGTCACGCCGCTGAGCACCTTTGCTACCGATCATCTATCTAATCCGGAGAACGACGATCCGGTGAAGCTGGAAAACCCCATGGATGTCGCTTACCTGAAAAAGAAGCTCCGTAAAGGCAGTCCCCGACTGATTCTGACCCCAGCTATTGAAAAGCAGTTAAAAAAAGACGTGAAGTCTGATGAGGTGGTGAAGAATATGTACGAAGCCATCAAGTTAAACGCTGAAGAAATCCAGCAGCAACCTCTGCTGGAACGCAACGTTGTAGGACGCCGGCTGCTCGGCACTTCCCGTGAGATGCTCTACCGCATGAACATTCTGGGAATGGTTTACCGTATGGATGAAGATAAGAAAGTACTCAACCGCATCAACGAGGAAGTAACTGCCGTTTGCAACTTCTCCGACTGGAATCCTTCCCACTATCTGGATGTGGCCGAGATGTCGCTGGCAGTGGCTTTAGCAATTGACTGGGCCGGGGAAGATTTACCGGCATCTACCGTTGAGCTAGCCAAGACTGCCCTCATCGAGAAGGGAATTAAACCTAGCTACAACAAAGAAGGCAACACCGGCTGGGTGGATGGAAATAACAATTGGAACCAGGTGTGTCACGGAGGCATGATTGCTGCCTCCGTAGTAGTGGCTGAGCAGGAACCGGAGCTGGCTGCTGAAACCATTCACCGGGCGCTAGAAGGGATGCCCCACGCCCTGGAAGAATACGGCCCCGACGGCGTTTATCCCGAAGGCTCGACCTACTGGCGCTACGGTACCAGCTTCTCGGTCCTCACCGCTTCCATGCTGGAAAGTGCTTTCGGTACTGATTTCGGTCTGGCCGATTATCCCGCTTTCAAAGAAAGTGCTGAATTTCGCTTGTTGAGCATGGCTCCCTCCGGCTGGTACTATAATTTTGCCGATTGCGGCGACCGACGCAGCGAAAATGGCGATATGACCCTAGCCTGGTTTGCGGTTAAAACCGGAAACGGAGTTTACTACGAAAGAGAACGCTTCCTGCGCGATCCGGCGGAAATGGGCGAACTATCCCGCTGGGCGGGAGCCGGACTCGTATGGTTATCGCAGTTTGATGAAGAGGGTAGCCAGCCGCTACCATTGGCCTGGAAGGGAGATGGCTCCAATCCGGTGATCTTCTTCAGAACTGAAAAGGGCAACCCGCATAATTATTACTTCGGAGGAAAGGGAGGACGTGGGTCGGTCAACCACGGTAACATGGATGCCGGTTCGTTCATTTTTGAAGTAAACGGCGTACGCTGGGTGGTCGATCCGGGCAACCAATCGTACCACGAGCTGGAGAAAACCGGCTTCAACCTCTGGGGCCGCTGCCAGGAGTGCGAACGCTGGACGCTGCTTACCAAGAACAATTACGGACACAGTACTATCACGGTAAATAACGCTTTGCACCACGTGGATGGATTTGCCGCTATCAACGATTTTCAGGACGGTGAGCAACCCGAAGCTACTATCGACATGTCGGAGGTTTTTGGCGAAGAAGTTGCCAGTGCCACCCGTAGGTTTGTGAAAGAAGGCGATCAGTCATTGCTGATTGAAGATCAGATCAAACCCAGTGATGCTACCCAACACATCACCTGGCAGTTAATGACCACCGCCGAGGTAGACATCACGGAAGACGGAGCCACGCTAACGCAGGATGGCAAGCAATTGAATCTTGAAAACCTCTCCCACCCGGAATTGATGGTGTCCGTCATTTCACTGGACCCTCCGCCGCTAGAACTAGATCGGCAGATTGACGGATTAAAGCGTCTGGAGATCCGCATTCCAGCTTACCTGATGTCCGAAGATGGCGAAACTATTAGAGTACGTCTTTCTGCAGAATAAATGTGGCTATGATTTTTGATGCTACAGTATCTACTTCATGCTGAGCGGGATTTGCAATCCCGCTCCAATTTAAAGTTGGATTTGCAACCCGTATGCCCCAAAGAATAAATCCACAACTACCAGATAACCAAATGCTTATAAAATCAACTTGCCTAACGACGGCCTACCTACTACTAACCATCATTCTAGCCAGCTGCAACCAATCAGCCAATGTTGATATTCAGGGAGAGCTAAAGAAGTGGCATAAAGTAACCCTGGTATTTGACGGACCGGAAACCAGCGAGATGGCCGACGACAACCCCTTCCTGAATTATCGTCTAGATGTGACCTTTTCCAATGGTAATCAGACCTACGTAGTACCAGGCTTTTACGCTGCCGATGGTAACGCGGCCGAAAGCAGTGCCGAAGCCGGCAACAAGTGGATGGTGAGATTCACTCCCGACCAAACCGGAGAATGGACGTACACGGTTTCCTTTAAAAAGGGGGAAGCAGTTGCGGTTCAGGAAGATATTTCCGAGGCAGCTAGTGCCGGATTTATGGATGGGCTAACCGGAAGCTTCACTATTGCTGACTCCGATAAATCTTTACCGGATAATCGGGCGCAGGGCCGATTAAACTACGTAGGCGAACGCTACCTACAATACGCTGAAACCGGCGAATACTTCATCAAACTCGGGGTAGATGCTCCCGAAAACCTGCTGGCCTACGAGGACATTGATGCTACTCCTAATGCGTTGGATTTGAGAAAAAACTGGGAGCCGCATCGGCAGGATGTTGACGAGGAAGCGTCCGAGTTTGTTTGGCAGCAGGGTAAGGGGCAGAATCTGCTGGGAGCGATAAATTATTTGGCTTCGGAGTATTTGAACGTGTTTTCTTTTCTCACCTTTAACGTAGATGGCGACGATCGTAACGTATATCCTTACTTACTGAAAGTGCCCGAAGCGGAATACGAACAATACGCTAATGATAAGCAGAACAAGGAAGCCTGGGCTACCCTGTTTCACCGAACCCGCTTTGATGTCTCTAAACTGGAACAATGGGAGCGTATTTTTGACTACGCCGAGCGAAAGGGTATGTTTCTGCACTTCAAAACCCACGAAACCGAAACCGACCATTTAATGGACAACGGCACCTTCGGAACGGAAGGCAAGCTGTATTATCGTGAATTAATCGCCCGCTTCGGACATCACTTGGCACTGAACTGGAATCTGGGGGAAGAAAATAACCAGCCCATTGCCGAAGTGAAAAAAGTTGCCGAGTACGTTCGCCAGCTCGATCCCTACCAGCACCATCTGGTCATCCATACTTTTCCCAACCAAGATGATCGTTACCAGCAGCTCATCGGCAATCAATCGCCGCTCACCGGAGCTTCGCTTCAATTGCGGGATAAGGAGTTCTGGGATGTGCACGACCGAGTTCTCAAGTGGCGAGCCAAGTCGGATTCTACCGGAAAAGCCTGGGCACTTGCGGTTGACGAACCCGGCAATGCCCAATTTGCTTTGTTGCCCGACGATGAAGACCCAACCCACGATCTGGCCCGGGCCAATGCTTTGTGGGGCACGTTAATGGCTAGCGGTTACGGGGTGGAATGGTACTTTGGCTATGAAAGTCCCAACTCCGATCTTACCGCCGAAGACTTCCGCAGCCGCGATGTTTTCTGGGATCAGAACCGCTACGCCCGCACTTTCTTTGAAGATCACCTTCCGTTCTGGCGAATGCAGCCCGCCGACGAACTCACGTCAGATACCGCATCCTACTGCTTCGCGGCCGAAGATGAAGTGTATGCGGTTTACCTACGCGACGCTCGGCAGCCCCCTACACTGAATATTGGCAATTCGGAAAAAGATTTTTCGGTGCTATGGTATGATCCCCGACAGGGAAGAGATTTACAAGCAGGAACCATCTCTAACGTAACCGCTACCGGTGAAGTACCCATTGGCTATCCACCCGCCAATAGAGAGAAAGACTGGGTAGCCCTAATCCGCACTGAGTGATAAACAAGCAATTCTTAGCAATTTAATAATCTGCTCTAACGAACTTTTTCACCCAATTACTTTACTTTCACACAGGCCGTTCTCTAACTATCCATTATCAATTTTCAACTGTCAACTAAAAACAATCCTATGCCAATCAAATTACTTGTCTGCGATATGGCCGGAACCACCCTTCAGGACAGCCACGAAGTACACCAATGTTTGAAGGATGCCCTGGCCGAAGAAAGAATCATAGTGTCGGATGAGGAAACCCGCGATATTATGGGCTACCCCAAGCCTATTGCTATCCAATTACTATTAGAACAGAAGCTAGACGATCAATCTCGTATTACCGACGAGTACGTAGACCAAATTCATGACCGATTTGTAGAAATGATGGTCAACCACTACCGAACTAGCCCTGATGTGCGGGAGCTGCCGGAAGTAAGTAATACCTGGCAGAAGCTACGCGAACGGGGCATTAAGATTGCGCTGGATACCGGCTTCAGCCGCCCCATTGCCGATGCAATTATTGAACGACTCAATTGGCGAGATAAAATCGACGCCAGCGTCACCAGCGACGAAGTAGCCTACGGTCGCCCCGCTCCCGATATGATCTTCCGAGCGATGAACCTGCTCAATATTGAGGACATCCAGCACGTAGCCAAGATCGGCGATACCGCTTCGGATATGGAGCAGGGAAAGAACGCGGGCTGCCCCTACGTAATTGGCGTCACCACCGGTTCCTTCAGCCGCGAAGCTCTCCAGGAGCTACCAAGTACTCACGTGATTGATTCGTTTGGGGAAGTGCTTTCGGTAATTTCGCGTTAAATCAGGCTGGGAGAGTTTACCCTGTATCATCTAATCATTTTTTTGGAATAAAGGGAAACAGAACATGTATTTAATCTTATTCATCCTGCGTTAGGCTCCTAGCACCATGCCTGTGGCATCCCGCCCTACCATTTTGAGTCCCGGCAATTTCTTATTAGCTTAAGCCTACCGAATGAGGATAAATTCGGGATAATCTGCCCGAGCCATTCAATATTGCAACCTAAAACCAGCCTATCATTATGAAACCATCTAGTCTTGAAAAGCCCAACCGCCGAACCTTTATCAAATCTACCGGGGCAGCAGTCATTGGGGGTACCACCGGTATTCACCTGGAATTTCCCCACCCTGCTTCGGGCCGGACTAACGACACGCTAAAAGTTGGGCTAATAGGATGCGGCGGAAGAGGCACCGGAGCCGCCAGTCAGGCCCTCCATGCTGATCCGGAGGTGATGCTGACCGCGATGGCCGATGCTTTCTCCGATCGGCTGGAACAATCCTACGAAAACCTGCTCAAAGTTCACCCGGAGAAGGTAAAAGTCACTCCGGAGAATAAATACGTAGGCTTTGATGCTTACCAAAAGGTCATCGAGTCGGATGTGGATGTGGTTATCCTGGCTACACCTCCGGGCTTTCGGCCCGACCATCTGGCCGCGGCAGTAGATGCCGGCAAACACGTTTTTTGTGAAAAACCCATGGCCGTAGATGCTCCTGGCGTCCGTAAGGTAATGGATGCTATCAGAAAAACGAAAGAAAACAATCTGGCGCTGGTATCGGGCTTTACCTATCGTTACGACAACCCCCGGAGAGCACTATTCAGCCGGGTATTGGACGGGGCTATCGGTGAGATCAAAACCGTGTCTACTACCCGCAATGGTGGCACTCTCTGGTATAAAGAACGACAACCCGAATGGGGCCAGATGGAATACCAACTACGTAACTGGTATTACTACAACTGGCTTTCGGGTGACTTCATCGTGGAAATGATCGTGCACAGCCTGGATATGATGTCCTGGGCACTGGGAGATAAGGTGCCACTACGCGCTACCGCAACCGGCGGAAGGCAGGCTCGGGTGGATGAAAAGTGGGGAAATATCTACGATCATTTTGCCGTAGAGTATGAATACGAAGATGAAATTCGGGGTATGAATTTCTGCCGTCAGCAGGCTAACTGCTCCAACCGAAATACCGTAGAGATTGCCGGTACGGAGGGGAATGCCTACGTGGGCAGAGATGGTTTTAAGATCACCGGAAAAAATAGCTGGCAGTATGAGGGCGAAGAAAATGATCCTTACCAGACCCAGCACGACGAACTGTTTGCTTCTATCCGGGCCGGAAAGCCGAAGAACGACGGAGAATTTATGGCCAACAGCACCATGCTGGCGATCTTAGGCCGGATGGCAGCCTACAGCGGGCAAACTCTGAGCTGGGATGAGGCACTAAACTCCGACCACGTACTGGGGCCAACTGTTGATCAGTATAGCTGGAATCTGGATTGGCCCGGCCCCGGCGTAGCCGTACCCGGAATTACCAAAGTACTATGATAAAGCAACCTAGCTGGGTGTATGGCACCCATACTCCCTCAGCCATCACGACTATATTTCTTTGTGCAATTTTATTACCGGGTGTTTACGGGATAACCTACGCCCAATCCTCTCCCGTTGAATTTGAATTTGGTCAGAAAATACCCTGGGGTAAGGTGATCACTGAGTCTGGTGAGGACGAAGAAACTCTACAGTGGATTGATGTGAACACCAGCGATAGCACCTGGGAAGTGAAAGGCGAGGAACTAATATGCTACGGTAACCCCATTGGAGTGGCCCGCTCGGCCAAACAGTACGAGAACTTCCTGTTGCACGTAGAGTGGAAGCATATGGAGCCGGGAGGTAACTCAGGTATTTTTATCTGGAGCAGCGCCATTCCTGGTGAAGAGAACCGGTTGCCCGACGGAGTAGAAGTACAGATGCTGGATCTGGACTGGGTAAACCTCAACCTGCGCGATGGTAAAAAGCCCCCGGAAGCTTACGTGCAGGGTGAACTCTTTGGGGTGGGCGGAGTAGAAACCCAGCCCGATAACCCTCGGGGCACTCGCAGCAAATCCATTGAGCACCGGGCCAAAGGCCGAGGCGAATGGAATACCTACGATGTGGTTTGTGTAGATGGAGTAGTGAAGCTTTCGTTTAACGGAAAGTTCGTAAACGGCCTCAGTCATGCCACCCAGAAGAAGGGCTACCTCTGCCTGGAATCCGAAGGTGCTGAAATTCATTTCCGTAATCTAAGAATAGTGGAATTGCCTCCCGGAGTAACATCGGCGGAACAAACCGCACCCGAGTTCAGAAACTAATTGATAAGTAGTAACCAAATTCAACCCTATGTCCCAATCTCGAAGAACGTTCATCAAATCAACTGCCTTATCTGGGCTTGCCGCTACTTCTACCAGCGGCTTACCCTTTCTTTCCAACGCAAACGCTATGAACCAACTTTTTACACCTACTTCTGAACCTTCCCCCTCTATCATCGGTCACTACGGCCCCTGGGCCGCATCTTTACCAGCCGACCCCCCAGCACTTTCCTACCGCCGAGCTGAGTTTAACACTATTAACGACTGGCGAAATGCGGCTAAAGAAAAAGTGCAGGAATACCTGGGCGCACCGGATATTGGCACTAACCCACCGGTCACGGTACATAAAAAATATTCCTACGACGAACTGGATATAGAAGAGCTAAGCTGGCAGTTACCCTACGGCCGTCCTACTGAAGCCATACTGCTGAAACCAACTGGGGCTACCGGACCTTTACCAGCAGTACTAGGCTTGCATGACCACAGTGGGGATAAGTACTTCGGCAAGCGCAAGATCACTCAAACCGGCGAACAGCACCCAATGATGGTTGAGCTGCAAGAAAAAGTCTACAGTGGCCGGGCCTGGGCCAATGACTTAGCCAAACGGGGATATGTGGTGCTAGTACCTGATGCCTTTGCCTTCGGCAGCCGCCGAATCAAGTTTGAGGATGTGGAGGGCATTACCTGGCGAGAAATCTCTACCGAAGGAAAAACGGACGATAATCCCGAAGAGGAAGCCTATATTCACGAATATAACCGCTGGGCAGGGTTGCACGAGCACGTGCTTTCCAAATCGCTGTTTTGTGCGGGTACTACCTGGCCCGGGGTATTCTTAGCCGAAGATCAACGGGCATTGGATGTGCTCTGCGCTCGCCCCGAAGTTGACACCGATAAAGTAGGTTGTTGCGGATTATCCGGTGGTGGCCTACGTTCCGCCTATCTGGGTGGAATGGATGAACGCATAGCTTGCGCCGTTTGTGTAGGTTTCATGACTACCTGGAATGATTTTCTGCTGAACAAAGCTTATACCCATACCTGGATGACCTATATTCCTCGCCTGCCCCAGTTCCTGGATTTTCCTGAGGTACTGGGAATGCGGGCCCCTCATCCTACATTGGTATTAAATAATAACGAAGATCAACTGTTTACGCTGGAAGAGATGCATAAGGCAGACCGTATTCTACAGGAGGTATTTTCCAAAGCTGAAGCCGCTGAACGCTACCGGGCATCCTTTTATCCGGGTCTTCATAAGTTTGAAGCGGATATGCAAGCCGAAGCCTTTGAGTGGTTTGACCAGTGGCTTACCTAACATCTAACGTATGAATACCGAACAGCAGCATCAGCAAATCATCGAGCAATTTTATTCCGCCTTTCAGCAACTGGATGCCGATAAGATGGTTGCTCACTACGACGACGATGTAGTATTCGAAGACCCGGTTTTTGGGCAGCTAAGGGGTAAGCAGGCCAGCAGTATGTGGCGGATGCTCATTGAACGAGGAAAGAATAGTTTGAAGATCAACTTCTACGATGTGCTGGGTACCACTACGGGTGGACAGGCTACCTGGGAAGCCAATTACCTCTTCGGCAAAACCAGTCGCCCGGTGCATAACGTCATTCACTCCCGCTTTGTGATTAGCGACGGAAAAATTATTAAACATAGTGATCAGTTTAACCTCCAACGCTGGGCTGGCATGGCCATTGGCACTACCGGCAAGATGCTCAGTTTTACCCCTTTCTTCCACAACAAAGTCCGCCAAAATGCTCGGGCAGCGTTGGAGAAATATATGCAATAGTGTTTTATGGTATTATAGTGCGAGGTATTATGGCAGCCGCCGTGCGGTGTTGAAGTATCTAGGGCGTTAGTAATAGCCAGGTTTTAGGCGCTGTGGAATAAGACTTGAAATTATCGTACTGAACAAGTCTAAAGTAGTAAATAGCAATCTAAAGCTACTAAAACACCATAACACATTAACACTAGAACACTAAATGACTCTTCATCACCTGCTCACTGGCTGGGTCCAGGCCACTTCAGTGTCACCTTCCTGAAAGGGGTTGGTCTGGGGCTTATCGGAGATAATTTTGGCCCGGACGTACAAATCATCATCCTTGAGTTGATAAGCAGCCTCAGTACCACTTTCTTCACTTAACAACGTTCCCATCTCTTCCCGACTCGCTCCTTCTTTGGTTCCCCAGAACTGAATACGATAGTTAACATTATTTTCCGGCTTTACCTGCACTGTGAGTGTCTGATTATCGTACGTTACTGATTCTAGTGTTACACCAGTGCTGCTATAAAAATCGCCGGCTTCCATAGCATTTACAATTGCTTCGGCAGTGAGTTCTTCAGATTGAACCATCACCCAACCCCGACCGGGATTACTGTGTTCCCCATCGTAGTTATGGTAATTATGGGCATCGTCTGTGGCTAGTCCGTAAATCAACGGCTTACCTTCAGCCAGATAGTTCGTAATCAGAATATCCCACATCACTTCGGTACCCAATCGGTCGGCGTTCCGACTGGTATCATCACCGTAGTTATTTACCAGCGGGTGGCCGTTGTAGACTTCAAAGAAGCGTTCGCCGGTGAGGGGTAGCATATCGTCTACCGTAATGGCCCAGCCAAAGTTAGGGTGATTGATATGCGGGAACATTGGTTCTCCCGTTTGCTTACGTTGTTCGTTTACCTGATCGATGTTGTTCTGCATCACTTCGGTGACACTATTGCCTCCCTTAGGTTCAATCAACTCCTGCACGTTAGTAGCGTTCATATGAATTGGTTTACCCTCAAAACCATCGGTAATTTCTTCGGATTGGATAATCAAAAACCTACCTTTTTCTTCAAACTTCGGACGATACTCTTTCAGCGTTTTAAGCCGCACTTCTGTCCGACCTTCGTCATTAGTCTGGTACACCACCCAGTCTTTACCAAACTTTTTAAGGTAGGCTTCAAATCCTTGCTGGGCTTCTTCCGTATCGGGCAGCAGCTTCCAAAATTCACCCGCAGCCAGCACATTATGATCCGACAAGGCAATGAAATCGTACTCGTGGGTTTTGTACCAGTCTACGATCATCTCCGGAAAATCATCCCCGTCGCTCCAGTACGAATGAGTATGCAGATTGCCTCGGTACCACTGTTGGGCATCGGCTGAGGTTGTTAGTAGAAAGACCAATAATGAAGAAAGAAACAAACGATAGGTGGGAAGCATAGGTAAAGAATTTTTCCGAATTTGGTTAATTGCTGCGAATGCCGGAAATTATCGGGATTAAATTTTTATTAGCTTACAATTTATGACGTTCAACTACCGCCACCTTTTCATCTTCTCTAGTGCCTTTTTACTTTCCTGTAGCCAACCCGAAGTTTATTCTCCTTCCGCCCCACTATCCTATGTAAATCCGCTGATCGGTACCGCTCCCAGCACCACCGAAACCGCTCAAATGCACAGCGAAGCCGGATCGGAACTTCGGGGCCAAACCTTTCCGGCGGTAGGCGTTCCGTTCGGAATGACGCAGTGGACGCCGCAGACCCGGGCTACCGAGCAAAAGTGTCTCTCGCCCTACTACTATCAGGATACCCGAATACAGGGCTTTCGGGGTTCCCGTTGGATGAGTGGCTCCTGTACCCAGGACTACGGCAGCGTTACCATCATGCCTACCACCGGAGCATTGAAAGTGAATCCTGATGACCGTTCTTCGGCTTTCTCGCACGAAGAAGAAACTGCAACCCCTTCCTACTACTCCGTGAGCTTAACGGATTATCAGATTCAGGCGGAGGTAACGGCGACCTCCCGGGCATCCATGCTACGCTTCACTCCCCAAGGCGATTCGTTAAATCTGATTATTGAACCTAACAGCGACGAAGGCGAGGGCTTTGTAGAAATCTTCCCGGAACGCAATGAGATTGTTGGGTTTAATCCGGTACATCGTATCTACCAGGGCTGGGGCGAGTCGGCGGGCTTTAGCGGCTACTTTGTCATTCAGGTGGAAGATGGATTTACGGATTTTGGGGTATGGCGAGGTGAGAGTCTTCAGCCCGAAGAAACCAAGTCGAAAGGTGAAGGTGAACCAGTTGGAGCCTACATTAAAATGGCGACTGATCAGGCGGTAAAGGTAAAAGTAGGCACATCTTTTACCAGCATTAATCAGGCCCGGAAAAACCTGGAAGCCGAAATTCCTCACTGGAACTTTGAGCAGGTACGGCAGACCTCGGAAGAAGCCTGGTTAGCGCAATTAAATAAAGTACAGGTGAGCGGCGGTAGTGAAGAAGAGAGAACCATGTTCTACACGGCACTTTACCACGCTATGATCTTACCCCGGGTGTTTAGCGATGCCGACGGTGCCTACCTGGGCTTTGGCGGCAGCAAAAAGGTATACCTGGCCGAAGACTTCGACTACTACGCTGATTTCTCCATGTGGGATACCTTTCGGGCAGTGCACCCGCTGCAAACCATACTCAACCCCGAACGAACGGCCGATATGGTACAATCGCTGCTGAAAAAGGCGGAACAGGGTAGTTGGCTCCCTATCTTTCCGGCCTGGAACAGTTACACTTCGGCCATGATTGGCGACCACGTAACCGCCATGATCGGCGATGCCTGGATGAAGGGCATAGATGACTTTGATCAGGAACTGGCCTATAAAATGATGCGTAAGAACGCCTTTGAGGTGAACACCGATACGGCTAGCTACCGCAACGGGCAAGGTCGCCGAGCGATGGATTCGTATCTAGAGTACGGTTATATCCCACTAGAAGACAGCGTTCCCGATTCTTTCCACCAACGCGAGCAGGCTTCTCGTACGCTGGAGTACGCTTACGATGATTTCGTGCTCTCGCAGGTAGCTCGCCAAATAGGTGAAGACGAAGACTATCAGGCGCTAGCCGAGCGAGCCAAAAACTGGCGGCAGGTATACGATACCACCTCCGGCTACGTGCGGGGCCGCTACGCCAATGGCGAGTGGTACGAACCTTTTGATCCGGTAGCTTCCCGCGCTCCGTTTATTACTGAAGGATCACCCTTTCAATATACCTGGTATGTGCCCCACGATGTAGCTGGGTTGATAGATGCGATGGGTGGAAAAGAGCGATACATTCAGCAACTGGATACGCTGTTTGAGCAACGCTACTACTGGCACGGCAACGAACCCGGTCACCAAACGGTGTATATGTACGCCTACGCCGGAGCACCCTGGAAAACGCAGCAGTGGGTGCGCGATATTATCCGCGAAGAGTACAGCGCCGAACCCGGTGGTTTAAGTGGCAACGAAGATGCGGGGCAGATGTCGGCCTGGCTGGTATTTAGCATGATGGGCTTCTACCCGGTAGCCCCCGGCATGCCCTACTACGTCATCGGCAGTCCGGTATTTGATGAAATTACCCTGAACGCCGGTGAGCAACCCTTTACCATCCGGGCTACCAACAACTCCTCCGAAAACCGCTACATCCAATCCGCCACGCTTAACGGAGAACCCCTAGACCGAGCCTATCTTGAGCATCAGGAAATTACGGATGGCGGAGAATTAGTGTTGGAAATGGGCAGTGAGCCAAACCAAGCGTGGGCAAATGAAAATGTACCGCCTTCTATGGGCGACCTGTAGTGGGATTTTCGCGATGCAGAAAATGAGTTGGCCTAATGTTTCTCCGTATCATCTACTAATTACATGCTCGGATTACATATTGCTGACGTAGTAACCCTTGTCTTATATCTGTTGAGCATTACCCTGATTGGTATCAGATCGGCTAGGTTAGTGAAAAGCATGAGCGATTTTTTTATGCCGCGCCGGTTTGGTAAGGGTATGCTGATGATGCACTCTTTTGCTACCGGAACCCACTCCGATCAGGGAGTAAGCGTAGCTTCCAAGGCATTTACCAATGGCCTATCTGGTATCTGGTACGAGTGGCTGTGGCTGTTCGGTACCCCCTTCTATTGGTTAATCGCTCCCGTGATGCGCCGCTTCCGGGCCTTTACCACTGCCGACGTATTTGAAGCTCGCTTCAACCAAAGCGTAGCCATGCTGTACGCCGTAATCGGTATGCTAAACCTGATGGTAACTATCGGTATTATGCTGAAAGGCTCGGGGGCCATTATTGCCTCAGCCTTTGGCGATACTGTTTCTACGGAGGTAGCCATTGCGGTAATGACTGTTCTTTTTGTCATCTACGGAGTAGCTGGCGGGCTAAGTGCGGCTATTGTTACCGATTTTATTCAAGGTATTCTAACGGTCGTATTCTCATTTCTTTTACTACCCGTCATTCTGAATAGTGTGGGGGGAATGCGGGGGTTGCACGCCACTATCACCAACCCCGAGCTGTTCGCTATCATTGCTCCGGATGAGATCGGGCTGTTCTACATTATCGTCATCGGGCTGAACGGACTGATCGGGATTGTAACCCAACCGCATATTATGGGAAACTGCGCCGCCGGACGTACCGAGATGGACGGCCGGGTAGGGTTTACCGCCGGAAATTTCCTGAAACGCTTCTGCACCGTAGCCTGGACCCTGATCGGCTTCTCCGCCATTGCGTACTACGCCAATCAGGAAATTGATCCGGATCAGATATTCGGAATGATGGCTCGAGATTTTCTTCCGGCCATTATGCCCGGCTTGCTAGGCATCTTTCTCGCCGGTTTGCTGGCCTCTTTAATGAGTTCCTGCGATTCGTTTATGATCGCTTCATCTGCTCTCTTTACCGAGAATATTTATAAGCCTCTACGCAGTGGAAAAGACCAGCGGCACTATGTAACGGTGGGCCGAATTGTCTCGCTGTTTATTGTGGCGGGAGGTATGTCCTTTGCCTTTTGGCTGCCGGGAGTGGTAGAAGGGTTAGAGATCTTCTGGAAGATCGCTCCTATGATGGGCATTGCTTTCTGGCTAGGACTATTCTGGCGCCGAACCACGGTGCTGGGTGCCTGGGCAGCTACGCTAACCGGTTTTTTCGTCTGGTGGCTCACCGAGCAACAGTTAGTGCTTAAACTGCTCTCCGAACTTCCGGGTGCTGACGTCCTCCGACTGGTCACCATGAATATTGATGGCATATTAGAAATTTATCTTCCCTGGCAGATGGTGTTTTATCTACTAGCGGGTCTGACAATGGGCGTAGTGGTAAGCCTGATTACCAAGCCAGTGGACGATCAGAAACTGGACCAGTTCTACGCTCTGGTACGAACCCCCGTGCTTACCAATGAAGGTAACCCTACCCAGCCCTGTACGCTTCCGACGAATGCAACTGTGCCTCCCAAAGACAAGTTATTTCCTCGCAGTAGGCAACTGGAAATTCTCAAACCCAGCCAAGTATCTATTGCCGGCTTTCTGGTCTCCTGTGCAGCAGTCATCGGATTGGTCGCCATGTTTTTTGCTATCACTCAGTGAGTCTAATTCAGGGCGAGACTGAAAATCAAGCGTTTAGTGCTTCCCTAAGCATGTCTACGCTTTTACGCACTCCGCTTTCAGCTGCTTCCTTTCCCTCAAACTCAATAGAGATATAGCCCTGGTAGTTTACTTCGCGCAGTAGTTTAATAATGCGTTTATAATCCAAATCCAGCGTGTACCACTCGCCCCCACCGTAGTAGGTTTTGGCCTGAATAAAGTTGGCGTAGGGTGCTACCATTGCCAGCTTGTCGTACGGGTCTTCCAAAAAATTACCAGTATCCAGCAGAATGCCCAGCCACTCCGAGTCAATTGCTTTACGAATGCGCAGCAGTCCTTCGGGGGTAGAGGTTAGGCCCCAATGGTTTTCCAGGGCCAGCAGCACGCCTTTTTCTTCGGCGTAAGGCAAGCATTGCTCAATAGAATTTATGCACCACTTAAATGCATCGTCCTCGGTATAGCCCTCAATCGGCTCTTCAATGCCTCGGTTGGCCATCAGATCATCGAAGGAAGCCGTAGTGCCCCAACGGCCGGAGTTCAGCCGGATGCTGGGTATGCCCATCTGATGAGCCAGATCAATGCAGTGCTTGGTGTGATCAATCGCCTCCTGCCGTTCGGCAGCATTGGGCGACACAAAATCCTGATGGATTGAGAGTGAGATCAGTGCTACCCCTTTTTGGAAAGCGTGCCGCTTGAGTTTGTTCAGGTAGGCAGTCTCTTCGCTTTCCATCTGCCGGTGCAGTACATCTACACCCGCCAGACCTAATGCCGAAGCTTCGTCAATTACCTCCTCAATTGGTACTTTAGGAGTACGGAAGTGCCAGTAAGAATAAGATGACACGGCCAGCTTTATATCGTTTTTAGCTAAAGGTTTATCAGAGTGGTTTGGCAAACTGATGGTAGTGCCACTGAAGGCAAACCCACCCAGGGCACTTTGCTGAAGAAACTGTCGGCGAGATGCACGCATACGTTGTGTGGTTAGTGATTTATACGATGGTACGGAAATACCGCTGTATTTTCAAGTTGTTTGAACTTGGCGGCGAGTAGCTTCCGTAGTTTTTCTATATTTGAAGTTGACCACTGAAAATCCAACCATGCCCGACCAAGGAACCTACAGCGAATACTCGTTCTTACTGGAAAAGACCCAGCGTCGCATCAAGCAGTACGCCCAACAAAAGTTTGCGGAGTTTGATTTTGGAGTAACCGTAGACCAGTGGATCGTGCTAAAGCAGTTAGATGCTCACTCGAATTTGAGCCAGAGCGAACTGGCCGAGGCTACGTACAAGGGTATGCCTACGCTCACCCGCATTGTAGATTTGCTTTGCACTAAGGGCCTTACTGAGCGCATAACCGATGAGAAAGATCGAAGGAAGTGTTTTGTTCGCTTAACGAAGAACGGACAGGTTAAAGTAGATGAAATGAAGCCTAAAGTAAATCAGATTCGGAAGGCAGCGTGGCGGGGATTGCAACCGCAGGATTTTGAGCATTTCAGGAATACGCTTAACACAATCTATCGAAATCTGGAAGTCTAAAAAAAATTTCTCAATTTATTTGCCACAATAATATTTCGTATGGCAAACAATTTGTCTAGATTCGCGTAATTATAATTAAAAGTTCTACCGGATAAGCGTAGCGAATTCCGGTGGCCGACACCCGGTATCTCCCACATGAGATGGAGGAGGCCCCGGGTCTCGCCAGACCGGAACAGGTCCGGGGAATATCATTTAATAATTTATCATGGTTCAGAGCATTGAAGACAAACGGGTAGAGACGGATATCTGCATCATTGGAGCGGGTCCGGTAGGATTATTTGCGGTATTTGAAGCGGGCTTACTGAAAATGCGCTGTCACCTGATTGATGCCTTGCCCCAGGTAGGTGGTCAGCTTTCGGAGATTTACCCCAAAAAACCCATTTACGATATTCCGGGCTATCCCGATATTTTAGCGCAGGATTTAGTAAATAACCTGGAACAGCAGATTGATCCTTTCAAACCTACGGCTACGCTGGGCGAACGAGTGGAAGAACTGGAACGGCTGGAAGATGACTCTTTCCGGCTGCGAACCAACGAGGGGACCGAAGTATACTGCAAAGTAGTGGTAATTGCGGGTGGACTAGGCTGCTTTGAACCTCGTAAGCCCCCCATTGAAAATCTGGAGCAGTACGAAGGTAAAGGCATTACCTACATCGTTAAAAATCCGGAGAAGTTTCGGGGCAAGAAGCTAGTTCTGGCCGGCGGCGGTGATTCCGCTCTGGACTGGACGCTGTACCTATCCGAACTGGCGGAAGAAGTAACGCTAGTCCATCGGGGCAGCAGCTTCCGGGGAGCCCCTGATTCGGCGGAGAAAGTACTCAGCCTGGCTGATCAACGGAAAATCAACTTACGGCTTAATGCCAACGTAACGGCTATCCAGGGCAACGGAAAGCTAAATGCCTGTGTTATTACTGATAAAGAGAAAAACTCAACGACGGTAGATACCGACTATTTTATTCCCTTGTTTGGTCTTAGCCCTAAGCTCGGCCCCATTGCCAACTGGAAACTGAATCTGGATCGCAACGCCATCGTGGTGAACACCGAAGATTATTCTACCAACGTACCGGGCATCTACGCCATCGGCGATATCAACACTTATCCGGGTAAGCTGAAGTTAATCCTCTGCGGCTTTCACGAAGCGGCATTGATGTCGCACTCCGCTTACCGCATCGTCAGCGGCGGCAAGAAAGCAAGTTTCAAATATACCACTGTAAACGGAGCGCCAACTTTATAGTCATTAGCTGCTGTGGAACAGTCCTTTGTCCCTTGTCAACTGTAAAGGAATAACAAAAGACAAAGGCTAAAGACCAGTGACCAGAAATATTATGATCACACTATACGTAGAAGGAGAGAACGGAGATCGGCAGCCGATTGAGGCTCCTACCGATATGCAGTTATCACTGATGGAGGTGCTGAAGGCATCTGACTACCCCGTACAAGCTACTTGCGGGGGTATGGCGATTTGTGCTACCTGCCACGTAGAAGTAGTGGAGGGCGACGACACCTACAAGGAGGCCACTGACCCCGAGCTGGATATGCTGGATACCCTACCGGAAGTAACCGACAGCAGCCGTTTAGCCTGCCAGATGCGCCTTGCCGCCGACATGGACGGATTGGTAGTGCGTATCCTCGCCAGCGAAGAAGCTGAGTACTAGAGTACTAAGAACTGGCTTACGTAGTTGCGGGCAATCAGAATGGAGGATTTGATGGCTTCTTCTGAATCCTCAAAGGCCTTATCTTCTACTTCAATGCAGGTTGGCCCTCTGTAGCCAATAGTAGTTAATGCCGAGAAAAAATCTCTCCAGCGAACATCCCCCAGACCCGGTAATTTAGGCGAATGGTACTCCAGCGGAGTAGCCAGCACCCCTACCTGATTTAGCTTATCGCGGTATACCTTCACATCTTTCAGGTGCACGTGGTGGATGCGTTCTTGGTAATCATAGATGGGCTGGATCTCGTCCATCTGCATCCACACCAGATGAGAAGGGTCATAATTCAAACCAAAATTAGGGCTGGGAATGATGTCAAACATCCGATCCCAATGGGCAGGACTGTAGGCCAGATTTTTCCCGCCCGGCCACTCATCCTGGGTGAAAAACATCGGACAGTTCTCAATACCGATGTTGATATTATGCTGCTCGGCAACCTTAATAATCTCCGGGAAGCGCTCCTTAAATACGGCAAAGTTATCATCTACACTCCGACTGGGTTCGCGCCCCACAAAGGTGTTCACCACCGGAATGCCTAGCTTGGCCGCTGCCGGAATAATTTTTTTGATATGCTCAATCTCCTGGGCCGCCTTTGCCTCATCAGCGGCAAGTGGATTGGGATAGTAGCCCAGCCCGGAAATAAAGACATTCTTTTTTTTCAAATAACTCTGAATGTGGTTTAGCTGATCGTCGTCTAGTCCATCCACATTCACGTGCGTAACTCCAGCGTAGCGGCGTTCGGCTTTGCCTACCGGCCAGCACATAATTTCTACGCAGGCAAATTTATTTTCGGAGGCGAAATCAATAACTTCCTCAAAGGGTTTTTCGGCCAGTATGGCGCTAACGAATCCTAGTTGTTGCATGGTAATTATTATTAATCTTTATTCTTCACTCATGAAAAATATCTAAGTTCCAACGGCAGGTAGACTATTTCTTCTGTTCTGCAGAATGATTATTGTTACCATATAAATTAGTACGATAGCTAACGGTATAGTAACGAATCTATGTTCGGGGAACAAATACCATAAAGCAAGCACCAATGCTGTTCTGACTCCCGCATGGAATATTCCAACCCAATGTTTGATCATCCACGAAAAGGGCAGCCACATCAATCCGGTCAAAATTCCCACCGTCATAGGTAGCGAGGTGTAATCCAAAATAAAGAACGGAATAGCGATGGAATAAACCAGCATGGCCTGCCCGACAGTAAATAGAAATAGCTGATCAAACTCATTTTTGAGCTTATTCTTGTCGAGAAAATTCTCTCCGGTAAACTTGGAGATAAACATTCCCAAATAAACAATACTTCCCGTTCCGATGAACAGTACCCACACCGTTATTCTATCTGGCAAAGTAAGACCAGCTACGCCGATTATCAGCCAAACTAGTAACCCGGCAATAGGAGTAGCCAAAAATTTCCTGCTAGCAAATTCTCTTCTCTGTTCCTCCAAGGTTCGCTGGGTATTTATCATTTAGCTTCTGATTAAAGCATAAGGGACCCTGTTAATGTTTCAGAATGCACGCGAACCGCTAAATCGTTACCCAAGCCTGCTTTTTGTTACTGTCAACGATGGCTTCTCCCAGGTAAAGTTCGCGAAGTCCATCAGCGAAGGTCGGATACAAGTCTTTTTCGTGCTTACCGTTGCGGATGGCTCCGTATACCTGTTTGAACAGTTGCTTGGAGGTATCAGGGAACCCTTCGTTGTGGCCACCGGGAAAGGAGATCAGTTTGGAAGCCGCCTCGTCTACCAAAGCTGGGTCGCGCAATAGTTGCCCATTGGGGGTGTCCCGTTCGCCAATCCAGAGTTCATTGGGTGACTCTGAGCACCAGGCGATCGTTTTCTTGGATCCGGCAATTTCTACATTGATGCGGTTCTTACGTCCGGCCGATACCTGGCTTACGGTAAGTACCCCTTTGTTGCCATTGCTGAAGCGCAGCATTACGGTAGCAAAATCTTCGGTTTCAATGGGTACATCGGCGTAGTCTTCCGGCTTTAGCATCTTGCCCGAATAGGTTTCTACTGGCTTCAATGGCTTCTTCCGGGTGGGGTGTACGGTAGAAAAATCAGCCATCACTTCTTTAATCTCCAGGCCGGTTACGTGCTCAATCAGGTCCATCAGGTGAGAGCCAATGTCAGCAATCGCCCTTGAATCGCCCGAATACTGTGGTTCTAAGCGCCAGTTGTAATCAGTAGCGTAGAAAAGCCAGTCCTGTAGATAAGTGCCAATTACCGAGTAAATATCACCTAAATCACCGTTTTCGCGCATGGCTTTCATCTGCCGTACCAACGGATAATAACGGATGTTAAAGTGCACAGCATTCACCAATCCGGTTTTCTCCGCCAGGCTTACCAGTTCCTCCGCTTCGGCGATGGTCATGGATAATGGTTTCTCACAAACTACATTAATACCTGCTTCCAGTGCCGCTTTCGCCATGGGGTAGTGCAGATGGTTGGGAGTACAAATATGGATACAGTCCAGACCTTCGTGCGCCAATAATTCTTCGTAACTGCCGTAAGCGGCTGAAACTCCCAGTTGATTAGCTTTTTCCTGGGCAATTTCTGCGTTCATATCGCTAATAGCCGCTACTTGCAGATTAGGAATACGACGAAGGGCTTCAATGTGGGCGGGTCCGATAAAGCCGAGTCCGGCTACGCCAATTTGTAAGGTTTTCATAGGTCAGTTTTCCAGTTTTTTAGGTAAGAAATTAATTCTGAACCACTGGGGCTTTTACCGTTTTGCACGTAAGCTCCCGAAGTAGCCATCCCCAGCAGGGCCGAAGTTTCTAATGAGTATCCGGCCAGTTGTCCAAAGCAAAACCCGGCGTTCAGATTATCGCCACCCCCGGTAGAAATTCGGGGTTTGGTCACCAATCGCCCCGGAATTACCTGGATACCCTGGGGACTTACAATAATAGAACGGTTTAGGGGATGTACCAACAAATTTGTCAAATTCGTGTGCTCGTAGATAAACGAACAGACATCGGTGAGTTCAGTCCCCGTCGTTTTTCCGGTTTGCCATTCAATGGCAGTAGCCAAACGACGAGCCTCGTTTTCGTTCAATCCGAGGGTAACGGTGCCGTACGGACCAAAGCTGCCGATAACTTCCAGTACCTCTTCAATGGCTGCCTGAGATTTCTTAGTTGGATCAGCCAAGTCAAAGAAGAAATGACGAGCCGATGCTTCCAGTTGCGGCAGCAATTCCTGACCCATACCTCGCCAAATGTCGGTAGCTAATGGTAGATTGCACCAGTCTACCAGCGCGATAAACTTAGCTGAATTGCAGTACTGCACCAAGTTTGGTAAGCCAACGGTTTCTTTCACGTAGTCCCAGTCAATAGGCTGAAAGGGAGTTACTTCAGAAAGAATCAGTTTTCCGTCGTCAAACTCCAGGGCATTGGTTTCGGCCGGCAGCCCCAATGAAATCAGTTTACTTTGTGGGTGAATTTGCTCAAACAAGGGGTGGATTTCGGGCGCCCCAAAATTTCCCAGGCAGTAATTAGCGATACCCAGTGAAGCCAGGGCATGGGCCATGATCGGGGCGTTTCCGCCCAGCTTCATCTCCTGGGTAACCAGTTCCAACTGAGCACTCAGCCCAGCCGCCCGCTCAATTCGTCCCGCAAAAGCATCGATGGTCGGGTAGTAAGATCGCGACTCCCCATCCTGCGCCTGCACCACTTTCTGAATTTTGTCGATATAGCCATCCAGCCCAATAAATGCCGGTGTTTCCGTTGAGTTTGGTTCAAACGTTCCCAAACGGCTGATTAGAGTATCGATGGTCGCCGATAGGTTCATAAATCAGGTTGTTGTATGCAACAGGCTAGTATCCGCTCGGATCTTCTTTGGTATTTTCTTCTACAACTACACTTCCATCGCCAAAGCGTTTTTGGGCTTCGTTCAGGATGGTGGCGGTAGCGGTAGCGCCAATGCGGGTTACGCCCAGCTCTTTCACTTTCAGCAGATCGTCCAGGGTACGCACGCCACCAGCAGCTTTCACCTGCACCTGAGGGGCACTATGCTGCCGCATTAGTTTTAGATCGGGATGGGTAGCTCCCTGGTAGGAATATTTTCCGTCGCTGCCCTTCACAAAGCCGTAGCCGGTAGAGGTCTTCACAAAGTCAGCATTTAGCTCGCTGCAAATCTCGCAGAGTTTGATTTTATGCTGATCGTTTTCCAGAAAATCGTTCTCAAAAATCACTTTTACAATGGCACCGTGCTTATGGGTTTCTTCGGTAACCGCTTTTATCTCGTCCGTCACGTAGTCCCAGTCTTCGCTTAGAACTTTCCCAATGTTCACTACCATATCAATTTCGGTAGCTCCGGCTTCACAGGCCTGACGGGTTTCGTATACTTTCACCTCTTTGGTAGGGCTGCCCTGGGGAAATCCTATCACGGTGCCTACGGCTACGTCAGAATTTTTCAGTAGCTCAACTGCCATTGGAACGGCGTAGGGTTTAATACAAACCGAAGCAGCATGATATTTTTTCGCCAGTTCGCAGCCTTCCTCCAAGTCCTGGTCGGTCATGGTGGGGTGCAGTAGCGAGTGGTCAATCATTTTTGCGAGTTCAGTGATTTTGTCCATGTTTTCTAAGTTATAGCGCTGGGCGCCCGGTGGATAATTGATAATGAATATGTCTTTATTTGATAATTGTGCCGATTGCGTAGTGTTCCGTATTGCAGTAGAGTGAGCTGTACACGAAATAATTCGCGCGACTAGTACCGTACTTCCGGTGAATATGAAGAATGGGTGAACCCACGGCAATGCCTAAAAATCCAGAAACATCGGGTTCGGCAGAAATTGCCAGGATGCGTTGATCTACATTGGTAATTTCTAATTGATAATGATGGTAAAGCGTACGGAATAGTGAATCCTGTACCCACTCTTTATCACCAAAATCAGGGATACCGATATTAGGTAGGTAGGTGTATTCCAACATTACTGGTTGCGAATCAACCTGCCGCAAGCGGCCAATCATAATACAACCGGCCTGTTCCTCCGCTGCCGTTACATCGAAGAAGAACTCAGAATCCCACTCAGTCAAGACAGGCTCTTGTAAAAACGTAGACTTGGGCTGATGTTCAGTCTCTCCTACCACCTCAGAAAAACCCCGAAAGGATAATAAGCCCAGTGCGGGCTGTTGCGCACAAACGATGCTGCCTTTCCCCTGCCGACGGGCAATGTAGCCCTCCTGCTCCAACACGTTCAATGCCTGCCGTACCATTACCCGGGTCATATTATGCTCGGCACTTAACGTATTTTCCGAAGGGAGCAAACTACCCTCTTCGTAGTGTCCGGAAAGAATATCGGCTTTTAGCTGTTGGTGTAGTTGTTTGTAGCGCGGAAGTTTCATAACGAAAAAGTACTATTACAAAGGTAAAAATACTACTTGTATATACAAGTTGATTTTTTTAAAATATTTACTCGTAGTTTTCTGGATGAGTAATCAATTCCGGGTACAAAGTTACGGACACTACTTAAAGATTATTACCGGCTCTAGGTGGATAATATCCGCTACGCGGAAGGGAGCTACAGCCGTGCCTGGCTCGGCATGGGTATCTTTTCTTTGGTTGAAGTTACCGTAGGCATTACCGCATCACGTTCCTGAAGATAGCCGGTAAGCATTTCCGCTAGTTCGTTAACCACATCTGGCCGCTCGGTAGCAAGATTCTTTTTCTCCCCTAGATCTCGCTCTAAATCAAATAACTCAAATCGTTGGTCGGTATGATAATATATCAATTTCCAATCACCGTACCTGATGGTGCTGCTGGGGCCCATCCCGGGCCCTTTTACCGGCTTAGGTCTTTGAAGCGGCCCCCAAAAGTTAGGAAAATGCCACACCAGCGGACGATCAAATTCTTCGGTAGACTGGCCCTGAAGTAGAGATACCAAAGATAAACCGTCAGTAGGGTTAGCAGTAGTTAATGATGCTGCTTCCAGCAAAGTAGGAAACCAGTCGTACAGAATAACCGGTGTATGGGAGGTTGTGCCACCCGGGGCCACTGTCGGCCATCGTACTAGTAAAGGAACCCGAATGCCCCCTTCGTGGTGGGAACCCTTTCCACTACTTAGCGGACTATTATGCGTATGGGGTGGGTCCATACTCCGCCGGTCGTGACTTAGCCCGCCGTTATCAGAAGTAAAGACTACCAAGGTATTTTCGGCAACTCCTAATTCATCCAGCAGGGCAAGAAGTTCACCGGTGCTTTGGTCCAAACCTTCAATAAGCGAAGCATAGGCCGTTTCTGTTTCGTCCAACCCTTTGCTTCGGTAGGCAGGCGCAAAACGTTCGTCGGGTTCAATGGGAGTGTGGGGAGCATAATGAGCAAAATAACAAAAGAAGGGTTCATTGGCTTCAACAGCTGCTCGAATTTCTCGGATGGCTTCCTGGGTTAATGCCTGGGTCAGGTGAATTTCCTCACCAAAATAATGATCCAGGTCCCAGGCCCGCCACGGTCCGTCGGGGTTGGCCAGCGCTCCAAAATTCTTGGTGCCCCAGTAGCTCCCACAACCTCCGGCATCCCGCCCGCCAATACGTATATCGAAACCAAACGCCTTGGGGTCAGCTCCGGGAGTACCGGCTGCCCCCAAGTGGCCTTTGCCAAAATGCATGGTCCGATAGCCGGCTTTCTTAAATATTTCAGGTAGAGTTTCGGTGCTAATTGCGTTCGGCAAACCAGCTTGTGGTTGAAGACCGTTCCAGTTCCAGTCGGAGGGCGACAGAGTGGGATGAGAAAGTTCGGAAGAAGGATGGTCTCCACTAAGGTAGGTCCACTGGGTAACTTTGTGCCTGGCCTCATTCAGCCCGGTCATCAGGCTAACTCGGGAAGGAGAACAAACCGTACAGGAATAGGCCTGAGTAAACTTCACTCCTTCGGCAGCCAATCGCTGCAGCGCGGGAGTTTGGTAGCGCTGGTTGAATTTGGTCTTCATGGGGCCAAACGGCACGCTGGTGTCCTGCCAACCCATATCGTCGGCGAGGATAAACAGGATGTTAGGTTTTTCCGTAGTTCTGGTCTCCTTGGGGGAGCAACCTGCAAGAATAAGGAGGAGCAGTAAGTGTGGAAGACTTGAGAAAATGTTCGTAGTAATCCTGTTGAGAGAAACTGCCTTGGTCATTTACTGCTATTTAGCGATGAATACTTTCTAATGATTTTCTGCTATTAACTTTTTCATCTTGTCATCCAGCTCTTTTACTTGTGGATAAAGCTCAGGGTCTTGCCGCTGTAATTGCCGCAAAAAAGGTCCGTACTGTTGTCCGTAGACGATATGGCCTAGCAGATTATTTTTTTGATGGGGATCATTCTCCAAATCATATAATTCGTACTGGGCCCAAGCGCCGGGATAGGTCATATAACTGTACTTGTTGGTTCTTAGCCCAATGATGTTGGGGGTCTGTACAGCATTAGGGTCAACAAAGTACTCGTACACAAATCCATCCCGCCAATCACTGGGCTGCCCTCCTTTAATTATTTCCGCAAAAGACTCTCCGTGCATTGAGCCTGGTACCGAAATGCCGGCCAAGTCCAGAATGGTTGGGCCCAGATCAATATTGAGAATAAGCTCAGCTTTTTTGACGGGATCGGGAATGATGGTGGGCCAATGGACAAAGGCCGGTACTCTGATTGATTCTTCGTACATCACCCGCTTATCAATTAGGCCATGTTCTCCCATCAGGTAGCCATTATCGCTGTAGTAGATAATCACAGTATTATCCAGTTCACCTAAGTCTTTTAATGTCTGAGCCACTCTTCCTACACTTTCGTCTACCGAAAGCATGGCTTCACTATACAATTGGAAGAAATTGTCGAAGCTACCGTACCCTACTGCTTGAAAATCCCGTTCGGCACCGTGCCAACTATTTCGCTGCCTTTTCAGCCAATTTGGCTTCCCCCGATAGTTCTCTTCGGTCTCCAGAAATGTCTCGGGCCGGGGCACAATCAAGCCTTCGTAGGCACCTTTATGTCTTTCAGCGGGTGAGAAATTCTCGTGAATGGCCTTGTGGGAAAGATAGAGGAAATACGGCTGGTCTTTATTGTAGCTTTCTTGAAGAAATTCTACGGCATAATCAGTTAAAATATCAGTAGTATAGCCCTCCTTCTGCATTCTTTCCCCGTTAATATTCATTTCTGGATCGTAATAATCTCCTTGGCCTTTAAACGAAACCCAATGGTCGAACCCTGGTCGGGGCATGTCGTTCTCGCCACCCATGTGCCATTTACCCAGAAAAGCAGTCTGGTAACCAGCTTGTTGCAGTTCAATAGGAAAAGTAGTTGTTCCTTTCGGGAGTGGAGTATCATTATCCATCACCTGATGAGTATGGGCGTATTGACCAGTCATGATGGAAGCCCTGCTAGGAGAACAAAGGGAGGTGGTGACAAAAGCGTTCTCAAAGAACATGGCGTTCTTAGCTAGCTCATCAATGTGAGGCGTTTTAATCCAGGGGTGTTCCAGGTAGCTGAGAAAGTCGTATCGCTGATCGTCAATTAAAATGAATATGATATTAGGCCTTTCCTCCAATTGCGCCGAGGCTAGCACTGGAAATAAAAGCTGAAGGATAAATAGTGGCAAAAATTCTCTCATCGCATTGAAGATTGACAGCGATAATTAGCTACCTAACTGGTGCTGATTATACTCTATCGGGAAAAGAGATGACACCAGGAATTATCAGGTATACCCTTCGGTTTCCACCTTTATCAAGTAACCTATCAATGCCATCTTCCTCGGCGGACTAAAGTTAAAAATTAATCTTGTATATACAAGTTGAAGAGCTAACTGACTAGTCGGAAACTGGTGGGTGTTTTTCCATCTTCATACCGGGTATTGAGATGTTATCGGGTAAATTTATTGCTACCTTGCTAATTTCCTGATAACCGTAGCGAGAGTAAAGAGGATAGCCACTGAGGGTAGACGTTAACTCCAGCCAACGGAATCCTTCCCGCAGGGCCTGAGCTTCACAGTGATCGAGGAGTTTTTTACCTATTCCCCTTCGAGTCCAATTGGGATGAACATAAAAGGCGCGGATAACCGCAGGATCTACCTTCGGGTCGCGTAGTTCACTATTCAGGATAGTAGTGGCCTGATCGCCACCAAACGGGGTCTTTCGTCGGCTCCAACCACCGCAAGCTACTACCTGATCAGCCTCTTCCACTGCGTAGTACGTCCCGTCAGCTACCACCTGAGTATCAATACCAAACAGGTACTGTAAGGAGCTTTCAATCTGCTTTGAAGAATAGTATTTACCCCCCAACTGGCGAATAGAGAGCTGAACAATCTGGTTTAAAACCGGAATGTCAACTACCGTAGCCTGCCGAATCAGAAAGGCCATTTCAATTACTTCAAAGCTACGGCGCTATCGGCTTTTACTGAGTCCCAGTCTTCTACACCCAGATTGATCTCCAGCGCAGGATTAGTTTCCCGTAGCTGCGTAGCCCCTTCTGAGGTAACCTGGGTTTGCCATAAGTACAGCTTACGCAGATTTTTCATCTGGGCCAGTTGCTGAATACCCTCATCAGTCACCTGCGTTCCGTAGAGATTGAGATATTCCAGATAAGGTAATTCCGCAATAGAGGCCAACCCAGCATCGGTTACCTGGGTGTTCTCCAGATGAAGGCGGGTAAGATTTTTGAATTGAGACAGTGATTTCAGTGCCTCGTCAGTAGTAGCAGTATTACCTAAATCCAACCAAGTAATTTGATCAGCGGCTTTTCCCAGTTCGTTCATGAGTGAATCTGCTGAAGCACTTCGGGGTACATTTACCTGAAGCCAGTGCACTTCTTCGGCCAGAGGCATAATCATCACCCCTCGTTGCTGAATGTTATTTACCAGCTGTTCGTCGGCCGGAGTAATCTCAGATGCCAGCAGAATCTCAACCTCGGTTTTGTTGGCGTTAGGATCAACCAGGGTATTAAGAACAGACTGGGTTTCATCGTCTACTGTAAGTTCGGCTACTTTCTTGTCAAACGGTGCCCCTTCGGCTACCCACCAGGTGAGCAACGCTATTTGCTCGTCGGTCAGTTGACTTTTACCATCGGGGGGCATATGGTCATCATCTTCTTCCGGCAGATGCACCCGGATTAACATTTCGCTCTTTTCGGGATCGCCCGGAACAAAAATATCCCCATTTTCCCCTCCGGCCAATAAAGCTTCGGCAGTATGCATCATGAGTTCGCCCTTTTTCTTATCGGGATTATGGCAAGAAACGCAACGAGAATCCAGAATGGGATGGATGATGTCAGTGTAAACAACAGCTTCCGGCAGATTGGTAATTTGCTTTATTTCTTTGCTCTCTTTCTGCGGTAGCCCGGCCAATTTCCGTAGCGGATTAGGCATGTACTGGGTAAGATAATCGGAACCATGAGTAAGCGACCCTCCGAAGTGGCCGGCACCCATCAGTACTAAAATCATCACTGAAAATACCGATAGATAGGCTTTATCCAAAGCTGGATTAGCCTGTTTGTTTCGCTGCAGATACAACACGTAGGCAGCAATCGCAAAGACAACCGTAGCAATACCAAGCCACTGATGTAAGCCTAGCAAGTCTTCACCATAGCCTCCGCCCTGAGCTAGCATATAACCTAGAGTTGCGGCTACAAAGGCCGAAGCAGCTCCTAAAAACAATGATAACCCAACCGCTGGGCGATAAGCACTAAACCGCTCAAAGCGCGATAGTATTTCTAGCAAAAAGGCCAGCAACAGGAACCCAATAGGCAAATGCAGAATAATTGGGTGAAAGCGTCCGAAAAAAAGGACAATATCGGGTGTCTCCACAGTATCAGTCGTTAGGAAGTTAATTACTAAATTTTGTCTGAACCCACCGAGCGTAGTTATTACAGTGGCTAGCCGGCAAATCCAATCCTTCTAAATTACCACTTTTCAAAAGATAATCAATTGCCAATATCAGAATTTATAGTAAGTACTGTTCGGAAAAAAGAAAAGCACAATCACAACAAAAAGAATAAATATGGGTTCAAATTATACTTACAAAGAAATTGTAGTTAATTTCAAGGGATTATCATTTTACAGTATATAAACTCTTTTTTCTTAAAAATAATATTTTTTTGTATTGTCACTAACCTATTTCCTCACCTATAGGTATACTTTTTTACGGAGTTTCGAAATCAAGCCACAGCAATATTTAGTTAAAGGGTCAGCAAATTAATTAAGACAAAAACTGGAAAAACTAGTTAGTAATACTACACATAATTAGAGCAAGTATATGATTTTAGTAGACAATGCTTTACAGCTCAGAGAAGACGAAGGTAATCTCATCCAAGTAGGCCTGATCGGTGCCGGATTTATTTCTGCCGGTTTAGTAAGTCAAATTGAGCAATACATCCCTGGTATGCGGATTGCCGCAATGGCCAATCGTACTATATCCAAGGCTACTCAATCCTATCGTAAAGCCGGAATTAGTGACATAAGTTACGTTGACGATGCCGAAGCAGTCGACATAAATATCGAGATGAATAAATATTCGGTTTGTCAAGATCCGGCTATTTTGTGTGCTGCTTCCAAAATAGATATTGTTGTAGAAGTTACTGGTACAATTGACTTTGCAGCAGAGGTAGTTTTGACGGCCATAGCGTACCAAAAACCCATACTGCTTTTTAATCCGGAAGTAGATGCAACTCTTGGGCCTATTTTAAAGCATTACGCTGTTCAAGCAGGGGTACTCTATAGTCAAAGTGATGGGGATCAGCCAGGAGTCATCATGAACAAATACCGATTTGTAAAAGGCTTAGGGTTGCAACCGCTGGTTTGTGGAAACATCAAAGGATTTTTGGACGTGCATAAAAATCCGTCTGATATGGCTGCTTACGCTAAAAAAGTGAATAATAGTGTGAATATGATCACTAGCTTTACCGACGGCACTAAAGTAAACTTTGAACAAGCTAACGTGGCTAACTCAACGGGCATGGGAGTGATGCAGCGCGGCATGAGCGCTCATCGTTCCAAGCAGCACATCGATGATCTTACTGAATTCTACGATATAGACCAATTAAAGGAATCTGGTGGGATAGTAGATTATATTGTCGGCCCCAAACCAAGTCCCGGGGTTTATGTGTTTGGTACTACTGATGACCCTATGATCAAGGATCGTTTACGTTATCTAAAAATGGGTAATGGCCCTCTCTATAGTTTCTATACTCCCTACCATCTTTGCAATTTGGAAATTCCTAACTCAATTGCTCGGGTGGCTCACTTTAATGATCCGGTGATGGTCCCTATCGGTGAGCCAGTTGTAGAGGTTATCTCAGTTGCTAAAAGAGACCTACGTGCCGGTGAAACCTTAGATGGTATCGGAGGATACACTTGCTACGGCGAATGCGAAAACAGCTCAGTATGCCAGAGCGAAAACCTACTACCCATTGGATTAGCCGATAAAGTAGTTTTGAAAAGTGATATCAAACAAGATGAAGCGTTAACATTCGATGACATTGAATTGCCAAGCGACCGTTTAACCTACCGTCTTTACGAGCAACAACAAACTATCTTACCGAAAGCTCATGAGCTGAATACAACTGATATAAAAGTGTAGCATCCAGTATTCAAAGATTAATCAGCTACTGGAAAAAACATATCTCATCACTATTACTTAAGAAATAACTAGACATATGCAGTCAGTTAATTCTTATTTATCTTTGGTGATTCTCCCCACTATATCTACCCTGAGGATTAGTGAGATAGATAATTGTAGTATAAGTCATATATATTAGCCAGAAAGTCGATCATTGAACGTCGTCTGAATCCAACGGGCATAATTACTACTACGGCCCAATGACATATCCAATTCTTCTAAAGCACTTCTTTCCAAAATATAATCGATTGTGGCTACTAGACTTTCTTGCAGCTTATCCCTACGCCCGGAAGCTTCCAGGCCTAAGGTGAAGTACAAATCACCATCCGCCAGTACTTGAGTAATTTCTACCTCACAACGATTTTCAGCTTGTTGGTCGGAAGATAGAGGCAGAACATTATGCTGAACTTCGTCATATTTCAAGGGAGCCAATCTTCTCTGCTTGCTTACCGGAAGCCAGTATTGGGTATCAAATTTGTCGAGGTAATCATTCTGGTTCTCCAGTGCAAAGCTCCACTTTTTCCAATTTTCAATCGTGCCTGATACAGTATCCTTTTGGTAAGTCTGCCCCTCACCCTGCTGTTGCTTGACTTCAATATTTCCTTCTCGCCACTTAATGCCCACTCTGGTACCCGAGCCGAGCAAGTAATGATCGGTACGCTCTGATGGCCTAGAGAAAGGTAGCAACTGCTCTAATGATTTGAAAGCTCTTGCGTGGTCAGAGAACCAGCGAATTTCGGCGGTAAGCATTACGCCAGAACCTTCTTCACTACGTTGCCATGTACATCGGTCAGACGGAAGTCTCGTCCTTGGAAGTGATAGGTGAGCTTTTCGTGATCCATCCCAAGCAAATGCAGCATAGTAGCTTGCAGGTCGTGAATATGTACCCGATCTTTAATAGCGTAATAGCCAATTTCGTCGGTTTCGCCCAGCGTAAACCCTTTTTTCAATCCTCCGCCGGCCATCCACATAGTGAAGGCATCCGTATGGTGATCTCTTCCCATGAATGGCATTTCCTTACCGTTGCGATTCTCCTGCATAGGAGTACGGCCAAATTCTCCCCCCCAAACAACGAGTGTTTCGTCTAGTAAGCCTCGCTGTTTCAAGTCTTTAATTAAGGCGGTCATAGGTTGATCAACCTGACGACACTTTTCTTGGAACCCATCTTCCAATGCGGTACTCTTGTCAGTTCCGTGGGAGTCCCAACCCCAATCAAAGAGTTGCACAAAACGCACTCCTTGCTCAACCAGGCGGCGGGCTAGCAGACAGTTGTTGGCAAAGGAGGCTTTACCTGGTTCGGTGCCGTACATCTGGTGGATGTATTCGGGTTCATCTTCAATATTCATTACTTCCGGCACCGAGGTTTGCATGCGGAAGGCCATCTCGTACTGAGAGATACGAGTCAGAATTTCGGGATCGCCTACCTCCTGATACTCCTGTTGATTAATGTGATTGATTGCATCCAGGGTTTTCCGGCGCAGATTGCCGTTCATACCTTCAGGGTTAGAAACGTAGAGTACCGGATCGCCCTGCGAACGGCACTGTACTCCCTGATAAATAGACGGTAAAAACCCGCTACCCCACACACTTTTTCCGGCACTAGGCGTTTTACCGCCAGATACCAACACCAAAAACCCGGGAAGGTTCTCATTTTCGCTACCCAACCCATATGTGACCCAGGAACCGAAACTTGGCCGCCCCAGACGGGCACTGCCGGTTTGTAACAGTAGCTGGGCCGGAGCATGGTTGAATTCATCCGTATGCAAGGATTTGATTACGGTAATCTCATCCGCAACCGTAGCCAAGTGGGGTAACCGATTGGAGATCATCATACCACTTTCGCCTCGCTGATAAAATTTAGCTTGGGGGCCCAACATTTTAGGTACTCCTTCAATAAAGGCGAAGCGCTTGCCTTCCAACAGCGAAGGCGGGCAATCTTTGGCGTGCAGCTTTTCCAGTTCAGGTTTGTAATCGAACAGTTCTAACTGGGAAGGAGAGCCAGCCATGTGCATATAAATCACCCGTTTGGCTTTGCCCGCAAAATGGGAAAAGTTCGGAGCCATCGGGTTGGTTGGTAATGAAGTTACTGGGGCCGGGGCGACCGAATTATTATCGAGACTACAGCCGAACAAGGAGGCTAAAGCTACGCCACCTAATCCGGAAGTACACTTGCGTAGAAAATGGCGACGAGTTTCTAGTTGCAACTCCCTGTATTGTTTCTCCTGGTAAATATTCATGGTTTAGGCTTTAGTCACAAATTCATCAAGGTTCAGAATGGCATTAGCTACAACAGTGAGGGCGGCAAGTTCAGCATCATCTTCCCCAACCATCTTCACTATCTCTTCAGGGTTCTCCTGATAATACTGATGTGCTTCTTGGTAGAGTTTTTCAAGTTGTTGTAGTTTAGACTGTTCGGCTTCTCTAATCAGTGCCCGCTCGTAGCCAAACTGGAGTTGCTCAGAAAGATCAGTGGCTGATTGCTGCATTTTTTCGGCTAGAGCTTGAGCTGCCTCTACGTACACAGGGTCATTCAGCGTCACTAAGGCCTGCAGTGGCGTGTTGGTATTAATCCGGCGGGTAACGCAAAATTCGCGGCTTGGCCCATCAAAAGCAATCATGGAAGGGTAGGGACTGGTTCGGCGCCAATACGTATACAGTGCCCGACGGTGCTGATCTTCTCCTTCACTGGTTTTCCACTCCAGACCACTGTAAACAATCTGCCAGACTCCTTCGGGTTGAGGAGGCATCACACTGGGGCCGTACATCTTTTTACTAAGCAGTCCGCTCACAGCCAGAGCCTGATCGCGAATCTGCTCGGCAGTAAGCCGCACCCTAGGTCCTCGGGCTAGTAACCGATTGCGGGGATCTATCTCCAGCAATTCGGGGGTAACCTCGGATGCCTGACGATAGGTAGCTGACATCACCATTTGCTTTAGGGCGCTCTTTACTCTCCAATCGTGCTCGTGCATAAATTGCAGTGCCAACCAATCCAGCAACTCAGGGTGGGACGGTTTAGCCGCTTGCGAGCCGAAGTCTTCTATCGTTTCTACTATTCCAGTGCCAAAAAGTTCAGCCCACAACCGGTTTACCATAACCCGGGCGGTCAGTGGATTATCTTCACTTACCAGCCACTTGGCCATTCCTAATCTATTGTTGGGTGCCCCTTCCGGTAAAGCCGGCCAGGCCTGAGGCACATCCGGCTCTACTTCCTCGCCCGGCACCAGCCAGTTGCCCCGTTCGAAGACATGTGTCGTACGTTGGAAGCGTTCGGGACGATCAACCATAATTGGAGTGCGGATTACCTCCGGATTATTTAGCAATGCCAGTAGATTTTGCTGTTGTTGCTGATAGTGTGGCTGACCTTCTCCGGGAAGCGGCTCGTGAAACATCAACCACTCAATCATGGCGATAGCCCCTTTCTTCTGCGGGTCTTTGAACGTAAAATAGAGGTCGTGCTTTCCGTTGATTCCTTTAAATGGAATGGCGGTAGTTTCGAACCGCCACCCACCGGTGTTCTCTTGTACGTTCCAGGTAGCTAACCGCTCGCCGTTCAGACTATCCAACCGCACTTCTACCCTACCCCGGCTATGGTTGGCACTGTAGCTAATCAATAATTGGGTTTCATCCAACAAAGGGACATCAGACAGCCGGGCAAAGCCCCCGTCTTCAACTGACAGATATTTATTGTCGATCAAAGACCCATTCGCAATGGAATCAAAGCCGTGGGGATGAATTTTTGGCTCGGCAACCCTGACCAGATTGACAAACTTTTGCGCTTTTCGCAGCTTATCATCGGCCGAACTGGTATGCCGGATCACCCAATCTTTTAAACTCTCCAGCTTTTTCTGGTCTTCTTCCTGCTTAAAGGTAGTCAGATTTGGCGATTCGCTGGGAACATCTACATCGGCGGTATTATTCAGGAAAGCAAAGAACTTATAGTACTCCTCGTGCCGAATAGGATCGTAGGGATGGCTATGGCACTGTACGCAAGCCATGGTAGTTGCTTGCCAAACGTCCCAGGTAGTATTTACCCGGTCAATCACAGCGGCTACCCGGAATTCCTCATCGTCAGTACCGCCTTCATCATTATTCATCGTATTGCGGTGAAAAGCGGTGGCAATTAGCTGATCGTCGGTAGGATTCGGCAGTAAATCACCGGCTAACTGTTCGATAGTAAACTGGTCGAAAGGTTTATCTTCGTTAAACGATTTAATCAGCCAATCGCGGAACTGCCAGATACTACGGCGGTCATCTTTCTCGTAGCCTTTAGAGTCGGCGTAGCGGGCCAAGTCCATCCAGAGAGCAGTCCAACGCTCTCCGTAGTGGGGAGAGTTTAGCAAACGGTCAACTGCCTGCTCGTAAGCTTTTTCACTATCATCGTTCAGAAATTCTTCAAGCTCCTCCACCGTGGGCGGTAGTCCGGTCAGATCGATCGATAACCGGCGAAGCAGGGTAGCTTTGTCGGCTTCGGAACTGGGTTGTAGCTGTTCTTGCTCCAGGCGATCCAGGACAAACGCATCAATATCATTACTGCCCCAAGTGGTTTCGGTTTCCGGTACTTCGGTGGGTTGCGGCTTCACGTAGGCCCAATGGTCTTCCCAGTAGGCTCCTTGTTCAATCCACTCGGTCAGGATGGCAATTTCTTCTTTGGACAAAGGGTCCCCCTCGGGTGGCATTCGCTCTTCTGGGTCGGTATGGTTAATCCGGCGGATCATCTCACTAGCCTGAGGGTCGCCAGGTACGATAGCTAGCTTACCCGACTCGTTGGGACTGAGCGCCTCGGAGCGAAACAACAGACTAAAGCCGCTCGAACGTTTCACCCCGCCGTGGCAGGTAATACACTTTTTGTTAAGTATAGGACGGACTTCCGCATTAAAGTCTACCGTATCGGATACAGTAGACTTTAATATCAACCAAACCACGTAAACGGCTAACACTAACAAAAAGACCAGAAGAACCCTGCGTAAAGTTGATTTACGGCTGCCGAATAGTTGTTTCATAGGAAGATACAATACGTGTTTAGCAAACGGTAATTTACAAAAATTGATTTGGGAAGAAAAGCTACCCCGATGTAGTTTTTCGGGTTTAATAAACGTCAACTATTTTATCTTCCAATTAGTACGAACCCGCCCCAGTAATAGGGGTCGGGACGCTGCTCTTTAATAGCCAGTTGGGCATTCCGAAGCGCCACGTGTTTATTTTGACCGGACAACCAATACTGATAAAAGTATTGCATTAGCTCAGCCGTGCTGTTGTCACTCACACTCCAGAGGCTCATCAATACGTTTTGTGCCCCGGCTACGAGAAACGACCGTTGCAAACCATATACACCCTCCCCGTTCTTGATATCACCCAGACCAGTTTCGCAAGCACTGAGCACTACTAGTTCAGTACCATTTAGCTGTAGGTTCATAGCTTCGTAGGCGGTTAATATTCCGTCTTCTGCCTGCCAGTCAGTAGGATTTTTCTGATGAATACTACGTTCGGCCCCGGCCAAAAGCAACCCGGCTCGTAGCAATGGATTAGCGGAAATATTCTGTAAATGGATACCGTAGGCTCTACCATTGTCAGCCACGGGCAGGTCAGTCATGAAGTAACCGTGCGTAGCAATATGCAGCAGTCGCGGGCTATCTACTGATTTGACTACTTTTTCATTCGCTTCTTCCGCCAGATAGGTATTTGAAACCCATTGTTTCTTCTTCAACAGCCGGTCAAGTACTTCCACTTCAAGCTGGGTGCCAGGGAGATCGCTAATTCCGAAAGCAAACGGAGTGTTCTGCAGTACAGAAACAGGGTTACCCAATAAGGCTACTGTGGTATCAATATTAGCCTCGCTATCTTGGTATTCAACCTGATTCTGAAAATCTGGGTAGCCAACAAGGTAGGCCTGCTGGGGTTGGGTTGAAGTATAATACCCAGACTGGGTTAGGTCACGAGTACTACTTACTATCCGAATATCTACTTCATCAATCACGTAGCGCTGGGCATTTGGATTGTATAAACTGCTGATGTTTATTTTATGGTACACCCCATCGGGTGCCAGATATACCGTCAGTATCTGGTCAGACAGTTGATCTTGAATAGGTTGCCAGTACTGCTGGTACGATAACTCATCCGAGATACGGAACTTAACAGCATTCTGATAATAATAGAAGTTTTTGTTCTCCATCGTTTCGCCCTCAGGCAACATACAAAGTTGGAGCGCTTCAGTTTCTGATTCCAAAAGTAAAGCAGCATACAGCGTACTGCTGTCTTTGGCAATGCGAATAATCTCTACGGCGGCTTCTTCGGAACTCAATTGGCTTTGCACTTGCTGCCAGGTTACCTGCTTACTATCTACCGTAATAGCAAAAGTGGCAGATTCCCGAGATAATTGCTTTTCCAACTGATTAGCTTCGTCTTCTAGCGAAGCTAAATCAATATCCTGCTCATTTCGCTCCCGCCTTGACAAAGTATAAGCCTGACCTAACTGTTCCTTAATGGCCAGCCATTGCTCATACTGACGCACAGTTTGAGTATTGCTTTGGGAAGCAATAGCCTGACGCAACTGGTAAGAGGCATCTAGCAGCATCGCCTTGGTAACTAGTTGAAGGTTGTATAACTCTCCAAGTAAACGTTGCTTTTTAGCTTCACTTACTTCTGTTTCCCGGTAGTATACCTGATCAATAACAAAATCGCGGAAAGCGTGGAATACTGGCTCAACTCGCTGGAAATATGCACTTTTTTCCTTTTCACTTAATGCTGGAAAATAATTATGTATCTGCTGAACATAGTTATTAATTACCTGATGAAAAACTTCTTCAGCCTGCTCGTACTGCTCTAGTTTATGGTACAGCACTGCCTGACTATAAAGCGCGTAAGCGTAGTCAGGATGAAGTTCTCCTAACACCTCCCGGCGAACACTTACTGCTTCTTCAATGTAGTTGGTAGCCTTTTGGTAGTCCAGTAAATCCTGATAAAGTAAGCCCAGATTAAGTAAAGTGGTAGAATAGAAAGGATGTTCCTTGCCTAGTATCTGCTCACTAATAGACAAAGACTCTTCCAGCAGGGGTAATGCCTGTTCGTACCGATCATTGTTTTGATATAGGGTTGCCAGATTACTAAGTGTAACCGCATAGGAAGGGTGCTGCTTGCCTAAAGTACTTTCGTCTATGGCTAGAGCTTTACGATAATACTGCTCCGCCAGTTCAATACTATCCTGCGCTTCGTAGAGGGAGGCCAAACTCTGGTAGGCAGCCGCCAGATCAGGATGGAAGCTTCCGTAAGCATCCTGAAATATCTGTTGGCTCACTTCCAGCAGAGGTTTTGCGGTCGTGAAATTTCCGAGAGTAAAGTAAAATTTAGCCATTTCCAGCTGCACTCGGGCGTGCTCGGGATGATTCTCCCCAAAGTGAGCCAGAGCCAAACGGGATGCTTGTTGTAGTAAAGGTTCGGCTTCGGGATAATTCCCGGTCAGAATTTCCAGTCGGGCTAGATTTAGATAGTTATCAATCATCACCGGGTGTTCATCTCCCCATTTTTCCCGCTGGGTTTCAGTCACTAATTCCAGTATAGGACGCGATTGGGTGTATTTGCCCTCTTCCAGGTAGAGTAAACCTACATTGGAAAGGGCAGCTAGATAATCAGGGTGCTCGGCCCCAAACAGCTTCTCTTTAGTAGCAATGGATTTTTCCAGCAATTCAGCCGCTTTTCGGTAATTACCTTTAGCCTGGCATACTAAGGCGTAGTTATTCAGCAGATTTGCATAAAAATCATGCTCTGTACCAGTTAGCTCTTTCTGAATATTGATTGCTTCCTGAAAAAAGATACCCGCCTCCACCAAGTAACCTATATCATGATATAACCCGGCTATTCCGCTAATCGCCGCCACATACTCCTGACTTTCTCGGCCAGCAGCTTGCTTAATTAGCTCAATAGACTTCTGATGATAGTAAATAGCAGTATCAAAACGTACCAGATCTTGGTAGTTCCGGGCAGCATTACTGTAAATTGAAGCCTGATGCAACAGTGCTTTCTTCTCAATTATTTCACTGTTCTCCAGTACTTTAATTGCCCGACTGAAGTATTCCCCGGCTTGACGATAGTTACCTTCGTTCTGAAAGATCGCGGCGGCATTGTTTACCACTACTGCGTATTCCCAGGGGTAGTTGACCATAGTATCTTCCGAAGCAAGATGCTTCTCGTACAAAGCCAGGGTTTCAGTAGCATTACCGTTTTCATGATAATAAGACGCCAGATTAGCCAAAGCTATCCAAAACCTCCCTTCTTCGTACTGATCCACGTTCTGGCTCAGCGAATAGGCCTCCTCCCAATACTGTCCTCCTATCCCAATTTCCCCATCCGCCAGGGCGATAACGCCTAAATTATTCAGTACACTGGCGTAGACCGCATTGAGGGGAAGGGAATCGCGCTCGAATACCTTTCGGGCAGCTTGATACCAAGTTCTTGCTCGTAACCAGTCTTCTTGCTCAAGGGCTAAATTAGCTCGTTGGTAGCACAGCGCAGCGTACAAAGTAGTAGCAGTATCTCCCTGCTTTCGCAATTGGTTCATTAGCTCCTGTCCAATGCTATCATCAAAGGTATCGTACATCAACGATTGGTAGTATCGTGCCTTTACGACAAGTTGACTATCGCTCTGACCATTCTTCGCTTGCTTTTGAATGAATGTATAGAGTGAGTCAGCCAACCGATAAGCCTGGGTCAACTGGTAGAGCTGCGCAGCATTAAACTGCAGCTGCGTTAGTGAATCTGCGGCTACTTCAATGGTATCAGCTAAGGAAAGTGACTGTTGAACTGAAAGACGAGCCGCTTCGGTATCATCTAGCGATAAGTACCTTCTTCCGACATTCTGGTAGGCTTGGGCTAATTCGTACTGATTAATATCTTCTAGCATTTTACGACACTCCACTTCCTGCCGGGCATATTGGAGAGCCAGTGAGTCATGACCTATAGTAGCCGTAATTTCGGAGAGCAGCCGCAGGTTTTTAGCGTATTGATCGCTAATGACTCCGTAACGAGTTTTTATAATAGCACCTTCCCGCCAGGCCTGCTCATAAGCTTCAGCTAGTCTTCCTTGTTCGAACAAAGTAACAGCCTGCTGTTCTGCAGTTGGTTGGATATTTTGGGCGGTTAGCCAATTTACGGTTAGCGTAAAAAAAATAGTTAATGCGATACGCATCTGCTAACAATAGTCATTCTTCTTTCAGTAAATGTTACCACCGATCATTTAGTTCAATAGGCAGGAATGAGATTAAGTTAGCAGGATTTAGCGGTTTCAGATGCCAAAAAACAGAAAAAGATGTAATATTGGGCGTATTAAGTATGGTTCTGGATTGGCTTTTCTATCATTTGTACGCAGCTTTACCTAAATTTGGCCACTTTATAGCTTCAGACTGTACCGACCACGTTATTTAATAAAACTGGATATGCGCAAAATCCTTCTTTTTTTGTTCGTCATTTCTTTTACTGCCGCTTTCAACCTTTCTGCTCAAGAAACCCAGTGGGCTGATGAAGTACTGGATGTTTCCTCCTCATACAGTCCTGGCATCTTTTTTAAGCAAAACATGCAGTACGTTGACTATGAACCACGACAGGTACTAGGCCCTCCCAATGTTTTACCCGGTAATGCAGGCGATAGCCCCAATGCCTGGGTACCCAAAAAACAAGACAAGGAAGAGTTTATTAAAGTGGGTTTTGCCGTACCGATGAATATTCAACAGATTGCCATCGCTGAATCTCGTAACCCCGGAGCTGTGTACCAGATTTTCTGCTACGATGAAGCGGATAACGAATATCTGGTAGCCACTCTAGAACCAGCCCCAATTAACGCTCAGGGCCGGATGTTCAACGTTTTTATTGATCCAACCCCCTACGGTGTAAAAGCAGTAAAATTAGTCCTGCGCTGCGCTGCGGTACCCGGGTATAACGCTATTGATGCCATCGCTATTTCTGGTTCGGCCGTACCTACAGAGGCTGAAATTAATATTGCTCCTAATTTGAACCCTGAAATAGCTCTAGAAAAGATTAAAGCTAACTTCGGAGAAGAGACGGTCAATATCAACCCTATTATTTCGCCCGATGGCAACACTATTTTCTTTAGTCGCAACTCTCCCGAAAATGTAGGTGGCAAGCGGGATATTGAAGATATTTGGTACCTGGAGCGTGATCCAACCACTGAGGAGTGGGGCGAACCAAAGAACATCGGAGTTCCGCTTAACAATAAAGGCAGCAATTTCGTGAGCTCCATAGCTATTAATGAAGATAATAATTATGTGTTACTACTGGGAAATCGGTACTTGGAAAACGGAAAAATGAGAGGGGGCGTCTCCATCACCACCCAGCAATCTGACGGTACTTGGAGCCAACCTACTCCGATGGACATACTTGACTTCTATAATTACTCGGAAGTAGCCAACTATTTTTTGGCAAATGATCAAAAATATTTATTGATGGCATTACGGAGGGATGATGGATACGGAGAACTAGATCTGTATGTTAGTTTCAACCGGGGTGACAACACTTGGGCCACTCCCCTAAATCTTGGTCGTACCATTAACACTGCCGATACGGAATCGGCTCCATTTATGACCGATGACACCACCCTCTACTTTTCCTCTCGCGGCTACAGCGGATTTGGCGGAGAAGATGTGTACGTAAGTTACCGGCAAGACGATACCTGGATGAACTGGTCCCGACCAGAGAATTTAGGTCCTGTTATCAATTCTGAAAGTAACGACACCTACTTTAACATCTCTACTGATAAGAAGTATGCTTTTCTTACTCGTGCTGAGATAGACAGTACTGACCTTTTCCAAATCAATGTGCCTATCTTCAAACCTATTGAGCCATTGTACATTGTACGCGGACAGGTATACAATGTGAAAAATAATACCCCCGTTCAGGCGAGTGTTATCTTCGATAACGTATCGGATACGGTAACTACCACCAGTAGCCAGGGAAGTACGGGCGAAGACGGCCGTTACGAACTGACATTACCTCCCGGCACCTACGACATTTACGCCGAACGTTCGGGATTTGCTACCATCAACCGTCAGCGCATTGCCCTTGCCGAACTTGACCCTGACGGTGATAAGATAGTTTATCGGGATATTTATATGTCGGATAACCTCTCCGAGATCAGTGCTGGTGAGTCTTTGGCCCTAACTCGGCAGGCCATTGCTTCCGAAGAAGTGCTTTTTGAATTTGATAGTTACGCCTTAAGGCGAGATGCCTACGGTTACTTAGATGGAGTAGCTGCTTATATGGCCGAGAATCCTGATGCTCGACTTCAGGTGGCTGGACATACTGACTCAGTAGGTCCCGAAAGCTATAATCAGAGGCTTTCTGAAAGAAGAGCTAATGCTGCAGCCGACTACTTAATTCATCGCGGAGTTGCCGATAGCAGATTGAGAATCGTCGGTTTTGGTGAGAAGCGACCACTGGTGAAGAATACTTCAGCGGCTAATCGCCAGCTAAACAGGAGGGTTGAATTTGTAGTTATAGATTAATAGTATTTAGGTTCCGAAAGAGAGAATAGCATCGAGCGACTTCTCAAAATGAGAATATTTTTATACTTTTCTCATTTTTATACTACATTTTATTTATTTTGTTATAATAATTCAATGTTTTTATGTAAAATAGTGCAGAAATGAATTTGGCATGATTAAGTATCTCTTCGTATTTGTGTTAGGCTACTGGTCGACGACTCAAGATACAATGTCTTATGCCCAGTCCGATGATCTGGTTTATCTTTCCGGCAAAATACTGGATGCAGAAACCAAAGAGCCGGTTGAAGCTAAACTGAAATACCATTTGCTACCTATTAGCAACGTAATGGGCATTCGCTTTTTTGATAATCAGGACGGCCGCTACCGGATTAATCTACAGCAAAATCGAGAATATGTGATAGAAGTAACTGCGGAGGACTACCAGCCTCTCTATTTAACTTTGGAAACCGACGCATCAAGTCAGATTCCGCAAAACTTGTTGCTTCGCCGTATTCCTCAGGAAGGAGATTATATTCAGCTTTCGGATACTATCTGGTTCGACCGAGGACTTAGTGTGCTGCGGCCAGAAGTCCGACCGGTAATTGAAGAATTAAAAGCAATGATGGACCGCTACCCTAAAATGGTTGTTCAATTGGAAGGCCATACTGACCGGGGGGGCAACCAATCGTTGATGGAACTATCCGAAGACCGAGCCGAAACTGTTAAGGACTATTTAGTAGAAATGGGAATTCATAAAAGGAGAATTAAAACCAGAGCTTACGGTAATGCCCAGCTTATCACCCGAGAAGATACCATCGAGGGCCGTCAGAAAAACCGCCGGGTGGAGATTAAAGTCCTAGATATTTGACCCGCAGTACTGCCGGTATTTTTCTTCTGCTTTTTCATTTCCTCCGTCCCTCGAGCTAGTCCAGGCTCTACAGGCTTCCTCAAAATTTTTAAGCCCTTCGTAAGCGTTGCCTAAATAGAAGTAAGCATCCTCGGTAGTGTCATCTAGCTTAATGGCTCGATTTAACAGACGCACTGCATCCTGATACTTCTCCTGCTTCAGGTAGTATATTCCCTGATTCCGGTAAACGTAGCTATTTTTAGGATCTAATCGCATACTGGTGGTTAATGTCTCCTGCGCCAGTTGTAATGAATCAATTTGTAAATACAGGTAGGCTTGATTGTTCAAGAAATAAGGCTGAAATGGCTCTAGCTTCAACGCTTGTTCAAAAGCCAGATTAGCTGAGTCGTATTGCTCGGTATCGGTGTAAACTAACCCCAGAACATTGAAAGCATTACTTTCACTTTCATCTAAATGCAACGCCTGCCCAATATCCCGTTTGGCCTGATCGTACTGCTGCTGATAGTACAAGACGGTAGCGCGGTTTACGTAGCTTTCAGCATTAAGTGAATCCAACCGGATAGCGTTTTCAAAGGCCTGCTGGGCTTGCGGATAGCGACGCAACCCGGTTAAGGACAGCCCTTGGCTAAAATGAACATAGGCTGAATCAGCGTAGTAGCGAAGTACGGTATCCAGATCATTAAGACTGCGTAAATAGTCCCCACTGCGCTGGTAGGCATCGGAACGGTTAAAATAGGCATCTACGTAATCGGTACGAGACTGAATGGCCCGGGTGTAGTCGGTAATAGCTTCGGGAAAGCGCCCAGTGTTAGCGTAGGCAATACCCCGGTTATTGTAGGCATCAGCCGAGTTTGGGTCAATCCCGATAGCTTCATTGTAGTACCTAATGGCTTCTTGGTATTCTCCAGCCTCCAACTGTAGATTTCCTTTTAACAAGAATGCATCCCGCTCTTTCTCTGGAGTCTGGCCACAACTCACCAGCATCAATGGCGCTAAAATCAACGAAAAAACTAGATAAATAGCACTGAGAGACCGTGAGAACGAAATACCTGAAAGCGGTTTTGCGAGCATAAACCAAAAAGACGATTGTGAGTAACTTGATTCTTTACTTAATCCCGACCTTGCTCATTAGGAGTTGCCTTGCCATTATCTACTACGATCCGCCGATCCTGATTGGCCAGTTGCCAAGCCGTGTAATAGATCAACTGGGTTCGCTTTTGCAATAGATCAAAATTGATTTTCTCTATGGTATCTGTAGGGCGATGATAATCAGCGTGGGTGCCATTAAAGTAGAAAATGACGGGGATATTATTCTTGGCAAAATTATAATGATCGGAACGGTAATAAAATCGGTTGGGATCATCTTCGGCATTATAGCGGTAATCTAAATCAAGCTGGATGAAGGTACGGTTAGCCTGCTCGTTGATCTCGTGTAGTTCGGTACTCAGACGGTCGGAGCCAATTACGTAGACATAATTAGAATCCGCAGAATGGGCTCGGTCAATCCGACCCACCATATCAATATTGAGATTGGCTATGGTATTTTCCAGCGGAAATACCGGGTTCTCGGTATAGTACTGAGAGCCAAATAGCCCTTTCTCTTCACCGGACACAGTCATAAATAGCATACTGCGACGAGGTCCGTACCCCTGTCGTTTGGCTTCTACAAACGCTTCGGCAATTTCCAGCACCGCTACGGTACCCGAGCCATCGTCATCAGCTCCGTTGTTGATTTTATCTCCTTGCTTGCCAATATGGTCGTAGTGGGCCGTTACAACTACTATCTCGTCCTTCAAATCGCTACCCTCTACGAAACCCAGCACATTTTCCGAAGTAATCTGTCGGTTTTCCTGCCCTAAATTTACTTTAAAGGAGACATCACGGGTAAAGGAAGCCGATTTACCCTTTTTATCAATTCGTTGCTGTAGTTTAGCCAAATCATACTTTCCGCTTAAGGCGGCAGCCATTTCAGGAGAAATAATAATCAGGCTAGGTTCATTCCTGGACTGCTTCAATTCCAATGCGGGGCGACGAGCAGCCAGCGCATATCGATCCAAATGCTGTTTAAAGTTTTCATCCACTACCATCACTAGCGCGGCATCTTCAATATCAGCCAGAGTTCGTTTAGTGCCCAGGCTAGCCATCAAATTTCGGGTAAATCGTGAAGGCGAGGATGAGTTAGTCACATAATAATCACCCTCCGGACTTTTAGGCTCGCCGGATAGCACTAGTAATGCCTGCCCCGTGGCGTCTACTTCCAGGTAATCGTCGTACTTCTCACTGGAAATGCCGTACCCAGCAAAGGTGACCTGACTGAACGAAGTATCGATTGACTCAGTGAGCCGGTAGAAGGAATAAAAATCCTTCAGAAAGCTGAAGCGTTGCCCTTCAATTTCCACATAGGGCTCCTGCCACTCACTCTCCACAATGGGGTAAGTCTGATAGTAAGAGGTATCCCCAATGATTGGGGGTAAATCCAGACCGGCAAAATAACCGGCAAGGTAGGCCGCTGCTTTCTTCTGGCCTTCGGTTCCTGTTTCCCTTCCCTCCATCTCATCGGAAGCCAAAATTTGCAGATGTTCCTTGAGCTCTTCCTGCGTAATAGTCTGACCGTAGCGGTAGGCTATTGAGTCCGACGGCGAAAGGGTTTGCGCCAAAATAACGTGGAAGTTTAGAATAAACGAGACTAGCAATATAGATTTGAACATACTAATAAAATAAATAAGCCAAGCAGTGTAATAAACGCAGCAGTTTAACGACTAATTCAGTGATGGTTAAAATTATAATATTGTTTCCGACTTACCGAATTTGATTCCTATTCGGCAATTTATCTACTTTGCCCAAAACACCTCAGATTTGTATTTACTAGAAGCACAACATATCTCTAAACGATACGCTAATCACGAAGCACTTCGCGATGTTAGCATCACTATTCCTAAGCAATCTATCTTCGGGTTGCTGGGTCCGAATGGCGCCGGAAAAACTACTTTGATTCGAATTATCAATCAGATTATTGAAGCTGATGCAGGACAGATTCTGATCAAGGATGAGCCGCTGGAACCTAAGCACATTGCCGACATTGGCTACTTACCCGAAGAGCGAGGGCTGTACAAAAAGATGAAAGTAGGCGAACAGCTTATCTATCTGGCTCGTCTCAAAGGACTATCCCGCTCTGAAGCAGTAAAACGGATTAAGAGCTGGTTTGAGCGGTTGGAAGTTTCCGGCTGGAGCGAGAAGAAAATTGAAGACCTCTCTAAAGGGATGCAGCAGAAAATCCAATTTATTGCCACGGTGGTGCACGATCCCGACCTAATCATACTAGATGAACCCTTTACCGGCTTTGACCCAGTGAATGCTAACCTGATTAAAGACGAGATTTTAGCATTACAGGAACGCGGCAAAACCATTATTTTTTCTACCCACCGTATGGAGTCGGTAGAGGAACTGTGTACCCATATTGCCTTGATTAATAAATCGGAAAAGATACTGGACGGTAAGAAGCAGGATATTAAAAACCAATTTCGCTCCAACACCTACGAGATTGTGCATCTGGGAAACTTTAACGGATTGGATATGGCGTACCAATTGTTGAGCGAAGAACCTATGGAGGAAAACTACATTAAATCTACGGTGCAGATTGCCGATACCGTAAGCCCTAACGAACTGTTGCGCTCGCTGATTCCTCATATTGAAATCCACGGTTTTCAGGAAAAGCTACCTACCATTAACGAAATTTTTATCACCGCTGTACAATGAACAAGATAGGATTAATTATCAGACGAGAATACTGGACGCGCGTCCGCAAGAAGTCATTCATCATTATGACTATTCTGGGCCCGCTAATTTTTGCCGGTATTGTGTTCGTGCCTATCTGGCTGGCTTCCAGTGAGAGCAGTGACGAGAAGGTGATTGCCGTCATCGATGAAAGTGGCCTACTACAAAATAGCTTTAGTAGTGATGAAGACAGTAATATCCAGTATGAGTACATTACCCTTTCGTTAAACCAGGCTAAGGAAGATTTTCCGACCAGCAATCATTACGGGCTACTGTACATTCCCGAGCTAGACCTGGATGACCCCCAAGGCATTACGTTCTTTGCCGAATCCAACCCCAGTATTCAGTTGCTCCGCAATATACGCCAAACGGTTCGTCAGAACATCCGCGATTTGAAGTTGGAACGCTCCAGCATTAGCCGCGAAACGCTAGAAGCATTAGAGACCAATGTAGAAATCAGTACCATTAACCTGACCCAGGCCGGTGAAGAACAACAAGGGAATGCTGAAGTGGCCTCAGCCGTAGGCTACATCGGGGCGTTTTTAATCTATATTTTTATTTTCCTCTACGGAGCCCAGGTGATGCGAGGCGTGATTGAAGAGAAGTCCAGCCGAATTGTAGAAGTCATTATTTCCTCGGTTCGACCGTTTCAGCTGATGGTAGGAAAAGTCATTGGCGTAGCTTCAGTGGGGCTTACCCAGTTTTTACTGTGGGTGGGATTTACGCTACTGATCGTGAATATAGCCGGAAGTTTTTTTCCCGATATTACTGCCGATCCCTCGACTACCGCCGTACCGATGACCCAGATGCCGGAAAATAGCCCCGAATTGGAAGCCATGCAGGACTTCTCATCAATATTTGGCTCAGTGAATCTTCCGCTGCTGATCGGTTGTTTTATCTTTTACTTTTTGGGAGGTTATCTGATGTACGGTGCACTGTTTGCCGCCGTAGGCTCCGCTGCCGATTCAGATACGGATACCCAACAGTTTATGCTGCCGGTATCCGCCCCCTTAATCATCTCCATTGTGACGCTAGCGGCTATTTTGAACGAACCTAACGGAACGCTAGCCTTCTGGATGTCTATGATTCCGTTTACCTCACCGGTGGTAATGATGATGCGCATCCCCTTCGGGCTACCTACTTGGGAACTGTTACTGTCAATGGCTTTACTTATCGGAGGCTTTATTTTTACTACTTGGATAGCCGCCAAAATCTACCGAATCGGTATCCTCACCTACGGCACCAAAGTAAACTATAAAACCATCGGAAAGTGGTTATTTCAGTAGAAACAAGTTCAATGCACTTACTTTTTCGGATTTACACCGCTGAAAATGAATAGCAAGCAATCGCAGATAATCTTTCATCGCAATGCCGTCAGTTTGCCGAACTTCTGTCATTCGTTCATCCAAAGCCTTCATAGGTTTCTTATCTTGCTATAATACACTTTATGTACGGATGGAGCTAGTTGTGCATTGAGACATTCAAGTGTTTGCTAGATATTCTTCCAGTGAGATAAATCTCTTTTCAATATTTTTTCAAGACCTTCTATATCTTGTGAATATTCTTTTAGTAGCATTTCCCTTTCTCTTTTGCTGGTTGTCGATAATTGTCCTTTATTACTATGAACGATTTTGCGTTTAGTATCTATTGGCGTAATATCTAAGAAGTCATATACTTTTCTCATTGTTTGCTCATGTTCGTTTAACAGATCCTCCGTTAAAAGAATGAGTATTTGATTGTTCCCAAAATATTTTTGGAAGGATTTAATCTGTTCAACATAATGACCAAATTTTATATAAGTTTCTATTGTCTTTGTTGACCCATTCAGTGTGACTTGGTTACTAGGATCAAGCCTAATATTTTCCTGTTGTTGATTCATTGCGATATCGAGACACTGACGGAAAGAGAGGTTTAGGTTATATCTTTTGACATGCATCTTATACTGCGAGAAGGCTCTTTCAATAGGATTTTTTAATATAAAAATGAGCTTCATATCTGTATTGTATTTTGCTATTCGAGGGGCTACAACCTCGTGATTTAGCATATAGCTTGGTGAGGCTTCTCCATATTTTACTTTCTTAAAGTATGCATTAAAATATTTTTTGTAGGATTCATAAATTTCTCCATTTACCCAGTATTTTTCGGTAGAAAAGAAGTCTGTCTCTTTCTTCTTACTCATAGAAACCTCTGGATGTTGACGTAGAAAATGATCCAAAGCTGTCGTACCGCTCTTTTGAGCTCCGACAATAACAAACGATACTTTTATTGGATTAATTAATTCCTTAATAGAACGCAAAATGTTCTGATACTTTGTTCTAATTGGGTTTGAGGTAACGGCAGTTTGTTCCTGATTGCTCTTACCTGAAATTGACTGAATAGTATTTTTTGGCATATTCGTGTATAGATAGATTGCTTTGTTATCTCTTATTTATTCTAAACAGTGTAACGGCCGCTACTCTCCGCTGTTTCTATTTCACCATATGCAACTTAGCAGCTGAGGTACTTTAACAGCTTTTGGCCGTAAATTTATTTTTGTATTTACTTATTTGAGCTATTCATGCTGCAATAGAATACTAATTATATCCTGGCTGACTATCCCTCTTGACACAAATTATCACAACATACGGAAGAAAAAACTGGGTATACTACACAATTTTTTTCTTGTTCGGTCATACTACCTAGTGGTTATCAAAGGCCAAATGGTTACAAGAAAGCTAAGTTTTTTTAGAAGATTTGTTACTAACGAATTGCCAACTCCCTAGATTCTTCCCGGCCAAAACCTGCTACTTCCAATCGGTTGGGGTATACGTGGACAGCAGCAAAGGTATTTTGATCGGGAGTATCTACCATGCCTTTGAAGTTGAGATAGTGGATACCTTTTTTTTGTCCGTAGTTGCCGGCGTGGTTGTGGCCGTTGAAGTAAGCCACGACGTTATCTGATTGCTCTAACGTTGCTATCACCTCATCAGCATTCCAGAGATTATGAGGGTCTTCGGGATAGAGCGGATAATGCCCCATCACGATAACTTTCTGCTGGGCAGACTGAGCCACTTGCAAACGGTCTTGCAGCCACCCTAACTGTTGCGGGCTAACTCCGGCGTTCCAGGGCCTAGCCTGAGGCAGATCGTCTTGCTCAAGTTTTTTTAGTATTGTTTCGGCAGCCGTATAGGCTTCGCTGCCTTCCGGGTGCGCGTAGGTGCTTACTTCAGTACCGTTCAGTACGATAAACCGCCAGCCCAGGTACACAAAATCGTAGTAACCGGCAGAATTTAACCCCACCCGAACCGGCACTTCAGCCAAATGCTCAGGAGATACCGAATAATCGTGATTGCCTAGGGTACGGTAAATGCGGGCTTTGGCTTGCTGGTATTCACCCAAAATTGTATCAAAACTGCTGAAGTCCCGATCAATGAGATCGCCTACATCCAGCGTAAAGGCCAAATTTTGCTGATTGAGAGCATTTAAACACTCCTGCAGTTTGTCGGTAGACTTTCGATAAAACCGCGCCTCGGTAGGAGGACAATCGCAGTACTGCACGTCGGCGATGACGCCAAAGGAGAATGAGGGTTTGTTTGTGGTCATCTTACGATTGTTCGTTTAATGACTGATGAGTAATAATACTTCAAAGCGTTGCAAAATACAGATAGCAGCTGTTGCGAAGAACGAAAGATTACAAATGACAATCAAGTGCGTATACTTCATTAAGAATGCTGTATTGCATCTTTACACAGCATCTCAGGTTTTTTTCACATTTAAAAATCCTTTGTTTAAGCATATTATAACTTTAAGGTTTTATGCTCTTTTAAATATATTATCCGAAAGCACCTAACATAAGGATTTGTAATCCGAGACCACTCCCCACTGCCAGTTTGGCAAAGAATGCTGAATAGCCGGGCGGGTTTCTCTTAGATAGAGGGCAATATCAGCTTTTTTCCAGGAAGATGATCATTAAACCGGGGCGGTTCACCCTTTATCCGCTATAAAAACTACCATTCGACCCTCAAATTGGTACTCATCCGGTAAGGTGGGGTACTGCACAAGTAAGTTTTATCGTTCGGGCGTACGGCTATGTGCCAAACAGGTAAGAATCGGCGCTCATCTGCTTGAAAAATTCGCTACCGGACCGACATACTGGCAGATTTTGGCCGTTTTCTGCGTAGTTTCCGGGAATATTACATTGGTAGGAATTTGAATGGGTTAGCGATTAGCAAAAAATTCTATGGCCTGCTTTTGGCTGTAAGCTGGGAGTAGTAGTGTTTTCTTTATTAATCCAGAGACTATGCCCAGTGTTGCTATTAACCGTCAGTTTGCCGAAGGAGAAGCCATCATCCAGAATATTTTAAACAGCGAGGAATTACAGAAACTCTTTGCTACCTACGGTTTTCCGCTTCGCCGAATCAAAGACGGTGAAACCCGCCTGAAAGCTGCCCGCGAATTTCAGCAGCTACGCGAAGAATTAGCCGAGTCGCAGTACGACGCTAACCAACAGTGGAAGGATGATTATCAGCAAGCGAAGCGCTCTTATCAGGAATACGTAACCCTGGTACGCATGGTCTATCGTAAGCAGCCGGAGGTGCTTCGCAAGCTGCATATTCATCAGCCCGTCCCTACTACCCAGCAGGAGTGGCTGGATCAGGCTCGCCTCTTTTATACTAAGGCTCCTGCGTATATTGCTCCCTTGGAGGAACGTTTCGGGCTTAAACCGGAAGAGTGGTCGCAAGCCTTAGTAGAAATTCACGCCCTAATTTCGGCTAAGCACCGCCGCTTACAGCATAAAGCCCACGCCCAACGCGCTACCCAGCAACGCGACGAGGCCCTGGCTGAACTCATCGACTGGATAAGGGAATTGAAGTATATTGCCCGTGTAGCCCTCAAAAGCGACCCCCAGCTTCAGGAAGCCCTGGGTATGGTGGTAAAGTAGAAGTTGTGTTCAGATGTTCAGGTGTTCATGAATAACTTTGAACACCTGAACACATATAAGCCATAACCTTCCAGTCGCTTCCTTCGTTTTGCTGGTAATATTCAATAACTTTTTACCGGCATGACCGAATTTAATGCGTATGTAGCGGTGATCGCTACCTCGCTGATCATTATTTTTTCGTATCTCTTCAACCTGGTTTCCAGTAAAACCAATATCCCCAGTGTGTTACTGCTCATTATTCTGGGCGTTGGGCTGAAATACGGTGCGGAAGCTTTGGGTATCCCGCTTGGAGACAATCTGATTACCGTACTGGAAGTACTGGGAATTGTGGGGCTAACCATGATCGTGCTGGAGGCTGCTCTGGACCTGGAGCTCACTGCCGACCGCTGGCCCATTATCTGGAAGTCGTTTTTGGTGGCGCTTATCGCGTTGGTAGTTACCGCCATTGCTGGCGCTTATATCATACAATACGCTTACGGCGACACGTTCTTTACTTCGCTGGTATACGCCGTGCCTCTGGCTATTATCAGTAGTGCGATTGTGATCCCTAGTGTAGGGGGACTCAAGGATGAGCATACGCGAGAGTTTATGGTGTACGAGGCTACCTTTTCCGATATTTTGGGGATCATGTTTTTCTATTTTCTAATAGGCAATGCTGAAACCGAATCACCCACGGCTATTGTGTGGGATGTGGTCAGTAACATTACCCTAACCATCGGGCTATCAGTACTACTGAGCTACGGTTTGGTACTTCTGTTTCAGAAACTAGATACCAGCGTTAAGCTGTTTTTGCTGATTGCGGTACTGCTGTTGCTTTATTCGGTAGGTAAGCTATTTCATCTATCGTCGCTTATCATTATCTTAATTTTCGGACTGATCTTGAATAACTACCGACTATTTTTCTTCGGTAAACTCAAGCGGTTGGTCAACCCTCGTGCTGTGAGTGGCATTCTCAACAACTTCCGGCTAGTTACGATGGAGAGCGCCTTTGTAGTCCGGACGTTCTTTTTCGTTATTTTCGGTATGACGATCACCATCGCTACTATTTTTGATAGTAAAGTAGCCGGGGTAAGCGCGACTTTACTCGCCATTATTTTTGTCTTACGGTTTATCTTATTAAAGCTCTTTATCCGCCGCGATATTCTACCCCAGTTGTTCATCGCCCCACGAGGTCTGATTACTATTCTGCTTTTCTTTTCCATTCCGGTAGAGATGCAGTCGCAGAACTTCAATTCAGGAGTGCTGCTGTTCGTGATTATCATCACGAGTATCGTCATGACACTAGGGCTGGTACTTACCGGCACTAAAATTACGCCCTACGAAGATTTTGCCTCTAACTATTGGGAAGAAGTAGATAAAGAAATCGATAAGATTGAGACTGACGAACCCGAAGCCCAGCAAGAAAAGCAGTCGGAAACGGTTTAATCAATGGGCAGTGTACAATGAGCAATTTACGGTGTAACCTTTTAGGTACTGAAGCCTGACTTTCTAATTGCCCATTGCTCACTGTACATTGCTCACTGTACATTGCTCACTGTACATTGTTCTCTGTACATTGTTCTCTGTACATTGTTCTCTGTACATCGTAGTCAAACATTCCTATACGGAGGATTGTTATTTTGAGTAAAGAAACAACAACCTATGGCAGACATTGACAACGTACTGATTGCCGGTGCGGGTACTATGGGCCAACAGATTGGCTTACAGTCGGCTATGCACGGATTTGAGGTGACTATCTACGATATTAAAAAAGAGGCCTTGACCATAGCTAAAAAGCGAATCAGCCGCTACCTGGATATGCTAGAGGACGATTTAGAGGAGGGACGCTCTTCAGTAGAGCAACGGCTGCGGTTTACTACTGATCTGGCTGAACACGCCCCTTCGGCAGACTTGGTGAGTGAGTCGGTGCCGGAAGATCCCGAGTTGAAGGGCAAGGTGCTCGGAGAAGTGCATCATTACGCACCCGACCATTGTATCTTTACTACCAACACCTCCACGCTGCTGCCATCTATGTTTGCCGAAGCCAGCGGTCGCCCCGATAAGCTAATAGCCCTGCACTTTCATCCTGACGTGTGGACCTCTAATGTAGCCGATGTGATGCCACACCCCGGCACGTCGCAAGAAACTATTGACATTACGGTGGCTTTCGCTCGTGCTATTGACCAGATCCCGATTGTGCTGGAGAAAGAGCATAGTGGCTACGTATTTAATACCATGTTAGTGGCTCTGCTCGGAGCGGCCAATCAACTGGTGGTGGGTCAGGTAGCTTCGCACCAGGATGTTGACCGGGCCTGGATGGGCATTATGCACACCCCCAGTGGCCCCTTTGGCATTATGGATTACATTGGACTAGACACGGTTTATAAGGTCGCTAACTTCTGGGCTGAGCGCAATCAGGACCCGATACAACAACGAGTAGCTCAGTTTTTTAAAGAGAACTACGTGGATCAAGGACATTTGGGAGTAAAGTCCGGACAGGGCTTTTACCGCTATCCCAAACCCGAGTTTTCGCAGCACGACTTTCTGCGAAGCAAGGATCATAGCGGATAACTCCTACTTTGGCGGCTGAACATTCGGCCAGTCAGATTATTATATTTTTTTAACCATTAAAACTTTTTAATCATGGACGAAGCAAAGAAACAGGAAATTTACAAGAAGCTTTGGGAGAAGCACGAGAACGAAGCAGTAAAGGATAACGAGGGCACCTACGTAAACCTGAAAAACTTCAATATTGCCGATCATGGTCTGACGATGGAAGACACTCGCGTACCAGGAAATCAAACTTTTTCTACGACCAAGAATCAGGAACGGGGCTACAGCCTGCGCCGCCACGGCAACAATTTCCGTCTATTCAAAAGCATGTAATTCAATTAACAATGTGCAGAGAACAATTAGCAGTGTGCAATTGGAAAGCATGCTTCTCCTTTCAGAGAATTACATTCAATTGTTCATTGCTCATTGTTCACCGTTAGTTGCTAGTAGAGTACGCGGAAGCGGATGGTATTTTCAATGGCACGCAATTCTTTGATGACCTGCTCGTCGTAGGCTTTGTCAATGTCGATAATGACGTAGCCGATGTCTTCATTCGTCTTCAGGTATTGCCCTACTACATTAATGTTATGTTTCACCAGTACCTGGCTGATGTTGGCCAACACCCCCGGCTTGTTATGGTGAATATGCATAAGCCGATGGGCATTTTTAAGTAAAGGTAACTGCACGTTGGGGAAGTTTACACTAAGAAAAGTGCTGCCGGTGTTAATATATTCCATAATTTTCCCCGGTACAAACTCCCCAATGTTCTCCTGAGCTTCCTCAGTGCTACCACCGATGTGGGGCGTCAAGATTACGTTGGGCAGGTTCCGTAGCTCGGATACAAACTCCTCTTCGTTGCTTTTTGGCTCGGTAGGGAATACATCTACCGCCGCTCCCCGGATACGGCCGGTCAGAATGTTTTCTTTCAGAGCGGCTACATCAACCACAAAACCTCGGCTCAGATTTAGGAATATTGCCCCGTCTTTCATCGCGGCAAAGTCATCGGCCCCAAAAAACCGCTTATTCTCTCCGCGTCCGTCTACGTGTAGCGTAACCACATCGGCCAGCCCTAAAAGCTCCGACAATGAATTACATTTGGTAGCATTGCCAAGTGCTAACCTCTCCACAATATCGTAGTAGTACACATCCATCCCCATATTTTCGGCCAGCACCGATAGTTGGGAGCCAATATTGCCGTAACCTACAATCCCCAGCTTCTTACCCCGAATCTCGTTGCTATTCTTAGCCGATTTTCCCCACAATCCCTGATGCATCCCTACCGATTTGTCGGTAATACCCCGCATCAGCATAATAATTTCACCAATAGCTAGTTCTACCACCGAGCGAGTATTGCTGTAGGGGGCGTTGAATACCGCAATGCCTTTTTTAGAGCAAGCTGTCAGATCAATTTGGTTCGTTCCAATACAGAAAGCGCCAATGGCTAACAACCGATTGGCATTTTGCAGCACCTTTTCGGTTACATGGGTTTTAGATCGAATACCGAGGATGGATACCGTTTTAATTCTTTCGGCCAGTTCGGCTTCGTCCATCGCCGCCGGATAGGTTTCTACTTGGTAGCCTTCGGCCTTCAGCCGTTGTTCGGCATCGGGGTGGATGCCTTCCAGCAGCAGGACTTTAATTCTATTTTTTGGATAAGAAATAGCAGTGTTCATTTTATTCAAGTACAGAAATTCGTCTAAAGATGGAGTTATGTGGTCGGCTTTATCTACCACCGAGTCTCGTTCAATATTTTCGGTAAAGGCGTAAAATTTATTGGCAAAGCCGGCCGCTTTAATTTTATAATCATTGTAGCCATCGCCAATAACGTATACGTCGCCATTCAAATTCAGATCACGAATAACGGCTACTTTTCCTTCGTCGGTAGACAGCAGATTAGTCTGGTCAAATCCGGTAATATTCCCTTCTTCGTCAAAGGTGAACTCATTAGCAAACACGTGTTCGTCAGGAATATTATAGTCGCGGGTAACCGGCAGAATGAAAGCTTTAAAGCCATTGGAGATTACATAAATACGTTCGGAGAAGCTTTCAAAAAACTCTTTGTTACGCTCAAACGAGAGCGAAACGCTATTCCGTAATTGCTCAACTAGCTTTGGTAAATGATTACGGTGGGCAGGAAGCAGCGCCAAGCGACTTTCTAATGATTCCCGAAAGGAAATCTCCCCATTCATGCAGGAGTTAGTAATTCGCTTCACTTCGGATAGTACTGCCTCCCGGCTGGGATCGTTCTCCAGTGCTATTTCGCACAGTACATCCAGCGCTTCTACCTGGGTAAACGTACTGTCAAAATCAAAGACGAAGTGTTTATTAGGTTTTGTGGGTGTTGACTCCATTGTGGTTTTTAAGTTCTATCGGTAATTCTCCACTACGGATATGCAAATCGCGTTGCGGAAAGGGAATTTCAATACCGTGTTCTTTGAATTTCTTAAATACTGAGTAATACAACTGACTTCGTAGCGCTTTAGGTCGCTGCACGTACTGTGAAGTCCAGACCATTAGGTTGAAATTGAGCGAGCTATCGCCAAATTCATCAAACCAGACGTCGGGCGGCGGATGATCCAGGATTCCCGCATGCTCCTCCATCACTTCCATCAGCACCTTCTTTACCTTTTCGGGATCTTCCTGGTAGGAAACTCCCACCGGAAAGCGAAAGCGTACCAAGCGGTCGTTATGGCTCCAGTTGATTACCTGCGAGGAGATGAACTCCGAATTGGGGACGATGATGGAGATATTATCATTGGTAATAACGGTAGTAGCCCGCGCCGAAATATTCACCACATCTCCACTAACATCCCCTACTTCAATCCGATCACCCACTTTAATAGGCCGCTCGAAGAGGATAATCAAGCCTGAAATAAAATTATTGGCAATATTCTGCAAGCCAAAACCTAACCCAACCCCAAGAGCTCCTGCTAGTACCGTTAGTGAACTCAAATCAATCCCAGCTGAATCAATGATAACGGTAAAACCCAGGACTAAAACTACATAGCGTACAATAGTACCAATAGATTGGCGAATGCCAATATCTAGGTTGTAGCGTGCTAAAACTTTATTAACCAGTAGCTTCCTGAATTTACCTGAAACATATATCAGTACGACGATGCTAACCAGAAAAAGAATAATGTCAATTAAATCATATTGCTTGTTTCCAATGAATACAAAGTCGGTGGTAAACCAACGGTAAACCATTAGCACCCACTCTTTAAGCTGTTCCCATACGGTTTCTACTGGTTCTTCCATATCGGCAAGTTTGCGGGGGCAAAGTTAGACAAAAAGCGAGGCAGTGGTAGCAAAGCGATAGAAAAATGACATGGCCGAAAAAAATTAAAAAAAATCTGAATTTCTAGGTGACATCTATCCGGTAGTCTCTACTAAGTAATAAAGTAGCAAAATAAATAAAGGTTTTCTCATAGGTAAATAGATTAGTAGGTACAGTAGGAAGGTAGAATTACGTCTCATACACAAATAACCAGTCTCTTTTAGAGGTTGGTTATTTTTTTGGTACCTGCTGCCATTTTTTGTATTTTTTTCTTGTCCACGCAACCGTTTCCGGATAGGGCTGGTATTGATTGACAAACACGCTCATTGTGAGTTTAGCGCAACCCGACAATATTCTACATCTGATCCAAGGGTGCATTGATCACCAGCAAAACTGCCAAAAACAGTTATACGAACAGTTTTATGGCTTTGGAATGAGCATTTGCCTGCGCTATACTGCCAATGAAGAAGATGCGATTGAAGTGCTTAACGATGGGTTTCTGAAAGTATACCGTAGTCTCGGGAAATTTGATACAAAGCAATCGTTTCCGGCTTGGTTTCGGCGCATTCTGATCAATACGGCGATCAATCATTACCATAAAACCAAAAAGCACCATAACCATGCGCCTATTGAAACGCAGGAGGAAGTTGCTTCAGATACAGCAAATGTTATTAGTCAGTTGTCGTACCAGGAAATCTTTGGCCTGATTCAGCGCCTGCCACCGATGTACCGCACGGTTTTCAATCTCTCTGTTATTGACGGATACTCCCACGAAGAGATCTCTCAAGCCTTGAATATATCGGTGGGTACGTCCAAATCGGATTTATCACGAGCCCGGGCCCAGTTACGAGTGATGATAAAAAAAAATGAACGGATAGCATGCAAGGTATGAACGACCAGGAATTTGACGCTTTCTTCCGGCAAGCCGCCGAACAGCATCGCGTTCCGTATAATCCGGATGCCTGGGACAAAATGCTCAAAAAACTCGGACGGACAACTGGAAATTCTAGTTCGTCCGCCAAAAAAATTCTAGGATTAGCTTTACTACTGTTGCTATCAGGTGCACTGGGAACGGCGTTTTGGCTCCAAACCTCGGATCAAGAACCGGCTACTTCGGGAGAAGAAATAGTAGAAGCAAAGGATAAGAGTGCTTTACTTCAGAGCAAGAATCTTACTCCATCGTCTGCACCGGAAAAAGTAGCACCCACGCAACCTAACGAACGAGACGAAATAGCAAACAGTCGGCCCCATAGGTCGGATACTGAATCAGCGGCCCAGAACAGTCAGGCAGTAGATAATAGGTACCTGTACGAACCTCCCCAAGCCTCCGTCAGAGGATGGATGAATCCGGGTGGCGTAGAATACGTGAAATCCAACGGATTACAGCCGGAAGTAGCCAAGGTGCATTTTCCTAAGGTTTTGCCGCTGGCAGTTGAGCAGGAGGTTATTGAAAAAGTGCTTCCTCCGGTGAAAAAGCCCTTCAGTCCGGCACGTTGGCGCGTTAGCCTCGGAGTATCGCCCGATATCAGTGCGATTAATCTGGGAGAGGCAAATCAGGTAGGGTCTAAAATCGCAGTTGGGTTAGAATATTTTATTGTGCCTAGGTTAAGCATTCAAACCGGAGTGATCTTCTCGAACAAAGTGTATTCTGCCGACGGAGAATCTTACAAACCCTATCCGGGCTATTGGAAAAAGTATGCTTTGCCTAATACAATTGATGCTCAGTGCGATGTGTTAGATATTCCATTAAATCTCCGGTATTATGCCGTGAATCTACCCCGTAGCCGATTATTTCTAAGTAGCGGGTTATCATCTTACCTGATGTTGACCGAAGACTATATCTATCGCTATTGGGGAGACTACGGAACAAACCCCTATAGCTACGAGCATCATGAGCGTAATAGAAATCAGCATTATTTCAAAGTGGCAAATCTATCAGTAGGATACGAACGGGCATTGAGTAAACGGTGGGCGCTGCAAGTTGAGCCTTTTGTAAAGATACCCGTAGCGGGAGTGGGCTTTGGTAACATCAAGCTTTCCACCACCGGATTGTTTGTGGCTTTAAACTATCGGTTGCGCTAACGACAGAACGCGCTATTGAGCGACACTTTTGTTTTGTTTGGATCAGACAAGAGGCATTGGATAATCCGGAATTTCTGATTCCGGACTATCTTCTACTAATACGTAGATTTTATCTCATACTAATTAAATCCCAAAATTGCCAATGGCATAATATCTGAATAGCTACTACCTAACGCATTATTCATTTTCAACTGATATAAACTAATACTCACATGAACTATGTAAACCTATTCCCCCGAATGGTGGGGCTGGCACTGCTATGCTCATTGGGCAGCTGCAACGATGATGAAGAGGCAGGTTGCTCCGATCAGCTTTCACTGTCAGTTGTCAGTCAATCCTCTGTCCGCTGTGAGAGCGGTGGTTCGGTGGAAGTGGCGGCTCAGGGGCAAGCCGGCTCGGTAATGTACCGGCTGGATTCCCAACCTTTTCAGAATAGTGGTACATTTGAAAATCTGACGGCAGGCTCGTACCAGATTACAGCTCAGGATGAGACGGGCTGCGAAACCACCCTGGCATTTACTATCGATGAAGAAGCTTCCGATCTGGCAATCAGCAGCATTTCCACCGATCCTTCCGCCTGCTCGGAGTCTTCCGGTTCGCTAGTGATAGAAGCTCAGGGAGGTAACCCGGACTATCAGTACCGTATCAATGCCGAACCGTTTCAAAGCTCGGCGGAGTTTAGCAATCTGTCGCCCGGCGAGTATACCGTAGTAGTTCAGGATGCCAACGGGTGCTCATCCGAAACCAGCGCGCTGGTAACTTCTGGGGTCAGTTTAAGCAATACCATTCAAGACATTATTAGCACCAACTGTGCCGTAAGTGGCTGCCACGTGGCCGGAACCAATCTTCCCAATTTTTCAGAAAAGGGTAATATCATTGACCGAGCGGCACGAATCAGGTCCCGGACTACCGCCGGGACGATGCCCCCCCCTAATTCTGGGCGATCACTTACCGACGAGCAGATTGCCCAGATTGCCTGCTGGGTAGAAGACGGTGCGCCGGATAATTAATCGCTTCACTCAAAAAACTAATTTTATGAAAACTTTTATTATTCCCACCACCCTAATGTTGTTGCTTACCGCTTTGTTTCTAGGTTGTAATGACGATGACAGTAGTTCGGAACCTCAACCTACTATTCGCCTCCGAACGGATGCTACCTTGGGAAGCTTCTTAGTAGATCAGGAAGGGCGAACGCTTTATATCTTTTCCTCGGATGTGGACGGAAATAGTGCCTGTGCGGGAGGATGCCTAGACCGGTGGCCGGTCTTCAATTCCGATGAGATTATTTTAGGCGATGGTCTGGATGAGGCTGATTTCGGAACCATTCAGGGAAATGATGGCCCTCAGATTACCTTTAAAGGCTGGCCTCTTTACTATTTTGCCCCGGGAGCTGATGGCGTAATTGAGGAAAGTGACCAAACTCAGGGAGAGGGGTTTGGCAATGTGTGGTACGTAGCTAAGGACTATTCGCTGATGATTGCCCGTCAGGAGGTTATGCCCGGAGAAGGCGCTGAACTTCATCTGGTAGATATCATGGGCAATACATTGTACCGGTTCACGGTAGATGAGCCAGGGATAAGCAATTGCAGTGGATCTTGTATCACTGCTTGGCCAGTATTTTCTTACCCTGACGAACTGATAATCCCCTCTACACTCAGTTCGGCTGACTTTGCGGTGATCTCTCGTACCGATGATGAGAGAGATCAGCTCAGCTACCAAGGTAGCCCGCTATACTACTTCGCCCAGGATAATTCCAGAGGAGACACTAATGGCGAGGGGGTAAACAATGTTTGGTTCGTCGTGAATCCCTCGCTATGAAGCAGGTCCAAATACTTATGCTTGCTTTACCGGTTCTATTGGGAAACTCCTGCACTTACGATAACGAGGAAGATTTATTCGGAGAACAAAACTGCAGCAGCAGCATTTCCTTTGCCCAAAATGTGCAACCGATTATTACTACCCGCTGTGCGGTGCCCGGGTGCCACGTTTCCGGGGGTCAACCGCCCGATTACAGCCAGCCTTCAAATATTGTTGGACGGGCAGCCAGCATCCGGAACCGAACGAAAAACCGAACCATGCCACCCCCAGCCTCCGGCATTACATTGACCGAAGCTGAAATTCAAACCATTAACTGCTGGGTGCAGCAGGGGGCCAACGCTAATTAATACATAACTTATGAAAATTCATCTATTTCTACTGAGTAGTCTGCTATATTGTTCTGTTTGCTCCGCCCAACGCTATCAACTGGAAGCAAGTACAATCTCCTTCTATTCGGAGGCCCCGCTGGAAGATATTGAAGCCGAAACTAATGAAGCCCAGAGCCTATTCGACGCCGGTAGTGGCGAAGTCGCTTTTAGGGTTCCCATCCAAAGCTTTCAGTTTGAGAAAGCCCTGATGCAGGAGCATTTTAACGAAAACTACCTGGAATCGGATAAATACCCGAACGCCACCTTCGAAGGCACTTTGCAAGGGTTTGATCCCGACCAAACGGGCGAGCAGTCGGTTACTGCCTCCGGAAAAATGGCTATCCACGGCGTGACCCACGCTATTGAGGTTCCCGGTACTATTCAGTCCCAGGGTGAGGGTTGGGAAATGCAGGCGACCTTTCCGATTACCATAGCCGACTATAAGATTAAAATTCCCAAGGTGGTTTTTTACAACATCGCCGAAGTTGTAGAGGTCACCGTTCACTTTACCTACGGTCCTCATGCACAACCTTAGTCATTATTACCTGTACCTGATTTGTTCCTGCTGGTTACCCACCTCGCTTCTTGCCCAGGGCGGACTGCTCGATGAATTGGAAAACGAAGCTCCACCCACCGAAACCCGGATTGACGATACTTTTAAAGCTACTCGAATTATCAACGGTCATTCGGTAGAGCTTTGGCACGAAGGGGTACTGGGCGTGATGATCTCTCACCGCTTTGGCCGGCTTAACGACGGGGCCTACGAATTCTTTGGCCTGGATGGGGCCAACGTCCGTTTAGCCGTAGAGTACGGTATCACCGACTTTCTGAACGTAGCCATCGGCCGCAGTTCTTTTCAGAAAACCTACGATGGTTACGTTAAATTGCGCTTACTCCAACAGCAAAGTGGTAGCAAAACCGTACCGGTTACCGTGGTTGGCTTTAGCAGTATTGCCATTAATACCCTGCGGAACGAAGAGCAGGAAATTCCTTTCTCGTCCCGACTGGATTATACTTTTCAGGTGCTGGTTGCTCGGAAATTATCCTCCCGATTTTCCCTGCAACTAACTCCAACCCTGGTGCACCGCAACTTGGTAGAACAGCGGGAGAACCCCAACGATTTATTTGCCCTGGGTCTGGGTGGGCGGTGGAAAATGAGTCAGCGGGTATCGCTCAATGCGGAGTATTTCCCCCGCCTAAACGCTGAAACGGAAACGCTGTACAATGATGCTTTTGCCCTGGGAGTTGACATTGAAACCGGTGGCCACGTGTTCCAGTTGCATCTAACTAACGCCCAGTCTATGATCGAGGAAGGGTTTATTAGCGAGACTACCGGCGACTTTTTTTCGGGGGACATTCACTTTGGTTTTAATATTTCCCGGGTATTCCAGTTGAAATAATGCAGTACAGGGGTATCTTTGCTCCAAAAAGTGAATCGCCCGGCCCTAGTTGTAAAAATTGGCTCCAATGTTATTGCCCAGCCCGACGGACTGCTGAATATCCCGTTGCTAACGCAATTGGTGCAGCAAATAGTTAACCTCCGGCAGGCCGGATACGATGTGCTGCTGGTTTCTTCCGGAGCGGTGACGGCCGGTCGCCAACAGGTGACTCCCACACCAAAGACTGATCCGGTAATTCAACGGCAGGTACTAGCCGCCGTAGGACAGGCCCAACTGATGCAGCTGTACCGCCGCTTATTCGAAGAGCATCATGTTACCTGCGCCCAGATTCTGGTAACCAAAGAAGATTTCCGAAGCCGACGGCATTATCTGAACGTACGTAACTGCCTCACGGGCATCCTGCAGCACCAGGTACTTCCGATTGTGAATGAAAACGATGTGGTATCCGTCACCGAGCTGATGTTTACCGATAACGATGAGTTGGCAGGGCTGCTGGCCTCCATGATGGACGCTCAACGGCTAATTATCCTAACCAACGTAGACGGTATTTATGACCGTCCGCCTCGCGAAGCCGAAGCCCAGCTGATTGCCGAAGTAAAGCCGCAGGAATCGTTGGAAGCACAAATTACTGCCGAAAAATCAGATTTTGGCCGGGGCGGTATGCGCACTAAAAGTCGTATTGCCCGCAAGCTGGCCGACCTGGGTATCGGGGTGCATATTGCCAACGGCCGAGAAGAAAAAATTCTGGAGAAGATTGTTGATCAGCAAAAAGTAGGCACCCATTTTTTACCCAACCGAAAAGTTTCTACCGTTAAACGCTGGATTGGCCAGGCCGAACGAGCTTATCAGAGTAGCATTCACGTGAACGAAGGAGCCTACCGGGCGCTTACCCAGCAACAGCAAGCCAATAGCCTGCTGCTGGTAGGAGTAACCAAAATAGAAGGCGACTTTTCTAAAGGCGAGGTGGTACAACTCAAACACCAGGGCGAAGCTTTCGGGTTAGGCAAGACCTACTATGGATCGGAGCAGGCTAAAGCTTTGGTGGGGCAAGCCGGTAAAAAACCCATTGTGCACTACGACCATTTGTACCTCCCGGGGTTTTAGGCCTGATATGACCGCCGCAGGTTGGCCGGAGGCTCCCCAATATGTTGAAATCCTTACTCAACCACCCTTCTTTAATCCTGTTTTAGCTGGCCTAAGCTACTGGCATAGTATTTTCACTATATCTGGTGAACTTAATTTTTTGAACACAATCAAATTTTTTGAGATATGAAAAAGATCATTGCCATTATCACCGTTGGAGCAGCAGCTGCTCTGATGCAAGTGAACGCACAGGAGACAAAAACTACCGAAAAGGAAACCTACCCTGAAGCGCAAGAAGAAGTAATTGATGAACGTGCTCAACCTTCTGCTGATTATCAGCACAATCAGTACGGTACGTATCCTCAGGGAATTGATTCAACGGTAGTTCCTCAGACCAGAGTAGAAATCACAAAGAACCAACTACCTGAGAAAGTACTTAATAGTTTTGAAAGCAGTGAGTATAACGATCAGGAAATCGTAGCTATCTACGAAGTAACTGATGAAGAAGGCTCTGAGTACCAGCAATTGTCAGATGAGCAACCTATAAGTGATCCAACCTACCATAATGATCTGAACGAAAGATCACGGATTGAGTCTGGAAACTCTGCTGAATCTGAAATGGAGCCAGTTTCTCCTAATCAACAGCCCGAAGAATCGGTTCTAACCCAACCGGAAACAGAAACTACCCTGGAGGGTAATGAAGAGAATCCGGAAGAAGGAAACGTCATTGATCCTCGTCCGTCTGATACGGAACTCAACACTACTTACTCTGATTCACAAACATCTGAGGTAAAGTATGAAATTGAGGTAAAGGATGAAGAACAACAAACTACCTTAACGTATTCTGAGGAAGGTGAACTGGAAAAAGAGGAAGTTTCTGAAGAGTCTAGTATGTAATCTAGTACAAGTATATTTTTCAACAAGGCGAGTCTTATACCGACTCGCTTTTTTTATGTCATATTTTATAAACTATCGATTAATTGCGTAGATTGGCAGCTATACGAAATCTTATTTTTAAAAATGATTTCCCGCCAGTCCAATTCCTCATTTCACAGCTCACTACCCCAACGAATATTTCAAACACTAAGTATTCGTCATTTGCTAGCCCTGTCACTTATTGCCCTGACCATACTGGCCAGCAACTGGTTTGTGATGCAAAAGCTGGAGGAACAGTCATACGATGCTCATCTACTAAGCCTGGCGGGTGAGCAAACCACCCTAGGGCAACAGCTAGTAAAATCTGCCCTACTGATTAACACCGATGACCAACAGTTACAGCAAACCTACCAGCAGGAACTTGCCACTACCATCAATCAGCTAGAGCAGTCGCACCGCTTTCTTATTCAGGCACCTACCAACGCTCAGCGTAGCTTCCAAAGTAGCGATACCATCCGTAGATTGTTTAACTCCATTGATCCGGCGTATCGGGCATTGCTACAGCACGGTAGGGCTTTAGCTGCTTCGGAAAATAATTTAGCCTTATCGCTTAGGTCTTCACATATTAGGGAGCTGCTTGAGCACGAATCAGCCTACCTAAAGGGCATGCACGCCATTGTGCAGCAATTTGAGAAAGAGGCTCAGCAACGGGTAGACCAATTGGTCTATATGCAGCAATTTTTAACTTATCTCTCACTAAGCATCATCGTACTGTTGATTGTATTTGTATTTCGCCCGGTGGCTCGCTTTGTCAAGAAGTTTCTGGTGATTCTTAGTCGGTCCCGGGCGCAGGCAAAGGAATTAGTGCAAGAACGACAAATGTTATTTGCTTCGCTGGAGAAATCACATAAGTACCTTAGCAACATGCATTTCGCCGTAGAACGTGCTACTTTGTTTGCCCGGATTGATTGCAACGGACGATTATTATACACTAGTTCACAGTTTCGGCAACGGCTACATCTACCCCACACCTATTCCCCTTATACTCTGCCCGAACTACTGCAAATTTCATCAGACGACCTACGCTCTTCGCTGGATCAGGTTCGCGAGCAAGGTTACTGTTGCGTAGACTGGGCTTGTTCCGATTATCTAGGGCGGGCATTGTGGCTCACAGTAACGGTGGTTCCGCTAAAAGATGATCAGAATGAGCTGCATCAGTACCTGTTTCTGTGTATTGACGTAACCGAAAAGAAGCAAGCTATTGAGCAGCTTCATATCGCCAATCGAAAAAATCTCAAACAAAAAATCCGCGAACAGCGTATGCGTTCGGTACTGGTGCTTCAGGCCCAAGAAGAGGAACGGAAACGCATTGCTATGGATTTGCATGACAACGTAGGTCAATCGCTTACCGCTCTCAAATATAACGTAGAAGCACTAGCCCCTCTGGCTACTGAAGACCGTCTGCAACAACGGTTAGACTACATTGGCCAGCTACTGCGCGAGAGTATTGCGAAAGTACGGCAGACCTCCTTTCACTTAATGCCCAGCGTGCTTTCGGACTACGGACTGGGGGCGGTACTACGAAACTTTGCCCAGGAGATGAAGCGCCTTACCGGAAGAAAGATTTATTTTATCAACCATAGTAATTTTAACCAACGACTGGACGAGCACGTGGAAACCAACCTGTATCGAATTGTACAAGAGAGTTTAACCAATGCACTAAAGTATGCTCAGGCTACTCAAATCAGCATTAGCTTACGGCATAACGACACTACTTTGTGGGTTGCGGTAACCGATAATGGAGTGGGGTTCTCCGCCTCTGAGTCTACTTTCCCTTCGGGAAGAGGATTGAGTAATATGGAAGAACGAACCAAATACCTACACGGAAAATTCACCGTTGAGTCGACGGTTGGAAAAGGCACTAAAGTAATGATTCAGGTACCTCTGTCGTACCAAAAAGAAATAATGTATGATAACTATCGTATTGGCTGATGACCATACTGTGGTGAGAAACGGCCTTAGAATGCTTCTAGAGAACGAAGAGGATTTTGCGGTAGTAGGTGAAGCCGCCTCCGGTACCGAAGCTCTGCTGAAAGTAAGTGAGTTACAACCCGATGTGGTTTTACTGGATATCCGGATGCCCGGTTTAGACGGTATAGAAACCGCCCGGCGGCTGCCGGAGTACTCTGACCGTACTCGCTCATTGATTATCTCTATGCATGACCACGACGAATACGTACTCCGTTCGGCCCGTAGTGGCGCCGGGGGCTACGTACTCAAAGACGCCACCAAGGAAGAGTTGATGCGGGCTATCCGTACCGTTAATCAGGGGAATAAATACTTCAGCGGCAGTATCTCCCACATACTAGTAGACTCCTTTTTAAAGCGAACTACTACCTCCTCCAATTATAACCTTACCCGACGCGAGCAGCAGGTACTGGAAATGGTTTCTACCGGGCAGTCTAATGAGGAAATCGCCAATAAGCTCAGCAACAGTATTCGCACCATCGAAACCCATTGCTTCCGAATCATGAAGAAGCTGGGAGTAAATAAAAAACAGGACATGATCCGGGTAGCTCGGCAAGAAGGTTTAGTCTAAAGCAAAACTCAATCAAAATCTATTTTTTATAATTTTATTAATATTTTTTTTAACTTTTCAAGTTACTTATATCAAGCTGAAGAAGTGGCTGTAAGATTTACTACTCACGTAAATTTTACGTACTTTCTCCCTGCCTCATTCAAAATTATATTGTGATACAGCTTTACAATTCAAAATTTAATAGCAAACCTCATCCCAACTGATTTATTTTTTACTGGCAAGAATCCTGTTTACGTATTTTTTCTACGTATTTTCTTTGCGTATTAATCAGAATTACTCTTACTTTCCGCATCTCAAAATAAAATTCTGATTTACCACCTAAACACCTCATCTATCTTATGGAAAACGAAATTATACACCTTACTTCATTGGCTCAAGCAGCCACAGCAGCAGCTGACCTGGGTAGTCAGGTTTCCCAGACACTGCTGACTACCAACAATGTTTGGATGATGGTAGCTACCTTTTTGGTATTTATCATGCACCTGGGCTTCGCAGGCGTAGAAGCCGGTTTTACCCAATCTAAAAATACTGTAAACATTCTATTCAAAAACACCCTTACTCCCGCCATCGGCCTTATTTCTTATGCGCTTATTGGGTTTAACCTAATGTACCCTGGCGGTGAAGGCTTTATCATCAACTTTGCCGGATTTAGCCTCGGGCCCGGCGCTGACTATGACTCGCTCACCTACGCTGACGGTGGCTATACTTACTGGACTGATTTTCTATTCCAGGGTATGTTTGCTGCTACGGCTGCTACCATTGTTTCAGGAGCCGTAGCCGAGCGTATCAAGATCAATGGCTATCTGATTTTCACCGTTTTCTTCGTCGGACTGGTATATCCTATCATCGGAAGCTGGCAGTGGGGCGGAGGTTTTCTCAGCACCTACGGGTTCTATGATTTTGCTGGTTCAACGTTGGTTCATTCCGTAGGTGGGTGGGGCGCTTTAGCCGGAATCATCATTCTGGGGCCCCGTATTGGTAAGTACGTTAACGGGAAAATAAACGATTTTCCGGGTTCCAGTGTACCGCTAGCTACCATGGGGGTATTCCTGCTGTGGTTTGGCTGGTTTGGGTTCAACGGAGGTTCCGTACTTTCAGCTGAGCCTGAGACGGTTTCTAAAGTACTTGTGACCACCTCGCTAGCCGCCGCTTGCGGAGCCATTGGCGGCTATATTATGGCCTACTTTACCTTCAAGCGTCTGGACCTGGGCATGGTGCTCAACGGCGTACTGGCCGGTTTGGTAGGTATTACCGCGGGTGCTGACCTGATGAGCCCTTATGAAGCTATGATTATCGGATTAATCTCCGGCGGTCTGGTTGTTCTTTCCGCCATCGCTATGGATAAAATGAAGCTGGACGATTGCGTAGGTGCTGTTTCGGTGCATTTAACCTGCGGTATCTTCGGAACCTTAGCGGTAGGTATCTTTGGATCAATGGCTAGCTGGAGCCAGTTCGTCATTCAATTAGTAAGCATCTTGGCTTGCGGTGCTGCTGCCTTCTCTTCCGCCCTGCTTATCTTCTTCGTCTTGGAAAAAGCTATGGGGCTGCGCGTTTCTGCCCAGCACGAGAAAGAAGGACTAGACAGCCACGAGCACGGCATGCGCGGCTACACCATTATCTACGAATAGCCCGTTTCAATTTCACTCTACCTGAGACGGACTCGTTCAGGGTTCGTCTCTTCTTAAACCCCCTTAAAATTTACTATTTCTATCACACAACTATGAAAAAACTTACCATACTTGTACTAGCCCTACTGGGATTATCACCGCTAGCGTTGCACGCCCAGGATGGCGGCTCGTTTTCCTTTTCCGGTTCAGTAGATACCTACTTCCGGTACAACTTAAATGCTAGAAATCGCTTATTCTCCGAAGGAGAAGACCCTACGTTAGTTGCACCCCCAACTTCTTTTGCTAATCTTTCTGGCTTTGGTATCGGAATGGTTAATCTCATCGCTGCTTACGAAGGCGAAAGAGTAGGTTTCGTAGCCGATTTGGTTTACGGTCCTCGCGGTGAAGATGCTGTTTTCTTATCAAACGGTCCTTCTAGTATTGTTAACCAACTTTATGTGTACTATAATCTAAGCGATGCTGTCACCTTAACACTTGGAAACTTTAATACCTTTCTAGGATACGAAGTAATATCACCTACCGGTAACTACAATTACTCTACGTCTTATATGTTCTCATATGGTCCGTTCTCGCATACCGGACTCAAGGCAGATTTTGCTCTGTCTGATGGATTCTCTGCAATGCTAGCCATCATGAATCCTACGGATTTTACTGAGTTCAATCCATTTGGCACCTACACTTTAGGAGCACAACTAGGATACGATAACAATGGTACCAGTGCCTACCTTAACTTCCTATACGGTGATCAAGATGGTAGAATGCTGGATAATCAGCTTAGAGCGCTCAGTGATATTTCAGCAGGAACTACTTTCCAAGCTGATTTAACTGCCGGTTTTGATCTAACTGATGCATTTTATCTGGGGGTTAATGCTACAATTAATTCAACTACCCCCGGTGAAATTTTAGTAGGAAATGATGTCCAAGAATCTAGCGGAGATAATTCTGGATTTTACGGTACCGCCATCTATGCCCAGTATGCCACTTCTGAAGTGCTATCATTTGGAGTTCGTGGCGAATACTATAGTGAGTTTAATGGTGGAGTTGGTGCATTAGGCGCTTACGATAGTAATGGTGATGCTTCAGTAATTGATTTAACTTTATCTAGTAATATTGTAATCGGAAACCTGACGCTGATTCCAGAAGTTCGCGTAGATGCAGTATCCGAAGACGCATTTATTGGTCGCGACTTCGAGGAGCAATCCACACTAGCTTCGTTCATTTTTGCTGCCGTATACGCATTTTAGATATCGGATTATTACCTAACTTGTATTCAACATGAAAACGCCGCCATTAGCCTTACTTGCCATCAGCCTTTTTTTTACATTAGTACTAATGAGTGCCCGGATAAGCGAAGCGCTTTTCCAGCGAGTGGTGCCAATGGCGGCGTTTTCACTATCTGAGCTAAAAACCTACAGTAAACAGCATTTTCAGAACGAAGACTTCACTTCAGTTGAAGATGCTACCCTGACTGCCAACCCGGATTCTACTACCTTTCAGTTTCCGCAGCAGTTTATGCTCTACAACCGCAGCATGCTAAAGCACCCTATTGGCTTAATCACCTACCGGGCTACAGTCGAGCTGAAAGAAGAAAAACTTCGCTATTCTGCCGACAGTGTCTACTTTCAGAGCTATTCCCGCAACCGCTACAGCCGCTACGTACCCGATAACATTCCTCCGGTTCCACTCGAGCGGTGGCAGCAAACCTGGCAGGACAAAGAATCTGAACGCTATACTGCCCAGATTGAGACCACGCTGGAGACTCACCTTCAGGAGCTGATTGATGCTATTCAACAGCAAAAAGCCAATCAAATAAACGCCACCAATCTGGAGGCCTGGTAATCGTCACCCTCAACTTACTTCGTCAGTTTAGTGAAATCAGATATTTTCTAAAATTTTTTTAATAATTTTTTGCGACTAAGAGTTTTTTTTAGAACTCGTTTGACTCATTTCCCTACATAGATTTTTAAGCCAAATAATCTATTGCTTATAATTGAAGATAGCCTATAATCTGAGGCATCCCACTCTATTTTTAGCTCATCTAGCACCATTTATTGACTCACTCAATACTATATTTTCTCAAAAAAACACCCTATAAAAGGCCTTCTTTTTACATTTTTTGCGGTATATCTTACTCTGTTTAACAAATTACTATTCCTCTTCTCTTTTTATTGGCACAACTTTTTCCTAAAAAATACTTTATAAGAAGTATAGTCAACAGGTAGATAATTTTTGGTAAGATGGAATGGTTCAATCTATTCAATTTGAATGATGTGCTGCTTTTTTTAGAATTTCACCAAGACCTGGTGCTTCACGTAATGCCTCTTGTCATTTTGATTATGGTATTTTATAACCTAAGTTTCGTGGAGCCGGAAAGTCAGGATCATGGTGGTGATTACGAATAATACGTAGGATACACATCCGCTCAGCACATTTTTACGTATAGTATTTTTTTAGCATACATAATCTAACTGTTTATGCCAGAACGTATTGTGTCTCCGGTAGTGGTCATTACCGGAGCCTCCGGCGGGGTAGGTCGCGCCACCGCCCGTGAATTTGCCAAAAATGGATATAAAGTAGCCCTATTAGCTCGCGGTGAAGCCGGATTGGAAGGAGGCCGCCGCGATGTAGAAGCCCTCGGAGGCGAAGCCCTCGTTATTAAAACCGATGTATCTGATCATGCCCAAGTAGAAGCTGCCGCTCAGCAGGTAGAAGATAAATTAGGTCCCATTGATGTGTGGGTAAACAATGCCATGCAGAGCGTATTCTCGCCTTTCGATCTGATGACTGCCGAAGAGTTTGAGCGTGTGGTAGATGTCACCTTCTTAGGCATGGTGTACGGCACTATGGCCGCCCTCAAGCGGATGAAACCTCGTAACCAGGGGACTATTGTGATGGTAGGATCGGCTTTAGCCTACCGAGGTATTCCGCTACAATCGGCCTATTGTGCTTCCAAACACGCTACCAACGGTTTCTTCGATTCAGTACGCTCCGAATTATTTCATGATAATAGCAATGTACACCTCACGATGGTGCATTTGTCGGCAATAAACACTACCCAGTTCAATTGGGTGAAATCGCGCTTGCCCAAGAAAGGCAAACCAATGGGCAAGATCTACCAGCCCGAGATACCCGCCCGTGCTATTTACTACGCAGCTCATAACCAACGACGTTCGGTGTTTGTAGGAATGGGACCACTACAAACTTCGTTAGGTAACACCTTCATTCCAGCGCTACTAGATCGCTTTTTAGCAAAAACCGGCTACTCCGGGCAACAAACCGATCAGCCGGAAGATCCGGATCGTCCGCATAACCTATGGGAACCGGTATCGGAAGACCGGGGGGCGCACGGTTCGTTCGATAGCGAAGCCAGAAAGAATAGTCTGGAACTGGAAGCTACCACGCACCGGGGAGTGGCTGCTGCGGTGGTAGCCGGAGCAGCCCTGAGTGTGGCTAGTTTGGTCTACCTGCTGCGTGACTAACCAAGATAAAAGGGGCGGGAAATAGTATTGCTACTATCTCCACACCCCTTCATCCATCTACCTACCGTATTTTGATCATTCTATTCTGTGGTAGTATCTTTAATACGCAATAGCTTACTTTTGAGCTATTGGGTATTTTAGCCTTCAATGAAGATTTGAAAGAAACAAGTGTAGGAAGAAAGGTATAATTTAGTAAGCAACTGGTCAGGATGTGTAACCACCCCAAGGAATAGTTTTTGGTAATAATCCATAAAAAAGTTTAGCCAGCAAGCGACTGTTTAGTTCTCTTACTGGCTAAACTCCGGTAATCAGCATTAGCTAATTAATCAGGCACTACGTCTCAAATATCTACTAAAAATCTTAGGCCTTAATTTCGGCTTCACCCTTCCGCTCGTACACGTAGCCCTCCGCTTTGCTCAGTTGCTGAGCGGCAACACCTAACAGCACTCCGTAAATCACTTTAGACGAAACGTCGGCAATAGTGTAGGTAATTTCGCGGGCTACCACTCCGGTCTCGTTAAACAGTGCTCCGTTAATACCTAACAAATGCGGCATGAGATACGCGCCGGGATATAACATCCACGAAACCAGGAATAAGCCCCAGATGGCTCCAATAGTCTTTTTAGCATTAGCCGGAATATCTTCTTGTCCTTCACGAATCACTTTGCGCATTAACCACAGAATATGGCCAAAAAATACGGTAGAAATTGCCCCCCAAATGGCGAACTTAATAATATCAGTTACCTCATAAAACTGCCCGATATATCCGGTAATAATCATTAACGTCCCTGATACCCAGAACTGGTTACGCACGCTGGAAAAGCTGCTTTTGGTGAGTGAAACCACAAATAATATCTGGAACAACAGCATCGGTACATCAATTAGCCAGTTTAAGTAACGGTATCCATTATTAAACAAATCTGCTCCCGGTGCCAAAAAGTACTTACCTCGTTCCATATCAAATTCAAAGGCAGTGGTCCAGTTTTGCGCTTGCACATATAGCAGCAGGAAAGCCGAGACCATCACTACAACCGATAGAATGTTAGACATACGGTATTTTGGCGCGGACTGTTTGATAGTTAGCACAAAATACAATAGCCCGGCCAACATGGTAGCGTAGCCCAGGGTAAGCACATGCGACACCATTTGGTAGGCCATTTCGGAATATCCCTGTTCCAGACCCACATAATTTTCAAAAGTAGCATTTCCTAATTCATTCATTGGTTTTATTAGTTAGGTTAAAAAAATTTTTTCCGCATCTACAATAGATAATTGATTGCAACTCTATTTGTTTAAATTATAGCCTTCCTTGTTGAACAAAATATAGTCTCAAGGTCGCAGGATCACCGTTCAGCTATTGTTCTGTCACAGAATATGCTCCTTTTGCGCTTTCTCCTTACCACAACCGCATCAATCCGCTCAATTATTTGTTAATTTGTATCACTATTAGGAATTACACTGCGCACTATATGAAGTCTACAATGCTTTACGGCCTGGCACTGACGATACTGCTAGCCGCCTGTCAGCCACAGGCTAATCCCACTACGGAAGAGATCAAAACCACCGTTGCTACCGAACAGTTTCCCGAAAAAGCCGCCGCCCTTACCGTGTACGAAGTAAATATTCGCCAGCATACTCCCGAAGGCACTATCAGTGCATTTATTGACGATATGCCCCGCTTGCAGGAGATGGGCATTGGCATTTTGTGGATTATGCCGGTACAGCCAATCGGAAAGAAAAACCGCAAAGAACCTCTCGGAAGCTACTATTCCATTCAGGACTACCGAGCGGTGAACCCCGAGTTTGGCACGGCTGAAGACTTTCAAAGACTGGTAGATACCGCTCATGAAATGGACATGTACGTAATTCTGGACTGGGTGCCCAACCACACCGCCTGGGATCATCCCTGGATTACCGAACACCCCGACTATTACGCGAAGGATGAGGAGGGAAACATTACGTATGAGGCCGACTGGACGGACATTGCCCTGCTAGATCATACTAATCCTGAAACCCGTAAGGCCATGATTGCCGACATGAAGTACTGGATAGAAGAGTTTAATATTGATGGTTTCCGCTGCGACCACGCCGGGCACGAAATTCCGCTTTACTTCTGGGAAGAGGCTACGGCGGAGCTTGATCCGCTGAAAGACCTATTCTGGCTGGCGGAATGGGACGGCGCCCGCATGCACCTGGAGTTTGATGCTACCTACGCCTGGGAGCTGCTGCACCTTACCGATCAGGTGGGGAAAGGCGAAGCCAATGCCGACACCCTGGCAAATTGGATTCAGCAAGACTTGCAGGAATACGGCCAAAGTCCGCTGCGTATGACCATGATTACCAACCACGATGAGAACTCCTGGAACGGAACCGTATTTGAACGCTATGGCGACGGACACCAAACCTTTGCGGCATTTATTTTTTCCGCCTACGGCATCCCGATGCTGTACAGCGGTCAGGAAGTAGGTTTAGACAAGCGACTGAAGTTCTTTGAAAAGGATACAATTGACTGGAGCGACCCCCAGCAGTTGCAGCCCTTCTACACCAGGCTGGTAACATTGAAGAAGGAGAATCCTGCCCTGTGGGCGGGTAATGAAGGTGGTATGCCCTACCGCATCAATGATGACGATCACGTATACGCCTTCAGGCGGCAAAAAGACAACAACACCGTAATCGGAGTAATGAACTTCTCGGGAGAAGCGCAGGAGTTGCAACTTACCGACGCCAGCGTAGCCGGAACCTATTCAGATTACTTCACCGAGCAATCTTACGAGCTATCAGCAGATGCTCCGCTCACATTAGAACCCTGGCAGTATTTAATTTTTACCAAGAACTGACGATTAGTACGATATTTTGGCCTTTAAATCTCTAATAATATTACGCGCATCAGGTTCACCGCTCATGGGAGTGTTCTGTAAGGACACTCCCATGTACCCATGATTAATAGGGACTTTGTCCCGACAAGTTGCCGCCCAGCCAACACTACCCACCAACCGCTCTTAAATAGTTAAAAATATTATGACGGGCTACTGTCTTTCCTGGCTGCTTGTTCGGTAACGGATCAGAAGCGGTAGTCATTCATAATTCGGGAGTCGGCACAGGGGTTGGTATGCTGATAAATTTTAGTATAACTACAGGTTACCATAACGACTTAATTTTACTGACTGTAGCGGCTGATAAGTATAGAGGTGGCATTTTTCTCCCTCCGACAACCACTTTATCTCCTTGAGGGGTACTGCCGTAATCAACGTTAGGACGACCTTTAAATATATCATCGTTAGTGTGATCAGAATTATGTAAGCCACAGGCATGGATTAACTCGTGCACAAAAATAACTTTCATTACTCCCTCACCCACCTTACGATAAAGCGGGCCGGAAGGAGTATTGGTGCTAATATGCGGGTCGGCCGGCAGGAATATGTACGCTTTTTCAATTTCATGGGTAGTCTCACCCGAAAGCAAAGCGGTATAGCCGTGGAGGTATCTTCCGTTAAAAGGCGTCTTTTTATTTACGTTTTTGTACTGTAAATTAATAGAACTCTGAGCTACTCTTACCCATACGTTGGCTCCGCCCCGTGCGGTGGGAACGCTGCCTGATACCCGAAAGGTAATTCCCAGATTTTTGCTCTTGTAAAGCCGGTTACATTCGTCTATGCCTGGTTTGAATATCTTAGCCCACCGGGAAGAAGACAGGAGAGGATCCTGGTAAACATGTAAAGTCTTACTCCTACGTATATTTCTAATCCAGGAAGCACCCATTGGGGAAATATTGGTTAGAACTTAAAGTTACAGAATCTATCTTCTCCTTCAAAAAATATGAGAGATGGATAAACTCATGTCTCGGCAATCCTGCCGCCTCCATAAAGCCTAATCACCCACCAAAGGGCCTCAAGTAATTAGCTATGATATGTTTAGCTACAGCGCGGCCTTGCAGTTTGCCTTCTTCGGTGGCAAAACGGAAGTGGTAGCCGTTCATAATCCGGGAGTCGGCGCAGTGATCGGCGGCCTGATTGAGATTATTGTAGGTGCGGGTTGAGCCCTCGGGTTGGGCCGAGACAGATTCCATCGTAAACGCAACTTCGGGACTGCCCAACACATGGGTGACTACTTCGGCCCCTCCAGCAGCCACGGAAGCGTGGGCTGAAGGATACTCCGGCCAGGGCGGCGTTAACATTTCCGGTTCCCAGTCAGGGTCGGGTTTAGTATCAGGGTTGCCGTCGGTAGCAGCGTTTTGAATGGCGGTGATCGGTCGCCAGGTATCGTAGTGGTACTTGCTCTCCAGCGAGGCCAGGTAGATATCGTAAATATCCATATTGATGAGCGCGAACAGCCGGGCAGTTTCGTACACGGTAAGATTCTCTTCCTTCGCCACTATCCGGCCAATACGGTTCCAGCCGTGCTCGGCAAACTCGGCCCACCAGTGGGCAAAGTGGGTCTGATCTTCCGAGCGCAGCTCGCTGTTCTTCCCCCCGTAGGCTTTCACTTCATTGAACGACTCGGCGTATTCTTCACTAGTTAAATCCGGCGGTGGCGGCGAACGGAATTGGGTGACGGTATCCAGGGCAAACGGGCGGGCGTAGTCAAAATCGGGTTTAAGCACCCAGTCATCCCAGCCGGGGGTGTACTGGTAGTCGCCGGGTTTAGTCATGGGGGTATAGTCGCCCTGCTTTTCGTGGCCGTCGCCCTCTCGCAAATCCAGGTAGGTCTGGGCAATCTTCTTGCCTAGCATCAACCCCTTTTCTTTCTCTTCCGATGCTGGGATATTATCTATCCATTGATTGCAAATAAGATTGACGGTATCCGCCCGTTGGGGATAAGCTTTCAGCAAGATTCGGCGAACCGCTTCGGTAGCCGCTACCAGCGGATCGGCGTTGGGAGATGACTGGTGATAAGCGTAGGTTTCGTACTGGGGTGCTACCACATTAAGTGCGTCGTGTATGGCCAGATGCGTCATCGCTAGTGCCCGTACGCCGATAAAGGAGTAGAAATTATCGTGCTCGTTGGCTACGGTATAGGTCAGATGGTTCAGATCAACAATAAACTCATTGTCATAATCGGTTTGAGCTTCTTGGGCAGGATCAACGGAAGCATTGCAGGCGAATAAAATTAGCAGCAATGCGGTAAGGTGGTTTAATTTCATAACTGATTGGGCTTTTTAGGTTGAGTAATACTCTACCCCCAAGATACCCACTAATCAGCAGAGTGAATTCGCCGAAAAATTCAAAAAATGTGCTGTGAAGCTCAGGCGGTGGGCACCACTTGCTTGCGGAATTGCAGGGGCGGGTGCTGGTAACGCTGCTTAAAAGCTCTTATGAAGTGGGAGGCATTCTCAAAGCCCGATTCTAGTGTAATCTCATTCACATTGAGGTCGGTGGTTTCCAGCAGGAACTTGGCGTGGGCCAGCCGCTTCCGCTTAAGCCATTTACCCGGTGAAGTATGGTAAAGCTTCTCAAAATCCCGCTTAAAGGAGGCCAGACTGCGCCCGCATAGCTTGGCGTACTCGTCTAGCGTGAGGTTATACAAAAAGTTCTCTTCCATAATCTCCCTTAGCTCCTGTTGCTTATCCAGTGAGATGCCTTGGAAGTAAGAAGTTAGTGGCTGATTGCTACCCCCCGTGGCTACGTTAATAATCAGCTCCTTCAGTTTTATCTTCAGCAGGCTCTTAGAAGGCGGAGTGGACTGAGCAAAGTAGTTAAGCACCCCGACGAAATAATCCGACAGCGTTTGATCTACCTCCAGCGGAATGACGGTATCGAAATTCTCCGCGGCCTCACCCTCACAGGCTCGTACGGCTTCTTCCCGCAGGGTGGTGCAAATGAAATCATCGGGCAGAAAGATCATTAGGGCACAAAACTCACCGCTGCGTATTTTATACACCCGGTGCGCGCCCTTCTTGACGAATAGCGCCTCGCCTTCGTAAACGGTGTAGTTTTGCTGAGGGGTTTTCCAGCGCAGACCGTTTTTGGTAATGAAGCAAAAATAGTTTTTAGGCGTCCAGTAATCAAAGGGCGACTCTTCAATGGGGCAATCGTAGGTGACAAACGTCAATTCGTCGACGGTAAACTGCTTGAAGCCGTCGCTGCTGCGGATAAAATCGAGGGCGTTGAGCATAGGTTGTAACGTTGGGCTTACTACAAGATAAGAAAAATGAAAGATTTTGTCAGGTGTAGTTGCGGGTAAAAGCCGGAAAGCGGCGCGTCGCCATTGTCTGTGCTGGAAAAGTGACCGAAAGCCATTGTAATCCTACTTTTCGATTAGAAAAAGAGGCATTTTACCTCCTCGCAACCACTGTTGGCGGCAGAAAAGTGCCAGAAAACAGTTTTTACCTACATTCCGGCGGAGAAAAGTCACGGAATACAGATCGGACCTTACATTCTGAGCTGGAAAAGTGATGAAAAACACTTTTTTGGGAGTGTTTCGATCTGAAAAATGACTCTCAGCACCCTTTTTATGACTTTTCTGGCGAGAAATGCGATGAAAAAGTGTTTTTTGAGACTTTCCCGGCGGGAAAAACGACTCTGAACAGGTCGAATAAGATTTTTCTAGTTCGAAATATCACTCAAAAGTGTTCAGAGAGACTTTTCCAACTGGAAATATCACTCTAGAGTACCATAATAAAATTTTTCTTATCGAAAATATCAGGTTAAAGTGTTGATTAAAAAGGGTTGAATACCAGAAAATTGCTGCTTTTAGGTTAATTTATAGTGTTTGTTGGTTGAAATTGGGGTTTTGGTGCAGTTTGTCAGCAAATCTTGCATTGACGTTCCCACACCGTCATTCCCACGCCACGGCTGATAAAGCATACGCTCTTTCCTTCGTCATACTAAGCTTGTAGAGCACGAATATTTGGAAAGCAAGCGAAAGATTATTTGGTTTACCCCCGCTTCGGTCCGGTATCCACGTCCTCCGTATACTCCCCAACCTAGGTTCCATCCCTGATACCTTGCCGGACCTGTTCCGGCATCTCCTTCCTTATATCTCTTATCCTGTCTCATATCTTTTTCAAATTGAGGCTTATTTTTGCTCGTTTATAAGGTTTTTTAGAAATGAGCACACTTGGTACCCTTTCAAAGGATAAAACTATGGTGAAACATAAGCTTTCTTATCACTTTCTAGAAGGGATGAAGCAAAACATCCATTTCCAGAAAAGTTATGGGACAAGATAAGTCCTTATATCTGGGAGACCCCGTCGGGGCGCCGACCGGCATTTGCTTCGCGCAGCCGGGGAGAGATAAGAATGTATAGTTGTTAGGTGAGAAAATCTTGGTATAAGTCGTGCCAGGTGGGGTTTAGGGAGTTAATGAGGTTCTTTTTCCAATTGCGACGATAACGTTTAATTTGCTTCTCGCGATGCAAAGCTTCTTCAGCGGTAGAAAATTCTTCGTAATATACGAGCTTATCGCAGTTGTACTTTTTAGTAAAACCTTCAAGCAGGCGTTGCTTGTGTTCGTACACTCTACGTTCTAAGTTATCCGTAAACCCGGTGTAGAGTACCGTGTGGTGGCGGTTGGTGAGGATATAGACGTAGTAGTGTAATAGATCTCACACTTTTTCAAGTTTCTTCTAGGTAGGATATTGGGCTATTAAGTAAATATCAAAAAAGTAGAATGATAGAGTTCTAGTAATTATACCGCATGTTAGCGGGTCGTTGTTTTTCCTTTTTGGTCATTTAGGTGCTTTTCAATTCCTTCTATGATAGTTGTCCAATCTTCAAAATGTAGTTCATGTCCTGTTCCTTCAAGTGTAATTAGTCTGGCGTGTTTTATTTTTTCAAGCAAAACACCTGCATTCTTATAATGCCAAATCTTGTCGTCTGTCCCATGTATAATTAGAGTAGGTTGTTCGATTTCGTTCAATCTATTCCAAGATTCTTCGCCGCCACCCAATGCAGCATGATTGAACATACTGATATAGTTATTCGCTCTATTAAACTCAGCCCTTATCAGATTCTCACTTCTTTGTTTGTCAAATTTTTTCTTACCACTCATTAATTCTGCCCCCTGAATTAAGTAGTGTACGACACTATCTTCATTCGTCCAATTGACTGTGCCCGCCTTGCTATGGAAATCTAAAATACGAGTGTCCATTTCTGGAATACTCGAACCGGAATCACCCCAAGGTCCTGTAGATAGAAGTGTTAAAGTTTGGACTCTATCGGGATAATTTATAGCTGCTATTTGTGTAATTAGCCCCCCTAATGACATACCCACAAAGTGTGCTTGATCAATTTCGTAGCCATCCAATATTGAAATTGCGTCATTAGTCAAATCAACAATGTCATAGGGGGTGGTTCCTGGTTCATAAAAAGTTGATTTTCCGACGTCTCTGTTATCATATCGAATTACGAGAAAACCTTTTTCAGCCAGCCGCTCACAAAACTCTGCGTCCCAGTATAGCATAGATACTGTTGCTCCTGCTACCAAAAGAATTGTTGGGTTGGTTTCAAGCCCAAAACTTTCTGTGTAAATCTCAATACCATTCGTTTCTATTACTTTTTCTGTCATTCCTTTGTCGTTCTGATTACAGCGGCTAATAGTCACAATGCAAATTAGTGCTAGTCCATTTTTCATTTGCCAAATTAAAATTGCAGTCAAAAAATACGATTGTAAAAATTCGACTTTCTCTGCTCTCTAATCAAAAAAAATTGAAATGTCTTCATTCAGTAGGTTTTGGGGGCTAATTCCAGAAAAACCTCTAAAATCTTTTATCATATGCGACTGGTCATAGTACCCAAATTCATAGGCAAGTTCAGTCAATGACAAATTCTGTGATGTAGCTTTTGATATGCATTCTTCAAACCTGACAATTCTCGCAAATGACTTTGGGCTAAACCCGGTCAAATTCTTGAACTTTCTCTCTAAATTTCGTTGAGATAGAAAATGTGATTCGCTTAGATTCGCAATGTTTACCGCACCTCTTTGCATCACTATGGATTGCACAGCGGCAATTAAATTAGAATCCTCCAAGGTGAGATGTTTCAGTCTACGCTCAATAAAATTGCTTACTATCCTTACCCTTTGCTGCGTATTGGTTGCAGATAATACTTGTTCTTCTAATATACTTCCTTCAATTCCAAGTAGGTCAGCTATTTCGATATTATGATTTGTAAAGTGGTTTGCGGGCAAACTTAAAATTACAGATAGTGCGTATGGGTTAAAGTAGGCACCAAAAATGCCAATTTTTTGAGTCGTAACAATTTGACTGTATGAATTTGATTGACCCTGAAAGCCACTCTTAAAAAGCTGACTTACATTTCCATTTTCAGACCAAAACATTCCTCCCTCATATTGAAAAGCTAGTTTAGGGCAGACGGAAGCCGATACAATTTGCTTATACGGATTAAGAGCTGAAAAATCGCCTTCAAATTCCCAAAAAAAACGTACGAGCCAATTAATAGATTTGGAAGGGGTTATTCTATTATATTTCATGTCAACTCAAACTAATTTATACCTTAGCTTTTTTCTATAATGCCCGCTAACAACCGGATAAACGCACCCGGCACGTTTATTTGCTATATAGTCATTATCCCTTAATTGCTTGGTGTTGACAGATAAAGCTCATTGATAGGCGAAATATGCTTTGCCTAAGTGTTAATTTATAAAAAATGCGTAATACTTCCATAATTCGATAGTGTATTGGCGTTAACCCTACAATAATCAGCGATTCTTGCTTAGAAAAATTTGGGAACGGGCAAGAATTACGTATTCTAAGAATAGTTCGCTAGAAACACGTACGAAAATTGCGGATTCTTACTCAGTTTCATTTGGGAGAAGTAAGGAATCGCGGATTCATGAACGTTCCCATTTGTGGACGTACGAAAATCGTGAATTCCTACTATTTTTCGAACCAAACCGATGCGCAATCGAAGTATACGATATAGAAGCAGAAACACTTTTTTGCAAAAGCGATTTAGCTCTAGTAGCGTTTTACAGCATAGTTTATTAAACGACTTCCTCACCTAAAATCAATCTTACATACTGGTAGAAACTTAAAATCTAGGCACGTAAGCTAATAGCAATACCCAAACAAAACGTAGTGCTTTTGCCGGATGAGCGTGGCGAATTCCGGCACCTCCTGCATAATAGGACTTATCTTGTCCCATAACTTTTCTGGAAATGGATGTTTTGCTTCATCCCTTCTAGAAAGTGATAAGAAAGCTTATGTTTCACCATAGTTTTATCCTTTGAAAGGGTACCAAGTGTGCTCATTTCTAAAAAACCTTATAAACGAGCAAAAATAAGCCTCAATTTGAAAAAGATATGAGACAGGATAAGGCATAATAGGAAGGAGACCCCGGAATAAATCCGGGGAAACCGCCCTAAGATAGCACATTTGTGTTTGAAGTAGTTGCTGACTTTCAACGGTTTTAAGAAAAGCAGGATTTTTCTTGCCAATATTTTTAACCATCGCTTTTTTCGGTAACTTTTGAAGCTCAAAAATTTCGCGACTAACACTATGCATTACACCAATCTACCTAAATACCTATTCGGATTAATACTCATTACGCTACTGGGCGGGGCCGCTTTAGAATTTAAGACCATCACCTTTGAACAAAAAAAACTGGTTTCGGAAGGGGCCGAATGGTGGTGGGCCCGTAGCCACGCCGACGTGAACCAGGACGGGCTGGTAGACTTCTTCGTGATCAATAACAACGCCCACGGTGGCTGGCTGGGCTGGTACGAAACCCAACCCGACCTGAATAGCTCTAAACTACACATGATCGCTGAAGAAGGCCCCGAAGGTGGTCCGTTTGCTAGTGGCGATTTAGCATCCGGCGATATTGACAACGATGGCGATATTGACGTGCTCGGTCCGGTAGGCGTGGGCGAATGGGAAGGTGGCGAAGATCCCATCCAGATGTACTGGTACGAGAATCCGTCCTGGACACCTCACTTCATCGGTGAGTTTCCGCCCTTCACCAAAGATTTAGACTTGACCGACCTGAATAATGATGGCAAGTTAGACTTAGCCGCTACCTGCTTTGCTTCTCGCAAGATGGTAGTCTACCGACAGGATTCGCCCGAAGAGTGGACGGAAGTGGCCAATGTATACGTAGAGAATCTGCACGAGGGGCAGCACGTGGGCGATCTGGACGGAGACAATGACATTGACGTAGTTTCTACCGGATTCTGGTTTGAAAACCCCGGCGATGATATGACCGGCGAGTGGACCGTCAGAAATATTGACCCTTACTGGAACAGCGACGAAGGCCGCACCTGGGAATACAACGCTACCAAAATCGTTTGTGTAGATATTGATGATGACGGGCAGGATGAGGTATTCATTAGCTGCTCCGAGAAATTCCGCGACCGCATAGCCTGGTACGACTCTCCCAACCAAAAGGAAGGTAACTGGACGATGCACGAAATAGGCCAAAACACTTTCGCCCATACCCTGCAGGTAGGCGACGTGGATGGCGATGGCGACTACGACGTGCTCTCCGGCAATAACGGTGACCAGGGCGACCCGGATGATAGCCCGGTGATTCTTTTCATCAACCAGGGAGATAACATGAACTGGGAAGAGCAAGTACTGACCAAAACCGGAGCCTACAACTCCTACCTAGCCGATATTGAAGGCGACGGCGATCTGGATTTCTTCCGCTACGACGGTCACGAATCTACATTTTATGAATTATGGCTGAACCAGACTATTAGCAAATAGTAAAAAATAAAATATACTTTTCCCTAAGAATTCGGCGGTACTTCATGATGCAAAAGCAGTATATTATTTACAGTTTTCTTGAATGAATTCGTACGGAAAGATTTCCTCCGTAGGAACATGATTAATCGCGCGGCGAACCGTCATGTTCCTACAAGAAAATGTTTTTATGCACCTTTGAATATCTTATCTAGATAAATCACCCCCAACTACTAAGAGCGTTCAAATTCAGCGAACTGATTGTAGATGCGGGTCATCTCTTGTACCAGCTCTAGGCCTTCTTTAGGTGGGGCCTGCTCAATCACAATATAGCCGGAGTAGCCTTTGTCAATCAGGGCCTGAATAATTTCTTCGCCCTTAGTAATTCCGGTGCCGTAGGGCACACTTTGGTAAGTACCGAAAGCCACCACATCTTTCAGATCAATATGGTTGATTTTGCGGTGAAAACGCTCAATTACATCGAAGTTGCTGACGCTGGCACCATCGAAGTGGCCCATATCCAGGCACATGCCCACGTGGGTAGAATCTACGGCCGCGAAGATTTTATCGTAGTCCTCGATGTTTTCGATGTTATTGTTGGCGTGGTTCTCTACGGCAATCAGTACGTCCATTTCTTCGGCTGCGGGCGCTAGTTCTTTCAGTACCGCAATTACATTTTCCAAACCGCCCTGCTCACCCCGCCTGGATCCGGTAAACTTCACCCGTCGGCACCCCAGTGCTTGGGTCTGCTCCATCAACCAGAGCTTATGGCCTACGTCCTTCACCACATTCCCGCCGAAGGAAGTGCCTTGTAGGGAGATAGGCGTTAGGCCATTTTGGTAGCAACGTTCGCGGATGCTGGCAATACCCGACGGAGTGATATTGCGCGGATTCCAGACGTTAAACTCCACGTTCCGAATGGGAGTTTGGGGAATAATGCGGAAGGCAGGCTCGAAGTTCTCGTCACCAAAGCCGTCCAGGCAAATGGTAGCAATGGCTAATTCTACTCCCATTGGCTCGGTAGCGAAAGTACGTGCTGACGAATTTGAATTTAGGCTGGCTCCGGCTAGAGGCGCGGCGGCTAGTACGGAAGCACTCTTGACAAAATTGCGGCGGTTGATATTTTCAGACATCGTTTCAGGTTATTTAAGAGAGGTTAGGTAAGCAATCAGATCGTTAAACTCGGAAGGAGTCATGGTGTTCTCCAAACCATCGGGCATGAGCGAAGTAGCGGCCGGACCGTAGCGCTGGGGTTGTTTATAAGTTACAAAATCGCCGGTAGCGGCCATCAGTTCTACATTCTTAAAGCCTACGTCAATTTGGCGTCCCAGATGGGTTACCCCGCTGCTATCGGTCACAAACCAGCCCTGCCATTCGGGAGCGATTTCTGCCGAAGGCTCCAGAATAGCCATCGCCAGTTGGCGGGCCGACTTACTGCTACCGATATTGGTTAGATCAGGACCGTAGCTGCTACCCCAGCCATCGATCTTATGGCAACTTTGGCAACGCGCGGTTACCGACTGAAAGACGAGGCTTCCGCGAGCCGCATTCCCTGTATCATCTACCACCTGATACCACTCATCACTGCTGGTGGGGCGGTCGGATTCGGAGCCATCTGACCGGCAGAGTTGCCAACGGGAGCTGGCCGAGGGGTTGGTCGACACAAACTGAGCGACAGTTTCTTCCACATTCTCTTCACGGCAGCGGCAAAGGTAACCAACCGCAGTTTCGGACAGCAATTCGTTTTCTTCATCCAGCACGGAAGCTACTTCTTCGCAAAATGTGGTTGATTGATATTCTAGGGTTACTAACGCTTGCCCCCGCACTGCTGGACTGGCATCCCGGTCTAACGCTAGTTGAAGTGTAGCACCGGCCACATCTTCGCTTCGCATAGATTTAAACGCCTGAAGGATAGCCATTTGCATTGCTTCCGAAGCGGTCGGCAGCGCTTTTACTAGAAACTGCCGAATCTCAGCCGGATTGTCCAGGTAAGAAAGGGCCGTAGCCCGAATTTCTTCCGCCACTTCGGTATTCCGAATGAGGTCAGCTAAGTAGTTCGGCGGCAGCTTACGCTCCAGTTGTTTAGATTCGGGATTGGCCCGGGCTCGATAATCCTGTACAAACGCTGGTTGCAGATGGCGCAACGTAGCCAGGTAGGTTTCAAACAATGGCGGGGTAATTTTTCCCGAAGCCAGCAGCCGGTTTACCTCCTCCGACAGATCATCCCGGGTGTGCTGAGCCACGTAGGTCAACGCAATGCGTCGTACCGCTTCATCCGAATCAGTAAGCAAACGGCGCAAATCAGCCTGAGGCACCTCCGCTGATGATTTTAGCAGTACCAGCAACCCCTCCAACCGCAACTTCGGATTGGTATGTTGAGTGAGCGCCAGAATATCGGGATAATAGGCTGAATCGCGAAGAAGATAACGCACACTAGCCCGCACGAAAGCGTCTTCTGATGATAGGTCTTCTATCAAAGCCTCCTTACTGCTACTAGCTAACCGCTGGGAGAAACGTCCGGAAGCAACCTCTTCTTCGGTCAGCGGCGTAGCTAATGGCTGGCTGCTTGCCGACGTTAATCGCCAGATACGGCCCTGGCCGTGATTGGGGTACTGCCGCACTACCCAATCCGTAAAGTATAAATCGCCCCGCCTATTGGTGGCCAACGCTACCGGATGAAAGGTGCTATCGCCCTGCACGATGGTTTTAGCCTCACCCGTTACGGTGCTCATTTTCGTTTGCAGTGGCATCCGCACAATAGAGTTTTCTTCCCAGACCGTAGCGAGAATATTTCCGTCGTATTCAGCCGGAAAGCTGGTAAAGCTAGCATCAATCAGGCCGGAGGGAGCTTCGCCTAATGCTGCGGCATAAGGTAGGGTACCGGGCAATTCGCCGTTCCAGGCCAGAAAGGGATGAATACCGCTGCCACCGTAGAGCGATTGGTAGCCGTAATCGCCACCGGGCACGATGTCCACCAGCCGGTTAGGGCCCCGGCTATCGGGGTCATTATCCACCAGCATTAAACGACCTTCCTTGGTAAATTTTAGGTCAAAAGGATTCCAGAATCCGGTGGCAATCTCTTCCACCTGACTTCCGTCGGCGCGGCAGCGGAACACGTTACCACCGTCACCGTAGCCTTCTACAAAAGAGCCATCGGTTCCTTCAATGCGCCAGTCCAGGCTCCCGGTATTGCCCCGCGATACGTAGAGCCAACCATCGGGCGCATAGGTTACACCCAGGATGCCCGCGTGGTCGTACACACTTTTGGGTGTATGCATTTTCAACAATTGCGTCCTCCGATCGCTGACGCCATCACCATCAGTATCTTGATAGGAATAAACTCCGTCTTTCTCGGTTAAGAAGATTGTGCTCTCCGGTCCCATCGCCAGGTTCATACCATCGGTAATGCTATCGGCGTAGATCAGCCAGGATTCCGGTTTACCGTCTTGATTAGCATCCACTCCCTTTTTGATACGATCGAAGGAAGGCCCGGAATAATCGCTGGGCGGCGAGTGAGTGTGTGACTCCAGTACGTAAATCTGATCCTGACCGTCAATAGCCAACCCGATAGGCGTCATTATTTGCGGGCTGGTAGAGACCAGTTCGAGCGTCAGCCGATCATCCAGCACCTCGGGATAAAATGTAGGCTCGGAATCAGGGGTACCACAGCTGATCAGTCCAGTCAATAAACTGAAAGGTGCAAACCGACAAAAAAGGAAATTATTCACAAACATTGAAATAGTAAGACTCTTCCGAAAATTCATATTTACCGGCTAAGATAATTCGTAAGCCAACACGAAAGGGTTAAGTGAAAGTTAAATAGGTTAACTAACAGCTAAATGATCGGAAGTGAAACGATGGTTTACGAAGATTGATACTCCGAAGATAAGTTGTCCCGTACTCGCTCCAGCAGTTCCCGGGTTTTGGTAATTCCTTCCTCCGGGCTTAAGCCACTGCCTTCGTACTCTACCCCTACAAACCCGCGATAGCCATGATCCAGTACGATACGCATCATCTTCTCGTAATCAGTATGAATTTCTTCTCCCTGATCGTTAAAATCATGGGTCTTGGCGCTAACCGCTTTAGCGTAGGGCATCAGTTCTTCTACCCCTTGATAGCGATCATACTCTTCCTGACAGGTCGGATTAGGATTTTCAGCCGTCGGAAACTCCATTTTAATACAGAAGTTACCAAAGTCAGGCAGTGTGCCTACGATGTCGCTGCCGACCATCTTCATTACTCCGGCCAGCCACTCGCCGTTGCTGGATAGCCCTCCGTGGTTTTCTACCAGCACATTGATTCCGGCATTCGCTGCGTACTCGCCTAACTTGGCTAAACCGTCGGCCGCCAGTTTTTGCTGCTCTTCGTAGCTACCGCTGCTTTGAGCGTTTACCCGGATAGAGTGGCACCCCAGATACTGAGCGGCGTCTACCCACTTGTAGTGGTTTTCTACCGCTTTCATCCGCTCGGCTTCATCCGGATTGCCCAGTTCACCCTCCCGGTCGCACATAATCAGCAAAGCTTCCACTCCGGCATCGGCACAGGCCTGCTTAAGGTCGGCCAGGTACTGGGTGTCTTTAGCTTTATCGTAAAAGAATTGGTTCACGAACTCTACTCCTTCAAAGCCCAAGTCGCGGGCCTTTTGAGGAAATTGCAAATTGGTTAGCTCGCTGTTGGCGATTACCTGCTGGTAGTCGGTATCGTACAGTTTGGCTCGTTCGGGCCAGGGCATATCTCGTAGGTCGGGGTTGAACAATGCTTTATTCAGCGACCATTCAGCCAAAGATATTTTATAGAGAGGTTCGGTAGCGAAAGCCATAGTTTCAGAGGCATTTTCTCCAGCCTGGCTATCACTCTGAGTAGTATTAGTTGAGCAGGCGTACCCAAATAGGCCGGCCCCGGTAGTAATCAGTGCTGATTGCTTGATAAAAATCCGTCTTTGCATAGGTCTTTTTCGCCCTAAGATACAATTTTAGCAGTAATTACCGAACTAAATGACCAGCGGTGGCTACTAACTCCTAAGACTGTACTCCAATTAGTATCACTACTAAGCTTTTACTGGGAAATAGTCCGTAATTTTAGTAACTTTTTCGTTTTAAAAACCTACACAACCATGCATGAATTGAAAAATACTAAACCTACCGAAAGATTCGGAAACGATCGTGTTCAAAGAAAGGACCCACCTATCAGTTCTACCCTAAGCAGACCGGATATTAACTGGTTGCAGAAGAAAGAGAACCGAACCAAGATTGAAGGCGCTCCGGGAAATCTATGGATTTCTAACAAACCGTTGTGGGTATCTGAGCTTAGTAAAGCAAGTAGAGGTATAAAGGCGGTGGCTGACCAAGGAATTAGCAGAAGTGTGCATAAAGAGAAGAAGTACATTGTTGTCGGCATGCGAGGAGATCAGATCCTTCATTTTCACGGGGCCTATCGGAATAATACTATAGCGGCCAGCAGTAGCTTTCGCCGAGGCTCAGGTGGCGACCGTCCTAAACCCTCCAAGCCGAGAGAGGAGTAAGCCAGAAAAATTAGAAGTACAAAAGCAGACAGCTATTGATGATAGCTGCTTCTTTCGTATTTCTTTATCCTTGGTAATTGCTGTTCGTTATTCAAGCATCCCCGAAATTATCTTACCCAGCACATTCTCATAAATGTAAGCTACCGTCAAACATCATTCGGTTGATTTGCCCTAATTACCTAAGGTTATTTTGAATTCGATTTCGTGGATAGCTTTGCCTCAATCACAACATGTGTCTCACTATTTCTGACTCAAACCCAATAACTCAGCACCATTGAAGAATATCCGAAGAAAACGCGGACTGAAACTGAACAGGACCTGTTTATCCTTTTCACTGATTTCACTGAGCTGATCTTAAATTGGGGAAAATATGCAATATTGCGAGGATGTTTCACCAGCGTAATCATGGACGTACTTATTGACGTCACTAAAAATCTGCTAGACCAGTTTTCCCATTATTTTCGGCTGATTCCCGAAGGTGAGAAGTTCATTATTCACCCGGATATTGGGACCAACAATGCGACTATTCGCTACGTTAATTTTCCCGGTGAACTGGAACTGTACCATTTTGGTCTTACCCAGTTCAAAGTTCCTATCAATATGCGGTCAGTCAACCCAGCGGATACCGAGTGGTTTATCATCCATATCAACCTTTCAAAAATCCGCCAGGAAAAGGTGGTAAATGGGTCAACCATAGCGTTTCAGAAATTTTTACCTATTGGCTTGTTACTGTACGGACCCAATCTGGTGATTGATACATTAATACCTTCAGGAGTAGACGCCGAGGTAGCCACTATTCGCTTTAGCAGGCAGTTTCTGAAAACCTACTTTGGCGGAGTAGACGAGGTTATCGATGTCAATCGTAATATCGTGTTTGAAGATTTAGATCAAAAACTAGAAAGTCTGTTTCTACGAGCGTTGGAAACTATTGACCGCAAGTTAGAGTGTCACCTACGAGTACTGGAATTCTTGCAAGCCTTTTTTGAGAAGACTCAACGTCACGATCAGTTTACAGAGTTGGAAGATATACATCCGGATGATCTGAAGGGGATTTTTAAAGTATCAGCCATTTTGCGGAACCCGCTTCAGAATAATGTTCCTTCCCTTCAGGAATTAGCGCAACAGGCTAACATGGGAGTCACCAAGTTTAAGACTACCTTTAAGAAAGTATTCGGTAAGCCTCCAATGGAATACCGCAACCGCATTCGAATGGAGTTTGCCCACGAAGAACTACATCTCCAGCGTCAGACCCCAACCGAACTTAGCTACCAGCTCGGTTACTCCCATCCATCCAATTTCACGGCAGCTTACAAGAAGTATTTTGGCAAACTTCCTTCTGCCCACTAGGTTTCGTCCGCTACCACTAAAATATTGACGTTTCGCACTAACGCCCTAGCCCAATAAGGAAGTACTATTGAGAAAAAACAATCATGAAGACTATTGCACTTTTCTCAATCCTATTTCTGCCAATTTCCCTACTTGGACAACCCGGTAGGTCATTGACTATAGAGGAGCAGAATAAACGAATTGCTCGTGACTTTTATCAAGATTTGTGGTTTACTCAAAATACCGATCAGTACGGTAAATACGTAGCCAAAACTTATGTCGCTCACGACATTGGCAACCGTAAGAATAGCCAGGAAGAAGCCATAGAGCAGAAAAAGATCGCTGATTTCTTCTGGAACAACGGTAAGCTATCCGGCCAGATTGATTTTCAAATAGCCGAAGGGAATCTAGTGGCTACTCGTTGGACTGGTCAATTTGAACCGAAAACACTGGTAGGAAAAATCTTTATCGGTGAAGGCAAAGTTCCTATCATAAATGTGTTTAAAATTGAAGACGGCAAGATCGTGGAGTTCTGGAATCATCGGCACGATATAGATACTAACCAAACCCTGAAATATTCCTTTCGGGGCTTCTTATACGGTCTGGGATTTGCTATAATCGCCGTTTTTCTGATTAGCAGGCTGAGGAAAATGCGCCTGAAGGCAGACGCGCAAGTGAGTACCAACTAAACCTGTGTATTGCTGTTACGATGGAGCAACACCGAATACCTTTTATATCTCAATCTCCCCCCGAAGGTATATCACTGCCTGGCCGATGAGTTCGGTACGATCGCCGTGATAGATACAGGTGAGTGCTCCTTTTCGGGCTGAGAGTTGTTGAGCCCTAAGTTCTTTTTTACCGAGCCGCTCCGACCAGTAAGGAGTAAGGGTGGTATGGGCTGAGCCGGTCACCGGGTCTTCATCAATGCCATACTGCGGGTAGAAACAACGGGAGACAAAGTCTACCTCGTTGCCGGGAGCGGTTACGATGGTACCCCGTACCTTCCCGTGGGCCAAGATGCGAAAATCCGGTTGGAGAGCCTCTAACTGCTCCTGCGAGTCAACCACTACCAGATAGTCTGTCTTCCCTCGAAAAGTTTCTTTAGGGGCAAGTTTTAAACCTTCGGTTATTTCTGCTGGATTTTCTACCAGAGTAAGCGGATCGGTGGGGAAGTTCATGGAATAGCCTTGGGCATGCTTTTTTACCCTGAGCGTACCACTGCGCGTATCAAAGGCTAACTCGGGTGAGGTATGGCCTAACTCGGTATACATGATGTGGGCCGTGGCCAGCGTAGCGTGGCCGCATAAGTCTACCTCGGCTACCGGAGTAAACCAGCGCAAAGCGTAGTGATCATCTTTCTCCACAAAAAAAGCTGTTTCCGAGAGATTATTTTCTGTCGCAATGGACTGCATCAGATCATCGGGTAGCCATTCGTTTAGAGGACAAACCGCAGCAGGATTCCCACCAAACACCTTGGAAGTAAAGGCATCGGCTTGGTAAAGAGGTAGTTGCATAATCAATTGCTCGACTGTTCAATGGTTCGATTACTTACATGATAATTTATCCTTCTACCCATTTGGGTCTTCCGACTAAAAAGCAATTATCCTTCTGATTTATGGTCTCGCTGGCCGCGGGGGATGTTTTCCAGCACCCAGGATTTGCCCCAGTTGTCTTTCTCCTCATCGGTCCAAAGTTCTGGAAAGAAGATAATTCGTTGGTAGCGGGGTGGCAGATACTTACGCCAGTTAGTACCGCCCGTCGCTGGTTTATCCTCTTTGCCACTCACCAGATAGCGTACCGCTGCTTTAAAATGGGCCAATGGCCAGTACACATTTGCCAGTTGGTCGTAAGTGCGTAGTTCGGCAATTATTTTCTCCGAATACGGAGACTCCGGCTGAATAAAGGGCTGCATCTGTTGCCGTAAGTTGCTCTCGCGAAACTCTCCAATTTTACCTAATAACATCTTATCGTATCTCTCCTCAAACTGCCGAAGGGTCAGGTTTTTCTTTCCGGTTTTGGTATCGCGCGAACCGGCCTTCCAGTACAGCCGATCCAGAAATTCGCGGTCGGTACTATCGGCTGACAACCACAGCACATGATCAGGATGTACCAGATTAACCACGTCGGTAGAGGTGATCTCAATCAGCCGATACTGTACTGACTGAAATCCACTGGAAGGCATCAATGCCATACGGAACTCGGCAAACTGCTCGCGCTCCATTCCTTCGGTCATCACACTAAAGGAGCTTTCCAACTGGCGGAAGTAGCGGTTGAGCCGCCTGATTTTATCCAAAAAAGTTTTGGCACCGATTTTTGAACTTTCCTCCTTTTCTCCATCACCCGCCACATCAATATCCAGCCCGGTAGTAAGTTGTTCTAACTCCCAAAGAATGAGCTTAAAGTATAGTTCAGTGATCTGATGATAGGTTACGAAGATCATCTCATCCTTCAGGCCGGTCTTCGGACGCTGTAGGCTGAGCAGGGTTTCCAACTGCACATAATCCCAGTAAGTCAGGTACTGCGAATGCATCATACCATCCAGATAGTCGGATAGCTTCTGGCCGCTTTTCTCGAATTTAGCAGAAAGTTTTTCTAGTTTCTTGAGTAGCTCGGCCGATATAATCTGATCTTCCATAATGACTTGAATAGACTAACAATTCAACGATACACCCACTCTCAATGTTACGGAAGGCAGGGTGCAAGGTGGAACTTATAATAAGCTATAATAAATGTTAAATGACGGTGGATCGGGTGCCGAGGCTATGGATCTTGGACTGCGGACTATCGACTAATAAGCTACAACCCCTGATCCACCAGATACACCAAGTACCACTTTCGTTTGATGGGTTCAAACACCATTTTAAAGTAAAAGCCCGCACCGGGCGTGTAGATTTCGTCGGTTGCCAAGGTATCCGTTACCTGTAAGTTACGTTCAAACTGCGTAGGATCAAGTTCAAACTCCTTCAGCATAATCCATTCATCTTTTGTCCAGTAGTAGCTTGAGTCCTGTACCTCAGCCGTAATTTTCTGACCAGGCAAAGGGAATTGTACTCGCTGCATCTGAAAGCTGCTATCGGCCAGGAACTGCTGATAAAACTCCGAGAAGTCCTCTTTGGCAGTCCCTACTTTCGTAGAGCGGCAGGACGTTCCGAGTAACAGTACCACCAAAAAAAACCGATAAGTAGTAGAAGATTGACACATCAATATGGCGATTATGCTACGCAAATTCTTTCTGACGGATTTCCTCGATCATTTCATCAATTTGCTGCTGCGTTGCCTGGCTAGGCTCACATAACGGCAACCGCACATGAGGCGAACAAAAGCCCAAATGGTGCATAATAGCTTTAATAGGGATAGGGTTGGTCTCCATCATCGTCAGTCGCATTACAGGCAGCAGGGCGTAGAACTGCTGACGCCCGGCACTCAGGTTCCCGTCCAGGCAGTTTTGCACGCAGTTGCGGAAACTGCTGGGGACGCAATTGGAAACCACCGCAATCACTCCATCACCCCCACAGGCAATAATGGGTAGCGTCAGTGAGTCATCACCCGATAGCACGCAGAAGTCTTCCGGCGTTTGACCAATCACACCCATAATTTGAGCCAGATCGCCGCTGGCTTCTTTCACTCCCACGATCGTTTTATGCTTATCTATCAGACGTAAGAGTGTGTCCGTTTCAAGATTAACCGCAGTGCGCCCTTTAATATTATAGATAATGATGGGGAGTTCGGTAGCGTGAGCTATCGCTGAAAAGTGACGATATAGCCCTTCCTGGGTGGGTCGATTATAGTAGGGATTAATCACTAACTGGCCATCAGCCCCGGCTTCAGCGGCTACTTCGGCAAACTCAATGGTCTCGCGGGTATTGTTCGATCCTGTACCATGAATTACCTGGCAGCGTTTATTTACTACCTGCACCGACCAGCGGAGAATTTCGCGGTGCTCGTCGTGGGTAAGCGTAGGGCTTTCGCCGGTAGTGCCCACAAACACCAGACCGGTGATGCCGCTGGCAATCTGCTGTTCAATAATTTTTTCAAAAGCCTCCCAATCAATCTCGTTAGATGGGGTGAAAGGAGTGATGACCGCCGTATAAGTTCCTTGAAAAAGCTTTGACATGGACAAAAAATTTCGAGCAATTACCGATGACTAAACGTAAATTCCAAATAGCAGGGCTTGTTAGTCAGTAGCTTACAGCCACTTTGCAGGAGTGACTATTCACCATAACTTGCACATTGCACCCTCCTCCTAGCCCTTTTTCCGTTTTACGAGATAATAAATAACAAAACCAATCAGCGTGGCGGCCGATATCCAGATCATACCGGTCTCTAACCGGTCAGTATCCTTTCCTAGGTAGGCGATCATGGCAATCAGTGGGATGATCCCGAGAGACGTAGCGATGATAAATTTAAGGTAGCGCATATGGCCAATACCCGCCACAAAGCTGATCGCATCGTTGGAGAGGAAAGGCGAAAGCCGGAACAGTACAATGGCCCAGGCACCGTACTTCTGAATGTAACTCTCTACTTTCTTCTCGTTTTTCTCACCAATCAGTTTATCAATAAAGGCATTATTTGCCTGCACTCCGATGAAATAAGCAATAGTAGCCGCAATCACTACGGCAGCGTAAGAAATGAGTGATCCCCACCAAGGCCCATAGGCCAGCGTCGAAACTACCATCAGAACCACCGAAGGAATAACAATCAGAAACATTTGAGCCGTCATAGCGCCGATGATAAAAACCGGTCCCCAAAAACCAAAATCACTCACCCAACTCTTAATCCGCTCTTGGTCATCACTCGTAAGGACTTGGATAGCTTCGTCGATAAACTGCTGGAAGTCATTTACAAAAAAATAGCATCCTACCAATGCGAGTACAATGCTTCCGCTGATAATAAATACCCATCGGCTTTGGGATCTTTGTTCTTCTTGTTCGCTAACCGAGGGTGATTCTAGTTGCTGAGTGGACATAATAAAGTTTAAAAAATTAATCGCTACTACTTATTTTCAACTTACTGCCTTCTACATTGTTTGTTATAGACTGAAAGGCCGAATAAATTATAAGACTCCCCTTTTTTTCTTTTCAGGATTGTAAGTATCTTTGACCGGCAAATAACGCTAGATTATTTGCTATGATGAATCACTCCGACAAGTTCCTGTACGAGGCTCTCACTTACGATGATGTTCTGCTCGTACCGAATTATTCTGAAATACTTCCCCGCGAAACCGACACTTCTACCTTCTTGACTAAACGAATTCGGCTGAATATTCCGCTAGTTTCAGCGGCTATGGATACCGTGACCGAAAGCAACCTGGCCATTGCGATGGCACTAGCCGGCGGACTAGGGTTTATTCATAAGAATATGTCGATTGAAGCTCAGGCCCTGCAGGTGCGCAAGGTAAAACGATCCCAAAGCGGTATGATCTTGGACCCTATCACCCTGAATGCCGACGCTACTGTGGCTGATGCGCTAACCATTATGCGGGAAAATAAAATTGGTGGAATACCAGTGGTTAATGGAGAAAAGAAGTTGATTGGCATCATTACCAACCGCGACTTGCGCTTTTTGAAAGACCCTAGTCAACCCGTGCAGGCGGTGATGACTAAAGATCGACTGATTACAGCAAAAAATGGAGTGGGTCTGGATGAAGCAGAGGACATTCTTCAGGAACACAAAATTGAGAAATTACCTATTGTAGATGAACAGGGAAAGCTAACCGGATTAATCACTTACAAAGATATCTTAAAGAATACAGATCGGCCCAACGCTTGTAAAGACGAATTTGGCCGCCTCAGGGTAGGAGCCGCGGTAGGAGTGACCCCCGATATTACCGAGCGGGTTGCTATGCTCAAAAATGCCGGAGTTGATATTATCAGCGTAGATACCGCTCACGGCCACTCTAAAGGAGTCATCGATGCCTGCGTGGCAGTAAAACGCAAGTTTCCCGAACTGGATGTAGTAGTAGGTAATGTCGCCACTGCAGAAGCCACCAAAGCTCTCATCAACGCCGGGGCCGACGCCGTAAAGGTGGGTGTAGGTCCCGGTAGTATCTGTACTACCCGCGTAATTGCCGGAGTGGGTGTTCCTCAGTTGTCAGCGGTGTATGAATCTGCTTCTGCCGCTAAGGGTTCCGGTATACCGGTGATTGCCGACGGAGGCATACGATTCTCGGGCGATGTGGTGAAAGCTATTGTGGCCGGTGCTAACTGCGTGATGATCGGTTCGCTGCTGGCCGGTACCGACGAAGCACCGGGTGAGGTAATACTGTACGAGGGACGTAAGTTTAAATCGTACCGAGGCATGGGCTCCATTGAAGCGATGGAAGAAGGATCAAAAGACCGCTACTTTCAGGATGCTGAAGATGATATTAAAAAACTGGTGCCTGAAGGCATTGTGGGCCGCGTTCCCTACAAAGGTTTGGTGGAAGAGGTACTGTACCAAATGGAAGGCGGTTTACGCTCGGGCATGGGCTACTGCGGTGCCACTGATATTCCCAGCTTGCAGCAGGCTAAATTTGTCAAGATCACCGCTGCCGGCGTTCGCGAAAACCACCCTCATGATGTTACCATTACTCGCGAAGCTCCCAATTATAGCCCCTAATTTCAGGTAGCTAATCTTCTGATTTTCCTACCAAAACCGTCTCTGGCTTTTGGTTACAAAATTTATGTTAGTTTTGCAACCTCAGGTACCCACCAATACTTCTGTTAAACTAATCATGGTTGGTGCCCCATTTGTATGGTCAGATTGCGCTTTCATAAGAATGTAATTCGGCTTTCACTATTCCTGGGTATTGTTGGTTGGGTAGGGTTGGTGACAATCAACCTGCTGATACAATTTGCCCGCACCCACAACTTACCCTCCGGGTTTAAGCCTGAACTCGCACTGGTTTTCTTGTGCCTGTTTCTGCTATCGGTATCAATCTACTACCGCTTCGTAACTGGCCGAGCCGAACGGGTTAATTTTATCGACCTTCTGTGGCGGGTATTTGCTACCGGCTTGTTAGCTACAATCGTTTCTCTGGCTATCTACTTATTTTACCTACTACTGGGCGGTAGCCCATTGGCCAATAAGGTATTACTATTAAGCTTCTTTTTTCACGTTCGCTTCGGGCTATTTGCGGCTTTCATCATATCTACCTTCATGGTCTGGAAACAGCTAATCCTCTACCAAAAATCCAAGCGCCTGATTTTACTATGGCAGATATTTGAGTATACACTACTGGCTAGTATAGCATTTGTTTTCTTTCCTTCTCCGCAAGGAATTAATCCAGCTCTTCTGTTCATAATCATTCCTCTGTTTATTTTAGGAGTGATTCTTTCGGCTAATCTAAAATGGGTAGCTTACTTGGATTTCCGGCAAAAGTGGAAGAGTATTTCCATCATGCTGGCAATCGCTATCTTTATTATCTACTACGTCATGCTACTGCTTGATGAGGTGGATGCCCTAGGGGAAAAGTTGCCCGAGGTAGCGATACTGGTCGTTAACCCCTTTATACTTACTACACTAGGCTTTACACTGATATACAGTATTTTTTCATTGCTGGTTATTATTTTTAACCTGCCTACTTCTTCAGTTTTTGAGCAGAAGCTGGAAGAGATTATCAATTTTCAGCGGCTAAGTCAGTCATCGCAGTCGGGTTATGATATCTCTCAGGTATACGATATTTTGCTGGAGAGTGCAGCCAAAGCGGTCTCGGCTGATGCAGGCTGGATTGAAGCTACCACGAATGGTACTTCTCAGCTACTCAAAAAAAATATTACGAAAGAGCGGGTGGAGATTTTCAAAAAACGCCTGCAAGCCAACACTGATCAGCCGGAAATTATTAACCCCTTACCGCGCCCTCGCCTCCAACGGCAGGATTATGAACAGCGCCAACGGCGACACCGGATTCTCAAGCTACCTGAGTATCGTTCCGTACTATGGATTCCGCTGGTGGTAAAAAATAATATTACCGGAACTTTGGTTCTGCTGAAGGAAGTTAGCGATGGCTTTAATAAGGAGATGGTAAGCATCATCACCACCTTTGCCAGCCAGGCTTCTATTTCGGTAGAGAATTTTCAGTTAATGAATGAAACGCTGGTGAACGAGCGTTACCAGGAAGAACTAAAAATTGCCAACCGGGTGCACCGCAGCCTGCTGCCTAACAAACCCATTACTAACGAGGCTTTTGATATCGCGGCATTTTCCGAGTCGGCCGATCAGGTTGGGGGAGACTATTACGATCAGTACCAGATCAATGAGCACAAGTTCATCATCATTATCGGAGACGTTTCAGGAAAGGGTACATCAGCGGCCTTTAACATGTCGCAAATGAAAGGGGTGTTTCACAGTCTGGCTCCGTTAGATTTGGCTCCCGATACGTTTCTGGCCTACGCTAATAGTGCTTTGGGCCGTTGTATGGAAAAAACCTCCTTTATTACGGCCTCCTTTTTTGTAGTTGATACCCAGAAGAAAACGATTAGCTTTGCCCGGGCCGGCCATACTCCCACGCTGTACTATAGCCGCCGAAAGCAACAAGCCTGCTATCTGGAAATTCGAGGACTGGGTTTGGGGATCATCCGTAACGAGAAGTTTAACCAGTATATTGAGGTAAACAGGCAGCAGTACGAGTCAGGTGATATTATTGTACTTTACACCGATGGCATCATCGAGGCTACCAATCAGAATAACGAAGAATTCGGTTTTGACCGCCTAAGGGAGGTAATCGTTAACAATGCTCATGAGCCTTCTACTGTGCTTCAGAAAAAATTAATCGAAGAACTTTATGCATTTTGTAACCATGAGCCACTAAACGACGATTATACAGCATTGATTATCAAGTTTACATAACCGAAAGAACCTTAACGAGAGCAAAGCGTATACTAAATTAGCTATGGTAGATGTACGTACTGATTTTGAGGGCGATAGCTGCCTAATTACAATAGATGGTGAGGTAGACGCCAGTTCTTCTATCTATTTGGATGAAGCACTGGAGAAAGCAGTAAATGCCGATGTCACCAAAATTCTTGTGGATTGTCAGAACCTAAACTATATTTCTTCCGCCGGATTAGGAGTGTTTATGTCCTATATCCAGGAACTGGAAACTAAGAACAAGAAGATGGTATTATACCATATGAGTGATAAGGTATACAAAGTGTTTGAAATCTTAGGACTACATCAACTATTAACCATTGTAGAAACTGAGGAACAAGCCAAGACTGGGGCCGATGAAATATAATTATAAAGTACCCTGTTGCAAAGATCAGCTACAGAGTGTACGAGATTTTGTACGAACTACTTTAGGAAATTATACCATCTCTGATGTAGAGATGCACCAGCTAGTATTAGCCGTTGATGAGGTCTGCTCTAACCTGATGATCCACTCCCATCACTGTAATCCTGAGCACAGTTTAGAGCTTCGGATTGAGATAGATGAACAGAAAGGTATTACCTTCGAGATTTACGACTTTGGCCAGGGATTCAACTTTAAAAAGTATAAGGAGCCCTGCATCAAACAGATTATCAAAGACCGGCGAAAAGGCGGAGTAGGTTTGTTGCTGGTTCGACGGATTATGGACCGTATTGACTATGATTTTCACAAAAAATCGCAGCGCAATATATACCGACTGCACAAGAAACTCTCTATTCAACCGGCTCTCCGGCCTTAGCAAGGCTGTATCCACGCTGATACGGCCTTTTTATTTCGATACATTTCTTTAAGCCAGTTCTACCAGATCACTACACAGCGATTCCGGCTCAACCCGTTCTTCAATAACCTGGCAATCCAGTAGCGCCCTCATAACTTGTATCAGCATCTGCCGCGAGACACTGAAATCCGTTTTCCAGACCGTACCCGCAAACCACGCTTGGGCATCTGCTCGGGATAAGCCGTAGCGCTGAGCTACCACTGCGGTGGCGTCGGACTGCTGCATAAAATCATGGGCAGACTGCTGTACTATTTTCAGCACCATTCGTACTTTATCCAAGCTTCTTTCCAGAACCTCGTTTCGTACAACTACCACAAAGCAGGGCCAGGGAGTATCAAACTCGCCAATCCGTCGGAATTCACCTCGCTCTACCACTGGTTGGGTCATAAATTTCTCCCACATGAAAGCATCGGCTTCGCCCCGGGGCAATGCCTGGCGAGCACCATCCATCCCGCCTACGATCCGAAGTTTAGTTTGATCGGTTGACCAGCCCCGCTGCTTGGCCATCACAAAGGACATCAGGTGCGAACCTGACCCCATCCGGCTGACAGCAAACGTCTTTCCTTCCAGTTCCGCCACCGACTGATACGATGAATTAGCGGCTACGTGAACCCCCCAGGTGAGCGGACTTTCTACGTATATCTGCGCGAGTTTTCCGGTCTGATGCTGAATGATACTAGCTACGACACCTTCAGTCAGAGCAATGGCGATGTCTAATTCTCCTGATCGGAGGTCGGTCATCATCGCTCCGGTTCCCCCGGGGTAGTCCTGCCAATCAACAGCAAGGTTTTTTGCTTGAAAAGCTCCTTTCTCAATGGCTAAATGCCAGGGCAGCATAAAATGCTCGGGTACGCTTCCCACTTTAAATTGATCCATACTCAAAGTCTGTTATATTTTGGCACACCAAACCTAGGGCTAAAATAAGTTTTTTGTAAGTGAAAGTACTATCTTCGTTTTTTTGCTTACTACTAAATTGACGTATGGTGCGTATTGTTCTACTTTTTTTAATCTTGATAGGCAGTATCAACTCGGTAAGAGCTCAGGACGAGAATATGAATATTGCCATCGCCGCCAATTTGCTTCCAGCTATGAGTCAGATTGAAGCTTTGTACGAAGAAAAGTTTCAAAGCAGCGTTACCCTAATTGTTGCCTCTTCGGGAAAATTGACCGCCCAGATTATCAACGGGGCCCCCTACGACGTATTTATTTCGGCCGATATGAAGTATCCCGAAAAAATCTACAACGCAGGAAACGCTCAACAGCCGCCGGAAGTCCTTATTCAGGGAAAACTTTCTTTTTGGTATAAAGAATCTAATCTACAGTCTATAGAGGATGGTATACGACGGGCACAAACCATTGCTATTGCGCAACCCGAATTAGCCCCCTACGGTTACCAAACCCAACAGTGGCTACAAGCGCGGGGCTGGTGGGAACAGGTGCAGCCAAAATTAGTGTACGCCGAAAACGTAGGCCAAGTAAACCAGTATATTGCTACCGGGGCAGTAGATGCGGCTTTTACCGCTAACTCGGCTCAGTACGCCGAGGCAATAGGTACAAAAGGGAAGTGGAAGATAGTGCCTGACGCCGCGCTGTTGCCCCACGGCATGGTACTACTTCGGAACTCCGAAGCTCCCGAGTTTACCGTCAATCAATTTCTGGAGTTTATTACCTCACCAATTGCGCAGAAAGTTTTTCAGGATTTTGGCTATGAACTACCGTAGGATTTATGAACTGGTCTCCCTTTTGGTTAAGCTTTAAACTGGCATCAGTAACAACAATACTACTGTTTCTGCTCGGCATTCCATTGGTATACCTTATTTACTTCTACGGAAGAAGCACCAAACCGCTACTAAAAGCTGTCATCAGCTTACCACTGGTACTACCTCCAACCGTGCTCGGATACTACCTGCTACTATTGCTTCGGCCCGAAGGCTGGCTGGGTCAGTTGAGCCAGCAGTGGCTGGATACCCGGCTGGTATTCAGCTTTCCAGGATTAGTAATAGGCTCAATTATATTCAGTTTACCGTTTATGGTCAACCCTATTCTTTCGGCCCTGGAAAACCTGCCGGACACTTACCGGGAGGCAGCCTACACACTGGGAAAATCTCGCTGGAACACCCTCACCCACGTGCTACTGCCGAACATCAAAGCCTCGCTCTGGGTAGGTGGGGTAATGACTTTCGCGCACACTATTGGGGAATTTGGAGTAGTACTGATGATCGGAGGTAGTATTCCGGAGCAGACTCGGGTGGCTTCTATCGCAATTTACAACGAAGTGGAAATGCTTAATTACGCGAATGCTAATGTGTACGCAGCTATTTTGCTACTATTTTCGTTTATCGTGCTTATTTTAGTTTACTTGTATCAGCATCAGCGGCCGCAAGGCATTATTTAATGAAAGTCAGCTTACAAAAACAGCTTAGAGGCGGAAAGAACTTTTTTCAGTTGGATGTGTCGTTTGAGATACCAACCGGTGAGATGCTGGCCATCATGGGTTCTTCCGGAGCGGGTAAAACCACGCTACTAAAAATGATCGCCGGACTAGTAGTCCCTGACCGAGGATCAGTAGAAATTGACGGGCAATCCTGGTACGATAGTAAGAAGCGAATCAACCTACGTACGCAGGATCGCTCCATTGGCTACGTATTTCAGGATTATGCCTTGTTCCCCAACATGAGTGTGCGGAAAAACTTACAATACGCGCTGGAATCGGGACAACCGCGTGAGATTATTGATGAAGTACTGGAGCTTATTCATATTCAGAACTTGGCTAACCAAAGGCCTACTTCCCTGTCGGGAGGACAACAGCAGCGGGTAGCGCTGGCCCGGGCAATTATTCGGCGACCCAAGGTGTTACTGCTTGATGAACCGTTTGCAGCACTGGATGAAACCATGCGGTCCAAACTTCAGAATGATTTGATGGAACTACACCAACGCTACCAAACTACTACTTTGCTGGTCAGTCATAATCCGGCTGAGGTAGCCCGTATGGCTAATCAAGTACTGATGCTTCGCGATGGTCAGGTGATGCAACAGGGCCGCCCGGCTTCAGTGCTGGCTAGCAGCGGCGACGTGCTACTAAAAGGAGAAATACTGGCTATTGACCAGGATCGGGTAACCGTGGTGATCAAAAACTCACTCAGCACGCTGGTGATCAGCAACCCTACTGATCGTTATGAAGTAGGTGATACCCTTAGTATAAACTCGGAAGATTACCAGATTGAAAAAAGACGGATAACATCTACTAACTGATTAACTGCCTATCAGTGTGGTAAATCATTATTTTTTTGATTATCATTTATGACTAGCCTGCATCTCGGTCTACACCTTAACCAGGGAGCAATTTTTTACAGCTTGAATCGCATTTGCTTATAAGCTAGCAGACATTCGGTATTCCGATAAATTGATTTTTTATGCAAGACACTACCATCCTAATTGTTGAAGATGATGCTATAGCCCAACTTACTTTTTTACAGTATTTGCGGGATTTAGGCTACGAAAAAGCGGTGACTGTCAATAATGGGCCGGATGCCTTAAAAACCATCCAATCGTCTTCCGTTGATTTGGTGTTTCTAGACATTCGTATCCGGGGGGAGATGGACGGAGTGGATACGGCCAAAAAAATCCGGGAAAAGAATAGTGATCTTCCACTAATTTTTCTGACTGCTAGCACTGACCGACAGACCATGCAACGGGCGATGGATTGCCAGCCCTATAGTATTATCCATAAACCTTATGACCTAACCACTCTGCAAGAATCTATCTCAGGGGCGCTAAACTATAAGATCTACCACGACAAGGTGAATCAGTTGAATAGCCGGCACATGCTGGATCAGATTTTAGAAACCGCCGATGTGGGTATTTGCGTTACCAACGACCAGGGCCGGTTTGTGAAGGTGAACAAAGCCTATTGTGCCATATACGGATATTCCGAACAGGAGCTGATCGGACAGTTGTTCACGATAGTGCTACCCGAAAATATTCGTAAGTACGCGGAAACTCTCCACCGCGAGTACCTGGCCGGAGAAACCGAAGAAAGTAATGGCGAATGGCAGGCGGTGGATAAGCAAGGAAATCCAAAAGACGTCTACGTTACTGCCGGTCGGCTAATTACCGAAGAGGGGCAGCGGTACAAGATTACGACGGTCACTGACATTACTGAGCGAAAAGAGGACGTGCGGAAGCTAACTCAGGCACTGGATGAAAAAGACTCTTACGCCCGAGAAATTCACCACCGGGTGAAAAATAATATCAACATTATTTCCGGGCTGCTGTACCTTCAGGCCGAAAAGGTGAAAGACCGCCCCTTTGTTTACGACCTTTTTCACGAGAGTATCAGCCGAATTAAATCGCTCTCTCTTATTCATGAGCAACTTTATCGTAACGATAATTATACTTCAATTAACCTCAAAGAATACGTTCACTCATTAGTAAGCAACGTAGAATCTACGTTTAGGGAAAAGGCCCAGCAAGTTCGTACCACCCAAGAAATATCGGCTATTCCCCTGGATGTGGATAAAGCCATTGCTTGTGGACTCGTTGTTAATGAAGTACTGACTAACAGTTTCAAATACGCCTTTCCCAGCAAGAAAGAGCTTACTTTGGCTCAAATCTGTATTCAGGCCTACGCTGAAGAAGGAACCACCCATGTTGTCATGAGCGATAACGGTGTAGGTCTTCCCGCCGAGTTTGATTTGGAAAAAAGTAATTCACTGGGTTTTCAGTTAATCACCAACCTCACCCAGCAACTCAACGGAAAGCTTGAACTCAGCAGTCAGGAAGGCACCAGAGTACACCTACAGTTTCCGGAATAAAAAAACCTCATCCGGCGACCGAATGAGGTTATCAATAATACCCTAGCAAATCTACTTACTGCGCATCCTTATTAGGAAGAACGTTGGTAATCAATTTCACTCGCTCTTGAGCATTAACTGCATTGGAAACCACAGTAATCACTTTGTTTTGGCGTCCCTTTTTACCAGTACTGTTAAAAGATACGTCAATAGAAGCAGTTTCGCCGGGGGCGATGGGCTCGCGGGGCCAAGAAGTAGCGGTACAGCCACAAGTAGTCAATACGTTAGATAAAATCAACGGCTCAGTACCAGTATTCTCAAACTCAAAGGTGTGGCTCACCTTATCGCCCTGAACAATATCGCCAAAGTCTTTAGTGTCTTCGGTAAAGGTAATTTGAGGACCGTCCGGGGTTTCTTCGGCAGCATTTTGGGCTACTACCGCTTGAATCATAAAGATGCTGAGTAAGGAGACAAGAATGTACTTCATGTTATGTAAAGTTTTTGATTGGTTGGCTAATTCTGCAACAAAAAGTAGTCCTGAAATAATTTCCAACTTGCTCCTTTTTTTCTGTTGGCGTATGATTTTTCCCTGATTTTGTAAAAAGTTCGGGTTTTTCCAACGCTTTGCACTCATTCTGGGTCAATGATACAACAACTTAATTTCCCCAGTAATGAAATCAGTATTTGCCAATTTTCTATTTTCTCTATTAATAGTCTGTCCGCTATTAGGATGTATGGATCAGGAAGAATCAGCCTTCGAGCAGCAGGCGCGAGAAGAAGATCAGCTTATCAACAATTATCTTACGGATAACGGTATACAGGCCGAGCGCCTCCGAAGCGGCATTTATACCGAGGTGCTTACGTCTAACAGTACCGGAACAGCCATAGCAGATGAATCAATTGTAGCCATTCGCTATTCATTAAGCACCTTAGCGGGTAAACTTATTGGCGACCTACCCGATTCGGCAGCACCGGTTCGGTTTTTTCACGCCCAACGCAATCCTAACGCTTTGTTTCCTCAGGGTATAAATATTGCTATTGAACGTATGCGGGAAGGTGAACGCCATCGGCTCTACTTACCTTCGTATCAGGCATTTGGCTCCTATTCTTTCGGTCAGCTAATTCCCCGGGAAACTATCATAATAGCGGATATAGAGGTAGTAAAGTTAGAGCACGAAGACTCCATCAAGGAAAACAATCACCAAGCTCTGGAAGAATTTATTCTTCAGGAAAATTTAGAAAACGTGGAGGAGCTGTCTTCAGGGGTATTTCTGGAAATATTAGAAGAGGGTACTGGCGACTTGCCTAAAACCGGAAATTTGGTAAAAGTTAATTACAAGGGCTACTACCTGGACGGAGAGGTGTTTGATGAATCGGAAAAAGATAAGCCTATTGAGTTCTTCGTAGGGAAAGAAACGGTAATTCAGGGATTCGAGGCGGGGGTAAGTGCTCTGAAGAAAGGCGGAAAAGCCCGCGTAATGATCCCTTCTCACCTGGGTTTTGCCGAAGGTATTCAGGTTATTCCTCCGGCCATCCGCAAAGATTTTCTAAAGGAGTACAACATCCGCGACTGGCGACCCTACGAACCAATCATCTTTGAGTTGGAGCTGGTAGATATTCAGTAGTGCTTGCTAATTGAGAATGGATAATGGACAACGGAAAAATTGGTAAAGCGCATTTTATCAATGCCGTAAAAATTTCGCACTAACTCGCTCTCTGCTATTATCCGGCAAAAAATTCTTCCCGGAAGTTCATCAGAAAGAGTTCCTGCTTAGAGCGGGTAACCGCCGTATATAGCCAGCGGATGTATTCCATCGTGAGTCTTTCGTCGGGCAGATAGCCCTGGTCTACAAATACCGCATCCCACTGCCCACCCTGCGACTTATGGCAGGTAAGCGCATAGGCATATTTTACCTGTAAGGCATTCAGGTATATATCGTTACGCACTGCTTCCTGTTGCTGTTTGCGGGTTTCCTGGTCTTCGTACTCTTCCAGTACTTGCTGATACAGATCGCGGTATTTATCTTCCTCCAACGCTACTGAAGGAGAGTGTAGTACGTCCAGCATAATTTTGGCATCAAAGGCAGGTTGGTCGGGATAATCCAGCAGGCGTAGTTCCAGGTCGGCAAAGCGTAAGCCGTGCTTTTCTTCCAGATTAAAAACCTTGATAATCTCCACAAAATCGCCGTTGGCTAGAAACGAAATGGCAGTGTTTTCCTCGGTAAAGAAATAGTTATTCTTGACAATCATGAGGTAGTCGCCTACTTCCAGTTCATTGTCATAAAAAAATATCTGATGCCGGATAAAGCGGTTGTACTGCACCGCTGCCCGGTTTGACCGGCAGATTACTGCCGTATTATCTTTCCCAAATTTATCGTAAGCGTAGCGCAGACCATCCTCCAGCTTACGCCCCTCCATCCGGTATACATCCGAAAAACCTTTGGTTCGCAGCTGAATCCCAAATTCATCCTGACTGAGTTGCTGCCGCAGTTGGGTGGCGTTTTGCAAAATACCCGAATTCTGCTCCTGCCGCATTACCTCAGTTAGTTCGGTTTCAAAGATATTGAGTCCGTATAAATGCTCCAGATGTTCCGCATTCAACCCCTGGCTTAACGTTTGCCCCACCGGGGGCAGTTGGGCCGTGTCACCAATGAGCATCAGCCGGTTGGTAGGCTGCTCAAACACGTAATCAATCAGGTCTGAAAGCAAGCCGTTACGGTTGCTTCCCCCATCGTTAGATAGCATGGAGGCCTCATCAATTACGTAGAGTGTGTGTTTCTGGTAGTTTCGGCGACGGGAGAACTGCAATCTGCCCGAAATAGGATCAGCGGTGCGCTGGTAGATTATTTTATGGATGGTGAATGCGCTGCGCTCGGAATAGCTGGCCATTACCTTAGCCGCCCGGCCAGTAGGAGCCAACAGCATCAGCTTTAGCTTAAATTCCGGTAGGGCTTTTACCAGCGCACTTACTACCGAAGTTTTTCCCGTACCAGCGTATCCTTTGAGCAACAGGGCGGTTTTGCGGTCGGCTTTCTGGGCCAGAAAGAGGTCAAATAGGGTAAACAGCTTCTGCTGACCTTCGGTAGGCTGGTGAGGAAAATGAGCAGCAATTACTTCCGAAGGCTTAGCCATGCGTCGGGTGTTCAGGTGTTCAGGTACTCGGGTGTTCCTGAATACCCGAGTACCTGAACTCATATATTAAAATTCCGCATTTTTGGGGGTGCGGGGGAAAGGAATCACGTCGCGGATATTCTGCATGCCGGTGACGAACATCATAAGCCGCTCAAAGCCAATACCAAAGCCGCTGTGGGGAACTGTACCGAACTTTCGGGTTTCCAGGTACCACCACATCTCTTTCTCCGGAATTCCCATCTCAGCCATACGCTGCTGTAGATGACTCAATCGTTCTTCCCGCTGCGAACCGCCGATGATCTCGCCAATACCCGGAAAGAGCACGTCCATCGCTGCTACAGTATCGTCCTCGTTTTGCCGCATATAAAAGGCTTTAATCTCTTTTGGGTAATTATAGAGGATAACCGGCTTTTTGAAGTGCTTCTCCACCAAAAACCGCTCGTGCTCCGATTGCAGATCGGCACCCCACTGATCTATCAGGAACTGGAATTTCTTCTTTTTATTGGGTTTGGAGTTTCGCAGAATATTAATGGCCTCAGTGTAGGTAATGCGCTCGAAATCGTTCTCTACTACAAATTTAAGCCGTTCCAGCAAAGACATATCGCTGCGTTCCTCTTTCTTCTTATTCTTCTCCTCGTCCAGTTGGCGCTGGTTCAGAAAATTCAGATCGTCGGCATAGTTGTCTAGGGCAAACTGCACCAGGTACTTGACGAACTCTTCGGCCAAGTCCATGTTATCGTCCAGATCGTAAAAAGCCATTTCCGGCTCAATCATCCAGAACTCCGCTAGGTGGCGGGATGTATTGGAGTTTTCGGCCCGGAAAGTAGGTCCGAAGGTGTACACATCCGACAGTGCCAGTGCGCCTAGCTCAGCCTCCAATTGGCCCGATACCGTCAGGTTAGCCTCTTTTCCGAAAAAATCCTCCCGGTAATCTACCTCGCCTTCTTCCGTTAAAGGTGGGTTCTTAGAATCAAGGGTAGTTACCCGAAACATTTCCCCCGCGCCTTCCGCATCCGAACCGGTGATGATAGGCGAATGCAGACAGTAAAAACCTCGATCGTGAAAGTACTTGTGGATGGCAAAGGTCATAGCGTGCCGCAAGCGAAATACCGCACTAAAGGTAGAAGTACGAGGACGTAAGTGGGCTTTCTCCCGCAAGAACTCGTAAGAATGCTTTTTTGGCTGTAGGGGGTAAGTCTCCGGATCGGCCTCACCCAGCACTTCAATGGTTTCGGCCAGTAGTTCAAAACGTTGCCCCTGCCCCTGCGATTCTACTAATGATCCGGTTACCGCCAACGCCGCTCCGGTATGAATACGATCTAGTACTTCCCCCGAAACCTGTTCCGGATCGGCCACTATTTGCAGATTATGGATAGTAGAGCCATCGTTTAGGGCAATGAAGTTCACATTCTTGCTACCTCGCTTCGTACGTACCCACCCCTTTACTACCACCGGTTGGCTTACGGCCTCCTGAGGTAAGTTATCTTCTAGTAATTGCTTGATTTTCCACCGCGATTTTTGCATACTATAGTATCGAGAAATGTGCTTTTTGAGGGTGTTAGAACCACCCTGCTTGAAAGTTAGTTAATACCTTACGGATGTAGTAAAACTGGCCGTAAAACAACGATAATTTGGTCTTTTTAACAAAGATTTGTGATAATATCATAAATTTGCGCCTCAGTAGGGGCATACATTTTTATCATGAAGAAATAGCATGCAAAAGCTTGGTTTAAACCAAACACTTAGTCAGCGATTATCTCCGCAGCAGATACAATTTATCAAGCTGTTGCAGATACCTACGGCTGAGTTGGAGGCCCGTATTGAACAGGAACTGGAAGTGAATCCTGCCTTGGAGGAAGGTCGTGACAATGAGGAAGAAGCACCCGCAACTGCCGAAGATGATTTTGACGACAACGAACAAGAAGACTACTCCGAAGAGATTAGTGTAGAGGACTATCTTTCGGAAGATGAGTTTAGTGGCTATAAAATGCAGGGTGACGGGTCGTACCACGAAGAAGACGATAAAGACCTGCCAATGCCCACTTCGGTTTCCTTGGTAGAGCAGCTTATCACCCAACTCAACTTCCTTCAGCTCGACGACCGCCGTCAGCAAATTGGTCTGCAACTGATTGGCAGCATTGAAAGTGACGGATATATTCGACGCGACCTGGAAGCCATCGTAAACGACTTGGCCTTCTCGCTGAATATTGATACCGACGTAGAAGAACTGGAAGAACTGCTGTCAAAGATTCATAATTTTGATCCCCCCGGTATTGGAGCCCGTAATCTGCAAGAATGCTTGCTCCTGCAACTCGAGCGCAAGCCAGAACAGGACCGTTACACCCGAGTGGCTATTGATATTATCGAGAATAACTTCAAGGAGTTCACCAAGAAACACTTTGATAAGATTTGCCGCAAACTAGGCGTTGACGAAAACACGTTGCGAGAAGCAATCAATATTATTACCAAGCTGAACCCGAAGCCCGGAGGTGTAGGCACCGACCTGGCCGCCCGCACCCAATACGTAGTACCGGACTATATTCTGGTTAATGATAACGGTAAGCTGGAATTATCACTAAACTCTAAAAATGCTCCGGAACTTAGAGTAAGCCGCTCGTATTCGGATATGTTGCACGCCTACGACAAGAGTAATAAGAAAGATAAGAAGCTTAAAGACACAGTTTCCTTTGTGAAGCAAAAGCTGGATTCAGCCAAGTGGTTTATTGATGCTATTAAGCAGCGGCAAAACACCTTGCTCAACACTATGGAAACTATCGTGAAGTATCAGTACGACTTTTTTCTGACCGGCGACGAAAGCAAGCTGCGCCCGATGATACTGAAGGATATTGCCACCGAAATTGGTATGGATATTTCTACCGTTTCGCGAGTAGCTAACAGCAAGTCGGTGCAAACCGAGTACGGTACCTACCCACTCAAATATTTCTTCTCAGAAGGTATTGCTACCGACTCAGGAGAGGACGTGAGTAGCCGTGAAGTGAAAAACTACCTAAAAGAACTGGTCGACAACGAAGACAAACGCAAGCCGTTATCAGACGATAAGCTGGAAAAACTACTCAAGGATAAAGGGTACAATATTGCTCGTCGAACGGTGGCGAAGTATCGGGAGCAGCTACAGATTCCGGTGGCCCGGCTAAGAAAAGAACTTTAATGATACGAAAACTGGCGGTAGTATGCTCGGTGCTCATGCACCCTCTGCTGATGCCTACCTACTTATTTGCACTGCTATTTTACTACGCTCCTATTGTTGTCCGCCCGGGAGTAGGGAATGCTGATTACTTACTACTGGCTATTTTCTTAACCACTTTTCTTATTCCCTTAGTTTACGTTTCGGTTTCCCGCTTTCTGGTAATCCGAGCCAACTATCTGACGGTTATTTCCATGCCTACCCGACAGGAACGGATACTGCCCTTCTTCTTCATTAGTATTTTCTACATGATTGTCACCTTTCTGTTCGTATATAAATTTGAAGCTAGTCCGGTGCTAAGCGTAATTTTGGCCGCTACTACGGCAATTATTGTAGTGGTGAGCATTACCACCCTGTTTCTAAAGGTGAGTGCTTACAGTGCCAGTAGCTTTGGGCTGATCGGCTTTGTTATTGGCTTAGGTATCAAATATCCGCAGGCATTTCTGGTACTTCCGCTGGTAGGCTTTCTGCTCCTTAGCGGGCTGGTCATGTCGGCCCGGCTTTATATGGGCTCTCATAAACCCATGGATGTTCTGGTCGGCTGCATAATCGGTATAACCATCAGCCTTTCCTCCGTTTTAATATTTGTAGCTTAAATATTTGAGTATTATAGTGTTATGGTATTATTGTGCTTTGGTGTTCATGAAAACACTATAACATCCTGATAATAAAACACTATGAGCTAAACAGTGAGTCAACGAACTCCATTTTGTTGAAAACTTGTAGATCTTCCATTTTCTCGCCCACTCCAATATACTTCACCGGAATTTTGAACTGATCAGAGATGCCGATAACTACTCCACCCTTGGCAGACCCATCTAATTTGGTAATAGCCAGAGCGGTTACTTCGGTGGCTTTGGTAAACTCTCGAGCTTGAATGAAGGCATTCTGTCCAGTACTACCGTCTAGCACCAGTAACACCTCATGGGGGGCTTCCGGCACAAATTTCTGAATGACGCGCTTGATCTTAGAAAGCTCATTCATCAGGTTGACTTTGTTGTGCAGACGACCGGCGGTGTCCACAATAACCAGATCAGCCTTTTGATCAACTCCCTGCTTCACCGCATCGTAGGCTACCGAAGCCGGGTCGGTATTCATGCCGTGGGCGACAACGGGTACTCCCACTCGTTCGCCCCAGAGCTTGAGTTGATCTACGGCGGCCGCCCGGAAGGTATCGGCTGCCCCCAAAATCACACTTTTCCCCTGTTTCTTAAACTGATAGGCTAGTTTACCAATAGTGGTTGTTTTACCTACTCCGTTTACTCCAACGACTAAAATAACGTGGGGCTGATGATCATCAGGTAAACTAAAGTCGTTGGCATTGGTAGTAGTATACGAATCATCGGCCTCAGTGAGAAGCGAGGCGATTTCTTCCTTCAAAATGCGGTCGAGCTCCGAGGTACTCAGGTATTTGTCCCGGGCTACCCGCTCTTCGATCCGGTCAATGATCTTCACCATCGTATCTACGCCCACATCGCTGGTAACGAGCACCTGCTCCAGTTCATCCAGCACTTCTTCATCTACGGTAGACTTGCCGGCAATAGCCTTGCCCATCTTTTCAAAAAAGCTCTGTTTAGACTTTTCCAGCCCTTTATCCAGCGATTCTTTTTTATCCTTAGAGAATAAACCAAAAAGTGCCATTTTAATTGAAAGTGAATAGTGGAAAATTGATAGTGTTTCAAGATACTGAAATTTCGTAAGCACGAGCACCCACGAACGATGTTCTTTGTTGAGGAACCCCTATACTATCATGCGTTAAAAAGATACAAAAAAAGCCCTGAAAGGGCTAGATAAGGTCAATTACAAAAAGCAGTAAATAAACTACTTTTTGAAGTACTCTTTTACATTGTCTACGGGCACCATTTCCTCTTTAAAGGTATAAGCGCCGGTCTTCTCTGACTTTACCGCTTTGATAACTTTAGCGTAGTTTTTTCCAGTAGCGGTACGTAGGGTCGCAACGGTTTTCTTAGCCATGATTACTTAATTTCTCGGTGTACAGTATATTTCTTCAGAACAGGGTTATACTTCTTGCGCTCCAGACGCTCCGGGGTATTCTTACGATTCTTAGTCGTAATGTAGCGAGAAGTGCCTGGCTGGCCGCTGTTCTTGTGTTCGGTGCATTCCAAAATTACCTGAATGCGGTTTCCTTTTCCTTTTTTAGCCATGATCGCTAATTGTTATAAGTTACAGAATTCCGGTACTTAAATCTGCGAGGTCCCTTTGGCCCGAGCTTCTTTTAGTACGGCAGTAATTCCATTTTTATTAATAGTTCGTAGCGTAGAAGTCGATACGCGAATGGTAACCCACTTGTCTTCCTCAGGAAGATAAAAGCGCTTAAGCTGCAAGTTAGGATAGAACTTGCGCTTGGTTTTATTGTTCGCCTTCGACACATTATTTCCCACGCGGGGACGCTTTCCGGATATCTGACAAACCTTAGACATAGCTTAAAATTTTCTCGTCCTCTGAATTAGGGTTGCAAATATCTGAAATTCTTCTTAGAAAGAAAAATTCATCAATCTGTTTTTCTACCACCATTCTTTTCGAATCCGTAGGGGCAGTGTCGGCAACCACTTCGGCAACAATAACCCCGTTTTAGGTGATAGCGTTCCGTAAACACCCACAAACCTTCATCGGTCACATAATAATCTTCCGTAGTCAGCTTCGGACTCTCGCCCGAGTCATTGTCCCTTTTATAGTCTCTGCTCAACTTACTTTCCTCATTTCTTGCTAACTTTGCGTTTTTCTGGAAACAATACTAACAAAAATAAATGTATGACCGAAACAACGTTAACTACCCAGCAGGCCATAGAATTGGAAGAAAAGTACGGTGCCCATAACTACCACCCTTTACCGGTAGTACTTTCTCGGGGGGAAGGAGTGTACGTGTGGGATGTAGAAGGCCAACAGTACTTCGATTTTCTTTCGGCCTACAGTGCCGTAAACCAGGGGCACTGCCACCCTCGCATTGTAAAAGCCCTCACCGAGCAAGCCCAGCGGCTTACGCTGACCTCCCGGGCATTTTATAACGATGTGCTGGGCCGCTACGAAAAATTTATCACCGAACTATTTAACTACGACCGGGTGCTACCGATGAACACCGGAGTAGAAGGCGGCGAAACCGCCGTAAAGCTTTGCCGAAAGTGGGCCTACGAGGTGAAAGGCGTTCCGGCCAATCAGGCGAAAATTATTTTTGTGGAAGGAAACTTCTGGGGGCGCACGCTGGGGGCTATCTCTTCTTCCACCGACCCTAGCAGCACCACTGGCTTCGGGCCACTTATGCCGGGCTACGAAATTATTCCCTATAACGATCTGGATGCGCTAAAGCAGGCACTACAGAACCCTAACGTGGCCGGGTTTATGGTAGAACCTATTCAGGGCGAAGCCGGAGTGGTAGTGCCAGACGAAGGATATCTAAAACAGGCGTATGAATTGTGTCGGCAGCACAACGTAGTATTTATTGCCGATGAGGTACAAACCGGCATTGCCCGCACCGGAAAGCTATACGCCTGCCAACACGAAGGTTTTCAGCCGGATATTTTAATCTTAGGCAAGGCGCTGTCGGGTGGGGTGTTTCCCGTATCGGCGGTGTTATCTAGCGATGAGATTATGCTCACCATCAAGCCCGGCGAGCACGGTTCTACTTTTGGTGGTAATCCGCTGGCCTGCGAGGTAGCTATGGCCGCACTAAATGTAGTAATTGATGAACAACTAGCCGAACGAGCCGAGCTCTTGGGCCAGATTTTCCGTGAAAGAATGCAGCGGCTGGTAGACCGGCACGCTCTGGTAAGCCTGGTACGCGGAAAGGGACTGTTAAATGCAGTAGTGATTGATGACGATCCTGAAGGAGGTACAGCCTGGAATATCTGCTTAAAGCTGAAAGAGAATGGGCTGCTGGCTAAGCCAACCCATGGCAACATCATCCGATTTGCCCCCCCCCTGGTCATTACCGAAGAGCAACTGCACGAATGCTGCGATATTATTGAGAAAACCCTGGCGAAATTTTAAACAGTTACTTGCCGACCAAGTTCATTATTAGCGACACATCTTAGTGTGTCGCTATTTTTTTATCATCTACTAGTTATTGTTGACTTCTATTAATCATCAGATCACTACGATCACTTTTTTGAAGTTCCGGCGGCTGAAGGAAAAGTGGTGGGCCATGAGGCAAATGCGAGAGGCTCACACTACATTAAAATCAGTACCTGGACTTTCTTTTTACAAGCTCTTGGGCAGTGGCGGAGGAAACGGCTTTAGTATACTCCCTGATTTAAGTACCTATGCCCTTCTGGCCGTTTGGGAAGATAAGTCTTCCGCAGAAACCTTCTTCCAGAATCACCCTTATAGTCATCAGGCTTTCGCTAATGCTCAGTACTCCTGGACCATTTTTATGAATATGGCAAGGGTAAAAGGAAGCTGGGAAAGTATCCAACCTTTTCCGGAGCAGAAAGTAGATGTAGGCAAAGGCCCTATTGCCGTACTAACCCGAGCCACAATCCATCCTCATAAACTATGGAGCTTCTGGAAGCACGTACCGAAGGTCAGTAATCGGCTGGAACACCACCAAGCCGGAATAGTATTCTCCAAAGGGATTGGAGAAGTTCCGCTGTTGCAGCAGGCAACTTTTAGTCTTTGGAAAAGCCGCGATGCTATGGTGGCCTACGCTTACCGCAGCGCCAAGCACCAGGAGATGATAAAAAAAACGAGGGAGCTGGGGTGGTACCGGGAAGAGCTATTTGCTGAATTTGTTCCTATTGATACTAAAGGACAATGGCCGGATGTTTCCAATCTTGCTAACTATCTCAACCATTCATCTTCCGATGATTACAAACGGGCAGTTTAGTTCAGGGGTTAAAGTGTTTAGGTGTTTTAGTGTTATAGAGTCCAGTGTTTTGAGTTTAGAATTCAAGCTAACTCAAGATGCTGAACTCAGAGCGCTGTTTCTTAACAACCCGAACACTATAACTCTAGACCACAATAGCACCATAAATTTAATCTGTTTATCTTCCCTCAAATATTTAGCCTATGCTCTCCCACCTTTCTGAAACCTACGATTTTTTATCTCAGCATATTCCTCAGGCTCCTGAAATTGGCATTATGCTGGGCACTGGCTTGGGCCGCCTTGCCGACGAGATAGACGCTGAACAAATTATTTCTTATGACGATATTCCCCACTATCCGGTGAGCACGGTGGAAACCCATCACGGAAAATTGATATACGGAACGTTGGGTGGTAAGCGGATACTAGCCATGCAGGGGCGCTTTCACTACTACGAAGGCTACTCCATGCAGCAGATCACCTACCCTATTCGGCTAATGCACCGCCTGGGTATCCGTACCTTATATATTTCAAATGTGTCGGGGGCTATGAACTTAGCCTACGAGAAGGGTGATTTGGTGCTGATTGATGATCATATCAACTTACAGGGAGCCAATCCGCTTACCGGACCCAATTGGGATGAATTTGGGCCCCGCTTTCCCGAAATGAGTGAGCCTTACGATCAGGAAATGATTCATACTGCCTGGCAAATCGCCAAGCAGGAAGGCTACCGTATTCATAAAGGAGTATACGTAGCGGTGAATGGCCCCAACCTGGAAACCCGAGCGGAGTACCGCTTTCTCAGAAAAATCGGGGGTGATCTGGTCGGGATGTCTACCGTGCCGGAAGTAATCGTGGCCAAACATCAAGGTATGAAAGTATTTGCCGCTTCTATCGTTACTGATTTGGGCGACCCGGATAATCTGGAAGCGGTGAGTGTAGAAGAGATCATTCGGGTGGCGAGTGAAGCCGAACCTAAACTTACCCGCTTATTTTACCGCATGATTAACGAGCACGATTACTAACCCGGCACCGCTACTTCCCGTTGTTGAAATCGAACTAGAAATACCAGAGGTATTATCGCCACTAATGCAATCACCAGACACAGCAGTATTAGCACCGACATAGAAAAGTCAAGGTCGAGCATAACTCCTAATATCACCGGAGACAGCGCAGAGGAAAAAACCATCATAGCACTGGCTACCGACCGGATTGTTCCCAGCGAGGCTACCCCGTAGAGTTCAGCCCACATAGCGTTAGTAAGCACCGAGGCGCTTCCCGCAGTAATCCCGGCAAGCACCATATACAACAGGGCTATCCAAGAACTATCTAAAAACGCCAGAGCAAGTAGCCCTACCCCGATGGGTAGTAGATAAAACGGGAGAAGCTGAATAGCATTCCAGCGATCAATCAACCAGCCTACAATAATGGCAGCTACCACGGTAGCCGCTGCGTAGCCAGTAAAGGAAGTAGCGTACCAAGCCAGATTCCATCCCTTAGCCTCTACCAATGCCACCTGATGAAAGAAAATACCAGTATTTACAAAGGCGGGAGTAAGTACTGCGGGAGCTACCAGATAGAAACGAACATCCCGAAGTACGTCCTTCATCCGCCAACGCTTAAGTTGCACCGTATCGTTCGCCGCTTCTCTCATTCCATCTAACCAGGATTCGTGCCGTTGCTGGTGCCCCCGGAGTAGCCCGACCATAGTAGGCAACACCACCAACAGGCCCAGGGCGCTTACGGCCAGCCAGGTATTTCGCCAACCTAGCGCATGCATAGCCGCTACTCCCAACACCGGAAAAACCGCTTCGCTTAGCGGGAAACCCATCGTAGCAATACTAGAGGCTTTGCCCCGCTGGGCGTCAAAATAACGGGCCATGCTGGTCATGGAAGTATGCGTCATCAATCCCTGACAAGACAAGCGCAATCCGTAGATTCCTATTCCTAGCAAAAATATGTTGGGAGATAGCGCAAACAGAGAACTGGCTGCAATAAATCCAACACAAACCCAGATAGTGTAAGTAACTAACCTAGTTCGATCTAGGTAACGCCCCACTGCTATCAGGGTAGCAGCACTACATATGGTGGCCAGCGAGTAAACTAATCCGAAGCTACCGTGTGATAAGTCGAAAGAACTCCGTATCTCTTCGCTGAATAATGAGATGAAGAAGGTTTGACCAAAGCCCGAAAAAAAGGTAAAGAATAACCCAAATAGCAAAAACTGGGTGTTCTGCTTAAAAAATTGGTAGTAATTCATAACTTCAACAATGCCAAACTACCTCCTAGTGTTTTGGCGCAAACTTATTAATAACCATTCGATAACACTAAATCATCTCTCAGTTTGCTACAGGATTTTTTTTCGTTTGTAGTTGAGCAGCGCGCTGAGATTCTACATCAGACCTACGAGCACCTTTGGATTACCATGATCGCGCTGGCTATTGCTACAGTAGTGGGCATCACTATCGGAATACTGCTTACGCGCTACGAAGCAGCGGCTCGACCTATGCTCGGCTTTGTCAATATCGTTCAGACCATTCCTAGCATTGCACTACTGGGGTTTATGCTGCCCTTCTTCGGGATTGGAGTGTTGCCGGCCATCATTGCATTGTTTCTGTACGCCCTGCTGCCCATTGTTCGCAATACCTACACCGGTATTCAGGGAGTGGACGGAGCTATTAAAGAAGCTGCTTTGGGTATGGGCATGACCGACAGCCAGATACTACGCATGGTGGAATTACCACTAGCCGCCCCGGTAATTTTTGCCGGAGTACGCACTGCTATGGTAATTAATATTGGAGTGGCTACCCTCTGTGCCCTCATCGCCGCTGGTGGATTGGGCGAATTTATCTTCCGGGGTATTGCGGTAAACAATACGTATATGATTTTGGCCGGGGCTATTCCTGCCTCGCTGCTAGCCATTGTACTGGATACTCTTTTAAGTCTGATCCAACGCCACATTCAGAAGCTGCTAAAGCCACTGGCGGTAGCCTTTGCTGCTCTGTGTATCTTCTTGATTAGTCAAGCAATATGGCCTAGTTTGACTGGTGATGAACCGTCATTAGTAGCGGGCTTCAATTCGGAGTTTATGGAACGGGCCGATGGCTACCCTGGGCTGCAAGCGACTTACGGGTTCTCGATGGAGACAATGGAGATGGAAATTGGCTTAATGTACGAAGCCTTAAACGAGCAGAAGGTGGATGTGATTAGTGGATTCTCTACCGATGGGCGCATCCCGGCTTATAATTTACGGGTACTGGAAGATGATTTACAATACTTTCCTCCTTACTATGCCGCCCCTCTCATTCGCCAAGAAACGCTGGATCGCTATCCTGAGTTAGGTCCCCTTTTCCAGCAGTTGGATGGAAAGATTTCGGAAGAGGCAATGATGCAGATGAATTTTGAGGTAGACCGCAATAAACGAGCACCTCGGGAAGTGGCTCAGGAATTTCTAGATTCGCTGGGTTTTACTACCGCTGCGAAAAAAGAAGGCGAGGCCGACCTGATTATTGGCTCAAAGGCGTTTACCGAAAATTTTATATTGGCTGAACTTTTTACCCTGCTTATTGAAGGAAATACGAGTCTGACGGTAGAATTAAAACAAGGTTTTGGCGGCACCAAGTTGCTAATGGATGCTATTATCAATGGCTACGTGGATTTGTACCCGGAATACACCGGAACCGTGCTGCTGGTGTTGCTTAAACCGGAAACCTCTACAGTGGATAGCCTAGTGCAGAACAAAGATTGGGTTTATGACTACGTACAGCGAGAGGTACAACAACAGTACAACCTCACCTGGCTGCCCCCATTGGGATTTAATAACACCACCGCCTTAATGATGCGGGAACAGCAAGCAGGAAAACTGAGAATAGAAAGCGTATCTGATTTAAAGGAATATGTGCAGGCAAACTCGCCCTAGTATAATGCCTTGTATTTATCGGCAACATAGGTAATTGATTCTTTGAGTTCAGCAATCTCATCCTCACACATACTTTTGTAGGGTTCTTCCATCTCGGCAACTTTCATCAGCCCCTCAATACGACTGATAGAATTTAAGAACCGCTGATGGTGCAGGTCGTGCACAATACCATCATGCAATTGCTTGTAATCTACATTGCGATTAATATAGTTGCGATAAACGTAGAATAAATACACGCTCACCACAGTAAATAATACTAAACTAATCAACACGTCTAACCACCAAGGCGATTCATCGAATATTGGCAAGGCATTCCATGTTAAGAACACACTGAAAAACAGGGCAGCAAGAACAATGATCTGAGTAGCGAAATCACGCCGTGGGGTTGATAGAAACCAAGCAGCCGATAACATCACTTGTGCGAAATACAGATTAAACGTCCATACGAATACATTAAGCTCTCCGTAGAAGGGAAATTCGATACCTTCAGGAATAAAGCGCCACATAAAGAGTATTACTGGTAAAGCTAATACGATCAATAAACTGATCAGCTTACGGCGGTCTTTGAGAGTATATCTAAACGTTTTACTTAAAGATTTTATCTGTTGCTTATCAAATATCTTCATAATGGGGTAAGAGCCGAGGTAAAAATATCAGTATAGGCTCAATACTAATATTTCGCCAAAGTATTAAATTTATTAAGCAATCTTACGCTGAATCATACGCATTGTTGTACTATATACAAGTAAGAAAAAATTAATTTTTGGTAATTCCTTACATCATAGCCTTTCCATCGCTTTTTTTAACTTTGCACCACATATTCATCATTATTTATTCATAAGAAACGACATACTATAATATATAGTACAAAGAACTATTGAGATATTTATTATATTATTCTTATTATATATATAATTTTTACCTATAATTTATATATTTTTTATAATTACAGTAGTTGTTTTAATCTAATTCGATAACTCTATATGTTTATTAATATGATTAAAACATTTTTCCAAGTACTCCGCAAATATTTACAGCATAAAGATAAAAACAAATCAAACATTGTACTTTTTTCATCATTAATCAATTATTTGTCACAACACAACCAATTTTATTTTTAATAAAGGTAAGAATAGTTATATTTGTTAGAGAGTTAGTTAATTAATTCTTACATCTTATTCTACCTAAATTATTGTAATTATGAGAAAAGTTATTGCCAAAACCCTCAAGCTATCTTTCGCCTTCCTACTATTTTCAGCAACTTTATTTAGCTGCAGTGAAGACGTGGTTAATCCTGATGACTCCATGACAATGCCTAAAAAGAGCAAGGTAGTACCTAGATAGCAACTTTTATACATCATCTTATTTGAAGAAAGAGCGTGTTTCTGACAGTAGAAACACGCTCTTTTGTTTCGATTAATTTAGTTTTTTATCAATACCGGTTCACACTAAATTTAATCCCAAAGCTGTCAGCCACGGTATTTTAGAAGGCTCATCTTAAATAATTAGAATAGCCGAAAGTCTGCACTCACTTATTACTCCCATATTTCAATAGAAAGAAACAAGTTAGTTATTAAGGCTCCGGGACATAAGCATCTAAGCTCGACTTGTCGTAGTGCTTTATCTTTGGGCAAACTGCCAAAATTGCTTAGTTTAACAGCCTAAATCACTATACTATGATTCAAGTCGCTCTGGCTTCCTACGGTATGTCGGGGAAGGTTTTTCACGCACCGCTAATTACCGCTCATCCTTCATTTCAATTGAGTACTGTACTGGAGCGCCACCGTAACGATGCGGTGGAAGACTATCCTCAGGTAACTACCGTGCGGAAGTACGATGATCTGCTCAACGATGAGCAAATAGAACTGATTGTAGTGAATACACCTAATGCCTATCATTTTGATATGACCAAGGCCGCACTGCAAGCCGGAAAGCACGTAGTGGTAGAAAAACCCTTTACCAATACCCTGGATGAGGCTAAAGAGTTAATTACCTTGGCAAAACAGCAAAATCGCCTACTTACTGTGTTTCAGAATCGGCGACTAGATAGTGATTTTCTTACCGTGCAGAAAGTGCTGGAGCAGCAACTCTGCGGACGCGTAGTAGAGTACGAAGCTCACTACGACCGCTATCGCAACTACATTCAGCCTGATACCTGGAAGGAAGAAAGCGGTCCCGGTTCGGGTATTCTCTATAATCTGGGCTCGCACATGATTGACCAGGCACTGGTTTTGTTTGGTATGCCCCAGTCTCTATTCGCTAAGTTGAGCATACAACGGGCGGGCGGAAAAGCTCCCGATGCTTATCATCTGATTCTGAGTTACCCCGATAAGCAAATCACGCTCAAATCGAGCTACCTGGTGCGGGACGAAGGTCCGCGTTACAAAATTCTGGGTGATATAGGAACATTCACCAAGTACGGACTAGATCGGCAGGAAGATGACCTGAAGGCCGGCAAAATACCCGGAGAAGGCGACTGGGGAAGTGAACCCGAAGCCATCTGGGGCACACTGGATACCGAACTCAACGGACTTTCTTTTCGGGGAAAAATCGCTTCCGAAGCGGGTAATTATTTAGCTTTTTACGAGAATTTGGCCCAAACCATTGCGGGGAATAACCAACTGCTGGTACCAGCCGAGGAAGGTGCCCAGGTTATTCATCTGATCGACCTGGCCTACGAAAGCGATAAAAGTGGACGAGAGCTAGCCGTTAATCTTGAACTTTAACGGTTGGTCCTACTTAGCTGGCCGGTTCCTGTTTCGCTTTAACCTCTAGGGCTGATGCCTCCTTCTTGATCTTCCCGTAGGTAAACGGAGCCAGCATCAGACCGGTAAACGTTTTGGGATAATTGGGCATTCCGTGGATACCGATATCATCACTGGGTTGTTTGCCCTTGGGTAAGTAAAAGGTGCCAAACAGTATGTCCCAGAAAATAACGTCGCCGCCGTAATTGGAATTGCCTTCTTCAATATTCTTAGAATGGTGATAGCGATGATTTTTGGGAGATGAAAAAATATAATCAAACGGTCCCAGAATCAAGTCCATATTGGTATGCTGAAAACGCCCGATGGTGCGTCCTAATAGCATGGTGACAAAAACAATCTCGACCGGCGCCTGCACATAAGCCAGCGGAATGCCCCAGAGAAAACTGGAAACCAAACCTTCCAGCGGGTGCGACCGGGCCGCGTTGAACCAGTACATCCGGGTAGAAGAATGGTGCACTGCGTGCCAACGCCACATAAACTCCGATTCGTGCATCCAGCGGTGGTACCAGTATCGAAAAAAGTCATTGATTGACAGTAGCAGAAAAACTTGAAGTACCGGATGGAGACTGGATGGCCAAAGCCCCTGCCCTATCGCGGGAGAAACCTCCTGCACAATCAGCGTGATCGTTACTAGTTTGATAGGTTTGTTGATGTAATCACCCCAGAACTTGCTACCGAAAAAGAGCATTACATCGGTAGAAGTTTCTTTATCGCCCAGCCATTTCCTGCTAAACGGAATCAGATGCTCTAACGGAGCGAAAATCGCTCCCAGAACCACAAACAGCCCAATGGTGCCTAAGAAGCTGCTGAAGGTGAAGCCATTCTCCACCAGTTTAAACCCCACCACCAAAGTCAATGCCATGAACAATGGGTAGATAGTTACTTGCAATATCTTCTTGAACAGAGTGCCCTCAATTCTATAGCTCCAGGGCTCAATTTTTCTAAAAAGCCAGCGAAAAGGTGAAAGGACATACCGCTGGAAGATATTTTCCAGATACAGAAAGGGAGTTTCCAGTGCATTGAGCACTTTTTGCCAGAAGGGAGAAATGTCAGGTTTGGTTTCCATAGGTTGTTGGTTCGTTGCTTGTAATCGAGGGCCGGTGGCCTTCGGTATGACCACCAAAATGACAGTTCGTAGTGAAGATTGCGTATACGGAAATAATTTAGGAAAAATATACCAGTTAGCAAACTAGCCAGATTGCCGGGTTGGAGGTATCTCTTTTTAAGCGATCCAAGGTAAGAGTATGTACTAGTCTCATACCCAGAGGGTATTCATAAAAAATCCTCCCGAATACACTTACCTTTTTTAAGGCGCATCGTATACTTCAATAAAGGATAAAGCGAAAGGTTAAAGAATATTGCTTCATTGAAACTTAACGATTTCTTGATTTACAGTTAACCGTGAGTTTGATTTTTCTTGTAGTCTATTGTCTAGATTCGCACTAAATTTTTCGCCCTATGCCCATCATTGGAAAGCTCCTAAAAAGGGGGATACAACTACGGCAATCCCTGGAGCAACACTACGGTAACCCTTTTGACCTGCAAAAAACCGAGCTAAAACAGCTACTGCTAACCGCCAAGGACACTCATTTTGGCCGTTATTACGGCTTTACCCGTTTACTTTCTCAGTTTAAGGACCCTCATCCCGAAGCTTTTTACGAAGCCTACCGCTCGCAGGTACCTATATTCGACTATAATAAGATCTACAACGCCTGGTGGCACCGCCTGCGGGAAGGTGAAAAGCACGTAACCTGGCCCGGAAAGGTCAAGTACTTCGCCCTAAGTTCGGGCACCTCCGAAGCGTCCTCCAAGTACATCCCGGTCACCAAAGACATGCTAAACGCTATGCAGCGGGTGAGTGTGCGGCAAGTGCTTACCCTGCCGCGCTACGATCTACCCGAATCGCTCTACACCAAAGGCATTCTGATGCTGGGAGGAAGTACCTCCCTCAGTAAGCACGACTACTACTACGAAGGTGATCTCAGCGGGATTACCGTAAGCCAGCTTCCTTACTGGCTCTACAGTTTCTACAAACCGGGTCGCCGGATTGCCCGGGAACGCGACTGGGACCGGAAACTGCAGGAAATTACCCTACAGGCCCACCGCTGGGATATTGGGGTGATTGTGGGAGTGCCAGCCTGGCTGCAGATGCTGCTGGAAAAAATCATTGACCACTACGGCCTGAAGACGATCCACGATATCTGGCCCAACCTCCGGATTTTTATTCACGGGGGAGTAGCACTAACACCGTATTTGAAAACCTTTGAGCGGCTTTGCGCCCGTCCGCTCACCTATATTGAAACTTACCTGGCTTCCGAGGGCTTTGTGGCCTTTCGTACCCGACCCGGGGTAGCCGGTATGCAACTGATGCTCAACAACGACATTTTCTATGAATTTATTCCGTTTACTGAGCGCAACTTCACCCCCGACGGGAACCTGGTAGATAACCCCGAAACCCTGATGATCCACCAAGTTGAGCCGGATAAGGAATATGCTCTGCTACTTTCTACCTGTGCCGGGGCCTGGCGTTACCTGATTGGCGATGTAGTAAAATTTACTGATCTGGCCGAGAGCGAGATTATCATTACCGGACGTACCAAACACTTTCTGAGCCTCTGCGGTGAGCACCTTTCGGTGGATAACATGAATCAGGCTATCCAACTACTGGCCGAAGATTTGAACACCGAAATTAATGAGTTTACCGTGGCTGGACTCAGCCATCAAACGTTGTTTGCCCATCACTGGTACATTGGTATTGACCACGAGGTAGACACCAGGGAAGTAAAAACAAAACTTGATAGCTACCTAAAGGCACTCAACGACGATTATCGGACTGAGCGCAGCGCTGCCCTAACCGAAGTGATCGTTACTCTCCTGCCCAACCGGCTCTTCCTGGAATGGATGCACCAACGAGGAAAGATTGGCGGCCAACACAAATTTCCCCGTGTACTCAAAGGAAAAGTCCGGGAAGACTGGACCGCTTATCTTCAGCAGCAAGGCATTGAGGGTGACCTGATTCCTAAATAGAAGAGAAGATAGGCAACTACCTGATAATCTGTAAGTACATAATTAGCCCCTCAAACCCTGTGTACAATCGGCTCTCTTTTTTATACACCTATCTCAAAATGAGATAGTTACCTCGCAGCATTTACGAGTTTTTTTATCTTCACTCTCTCAGAAAATAAATACTTCTTCAGGTAAGAGCAGATAATAAAAATCAAAAAAATAGACTTGGTGGGGTAGGGTGATCCAGTATCTCTCGGTAATAATATCGAAACACTAAACAATTAAATCCTCCATGAAGAAGATTCTAATCGCCATTACAGCGATGATTACCCTCACCCAATGGTCGTTAGCTCAAGAAAAAGTAACCCTCAGCGGATACATTAAAGATATTAGCAGCGGTGAAGAGCTCATTGGAGCTACCGTCTACGTGGATCAGCTCCAGAACGGAGTAGTGACCAACATCTACGGCTTTTACTCCCTCACGCTACCGCCCGGACAGTACGACGTTTCGTACAGCTTTGTTGGCTACCAGACCATTTCCCAATCAATCAATCTCACTAAAAACCAGGAATCTAACATCCGTCTCCAGGATGAGGCTACCCAAATGGCAGAAATCGTCATCAATGCTGATAGCGCCGATCAGGACCGAAACGTGCAACGGGTGGAAATGAGTCGCAACGATATCGATATTGGTTTAGTGAAGAAAACTCCGGCCCTGTTCGGTGAGCCCGATATTATTAAAGCAGTACAAATGATGCCGGGAGTGATCTCCGCAGGGGAGGGTACTTCCAGCTATTTTGTCCGAGGCGGAGGTGCCGACCAGAATCTCATTCTGATTGATGAAGCCCCCATCTACGATCCCTCCCACCTCTTTGGCTTATTCTCCGTATTTAATGCGGATGTAATCAAGGACTCGGAGTTGTATAAAGGTGGAATTCCGGCTCCCTATGGCGGTCGCCTGTCTTCCATTCTGGATGTCCGTACCCGGGACGGAAATAATCAGAAGTTTGCCGGTTCGGCTACCATTGGCTCGTTAGCTAGTAAGATAGTACTGGAAGGGCCAATCCAGAAAGACGAAGCCTCATTTCTGCTGTCAGCCCGCCGCTCCTACGCCGATTTGTTTCTGCGATTATCCGAAGATGCGCAGGACAATCAAGTCTCATTCTACGATATTAACGCCAAGATCAACTGGAAGCCCAACAACCGTAACCGCTTCTTCCTGGCTACCTATCTGGGCCGCGATGCGATGGGGTTTGACGGGCAGTTTGGGTTCAACTGGGGCAACGCCACCGCTACCTTCCGGTGGAATCATCTGTTTAACGACCGCTGGTTCTCCAATACTACTTTCATTGCCAGCCAGTTCGATTATCAACTGGAAAGCCAGCAGGTAGCTTCGGAATTTGACTGGACAGCCGATTTGCAGGAGTTCTCGGTGAAAGAAGATATCACCTTCTTTGCCAGCCCTCGCAACACGGTCAACCTGGGGCTGCACGCCTCCTACCGTCAATTTTCTCCCGGTGACCTACAACCAGGCACCGAAACATCTATTTTTGCCCCCACCGAGTTTGACCAGACCTACGCGCTGGATTTCGCGCTCTACGCCGGTAACGAACAGCAGATCACCGAACGGCTATCAGTATTGTACGGACTGCGGGCATCCTTATTCCAGAATGTAGGAGAAGCTACCATTTACGACTACGCCCGCAACGAACAGGGACTTCCGGACAACATCAATATTACCCGACTGGATTCGACCCAATACGGCTCCTTCGAGCCGATCAGAACCTTCTTCAATCTTGAACCGCGCTTCAGTGCCCGTTATCTGCTCACCGACGAAAGTTCACTAAAAGCCTCCTACCACCGGATGGTGCAGTATATTCACCTGCTATCAAACTCTACCATCCCCGTACCCTTCAATACCTGGACCCCAAGCTCTCCTTATCTGAATCCGCAGAAGTCGGATCAGGTAGCGCTGGGATACTTCAAAAACTTTCGAGACAACACCTATGAGTTTTCATTAGAAGGATACTACAAAAATCTCTACGATGTTACTGAATTTGCGGATAATGCTACGCTGCTGCTAAACGACAATGCTCCGGTAGAGTACCGGCAGGGCGAAGGAACCGCTTACGGTATGGAGGCTCACGTACAAAAAACGAAAGGTGCTTTAACCGGCTTTGTCAGCTACACCTGGTCTAAAACCCGACTGCAAATACCGGACGTTAATAACGGCAATCCTTTCTTCGCGAATTACGACCGCCGCCACGTGGCTAATCTGATGATGAACTACACCCTGAGCGAACAGTGGTCGTTAGGAACCAATTTTACCTACTCTACCGGACGGCCGTTCACCTTGCCGGTAGGCCGCTATACTTACGATGGGTACAACGTGGACTTATTCTCCGGCCGGAATGCCTACCGACTACCCAACTACCATCGCCTCGATTTATCCGCCAATTACTCGCCCCGAAAAAATGCTACTCGCCGGGTGAAGCAGTTCTGGAGCTTGTCTATTTATAATGTATACAACCGCAAAAACCCTTATACCATATTCACCCAAACGGTACAGAACGAGGATGGGGTAGTTATCGACCCCAATCAGAAGGAAGCGATTCTGGTTTACCTTTTTCCCATCTTTCCTTCTTTCTCCTGGAAATTAACCTTTTAACGACGAAAACAATGTTTAAGCAAATCATACCCAATATACTTCTGGTACTCATCGCACTCTTCGGCCTGGGTTGCGAAGAACCCATTGAACTGGATACCGACCAAGCTCCACCGCAGTACGTCATTGACGGGCTGATTACGAATGAGCTGACGGACCACTACATCAAAATTTCTACTTCTACCGATTTTTATAATATAGATAATCCACCCCGCGTATCTGGGGCGTCGGTCATCGTAAACGATGATTTAGGCGGGAAGTATATTTTTAAGGAAACCGAGGCTGATCCCGGATTGTATACCGCCCGCTTTCAGGGTGAAGTAGGGAGAACTTATCACCTACAAACTACCATGCCCGGCGGTGAGGTTTTTACCGCTTCCGATGAAATGCACGCGGTGATGTCGGTAGATAGCCTGACCTGGGAAATCGATGAAAGAGCACAGGCTGACCCTGAAGAAGAGGGGCTATACTATGATGTAAGAATTTTCGCTCGGGAACCTGCCGAAACCACCGATTATTACCTGTTTAAATTTTACCGAAACGACACTTTGCAAAACTTTGACTCCGAAACCGGCATATTTTACGCCGACGATGAGTTGCTGGAAGGCTACATCTACGGGCTGGAAGCTCCTGTCTTCTTTCGAAAGGGTGACGTTGCTACCTTTGTAATGTATCGCATCAGCCGACCAGCATACCTGTTCTACGGAGATTTGGATAATGCTATGAATGGAGACGGGGGTATGTTTAGTCCTTCACCGGTGAACCCCCGCACTAATATCAGCCATGAAGGTTCTCCCGGATTAGGGCTGTTTCAGGTTTCAGCCGTCACCCGGGAATCCATTGTGGTAGGACAATAACCGTTATTTGCCAGATTTATTTCTTTGACAATAAGCTAGTCGCCTCATTATCTACAAACCAGTGAACCTCCCCGTGCGTAGGCCGAATTAGCTGGGCGGGGAATTTCTCCGGTTCGTACGGTCCTTCCAGTACGTGCTTCAGGGCATCAGCTTTACCTTTACCGTAGGCAATAAAAGCCAAGCAATGAGCTTGATTTACTAACTGCGGAGTTAGGGTAATACGGTAGCTGTCTAGTTTGGGAACAAACACTTCTTTCACCCAGGTCATCTCTTTCTGGGAAATGGATACTCCCGGAAATGCCGAAAGGGTATGTCCATCGCCACCCATGCCTAGCCACACCAAATCGAAGCGAGGAGTACGACCATGAAAAAATCGCTGGAGCAGTTCCTCGTACTGTAGGGCCGCCACATCGGCTCGCAAACCACCTTGCATTGGGTAAATCTGATTCTTGGGAATGGGCACGTGACGCAGTAGCGCTTCCATAGCCATACCTGCATTACTATCCGGATGTTCCATCGGCACGGCCCGTTCGTCGCCCCAGAAGGCATGCACGTTTTTCCAGGGTACTTTAGAAGCTAATGGTTCCTGAGCCAACAATTCATACATAGCTTTAGACGAGCTTCCTCCCGATAGACACACTGTGAATCGTCCGGTCTTCTCCACCGCTTCCTGGCTCTTGGATACAAACAGCTGGGCAGCGCAATAGCTCAGGTCATCTATCTGGTTATAGGTGTGCAGGTTAATAACACCGGCTTTAGATTCATTGTACTTATCCTCAATAATAGTTTCTAATACGTTGCGGGCCGGAGGATTGAACCAACGGCGATTGTCCTGAGCCAATAACTTGTCAGCAGCCGGTGGCCCCCAGCTCCCGGCATCGTAACTGGGATAATCGGTAATGGGGGCATTTTCCCAGGCATTCAGTATGGGCATGACTACCTCCCAGGCTGCTTCTACCTGATCGGCCCGCATAAAGAGTGACGCATTCCCAGCAATGGCATCCAGCAACAGGGTTTCGTAGGCTTCGGGGGTAGGCGCATCGTACGCATCATCGTAGTCGAAGATCATCTCTACTGGGTTCACGATCTGACTCACTCCCGGGCGCTTGGCTTGGAAGCGAATCTTCATACCCATTTCGGGCTGAATGTTGATGACAATCCGGTTAGGGTCCTGATTAATTTTTCCATTAGAGACAAAGGCCCGGTGCGGTGCTGATTTTAATTGAATAGTGATGACGGTAGTTTTATCGGCCATCCGCTTACCGGTACGCACGTAGAAGGGGACATCCTGCCAGCGCCAATTATCGATGAAGAATTTAGCCGCCGCGTAGGTTTCGGTATTGGAGTCCTCAGCTACTCCTTCGGCATCGCGGTAGCCGGGTACTTCTTCGCCCTTGATCCAGCCGGGGCCGTACTGTCCGCGCACTGCGTGGGCATCTATCTCCTCCTGACTGTACTTTCGCATGGCCCGTATTACTTCCGCTTTTTTGTTTCGGATTTCATCGGCATCTAGCGAGATGGGCGGCTCCATCGCAATCATGGCCACGAGTTGTAATACGTGGTTCTGAATCATGTCTCGCAATGCACCGGAACCTTCGTAATAGCCACCGCGAGTACCCACTCCTACCGTTTCGGATACGGTAATTTGCACGTGGTCAATATAGTTGCGGTTCCAAATGGGTTCAAACAGAGCGTTAGTAAAGCGGAACGTCAGAATGTTCTGTACCGTCTCTTTTCCCAAGTAGTGATCGATGCGGTAGATTTGCTGTTCTGCGAAAATCTTAGTCAATAAACGGTTAAGCGAATGAGCAGTTTTCAAGTCGTGACCGAAAGGTTTTTCTACAATAATCCGGGTGCGGTTTATATCATTGCAGGCTCCAGCCCGGCCCAGGTTGATTGCGATGGTCTCGAACAGTGAGGGTGATACTGACAGATAAAACAGGCGATTAGCTTCTTTTGCCCCCCACTCCTGTTCTTGCTGCTCCACAATACCCACAATTTCTTTGTAGGATTCCAGATCTTTCACATTGGAAACGTGATAGGATATGTGTTGAGCGAATTCTTCCCAGCTTCCGTTATCGGCTTTCCGCCTAGAAAACTCGTTCACGCTTTCCTCCAATACCGAGCGAAATTCTTCGTCCGAAAATTCAGTCCTTCCCAAACCAATAATTTGGAAGTTATCCGGCAGGTAGCGATCAATATACAGATTGTAGAGAGCCGGAATAAGCTTGCGTTTGTTCAAATCCCCGCTACCGCCAAAGATCACAATGGTGGTTGGGTTAATATTTTGATAGTCAACAGAATTCATTTGTCAGAGGTTAGATGTTAGAGGTTAGAAGCTGGAGGTTAGAAGCGGGAGGTTAGAGACCGCTGAGGTGTGCTTAGAAGCAATTGACAGATATATTATCTAACTTCCATCATCTAGCCTCTAGCTTCTGTCTTCAGTTTAGCCTTGATTCCATTCAGTATGGAAAGTACCGGGCTCATCGATGCGCTCGTAGGTATGCGCTCCGAAATAATCACGCTGGGCCTGAGTCAAATTAGACGGCAGGCGCTCGCTACGATAAGCATCAAAGTACGAAAGCGCGGCGTTTAGAGCGGGCATGGGTACGCCCTGCTCAAAGCTCAATTTGGCAATTTCTATCGCATCCAGATGCAGTTGTAACAGTATTTTCGATAGATGATCATCCAGCATCAGATTCGTTAGATCAGGTTGATGGTGATAGGAAGCCATAATATCTTCTAATAACTTAGCTCTGATGATACAACCGCCCCGCCATATTTTGGCTACATCAGCCAGATTTAAACCGTAGTTAAACTCGGTGGAAGATTCCTTTAGCAATGCCATACCCTGAGCATAGGTAACGATGGTTGCAAAGTAAAGCGCATTACGGAGTTCTCCTTCCAGAAACTTCTTATCTCCCTTTACCTTAGAATTTTCGTGTACCAGAATTTCGGCGGCCTGTTTACGTTCGTTCTTTAGAGCGGATAGAAAACGAGAGGTTACGGCAGCATCAATTACCGGAATCGGGACACCCAAATCCATCGCTACCTGCGAGGTCCATTTACCGGTGCCTTTTTGCTTGGCTTTGTCCAGAATACTGTCTACCAAAAACCCTTTGCCTGCTTTAGTATCCGGCTCCTTAAAAATATCGGCAGTAATCTCAATCAGGAAAGACTGTAGCTCCCCTTCGTTCCACTCAGCAAAAGCTCGATGAATTTCTTCGTTGGGCAGGCCCATCCCCCTCTTCATCATGTCGTATACTTCGGCGATAAGCTGCATAAGACCATACTCAATGCCATTGTGTACCATCTTCACAAAATTACCGGCTGAGGTTGTTCCTAAATAGGTCACACAAGGTTCTCCATTTACCTTAGCGGCGGCGGCTTCAAAGATGGGCCGAACAGCTTCGTAGGCCTCTTTGCTACCTCCCGGCATTAAGCTAGGACCATGACGCGCTCCTTCTTCTCCGCCCGACACGCCAATTCCAAGGTAGTTGATGTTTTTGCCTTGCAACTGCTCCATCCGTCGGTTGGTATCAGTAAAGTGAGAATTTCCCCCGTCGATGAGCACATCACCGTCGTCCAGCAATGGTACTAATTCTTCAATCACTGAATCTACTATTGGACCGGCGGGCACCAGCATCATAATGGTGCGCGGAGATTTTAGGGCTTTCACAAACTCTTCGGGTTCGGTAGCCCCTTTTACGTTTTCGTTTCCTTCTTTCTCCAGAGCGGTAGCCTTGCTATCGTCTTTATCCAGACCAATCACCGAGAAGCCACTATCGGCTACGTTGAGCAAAAAGTTGCGGCCCATCACCCCCAGGCCGACCATCCCAAAATCATATTGTTGTGTTTCCATAAGTTATTTTATCGTTGTATTATAGTGTTTTCGTGTTATAGTGGTAAGGAGGTTTAAGTTTGAATTTTTCGTTTTAACGTACCTAGAACTTCAAACCATAACACCGTGCGACGCCGCGTCCACGGTGGATGGACGCCACGCGGTCACCCGAACACTTTAACACTATTTAGTTTAGCATTCTTCATCCAGGGCAATCACCTTGTTCAATCGTCTGGTGTGCCGTTCTTCGCCGGAAAATTTAGCGTTTAAGAAGGCTTTGGTCATCTCCTTAAGAAGTTCTTCCCCAAATACCCGGGCACCAAAGCAGATAATATTCATATCATCGTGTTCTACTCCCTGATGGGCTGAGTAGGTATCACAAATGAGAGCGGCCCGTACTCCTTTCACTTTATTAGCCGCAATAGAGGCACCTACTCCGCTTCCGCAGATAGCAATGCCCCGCTCCACTTCGCCACTAGCTACGGCTCGGGCTATCCTTTCGGCAAAATCCGGGTAATCGTCCAAAGCATCGTATTCTTCGGCCCCGTAATCTACTACGCTAATGCCATCCAGGGTATGAAGAAATTCTTTTAGCTTTTCTTTCGCGTGAAACCCTCCGTGATCAGCAGAAATACCTATTTTCATAAATATCTTAAATGTTAGAGTGTTTTTGTGTTATGGTGTTAGTGTGCTTTGGTTCAAGAGTTCTGAGTTTACAGGCCTGGGTTATGATTGCTTAGATATGATTGAGAAATTGCTCTAAACATTAAATCCAAGACTTAAAACCATAACACTAGAACACCATAACACTTTAACACAATATTTATACATTCGCTGTTTCAACCAATTGCTTGGCGTGTTTTACTACGTTTTCGGCGGTGAAGCCAAATTCCTGCATCAGCTTGTTACCGGGAGCCGATTCGCCGTAGGTATCGATGCCAATCGACAGACCTTCGTCGGTAATGTACTTTTGCCAGCCCAGCGTCACTCCGGCTTCCACTGAAATTCGCTTGCGAACGCTCTTGGGAAATACGCTTTCTTTGTAGGAATCGTCCTGCTGCTCAAATAGCTCCCAACTCGGCATACTCACCACACGGGCGTGAATGCCCTCACTGGCTAGTTTTTCCTGAGCTTCCAGCACTACGTGTACTTCCGAGCCACTGGCTACTAAGATAAGCTGGGGGGTATCATCCGAATCCTTAAGAACATAAGCTCCTTTTTCCAGGCTCTGCGGTCCTTCGCAGTGCTCGTAGTTGAGGACCGGAATGCCCTGGCGGGTAAGTACAAGGGCTACCGGGCCATTCTTGTGCTCAATGGCTACGCGCCAGGCATGGGCAGTTTCGTTAGCGTCGGCCGGACGAATCGTTACTAGGTTAGGAATAACCCGCATCGACATAAGGTGCTCTACCGGTTGGTGGGTGGTTCCATCTTCCCCCAATCCGATGCTATCGTGGGTATACACAAAAATAGACCGTAGTTTCATTATTCCGGCCAAACGCAATGTAGGCCGCATATAGTCGGTAAAAATGAAGAAAGTCGATCCGAAAGCAATAGTTCCCTCCGTCAGGGTAAGCCCGTTGATGATAGCTCCCATTGCGTGCTCCCGAACGCCGAAGTGAATATTCTGCCCTCCGTAGTTGCCCGGTTCAAAGCTGCCTGAATCTTCCACTTCGGTTTTGGTAGATTCTACCAGGTCAGCCGCCCCGCCAATAAGTAGCGGCAGGTGAGGCGCAATAGCATTCATTACTTTCTTGCCAGCATTTCGGGTAGCAATGCTGCCCTCTTCAGGTTTGAAGACCGGTAAGTCATCTTTCCAAGCCGAAGGGTACTGCTCTTTGGTAAAATTGAGGTACTCTTCCGCCAGATCTCTGTATTCCGACTTATAAGACTGGAACATATCCTGCCATTCCTCTTCTTTTTTCTTCCGGTCGCTCACCGCTTTTTGGTAGAAGTCGTAAACTTCATCCGGTACATAAAACTTCTTATCAGGGTCCCAGCCCAGATTTTTCTTGGTAGCGGTCACTTCATCTTCTCCCAGTGGGGAACCGTGGGCACCCGAAGTATTGATTTTATTCGGACTACCGTAGGCGATAATTGTTTTTACCCGGATGAGCGAGGGCTGATCTTCTACTGCTTCGGCAGTACGAATAGCCTGCTCTACTGCATCCAGATCATTTACATCTTCTACCGTCTGAGTATGCCAACCAAAGGAGCGGAAGCGAGCCTCAACATCTTCGGTAAAAGTAATGCTGGTCTTTCCGTCAATGGTAATGTTATTATCATCGTACAGATAAATCATGTTACCGAGTTTCAGGTGTCCGGCTAGCGACCCAGCTTCGGAAGAAATACCTTCCATCAGGTCACCATCACTACAAATAGCATAGATTTTATAGTCGAATGGGTTCTTATCACCCTTAGTATAACGATCGGCCAGGAATTTCTGTCCGATAGCAAACCCTACTCCGTTGGCAAATCCTTGTCCCAGTGGGCCGGTGGTCACTTCAATACCCGGTGCCAGTCCGTATTCAGGATGTCCCGCAGTTTTGCTCTCCCACTGCCGGAAATCCTTCAGATCGTCCATCGTCAGGTCATAGCCGGTCAGGTGCAAAATGCTGTACTGGAGAATACAGGCGTGTCCGGCCGAGAGAATGAAACGATCCCGGCTAGGCCAGCGTGGGTCATCAGGATTATAATTCATAATGCGCGACCAGAGTACGTGGGCTACGGGAGCCAGACTCATGGCTGTACCAGGGTGTCCTGAGTTAGCTTTCTGAACGGCATCCATAGAAAGCGTACGGATGGTATTAATGCATAAGGTGTCTAGTTCGTGTTGGTTCATGCAACAAAAAAATTTATAATAGAAATTAGGTTAAACTTAGAGAATTGGTTTTGTGAAAAACTGTAGGCTAATTGACGTTTGTCCGAAAAATGGTGATTTAGCAGCTGCATCATCGAAAAAAATAGGATAAGGTTACCAAAACGCCTCCAGTAAAGTTATAAATATTTTATCATCTTACGCACCCTTTAGTTAAAAGAAAGGCAGACAGCCAATTACTTTATGAAAGAACGCGTTGAGCAATACTTAAAAATAAGTAACGATCAGATAGGGTATGTGTTTCCTAACATTACTTCTACCTCGTTACGTACCCTGGATTTAAGTGCTCAAAATACCCAACTCACCCCGGCTATCGTAGCAGATACGACCCGCTTCGACCGCCTGATTACTAAGATGCTAACCCCAGAAAAAGTGGGCATCGGGGGTTATCTAGAAACTCGGTTATTGTATCAGCGCAGCACTATGTATGCAGGTGAAGAAATACGTAGCCTGCATTTGGGAGTAGATGTATGGGCTCCGGCCGGCACCAAGGTACACGCCCCTTGGCCGGGGCAAATCCACAGCTTTAGAGATAATGAGGGCTTCGGAGATTACGGACCTACCATTATTCTGGAGCATGCAGCCGCAGACGCTACATTTTTCACTCTCTACGGGCACCTGAGCCGAGAGTCGTTGCAAAATATATGTGTGGGGCAGTTCGTTGATAAAAACGAAGAAGTGGGAGAATTAGGCAACTTTCCCGAAAACGGGGACTGGCCACCACACCTCCACTTCCAGGTGATAACTGATTTATTGGGCTTTGAAGGGGACTTTCCCGGGGTAATTGCTCATTCGCAGAGACTTTTATTCGAAAGTATTTGTATTGATCCCATGCTTCTGCTTACATTTAAGTAGCTAAAACAGTTGTCTTTTCAATTAGTTGAATTGTGAAGCAACCGACTATGGATGAGTATTATCGCACACTAGGACTATCGCGAGGAGCCTCCATCACCGACATCAAGAAGGCTTACCGTTCATTAGCGCTCAAGTATCACCCCGATGTCAACTCCAGCCAGGAAGCCAAGCGCCGCTTTCAGCAGATTGCCGAGGCTTACGAACATCTGTTGGCCGACCAGCGGACTGCGGCCGCTCAGATTTACGCCCAGGCCAGTGCCCAGTACCAGGCGCAGTTTCAACAGTTTTACCAACCTCCTCCCCAACCAGTTTTTAACAGCGCCCCCGCCGATGTACTTGATCCCGACTCTACGGGCTTACATCAGGTAGTGTATGTGCTGCTCACTTTACTAGCCTGGGGGGTAAGTCTTTTCTTTATTATGTTACCGATTTTTGCCGGTTATCTGATGGTAGAGAAAGGTTTCAGCGCCTGGGAGGGAGCTATTATGACCCCGCTTTCGCTGGCAGGTATGTTGGTAATCTACCGCACCGTTCGCTACCGGAAAAATGCCTTTGCGTAACAACAGTTAGAACGCTAGGGTGTTGTAGTTGCTGAGATACGAGTTCTTAGTTCAGAGTTTAAAGTTTAGAGTTAGCAGGTATCCTAAACTCTGAACTCTTTACTCTTAGCGAATTTTCCGGAAGCGTCCTATTATGTTCATTGCTGTATCAGGAAATATTGGAGCGGGTAAAACCACCCTGGTTACCCGGCTAGCTCAGCACTTTGGTGGCAGGGCCGAGTTAGAGTCGGTAAGCGACAATCCCTACTTGAACGATTTCTATCAGGATATGGCCCGCTGGGCTTTTCCGCTACAAATCTACTTTTTAAGCCATCGCTTTGAACAGGCCATCAACGTTGCTTCTCTGCCGGAACCGGTTATCCTGGACCGAACTATCTACGAAGATGCTCATATTTTTGCCTACAACCTGTATAAATCGAGCTATCTAAGTAGCCGCGACTACCGCAACTACCACCACCTGTACGAAACCATGATTGACCTGGTACCACCGCCCGATCTGGTTATTTTTCTGAAAGGCAGTATCACCACCTTACAGCAACGCATAAAGCAGCGCCACGCCACCCAAGACTCGCAACGGCAAAACGAGAACATCATTCCGGAGGATTATCTCCGAAACCTGAACGAATGCTACGAGCGCTGGATAGCCACATTTTCGTTGAGTCCGGTTTTTACTATTGATATTGATTTAGTAGATTTAGCAGAAGAGCAGGCTTTTAAGCAGCTTTTGCAGAACATTGAACCATATTTACCTCTAGCTTCATGAAAAACCTTTACGTAAAGCATACTACTGATAGAACCGATATCTACCGCAAACTGGTAGCTATTCCTTTTCCGGAAGGAGAGTTTACCTACGAAAGTACCGATATTATTGCTACGGATAATCATTGGCAGATGGATCAGCACACTGTTTCCTATCGAGAATTGCTGGTGATGTACGAAGACGGTTACTATACCATTGAGAAAGAAGAATTTGACCGAGCAGAAGCACTACTGCGACACAATCAGGGGTTGGAGTAGTTTGAAGTCAGAAGCACGAAGACCGAAGTCAGAAGTTCTTAGTTCAGAGTTCTGACATTAAGAAGAGAGAAGTTAATAGAAATCAGGAAATTTGACCAGCATATCCGGGATAATCAATTAACAATCAGCAATTTAGCCATCGAGCAATTAAGGATCTAGCTGCTGGTGGGGTACGGAATAATGGCTTTGTTCGGTAGAACTATCGGTGTAGCGTTGGGCTAGTTTTTTTAATGCTTCGGCGCGTTCCTTTAGCTTTTTGGCCTGTTTATCGGCCAGCTCCATCTCCTGAGTGAGCGCCCGTTTGGGGTCTGAATCCGGTGAGGGTGTAGTGCGTAACATGACTCGACCATTGTACCTATAAGTTAGTCATTTTTTACGAGAAAATCATCCCTTACCCGGGTTGAATTTTCGAGCAGAGTCGTTATTTTTGCCCCCTATTTTTTAGTACCAAGATAACCGATCCCATGGACTCAATCATTAACCGCATAACCCAAAACTTAGGACTTCGCACTCAACAAGTAGCCGCTACTCTTCAACTGCTCGACGAAGGAGCCACCGTGCCCTTTCTGGCCCGCTACCGCAAGGAAGTAACGGGAAGCCTGGACGAAGTGCAGATCACCCAAATCCGCGATCAGACCAGCCAGTTGCGGGAACTGGACAAACGCAAAGAGAGCGTGCTGAAGTCTATTAAGGAGCAGGGTAAGCTTACCGACGCACTGCGAAAGCAGATTGAACAGGCTGATACTATGGCGCAAGTAGAAGATTTGTACTTGCCCTACAAACCCAAGCGCCGTACTAAAGCCACCACTGCCCGAGAAAAAGGGCTAGAGCCACTGGCGCAGCAGCTATTTGAACAAACCAACTCCGATCCTGAGCAACTCGCCCAGACCTATGTGAATTCCGAAAAAGAAGTTAACACGGTAGAAGAGGCCCTTCAGGGTGCCCGGGATATTATTGCCGAGTGGATCAGCGAAGATCAGGCCGCTCGGGAAACTTTACGGAAGCTTTTTCGGAGGGAAGGCATCATCAAGACCAAAGTACTAAAAGGTAAAGAATCGGAGGGGCATAAGTTCCGCGACTATTTTGACTGGGAAGAACCGGTGGCCAAGGTGCCCTCGCACCGCTTGCTGGCGATGCGTCGCGGTGAAAAGGAAGGCTTTCTCTCGCTCTCTATCGCTCCGCCCGAAGAAAAAGCCCTTCCGTTGCTGGAACGGCAATTCTTGAAGAACAATAGCGCCTCGGCTCAGCAGGTAGAGCTGGCCCTAGCTGACGCCTACAAACGCTTATTACGTCCCTCCCTGGAAACCGAAATTCGGCTGGAAACTAAAAAGCAAGCCGATGCCGAAGCTATACAGGTTTTCTCGGAGAATTTACGTGAGCTGTTATTAGCTTCGCCTTTGGGTGAGAAAAACATTCTGGCTTTAGACCCCGGTTTCCGAACTGGTTGTAAGTTGGTTTGTCTCGACCGGCAGGGACAGCTATTGCACCACACTACTATTTACCCCAACCCTCCCCAAAACCAGCAGCAGGAAGCCGCCGCCACGCTGGAACAACTTTGCCAGAAGTACCGGATTGAAGCAATCGCCATCGGTAACGGCACCGCCAGCCGGGAAACCGAACAGTTTGTATCGAGTCAGGTAAAGTCAGCCTCCCAGATTCCGGTAATCGTAGTCAACGAGAGTGGCGCCTCTATTTATTCTGCTTCCGAAGTAGCCCGCGAAGAATTTCCCGATAAGGACGTAACAGTTCGCGGGGCAGTTTCTATCGGCCGCCGATTGCTGGACCCGCTAGCCGAACTGGTAAAAATTGACCCAAAATCTATCGGCGTGGGGCAATATCAGCACGATGTAGACCAAAACGCTCTGAAGCAAGGGCTGGAAGACACAGTAGTGAGTTGCGTAAACAAGGTGGGCGTAGACGTGAATACCGCCAGTCAGCAGTTACTGAGCTACGTATCAGGCATTGGCCCGGTGCTAGCCAAAAACATGGTGCACTATCGCAACGAAAACGGCCCATTTCCCGACCGTAAATCAGTGAAGAACGTAGCCCGGCTGGGTGATAAAGTATTTGAGCAGGCTGCCGGGTTTTTACGCATCCGCGGGGCGAAGAACCCACTGGACAATAGTGCGGTGCATCCCGAGCGTTACGGTCTGGTGCAGCAAATGGCTAAAGACCTGGATAGCCAATTAGAAGACTTACTCGGGCAATCTGACTTACGCAAGAAAATAGACATTCAAAAATATACTTCGGATGATGTAGGACTACCAACCTTGCTGGATATTCTGGAAGAGCTGGATAAACCAGGACGTGACCCCCGCGAATCGTTTGAGCTATTTCAGTTTCAGGAGGGCGTTAACAGCATGGAAGACCTGAAGGTGGGAATGAAGTTACCCGGCATCGTCACCAACGTGACCAACTTCGGGGCCTTCGTGGATATAGGGGTTCACCAGGACGGATTGGTTCATATCAGCCACCTGGCCGACCACTTTGTGAAAGATCCTACCCAGGTGGTAAAGGTACAGCAAAAAGTACAGGTTACGGTATTGGAGGTTGACATCCCTCGCAAGCGCATTGCCCTCTCAATGAAAAAAGATCCGTTTGCTGCCTCAGCGCCCAAATCTAAACCCAAACCCCGCCGAGAATCACGAAAATCGGATAACGGAAATTTCTCCGATCAGCTTCAGCAGTTGAAGAATAAATTCCGGTGAGTTAGTTGCAGGTTTAGAAGGTTAAAGGTTTGAAGGTTGCAAGTTTTGAATGCGTGTAACCATTGGGTATAAACTTGCGACCTTCAAACTTTTCAAACCTAAAGCTTCTTAATAAACCAGTCGTGAATTACCACGCTGACCAAAGCGGAAGGCGGCGAATATTTCGTAGGTAGTCAGTGGGTTACTGATGGCATTAATGGCGGTGGTGTTCATGTCGTAGCTAAACCCCAGGTGCAAGCCGGAGTATTGAATTTCAGCGGTGGCTACGTAGGCATCCTGCAAGCGGTACCACCCACCCACCCGCAGCATGGTTTCTTCCTGCGTACGGAAACTAGCCAAGCGGTAGGTCAGGAAGCTCCCAACATTGATCTGATTAGCCTCTCCCTGAAGCAACGCTACGCCACTGCCCGATACAAACAGTCGTTCGGCAACTCCCAGCACCACACTTCCGTGCGACTTTATCAGCACCGGCAGCGGATCGCCTCCGTCGGTGAGCACCGAGGTTTCGGGAGAGTTCAGATGATAGGCCGCTACTCCCAGCGAAGCTCCTTCAAGGAGTGATAGACGCTTGCCGTAGTGTGAGCTTTTCTCGTAGTATACATTTTTGCGGTCGGGAGCGTACTGCCAAAGCACTCCGCCGCTTACGTCAAAGTAGGCCTTGTCATTGAGCAACACCCCGCTGGAAGTTCCATCAAATTGACCGGTTGAAGGATTATACGTGCTCCCCCACTGGTAGCCTTCAGGGGTAACGCTGCGCTGCCCGAAGCCGGTTTGCAACCCAAACACTAAGTGCTGGGTACGTTTGCTATCCAGTGGAAGATCGTATCCGAAAGTGATATTCCCTCCGATATTACGGAAGCTGCCGTTAGGCCCGGCCTGGTCCTGATAAACTGATACTCCCAGTCCACCAATGTGCCCTCGAGGCTGAATCCCTTTTTCTACCCGGATCGGCAGCACCCCGGTTACCTGATTGGAAAGATAACTTCCCTGCAACTGATTCCACTGCGACCGATACGTAGCACTTACAATCACATCTTCTTCCGTGCCGGCAAAGGCCGGGTTTAGGTACAATCGGGCGTTGTAAAACTGAGAGAAAGAAGGGTCCTGGGCCCATACTTTCGGGCTAATAACAATTCCCAGTAATAAGCTTATGTACAGTAATTTACCTAGTCTTATCATTGTTTCTTACTTAAGTAGGGTAATAGTTCCTTGCTGTTGAAATGCTATGCCGCTGTCGAACTGTCCGCGCAGCACGTAGGTGTAAATTCCACTAGATTGATCGCTACCGTCCCAACCCTGGGTCATGGCTTCATCGGCGCTTTTGGTTTCGTACGCCAATCCACCCCAGCGGTCAATAATCTGAAAATGAAACCCTTCTGCCGCTACGCAGGTACCGTAGACTTTGACTACGCGGTCGTCGGGATGAGCCGCCTGAGGGCTTAGTACGTTGGGCACATTTACCAGCGATTCGGTCTCGGATACTGATATTACTTCCTGTGTTTCGTAGCGACAGTCACCTAGCCCAACGAGTAGTCGTAGTACGTGATCGCCCGGGGGCAATCCGCGAGAAACCTGCTCCTGTTCGCCAATCAATTCATCATTCAACCACCATTGGTACTGTAGCCCTTCCCCTAAATCAAGAGCAGTAGCCGATAGTTGCCACACTCCACAGCTGAGAACTTCGGTGCTAAAGTCAAATTCTCCGGCATTTGAAAGAGACAAATTCTCTACGGTAAAGTTTTCGCTAATAGTGTAAGAGCAATTTCCATTCATAACTTCTAGCACCACTTCCGACTCACCAACGGCTAATTTGTAAGCAAAGCTAGTGGCCCGATTTACTTCAGTACCGTTCACCGTCCAACGATAGGAGAATTCAGAGTTTACTGAGTCAGCTTGGAAACGAACCACTTGACCTTCGCACTGAGCGTCTTCATCCAGTTGGTAACTAAAGCTTGCTAACTCTTCGGGAACGTATTCTGGTATTTCTATGGTCTGATTGCTGATATACAAACAACCGCCGTCATCTACCGTTAGCTGGATGCTGTACTTACCACTCTCAAGCTGAGGAGTGAAAATAGCTTCTTCACTCTGTAGAACACCATCTACTTTCCACTGGTAGGTAAATGAAGCGTTAGTTGAATCAGAAGTAAAAATTAATGATTGCCCCTCACAAGTAACTCCGCCATCCTTACTCCACTGGAAACGCCCTAGGCTACTCGCCCCGGCTGACTCTACCGCAACAGTCTGCGACGTAGAATCAGAACAAAGCCCCTGCTTCGTAACCAGCGATACCGCAAGGTTGCTGCCAATGGTAGACGAAACCTCTAACGAGCTCTCCTCACCTGTTAACTGGCCACCAACGTACCATTGATACTGAAAATCATTAGAAATCGAATCGGCTTGCAGAAGCAAGGTAGCCTGATTGCAGGATTGAGATAACGTTTGATAGCTGAATGAGCTAAATACTTGTTCTAACGGAAGTCTCTCCGCTGTGCCTTCTGCCGTACCATTACCGCAGGCATTTCTCACCCAGGCCAACTGATAGGTACCTGCCGCCGATACCGGGATTTCGTAGGTTTCAAACGAAGTTTCTACGGTATCTACTGGATTTCCGTCTAGGGTGTAGGCAAATGTGAAGGGAGCACTTCCGCTCAGGTTTACAATCAACACACTCTCATCGGAAGTATCACAGATGACGGTTTCTTTCTGGGTAAGTTGGGCCACTGGCGGAGAAAGCACCCTAACGATACTATCCTCTTCAATTATGCCCAGGCAGTTGGCAGAGCCCTCAACACTCTTTAGAGTATATTTCCCAATCAGGTTAAGGGGTATGGTAAATAGGGCAGAATCAATATCGGTTTGCGTATATTCCACGCCTTCCACTTCCCAACTTAATTTCCAGGGGGCTTTTCCGGTTAGCTCTACTTTCAATGAAGCATCTTCTGATTCCACGCAGACCGTATCCAAGTCTAGAAACTTAGCAGAGGGTAAATCGACCAGCACTACAGAATCTATTTTCACTGAATCACCCATCGTTCGGACGGTTCCAGCACCGCAGTCGTCTTCTACCGAAAGCAGCTGATAGCTTCCCGACTCAAATAACTCCCACCAATAAGTATCGTTGACTTTGGTTTTCTTAACTTCTAAATTGAGAGTCTCGGTGGTCTCACCCTGAGTGAATGCGTAGGTAATATTCCAGGGGGATTTTCCTTTTAGAATTAAGGGTACTTGAATTCCTCCACCGCCACTGCATATCTCGTAATCAACCAGATCTTTTTCAACGTAGGATTCCCGAAAGTAAGCTTCGGCGCCCTGAGCTATTTTGATGGTATCGCTGTTGTCAACCACGGTAGTGTATTCGTTTTTGTCAGTTACCCAGGCTAACCACACTTCATCGGTCAGATCAAGAGGAATTGTTGCCGGAGAAGTAGCAATATCCATTGATTTAATATCAGGCCCATTGGTGTAGCCCACCTTCCAGGGTCCCTCTCCGGTCAGCACAATCTCCACATCGGCTCCTGAGCATTCTTTTTCTTCGGGATTATTAAATGCAACCGTAGGTGCTTCAGCCACTCCAGGATCAGGGCAAGTATGAAGTGCTGCAATACCGTCAAGGTCGTAACCGTCGGCAGTATTCCCTAACTCATCCGGATCGCTTACATCGGTTAATTTTACGTACTTTATTGACCCTACTCCTTCAGGAACGTCCAAAGCACCACTTTGCAAAAGATTTTCGGTGACGGTAACGTAGTCGGTTCCATTGGCAGAAACTTCTACTTTAACCCTTTCTCGCCATCGGTTATCCTGACCGTCACGCTCTTGTACCCACAGGTCATCGCCAGCAGCTACCGGAACTGGATTGGTAAAGCCGAGAATAATTTCTCCTTCCATGCCCAGAGAAATTGCGTCTTCGTCTCCAACCCCCTTTCCAATTATCGCATCAAAATTATCCGGAAGATCTATGGGTGTACCATTCTTTTTAGTTCCAGGATTGAAAGAAACGACATAGGTAGCGTAACATGAGTCGGGGGAAGTCTGAGCTTCAGCCTGGTTTAAACCGGCAATTAGCAAGGCCAGCAGAAGCATTAATATGGGAGTAAATTTGTCTTTCATTAGAATAATAACATAAAAAATTATACTAATATTACTCAGGTATTCTATACTTCAAATTTAATCAAAAAATATTAATATATAACTATTTATAGAAAAAATATTGATAAAATACAATACTGTGATCAGATAGATTATCCATTCACTCTGATTAAGTTTCTGATTATCAGATAATTACAAAAAGTATGTAATGAGGAATGATTGATGGAAAGATTTAAAGGTTACAACCTGGCAGCCAAGTGTACTTTCCTGCTTTTCGTTAAGGAAATATGTTTTTTAGGACCAGAACCTTACGTAGTAAAGCGGATAAACGGCCTAAATGAGGATCGTAATTAAGAATTCAGTTGGTGAATGAGTTCGCTAACTAGACCAGTCCAGCCGGTTTGATGGGACGCTCCCAAACCCTTACCCGAGTCGCCATGAAAATACTCGTAGAATAAGAGATTATCTTTAAAGTGCGTGTTCTGGAATTTGGGATTTGACCCAGTGAAAGCTCGCTTACCATCAGTTTGCTGGGTAAAAATAGATACCAATCGTTCGGCCAGTTTGGCGGCAACTTTATCTAAAGTAGAAAATTGGCCGGAGCCTGTAGGAAACTCTATCCGCAGAGTATTTCCGTAGTAATGGTGGAATTTCTGCAACGACTCAATGATCAAAAAATTAATAGGAAACCAGATAGGACCCCGCCAATTGGAGTTGCCCCCAAACATATCCGAATCGGATTCACCGGGCAGATAAGATACCGAATAGGTATGGCCCCCTGCCTTATATTCATAAGGATGCTCGGCGTGGTATTTTGATAGAGCTCGAATACCAAAAGATGAAAGAAACTCTTTTTCAGATAGCATCCGACGTAAAATACACTTCAAGCGGTGTACCCGTACCAAAGAAAGCATTCGGGTTTCACCCCGCCCCGGTTCGTACCAACGGGATATGAGCGAACCCTGCTCAGGACGGTTCTTTAGTACCCACTGCAACCTTCGGGTGAAATCGGGCAGTTTTTCTAGTACCTCAGGAGCGAGCACTTCAACGGCAAACAGCGGAATGATACCTACAATAGATCGTACTTTTAACAAGTGGCCGGGCTGGCCGGGTGGATGTACTACGTCGTAGTAGAATTGATCAATGTCGTCCCATAAATCCACGTTCTCCTTGCCGATGTTGAACATAGCCGAAGCAATGGCCAGAAAGTGCTCAAAGAACTTAGATGCCATTTCCTGGTAGTAGGGACGGGTTTGGGCAATCTCCAGCGCAATCCGTAGCATGTTTAAGCAATACATGGCCATCCAGGCGGTAGCATCGGCCTGCTCCAGATACCCACCTTTCGGAATATTATGACTGCGGTCAAACACGCCGATGTTATCCAACCCCAGAAATCCCCCCTCAAACAGGTTATTGCCTACCGAGTCTTTCTGGTTCACCCACCAGGTGAAGTTCATTAGCAGCTTATGAAATACCTTAGCCAAAAATTCAATATCACCTCCTCCGTTGGCTTGCTTATCAATGGAGTAGACCTGCCAGGCCCCCCAGGCGTGCACGGGTGGGTTTACATCACTGAAGTTCCACTCGTAGGCCGGAATCTGCCCGTTCGGATGCATATAGTACTCCCGTAGCATCAGCAGCAATTGCCGCTTGGCAAAGGCGGGATCTAAGCGAGCCAATGGTACACAGTGAAAGGCCAGATCCCAGGCCGCGTACCAGGGGTACTCCCATTTATCGGGCATGGAGATGATGTTCCGGTTTACCAGGTGCCGCCAGGTGTGGTTGCGTCCCTGTTTTCGGTGCGATGGTAGTTCGGTCAAACCAGGGTCACCCTTGAGCCACTTATCCACATCGTAGTAGTAGAACTGTTTCGTCCACAACATGCCGGCGTAGGCCTGCCGCTGAATTAACCGCTGATCTTCATTCTTTACACCCCGTTGCAGATGCTTATAAAACAGGTCAGCCTCCGCCCTACGGTCTTCCAGTATTTTATCAAACTCATCCGATGGGGCAGCTTGAGGTGAAAAACGAATTTTTACAGACCACGATTCGCCCGCGGGTACTGTCTGCTGGTAGTGTAGAGCCACTTTGGTGCCCGTTCGTTCGGGATTGACTACAGTTTGCTCACCATCCACTACGTACCGGTGAATAGCATCTTTAGGGAAAGGGTGCGTATCGGCACCCGGTTGAAAGCGCTGCCAGTTGGTTTCGTTCTCGCAAAACAGCAGTTCCGGCGCTTCTTGAAAGCTAATAAAGTGATTGGGTAATCCGCGATAGTCTACCAGCACATTGCGATCGTTGGTAGCCCGTAACTGGGGCTTATAATTGTCGTAGCCCCATCGCCAGGTATTGCGAAACCAGCAGGTAGGCAATACATGCACCGGAGCCGCACTCTGTCCTCGGTTGTGCACTGTAACCTGCATCAGGATATCATCTTCATCGGCCTTGGCGTACTCTATCACTATATCGAAGTATTCGTCGTTGTCAAAAACTCCGGTATCCAGCAATTCGTACTCCGGCTCCTGTTTGTTACGCGTTCGGTTCTCCCGTACTAAATCACGGTAGGGAAAGGCGTTATGCGGATACTTGTACAGCATTTTCATGTACGAGTGGGTGGGCGTTGCATCCAGGTAATAGTAGAGTTCTTTTACGTCTTCTCCGTGATTACCTTCCGGATTGCTGAGTCCGAACAGCCGTTCTTTCAGGATGGGATCCTGCTCGTTCCACAGGGCCAGGGCCAGGCAGATGATTTGTTTGTTATCTGAAAACCCGGCGATGCCGTCTTCGCCCCAGCGGTAAGCGTAGCTGCGCGACATGTCGTGAGTGATGTGTCCCCAGGCGTTACCGTGCTCGCTATAATCCTCCCGAACTGTACCCCACTGTCGCTCCGACAGGTAAGGGCCAAATTTCTTCCACCCTTCGTTTCGCTCGGTAAGTTGCTGCACCCGGACCAGTTCGGGGTTTTCTGGTTGACTGTTCGGCATAAAAAGCTAGGCTTAAACCGCTGCTAAATAAGAAAGCATACGGGAGAATCCCATATGCTTTCCGAAAATTTTGCAAAAAAAGCTGTTTACGAAATATCAATGGTGCGGGGTGGTCTCTTTTTCATCTCTTCCCGCTTGGGAATGGTAATGTGTAAGATGCCCTCATTGTACTTAGCCTTAATCTTTTCACCATCGGCGGCATCGGGCAGGGTAAAGGATCGCCGGAATGATTGAAAGCTAAACTCCCGCCGGGTATAATTTCCCTTTTCGTCTTTCTCATCGTTACGATGCTCTTTTTCGGAAGAAATAGAAAGCACATTGTGATCCAAACGCAGGTCAAAGTCTCCCTTCTTCATGCCGGGAGCGGCTACTTCTATCGCGTACTCCTCGTCTGACTCACGAATGTTTACCGCAGGCATACTGCCGCGTTCCATCACGGAATCCATGTCCAAGTCTCTACCGAAAAAGTTGTCTAACAAACTTGGAAAATTCGGAAAATCGGATCTTCTAATAAGTGACATAGTAGTAAAGAATTTAGGTTGAACATTGTACTTATTTAACGAAATTTCGGGTCACAGTGTTAGCACAAACTAGCCTAAAAAAAGCCCGGTTACTTAGATTAATATCGCTATAGGTATGTAAGCAACTAGCTACTCTATCATTGGAAGTATTCAGTAACGTAGCCTACTAGGGTAACAGATAATTTTCACTGGGCACTTTAGGTTTTGTAAGTTTACGCTAATTTGCTGTGAACAAATCATCCTCTGTGCTATGCGCTATCTGCTACTATTTCTTTTATTTTCTTTATGCCAACCTATCGCCTTCGCACAACAACTTTCAGTACAAGGCAATCAATTCCTGTTAAACGGTGATCAGTTCGATATGTGGGGCATCAGAGTAGCTAGTGCCAGCCAAACCGATAGTCTGACGGAACGGCTGATTACCAATCTGGATGAGTACAAGAAATACGGAGTAAACACCATCAGTGTCTATTTGCAAGGTTCCAGCGGAGGATTTAGCGACCCCTTTCGCAATCAGGGAAGAATACTTGATGAGGGGCACGCCCGGCGATTGAAACAAATTATCGAAGCTTGCCAACAGCGAGATATGGTTGTTATTGTGGGTATCTTCTACCAGCGAGTGATAGATAACCGGAACGGCACCCGAAGATTAAATTCCCGGGAAGCAATTTTTCGGGCAGTCGAGACCACCGTCAAAGTTCTCAAGCCCTATCAGAATGTTATCATTAACATTGCCAACGAACAAAACTCAACTATTTACCGCAAATTTGCGCCTTTTCGGTTCAATGAACCCCAGAATATCATTGATCTCTGCCAGCACATAAAACAACTTGATCCTCAGCGGCTTGTGGGAGGAGGAGGGTACCACGACAGCTCCAACGTAGTCCTTGGAAGATCGGAATGGGTGGATGTACTATTGTTCGATACGTTTTCCGGTGATATTGAGGCCGGACAACACAGCGGCTGGCATTACGATTATTTCCGGGAAAATGGCGTACCAGATAAGCCAATGGTCAATGTAGAAATGTTCGGGGGCTGGACCCGGCAGTTTATCCCTCCGGGCGTGTATACTCCTGAGGGCAAAACAATTCATTTGAGGGAAATTGAAGAAGCCAGAAAACGACCTGGCCTGTACGTACACCTTCATTCCAACCCCTGGTGCCAGGGGCCAGCCGATGGCTATCCGGTACGCTATAACCTGGGAGGAGACGGAAGCACCGAAGATCCGGGCATCCGCTGGTGGTTTGAAGCAGTAAGCTCTTCTAGTCAGGAATAACCTACCTGATAAAGCAAAGTTAAAACCACTCCTTTATGATAAAGTAAACCAAAGGCTGGGTAATTGATACGATATGGTAAAAATACGTAAGTTTGTAGCATCAATTTAGCTACTAAAACTTGACCAGATAAAATGCCTTACCTATTCCTGAGAAAAGCGGTTGTCTACTTTGTGTTATTCGTAATCATTAGCTGCACCAGCGAAACCTCCAATGAAACCGCAGTAGAAACTACTGACAGCACCACTGCGGAAACTAAATCTTACGAAGCTATTTCTCTACTGGGTGATACGCTATACGCGATGGACCTGTCGCCCGAGCGACAAGCTCAGTACGACTCAGCCCTGCAAGCAGCCCGCCAAGCGTACGAGCAGCAGCCCGACAGTGTGGAACAAATCGTTTGGGTGGGTCGGCGGCTAGGCTACCTGTCGCGCTACCAGGATGCTATCGACACTTTCACCGAGGGCATTCAAAAGTTTCCTAACTCACCCGAACTGTACCGACACCGGGGGCACCGCTACATCACTACCCGGCAGTTTGACAAAGCCATTGCCGATTTGCAGAAAAGCGCTGAATTACTGGAGAACCAGCCCATTATTATTGAACCCGACGGCATTCCGATTCCGCTACCACCCGAGCAGGAACCTACTTCGCTGCAGTTTAATGTTTATTATCACTTGGGGCTGGCTTACTACCTGAAGGGCGACTACGGTAAGGCAGCCGAAGCCTATCAGCAATGCCTGGAGTACTGCGACGATCCCGACGAAGTGGTAGCTACGGTCGACTGGCTGTATATGACCTACCGGCGGCTGGGCGAAGACGAAGTAGCGGAACGTTTGCTAGCCGAGGTGGAGCAGGAAATGAACATTGTGGCCAACGAAGGCTACTTTGAGCGGCTGCTGATGTACAAGGGAATGCTGGAGCCCGATTCTTTGCTGCAAATACCCGAAACTGCTTCCCCGGATGACCGAGCCTTGCAGTTAGCCACTAAAGGCTACGGAGTAGCCAACTACTATCTTAATGAAGGAGACAGCACATTGGGTACTGAAATGATGGAAGATATCGTAGACGGACGATACTGGGCTGCCTTTGGCTATATTGCCGCTGAGGCCGACTTAGCACGATTGAAAGAAGTGGAATAAGATATTATTTTATCTACGTGCCTCTCTACGCAAAAGGATGCTGGTAGGAAGCCCGATATTCTCGCTTTAGCATAGATTGGGCCTGCTGGTTGTTTAGTACTCCCATCGTTTTGGCATCAATCTGTAGTTTGGACTCAGTCAGAAAAGCAACATCTGCATAGATGACTGATGCAGTTGTTTGGTAGGCATCATGTAGTGGTGCGGAGATACTTTCATTTGAGTCCTCATCGATTCCCTGGGCAAACTCAATAAATAGTTTCTGAATTGCCATCATCCCACTCTCGAGCCAGGATTCGTCAGCAGTAAATCGAACCTGACCGTGTACAATTTTATCTGTGCCATCAGCCGGGTAAACCTCCCAGCCTAAGTCGCTGGCGTAGATAGTCGCTTTTTCTCCGTAGTAAAATACTCCGTGTGTGGTATCAGGATTTTGCAGGGCTGAGCCCCAACTTTGGTGAGTCCAGTGAAGGGGAAATCCGTCAAAGTCAAATTTAACATCCAGGTAGTCAGGGTTATCTTGCGAAAAGTTTTTCACCGTACCACCCATCGCCGAAACCTGGGTTGGCAAATCGAGTCCTAATACCTTTCTCGCATTGTGAATATAGTGGATGCCCCAATCGGCCAGTATACCCCGGCTAAAGGCGTGCTGCCCCCGCCACTGAGGAGTGTTTCCTTCCGGACTAGTCATAAAGTCTACGCGGGGAGCGGGTCCGCAGAAGGCATCATAGTCCAAATGATCTGGTATGGTACTTTTCACGATGGTGCCTTCATTCCAGTAGATGTTAGCTTTAGCCTGGAGAATTTTACCAGCGGCACCTTTGGCAATGTAGGACTTCACCTGATCATTTGTGTCCAACTGAACCCGTGGGAAATCTACCTGCACCACGTTCGCAGCCTTTTGGTGAGCTATGAGCATAGCCTGGGCTTCCCGGATGTCGTAGCAAATTGGTTTTTCCAAAAATACGTGCAAGCCTTTTTCACAGGCAGCAACAAATTGCAAAGCATGCCAGTGGGGAGGGGTGGCGATTACCACTGCTTCCAAATTGGGGATATCGTACATCTGCCGGTAGTCAGCAAACAGCTTCGGAACTGGCTGAGAAGCAGCCACCACCACTTCAGCCGCTCTTTGTAAAGAAACCTGGTTCACATCGCAAAGCCCTACCACCTCGAATCTGCCGCAAGAAAGTATATTCGGAAGTAGAAAGTCAGTACCCCACCAGCCCGTACCAACCATAGCGATCTTAATCTTAGCCTGCTCTTGAAAAAGTTTAACCGGGGTTACTATTGTACTTGCGGCTAAAGCAGAAGACTTTAAAAATTCTCGGCGTTTCATAGGTTAGTACGATTTTTAGGTTGAACATTTATGGATACTACTTAATGATTAGCTTAAATGAATAACTCGGCCACTAAAATGAGGCTACCCATTCCCAGTACCAGCCAGCCGAAAGAACGCCGCAAAGTCTGATTGGAAATATTCAAGGTTAACCGGGTACCCACCATAATGCCCACCACAGCCAGCACCGTAATCGAGATCAGGAAATACCAGTTGATTTGATAATTGATCACATCGCCTAAAAAGCCGATTAATGAGTTAGCAGTAATGATCAGCAACGTGGTACCCACGGCCGTCTTAAAGCACATTCGGGCGAAGTAAATCAAGGCCGGGATAATCAGAAAGCCACCTCCGGCCCCGACAAATCCGGTCAGCATGCCGGTTAGTAACCCTACTACTACCAAGTATAGGTTGGTCCGTTGCTGACGCTCTGATTGATCATGGTTCTTTCTAATAATTAACGCCCGGGAAGCTATAATCATTAGCAGGGCAAAAACTCCCATGATCAGCCCCTGTTTAGATAACTGAAAGTTGCTGGTCTGGTAAATGATGTCGGGAATGGCTGGCATTAGCCATTTGCGCGTTGAGAAAATTGCTAATAGCGAAGGTAGCCCAAAAGTAATCCCGGTACGTAGGTGTACCATCTGGGCATTGAGTTTCAGAAATGTACCCACCAGGCTGGTAGTACCTACAATGAATAGCGAATAGGCTGAAGCCATTACGGCATCAATAGAAAATAAGTAGACCAGTATGGGAACGGACAAGATAGAGCCACCCCCACCTAACGTTCCCAATACCAAGCCCACGAAGAATAGCGATATGTAACCCAGCACTTCCATTATTGATACGCCGCTTTGATGGGGGCAAACGGGCCATATTTATGTTGTTCTTCCGAAAACTCATCAACGTAGGGCCCAAAAGGATGATCTACCGGTTTTTTGGAGATATCCGGCCAGTCAGCCGACAAGTCTTTTTCGGGCCGAGGCATGGAGTTTACGTAGGCAGCTACATCCCAGGCTTCTTCGTCCGTCAGAAAGGGATTCTCAAAGGTAACCCCGTAGGGCATATTCGATTTGACGTAAGAAGCAAATTTTGAGACACGGTACAGCCCCGCACCAAAGTTGTAGCTATTGTCTCCGTACAGCGGCGGGTAAGTCCACTCCAGTCCGCTTTCAGCCAGTTGGCCTTCGCCATCCGCCCCGTGGCAGCGAGCGCAGTAGTTATCGTACACTGTCTTTCCCCTCACCGGATCAGCAGGTCGATCCAGTGGTTTAAGTTCTACTAGCCCAAAACCAGGTCGGCTTTCCCCTTTTTGCACACCTTTGCCTACCCACTTCAGGTAAGCAACCATTGCCTGCATCTCCCGGCTGGCTGAATCGAGCTTCTCTCCGTTCAGGCTACGTTCAATGCAATCGTTCACTCGCTTTTCAAATCCCTCTATAATGCCGGAGCGATTGCGCCGCTTGGGATAGGAAGACGCTACCCGGGCGTAGTTATTTCCGAAGGGAACGGTACCGGCTTTCAGATGACAATTCTGACAGTTCATTCCGTTGCTGATCTGCCTTACCTTCCCCTTAGGGCCTAAATACTTTGAGGTGTGGGCGATTAGCTCCCGCCCGTAGCGGATCTTATCCCCTTGAGCGTTATGAGGAATAGCCGACGTATCGGGGGCCTGCCATAAGGCTTCTGTTTCCGAAACCGCCCTTGGACTGGCTGAAGCCATTGATTGGGCGTTATTCGCTTTGAATGATATCAGCCCTATCGCATCGCCCAGGAACAGTGCCGTAGAACCCACTACGCAGATAATCAGTACCCAGACCAATTGAATTAGTCGCTTAACGTATTGAATAAAAGACTTTTCAGACATTTCGAACAATTAGCAATGTGCAGTTAGCAATGAACAATTGATAGTGGCAGTGAGTGAAGAACAATTAGCTGAGAGCTATATGCGGTAATGAAGTCAATTGTTCACTGTACATTGCACACTGTTAATTGAATTTAGTTGTGTGCTTCTTTGATGTAGCCCCAGCCTTCTCCTTGTTTAGTGACAATTTCCAGAATACCGTCGGGTACGGTACCCACCCCGGGCAGTAATTGGGATTTATCCACTTGCCGTCGTTTCATGGTGCCTTCGCATACCTTGAACGAGACATTGTCATTGTCTTTCAGTTGCGTAATATCATCGGCCACTGAAGAACCATCGGCCAGTACCATCGCAATCGCCCCGCCGTACACCACTACTTCAAATTCTGAGTCGGGGTAAGCCTGGCTCATCATTTTTACGTGCCGCATGGTGGATTGGTGGGCTTTTTCATCCTGACTGGTCACGTCAAAGACGATTTTAACGGGTTTATCCTGCGCCCAAGCTTGTAGAGTAAAAGTCAAAAGAAGGAGCGGTATTGAAAACTTTTTCATTTGATTTTATTTTTGATTGGTTTCAAAAAAACTAAGCTCCCCGGGCAAGTTGCCCGGGAAGCAAAGTGAGGGATAAATTTAGCCACCAGCGTAGATATACGCACAATCGCGCTCTTGCGCCCGGCCCAAAGCCCAAACCCCAGAAGGTACAATCTGGATGCCCGGTAGAACACCGGCTACCCATTCCTTCTTTACTTCCTCGGCGTCTAATCCCATCGCCTGGGCCGCAAAACCGCTGTATACGCTAAGTGCAAGGTCACAAACGCAGTACATAGCGCCTCTTTTTTGCTGGGCTTTAATACCGTCAATACCCGGCAGCGGGAAATCTCCTTCTTTAGGCTCGTAGTAAAGATTGCGTTTAGAAGCAGCCTGGGTACTATTATCGGTCACTTTAAACATCTCACCGAAATTGTATTTCTTCCAGAGCTCATCTTTCATAGCAAACGGAATTGCATTGTGGCGCAGTACTACCATAGCGGTCATATCTTCGTCTTGGGTTCCCGTTTGATTGTTGGTCATCATAAACGCCCAGGGCCAGATAATACCTAATCCATCGTGAGGCTCGGTAGCATCGTAGACCACACGGTGCTCACCTTTTACGTTTTTGAACCAGGCTTCGGCTTCACCGACCGTTTTTGCTGAAGGGCGAAAACTGGCCTCAGAGCTAGCTCCTATTCCAGCTAAAGCAGGTACTGCCAAGCCCGCCGCTCCGGTGGTAGCCATTAGTTTTCCTACAAAGTTTCTACGAGAACTGAGGCTAGGTGAATTCAGGTTTTGAAAATCCATAATGTGTAAAGTTTAGGTTAAGAAAAGATTAATTGAATGAAATATTTATTGTATCAGCTGAGTTGGTTCATCTGATTTTTATCGCCAACCTTTAGCTGTTTTTATACCCTTAATAGTTGCCCGGTTGCCCTTAATACTGGCTATAAAAAATATTTTTTGATTTTTTTATCTATCAGCAAAACACGGGAATATGGTGTCTGGAGCATAATTATTAGGGTAAACAAAAGGTAGACAGCAGTCATAAATAAGGTAGACATAATGTGTACGCTATAGCATAAAATCGCCCTTCTTATCGTTCAAAAAAGCTTTTATTGTACACGTTGGCGCTCGGTTTCTGATCCCGATCGGATATTTACTTTCTTTAGCTTTTTGTTGCCGAAGGTTTTTGTATAGGTGATGCTAAAGCCCCGCATACCAAAGCTATAAGAAAAGAAGGCTTCCGTATTGGCTTGAGGACTATTGATATCGCCCCGCCAGGCGTAAGTATTCAGTAGATCGGTTCCTACCAGGCTAATTGTGCCCCAGTCATCTTTTAACTGTTTCTTCAGGCCTACGTCCAATCGGCCCAGCGGCTTCAGATGAATCAGTCCCCACTGAGAAGCCGACTGAAAGTAGCCCGTCATCTCAACCGAGTATCCGCTGGACAATTGGAACGTATTGGTTCCGTTGTAGGTAAAGCTCAGTAGGTGATGGTTAACATTGTTTTTCAGATGCTGGGTCTCGTACTGAAAATGGTAAAGCGATAAATCGTTTCTAAACTCCCACCAGTCGGTGATCGCAATGGGTAAGGTAGTATGAATACCGTACGACTGCTGGTACTTAAGATTTTGCGTACGGAGCACTTGCAGGTTTGTCTCCGGATCAATTTCCGGTTGAAAGGGCGCAATAGCCTGCTGAACATAATTATACTTCAGGGAAATCCACCATTGCTTGCGTTGATAGCTCAAGTCCACCCCGTCGCTAATAGCGGGACGAAGAGCTAGATTGCCACTAAATACAGTGGTAGGATTGATGAAATAAACAAAGGGAGCCAGATCGTTGTAGGTAGGCCGGGTAATCCTCCGGTTCAACGCCAGATGCAGTTTGCTTTCCTTAGCTAGGTTTCGGGTAACCGACAAAGTCGGAAAGTAATTGCCAAATTCCCGGTCTACCAACGCTTCTTCTTCAGGCGTAGCCATGTAGGTATCGGTGTACTCGTAGCGTAGGCCGCCCTGCAAATTCCAATGAATGCCCGGTTGCCAGTTAGCCGAAACGTAGCCAGCCAGAATTTTCTCATCTAGCGTAGCACTACTGGTAAATATGGGGTCAATAACCGTAGTGCCGCCAATGGTACGGGTGGTAGTAACGATGTTAGTAAATTGCGAAAGCGAACCCTTCATTCCAGCTTCGAGAGAAAATGTCTCACTTACGATATTGGAGTAGTCTATACTTCCTACTTCAAAGTGAATAGGGGTTTGCTTGTCTACCTCAATAAATTCTTCCTCGGAAAGTTCAGAACCGTTTAAAGTGGTTTGCCGGGTATAATCTGAGGGCTGTCGCTGGTGGTAGTATAGGTAATCGAGAGATATGTTAAGCTCCTGTTGCTCGCTGAGTTGGTGGCGAATACCCAGACTGGCCGTGGCGCTCTGCCAGCGGTTAATCTCATTTACCTGGGTATTGGTTTCTAAGATTGAGTCCGGCGCCACGATGTTTATACTGTTGATTCTATCTCGTGTGTTCCAGTAGCGGCGGTAGCCGGTCACCAGCAAACTAATATCCGTTCTTTTATCTAAGTCAAATTCCAGCCCCGCCTGAAGGTTTTGTACGGTGGTGACCGGTTCCCGGCGGTTAGTGTTCATATCTGACCAGGTAAAGTTTCCTTTATCAATAAACCGGCTGTTTTTCCATACATTCTCCCTCCGATCGCTCAGAATAGAATAATTTAGAAAAGTATTAAACCGAAGTCCACGGTGGTTGACCGAACCGTTTGCCCCCCAGGTTTCACCGCTGTTGTATCCGCCCGTCACTCCAAAGTTGCCACTGGTACCCAGATCGGCGTTCTCGGCCATCACCAGATGAATGATACCCGCGTTGCCTTCGGCATCGTACTTCGCCGGAGGCGTGGTAATCAGTTCTATCTTCTCAATATTGGCCGAGCTCATTCCGTTCAGCATTTGTACGACAGCTTCGGTGGGCAGGCGGCTAATCTTTCCATTGATCATAATCAGTACCCCGTTCTTACCGTTCAGGATAATGCTGTTATTCTGTCGGTTTACAATCACTCCCGGACTCTTTTCCAGTACTTCCAGCACAGTGCTACCGGCAGAAGTAACGCTACTCTGTACATTCACTACCGTCCGGTCTACCTGTTTCTCAAACAGCGGCTTTTGGGCTCTGACCACTACTTCATCTAGCTCCTGCGTACTTTCCGCTAACCGGAAGGTGCCTAAATCGCCAGTTAATGCCGAAGATTTATCAATAGGAGAAGAAACAGTTTGGTAGCCGATCATCCCTATCTGGAGAATGTAATTGTCAGGTTTTGCTTCCAGAGAAAACTTGCCTGAGGCATCGGAAATGGTTCCTAATGCCAGGGAAGAGTCAGCCGAGTGCAGTAGCAGCACATTGGCATAAGAGACGGCCTGATGGTTGTGGTCTTTTATCTCTCCTTGGTAAATAACCTGAGCGGATAGGTAATTTGATCCAATCGCCAGAATTAGTGCCAATAGTACTTTGATTGAGTTTAGGGGAAAATTCATTAGCATAGCAGAGTTCTTTTCAAATTTTTTGCCTCATTTAATAAGTTCACTTCTATCGTCCCCGTAGCAACTTGCGCCCGGAAGTAATCGATATCAGCACTTAGTAGAATCAGCAGGATAGATATTACCGCCCCCTATAAATCATTTGTGTTGGTAACCTTCAATAGTCACCCAGTTTCTTTGCTCAATATGGTTATCTCCGGCTAATAAAGCCTATCAGCGATGTTGCAAGACATTTAAAATTTTTCCTAATGACTATCAGATTTTTATTCTGACTGAGAAATCAGCCCTCAGTTAGCGCCGGTTTAATATTCTGATTGTGATGAAAGATATTTTCCGGATCGTATTTTCGTTTGATCTGCGCCAGCCGACTTAGGTTGCCGCCGTAGGTACTTTCAATGCGTCCATCGTCCTCTTCCATCATAAAATTCACATAAGTGCCGCCTGAGGCAAAAGGATGGGTTGCATTGTAGTAGGACTTGCACCAGTCGATGATTACATCTTTTCGAGCGGGGTCGTGATCAACCCCTACAATTACTTCAGCCCAACGGGCATCCCGGTGCTGCCAGGCAGTGGCATCCTCCGGCACTTCGTGGGCCTTGCCATCAATCGGATAAAGATGCATAGTTGATAAATACGAAGGCATTTCCGAACCCTGCTGAATGAAGACATCCATAGCCTCGTCCGTCAGTTCCGTGAAGAAGTCCGATTTCCAGTACCACTGCATACCCGGCGGGTAGAGGGCATCAAACATAGACTGTAAAGCGGGTAGCGGTAACGGCCCCACAAAATCCAGGATGGGAGGACCGAACTCCCGGATAGGAGCGAACACTTCTTCTCGCTTATCCTCTGGGCCGGTGTAGTTCCACACCACTCCGCATACGTTCTGGTTATGCAGATGCGTAGGAAACGGATCGCCGGGAGGAACCATGAGAAAGGCAAAGAACCCGTAGAGATTGTGATCGGCTTTCGCCATTACATCCCGGTAAAACTGCATAGCTTCTTTCGCCTGCTCTAAGGGCCAAAACATGGGGCCGGCGTAGACTTCGCTAATTTCGTGTAACTGAAAAGTAAAGGTAGTGACTACCCCAAAATTTCCGCCGCCCCCCCGTAGTGCCCAGAATAGATCAGTATTCTCCTGTTCATTGGCGATGACCGTAGAGCCATCGGCCAGTACCACTTCGGCTTCCAGTAAATTGTCAATCGTCAGACCGCACTTACGGGTCAGGTAACCTAACCCTCCGCCTAAAGTAATCCCACCGATGCCGGTAGTGGAGATGATTCCGCTAGGTAGCGCCAGTCCGTGTTCGTGGGTTTCCTGGTCTATATCCCCTAGGGTACAACCGGCCTCCACCTGGGCAACTTTTTTCTCGGCGTCGATCTCAATGCTTTTCATTAAAGAAAGATCAATAGCCAATCCGTTGTTGCACAAGCCTAAACCGGCACCGTTGTGCCCTCCACTCCGAACCGAGATTTCTAAGTCATTTTCACGGGCAAACCGAATAGCCGTAGCTACATCATTGTTGTTAGAGCATTTGACGATGAGCGCCGGTTTTTTATCAATCATAGCATTGTAAAGCTGGCGGGCTTCATCGTAAGAACCATCGCCGGGCAGGATAACTTCACCCTGGATACTTGACTTTAAGTCATTTAGAGATTGAGTAGTATTAGTGATCATAGTCATAAGTTTATATTCAAAGCAAGCAAGATTTGATTCATCCTGCCACCTCATTTGATTCAAAGACTAACAGATTTGATTCATTGGCTGTATATAGCCCCTATTTTGGTAGTTGAATCGTCCTTTCAAGAAACAAACACTACCTTCATCAAACCATTATTGATACTCTTATCTCATGACCCAGTTAGAGCCGAGGGATTGTAACCAAAGGATTCATGGAAGATTTTACTAAAGTAACGTGAACTATGGATTACAATTTATCGATGGAGTGTTGTAAGTGCTTGACCTTCAATGCTCTGCCCTTGAGCCGGGCGGGCTTTCACTTTTCCATCGATGAAAAGTAAACAAAAATCTAGGAAACCTTGAAACCGCCAGGCGGCCCTGTCGCTTCGCTCAGACACCAAGTTTTCCCCCATAAACAGTAGATAGAGCCTATTTTAATCCATAGTTCACGTTAAAGTAAGAAGGGTTAGAATACCCTACCTCCATCGCTACTTCCGATACATTACCTTTCTTTTCTTTCAGCAGGTTCCAGGCTTTCTGCATCCGCAGATCACGGATGAAAACATTGGGAGATTTCCCAGTGAGGGAGGACGTCTTACGGTATAACTGCGGTCGACTGATGCCGATCATCTCGCACAATTTATTCACATTAAAAGATTCGGCCGGGTAGTTTTCTTCGGTAAGCTCGTAGAGTTCGTGCAAGAATATTTCTTCGGGTTGGGATAATACTTTCACCGATGACGAACGCAGGGTGTTGGCCGCCTCCACTTCCATCTGGTACAAATCTTTAAGACTGGCCGACATCACAACCTGGTTGGCAGCGGCCGTCATACACAAGCGTTTGGCCTGCTTGGTAGCTACTTCAAAGAAACCTTCTTTCTCCGTTAACGGCTGCCCGTTACTTAAAGCCAGACGAAACTCAATGTTCCACTCACTATCCCTATCTTGTTTCGTAGTCATCTTCAGTAAATCTTTCTGAAGAGCCACCGCACAACGGATGGCATTTATGGGTGAAGAAAAAACCCCTACCAAACTATCGTCCGATGAATGTTCAATAAACCGACCGTTAAAAGCCGCGAGGGAGTCAACCACTTGATTTTTCGGCTGGGTAGGAACCACCAACCGCTTGTAATCTTGACTTTCCTTAATCGCTGTATATCCGCGTATATCCGCTACCAGAATGGTACGATTGGCCGAATCAGCCTGACCATCATTGGTCATGACCAAGCCGTGATCTATCGGCTGACCATCGCCCATGAATAACTTAAAAAAACCGGGTTCTACTTCCGTAATGTTGCAGGGAATATTCCCGTGGGCTAGCTGATGGCAACGTTCACAGGATTCCGGATCGGGTCCTTCCGTCAGGCAAAAAACGGTTCCGGCTTTTTCGTTTACCCAAAACTGGAGATAGCGTACCCCAAATTGTTCTTGCACCGCCCGATCGGCAATGTGGGCTTGCTTTACATCGTCAACCGAAATTTTGTCAAACTGATGAAAATCCATATAGAGCGGCATAGGCGGGTGGTTTAGTGTGTACTTAATTTAGAAAATTTTTTGGTTTTATGTAATCCCAAACTTTTGTATGCTACATTGGGTGCTATTTTTTCCGCTAAAACACATAGTTGGTTACTAACGTTTGAGGGTGAATCACCCGCTACCATTATTCCATTTCAGCCATCATCTTTCCTACATGCCCCAGTACTTCGTCTAGTTCTTTGGTGGGGCTAAAATCCATGAATTTTATGTCTTCTTCCACAATAGCGGTATGCCCGGCAGGCAGATAGAAGACATCCCCCGCCTTCAGTAAATCTTCCGAACCATTGTCATACACAATGCGTATAGCTCCCTCCATCACATAACCCCAGTGGGGGCAATGGCAGCTATCATTCTCAAGCCCTTTCAGCAAAGGAGTAAAATCAGTACCTGCCGGTAGTTCGTTATAGGCTACGGTCATGCCTCCGTAACCGGAAAGGTTTCGCATAATGGTACCTTCGTTTTGCATGGATACTGGGATGTCTTCTTTGTTGATTTTCATAAGGTTTTAGGTTTTGTATTTATTCAATAGTGACTCGGTTTAAAAGGTAACCAAAGTGTTTTAGATATTTACTGTACAAATCGGCCATTATCTGATAGATGAGGGAAATTGTAAGTAATCTTTATTTATCCCATTCAGCCGCTGGGGAAGTTCGGAGGGTGTAAACGAAATTTTTTGGCGGAAGTCCCGGGACAGATGGGCTACATCGTAGTACCCCGTCCGAAAAGCAATCTCATCCAGCGTGGCTGAAGGTTTTTTCTGAAGCAGCGCCATTACGTGCTGTAGCTGCCAGATTTTTGCATACGCCTGAGGCGACAGCCCCACCTTCAGTAGAAACTGGCGACGCAAGGTTCGTTCGCTCATACTGAAATATTTACTTAGTTCAACCACCGAAACCTGCCCTTTTCGGCGGATAATCTGGTTGACACAGTGAAATATAGGATCATTACGGTAGACCGATTTATCGGGAAGTATTCTTTCAAAAAGCTGTCGCAAACAGGCGTTCTCGAGGGGACGAAGTAGCAAGTCAGCTTCCAATTCATAAACTAACTGCCCATTTTTCCCTAAAGCCTCGCTGAGTAACATTTGCCGGTCGGTAAGTTCCGATAAGGGGAAGTTAAGCAGATAGTATCCAATGACCGGATGAACTTTGATGGCATAGCCAGCGCCCGTTCCGCTTTGCTGGATAGCTAATGAGCCTTCCGAGAACAAACCGTTAATATAGAAGCGGTGCAGTAAACTAGGCGATTGATGATAATTGAGAAAGCGCATAGCGAAATTATTTCCGCTCATAAAGTAGAGCACCAGATAGCCAACACGGGGAAAAGTAACTTCCAACGTGCCCGGTATCTTAATAGCCAGCTCGGAATAATGAAAGGTATAGTTCCGGATACGTTTTACCTTTCTGTCGGAAGCAAAGTGTACGGTAGGTTCAATTGTCAAGACAGCATTTTCCATAATTGGCTTTTTTTGCTAAGGTGTAAAAATCGGCCAACAATAGAAACCAGCAGTGTTGCAAGTTTTTTCGGTATTATGCCAAAGCCTTTAGACTATGTTGCAAAAGCCGCTTATTACCCCGAATAAGCAGGAAATCCGATGGCTTCAACTAGTTGTTGAAACTCGGGTTCGTCATGCAGATTATAGAACTGCGGTTCACTGATTAACCAGATTATCTCCATTTCGTGTTGTTCGTAGGCTTGTTGTAACCAGTCTAGGGCCGATGCCTTATCGCCTAAAGCTGAGTAAATGACCGCCAGAAAGAAGCGAATAGAACCAGCCTCGTTCGTGGTTAGTTGTACGCCTAGTTCGTCAATTAATGCTTGGGCTTTCTCTTTTTGCCCGGAATGAGCGTAGGCCGCCCCCATCCAACCTAATAAACGAGAGTTATGATACTCTGCTTTTTCCAATGCCTGCTCAAAAATAGCAAGTGATTCTTCATACTGACCGGTGTTCAGTTTGAAGAATCCGTAAGATTCCAATGTTGTGTAGTTGTTAAACGTTTTTAGCCGGGTCTGGGCAAATTCTTCAGCTTCCTGATACTTACCATTATAATATAGCGTGTAAATCATACGGGTATGCGGGAAGAAAGGATCAGTATTTTGTAGTCTTTGAGCATACTCTAAAGCTTCATTGTCTCGGCGTACAAACTGCAAAAATTCAGAATAATTTCGCAGTACCTGTGGGTGATTGGAATCAATCGCTTTTTGAAATTCCTGTTCTGCTTTATCAAAGTCCCGTTGATAATACAAATAATAGACACCCTTCCAAACTAACCCTTCGGGAAGTGTAGGGTTTAGCTCCAAGGCTTGTTCTATTTGAGGTTTGGCTAATAAAAAGGCCTTCTGAAGATCCAATTCCGAGTGGTAGATAGTCGCCATACAGATATAGCACTGGGCCATCCCCGCGTAGGGCAAGGCGAAATCAGGGTCTATTGCCATAGCTTGCTGAAAATATTCAATCGCCTTAAGAGCGTGTTTGAAAATATCTAAGCAAGTTTATTAAGCATCGTATGAATCATCGC
>CAZKCO010000003.1:0-319181 GCA_964551335.1 uncultured Roseivirgaceae bacterium
TTACCCAAAGATACTGACACCTGTCTTTCTTAAATTAGATTTTCAAACACGCTCTAAGGTTTGATTTTCTAGAATATGACCTGACTTCATAACTACCTTTCATGAATAGATCATAGGCTTCAGGATTCACCGCCTGCTGTATGAGTTCATTTACTTGATTTTCCGGCAATTTGGTTTGCAGTGCCTGAGCAACCTGCCCGGCAATATCTCCCTGAATTTCCAGGATATCCTGCCATTGGCGGTCGTAGCTTTCGGCCCAAACTTGTTGTTCGGTTTGGGTATCTACCAGCCGCACTTCTATGCGAATATTATCGTCGTGACGTTGAATATTCCCCAGCAGCAAATGAGCTACCTGAAGCTCCTGCCCGATTTGCCGGGCCGATAGATTATGTTCCCGATAACGCCCCGTAGACAGTGGTGAAATCAATACCAAGTCCTTCACCTGGGATAAATGCCGGTTGATAGCGACCACCACTCCTTCGCTAAAGTATTCGTACTCCTGATCCAGGTTCAAATTTTTGAGAGGTAATACCGCCACTGAGCGGTCAGTAAAGGGGCTTGTTACCTCTTTCATCTCCGAGCCAACGAGCTGGGAGTGTGTGAACCAAAATACTGATAGTACCACCACAATGACCAGGCTAGCCGCTATCCAAAAGACTTTGGCTAATGGAGGCCGCTTGGTAGATGTAGCCACTTGCAAATTTCGGGATGCAGCTTCTTTAGCTCGAATCTTGGCTTCTCCCGGCGGATAACCGTAGTACTCAGAAAAACAGCTAGTGAAATAACTCTGGCTGCTAAACCCCACCTCGTAGGCCACTTCGGTAATCGTCTTCTCCTCTTTTTTCAGCAGATCCATAGCGCGTTCGAGGCGGTACTCCCGAACAAACTGGTTGGCCGTTTGCCCCGTAGTTTGTTTCAGTTTACGGTGCAAGTTGGAACGGCTCATATTCATCTGATCGGCCAGGGCTTCTACACTAAACTGATCGTTTTGTAGGTTAGCCTCAACTACTTCTTCCAGCTTTTGTAGAAAAGTAGGTTTGGTTTGGGTGCCGATAAAATGATCCGCTCTAGTATTCATTTTGTCACCATTAGTGAATATAAGTTACGGAAATTTTACTAACTACAGCATTTCCAACGCAATATCTTCCAGCATTTCGTGGCCACCCTCAAAAATAGTCAGCGATACATTCTGCCAGTTGCGGTACAAATGCACTTTTCGATCGCCAATAAACTGATCGGTTTCGGTTCCCCGTTGGCGGGTCAGCAATCTAATAGTAGTTTGGTCATCAACCATTTTGGTTGAGTCCTTCACTCCGGCATCGCGCAGCACTTTGTTGTAGAAATTGATGGATTGGGTAATGGGTACCGAACCGGTGTAGCCATCGTGTACTCCCGCGTACAGATACAGCGTAGCGTCCTTCCTTTTTTCCCAGGGCGTTTCCCAGAAGAGGGGAGAGCGACGTTTGGCTTCAGCTACGTTCAGCGTACTGTCTTCCGAAGCGGTACAGTCCAGTATATTCTGGGCGTAGCGATCCGTTCTAACCAGCGACTCTTCGTACCAGGCCGCCAGGTCGCTGATGGGCACGTAGGCGTGAAATCCCCGGATGCTGTGACGGGATTTCATAAAGGTAACCAGGGTGGCATAACCACCGCCGCTGGCTCCCAACACGAAGATACTATCAGGATTAACCGAAAGGTTATCTAATGCCCAATCAATGGCCTGATCAATATCGGTAATCGCTAACTCACTACCACAAGCCTCAGGATGGTTATTTGACCCGCGAAAATCGGGGTGAATATAGTTCCAGCCCTTGGCTTTGGTTCTTTCGGCCAGGCTGTTGTTGGTTTGGGTGTAGTCACCGCTCCAGGTATGCAGTACTACTATCAGCGGCTGATTGGGCTTTTCGGCTTTCCAATAGTAAAAAGGCTGCCACTTATCATCTACCTCCGACTGTACCGAGTCCAGTTGAAACCCCTGCCAATCGGATTGTCCAAATACGGGTGCAACTGAAGTCCATACTAGTACCGTTAGCCATATTCTCATTTTCTAAATCTAGTACATTTCTGTCACTCCTACGGCCTTCTACTAAATTCTAGTCTCAGATAAGTTATTATTTCCTCCGCGAGTTGTTACTTTTGCAGTTATGAATTTGAAGGAAGCACTACATAGTAACCCGATTTTTGCACTGGTGGCTCAAACCGCTCACCAGATGCAGCGGGAGACCTACGTGGTGGGCGGTTACGTGCGTGATCTGCTGTTGAAGCGACCTTCCAAGGATATTGATTTCGTCTGCGTGGGCGACGGTATCTCGTTGGCCCAACAGGTTGCTAAAAACCTGAAAAGCCAGAATGGGCATACCACCGACGTCACCGTCTTTAAAAACTTCGGTACGGCGATGGTGCGGCACGATGACTACGAACTGGAATTTGTGGGAGCCCGCAAAGAATCTTACCAGCGCAACTCTCGCAAGCCGATTGTAGAAAACGGTACGCTACAGGATGATCAGAACCGCCGCGACTTCACCATCAATGCTATGGCCATCAGCCTGAACAATGATAACTACGGCGAGTTGATTGATCCCTTTGACGGGGTAAAGGATTTGAAGCGTAAGATGATCCGAACTCCCCTCGATCCGGCCATTACATTTTCGGATGATCCGTTGCGAATGATGCGGGCGGTTCGTTTCGCCTCCCAGCTTTCGTTCGATATTGCGCCCAAGACTTTTGATGCGCTGATTGATCATGCCGAACGGCTTCAGATCGTTTCGCAGGAACGGATTACGACCGAACTGAATAAGATTATCCTGTCGTCTCCACCCTCCTACGGTTTCAAGCTGCTGTTCCACAGTCAGCTGCTCCACCAGTTTTTTCCCGAAATGGTTGCTTTGCAGGGAGTAGAAACTATTGATGGTAAGTCGCATAAAGATAATTTTTACCATACGTTGCAGGTGCTGGATAATGTAGCCCAGATGTCGGACGATTTGTGGTTGCGTTGGGCAGCTATTCTGCACGACATCGCCAAACCCCCAACCAAGCGCTTTCATCCCAAAGCCGGCTGGACCTTTCACGGACACGAAGACCGAGGAGCCCGTATGGTGCCTCATATCTTCCGCCGCTTGAAACTGCCGCTCGATCAGAAGATGAAGTTTGTACAGAAGCTGGTGCGGCTGCACCTGCGCCCCATTGCCCTGGTGAAAAAAGAAGTGACCGATTCGGCCATTCGCCGGTTGCTCTACGAAGCGGGCGACGATATTGAGGCACTGATGAAACTGTGCCGGGCCGACATCACTTCCAAAAACCACAGCCGGGTGAAACGCTACCTGGCTAACTTTGACCTGGTTGAGCAAAAGATGCAAGCGGTAGAGGAGAAAGATCATCTACGCAACTTCCAGCCAGTGATTACCGGAGAAGATATTATGCAAACCTTCGGGCTGAAGCCCTCCCGGATAGTAGGTGATATTAAAAACGCACTAAGAGAAGCCGTGCTGGACGGAAAAATCCGCAACGAGAGCAAGGAAGCATTTGAATTCATGCTGAAACTAGGCGCTACTCACGGGCTAAACCCAGTGGACAAGCACAAAAAAGAGTAGATTACTTTTCCAAAGCTTTCTGTACCATTTACTTTTGACAATACGCGCCAACTATCAACTATCCCTTGTCTATTGTTCAATGATACTATTCATCTTTAATAATCGCTTCCTCGCGGATACGTTCAGCTACGGGTTGCATACCGATGCTGGATTTGATACCGCTTAGCAGACTACGCCACCAGTAGCTAAAAATGGAACGACTGGGATCGTGTTCGTGCTCTATCTCCCCTACTCGAAAAAACACCGCCTTTGGATTATCTGATTTTACTACAAATGCATTCGCGATCAGTGATCCTACCCGCTCGTCCAGTCCGGGCCTTCCTTTATCCTTATCAATGAGCATTACGCTTAGGTCATTATAGTTGAACCGTAGCTCGCCGGAAGAGCGCTCCCGGTCGCCCTGAATATAAAACCGCATACTGTTAGCGTAACCGTCTTGGATGTTGATAAATGCCGAATGGTTAAGTACAGGATTATAGGCCCGCAGGTCCATCGGACCTAATGTTCCGTTCACACTGAATCGCATGTTTTCATCAGCCATCGGAAAGTTAAACGCAGCTTTGAATTCTCCCTCACCCATTACCTTAGTGCTTACCTGCATACGGAAAAAGACACTATCCTGTAGTCGGTCAGGATGATTGGTAGCATTGAGTAATAAACCATTTAAGTCATTAAAAGTGATAATGCCTTCCTGACTAGCTTCCGGTACCCGCTCAGCGTAGCTAATGAATCCGTCAGCCACCTCAATGGTATCCAGGGTCAATAAAAAGTCCAAATCCAGCAGCATCTCCTGGTGCATGGGTAAAGTACGTCGGGTGTTACGGGGCACCCGAGCGTCTTTGAATGCGTCGATCTGCAGGGCATCAATGGTAAGCTTTTGGGCTTGCAAATGGTGCTGTTTGATCAATTCTTCAAAGTTGATATCGGTAAGCCGAATGGTTCGGGCCTGAGCAGCTACCCGAGTTTTCTGAAGCGGAAACACATCTACGTACTGATAGCGGGGAATACGAGGTACTAGCTCAAAACCGCTTACTTCCAATTGAGGGTTCTTGGTAGACAGACTAATTAAGTCAGCCCGGGCGGTATACAGTGTATCGGCTATAGCAATTTGATAGTCTCGTATCCTCACTAACAAATCATCCGCTAATAGTAGCTTCCGGGTAATATTGCTGGAATTTACAGAGTCTGGCAGGTTGGAGGTGAGTTGGGCATATGCTACACTATCTACCTGTAGTCCAAGCACACTTACGTCTAATCGCTCGGCCCCAAATGCTGGTATGGGATCGCGCTGATTCTTGAAGATTTTAACGGTACCGTTCGTGAAATTGGTCTGGTCTATGGCTAGGGTGTTAAGTAAGGATGGAGCCACATCTGACCAGCGGGGCTGTTCCTTACTACTTGCTGAAGAATCAGGAGCGAATTGATACAGGGTGATTGCCGGATTCATGATATTGACCTGATTGATGGCTAGTTCGCCTTTCATAAATGCCTGCTCTACATCTAATCCTACTATTTGCAAGGAGGGAGTAGACAGCGCCAGCAAGTTTTTATCCGGAAAGTTACTTAGGGTATTATCTGAAAAGCCGTAGGGTTCAATCTCAAGACCACTGACCGATATCCGATCTTGCTGATTCGTGAATGTTGCTTCTTTAAACTGTATACTTTGCTGAGCTTTAGGTAGACGAAGCAAGTAGTTGTTTACATGGATGTCAAAGTCAATCTCATCGGCAAAAAACATCTTTGCCTCTCGCTGGTGGCTGATTGAATCAATGGCCAAGCGGTAGGCCTTCACTAGCATAGTATCAATTTCCAGATGGTGTAGCGTATCGGAAGCCTGCTGCAGAAAGTTAAAACGCCCTTCTTCTACTGTAAGCTCATTTACGTAAATACCCTTAGTCACTGATTTTATCTTTGGATACAGCTCCGGCTGCAAAGTTTTTCCCGCCCGGGCAGGCTTCCCAGATTGATTCGTTTGCGTTTTCACCGAAATAACCGGACGACGTACAATTACTTTTTCAACTTCCATCTCCTGCTCGGTAAAATAGCGGTGAAAATTCATCCGGTGTAGTGCCAGTTGGGTCACATTTATTGCTTCGATGTTGTCTAAGGCGTCTAGACTATCGCGCGTACGGCGTAGATTATCAATCGTTAACTGATCGGAATAAGAAGAGTAAAGAAACCGTTCTGCCTGAAATTCTTCCCGATCTTCCTCCACTGGTAGACTGAAGTCGAACGCATCCATAGCCACTCTAACTTCCCGGGAGTAAAAAGGGCGCTGCGGAATAAGATTAGTCACTGAATCCAGTAGAAAATCCACTACATCTACCGAAAGCGAAGAAGTCGAGAACCAAGTCGCAGGATTACTGCTTTCTCTAGATTCAATAGAAATCGCTGCTTGCTGGATTTGCAACTTGTCAATTGCCAATTGATTCAGATACGGCTCTACCTGGAGGTATAATTCCGGCATAGAGAAATCACCTTCCTGCTTTCTTTTGCCAGTGGCAGGAGCTATCCTTAGCTTGATAGTGGGCGAGATCATCGACACCTGATTGAAATCAGCTATCTGCAAATTGTATAGCTCGCCAAAATTAATACCGCTGATGGCGAAGTAAGGAATTTCCAACTGCTCCATCTGGCCAGCCGAGAAGCGGGTAGCCGCCCGGTTTGGCCAGAATTTTACCCGCTGCACGTACCCCCTTGCATCAAATGTAGATAAACCTACCTCATAAGCCTCCAGCCATCCGGCAGACACCGCACTGTTAGCATTGTAAGGAAATTGGAACCAACTGTTATTCAGTGTCATATCTACTTCGTCGGCAAACACCGATACCTGCGACGAGAGAGCCGTTGTATCGTCTATAGCAATCAAGGGGTGAGCTTCGTTGCCAATGCTCACGTTTTGGTAGTAGCCGAAGAACTGGCCTACATGCGCAATTTCGGTGAAACTCGTTCGATTACTACTAGTCTTCAAAATCTCAATATACCCACTATCCAGCCGGAGCGTATTCACTAGCATCTGTTCTAGCCAGGTATCTTTACGGTTTGGGGCAATTACCGGGTACAGGTTCAGGCGCGCATGACTCCAGTTGTAAAAAATTTCTTTGATGGTATTGCTGGTCGAATCAGAGGCATCCGTATTGGGCGAATTGTTATTTTTTCTTCGGGGAAGCAACCCAAAAGGAACATCAGAAAAATTAGCAATAGCCACCTCAGGTCGGCGAATACGCACACTGTCGATGTCGGCAAACTTGGTGAATGAAAGATTCTCCAGATTTATCCCGTAAATACTCACGTCCGATGTACTGATATCGTACCCCAACCGGGGCGGGGTAGCATCAGTCAGAAACTGGGAGAGAGAATCCACCCGAGGCCGTACCCGAGCCGAATCCAGAATGATATCGCAAGCGTAACGGTTGATCTGGCCGGTACGTACTTCCAACTCATTAACCGCAAAATAATGCTGACGGTCGGCAAACCACAGTCGGATGTTTTCTCCACTGAGAAGGATGCTATCCATTGGCAGAACGTGGTTCAACGAGTCAACTGAGCGCTGATTAATAGCGGAGTCTAACTGAAAGTCGCTAAACGAAAGCGAATAACAAGGTACTTCTAACCAAGCCAACGTATCCTCTTCTACTTCGTACATTTCCAGTACTCCCGCACGAATGTGAAATTGATCAATGCCTATCCGGCTCCAGTGCTCTTTCACCAAAGCATATAATGTATCGGGATGTGCTTGCCCTAAATGGGGCGGGGCCTTTCCTGTCTGGGTTTTGGTAGGTCTTGCTTGACTATAGCCTTTTAACTGGGGGCGGTCCATTAGTAACGTATCAATCATCACAACATTCTCGTGATATATCTTGGCAAGGTCTACCTGGGTCATTGCCAGTTGTGGTATCTGTAAAGCGTACCAATTGCTTGAGTCTTTAGCCCGTAGTGGAGTGATCTCCAGTTCGCGAAAAGCCAGTTTTTTTTGTTGAGTAGAAAAAGAGAGCGTATCAGCCCGGATTGTATAACTGCTGTCGGGTAATACGAAGTGATACTCACCTAATTTGATCTGAATATTTTTGGTGAAAAATAATCGCTCCTTTTGTTCTAGTGCGGACGAATCCAGGTGAAAATCTTCCAGAATAATCGTGAAACGATGGGCAAACCAATCGCCGTTTCCAACCGTGAGCGAGTCTTGGTGCCTCAAACTGGTATTTTTTAAATCAATCTGAAATGATGCATCCGTAATTTCCAACCGATCAAAGGACAGCAACTCAACGTATTCTCGCAGTGTTTGGTAAATTTTTTGCTCCTGCCGGGCAATGAGCTCACGTGGGCCTTGATTTCGATCAGTAGTATCAACCGGATTCTCCGCTTGCTTTTGACTTATCGCTATTTGAGGTGACTCCAGATAAATCTGATCGAACTGTAGTCGGTTTCGGCGATAAATGTCCCACAGCCGTACTCCTTCTATCTCCAGTCGGGGAATGCTGAAGCGATACTGTGTGTGAGCATCGTTCAAGCTATCGGACAGCGGTAGTCCGTTCTGATACTCCAGGTTAGTTATTGTAACGTTTCCTCCCAGCAGGTTTAGTTGCAGTTGGTTAAAATCCAGACTCGGAAGATAGTTCTTATGGAAGCGTTCAGTGGCGTACTGCCGGAAAGCTACCAGAATAGACTCCTTCAGGATTTCGTCGCCGAAAAAGAAGAACAGTGACTGTAAAAAAAGGATGAGCGTAATGATGCTGCCACCTATCCACAAAAAAATTGTACGTATTTTCTTTTTCAATCGAAAAAATGCTTTGTATTAATAACGGGGTGGCCAGTTATTTAGCAAAATAGAAAAACAATCGGAATATATCCTTCCAAATCAATAGTCATTAGTAACTATTCTTTGTGTTAGCGTATACCGGCTTTTTGTACGGCAAATGAACCGAATATAATGAACGATTTACTAATTTATCACATTGTTATTTCTCTTAGAAAAACACAACGTTTAAGACTATTTTTAGTGTATTGCAATAATTCTTTTTCTTTTTCTAAGATTTTATTTTCGTTCAGATAGTTCGTAATACTAAGCAATTTTGCATCCGGTCCCTCGCTAAAGCAAGCACCACGAAATATTACATCAACCGGTTTTAACCGGTTTTCCAAAGTACATTCCTTCTCGTTATTTTGTACTTCATTGGGTAAAAATAGTTTGAACTAGAACGAAATGCCGAAGACAAAACACAGAAACAAGAAAAAGGTTAACCACCAACAGTTGGTCGCCCAGCGGAGGAATGATTACAAACGAAAGATTATCCGGTTGGCCAAACTGGTTGGGGCCGAAGAGGCACTACCGTGGATCTCAAAAGCTGATTGGGAGCAGCTTTGCAATACCCGGTTTCGGGCCATTCGAATTGAGGCAGGAAATGATTTAGTACCCAAGCAACTCCTGACTACGGCCCGCAAGCAGATGGACCAGTACCTGAGTGAACAGCGCGTTAGTTTTGTGGAGGGCGGTTACGAAATGTCGTACAAAGAGTATATTGCCGTGGCATTGCATATGTACTACTACGTAACCGATAAAAAAAATCCCTGCCCGATTATCGTCAAGGAGAAGTTTGCTAAACTGATTGAAGCCATTGAGGGCGTAGAGAACTCGCCACTCAATTTGCTGATGACTACCTCTAATTTTGTCTCCATTCAGATGAGCCGCATGCACCGCCGCATGTACTTCTTCCGACACCAAATTGAAGCTCACGATTTTCATGTAAACGAAAGCTTATATCTATACGGGTTTCAGCACCACAAGCGTAAGTTGCGAATACGGGATACTACCCGCCTGGCTTACCGGGTTGGCTGGTGCACCGCCGAACAGGGAATTACCTGGGCTGAAGTAATCGGTGCCCAATTTGGGTACGACAACGAATGGTCGAACCTACCCGTGCGGGTGTACGTACAGGCGCACGCTCTACAACGATTGAAAGAGCGGGTAGATCTAATTCACAATTCGTACCTGCAATTTTATCTATATCTTTCTATACAGGATTTGGTAGTAGTACGCACCGAAAGCGGGCAGCAGCTAATTGAATTTCACTACTCGGGTAAAAAGCTAGGCTATTTCGCCTTCGACCTACTTGGGAAAAACCTAATCATTCGCACTTTCCTGTTCATTACCATGGATGGTACGCCGGAAGGCGATGTCTTGCGAGAGAAACTAGGCATTGAAGCTGAGGATAAAAAGTATCTCTCTATTGACAAACTGAGCACCTTTATTATTTCTGATATTAAGAGTAACCCAGAAGTAAAACAGCACTTTATTGATGCTGGATGCGGACAATTATTTGAGTGGGAAGGAGTAGACTTTAGCCAGATTGAAGAGATGGAGCACGCTACTAAGATAGAGTCATATCTGAGCAAAGCTCGGGCTTATCATTCAGAGCCATCGCCAATAGATGAACCAGAAGAAGCATTAGAAGATAACCGCATTATGATTCCTGACGGCTACGACCCGCTACTGCTACCGCAATCATGCATTTCGGCGTGAACTGGCCCACAGAATGATGCCCACAATCAATACCACTACGCTGATGATCAACGGCGTATAGTCGGCTTTGCTTACGACAACGTCCATTCCGAATACGCTAAAGCTGTCCGAATCCTGTACTGCCTGCATGCCAGTGATAGTAGTACTGACCAAGCCAATCAGGGTTAGTATAATTCCAATTGTTTTTTTCATGTAAATTGCGGTATGTTAGAAGTTTAAGAATCAAAAAAATGTGCCTACTGGTCGGTTGTCGGTGTAGGACACTACTTAAACATCAGTTTAATACAAGTTTTGGGTTCGCTGCGCTACCTTTCCCCTACCTGCTTCTGAGGTTCCAGTTTAAACGAACGATCCTCTAATACATCTTCTACGTAGAGCATTTTTACCAGTATCATGATTATTGCAAAAATAGGAGTTGCTAATATCAGCCCCAATGCGCCCGTGAAAACACCAAGTACCAGTTGAGCAAATAACACCATCGCCATAGGCAAAGAGAGCTTGTGGCGTTGAATGAGAGGGGTTAAAAAGTTACTTTCAACAATCTGAACACCAACATACACCAAAGCCGTCCAAAGAACGGTTTGCCAACCCATAGTAGCTGCCACCAGTACGCCCAGTACTAAGGCGATTAATGGTCCGAAGTTGGGCACAAAAGCCAGTAATCCGGCTGAAAGCCCTAGCACAACAGCAAACGGCAACCCAATAATCCAGAGTCCCACCCAGGTAAGCACTGCCACTATTAGCATGGATAACAGCTTTCCTGATAGCCAGCTACGTAATGTCTGCCCCAGAGTGTCTAATACTTCTTCTGTTCGGGAACGCCCGGCTTTTGGAACGAGATGCACAATACCACTTAGATAAGCCTGAGGAGTTGCGTATATCAGAAAACCCATAAATAAAATGATGTAAACGTCTGCCAGTACCCCGAAGACTCCGAATACAGTAGTGAAGAACCGCTGCGCGTTAGAAGCTAATTCTTTTCGTATGTTTTTCTGCTCAACGTACTGCACCAGTTGGCTGCCTACGGTAGTTTGCTCCAGTTGACTCTTTACTTGCTGTACCGATTGAGGTAACTGCTGTTGTAGTTCACTGGCTTGCTGGGTAACATACGGCGATAATCCCCATACAGCCGCACCGGCTACTAGTAAAAAGCCAATTACGGCTAATAGCTTACTCCAGGTCTTGTTTATTGGAAGGTGCTTGCTCAACCAGCGAGCAATTCCATCAAAAAATATTGCTACCAAAATTGCCCCTACTACAATTAGCAGCACTGAAAAGATATGTCCCAGAAAGAGTAATAACAAAACTGCAGCACTTACTATGGCTACCGAGATGAGTACCCTTTTGGTAAACTGGTTGTGATTCATACGGGATGAGTTAAAAAAATCAATTAGCTATCTCCTTCACAACCACCCTCAACTCAATTGGTTTTTAAAAGCTGATTGGTACTGTGACACTTACTTGAACAGCTTCATCTGGTCTTTTTGCTTTCCTTTCATATCCCAAACCACTTCGTCGCCAACTGTCTTAAACTGTCCGTTTTCACTACCCGTTTCATCTACATCTTCTTCAGCCGCTTTCTGAGACTTGCTGGTAGTAAGCAACTTCACATCTTTCACCTTGTGCTTAGTAAGGCGGTTACCAAGCGCCTTCCATCCTTTTACATCCACTAGTACGTCTACGTCAAAAGTCTGATGTTCGTGCTTACGGCTTCCTTCGCGCACAAATTTTACGTCAATCTGAGGCTGACGCTCAGTTGAGGCTACCAATAGTTTGGAACTGCGGGCGTCGGTAATAAATGAAAAGCGGCGGTCGGGTGTAGTGGTTTCTACGTTAAATCGCTTCACGTAGTACTGCTTGGAGTTACCGTCGTAGTATACGGCTGAGATAGGACGTGACTCCTCAAACTTCTCCAGTAAAACGGTCTGGTTAGGATCGAATTTATTGGTGAGTTCATAGTTCTTCAGCTCGTAGGTTCCGTCTTTATAAATCGCCAGTATTTTATCGTCGCCTTCAAAGGTTCCTAGATAACGGCCCCGCTCGTCGGTGTTCAAGGTGCCTACTACCTCGTCGTACCAAATCTCAATACCTCCCAGGGTAGATTCACCTTCGGCGGTTTTCTCAATTTTCCGTATCGGATACTTGGTCAGGATATTACCGTTCGCCCCGCGCCCTTTGATGTCTAACGTAGCAAAGTCAAAGTCAAACTTCTTGATTTTTGCGCGTGAGCGGGACGACAAATGTACCGTAATTACTTCGGCTTCGGCATTAGGGTTAGCGGTAAAGTACAGTACTTTAGAGCCTTTGCTACCTTTGGTCAGATCGTACTCCTTATCGCGGGTTACCGCCAGCACCTGAAACCGTTTGATCATAGAACGTCCGCTGGCACCGTCCAGATAAACCATATTATACACCCGCCGCTCGTCGTTCTTCCGGAATACGTCGGCATGGATGATGTTCTTACCCACGTACACTTTATCGGAGATACGAGTTACTACGCATTTTCCATCCTCGCGGAATACGATGATGTCATCAATATCCGAACATTCGGTTACCTGCTTTATGTCATCACCTTTTTTAAGGCCGTAACCGATGAAGCCATCTTTGTAGTTTACGTACAGCTTTTCATTATTGGCCGCTACCACATTAGCCTCAATGGTATCAAAAGTTTTAATTTCCGTTTTCCGCTCTCGGCCTTTTCCGTACTTATCCAGCAGCTTTTTGTAGTAGGCAACAGCGTACTCTTTGATGTGCGCCAGGTCATGCCGGGTTTGTTCCAGATCATCCTGTAGCCGCTTCATCAGTTCATCCGCCTTGAAGCTGTCGAACTTAGAAATACGTTTGATTTTGATCTCGGTCAGCCGAACCAGATCGTCTTCCTTAATCTCCCGGTAAAACTGCTTTTTAAAGGGTTCCAGCCCTTTATCAATGCGACTGAGCACCTCTTCCCAGGTCTCCGCTTCTTCAATGTCGCGGTAGATACGGTTTTCGATGAAAATCTTTTCTAGGGAAGCAAATAGAATCTTCTCTAGCAGTTCGCCTTCCTTAATGAGTAGCTCCTGCCGCAGTAGCTCCACTGTTTGTTCGGTAGACTGCTTCAGTAGTTCGTTCACGGTGAGAAAGCGGGGCTTATCGTCAACGATAACGCAGGCATTGGGTGATATGGACACCTCGCAGTCGGTAAACTTGTATAAAGCATCCTTAGTGATCTCCGGCGACTGTCCGGGAGCCAAGGATATCAGAATCTCCACATCCTTGGCGGTATTATCTACCACCTTTTTGATCTTGATCTTCCCTTTGTCGTTGGCTTTGATGATAGAATCAATCAAACTATTGGTCGTCACTCCAAAAGGTATGTCGCGAATGACGAGGGTTTGCTTGTCGTACTCCTCCATGGTCGCTCTTACGCGCACTTTTCCGCCTCGCTTGCCCTGGTTGTAATCCGTAACATCAATAGATCCACCGGTAGCAAAATCTGGGTAGATAGTGACCTTTTTATTACGAATAACATTGATACAGCCCTGAACCAACTCAACAAAATTATGGGGCAAAATTCGGGTGGAAAGACCTACGGCAATTCCCTCCACTCCCTGGGCTAGCAGCAACGGGAATTTCACCGGAAAGGTGATCGGTTCTTTTTTCCGGCCATCGTACGATAGCTGCCACTGAGTAGTCTGTGGATTAAATACTACGTCTAGTGCAAACTTAGACAGGCGGGTTTCGATATAGCGAGCGGCCGCCGCACTGTCTCCGGTACGAATGTCCCCCCAGTTTCCCTGGGTATCGAGTAATAAATTTTTCTGTCCTAAGCCTACCATTGCATCGCCAATGGAAGCATCACCATGTGGGTGGTACTGCATGGTTTGCCCAATGGCATTGGCTACTTTATGAAAGCGGCCGTCGTCCATTTCTTTTAGGGCGTGTAAGATACGGCGTTGTACCGGTTTCATTCCGTCTTCCACCGCCGGAACCGCTCGTTCCAGTATTACATAGGATGCGTAGCCAAGGAAGTAATCCTCGTACATATGATCCAAGCTCTCTAAGTTTTCTAAAGCACCGTCTTGGGTAAATTCGCTCATAATGGGTTATTTGCTCTATTGCTCGATAGTTCTATTGCTGATTTATTAAGTCCACTGTCGATGGTCAACAGTGCTCGGCGGCCGATCCACAGTAATTTGCCCTTTGCCGTTAGTTCGCGACCACTTTACTCTAATCCTGTATGTTTTTCCAGACAGCGGATACGATCCTCGAATCCTTATACTTTCTTAGTTTGCACCATCCATTTTCCAACTATATCTGCCAGGGCGTTTACTGAAACAACAACTCGCTCATTGTATTCTTTTTGTTGCTTTTCAGATTTGTCCATGCGCTCAATCATCTGATCTTGCTTTTTTAAACTTTCTGCTAAAAGCTCAACGATACGGTCCGCCCGTCGGCCCGTATCGTTTTTCATGTTGTCTGGGTTTTTAAATGTTAAACTGCTTCCTCCACCAAATCCTTTTCTACTTTAAGGCGATCAATGATAAACTCCTGACGATTGGAGGTATTCTTACCCATATAAAACGTCAACAGCTTTTTGATATTGGTTTCATCGTCGAGCAGCACTGGTTCCAACCGGATGTCTTCGCCGATAAACTGACCAAATTCATCCGGAGAAATCTCGCCCAGTCCTTTAAAGCGGGTGATTTCCGGCTTTCCGCCTAATTTACCTACCGCCTGTTGTTTCTCCTCTTCGTTATAGCAGTAAATCGTCTCCTTCTTGTTTCGTACCCGGAAAAGCGGGGTATCCAGAATATAAACGTGCCCCTGTCGCACCAGATCGGGAAAAAATTGTAAGAAGAACGTGAGCAGAAGCAAGCGGATGTGCATACCGTCTACGTCAGCATCGGTAGCAATAATGATTTTCTGGTAGCGTAACCCGTCCAGCCCATCTTCAATATTCAGGGCGTGCTGGAGCAGATTAAACTCTTCATTCTCGTACACTACCTTTTTGGTAAGCGAAAAGCAGTTGAGCGGCTTACCCCGCAGGCTGAACACCGCCTGGGTCTGCACATCGCGGGCTTTGGTAATGGAACCACTGGCTGAATCTCCCTCCGTAATAAAAATCATCGTACCGGGCCGACGGTCTTCACCTTTACCGTTGTGCTTGTCGTCCAAGTGAATACGACAGTCGCGCAGTTTCTTGTTATGCAGATTAGCTTTCTTGGCCCGCTCATTGGCCAGCTTCTTAATTCCCGCAATATCCTTTCGCTCCCGCTCTGATTGTTTAATTCGTTTTTTCAGCGCTTCGGCTACTTCTTTGTTCCGGTGGAGAAAGTCATCTAAGCTTTGCTTTATAAAATCCCCCACAAACTGCCGCATAGAAGGTCCCTTGGGGGCTACGTTAAGCGAGCCCAGTTTGGTTTTGGTTTGCGACTCAAAAACTGGCTCCTGCACCCGTACCGAGATAGCCGCCACAATTCCGTTGCGGATGTCTCTTACGTCATAATTATCGTCGAAGTGCTTTCGTACCGTATCTACTATTGCCTCACGAAAGGCCTGAAGGTGAGTTCCACCCTGGGTAGTGTACTGTCCGTTTACAAAGGAGTAATACTCTTCCCCGTACTGGTCGGAGTGAGATAAAGCTAGTTCAATGTCGTTACCCTTTAAATGAACTACCGGATAACGCAGGTTCTCTTCTTTGGTTTTTTTCTCCAGAAGGTCTTTCAACCCGTTCTCCGACCGAAACTTTTGTCCGTTGAAAATGATAGTTAAACCGGCATTAAGAAAAGCATAGTTCCAAAGCTGGTTCTCGATGTACTGAGGGCGGAAATGAAAGTTCTTGAAAACTTTTCCGTCGGGCTCAAAGACGATGTAGGTGCCGTTTTTCTCTCCGGATTTACCAATCCGGGTATCTTTCAAAGTTTCACCCCGCTCAAACTCGGCCAGTTTGGTTTTGCCATCGCGAAACGACTGTACCTTGAAATAGGTGGAAAGCGCGTTTACCGCCTTGGTACCTACTCCGTTCAGCCCCACTGATTTCTGAAAGGCCGCTGAATCATATTTCCCGCCGGTATTGATCTTGGAAACGCAGTCTACCACTTTTCCCAAAGGAATGCCGCGTCCGTAGTCCCGCACTTCTACCCGATGGTCAGATATTTTGATATCGATGGTTTTGCCGAAACCCATCACGTACTCGTCAATACTGTTATCAATCACCTCCTTTAGTAGTACGTAAATTCCATCATCAGCCGATGAACCATCGCCCAGCTTACCGATATACATACCCGGCCGCATTCGGATATGCTCCCGCCAATCTAATGAACGAATACTGTCTTCGGTGTACGTTGCGTTGCTATTTGCCATAGTTTGTTAAAATCTTAGCGATAAAATTACAGAACCTAGCCATTAGTGAAACCAAAAAAAGGAAAAAATCAATCCGGTTTCAAGATTCAAATATACTTAAAAAAAGAATTAAATACTTAATAAAGTTACATATAGTTAAACCTGCCTCTTTGTTAAGTACTGATTACTAGTGGTTTCGGGATTAAAGCTTATTTTAACACTTTAATACGTAAGTATCAGATGGTAATCGTAAGTCCATCGTACGCCAATGAAACATTAGCGGGTAGCTCTTTTAAAATATCGCGATGCAACCCCATACGGTGGCTCATGTGGATAAGGTACGTTTGTTCAGGCTTAAGTTCTTCTACCAGCGCTAATGCCTCTTCCAGGGTTAAGTGAGATAAATGACTCTGTTTTTGCAGAGCATTTAGTACCAGCACCTTGCTTCCTCGAATTTTCTCCTTCTCAGTTTCTGAGATTGTTTTAGCATCGGTAATGTAGGTAAAATTGTAGATACGAAACCCGAACACAGGCAGTTTATAGTGCAATACTTCTACTGGTTGAAAGGGAACCCCCAAAACGCTGAACGGCTCACGATCGATCTCGTGAATATCAACCTGAGGCACCCCAGGGTATTTTTTCTCCGCAAAAACGTAAGCAAATTCCCGTTTAAGACTTTCAACTACTCGAGCGTGAGCGTATACCGGCATGGCCTGCTTCTGCAAAAAATTGAAACTGCGAACATCGTCCATACCGGCGGTGTGGTCTTTATGCTCGTGGGTAAATACCAACGCATCTAACCGCCGTATCCGGTTGGTGAGCACCTGTTGCCGGAAATCGGGACCCGAATCGATAATAATGCTTTTGCCGTCAACCTCCAAGTGCACCGAGACCCGTAAGCGTTTATCCCGAAAATCTACCGAAGTACATACCTCGCAGGTGCAGCCAATCACGGGAACCCCCTGCGACGTACCAGTACCTAAAAATGTTACTTTCAAAGGGGAGTAGATATTTCTAAAAGTTCGGCTAACATCTTCTGTTGCTTAGCAGAAAGCTTTTCCGGATCAATATCCAGTTGCCGGATTATTTCCAGTAAGCAGTTAATTTTTCCTTCCAGCGTGTAGTACTTGTTTACGATCACCAGACAGGTATCACGCAAAATGCAGTAGCCCGATTTAAAATTACCTTTCTCGTAGCGCAATACATAATCCGACTGATTAAGCAGGTCTTCCAGTTTACGTAAGTAGTGGGGAGTGTACTTTATTTGCATATTTTTTTAGTCCATAATCCACAACTGACAGTCCACAGTCATTTGTCATACCAGATCAAGCCAAGGATAAGCTGATCACAATATCCTTATTTCTACCAGTCACTAATATTCCGACTTGGGACTTTGGGCCTCCAACCTCTAACCCAGTGGGGAACTGCTTCCAACTTCCGTCCCTGCGGGGAACCGCTTCCCGCTTCTGCTACTGAGCGTACTTATTTACCACCTCCACTAGCCGATCAAAGTCAATAGGCTTGGGAATATACTCGTTCATACCTACCTTCTCAAAATCTTCTTCGCTATAGTTGCTAGCATTGCCCGTAATGGCGATAATCGGCACCTGTGATTTTTTCTCATCATCCATGCTGCGGATTCGCCGGCTGCACTCCATGCCGTCCATTTTAGGCATATTGATATCCATCAGGATAATGTCATAGTCCTTTTCCTTCAGCATATCCAGCACCTGCTGACCATCACGAGCCGAGTGGATATCGTAGTTTTGAAACTGCAAAACCTTCTTAGTTAGGTTTTGAATGACCGAACTGTCTTCGGCTACTAGTACTTGTTTTTTATCTGGCATGTTGTTGATCTTTTTGGTTGATAGATTGTTTATAGGTATCTCTGAATTTTGCGAACTCGATGGTTAATGTATCAAAATCCTGATGCAGGGTGGCCGTATCCTGCTGCTTCAGATTTCCTTCAATGAGTTTAGCATAATAGGAAATACTTTCCAAGCCTAAAGTGCCGGCATTCCCTTTTAACGTGTGCAATTTAGACAAAATTTGCGGATAATCGTTCTTTTTGATACCTACAGCCGCTTCATCGAGCAATTCTTTGGCTTCCATTTCAAACTCCTGCAAGGTCTCGGCTACCAGTTCTTTTCCGCCATATTTTTCCAACGACTGAAGTGTGCTCCAATTAATAAGTTGTAGCTCATTCGCTGACTCCTCTTTCCGCACTTCCTCCGACGAGGTTTCTTCGTCATCCAACCCCATCAGGGCTGCGGTTTTGGAGATAATATTTTTTCGGATGGGTTTGGCCAGGTAACCATCCAGGCCGGCATTCATAAACTTTTCCTTGTCGCCAGGCAGCGAATAGGCAGTCAGGGCAATGATAGGCGGAGTCTCAGGTAAATTAAGCTCGCGAATACGGCGGGTAGCTTCAATACCATCCATACCTGGCATCTGAATGTCCATGTAGATTACATCAAAGGTTTTCTGTTGCACTTGGGCAATGGCTTCCTCACCACTACCTGCCAATGTAACATCGCAGCCACTCTTTCTGAGCAGTTCAAACACCACTTTACGGTTGATGGCATTATCATCCACCACCAGTATCTGAGGAGTGACGTCAGTGAATTTGGCTACCTCCTTATTATCCGACTCATTTATCATGCCCTCTGATGGCGCTTCTTTCGCCTGGAACGTAAACCAGAAAGTGCTTCCTGCATTTGGTACAGACTCTACTCCAATCTCACCCCGCATCAGATGAGTTAATTGCCGGGCAATGGATAGTCCTAGTCCGGTTCCTTTGTACTTCTTTGAAGTTGAGGGGTCAACCTGATTAAAGTTCTTGAATAAATTTTGCTGATCTACTTCTGAAATACCGATGCCGGTATCATGCACCGATATTTTTATCGTGTGCTTCAAGACATTCTTATCCTTCGCGGCTTTTACCTCTTCCGCCCGAATAATTACTTCACCTTCTTCAGTGAATTTTATAGCGTTGGCAGTGAGGTTAGAAAGAATCTGTAACAAGCGGGTTTCATCTATCCACAGGTACTTGGGTACTGCGTCATCTATTTGGTAGATGAACTGAATATTTTTGGCTGCCGCTTGCTGGGCGAACAAGCCATAGTTTTTCTCCAAAACCCTCCGCAGTGGTAATGCAGTTTTATGCAACTGCATTTTACCCGCTTCAATTTTAGAAAGGTCCAGGATATCGTTCAGAATGGTTAGCAGGGTTTCGGAAGAATACTTCACGGTTTGCACATAGTCGGATTGCTCCTCACTAAGGGAAGTATCAGCGAGTAAATCTACCATACTAATCACCCCGTTCATAGGCGTCCGAATTTCGTGGCTCATGTTAGCCAAGAAGGCTTCTTTGGCTTTCAGCGATTGCTCGGCCACATCTTTGGCTTTCTGCAAAGCACGGGTAGTTTCTTTCAGTTGGGTAATATCCCGCAATACTCCTTCAATTTCGGTTGATTTTCCCGAAAGCATCCCTACCAACCGAACGTTACAGATGCAGGGTACTAAATGCCCGTCTTTCTTAATAACAGTAGCTTCGAAGTTGCGAACCCGCTTATCCTTCACTAATTGGCGGATCAGATTTTTCGTTTTCTTATCGTATAAATAGTAATTGGTAATATCCTTACCCAGCACCTCGTAGGTTTCGTAACCTGTAAGTTCAAATACCGATGGACTAATCATGGTAATAGTTCCGTCTAGCCGACAACGGAAGTAAATATCCTGGAAGGACTCAAATATGGTTCGAAACTTCTCTTCGCTTTCCAGCAGAGCAATTTCGGACTTCTTACGTTGGGTAATATCGTGGGCAATGCCCGATACCTCCCGGATGCTACCATCCTCCCGGTAGATAGGGTTCAAGTACACTGATTTCCAGATGTCTACATCTTTGCCAAAGCGCATTTTGGCTTCGAAGTGAGCAATATTGCCTTCGAACACCTCTAAGTATTTCTCTCGCCACTGCTTCAAGTAGTGTTCGGTAACTTTTTTATCCAGGGGGTTGTATACCTCACCTACGATAGGTCCTACCCCAAAGTGAGATTGAAAAGTGTACTCGAAGTTGCGATTGAACGTAGTGAGCCGAAAGTCTCGGTCAACCGACCAGATTAGGTGCGTACTGCTTTCAAAAATGGCCTTCAATCGACTGGTATAGTCTTTCAGTTCTTCTTCGTAGCGCTTTCGTTCTACCACTAATGCTATCTGACCCGATACGAAATCAATCAATTCAAAGTCGCCCGTACTCAGGCTATCGGCCTTGTCAAAATTTTGTAAGGCCAGTATTCCCACAGTTTCTTCCCCGATTTTCAGCGGAATACCAATCCATATTTTTGGCAGAGCAGCGTCCGAATTAATTACCCCCAAATGCTGTAGCTCTATAATATCATCTTCGTGCAGAAAGAGCGGGCGGCTTTGCCCACTGGCATAATCGCACAAAGTTCGAAGTACTCGATCCTGAGCGGGTTCTTCAAAGCGTTCGGGCGACTGCCCATCCTGATATACGAACTCCAGCACACCTCCATTCCAGATGCCAATAATCAGATCTTCGGTCGTAACGACTTTGTTTAGTTCACGATGAATACTAAAGTAAAGATGATCCAGATCAGGGCTTTTTAGTACCAGATTCGTAATACTGTAGTACAGGTTACGGGCCCGATCAGCCTTAATTTGATCGGTAATATCGGTAAAAACTCCCCGTACGGTTTTTTTCCCTTCTTGAGACCCAACGGTTAGAGTACCCGATACGTAAGTCTCCTCACCTTCGCTAGAGAGAAAGGCCGACCTAAAGTTACCAGGCTGCTCACTTTCTAGTACTTTTTTCCATAGCTCCTGCATCTGGGGCAGATAGGCGGGAGCTACCAGATCAAAAAAAGAATACTGCTCTAAGTCTTTGCTCCGGTATTTGAGCTTAACGTGAAGAGCTTTGTTAGCTTTAATGATACGCCCTTCTTCATCGGCTATAACAATCAGATCATACGTCCGATCGTAGAGGTCGGCTAGTTGCCTATTGCTTTGCTGTAATTTTTTCCGAACCCGCTTGTGTTCGGTTATATCCTCAGCAATAATGGTCAGCCCTTTTTCTCCTTCCTCATGCAGTATGATGCTCTGAATATTAATGGTAAGTATCTGCTCGTAGAAGGTCTGGATAGAGCGTTTAATATTTTTCGCTTCTTTTCGTTGAGTAACCCGATCAATAAACTGATCAATGGTAAGCTGTTCACCCCGTACTGGTACGAATCCTTTAAACAGATTTTTCTCTTGAAGTCTTTCAGAACTGAGCCCTACCGCCTCAGCAAAAGCATGGTTGCTAAACGTAATCTTCCCGGTCTGATCGGTAGATACCACCAGCAGTTCGGCGTGCAGCAGCGAATTTTGCAGTTGAGCTAACGATATGGCACTGACATCAGGGGTATCAGCAGCCGCCCTCATTTTAGCAATTTCTGCCTGTAGCTTTTGATTTTCTCGTTCTAAATCCGAAACCCGATCAATACTATTCATAGCCAAAGGTGGTATTTTTTCAATTTACGGAATAAGCGGAGATAAATCCAAAACGATCTGTTTTTCGTAATGCTGATATGGCACAACCGGTACTTTTGATGGTGGTAGGCCCCACGGCCGTGGGTAAAACAGAGATTTGTATCCGATTGGCCCAGCACTACAGTACCGAAATCATCTCTACTGACTCGCGGCAGTTTTACCGGGAAATGACCATTGGAACGGCTAAACCTACCGAGCAGGAGCTAGCTCAGGTACACCACCACCTGGTGAACAGTCTTTCGGTTACGCAACCTTATGACGTGAAACAGTTTGAACAGGATGCCCTGAAAATTCTGGATAACCTCTTTGAGCAGTATCCGCTGGCAATTGCTGCTGGCGGTTCCGGGCTGTACGTGAAAACATTGTGCGAAGGGATTGATGCCATGCCCGATATCACTCCCGAAGCCCGAAACTACTGGAGTGCCCAGCTCGCATCTAAAGGGTTGGATTATCTGCTGGAGACGCTCAAAAAGATTGACCCAGCGTACTACCAAGAAGTAGACCGGCACAACCACCGACGAGTGTTGCGCGCTCTGGAGGTGTACCAAAGTACCAACCGTCCCTATTCGGAATTTCGGCAACAGAAGCTTCAGCCTCGCCCGTTTTCGGTTATTAAAATCGGACTTACCCGCGATCGGGCCACTTTGTATCAGCGCATTGAACGGCGGGTAGACCTGATGATAGCCGACAGTCTGGAAGCCGAAGCCCAAAGCTTGTTACCGTACCGACAACACAACGCATTACATACCGTTGGCTACCAGGAATGGTTTCCGTATTTTGATGGCGACTACGATCGCGAAGAAGCTATTCGCCTGATTAAACGTAACAGCCGTCGCTACGCCAAGCGGCAGTGGACCTGGTTTCGTAAAGACCCGGCTGTAACCTGGTTTGATACCGGAACGGATCAAGATTCGCTACTGGCAGACATTATTCAACACATTGACCAACAAATTTCGGTTTAACTTCTAGTTCGTGCACCATAACTATTACTTTCTGCGGCAACTCACTCAGCAGCTACGCGAGCGGCTTATCGGCTGGAGGCTCGGGGCTTGCTTTAGCCAGAATAAGGATGAATTGATCATCGGGCTATACAGCAGCTCGGCGCAGTCAGAATTTTACATTAAAGCTCATCTGGCTTCGTACTTCTGCTGCCTTCAGTTTCCTACTAATTTTCATCGGGCCAAGCGCAACAGTGTGGATTTGTTTTCTTCGCTATTGGATCAATCGCTGGTGGAGATCCGGCAGTTTGAGAATGAGCGAAGCTTTTGGTTTCGCTTTGAACGAGGAGGGCTGTTATTTAAGATGCACGGCAACCGGGCAAATATTTTACTGACCGAAGGCAATCAGGTCACTGAAATCTTCCGCAGCAATCTGGCTAATGACTATTCGCTGGACATTGCATCGCTGGATCGCACCTTGAAGGTAAGCCAAGCTGATTTTGAGCAAGCTGAAGGAGATCTTCGGAAGTTGTATCCCACTTTCGGTCCCATTCCTCAGGCGTATCTGCAACAGCAACAATACGATCAAAATTCTCCGGCTGAACGATGGGATTTGCTACAAACTCTGTTAGAAAAGCTGGAAAACCCCGATGGCTACTACCTGATTGAGTGGAAGGAGAAATTGCACCTGAGCTTACTTCCGCTAGGTGAAGCCATCAAAACCGAAACTGAGCCGATGGAAGCTATAAATGAGTTTTTTATTCGGAAGATCAAGCGTATCCGGATGGATAGCCTGAAGGGACAGTTGGTGCAGAAGCTGGAGAAACAAAAGAAACAAAGTATTCAGTACATTCAGAAAAATCAGCGGGCTTTGGAGAAACTAGAAAGCGGACTACAGCACCAGCAGATGGCCGATATTCTGATGGCGAACCTTCACCAGATTCCGGAAGGAGCTACTGAAGTTGAGCTGTTTGACTTCTACCATAACGAAACAACAAAAATTAAACTCAACCGCGAACTTTCGCCCCAGAAAAATGCGGAGCGCTACTACCGCAAAGCGAAAAATCAGAAAATTGAGGTAGCCCAGCTCCAAAAAAATATTACTGGTAAAGAAGAGCAACTTCAGCAGCTGCAGGCCCACCTTGACTACTTCTGGAAAACCGATGATCTGCGGGAAGTGCAGCAGTACGCGGACGAACATCAACTATTAGATACCAAAGCTGATACCGAAACTAACTTCCCGTTCCGTAGCTTTAATCTGGATGGCTACGTGGTTTGGGTGGGGAAAAGTGCTAAAAACAACGATGAACTCATCCGGAATTATGCCCACAAGGATGATTTGTGGCTACACGCCAAAGACGTAAGCGGCTCACATGTCATTATTAAACAGAAAGGCAATCAGTCCCCGCCACCTTACATCATTGAGCAAGCCGCCCAGATTGCTGCTTACTACTCCAAACGAAAAACCGACTCACTCTGCCCGGTAATCGTCACCCCCCGTAAGTACGTTCGAAAATCGAAGAATATGCCCCCGGGAGCAGTACTGGTAGATCGGGAAGAAGTGGTGATGGTTGAACCTAAATTGCCGAAGTGAAGTGTTAGGGTGTTACAGTGTTATGGTGTTAAGGTAAACCGTTATTAGCGAAATTTTTGCTATAAACCAGTGATTCAAAACTATAACACTTCGCACTATAATATTGTAACACTAACTATTAAAGTAACTCCATCTGCTCCTCGGTTACATCTGCGTTATGATAGACTTTAGACACGTCGTCGTCATCTTCTAAGATATCAATAAGCTTCATCACCGAGAGCAGTGCTTCATCATCCAACGTTACGGTAGTGGTGGGAATACGTTGAAGTTCAGCGTTTTCGGGTTCTATACCGAGTTCGTCTAGCTTGGATTGCAGCGAGCCAAAGTCTTCCATAGCGCAGGTTACCTGTACCAGTCCCTCTTCATAAGCTACGTCTTCTGCTCCGCCATCAATCAACTCCAGCATCAGTTCGTCTTCGTCCATTGCCTGAGGTTGCGGAAAGACGAAAACTCCTTTACGGTCGAACATATATTCTACCGAACCATTTTTACTCAGGCTACCCCCGTGCTTACTGAAAGCGGCCCGTACGCTGGCTACAGTGCGATTTAGGTTATCGGTAGTGCACTCTACAAACACCGCCACTCCGTGGGGAGCGTAGCCTTCGTAGGTCACTTCCTGGTAATCGTTACCATCGTCCCCGGAACCTTTACTGATAGCCCGTTCAATAGTGTCTTTAGGCATGTTGGCCCCCTTGGCGTTCTGGATGGCTAATCGCAGACGAGGGTTGCCATCGGGATCGGGGCCACCTTCTTTGGCCGATACCGTAATTTCTTTAATTAGTTTGGTAAAAATCTTGGCTCGCTTGGCGTCCTGGGCACCTTTGCGCCGCTTGATATTCGCCCATTTACTGTGTCCAGCCATGTTACGAATGCTTTTTCTAATTCAAATCAGATTCCTCACCAATGGACTCGGTGGGCCGGGAATCAATATCAAAGTGGAGGGATATCCGAAGCGTTTCCTGTAGCGGGTGGTTTTGTTGCTGCGGAAGCAGGTAGGCAAAATCAACCCCAAATACCTGGTAGCGCAACCCGAGTCCCGCCGTGAAGTACTTACGGTTGCCTTTGTTGGCGTTTTCGTAGAAATAACCCGCTCGAACGGCAAAGAGATCGTTGTACCAGTACTCAACTCCGGCACCAATCATAATTTCTTGTAGCTCTTCGCTAAACCCGTCAGGAGCATCGGTGAAAGAACCAAACATGCCGGATAATAAGCCTCGGTTAGGGTCTTTACCACCACCGGGAGCAATAATTGGTCTATCGTTAGCGTCAAACAAGGGACCACCTGTAATAGAGTCACGTAAATAAATTGGGGGAGTCGGTACTAGTAGCTTGTTAAAATCCAGAGCAAACGTGAGCTTATTGTACGGATCAAGGTAAGTAGTGAAAGCCCCACCTAAACGAAGGTTGGTCGGAATAAAATCGGCTTGGTCTTCGGACAGATACGTAATTTTTGCTCCGATGTTAGAGATGTTAGCCCCAAACGCCCAGTTTCCTTCCCGGCCGTTGAAGACGATATCTTTGGTATAATAAATTCCTACGTCAGCCGCTCCGGTAATACCCGCCTGACCATCATTACCGCCGGCACTGGTGGTTCCGGAAAGCAAATTAGAGTGAATAAACCGTCCCGTTAGTCCGGCACTCAGGTTCTCACCTAATTGCAGGGCGAAGGTAGCTGCTAACGAAAATTCTCGTGGGCTTACCAGGTTGAGCAGGTTACCCTGCCGGTCAGTCAGTTGAATATCTCCTAAATCGAAGTAGCGCATAGAAAACCCTAGCGCTTGTTGCTGATTGATTTTTTTGTAGGCCGATAGGTACGAAATCGACATATCGTTGATAACCTTAGACAGCCAGGGAGTGAATGAACCGGAAATACCGAAGCTAGGCTCGAGGTAGGCTAATTTGGCTGGGTTCCAATGGGTAGCGTTGGCATCGGGTGAAGTGGCTACTCCTACATCGCCCATACCGCTGGCGCGGGAATCGGGAGAGATAGCCAGGAATGGTACGGCCGTAGTAATCACCCGCCTCGATTCATCCTGACCTAAGATAACCTGGGTTTGAGCTAAAGCTTGCTGGGTAATTCCTAAGCTAAGCAGTGCGACCCCCAGAATAAAACTGTTACGAATAATGTATTTCATGTTAACGAGCAATGATGAGTTGATGCGTCTTTTGTTGAACGATATCTGAATCTAAGCTTTGTAATTTGATATTTGCGTAATAAATCCCGGAAGGAAGCTGCTCTCCAGCAGTAGTCCTTCCGTCCCAACGCAGTGCCTCCAAGCGAGTGGCAACATCGGATTGCTGTGTTTGCAAATAATGCACCAATTCGCCTTGGCTATTATAGATTTGTACGATAATGTCAAATACACTGCCCGGCTGGTTATGATCGAGAACGAACTGGGTTTCTTCGGAAAAAGGGTTCGGATAATTGTAAAAGTCTGACACCCAAAAGATTCCGTTTTCTCCTACCCGAAACAACAGTTCGGCTGCACCACTGTTATTGTAAGTATCCCAAGCCTCCAATATGAGTCGGTAACTTCCTGCTTCCAGGTTCTCCAACGGATAACGAATCCAGCCTGACTGAAAATCGTCTACTCCGGTCTGATAAAAATCATTTAAATCAAAAGTACGACTTTCTCCGCTTCCTTCATAGAGAAGTTCGGCCCTAATCGTCTGGCCTAGCCCATCGGCACTGATAGACAGTCCGTGTTCATCCTGTAATTGCGCCAGCAGCAGGGTGTTGTTCCCGGTCAGCCCTCCGCTTACAAAGGTAGTATCATCCATAAATAAGCGGATATTCGGCGGAAGGGTATCATCCGTGGTTGGACGCTGGCTTCCCCCAATAGCAAAGGTAACAAACGCCCCGTGAGCATCCGTTACGAAAGCATCATCGGACGACACCCCGTTGGCATAGGCGGTAATCCTGCCCTGTCCGGTTTGGTATACGATATTTTTTGGTACTACAAAATTCAAAACGAATTGTCCGTTCACTACCCGGGCTTTCCCTCGGTGAATAACGGAGTTTCGTTCTTCAAATTGCATGAAAGTTCCTTCATTTCCTTGCGTGCGTCTTACAGTCACTTTATCCAGCACTTCTACCGCTACTGTTCCGGAAAAGTCTTCTAACACCTGCTGCGTACCTGACGAAGTAACTGCGCCGGATAACCGCACATAGTCGAGAGCCCGTAGCGTATCGGTCTCGGAAAACTGCCCGCTAGACTGCCGCACTTCCAGTTTATCAATGATAATTTGGGCTTCAGGATAGGCCAAAATCATACTAGGATCACCCAGCAGGGAAAAATTACGGTTTACCGGGCCGTTTAGACCATTATTTTTTGTGCGGCGAAATATTTCCCCTATTGTTAACGGTTTTCCATCTTCCCGCTTAAATACTTCATTGTAAAAAGCCCGGTTCAGCAAGAAATTAGAATTGGAAAATACCGGCCGCGATGTGGTAACTAACCCAATTGCTCCGCCTTCTGGATTCAGAATAAGCTGCTCGGCTCCCGAAATATTCTGCGGATCGTCGTGGCGGCCAAACTCGCAGGTAGCGGTTACAAAGAAGGGCAGGCGATCCAGATTGCGGAAGCGGTTAATCATGCTGGTAGTCAAAATACTCTCCTGAGCCCAACGAGTTTCGCTACCGTGCCCGGTGTAGTTGATTACCAGGGCTCCCTGCTTGATGGCATCTTCTATCTCCTGGCTTACCGCCGGGGCAGATTCACCACTGGGTAACTTACGCTGTTCAAAGGCGTCAGTATAAATTTTACGAACCGAGAAGGAAGTATAGCTGGTATCTACAAACTTGGCTAACTGCTCGGCATCCCGCTGGTGCTTATCGTTATCGCCGTCGTCGGCTACAAACACCACCTCACTACGCCACTGCCCGAATGCCGCCTCACTGGTCTGATAGTGGATGAGTTTATCCACCGCTATTTTCGCTTCTTCCCGGTTTTTCACCGGCAAACGCCCTACTCCTATGTCTAAAGTATGATCACCGGCAAAGGTCTCAGTCCAATCTCCTTCCCCTTCTTCCAGAAACCCGTAGTAATCGTCCGAAGCGTAGCTGTAAATGGGGTGCACCGAGTTGCGCGACTGGTAGATGGGCACTACGTTGGTATTATTATCGGTGTAATTCTTATAGTCGTAGGAGCCTTTGCCCAGCAGCAGCACCGCCTGGAGTCGGCCGGATTCCCGGTCGTAGAGATATTTGAGGTAGTTGCGCAAAGCGGTAACATCCTGCGCTCCCGAAGAAAACTCATTGTAAATCTGCTGATTGGTGACTACGTTTACGCTGATCTGGTTATAGTTACGCCGAAAATCAGCTAGCCGATGGGCTTCCGGCAGCAGGTCTTCTCTAGTTACGATTAGCAGATTAGGTACACCTTGCCCCTTCAGATTCTGGTTCGGTACCGGTACGGCTGATTCAGGAGTCAATAGGCCATTAGGTACAGCCGCCACAAATTCAGCCAGTGTTCCACCGGTAGGGGCAGTAACTAGCCAGCGGTCGCTGGAAGAAGCAACTGCCAGTGCAACTGGCTCCTGGGGATTGGTAATATCCCAAACAACTGGAGCCTGATCGGCAGTGAGGGAAAACTGGGTAGTAGCATACTCGGCACTCTCCAGATTGCGAAACCGCAGAGATTTATCTGTTGGCAATAGTAGTGGTCGGACGCCTTCTAAAATAAGTTGATCCAGGTTAGCTTTGGCTCCGCTGCCACTAAGCGATATCGAGATTGAAGGGGCACTACCCATATTAGTTGTTACCAAAAAGGTTTCCTGGCTAAGATTGCCCTTCTGCGTATACGTACCCGACAGAATCGGTTGGATAGCCAGCTTGCCTACCGGTGTTCCGTTTATAGACAGCTCTACCTCAGCCGGACTTTGAGACCGTCCTAGTACCCGAGCGTGCACACGCAACGGCTGTTCGCTTCGCCACTCGCCCAACCCAAAATCTACCGGTGGATTATTACCCGCAGCTAATTCCTCACCGTACCACTCACGACCCGAGCCCCCCTGCCAGTAAGTTTCCAGCAGATTATACTGTTCTTCTTCGTGCACAAGAGCTTCCTGATAATAATTAGTAGACCAGACGGGGCTGTTGACTGCGGCAGTTTCCGTTATTCTTTTTCCCAGATCGCCGCCGTAAGTGAGAAAATAGTAAGCCGTATCGCTGTAGAGATTTTTCTGATAAACGGCGCGGTAACCCAGCGTGCTATCGGTTTCAAAGTGCAAATCGTGCGGCGACTGCCCGTAGAACAGCAGGTAATCGTCGGCATCGAGCCGATCATCGCCCCCATCAGCTACCTGAATGGCAATCTCCGGTAAATCATTAGAGCGGGGGGCGGAAAGGGATTGGGATAACATACCCCCACCCCGGCCAAACATTCGGATACTCTGAGCCGACACACCGGATAGGTCTACTCCCAAAGCAGCCAGACCACTGCCGGACAGACGATAGATACCGTCTTCAGTCACGGCAAACTTATGCCATTCGCCTTCAGCCAGCACTGAAGAATCCTGCGCTAGTCCTGAGTTAGCGAGAAGCAAGGCACTCACCTGAGTGAAAAGAAATAAACAGGCAATCCGCATGGTATTCCGGCTCGTCAATCAATTCACGTATTTTTGAGGGCTTTAGTATGCAAATACCAGGTAAAGAACAGCAATACCTTACGTTTACACTTGCTCCAGCTCGAATTCGTAGCTTTCCATAATCAGGTTAGCCAAAAGTTTGGTGCAGGCTTCTTCCGCCTTATCGCGGGCCTCAGCTTCATTATCCGCCGCAAACTGCATTGTAATATGTCGCCCAACTCTTACTTCATCAATACTCTGTAGCCCCAGATTCTCCAGCCCTAAACGAACGGCTTTTCCTTGGGGGTCTAGTATTTCTTTTTTAGGCATCACGTTAATTCTGGCAATAAAATTCATGCGTGTAAGTTTTTGATGCCGCAAAAATAAAAAATTTTCTAGCGGGTTTACGGTTCTGACCCTGACTTTGTAGAAACTATCACTGAGAGTAGGATGTAGAGCAGGGTAACGATGGGAATGGCTACCGATCGAAATAAGATAAATAATACGATGGAAGTAGCCATAAAAATGTACTTAAGCTTGTTTTCAGCCCAGCTGTAATTCTTGAATTTAAAGGCCAGCAACTCAATGTTCGCCACCAGCAGGTAGGCATCCACCAGGGTTAGTACAATTAGGAAGGCTGGACTGGCAATCAATGCCTGAAACCAGGCTAAAGTTCCCAGCGGCAGCGCACTAATCAGCAAAGCACTGGCCGGCGTAGGCAGGCCGATGAATTTATCTTTCTGTCGGGTATCCACGTTAAAAATGGCCAAACGCAGGGCAGAAAAAGCTGCGATAGCGAAAGCTACGTAGGGTATCCAGGTATCTTCAAGTCCTATTGAATTCTGGATTAGCCCGAACATGATAAAGGAGGGAAGCACCCCGAAACTAACCATATCGGCCAGCGAATCCAGATCACCGCCGATGGTGGAGTACGCTTTCAGGGCTCGAGCCACCAGGCCATCGGCAAAATCCAGCAGGGCCGCTATCCATATGAAGTAAGCCGCCATTTCCAGGTCGCCCCGGCTAGCGGCTACAATACCAAAGCATCCGCTCAGCAGATTGCTCAGGGTGATAATGTTGGGAATATATTTAACTGGGTACGTCAATAGTTTATTTGGCAACTTATCAACTTACACTAAGGTTTACAAGAATATGATAAAAGTAGATACACTATTAGTGGGGCAAGGACTGGCGGGTTCGGTACTTGCCTACCAACTAATGGAAGCAGGTTGCCAAATCCGGATTATCAATCAAACCAAAAATGAGACCTCCTCCCGGGCGGCTGCCGGGCTATACAACCCCATTACCGGGCGAAAAATGGTAAAAACCTGGCGGGCTGACGCTATTTTCCCGATGATAGAACCCTTTTATTGCCAACTGGAAAAGATCACCAACACTACATTCTTATACCCAATCCCAATTTATCGCCCTTTCATTTCTAATGCCGAGCGAACCGAATGGAGCGCTCAGGCAGCGCAACCGGCTTACCAGTCGTACATTGCCCAGATACATCAGCAAAGCCAGTTCAGCGAATTTATCCACGATCCGCTCGGTGGAATTCTGCTTCAACAATCGGGCTATCTTGATCTACCGGTATTCCTCGATAGCATGCAGCAGTACTTTCGTGCGCAGCAGGTATACCAGGAAGGTGTTTTTGACGTTACCCAGTTACGCCCCAATAAGACTGGAGTTCAGTACGGAGATATACAGGCTCAGCGGCTTATATTTTGTGATGGAGCCGACGGATACCGTAATTCTTTCTTTCAATGGCTGCCTTATCGGCCCGTAAAGGGAGAAATGCTCTTGATTGATACCGGAAAAAGAAGTAACATCGTCTTCAATAGAGGAGTTTTTATAATGCCATTTGGTGATAAATACAAAGTAGGCGCCACCTACGACCATCAGGATCTAAGTTTTTCGCCCACCGCTAAAGGACGAACGGTGCTGGAAGAAAAACTTAGCAAACTGATAAATATGCCTTACAAGGTGGTTGATCATTGGGCGGGAGTTCGTCCGGCCACTAGCGACCGGCGGCCGTTCATCGGATTACATCCTTATCACCAAACAATCGGTATTTTCAACGGGTTAGGCACTAAAGGTGTGTCATTGACTCCTTACTTTGCCAATCAGTTTGTCAATTTCCTGTTAGAAAATAAATCTTTAGAAGAAGAAGTCAATATTCAGCGTTTCGAACGTTATTACCATGCAGTGAGCTAATGAATGGAATGAAGTTTATCAGATGGATGGTTCTGGTGAGTCTGCTGAGCGGATTCATGCTAGAATCGTACGCCCAAATTAACCGCGAACGGTTTGGTAAAAACCGGGTTCAGTTCAAAAGTTTTGACTGGCGCTACTACAGTTCAGACAATTTCGACGTCTACTTTTACGAAGGCGGCCAAGATAATGCCCTTATTGCTGCCAAATTCCTGGAAAAAGAATTTGAGCGTATTACCGATGTGATTGGCTACGCCCCTTACACAAAAACCAAAATTTTCCTGTATAACTCAGTGGGTGACCTTCAGCAAAGCAATGTGGGGGTACGAGGAAAAACGTTCACTGTAGGAGGGCAAACCAACTTTGTGAAATCCCAAGTGGAAGTAGCTTACCCCGGGAGCATGGTTGCGTTTAAAAACGAACTGGTACAGCAGATTGCCGAAATGCTGATTAACGACATGATGTTTGGTGGTAGCCTTACCGACATGTTTCAGTCGGCCTATCTGCTTACGTTGCCCGAATGGTTTATTCAGGGGGCTGCTCGTTACATTGCTCAAGGCTGGAGCATCGAGATGGACGACTTCATCCGGGAAATGTTTCATGACGACCGCAACATCAAGCTGACCAGATATACCGGAGAAGATGCCGCCATTATTGGACAGTCGGTCTGGAATTTTATTGCGGTACGCTACGGTCGCAGCAGCATCTCTAATATCCTGAACCTCACCCGGATTATTCGCAACGAAGAGAGCAGTATTGTGAATACACTGGGCGTTCCGTTTAAACTGTTCGCCCGGCAATGGCAATCGTTTTACGGTGAAATGTCGGCTCAAACTGCCGATGTATACCAGTTTCCGGAATCCGATAACCGCTTGCGTAAGAAAAACCGAAAATCACTGCGATACCACCAAGTAGCCTTTAGTCCCAGTGGCCGCTACCTGGCTTATTCCGAAAATAAAAATGGCCGGTACAACGTCATCGTGCGCGACCTGGAGCGCAGAAAGTCCAAAAAGGTTCATTCCGTTGGTTTCCAACTGATTGACCAGGATATCGATCGGAGTCTTCCCCTGCTAAACTGGGCTAACGACCAAACATTGGGTATCGTTGGCTACGAACGAGGCCGGAACTACTTGTGGATTTACAATCAGGACAGCAAACGTACCCGAGCCATTCAGTTACGTCGTTTCAATCAGGTGAAGCATTTTGACATTAACGAAAGTGGCCGACTAGCCGTAATGAGCGCGGACCTGAACGGAAAAAACGACCTCTTTCTGTACAACCCCAACCGCAATACCTTTAAGCGAATAACCACCGATATTTACGATGACCTGTACCCTCGCTTTATGCCAGAAAGTGATCAGATCATTTTCAGCAGCAATCGCCCTAACGATTCTCTCTACTTTGCCCCGACCAAAACTCGTGATATCCAGTTGAATCAGGACATCGATGACAACTTCAATATCTTCATCTATAATCCTGATCAAAGCCCTACCGACTCGCTACTAAACCGGGTGACCAACACCATCAGCACCGACATCAAGCCCATCCCTAAGGATGAGAACACTATTTATTACCTGAGCGATCAGCAGGGAATCTACAACTTATACCAATATCAACTTCGTGATAGTCTGTTTACCCAGGTTTCTAACTACGCAGTCAGCGTTCAGGACTTTGATATTGACTTTAAGAATAACCGGCTGGCTTTTGTAATGCTGGCCGAAGAGCGGGATTACGTGTTTCTGGAAGAAGGAGCCAATCTTGATCAGAGTATTTTCACGCCTAAAACCCAGCGCCAGCAGGCTATCCAGGCTCGCCTGGTATCTGACCGGCTGTTGGAGAACCAGCGTAAGCGGGAAGAAACAAGCACCCCGGACGAACCCAGTGTGCTGGATCAACCTTTCATTCCTCGTGATACCCTAACCATTGATACTGATGCCGAATTAGACAGCCTCTCTTTTCAGGATAGCACTCCCACAATTGAAACCGATACTCTGCCGGATAATTTTATCAATACCGACTCTTATGAGTTTGGGCAGGATCAGCTAACGCTGGAAGAGGGGATGATCGACACGGAGAACTACACCTTTGACGTAGAAGAAGATAGTGATAAGACCGCTGTCTCTACGGACGATTTTGAATTTGAAGATGAGCAGCAAGATAATCAGGCGGGCAATTCTTTCCTCTCGCGCTACCGCCGCCTGCGGCGTGAAACCCGCATTGACGGACCTATTCCCTACGAAACTCGCTTTAGTGCTGATAACGTAGTTACTTCTTTAACCGTAGATCCACTTCGAAATTTCGGTTTTCATATTCAAGTGCAGATGAATGATATGCTGGAGAACCATCGCTTCTCCGGAGGTATTGTACAGTTTACTGATCTTCGTAGTGCCAGTGTGTTCGCCGAGTACCAGTACCTGAAAAACCGAGTAGATTTTCTATTCCGCTACGAGCGCGACGGTATTTACCGCGAAGCCAACGACCGCAATATTCAAAAGTATACTAAAAACCGCTTTTTGGTGGGCGCGGCTGTTCCGTTTAACGTCTCTACTCGTCTAGAGATCAATCCGTTCATTGCTAACACTCACTACATTGATCTGTCCACAACCCCGCAACCTATTCCACCGACCGCCGAAACTGAGAACACCACTTTCTTTGGTGGTATCAAAACTGGATTGGTATACGACAATACGCTAAACTATGGGTTAAATAAATATGAAGGTACCCGAGCCCGGGCTTTCTTCACGCACTACCAAGGTTTGAACGATGCTACCCGCAGTTTTAGCAATATTGAGGTTGATATACGCCACTACCTAAAGATTCACCGCGAGCTGACCCTGGTAGGCCGGGTTTACTACGGAAACTTTTTCGGCTCAAATCCGCAGTCATACCTGTTAGGCGGTATGCATAACTGGATATTCAACCGTACAGATAGCGATGGGGAGGAAGATAATCCGTTGGCGATGCTTCCTAACGTTGATAACAGCAACATACTGTTTACTGAGTTTGTGGACCTGCGGGGGTTTAACTACAATAAGTTCAACGGTACCGATGTGCTTACTTTCACTGCTGAACTTCGCTTCCCGGTTATCCGCTACTTTTACCAGGGGCCGATTGCCTCTAACTTTTTCCGAAACCTAGAGTTTATCGGGTTTTACGATATCGGATCAGCCTGGACTGGCCCCAGCCCTTTCCAGGAAGAGAATAGTATTAACACTGAGGTTATTGAAGATGGCGGGCCGTTCGTTGCCGAAATTAAAAACTTTAAAGATCCGTGGCTGATGAGTTACGGAGCGGGTGTTCGTACGGTGCTACTGGGGTATTATCTAAAATTTGACGTAGCGTACCCTATTGAAGACCGGGTTGTCGCTGATGACCCCCGATTCTATTTCACTTTAGGGTACGATTTTTGAACCACACCTACCTAAAACACCAATAATCAATTTTTAACCAAATTTTTTCTTATGAAACAGGTGTGTTTAGTTCTCGTTGCCGTAGGCATCTCTATTGCCAGCTACGGCCAATTCGCCACATTAGGACCCAAAATCGGGATTAATCACTCAACATTGACCGAGAAAGATGCTCAAGCAATTGCTGGCGGCGACGCTGCGGTCGGTTTCCACGCTGGCCTATTTGCTCGCTTTTCAGTATTAGGGTTCTACATACAGCCCGAGGCAATGTTTACCTCCAGTGGTGGGGAGATCGTAATTGATGGTGATGACGTTAACACTAACGTTGATCAAGTGAAAAGTATGCGTTACAATAAAATTGATGTACCAGTAATGCTTGGCTTTAAGATTGGTCCACTACTACGACTGAACGCGGGCCCGTCATTTAGCTTTTTGTTAGATTCTGACATCCGCGACGGTAATGCTCAACAACAGATTGAAGAAAATTACAGTAACGCGACAGTAGGTTTTCAAGCAGGTATAGGTATAGATATTTCTAAAATAAACTTCGACCTTCGCTACGAAAACAACTTAAGTGCATTAGGTGATGAAGTAAGATTTGGTGGAAATAGCTATTCTACTGATCTGAGAAACCAGCTCTGGATACTTACCGTTGGCTACGAGCTATTCTAGACAACCAGTAACAGTTATTTTAAGCCGCCCCGGTTGCCGAAGGCGGCTTTTTTATGCGCTGGCTACTTTCGGTTGAGGCTTAGTAGTCAGCAGAAATATAAAACCAAACGCGGCCAGAATACTAGCTACCACAAACGCGTAAGGTAATCTCTCCAACTGATTATTATATAACCAGCCAGATGTAAGCGCGCCTAAGCCAATACCTATTTCCAGTGAGATATACATAGTAGCAATAGCTCTACCGCGTCGCTCAGAGTGACTCAGATCAATAGTCCAGGCGTAAATAGTAGGGGTATTCATTCCAACGGCTAAACCGAAGAAAACCCCGGCCACTAACAGCCAGAACCCGGTAGGAGCAAATCCGATAAACAGGCAACCCACTACCAGGATAAGAGCCGCCCACTTCAGTACAATCACCCGCCCGTAGCGGTCGGATGCCTTGCCAGCAAAAAAGCGCACCGCCACCGAAGCAATGGTCATATACATAAATACCAACCCCCGGTTGTCAATTCCTAACGCATCGCTTTGGTCGGGTAACAGCGTAAGAGCAACTCCAAATGAGTACGTAGTGAGCAGCATTACTACACAGGGCGCCCATACGCGAGGTTCAATCACTTCGCTCCAATCAAGCCTAAGCAGTTTAAATCGAAAAGGCTCCCGATCGGTCAGCGTTTCGTGCATGCCCACCAGAATGAGCACCGACATAATAGCCGACACTGATGAAGCATAAAAAGTCACCTCCAATGAATAAATGTTGGCTAGGGTACTGCCGATGGCCGGGCCACCCGCCATGCCCAAGCTTCCGCATAGTCCGAGTACTCCCATTGCTTCACCCCGACGGTTCGCCGGAATTACATCGGCTACGTAAGCCGCCGTGCCAGTCGGCTTAAATCCGGTAGAAAGTCCGTGGAAAAACCGCAGAGCTAAAAACCAGAACACTGTAGTGGCTATCGGATACAGGAAACCACAGATAAAGCAGATTACGGCTCCAAAGATCATCACCGGTATCCGCCCCACCGTATCAGCCAGTTTCCCGCTAAAAGGCCGGGATAATCCGGCAGTAAGCGTAAATAATGCGATAATCAGGCCTTTATACTCACCTCCTCCCATTTGGTCAAGGTAAGCCGGTAGCTCCGGAATAATCATGTTGAAGCTTGAGAAAAACAAAAAAGAACTCAAACACAACAGCCCAAACTGGAAAGTGTAAATATCTTGGTTGGTGGTCATGGTAGATACCAGTAAACTATACTCTACGAAATTGGTCGTAAATGTTTACAAGATGCGCATTAAGTCTGCATAAAATATTGAAAATGGTAATAACATCTGCCCGCAAGCTTGGTTGATAACAATGAAGAATAAATCATTTTTTGAACTTAAATTTTTTACACAATGGGAAAATTAGATGGAAAAAAAGTAGCCATTCTGGTTACTGATGGGTTTGAACAAGTAGAATTGACCAAGCCTAAACAGGCACTGGAAGAAGCCGGAGCTACTACGCATATTGTTTCGCCAAAGGAAGATGAAGTGAAGGGCTGGGACAAAACCGACTGGGGAGATACTTTCAGCGTTGACATGTCTTTAAATCAAGCTTCTCCTGAGGATTACGATGCTTTACTGCTTCCCGGCGGACAGATCAATCCGGACAAGCTACGAGCGGAAGAAAAAGCCGTAAACTTCGTCAAATCGTTTGGTGATCAGCATAAGCCGATTGCGGCTATTTGCCACGGACCGTGGACACTGATTGAAGCAGGATTAGCCTCTGGCCGGAAAATGACTTCGTTCAACTCCATTCAAACCGATTTGAAGAATGCAGGCGCAAACTGGGTCGATGAAGAAGTAGTAGTCGATAATGGCATTATCACTAGTCGTAATCCGGATGATATTCCGGCTTTCAATGAAAAGATTATTGAAGAGTTTGCCCGGGTAAACGAAGCAACTCACACCTAATTGTTCATAGAACCCGCTTCGGCGGGTTTTTTATTGTCGATATACCTTTATTCCAATATTCCAATATTCCAATATTCCAACCTACCAAAAAACTCATACAGTCTTCTATCTTGCAGCAAGATTTGCCCGATAAAGAATGAAAATTACTGTTACCCTGCTATGTCTGTTGCTTATCGCTTCTTACGATTCGGTAAGCCAACCCGCCAAATATATCCGAATTGACAGTGTTTCACAGTACACCATGCCTAATACGGAGGTGCGTTTTTTATCGTCGGAAACCAACAATATTGATTATAAGCTCTATGTTTCGTACCCGGAAAACTACAATCAAGATTCTTCGGAAAGGTACCCGGTATTGTATTTATTAGATGCAGACTATTCTTTTGCTATTGCAAAAAATATTATTGACCATCTGGCCCAACGGAATCATATTCAGGAAATAATTATTGTGGGTATCGCTTACGCTGGCCCCAACCAGTACCGTCTTCATCGCACGCGAGACTATACTCCGACAAATTCCAACGAGCCAGTATCCTTCCCGGAAATCCAGCAGCAATACTCCGGGGGCGGGCTGCAATTTTCAACTTTCATTCAGAACGAGCTCATTCCCTACGTGGATAGCCAATTTAGAACCACTGATTTCAGGGTGCTAACTGGCCATTCATACGGCGGGTTGTTCACGAGTTGGATGCTACTGAATAATCCATCCTTGTTTCAGGGATACATTGCGGTTAGTCCGTCGTTGTGGTACGACAATCATTTACTATTCCATTCGGAAGAAACCCTAAGTTCGTACAGTGGGAAAAAGATCAAAGTCTACTTCTCAGTGGGCGACCGGGAGATTAATCAGCACTGGAATATGCCCGCAGACCTTCAGCGGTTCACTGAGAAATTGCGAAATATGGAGTTGGATCAACTGGAAATAAAGCAGGACATGGGCAGTGATGAAACTCACAATAGTATTTTCCCTTCTGCCTTGAGTAACGGCTTACGATTTGTCTTTGACGGAAGATAATCCTAAGTACGTTCAAAAATGTTTTGATGAGTGAGCAAAGGATGCCGTAGGCAGGAAGCAGTCACTGCTTACCGCCTCCAGCCTACTGAATATATCCGTCAGTTCTTTCTTGATTGTAGTTAGGGTAAGTTGACTTCTTCCCTCTATTGCTCCATCAGATAGGCTTTGATAAAGTCGTCCAGATTGCCATCCAGCACGGCTTGCACATCCGAGGTTTCTACTCCGGTACGCACGTCTTTCACCAGTTTGTAGGGATGCAGCACGTAATTGCGGATTTGAGAGCCAAAATCAATATTACTTTTATTGCTTTCAATTTCATCCCTTTCCTTATTTCGTCGCTCAATTTCCTGCTGATATAAGCGGGACTTTAGTAGTTGCATGGCCTTTTCCTTATTCTGTAACTGAGATCGCTCCTGCTGACACTCTACAATGATACCGGAGGGTGCGTGGCGCAAACGGACGGCTGTTTCCACCTTGTTTACATTCTGCCCTCCGGCCCCACCCGAACGATAGGTTTCCCAGGTGATATCGGCGGGGTTCACCTCAATCTCAATAGAATCGTCCACCACCGGATATACGTAGGCCGAAGCAAAGGAAGTTTGTCGCTTACCATTCGCATTGAAGGGTGAAATTCTCACGAGGCGGTGCACTCCGTTTTCCGATTTCAGATTGCCGTAAGCAAAATCACCGTCGAACTCGAGCGTAACGGATTTAATTCCTGCTGTATCTCCCGGTTGGAAGTCTACCTGCTTGACACCGTAGCCATTCTTCTCGCCCCACATAATGTACATCCGCATCAGCATTTCGGCCCAGTCCTGGCTTTCAGTACCGCCCGCTCCCGGGTTGATCTGCAACACTGCACTAAGCTGGTCTTCTTCCCCGCTCAGCATCTTCTTAAACTCCAGGTCTTCAACGATCTTCTCAGCTTTTTTTCGCTCCTGTTCAATATCGGCTTCGCTTACCTCGTCCATCTCGTAGAACTCGTAGAGCGTTTCCAGGTCGTCGAGGGCGGTTTTGGCTTTTTCGTAGCTGTCGGTCCAGACCTTTTTAGTCTGGATGCTTTTCATTGTTTTTTCGGCTTCCTGCGGATCATTCCAGAAGTCAGGTTGCAGCGTCAGTTTTTGCTCATCGTCTATCTCGGCTTTCTTCTGATCGTAGTCAAAGATACCCCCTCAAAGCCTCTACCCTGGCTTTCAAGTCTTTCAACTGGTCTGTAGTCATGCTAATGTTTTTCTATTTAAAGTCTTTATTTCTCTCTTCAACTAGATCATACACCCTTATTCCATTCGCCTTTGCAATGTCTGATAAGCTGGAATCTGCGGATATTACCATATCGCAACTCTTACCTAGCTCTATAATAAGAGAATCAGTAAGTCCAGTACTAATAAAATAATTACTATTAATTCCTGACTCCGAACTCAAATATCTTTCAGTGGTATTAGCAACTAGTTTTTTAAAGGCTTGAATGTAAGGCCATCTAAAATTTCCGGTCAAGAAGTTATTCAAAAGATTATCTGTTTCAGTCCAGATATTTGGCAAAACAATTAACCTTGATAAATCCTGAATGACATTTAAAAGTTTATGATAATCTTTTTCTGTATACAGCCTTGTTCTCCTATGATGTCTAATCTGATTTTGATCAATCAATCCTACGATTAATAATACTAATGCATTAGTATCAATAAGTATCATGAGGCTTTATCAAACATAAGCAGGCCTTCTACTTCATTATCGTCATTGACTTTGAGCAATTTATAAACTCGCTCATAAGGTAGCGAAGATATAACGCTTAATGATGTCTTGTTTTTATTCTCTACAAGAAATGAAATCACCACATTCCAGTGACCAGTTTCTTCCGAACGTTCCACCTGTTCCAAGCGAAGATCAATTGGTTCACCATCATACAGCGACATCAATTCATTTTTAGCAATTTGATATAACCCTTTAAGATCCATGATTGATGCTTAATAGTTAATCTACCTTCATCACCCAATTGTGTGGGTCTTCGGTACGGCCGTACTTGATGTCATCCAACACTTTCAGTACTTTATTAGAGAATTTCCGGTCTTCAATGGCCGGTAGTTCGTAGTCAATACCCTCATTGGCAATCGCCTGGATGTGGGCAACCGTGGCCGCAGTTCCGGCACCGAAAGCTTCTTGCAAACGGTTTTGTTCTATCGCTTCGATGATTTCCTGTACGGATACTCTACGAACTTCCACGTTCATGCCCCAATCTTTTGCTAATGTTAGAATACTGTCGCGGGTAATGCCGTCTAAGATAGTGCCGCTGGTAGGCGGAGTAAGCAGCGTATTGTCAATCACCACCATCAAGTTCATCGTTCCCGCTTCTTCAATATACTCATGACTTTTGGCATCCGTCCAAATCAGTTGATCGTAACCATCTTCCGCCGCAAGCTGAGCCGGATAAAGCGAACCAGCGTAGTTTCCGGCGGTTTTAGCGAATCCCGTTCCTCCATCGGCCGCCCGAACAAATTTTTTCTCTACTTTCACCCGAACGGGTTTGCTGTAGTAAGCCCCCACCGGCCCGGTGAAAATCATAAAGCGATAGGTAAGTGACGGACGCACTCCAATGTATTCGTCAGTAGCGATCATAAACGGACGAATATAGAGTGATGTGCCCTCGCGATCAGGAATCCAGTCTTTATCCAGTTTGATTAGCTCCCGCAAGCCGCCCAAAAATATATCTTCCGGAATTTCGGGCATGCACATCCGAACGGCTGACTTATTAAAACGAGCCGCATTACGGTCGGGCCGAAAGATCAAAGCTTCGTCCGCTTCATTTTTATAGGCTTTAAGCCCTTCAAAAATTGATTGGCCGTAATGCAAAACTGAAGTGGCCGGACTCATGGTTAGATCGGCAAAAGGTTCAATCCGCAAATCACTCCACTGTTTGCCATCATAATCGGCAATAAACATGTGATCGGAATAAATTTTTCCGAACTGAATGTTTCCAAAATCAACTTGGTTGATCTTTGTCTGCGAAGCGCGGGTTACCGAAATGTCCAACGTCTGTATCATAGCGCGAAAAATTTATCGGATAAAATGCAATATTATCAATATTTCAGAGCGATTCCAATGAGAACCATATAGTATTCATCCAACGAATTTTTCCTAACTGGTGTTTTCCAAATAGTACTTTAGTATTTTTAGAAAAATTCAAACCTATGGCTTCTACTGTTCAGGCTAAAAAGCCTTCTAAGAAAAAAGAAATTCCCCAAGAGTTGATCTACGAAGAGATGGATGGACAACCCATTTACTATGCCGGTTACCGGGAAGTAATTAATAACAAAAAAACATTAGAAGATATTATGGGGAGTAGCAGTTTACAAGCAGTAATTATCAAGTTACTTCTTAAATACTTGTATACCCATGTAGATGATAATGGCTACGAAGTGTATACAAATGAGACTGGACTTCACCTCTCTAAGGGCAATAACTTGTCTTCGGACATTGCTATATATAAATCTTCTGATATTCAGAAATACACTATTGATGAACACTACTTTGATATACCACCGGAAATAGTCATAGAAATAGATACTAAAGCTGACCTAAGCAAAATTAAGTGGGAAAAATACTTAGATAAGAAAACTAAGAAACTATTCGCTTTCGGAGTGAAGAAGGTAGTTTGGATTCTTTCTTCTTCGCAACAATTAATCTTAGCTGAACCCGAGCAAGATTGGTTAATTCGGGACTGGCACAAGCCGTTTGATATTGTTCAAGGCCATTCAGTTAACCTTGGCAAAATGCTGAAGAAAAAAGGAGTCAAATAACTCTACCGAATGGAATCTCTTTCAAAATTTGTTCTACCCACCAACTATACATCTTCCCCGAGGGATGAAGACCATCCTCCGCGGTCAGGCTTTGATCTTTCGCAGCCTGCTGAGAGAGCGGGGTAATATTGCAGTAACGCACTCCGTACTCTTCCGCAATCTCCCAGTTAGTTTGATTGTACTTTTCTATTTCCTGCTTGATTTTCGCTGGGTCTTTGTCCTGAGCAAACGGGGTTACGCTATAGTCGGGAATGGATAGTACGAGTACGTGTTGGGCATCAGTCGTTTGGGAGACGGCAAACTTGAGCAATTCAGTAAAATCATCCGGATACAATGAAAAATCAAGCCCTTGATACTGGTTATTCACGCCAATTAGTAATGATACCCAGGTGTAGGGGGGTGAGAATGTGGTTTTAGTAACCGCCTTTAGTAAATCGCGGGTGGTCCAGCCAGTGGTAGCCAGGTACTGAGGATTAGAAAAGTTTAGTTGCCGAGAAAGCTGATGGGGCCAGCGCTGATGCAGGGGTATGGCTTCGCCAATAGTGTAGGAATCGCCCAGGGCCAGCCAAGTTTGTTCACCACTGCTTTTCATTGCAGTGTGGCTAGCTCTTCCCGCAATTTTTTGGGCAAACTGGCTACAATCAACTCATAAGAATGATCGATCAACTCCATAATCAGTTTATCACCTAAAGTGCCATCCATCAGAATTGTGTTCCAGTGCGTTTTGTTCATGTGATAGCCCGGTTCCACTGCCGGATATCGCTCGCGAAGCTCTACTGCCCGTTCAGGGTCACATTTCAGATTGATGCTGGTAAACAATGTCACATCCGTAAGCGCGAACATCTTGTTCATTACTTTAAATACCAACACTTCTTCATCAAATGGAAATGATTCGGTGACACCCGGTTTGGCTAAGCAGTACCGGCGGTAGGCTTCTATATCCACTTAAAAGACATTTTTAATCACTAGGAAGATAATTCCCAACAGAAACATGATAATAGAGATTTTATTAATCCCGTGCATCATCTTCAAGTTGAAGTTTGTCTTTCTATTCGGATCTTTTTTGCGAAAAAAGTAACCAAACACCTCTCCAAACGCAAAATAATCCTTTAAACTGTTTTGATCTTTCTTATCAGTTGGATTGCTCATCATCGATCTCACTATAGTTTCTATTTAAATGAAGCGTATAAGCTTTTGGTTCAGAGATTTTACAAGTTTTTAGCAGGGAGCCTGGAGCTTGGAGTAATGACAAATGACTAATAAATTACTTACTCATGGAAACATCAATCAAACTCCCCGCTCTATTCAATATCCAGATTTTCGTTACTCTGCAAAATAGCCGTGCGTACTTTCATTTCGTCTTCTTCCTCGCGAGAAGTATCACGGAGCAAATCGCGGCGAATGTGAAAACTCATTTTGCTCAGTTCGCGCAATAGATCGTCAATATCATCATCATCCATCTCGTCTTTCAGCGCTTTGGTGGCGTAACAACGAGAGAAATTGTTAAATGCTTCTAATACTTCCTGGCTACTAATGAAAGCTATCTTTTGGTTAAGTAAACGAATTTCAATCATATCTTCTTCCAGAATATTTTTCTTCGCCATAATATCCTGGAGTTGATTAATTAACTCCAGATAGACCTTCATTTTCATATCCAGAAAAAGGACATTTTCCTCCTTACGTAATTCGGCTACCGTCTGACGACGTAGTAAAATGCTGGTGAGCAAAATCGTAATACTTACCCCAATTAGCGCGGCAAATAACTCAAAAGTAATCGGATGCTCACTCTGCTTTAGTACGGTTCGGAACAGCAGATAAGCCGCAGCAGCAGCTACGGCAATAATGATAACCAGCGGAAAAGATTTATTCTTCATGAAAAATCAGTGACGGGAAGCACAGCAAAGATAAAGAAAGGCTGAACTAGCACAAATCAGCTAATGCCAAACATAGCTTTTGTATATCCTGGTCGCTATTATAGAAATGGGGGCTGATGCGTAGCCCGCGAGGGCGGGTAGAAGTAATGATATTTTGCGCTTTAAGCTGACTTTCAGCTTCCGCCGGAGCGTCAACCACGACAATGCTCGAACTAAATTCATCGTCGTAACTGGAAACCAGTTTTATTTTTCTGGGCAGGTTCGCTCGCAGTTGCAGGCGCAGTTGAACCACTTTTTTGAAAATAGTGTCAATGCCTATTTCTTGTATCTCGCCCAACGCATGCTGCAGAGCAAACAAGCTGAAAAAATCATGATGTCCCGCCTCTAAGGTATCGGGGGTGAATGGCAGACGATCGATTTCCTGAAAAGACACTTCGCTACCTACCGAGCCAAAGCCCAATACTTTCGGATGTAATTCTGCGTGCATTTCCTGGCGAATGTACAATAGTCCGTTGCCTAGCCCGGCGGTAAGCCATTTGTAGCCGCTACCAATGAGTATATCTACGGGCGTTTCCTGCAAATTAATAGGAATAACTCCTAACGATTGGGTGGCATCAACCACCAATTTAATGTTATACTCCTGGCGAATACGACTGAGGGCCGCCAAGGGAAGACGAAAGCCACTACTATACTGCACATGACTTACCGCTACTACCTCAATATTATGCTTACGAACACTGTTTTCAATAGCTTCCAGCGGAATCCGTCCATCAGGCAAAGCAGTTACCGTAAACACTTCAAAACCCAGCAGGTGCCAGGGTAGCAGTAGCGATGGATAATCGTCGGCTACCACCAGCACCCGGCGATAGTCTTGCAGCAACTGGGCAACCTGATAAATACCGGAAGTAAAATTATTAATCAGGGCTACTTCCGAGGCTGAAGCTCCAATAAACTCTGCTCCTGCTTGGCGAATGGCATTAAGTTCATTGAACCAGGCATCCCGACCAACGCTGCCCCGCTGAGCGTACTGCTGCACAGCCTGCTGAATTACCTCTTGCGTTTCGGTAGAAAGCAGGCCACAGGCTGCCGTGTTTAGATAGGTATAGTTTTGAAGAGCAGGGTATTTTTCCGGGTAGTTCATTCGTAATCTTCAGCAGTAATAATTTGTTCGTAAAGCAACTCGCGCATAACTACCTCGGTGAGTTCGCTCTTGAAAATAAATTCGTAGCGGATATCCATAACGTAGGCCTTCAGTCGCATTTTGAGGTAAGATCGCCGTTCTTTCACTTCGTTAAAGAACAGCACGTTGATCGGTTTATTCAGAAAAATGTAGCGAGAGGTTTGAGCCGCTTCGGTAGCAATGTGTCGCACTCGTTCCGTATCAATATTAATAGGCAAGAAAATCTCGGCTACAACCTGGCAGTTGGGTTCGCCCGCGTTGCTGTTGGATACTGCCCTGTTCATTAGCTCTCCGTTGGGGATAGAAACCAATGAATCGTCAGGAGTAACAATACGGGTAGAACGAAGTCCTATTTCCACCACTTCACCGTAGAACGAGTCAATCTCAATTTTATCACCCATCTTAAAGGGTTGATCCAGCAAAATAACAATCCCTCCGAAGATATTTTTCAGAATATCCTGAGAAGCAAAGCCTACCGCCACCGCTATAGATGCCGTAAAGGCCAGTACGGTTTCTACCGGTGGCCGAATAATTCCGGCAATGATGATGTAGATAATGATGATCCAACCGACAATCCGGACTACCGGCACAAACCCTTTTACCGTAATTCTTCGCTCGGTAGTACTACGTTCAGCTAATAACCCTAGTAAACGGGTTAGAAACCGAATGACAAAGTAACCCAGAACGGCTATGATAATACTCCAGATGATTTTAGCCAGCGAGATACGGAACGGAGGTTTATCCAACCCAACCTCTTCAATCAGAGATTCATCTTGGGTTTTGGTCACTGTATCGGCTGAGGCAGTAGCCAGAGAATCCTGGAGCTGTACCACCACGGTAATTGTATCCCGGGCAGAGTCTACCGGTACGGAAACTGATTGTCCGGCAGCCGTGAGGGTCGCAACCAAACAAATGAATAGCAGAAAACTACGCATCAGTGCACAAAATTACGGGTTTGAAGTATGGCCACTACCTGCTGGTAAAGCAGTGGATGAATGCGGTAAACATTTTCCTGTTTAATTAAAAGCCCATCGTCTAGCATTTGTATAAGTTGAAGATTACTCGTTGGTAACTCTTCTCCTTCTACTTTTTTCCGCCCGGCCAACTCTTGAAACTGATCGGCCGTGAGCCCATCGTGCAGCAGCAACGCATGTAGAATTGCCATTTGCGGAACCGATAGTGACTTGAGAAATGAGTAGTCTAGCGACTTGAGGCTACCAATAGTAATTTCGCTTTCAGACACCTCTTGGGCCGAACGCAACCAGTACAATAGTGCAATGGCGAAATTACCCTGCGTAATCCGGCTTAAATCTTCAAAGTATTCCTTCTTCAGGTAGGCTTGCTTCTCTTCATCGCTAAGTTTATTGAATTTCTTATCGCCGCTACTGGCCGGATCAGAAGCGTAACGTACATCATAACCACTTACTCGGTGGCGCTTCAGAATAATTTCCTGTACCGTTTCGGCCGAAGCCGGAGGTAGTTGCACGGTATACTCAAAATGATTGGAAACCTGCATGGTTTTATCCAGGTACTTCCAGGAAAACTGCGTGCAGGAAGTTAGCCAGAAGACCTGCTGATGGGTGCGGGAGACCAATTCCAGTAGCCACCGAAGGCAGGTAAATCCCCCTACTTTTCTCAGGTAAAAGTGCTCTAAGTGTTCCAGCACAAAAATATGCCTTGTTTCGGTCTCACAGAGGTAAGTAACAATGTTCTCTAAACTATGGAAGGGGGTTTCAGGCGAAAGTTGTTCTTCAAAATAATTCAGAAACTGGGCTTCCGTATAAATCTGCCGATCAGTATTGGCTAGTGTTACTGTATAATCTTTCAGTTCGGTCCGGGGCACTTCTTCCAGAAAGAACCGAATCAGCGTAGTGAGGCCACAACCTTTTTGCCCAACTAACACTGTGCTGGCGTAGCGGCCGTGTTTCCAGTTTTCAAAGGCCTTTTGCAATTGAGTCATGGCTTCCGGACGCTCCTGATAAAATATTGACTCCTTTAGCGGAGCTACGCTAAACAGCCGCTGGTAAACGTAAGGTAAACGATTGATAGCAGCTTCGGTTTCGGCCAAAAAGTCAGAGATTTCGGTAGTTACCTCCGCTCCGGCTTCCAGGCCAATTTGCTTCTGATAGAATCCAATCTGATGCGTGGCTTCACGATACGCCTGAGTGGTATGACGCACCAAGCGGGGCAGGGCCAGACGAGCGTAACGGAAGGTTTTTCGTCGAAACGCTTTCGTCTCTTCAGTAGCCTTGGCTCGCGCTAACCGAAATTTCAGTTCTAATGCGTAGTGATTATCAGTGAGCTCGACCAGTTGCTGGGCAAACGTCCGGATCGCATCCTGTAACTCACCTTCCTGTTGTTGTAGCAGGGCTTGCAGTTGCTGGTGTAGCCGCTCGGCATTGGTCAGCGCGCGCTTAAGCCCCTCGAGGGCAACCTGCTGAGGATCTTCGGCGGTAGCCGACTCCTGACCGTAAACGGAAATAGCTGAATCCAGGCTGAAGTAGGAGATTTGACCGATCTCCTGTACTAATTTCTGAACCTCATTTACTTTCGGGCGAGTCTGCTGCTGAATCACCGCCAGCGATGCCACGAACTGAGGCAACATTTCGTGCTCCGCCAGTTGCTGGGGCGAAACGTAGGAAATATCCGAGGGCTTAAGGGGCTGATCGTACTTATCGCTGGCTACTAAGCCCCGGTGATCAGCTATCTGGTTTACAATAGCTTCGCTTGCCTCCCTGAACTGGGTTATTGAAAGGCCAAACCCTTGCTCATGAATGGCCGAACTGATCACCGGAATACTTTCATTAATCAACTGCTGGTCAATTGCTTTTCGTTCCTGCCGCAACACGGGTTTTAGCTCCTCCAGAGGACAATCATCAACCCGATTTAGCGACTCTTGGATCAGCGCTGACATCTGGTCGGTTTGGGTAAAGATGCGCTCGTGCAGTCCGTTACGCTGTTCTTCGCTCCACTGGAAATAGGTCAGCCAAAGAGTATCGTTCACCATATTCAACTCCTGATCCAGCCGCCAGTCATCGTACAGGGCAAATAGGTTGGTACTCCAGCCTAAAGACTTTCTTTGAAAAGTAGTCCGGTAGTGGTCAGCGAGTTGTTGCAGTCGAGTCGCTCCAAACCGAGAAGCCGGTCGCTCCAGCGTTCCGGCTCGTTCGTAGTCTTGCTCAAAAAGTTTTTTTTGCTGAGAAAAAATATCAGATATAGCCTGAGCCAGTCCTTCCCTGTGCTCTTGCAAACGCTGTTCTGCTTCTACAAACTTAGCCTCGTAAGCTGCCCATTCTTCTAGTGCCTGACTATCTTCACTTTCGCTATGAAGCTGCTGGTGAACCGCCTGGTATAAATGAGCTTGGATTTCCCATACAGATTTAGAACTTTTAGCTACCAGACGATAGGTTTCTTCCATCAGCGGTAGCAAGGACTGCACAATATTCTCCTGATAGTAGTATTGTGCTAACCCCTGTAAAGGCACACTATACTCCCACACGCTAAGCGGCTTTTCTTCTTGTTTTCGCCAACGACGAATTTTATTTCCCGCTCGGCCCGGCCAGTGAGACATTCGCCGGGTTTGTTTCTTACCATATTTAATCAACTTAATTTTCCACGGGTCAGATGACTGACTCACAAACCGCTCTTCCGGTTGAGGCCGACGTTCACCTGGCGGAATCTCCTGAAGAAAATCCTCTAAGGCAGGTTGATAATCCGGAAACAACGTATCGAAGGTGGAACCTTCTGGCTGGGAGTAGCGCTCCTCCAACATGTGCAACAACCTTTGTGAGTAGGGTTTGCACACCGCAGCCTTATTAGCCGGCGAGATAGCCTCGGTATATTCCTGGTAAAATTGCGCCGAAACCGCTTTGGCACGTTGCACAAAGTCGATTTCTTCGGCTAACCAGCGTTTTAAGGGCGTTCGTAGCCGAATCCTTCCCAATTTAGCTGCCGCCTGATGGATGTCAGTGGGAGATATAGTAGTTATAGACTTTGAAAGTGTGGATATTTCCACTATTTAAAGTGATAAGACGCTTTTTTTAACGCTTCGCGCATTGCTTCAGTAGCCTTTTCTACTCCTTGCCGGATATCATAAAAAGCTGCGGTACCGGAGTGCTTGGCATCCTCCAAGGTTTTGTAAAACTTGGAATCTTTGCTCTTCAGATCAGTCATCTCTCCATCTAGTTTTTCTTCCAGTTCAACGCGCAGTTTTTTGGCCTGATCTTCCAGTTCTTTAATTTTTTCGTAGATGTCACCCAGTGCTTCCCGGGCTTTGGTTTCGAAGTTGTTGGGTTGTGTCATGTTCGTGTGGATTTATGTCCCTCAAATATTACTAAATTTTCATTGATTTCTCAATGACTTGGATATACGAATCTTTGATAAAGAAAGTTGAGCACTGATTCGGTAGTTTAGGAGCTGAGCTACTAGTTCTTGAACTCTCTTCTTTATAGTCTTTCACCCAGATCCCCCAAATTCAACCTCCTCTTCTAAAACAACCGGAAATTACTGATATCCTCCACAAAGCGGATCACCACCTGAGGGTCAAGCACAATAGTGAAGGCTACGCCAAACAGAGCGCCCCATAAGTGCGCGTCGTGGTTGATACGATCGCGGGTTTGTTTGGAACGTTGGAAGGAATAAATAAGAAACAAAGCTCCGAGGATGAATCCCGGAATGGGTATCAGCGCGAAAATGTAGAGATTGTTGGTGGGGTCGTATAGAATAGAACTAAATAATACGGCTGCCACCCCCCCTGAAGCTCCCAACGAATTATAGTTCGGCTGATTTTTGTGCTTCATATAGGTACTAAAGTCAGCTACCACAATTGCGATCAGATACATAGCTACGTACAGTACCCAGCCCAGATCGCCAAAAATATAGCCATACACCTGCTCAATCATGCTGCCGAAGAAGTAGAGCGTAAACATATTGAAAAACAGGTGAATATAATCTTGGTGTATAAAACCAGAAGTGATAAAGCGGTAGTATTCTCGGCGGTTGCGCACAGCGTAAGGATTAAACATCCAACGTTGCAATAGTTCAGGCCGATTCCAGGCATATAGACTTATTGCCACTGTAATAATAATGAGTATAACGGTAATAGAAAGATTCATGAATTTTGTATACGAAAGCCAGGTGGTTTTGGATATTGAATATTAGTCCACAGTCTTTTGTCTGCTTCCAACAGCGCGGCGGCCGCTATCCACTATTATTGTATTATTTCTCTCTTCGCATGAGTTGTTGGGTAAAATTTCGTAGGGCGGCTTTGCGCTCATCGGCTACCGATAACTGTTCCAGGGCTTGAAAGCCTTGTTCGAAATAGGTATTCATCTTTTCTTGGGTCTGCTGCGATATCTGTAATTTCTCGTACACTTCCTTCACCGCCTGCACTTTTTTCTCGTGAGTGAAGTCGGTTTGCGCCAGCCAATATTGTAAGGTATCCGCTTCGGCCCCTTCGGCCTGCTCCAGGGCTTTAATCAGCAGAAAGGTTTTTTTATTGGCAATAATGTCCCCTCCTACCTGCTTACCAAATTTCCCCTGGTCGGCGTACACATCCAGCCAATCGTCCATTAGTTGAAAGCCTACCCCCACCTTTTCACCGAACTCGTAAAGTTGCTCCTGACTGGTTTCGTCAGTATCAGCCAGCATGCCGCCTAGTTTCAAACTAAATCCCAGCAGCACTGCTGTCTTCTGCCGGATCATGGCCAGGTACTCATCTTCACTTACTTTGGCCTCTGATTCGAAGTTCATGTCCCACTGTTGCCCTTCGCATACCTCGGCAGCGCACTGATTAAAAGCCTTGATCACGGCAGCTAACTGACCGGAAGGCACTTCCAGTAGCATTTCGTAGGCCCGCACCAGCATTACGTCCCCGGAGAGAATAGCAATATTCGGATTCCACTCAATATGCACGGTAGGTTTTCCCCGGCGGAGCGGCGCCCTATCCATAATATCATCGTGCATGAGCGTAAAGTTATGAAACACCTCTACGGCTAACGCCGGAGTCAGCACGGATTTATCCAGTTCATCATCGCGAAAAAGCCGATAGGCCAACAGTACCAGCAGCGGTCGCAACCGCTTACCGCCCAGTGACAGAATGTAGCGAATAGGTTCGTACAATTCGTTAGGCTGCTGACCAAAAGAGTAATTTTTTAGCTCCAGGTTGATCTGCTCCCGGTAGTCACTAACTGAGGCTTGCATAATTATTTTCAGCGGTTGAGAATCGTGGCTAGCGGTAAAGGTAACCATGCACCTCGGTTATCAATGCCTCCTAAAAATTTTTTTTCAATTTCTGGTGACAATTGTTTACCTGCTTTGAACTAAATGGTATAAAGCAGCACATTATTTCTTGAAAAAAACCAAACTACCCTTAGTATTATGAGACTTAGCTATTCAATTTTCTCATTTTGCCTGCTTATTCTAGTTACTAGCGCATGTCAGGAAGAAAACTACTCTAAAACCCGCTACCAAAATCAGCGGATTTCGCCAAAAAACCCCTTTTTGGATAAAAACCAAAAGATATCTCTCTTGGAATCAGGGCAGATTAATGATCACGTTAGCTTTATTCGCCCTCGTTTTCCTCGCCCTCGCCCCTGCCCGGTTTTAGCCGGTTGCCAACTTCCCCGACCGGAGTTCTTCTTTTCGGTAGCAGAAGGGAAAATTCATGAGGTAGCTGTGAAGCTCTACACTACGAATGGTAAACTGTATGCCGCATCCGGGGAAGAATACGGCGGAGAGGTTACTTACCAGAAATCGGGGGCTATGGCTTCACTAGCGGTTCTTGATGACCAGGCTGAATCAGATCAGCTAGCTCTTGGGGTTGAGATTACTTACGAAATTGGTGGTAAGGTTATATCCGAAGAATATTTCGATAAGGACTCTCCGATCAATCTGGACGACTACACTGACACCGGTCAAGTGATGTTCCTCTTTCCCCGCTTCCCTCGTCCTCGCCCTTGTCCGAGACTAGCCGGTTGCCAGATTCCTGCCCCTGAGTTGCACGTAATTGTACCTGACGGAGTGGTATTAGAAGTAGCTGCTCAGCTTTATACCGATGGTGGCGAATTATACGCTTGCTCTAATGAAGAATGTGAAGGTTCGGTGATTTACGAGGCAGAAGAGGCTTTGGCTACACTTAACGTAGTGAATCCGGAAATAGAAACAAAAAGTCTTAACTTAGTCCTTCAGATCACCTATGAGATTGACGGAGAGATTATTTCGGAAGAGATTTATGACGAGAACGTACCGATTGATATGGACTAACATTTTCCGGTGTCGCTTTACTATACTTAATACTGCATGCTTACTAGTAAGTGTGCAGTGTTTTTTTTCCGCTCAGGCCCAATCTTCCCGTAGCCAGGAGGGGCAGGAGATAGAAGCGGCCATTTATGCTGTTTACGAAGATCTTTTTTACTCTCAACCCGATAGTGCATTCGAGGTACTGGAAAAAGCCGCGAAGAGGGCCGAAGCCGAAAAGCTATGGGATCTACAAATTAACGCCCTGTTGCAAGCTGCCTGGTGCGCCGACTATCACACCCGCATTGATACTCTTCAGTACTACCTAAATCAAACCGAACAATTGATTCATCAGCACGCCCCGGCATTAGATACGCTGGATCCTACTGGTAGTATCGGCACCGATGTCGCTTACACCCGGGGCTCGTTCTACTACAGCAGTGGCGATTTTTCATCGGCTATTGCTGCCTTCAGCAAGATTGTAGAGCCTCAGGCTTTGTCCCAAGCCCAGGACTCATTGTTGGTCAATGATGTCTTTGTATATCTAGGCAGTGCCTACTATCGCTTACAAAATTATCAGAAGGCTCTTGATCATTACCAGATTGCCAATCAGTGGCTCCCCACCACTAGCGAAGAATCAGGGTATAACTATACGTACTATCTGGCCCTAAACGATTTATACCAAGCTCAGTCGTATTATGCTTCAGCTAAATATAATAATCAGCCTGAGGCTTATGAACAGGGGAAACAACTAGCCTACCGGGCGCTTGACTACCTTCTTCCTAAAAAAAACACCCCTCGTTTTCAGAACCCTATCCGATCGGGGGTTAATATGCTGGCCGCTATATTTCAGGATCAACAGCAGTATGATAGTGCCTTACAATACCTTTCCCTGTCGGTTTCCCTTCAAAATGAAGAGAATACCATACTTATTGATACCTACAACAAATTAGGGGCTATCTACACGCAAATGCAGCGTTACGATCAGGCTTTAGATAGTTTTGGCAAGAGTATACAACTAGCCGACCGGCTACTACCTGCTAAACACTACCAACGAGCGATTGTCTACATGCTCACCGGTAAGACCCGGGCCAAGCAAGGTGAATGGAACAATGCGCTAGTGGAGTATCAGAAAGCCCTTAGCCAACTCATTATTGAGTTCAATCCCTCGACTAATTATCTGGAAAACCCGCCTTACCAGGATACTGGGGCCAAGAAGGAACTACTAGAGGTCCTGTCTTACAAAGCTGAGGCGTTGTGGGGCCTATACCAGCAACAGCCTGCTGATACGAAACCGCTCCTGAGTGCCCTGGAAATTTATCACCAAATCGGCGATATACTCGATGGGATGAGAGAGGGGTTTCCTTCCATTGAGTACAAGCAATTTGTGGCTTCCCATTTCTTCGGGATATACGAAAAGGCTATTCAAGTGGCATATGAAATGCATCGGCAGCAACCGGAGGCAACCGAACGCTACCTTGCCGAAGCATTCTATTTCGCTGAGAAGAGCAAGAGTATACTGCTGCTGGAGGCTACCCAGGAAATTCAAGCCCAGAATTTTGGCGGGGTACCGGCCTCCCTGCTGGAGCAAGAGCGGGAATACACCCGCAAGCGATCGTTATTACAACAGCAGCTTAGCCAAGTTACTGAGCCGGACTCTGAGCAGGCCAACAAACTTCGTCAGCGGCTCTTGGCTACTCAGGATGCACACCGGAAGTTACTAACACAGTTAGAGGTACAGTACCCCGATTATTATTCTTTACGTCATGAGACAAACGTAACTACATTAGCAAACGTGCAGACCAGCTTAGCGGATGGCACTGTATTACTCTCCTATTTTTACGGTGATAGCACCTTGTTTGCGTTTGGTATCAGTTCCAAGAAAGTTGTTCTCAAACCTGTGCCCGATTTAAGTGCTATACAACAGAAACTCGTCCGTCTGCTTAACTTTACCAGCCAGTACGACTGGCAAGTCGTGAAAGACCGTTCCATTGTCAGCCGTTGGGCTAATGATGGATATAATCTATACCAACAACTAATTGACGATGTCTTAGATTCTCTGTCAATTAATCCTAGTAAGCTGGTAATTATTCCCGACGGTCAGTTGGGTTATCTCCCATTTGATGTGTTACTAACGGATTCAGTGGCTTCGGCAGCCCCTAACCAGTTTGCCACTTTGCCTTACGTACTAAAGAAGTACCCTATTCGCTACGAATACTCCGCTACCCTGTACGCTCGGCAAAACCTGCCTCAAACTGAGTTATCAGTTCGCTATGCCTACACCGGGTTTGCCCCGGAATACGAGAGTCCTCCTCTGCTAGCTAAAAACGAACTCACCCGTAGTGCTAATAGCACCGAAACCTTCTCAGATCTGCTGTACAATAAAGAGGAAGTAAAGCAGGTAGCTAATTTTTTTAATAGTCGTGTATTCTTGGGCGAAGAAGCTACCGAGCAGGCGTTCCGGGAATTTGCCTTAGAAAGCCGGATGCTTCACCTTTCCATGCACGCCTTCGCCCACGACGAAGATCCCATGTACTCCGGACTGGTTTTTTCTCAACCGGCAGAAACCGAAGAAGATAACTTTCTGTATGCTTACGAGCTGTACAATATGCAGCTACGCGCTAACCTGGCGGTGCTAAGCGCCTGCGAGACCGGAATTGGTCAGTTGGCCCGAGGCGAAGGTATTATGAGCCTGGGTAGGGCGTTTAAGTACGCGGGCTGTCCTAACGTAGCCATGAGTTTATGGAAAGTGAACGACCGTACCACCCAGAGCATTGTTCAGGCTTTTTTCAAGAACCTGGCCGACGGTACGGATAAAGATGAAGCCCTGCAACAAGCCAAACTTTCGTTCCTGAACGAAGCCAAAGGCCCCCTGGCACATCCTTATTACTGGGCATCGTTGGTGCTTATTGGCGACGACCTTCCCTTAGCTGATTCTACCTGGTCTTTACCACTGGTTCTTTTCGTGGGGCTAGGTTTATTCATCGCGTTGGTAGCTTTCTTCTTGACTAGGAGCAGAAGAACCAAACCATCAAATTGATAAATATTTTAACCGAGCGGCCTGAACTGCCGAAAAAACGGAGTGAATTACCAATCAAAAGTTTAACTAAGGGCGTTACAAATGATAGTTAGACCTTACAAAGGTAAAATAGTCAACCGTAAGACATATTTTGCCTTGGTTTTTCACGTTACATTCTTCAGTTGGTCATATTATTGTACGAAATCTGGTGTTTTTGCTTTCACCAGTTAACCATAACTTCATGAAGGGGGTTGCTCTGCGGCTAGGCTGGCTCGGACTGGCTTTGTTTTTTCTTATTTCTGGTCTTCAAGCTCAACAGGAGCAATGCGGTACTGTGCTGCTAAATAAAGGTAAAAATAAAGAACGCTTTGAGCAGTGGATGAGTAACATCCGCCTTCAGCAGCTTCTTACTCGCGGTGCCCGAATTACCGACGAGCGAGATGAGCCCATTTACCGAATCCCGGTAGTGGTGCATGTAATACACGGAGGCGAACCCGAAGGAGTTGGTAGTAATATTCCCTTTGAGCAGATTGAGGATCAAATCCGAATTCTTAATGAAGATTTTCGCCGCCAGAATACCGATACTACGGATACTCCTTTGGAGTTTCAACCAGTAGCGGCTGATACCCGCATAGAGTTTGTTTTAGCCCGTCAGACTCCCGATGGTTTTATTACCGACGGAGTGGTACGAGTGCAGGGCAGCCGTGACAATTACGGTCTCCTGGATGCCGATCTTCTCTCCGAACTCAGCCAGTGGGACCCCGAACTATACATGAATATTTGGGTAGCCCCACTTCGAAACGGCCTGCTGGGCTACGCGCAGTTTCCCGTTTCTGATTTGGACGGCCTGGAAGGTGCTCCGAATAGTCCTGATACCGATGGTGTAGTAATTGATTATAACTTTTTTGGTAGTGTAGGGAACGTGGTAGACCGTTCAGCAGGACGTACTACTACCCACGAGGTGGGCCATTACTTAGGATTACGCCACATCTGGGGCGACGGCGACTGTAGCGCTGATGATTTTGTGGAGGATACCCCTTTACAAGAAACCGATTCTAATGGCTGTCCGGTACATCCCCAGCGAAGCTGTAATTCCCTGGATATGTTCCAGAACTACATGGATTACACTACCGATCGCTGTATGAATCTGTTTACTATAGGTCAAAAGCAGCGAATGCGTATTGTATTGGAGAACAGTCCCCGCCGCCGTACACTGCTAACTTCTCCCGGCCTAACTGAACCAATCATACTGGATGATGATGCGGGAATCAGCAGTATTGTGAGTCCCCAAACTAGCGAGTGCAATGGCGAAATCGTTCCAACAGTTGAAATTGTAAATACTGGTCTGGAACCGCTCACCTCTTTTACCATCGCTCTAAGTATTCAGGGAAATTTTCGCGAAGAGATTACTTATAATACTAATCTGGCTCCTAGTGAAACTACTACTGTTTCACTTACTCCTATTACATTGCAAGGTAATCAGGCGAATACCCTGTACAATTTTACTTTTTTCGTAACTGAAGCGAATGGATCAGCCGACGAGAACCCTACAAATAATGTACGCTCAGTAGACTTTATCATTCCTCAGCGGACTACATTGCCTATTGTAGACGATTTTGAGCAACTCACTGAGAACTCCCTGCTTAATATTGGCTATATCAGCAACCCTGACAATCTTACTACCTGGGCGGTTACGAATGCCCCCGGTTTTTCCGGAGCCGACAATAACGCGCTGTGGATGAATTTCTTCGATTACGAAGCTGGTATAGGTCAGCAGGACGCTCTCTACACTCCGGTATTTGATCTGATTGACGTACGCGACGCTACCGTTTCTTTCCGCTACGCCTACGCTCCCTATCAGGATGAAAACGGTAATCTGAACGATGATGGTCTTACAGTAGCTTTATCCACTGACTGTGGGGCTAGTTTTGATACGGTGCTGTTTGAGGCATTCGGGGAGGATTTGGCCACTACGGCCCCTACTGGCTCACCCTTTACTCCTTCCTCGCGAGTGGAGTGGCGACAACTTACTTTTTCTCTGGATGAATACATTGGAAATGAAAATGTGCAGTTAGCCTTTATTGGCTACAACGATTACGGCAATAATCTTTATCTCGACGATATTGCTATTCAGGCATCGCCCATCCGAGCGGTTGATCTGGCCATTAAGCGGGTTGAATCACCTTCGTATCTTTCTTGTGAAACATTGCCCGTTCCGCAGGTAATCGTCAAGAATGTGGGTAGCTCTCCGGTACTATCGTTCGATGTAGTATACCAGTTCGATAATGAACCGGCTACTGAGTTTTCTTATCGGGCGTTTCCGTTGGAACCTGACGAAGAGATTACTCTGGAATTTGAGCGACCTGATCTGGCACTAGGCTTACACAGTTTTTCGGTACGGGTGATTAACCCTAACCTTCGTGTTGACGATGCGCCGGATGATAATTACGAGCGAATTAATTTTTTAGTAGACGACAAGCAGGATATTATTCCGCTAGTAAATGAGTTTCAAGAGTATGAAGTACCCGATGTGTTGCAGGGAGAATTCATCCCTCTACCCGAAGTCTGGCAGGTAGTGAATCCTGATAGCAGCATTACCTGGGAGACGGTGGAAGCGGCCGGAAACGGCTTTAATAACTTCGCCGTGGGTATTCGTAACAATCAGTACTCTGAAATTGGGGCCAAAGACCGACTGATTAGCCCTTCGCTGGATTTTACCAGTACCTTGGAAGCCAGTATGTTCTTTAAAGTATCCTACGCTCAGTTTAGTGAAAACTACGTGGATACCCTGAATATTCTGGTTTCTACCGACTGTGGCACTAACTATGAGTTGGTTTACCAACTGGAAGGTATCACGCTGGCCGCCGGTCTCACCTCCGACTCAGAGTGGGTTCCCCAGCAGGAAGGCGACTGGCACGAAGTATTTGTGGAGTTGAGCCGGTTTGCCGGCGAACCCGACGTACGAGTCGCTTTTGAGTCGGTGAATGGCTACGGGAACAACATCTTTTTAGATGACGTAGAGTTCTTCTTATCCGACGACGACACTCCCGTACAAACCGATGAAAACTCCTATAAGCTGTTCCCTAACCCAACACCGGATGTCCTAAATGCGGTATTCAATCTCCGCAGTCGTGAAACCGTGCAAGTGGTTATTTACAATACTCAGGGACAGACTGTCTGGGAAAACACCTATCCGAATACCCTGAACCAGACTTTTGATATCGACCTGTCTGTTTTTCCGCGTGGAGTCTATATTTTCCGGGTATTCAGCGCCACGGTCACCGATAGTAAGCGGTTCATACTTCAGTAGGCTGGCCAGCTCTGGTTTTTTGGTAAGATTATCAAGAGCCGGATGCTTATTAATGGCTTCTACTTTTTTTGCTCTTCATGAAGGTTTCAATAGTAACACTATGATACCTATACCGTTTACCAAGTAAGTGTAATTACTTGAGTTTTATTAAACCAGAAAATAATAGTTATCAAAGGGATTACTTGGTGAACTATATCACCTTCATTTTTAAAATATTTGCAAAATCAGTACTTTTACAGGCCATTAATTTTTCATTTTTTGCAATTTAAGGCTATTTCTTTAAATAAATATACCAGACTTGTACGTACTAGAAACTAAAATCAATACCCAATCCGCCGAATTTCAGGAGCAACAGCAGGCTTACCAGGAGCTGATGGATGAATACAAAGGCAAACTGCGTCGGGCACTACAAGGAGGCAGCGAAAAGGCCCGGGCCAAGCATCAGGAGCGAGGCAAACTGCTGGCCCGCGACCGCATTAACCTATTGGTAGACCCCAATACTCCTTTTCTGGAACTATCTCCACTAGCAGCCCACGGTATGTACGACGATCAGTTTCCTTCCGCCGGGGTAGTGTCCGGCATCGGAATCATCCACGGTAAAGAGGCGATTATCTCCGCCAATGATGCTACCGTGAAGGGCGGCACCTACGTGGCTGAGTCCATCAAGAAGCATATACGCGCTCAGGAAATCGCGATGGATAATCGACTGCCCTGCGTCTATCTGGTTGATTCGGGGGGAGTATTTTTGCCGGAGCAAGCCAACGTTTTTCCCGACCGCTTCGATTTTGGCCGCTTTTTCTATAATCAGGCCAATTTATCGGCTCAGGGCATTCCGCAGATTGCGGTGGTAATGGGTTCCAGCACTGCCGGGGGCGCCTACGTACCCGCCATGAGCGATGAGGTAATCATTGTTAAAAATCAGGGCACTATCTTTCTGGGTGGTCCTCCACTAGTGAAAGCAGCTACCGGCGAAGAAGTTACTCCCGAAGAATTAGGCGGGGCCGATGTACATACCTCTATTTCCGGAGTAGCCGATCATATGGCAGAGAACGATCGTCACGCTCTACAAATTTGCCGTAGTATTTTTGAGACTCTTCCTCAGCAGGAGCGGCAGGTGTTAGATCGATACCCCACCGAAGAGCCCTTATACGATCCGCAAGAACTGTACGGTATTGCTCCCATCAACTTCAAGAAGCCGGTAGACTCTCGCGAGATCATTATGCGACTGGTAGACGGTAGCAAGTTTCACGAATTTAAGGCCCGCTACGGCACTACCTTGGTTACCGGTTTTGCCCGTATCCACGGTTACCCAGTAGGGATTATCGCCAATAACGGTATTATCTTTTCCGATACTTCATTGAAGGGAACCCACTTTATTGAACTCTGCTGTCACCGCAAAATTCCGATTCTGTTTCTGCAAAACATTACTGGTTTTATGGTGGGGAAAGAATACGAACGCAGCGGAATTGCCCGCGATGGATCTAAAATGGTACACGCTGTAGCCACGGCCAATGTGCCTAAATTTACGGTAGTGTTTGGTGGTTCGTTTGGGGCAGGCAACTACGCCATGGCCGGGCGGGCTTACGATCCTCGTCTGTTGTTCATGTGGCCCAACGCCCGAATCTCGGTAATGGGAGGTGAGCAGGCTGCTAACGTGTTACTCACGGTAAAGGAAGCTCAATTAAAAGCCCGAGGAAAAGACATTCCGACCGAAGAGTTTGACCAGCTTAAAGTTGAAATTATAGATAAGTACGAACAGGAAGGCTCACCTTACTATAGTACCGCTCGCCTGTGGGATGATGGCATCATTGATCCGCTAGACACGCGCAGCATTGTTGCGATGGGCATTGCCGCTTCGCTCAACCATAAGTATCCTGACCCCAAACCCGGCATTTATCGTATGTAAAAGTTAATGGATAATTGATAGCGGCGGCCGCCAGTGACTAAGGACTAATAATTAACACTCGAACCATTGAACAATCGAACTAATATTAACCCATGCATCAGTACGAAACTATTGAATTAGAAGTTAGTAACGGAATTGCTACACTTTGGCTTAATCGGCCCGACGTGCGTAACGCCTTCAACAATTACATGATCACCGAAATCATGGACTGCCTACAATCGGTAGAGCATGACTCTGAGATTACGGCGCTGGTACTTCGGGGACGGGGTAAAGCCTTTTGTGCCGGCGCGGACATCAACTGGATGAAAAGCTTTTCCAAACTATCTCATCAGGAAGATTTTCAGGAAAATATGCACTTGGCACGCTGCTTCTACATGATCTATACTTTTTCCAAGCCTACGGTAGCGATAGTGCACGGCGCAGCGTTTGGTGGAGCTAATGGTCTACTGGCCGCCTGCGATATGGCTTACTGCCTGGCAGATACTACTTTCGCTTTTAGCGAGGTAAAAATTGGGATTATTCCAGCTACAATTTCTCCTTACATCGTCAAACGAATGGGTGAGTTTAACTCCCGGGAGCTAATGCTTACAGGCAAGCGCTTCAGCGGGGAAGAAGCTACCCGCAAGGGGTTGGTAAACTCCGTTTTTTCTTCTCAGCAAGCTTTGGATGAGTACCTACAACAAACCGTTCGTGAACTGAAAACTAGTGCTCCGGGGGCTATGACCAGTTGCAAGGAATTGATTTTCACGATTACCAAAAGCAATAATTTTAACGAAACCATTGACTACACCGCCCGCATGATTGCCGATGCGCGTGCCTCCGAAGAAGGTCAGGAGGGCATGAGTGCCTTCCTGGAAAAGCGCAAGCCTAACTGGGTATCCAACACTCAACCTTCCCAAGACCATGTTTAGTAAGTTGCTCATTGCCAACCGAGGTGAAATTGCCGTTCGCGTTATTCGTTCTGCTCAATCTATGGGCATTACCACCGTAGCCATCTACGCGGAGGCCGACCGGGGCACATTGCATACCAGCTTAGCCGACGAGGCTTACGAATTGGAAGGCGATGATATCGGCAGCACTTACCTTAACATTGAGCAGATCATCGGTATTGCCCAGCGGTGCAGAGCCGAGGCGGTTCATCCGGGCTACGGATTTCTATCCGAAAACTCTGCATTCATCCGAGCTTGCGAGGCGGCCCATATTACCTTCGTAGGACCCAGCGAAGAAGCTATTCGTATGATGGGCAACAAGATGGAGGCCCGGGCTTTTGCCAAAAAGCTGGAAGTACCCGTTCCCGAAGGAATCACCGGTACGCAGGAGGAGATTCTCGCCCAACAAGACACACTACCCTACCCTATTCTAGCGAAAGCGGCGGCGGGTGGCGGCGGTAAAGGAATGCGCATTGTCCGCTCGGCGTCTGAACTGAAAGAAGCCCTAATCGCTACCAGCCGGGAAGCAAAGGCTTACTTCGGCGATGCAGCAGTGTACGTAGAAAGATATCTGGAAGAGCCCCGCCACATTGAATTTCAGCTTTTAGGCGACCAACACGGAAATCTGCTACACTTGTTTGAGCGGGAATGTTCGTTGCAGCGGCGGTACCAGAAAATTATCGAGGAAGCTCCCTCCCCCACACTCACTCCTGAACTACGAGCCAAAATGGCCGAAGCCGCACTCAGGCTAGGCCGGGAGATCAATTACTACAACGCCGGAACTGTGGAGTTTCTGGTAGATAAAAATCACAACTTCTACTTTCTGGAAATGAACACCCGGGTGCAGGTAGAGCATCCGGTCACCGAAATGACAACGGGAGTCGATATTGTCGCTGAACAGTTAAGGGTAGCCGCTGGAGAGCAGTTATCGTTTACACAAGACGAGCTACAGCAGCGTGGTCACGCCATTGAATGCCGGGTTTACGCGGAAGACCCCAAGCATAACTTTCTTCCGTCTCCCGGAGACATCACTTACTATCACGCTCCTAAGGCGGTGCGTCTTGACACCGCCATTACCGGCCCCAGTACCATTGAGAGTCAGTACGACCCAATGATTAGCAAGATGATCGCCTACGGACAGTCGCGGGAAGAGAGTATTCAAAAATCTGTTGACGCGCTGGAGCGGTACGCTATTCACGGTATTGAAACTAATATCGCTTACCTGCGGGCTCTACTACGTTCGGAAGATTTTGGGCTAAACCAGATTTCTACCAAATACTGTGATCAGCAAACTCCGAAAATTATTGCGGGTATGGATCAGGAAAAACAAAGTATAGACAAACTGCCGCTGGCGATTGGGGGCTTGCTGTACAATCTGCGTACACTGCAAACGCTGCCTCCGGATAATGTATGGGCGGAGATCGGCTTCTGGCGGCAGATTCCAACTGTAACTATCCGACTGGATGAAGAAGCGCTTAGGCTGGAAATTAACCGAACTGGCTCTACCTATCAGATTCATCACGCTGATACCGTTTACCTGATCCACGGTATTTCGGTGGAGGATGGAGTGGTGGATTTTACGATGGATAAGCAGGCCTACACCTGCTACGTATCGCCTCAGGATGATTTGAGTCAGATAATCTCCTGGAAGACCTATCAATTTCACTGGCAAAGAAACGATCTGATGGCCGAAGGACGTTTTATTAGTGAGGAGGCCGAAAGCGGTGCCTCCGATGACCGTATCAGTTCGCCCATGCCCGGCAAAGTGATTCAACTTAACGTAAAGGCGGGCGATCAGGTGCAACGCGGCGATACCTTGCTGATTGTGGAGGCCATGAAAATGGAAAACCAGATTGTCGCCCCCCGCGAAGCCCAAGTAGGTGAAGTTCTTGTAGAACTTAATGAACGAGTAGACCGAGACAAAGTTTTGATAACGTTAGAATGAAGTGTTATGGTGTTTTAGTATTTGGGTGTTATGGTAGCTCAGGACTTAAGCTCTTTACGATAACACTATAACACCATTTGACAAACAATAACCCAGAAATATGTATACGAACGAACAACACGATTTAATTCGCCAGAGTGTGCGCGACTTTGCGGAGCAGGATATTAAACCCGTTGCTCGCGAACTTGACAAAAAAGAGATGTTCTCCTACGATCTTACCAAGAAGATGGGCGAACTAGGCCTCTTCGGAATGATGATTCCCGGAGAATACGGTGGGCAGGGTATGGACTACCTGTCATATATTATTGCGGTGGAAGAACTAGCTCGGGTAGATAGCTCTCAGGCGGCTACGCTAGCCGCTCATAACTCTCTGGGCATCGGGCCGCTGTATAACTTCGGCACCGAAGAACAGAAAAAGAAATATTTACCCAAACTATGTACTGGCGAAGCATTGTGGGCATTTGGTTTAACCGAAGCTGAAGCGGGTTCCGACTCTCGGGGCACAAAAACCGCTGCCAAATTGGAGGGTGGTCAGTGGGCCATTAATGGCTCCAAAATTTTTATTACCAACGGAGCTACTGATATCACCATTGGCGCGACCGTGCAAGCCGTCACGGGGGATCAGAACGGTAAGAAAGAATACTCTACTATCATCGTAGAAAGCGGCACCCCCGGGTTTGATGCCATTGCGATGCACGACAAACTCTGCTGGCGCGCCAGTAACACCTCGCAGCTTTTCTTTGACAACTGTAAAGTGCCGGAAGCCAACCTTCTGGGTGAACGAGGAATGGGTTCTAAAATCATGCTGAAGACACTCGATAGCGGGCGTCTGTCCATTGCGGCAATGGGTCTGGGACTAGCTCAGGGGGCATTTGAGATGGCGCTGCGTTATGCCAAGGAACGTCAGCAGTTCGGCAAGCCGCTTACCCAGTTTCAGGCTATCTCGTTTAAACTGGCGGATATGGCTACCAAGATTGAACTGGCTCGTAACTTACTGTACAAAGCCTGCTGGCTGAAGGATAATCAGAAGCCCTTTGGCAAAGAAGCCGCGATGGCCAAACTTTATTGTTCTGAAATGGCTAAAGAAGTAGCCGACGATTCCGTACAGATTCATGGGGGCTACGGATTGATGGGTGAATACGACATCGAGCGCTTTTACCGCGACCAGCGCCTCCTTCAAATTGGTGAAGGCACCTCAGAAATACAACGGGTAGTAATTTCTCGTTATGTCATCAATGAGTAAATTATTCTGATGGAGAAAATTATTTTAAAAGGACCGGAGATCTACCTTTCCGATGATGAGTTCTTCTCTTTTTGTCAGCACAACGCTGATTTGGATATCGAGCGAAAAGCTAACAAAGAAATAGTTATTATGTCTCCTACCGGGTCACTTACCGGCTTTTATAATACTAAAATCATTGTCCAGTTAGAACAGTGGAACGAAAAGCACCAGCGAGGTTTAGTGTTTGATTCTTCGGCAGGCTTTACCCTTCCTGACGGATCAGTGAAGTCACCAGATGCTTCCTGGCTCTCTCGAGATCAATGGAAAAAATTATCTTCTGCCGAGCAGGAAAAATTTGCTCCTGTATGCCCCGAGTTTGTGGTAGAGCTTAAATCTAAAAGCGATTCATTACCGGAGCTAAAAACCAAAATGGAAGAGTGGTTGGCCAACGGCGTCCAAATGGGTTGGCTTATTGACCCTGGACAAGAAACAGTATATGTGTATCGACCAGGCTGTGAGGAAACTACAGTCACTGGTTTTAACCGAAGCATTTCTGGCGACCCGGTACTACCTGGATTTACCCTAGAACTAGCTAAATTGCAACATCCTTAAATTCTATGGTAAAAATCACCGAATGCCCCCGCGACGCCATGCAGGGAATTCAGCCGTTTATTCCCACTGAAGATAAAGTACGCTATATCAACGCTATTCTGAATGTTGGGTTCGATACGGTTGATTTTGGCAGTTTTGTGTCGCCTAAAGCTATCCCCCAAATGCGGGATACTGCTGATGTACTGCGTCAGCTCAATGTGGACAGTACATCTTCTAAGCTTCTGGCTATCATCGGCAACCAACGCGGCGCGCAAGAGGCATCGCAGTACGACGAGATTACTTACCTGGGTTTCCCCTTTTCAATTTCTCCTACCTTCCTTCAACGCAATATCAATTCTACCATAGAGCGATCTTTTGCCTTAGTACAGGAACTACTTACCATCTGCCAACAATACAATAAGCAACTAGTCACTTATATTTCTATGGCCTTCGGTAACCCCTACCATGATCACTGGGACACCGAACTTTTACTGCACTGGATCGATCAGTTGCACCTAGCCGGAGTGCGCCGGATAATTTTAGCTGATACCGTAGGAGTTGGAAAGGCGGAGTACATTAGTGCATCCCTTTCTACGGCTATCCCATCGTATCAGGAGGTAACCTTTGGCTTGCACCTGCATACTACCGCCGCCGATTGGTGCGGGAAAATCGAGGCGGCCTACCAAGCTGGTTGCTTGCACTACGATGGCGTGCTAAGCGGGCTGGGCGGATGTCCTATGGCCGGCCCCGATTTGGTAGGTAACATTCATACCCGTAACCTGCTTGACTATTTTAATGAGAAAGGCGAATTAAGAGATCTGGATCAGCATGCCTTTACTGAGGCGGAGAAGATTGCCGCCGAAATTATTCCGTAGCCAGACTCAACTCGCGGTTTCTTTGCTGTAAATAGTAGTGGAACATTACATATTTTACGTTAACAAATATGTCTAGCCTTATTTTTGCGTTCTACCTTTAGTCAAAAGACGTAACTTTGGCTCAAACTATTAACCATGAAAAAAAATATTGCGGTAGTTGCCGGCGGTAGCTCCAGCGAGTACATGATTTCTATGAAGAGTGCCGCACTCATTCTCGATTGCATCGATACCGAACGCTTTAACCCGTATCTGGTCGTCGTAGAAAAAGACCAGTGGTATGCTAAGCTACCTGGCCAGAACTGCCCGATTAATCGCGATGATTTTTCAGTAGAGCGCGAAGGCCACAAGATTCGTTTTGATTATGTATACAATATCATTCATGGCACCCCAGGGGAAGACGGAAAGATTCAGGGGTACTTCGACTTACTCAATGTCCCCTACACCGGCTGCAATGTACTAACCAGTTCTATCACGTTTAACAAAAGCGTGTGCAAACAACTGGTGCGAAGTCATGGTATCACTACTCCCCAATCTGTGGTGCTGCGACAACAACAACCTTATTCGGTAGAAAAGCTTACTGAAGAACTAAAATTTCCTTGTTTTGTAAAGCCTAACAATGGCGGTTCCAGCTTCGGGGCGAGTAAGGTAGATCAAGCTTCGGATTTAGGCGAAGCAATTCGCAAAGCCTTTGAGCACGACCGAGAAGTGCTGATTGAAGAATATATCTCCGGACGTGAACTTACGTGTGGAGTTTACCAGGAACACGAAATGGCACGTGCTTTGCCCATTACCGAAGTAGTGTCAAAAAACGCGTTTTTCGACTTCCAGGCCAAATATGAGGGTGCCTCTGAGGAAATTACTCCGGCCCGAATTGATGATGAAACCACCGAACGTTGCCAGCGGTTAACCGAACGCATCTACACGGTGCTGGGCTGTCGCGGACTCGCCCGGATTGATTACATTTTGCGGGATGGTGAACTGTATTTTATTGAAGCGAATACTACGCCCGGTTGCTCACCGGAAAGTATTATTCCTCAGCAAATTCGCGCCGCCGGACTGGATATTAAACAGATTATTAACAACCAATTATTGGTATAATACTCAAACCACAAATATTTTATGAAACTGTTCACAGTTCGTTCGTGGAAAGGATTGCTCATTCACCTGGGCATTATGGCGGGATTGACCATTGCCGCCGCGCTGATTTTTTTCAATGTATATCTACCTTCCACTACTAATCACGGAGAAACCGTTACGGTACCCGACCTGGAGGGATTGCACGAAGAGGAGATTACTGATTTTCTGTCTAAGCGAAACCTGAAGTACGAAGTAACTACCGATTCCGGGTTTACGCAGGAATATCGTCCACTCACCGTTCTTACTCAGTATCCTTTACCGGGGGCCAAAGTGAAAGAAAACCGAAAAATCTTTCTAACCCTGAATGCGGTCAATCCACCTCAGGTGAAAATGCCCCAGCTCATTGATGGGTCCATTAAAAATGCTGCGCTGCTTTTGGAAAGTTACGGGTTAGAAGTGGGTCAGATCAAGTACGTTCCTGATTTGGCGCAGAACGCAGTGTTAGAGCAAAATTACGAGGGTGAGCCTATTGAGGCCGGTACGTTTATTCCCAAAGGAGCTCAGATTGATTTAGTAGTCGGCGATGGACTAGGTAACACTACATTGGAAGTTCCTGAACTAGATGGATTAGTTTTGGACGAAGCCGAAGTGGTTATTTTAGGTTCTGGTCTAAAGATTGGTAACATTCTTTTTCGCGATCCTTCGCTGGCTGACCGCGACCCTAAAGACGAAATGCAGCAGGCTCAAGATCGCTTGGTCATTGTAAAACAAAGTCCTGCTTCAGGTAAGCGAATTCGTATTGGTGAAGAGGTTGATATCTGGCTTGATCGCCAGGGGGAACAGGAAGATAGCATTCTGGATGAAGAGGAAACCGAGTCGGAAGAAACGCTTCCCCAGGCGGCAATAAACGAATAATGAGTTCTACCTAACCTACTAACAAATTCTTTTGATTCGCGTAGTTCCGCTTTCACTAGTCGTTTTCGTTGTTCTTGGTTGGTTACCGGTGCAGGCCCAACAACCTGGCATTCGTCTGGTACCCCTGAGTTCAGCGCCAACTTCTGCTCAAGCACGATATGAGCGAACGGAAGCACTGGATACGGTACTCAGTCTTCCTTTTTGGGATGACTTTTCTCAACCGATCATTACCGAACTAGGATTCCCTATTCCAGATACTCTAAAATGGTTGCCTAGTAGCCAAGATACCCGCATCAACCCAGGTTTACCAATTGACCCTCCCACGGTAGGCGTAGCTTCGTTCGACGGCATTCAGTTGAATGGCACCCCCTATAGTACCGGAGAGGTAGACGATGCTAGTGATAGCCTGGTTTCCCGACCCATCAACCTCGCGGCAGTGCCCGACGCCAACCGAAACTCCGTATACTTCAGCTTTTACTGGCAACGACAGGGTAACGGAGAGTTTCCCGATGCCGGTGACTCACTCCGACTTCAGTTTTTAACCAACGAAAACGAATGGAACACTGTATGGCTGCGCGATGGAGGGGACTCTTTAGCTACTGAAGAATTTGTGCAGGAAATTTTCCCAGTATTCAATCCAGCTTACTTTCACGACCGCTTTCAGTTTCGTTTTCAGGCTTACAGTCGCCTCACAGGGGCGTACGATACCTGGAATGTAGATTACGTCTACTTGAATCAGAACCGGACTGAATCTAATACAGCTTACCTTGATCGAGCACTGACCCGGCCTCCCAGCTCTCTCTTTGAAGGATACACCGCCGTTCCTATTGAGCAGTTTCGGGCCAACCCTGACCGCTACTTGGGTGTTACTTCGGTAGAGTTTTTTAATCTGAACGTACAGTTGCAGCCGGTCCGCTATTCAGCAGTGGTACGAGATATGGTTACTAATCAGGAGGTTGTGCTTAATGATTCTACGGCGGTGAGTCCGGTGCCAGTAGGTTTAGAGCGACGTACCATCACAGCTGCCCCCTTAGACATCAGCCAACTCGACCTCAGTGCCGATTCGCTTCACCTAGAGACCCAATTTTCTATCATTGCCGGCGATACTATTTTTGACGAAACTATTGATTATCGCGTAAATGATACTACCCGCTCGGTGTTTGTGTTAAATGAATGGTTTGCCTACGACGACGGAGTTGCTGAATTTGGTGTAGAGGTCAATCAGCAGGGCGGTAAAGTCGCTTATCAGTTTGTAGCCTCCGAACCGGCCCTGCTCACTCACATTGACATTCATTTTCCTCAGTTAAATCAAAATCAGCGAACTCCTATTCAGCTCATCGTATGGCGAGAACTAGCCGATACGCTGGGTGAGGAAGTGGTACTTCGGGAGGTGAATGTATCTGCTATTCCTGGAGCAACGTACAATGAATTCACTTCTTACGAGTTATTGGTTGATAACGTTCCCTTCTATGTGGACGTACAGGATACTTTTTATATTGGCTACGAGCAGCAAAGTGATCAGTTTGTGGCGGTAGGCTTTGATAAGAACACGGATGCTAGTGATAAGACTTTCTTCAATATAGACGGCACCTGGACGCAGAACCCTAATTTACAGGGCAGCCTGATGATGCGCCCCCGCTTTGACCGCGACCAGGCTGATTTTCTTACTCCGGTGCCTGATATACCTACCGAGCTGCCAAATGAAACCAAAGTCTATCCCAACCCTTCCGACGGATTAGTCTGGATAGAAGGGCAGTTTGATCAGCTAGTTGTTTTGGACCTCTACGGGCAGCGGCTCATTGAGCAACAGAACATCAGCGGTAAATTTTCATTGGATTTATCAGCCTTCCCGCCTGGCTTGTATATAATTAGAACCAATAAAAAAGGGAGCATCAGCTCCCATAAGATTCTGCTTCGCTAGCAGAATTTATCCAGGTATTAAGCGACACCAACCATTGATTCAACCAACTCCAGTTGATAGTTATCTTGTGTTTGCAGATACCCTACCCTAGGGGTGAGTTTGGCTCCGTATTTCTTCTTTTCTTGCCCAGAAGTTAGACCTAAAAAGATCTTTTCCTTATCTAATTCGCGAGCCCTCATGGTAGCATGAAATATGATTTGCTTATACACTTTGTACTCTCGAGAATAATTGTAGTCCATGCCCAAAAGCACAGCGCAATAGTTTTCTTTTGTCTTATAGGTGAAAACAATTCCCACTAAAGTATCATCACCCGCCGCTACGTTATCTTCTTTTAATCTAAACAAAATAAATTCCCAATTAGGGTTCTTGTTCATTTCTTCAAATAACCGGAACGGAAACTCAATATTATTGAAAGCGTAGTTATGGTTACTTACATTTTGATATAAGTGGTAAGACCTGAGTAGTTCGCTAGGATTCAGTTCGCTTTTAGCCTCGATATCGAAGTACTCCTGATATTTGAAGATATCGTTCTTGATGTGTCTTCGGGATTTCCTTGAGAGCTTGCTAAGATACTCGTCTTGGTCACTCCAATTCAGATCATGAATTGTAGCACTTTCTGGGAGAGTAATTTGTAAGAATCCCTGCGTATGAAATATATGGTTTAGTTCTTCATCGTCGGCCGCAATATCGCGCAACATCACCGTATTGCATTGATACTTTTCTTTCAGCAATTCCACTGTAGCATTCATCATTTTTAGAGCTTCACTGTACTGCGGGTGTGTCTTGTCTAAGAACATATGTTCACCATCCGTAATCAGCGAACCCATTGACAGTACTTTAGAGGTAAGATAGTCCGGATTAATCTTTCTCACTTCTTCAGCCTTTTCCGAAACCGAAGCTGCGGCTAATACATCATCTTTCCACTGCGCCGCCGTGAAGAAAGTGGCTAGTACGACTTTCTGCTGAGCATCGCGTACTACCAGATACGTAAAATCCCAACGGTATCGAGATATTGAATGCTCGGAAAAAACCTCTTCGTAAAAGTTCATGGCGTTCCAGTCGAACGCTCCCCGTCCACCCAGCCAGCTATTCCACTCATCCTGATCAATCTTTTGAATGCTATCTTCCAGTTGCAGCGTAAGTCCTTCTTTCTTTATAGGCTGCACTTTGGCGGTGGTTTCTTCCGGTACAGAGAGCTTAAATGCTTTCCGTACCTGATTAAGACTATACCCCTCTTTTTCTAGTGCTTTAGGGTAATGATATTCCATAGCTTCCACCAGCGCTCGAATTTCTTCGGGTTGATTATGCCGCGAGATAGTGAACCGGATTCCGGTGTTTTTCACTGGTACTACTGGAAAGGTAGCTACATTTATATAGAAACCATCGTTCATTAGCCGGCGGGCAAAATCGTAAGAAACGCTGGGCAATGCCGCCCCGATGAAATGAACCGGACAAACATTCTCCTGAATTAGTGGCAGATTAGTCTCTCTAATAAGCTGATTACATAGCGTAACTTTCTCGGCCAGTTCTTGCTGCATCTCGTAAATTTCGTCTGATAAATGAATTTTAGCCGATGCTAAGGCCGCTGCTACACTAGGTGGCTCCAACTGAGCGGAAAAGGTTTGGGGACCACCAAAAATTTTAAATGCTTCGTATAATGAATCATCTCCGAAGGCAACTACCCCTCCACTCGCGCCAAATGATTTACTAAGAGTACCTACCAGTACAATACGCTCGCGAAGCGTGCCCAGTTGACTCATAACGTAACCGGCACCGTGCTTACCCGCCCAACTCATGCCGTGCACATCGTCTATGTATAAATGGAGCTGAGGATATCGCTCCATTAGCGGAAGCAATTGATCTAGAGGAACTACATCGCCGAACATAGAATAAACCCCGTCAGCTGCGTACCATATCTTCTGATGTTTATTCTGAAGTCGCTTTAGCATATCCTCCAGCATATTGATATCATTGTGCTTTACGAGCTGCACCGAAATACCTCGAGCTTTCAGTAACTGGCTGGCATTCTGTACGCTGGCGTGTACCTGCTGATCAAGAATCAATACATCCTCATCACGAACGATAGTAGGAATTACTCCAATATGAGCCAAAGTACTGTTTTTCGTAATTACGATAGGACGGTTATAAATTCGCTGAACGCACTCTTCCAGTTCTTTATAAATGACGAACGACACGTAGGTCTTAGATAAGGGAAACTGAGTGCCATAACGCTGAATTGCATCTATAGCAGCATCTTTCAACCGTTGGTCTTGCTCTAGTCCCAGATACCCAGTAGTTCCAAAGTGAAAAAGCCTTTCACCCTTAACTTGAATATGTCTGCCATCGAAATGATCGCCCTCTGTATACAAGTGAACCAATCCTTCTTTTTTGGCATTCAGAATTAGATCACCGATTGTATCTAGCAGATGGTTATGTCTTGATTTTGCCATTGTTGATAGTTATTACTTTGTTATCTACAGCAAGATTATGCAAATTACCCTCAAGTAAACAGGCGGTATCCGGTCCTATATCACGCGTGTAAGTTATTTTTTAATTGAAGCCCGTTTTCTGCAGCGATCTATGTATTAATGATGTATGGAAAATAAGGTTTACGAAAATGATTTTGTCTCTCTAGAATTTCGTAATAAGATACTATACGCTAAGTATAAAGTATCTACTATCGATCTTAACGCAGCAAAAAATGCTACAGATTTCAGAATGAGTATCACTGATGGCAGAAAAGTACCTGCTATTGTCGATATCTCATCTGTGAAGCATGTAGATAAGGCTACTCGAATTTTCTTCTCTTCTTCAGAAGCAGGAAGAGATTTACTTGCACTAGCTGTTATTCTCAGCAACCCGGTCACCCGTATGATGGGGAATTTCTTTATAAAATTCTATCAACCCGAATATCCTTTTAAATTCTTTACATCTCTGAACGAAGCAGTAGAGTGGATTGAAGATTTTACCAAATAGCGTATGGAGTTAGTGAATCAGTATTATAGCGCTACTCTCACGGATGGCATTGCTCAAGTTCGATATCGTCAGCTTCCCCATATCTCATTACAAAATGCCCGTACCATTGTAGCTGATCGTGTTCATTATTTTCAGGATGTACAGTTTCCAGTGCTGATCAAAAAGGCAAAAATTAAGAGTATTGATAAAGCTGCACGAGATTTTTTGTTTAATGCCCAGTTTGGATTAAAAAATATTAACGCCATTGCTTTTGTTGTGTCTAGTGCAGTAGACCAAATTTTGCTTAAATTTATTTTTCATCAGCATACACCCAAAATACCGCACCGTTCATTCCGTAATGAGACTGATGCTTTGGCCTGGCTATATTTGTACCGATAAACTATTATTAGTAAACAACCATAATGTCCCTACCTCGAGACCAGCGCATTGATGCCATCAACCATGTATTACTAGAGATTGCAGAAGGGAACTTCCAACATCTGGCTCCGATTTCGGATAATTTTGATGAGATTGATGCCATTGCATCGGGCATTAACATGCTAAGCGAGGAACTACGCGACACAGTTATCTCCCGGAACTATCTCAATTCTGTACTGCGGGGTATTGTCGATATGCTCATTATTTTCGATAAAAATTTTAAAATAAAGCAGGTAAATCGCAAAGTCTGCGAGCTTTTAGAGCAACCTGAATCTTATTTTCTGAACCAACCTGTCGATATTCTGTTTGATGGACGCAAAGCAAGATTTGTCAGTGAGCTTAAAGAGAATGTACGGAAAAATGAGCACTTGTATAATATTGAAACATCGTTCAAAATGCCCCGATCAGGCAAACTGCCGGTGGCACTATCACTTTCTATCCTAAAAAATAACCGTAGCACTAGTGGATACGTGCTGATTGCGAAGGATTTAAAACAAATTCAGCTTACTTCCAAAGCTCTACGCCAGCGCAACGAAGAATTAAAAACCTTAATTTACCGCGTCTCGCACGATCTGAAAGGACCGTTAGCCAGCATGCTAGGACTATTTCAGGTAATTGAACAAACCGAGGTTGACTTTACCATGCTTCAGTACTACGTATCACTGATTAAGCAAAGTGCCGATAAATTGAATACTACTCTTACCGGTCTACTTGAGATCGGTATTACCGACCGGGGTAAGATTGAAGTACAGAAATTCGATATTACTCAGGTCATTGCTGACATTATTGACAGTTTTGCCAATTATCCAAATCGAGATCAGATTGAAATGACTTTAGAAGCCGAACCACCTGTATTATTTACTAGTAGCGAGAAGTTATGTCGGTCAATTATACAAAATTTGGTTGAAAATGGCATTAAGTACCACAATCCTAGAAATGATTTATCTTTTTTAAAAATAAGTGCAAAAAATGCCCGGGGCGGCATTGACCTAATTGTGAAAGACAATGGAGAGGGCATGGACAAATCGGTACTTGATCGGGCCTTTGATATGTTCTTCCGAGGTAATCAATCTTCTTCGGGCAGCGGGTTAGGTTTGTTTATTGTAAAAACGAACGTGGAGAAATTAGGGGGTGATCTGAAAATTAAAAGTAAACCTAAGGAAGGAACCGAGGTACGCATCTACTTACCTTCTCTTGACAATTTTTAGCCTTCTTCCATACAAATGCTTGCTTCTCTAAAATACTGGCTGAAAAATACTCCAGAAGAGGTATTGGTAGTACCATTTGCGGACCATGCAGCCCGACAGGAACTTCTGAGTGCAGCCACTTCCAGAACTGACCGACCAGCTTTTACCATCTGGCTAACCCAAATAGAACAGATTCATCAGTTTGTTCAGCATGTGCCCGACTTGGCCTGGGAGCTAATGGATTACGCTACCGAACCCCTCTCCCTAATTTACTCCGATGCAAAACCGCTGGCCTCAAATAAAAATCCGCCGACTGAAATATCTGCCCGATTGATCATCCAACCGGAGTTACTAAAAATACTGACTACCCGACAGCCTTGGGTCTGCGTGCGTTTAGAGGAAATACCTCAAGACTTTCCGATTGAAAGCTGGGTGACTAAACAGATAGAATTAAAAACCAAGAGGAAACCGCCTCAGAGATTGAAAACTATGCGGGTTTTCGACAACGGACGGTTTAGCATTTTGCAGTAGTGCCCGTTCAGCGAGTGGCTGATTTGACTTTGAGCGACTGAAGATACTGCATCGCAATAGTGCCAATAATCTCTGTCCGGTTGGTACGAATCTCTTCCAATGTAGCTGGTTTGCTTGATTTGTTCATAGCAACATTCATTTGTTGCCATGAAGATACAAAAAACATTCTTAAAAAAAGAACTTATTCACTAAATAAGTATATATCTAAACAAAGGTCTATCAGTACGGTTTTTAAAGTATCAGCCATATTTAGTAAATAACCCTTAAGTGAGGAAGCGAGTAATTTTTTCTACACTCAGTTTAGTCAATGAGTAACTTTTTCCCCAATTCTACCTCAATAACATCCGAAACTAGCGTATTTAGCCCATTGGCAGAATAGTTGCAACTTATATAGCAAGTGAGGGCACATGTAGTTTAGACTTTTTAGACTATAGCTTTAAATTTTTTTAGCTTTTTCCTAAACTGCATATACAATATTAAAAAAGCGTTACCAATGTGTATCGCTTTTTTTGTTTTCACCCCAACCCTTTTCTTCTCACAAATTGCCATCCTCTCTCTGCAAAACAAGAATTGAGTATAGTTAGCATACTGACTATTGACTAAAATTTTTCTCACTTTGGAGATAATATTCTATCTAATTTCTTCAAAATTACCCCAACAGGCTTTTATCAGAGTTGGCATCTTAACGGACTCGTAGACAGTGTAGTTTAATTTTCTAAACAAGTATGAGATTTTTTAACCTAACTACGTAAGCTACAAATATCATAAGCGGTGTGCCGGATGCGCACACCGCTTATTTTCTTTAAAACTCTGATTGAATTAACCTTTCTAACGACCGTACTCCCATCTGTACTGTGGCTACTTTCCATTCCGGCTCATCCGGGCAAAATGCCTGCTTCAGGCGGAGAGCAGCTTCGGGCTGATAGCCCATTACGTAGTGATAGTAATAATTTTCTTCCCGTAGTGTCCGTAAAATCCGAATGGGACCGATGGTACCAATCTCCTGCGTTAGCATTAGAAAATCCTGGCCACTATAATACTGTTTCAAGCCAGTTATTAGGCTACCTTGAACCTGATAGCTCCGTCTCTTACCGGGTTCACCGTAGATCACCGGGCTGCTTAGTAGTTTTTCAGCTTGATGATACTGGGCGGAAGTAAAGTCCGGTTCTAAATAAAAGGAGGATTGTTGGTATTTTCCTAAGCCGGTATGGAAATCAATACCCCGAATGAAAGCGTAGTGGCTCAGGTGTTGCCTAAAGAAATCCAGTAGCAAGGTAGCTTCAGTAGATAGTTGGTTTCCCCCGAAAAAGATCCCCTCGGGGTCATCGTACTGCCCCTGCGCAATAGCCTGTTGCAGGGCAGTGAAACGGTAACGGAGTAGCTTCCGCAGAGCCCGCCAGGTGAAACCATTCAGTTGTTGTTCCTGCTGCGGGTTGAGGAAAGAAGCCAGCCGGTGATACATAGGGTTAGCCGGCAGCGAATCAAATTGCTCCAGGAAGTTACGATTCAGGTCTACATTATGAGCGTTCCAGCGACGTAGATAGCGCATACCGAAAGGGTTTACGCAGTGGATAAGCAACAGGCTACGTTCTCCTAGCTGGTCAGGTTTCCATTGGTCTAGAAAGGCGCACTGCACGGCTGAACCGGGATACGCCTCTACCCCATGTACTCCCGAAACGTGAATAATCAATGTATCAGAAGAACCTTGCCACAGCGCTATATCAATAAACAAACCCTGCCGTTGGTTTACGGGCAAAGCAACTAGAGTTCCTCCCCGTTCGGCAGCTAGCTGACGGAACTGCTCTCGGGCCTCCTCGTACGTAGATGCATAATAAGCTATTTCACCCATGAATAAATGTGTCTATCTGCTGCTGGATTTCGTCCCAGTAGGCTTTAGACTGATATTCGCGAGCCACCAGTAAGTGCTTTTTGCCCAGACGCTCCCAGGGGCTCGACGGAACGATATATAACTGCCACTCGCTGAGTTGCTTTTCTTCAATGAACTTACGCAATCCCTCGGGCTGCACCAGTTCGTCGCGCTGGTCACAGAGCACCAGGGTAGGAATATTATAGCGTAAGGGATCCATACCGTTTAGCTCCCGGCTAATGTCAAAAAGCACCTTATAAGCCCCTAGCGATACTCCCGGATTAGCCTTGTAGCGTTGGGGGGTAAAGGATGGAATGACCACCTGATCGAGGGTAGTCGTAGTAATTAGCGTTGGAATTTTGGTCCACTGCTGGAAGGCTAGCGCGGGGGCAAACAACACCTGCTTTCGGGGCGAAGAGATTTGGTCAGCTCCCAGCAAATAGGTCATTAACAGCCCTCCGAGGGAGTAACCTATAAAAATAATATCCGAATTACGCTCGTAGGCAGCCTGATACTGATCGCGGAAACTATCCAGCCAGCGGTGAGCGGCATCAGTATGTAGGGTTTCGTCGGCAGCGTGGCCGGGCAGACGGATAATGGTACACTGGTCTTCCTCACACCCCAGTTCTTCCGCCAGGGATTGCATGACCGACGGCTGGACATTGAGGCCGTGGGCAAGTACGTAGTGTTCACCTAAAGACAATAGTGCAGCGATCGCAAGTTGGAAAGCAAGTTAGCCTAATCCGGGTACTTTTTTAGTGACTTAGATCATCTATTATACGTTTTTACCCGAGTATTGGTATATCTCTCCCAACTATATGTTTGCCTCGAGGGTCTAGGCTACCTTAGTAGTAAAACCCAGGGTTTCCAGATGCTGAGGCTCGTCGGCAAAGGCCAGCTCAGCGGTTTGCTTAAAGCGCTTCATCCAGTCGTCCAGTGTCTGAAGGGCTTCGTTGCGCAAGCGAGTGGCTACTTTCGCTTCGCTAGCCTCACGATTGCGGTTCTGGTAGGCTTCTACCACTTTCACCAGCAGAGAGCGGGCTTCGGCCACTTCCGCTTCAGTAACATTATATTTCTTTAGCGTAGGCATTACCGGATCGATGTTGCTATAGAAAGTTTCGGCCTGGGCCAGCCACTCAAAGAATTCTTCTTTGCGTCGGCCTTCCAATCCTAACGCTTCCCACTGACCTCGTTCATCGCGTAGCGCATGGCGGGCATCGGCTACGTGCTTGGCGTATAATTCCTTGGCCTGCGTGCGAATAGCGTTTAGTTCGTCGGTAGCGTCAAAGCGCTCACCTTTTTCTTTACGCTGCATAGCCCCCAGCCGAATCACTTCGTCTACGTGAGACTGGCCGGTTAGCAGACCTTCCTTATTCAACCCAAACTTAGCCAGTTGCTTCTGAATACCGGGATTGTTCAGGGCGGTGTCAATCACAGTCTTGGACCACCCAATTCGTTCGTTCTGATTCATTTCTTTTTGTGGTTTAGTAAAGCTTTGCAAAAGTAGCGCAGAACCAGGGTGAAGAGAAAGGCGGATCAGCGCAGAACCTTACCAGGTAGTATTTCAGGCTAAAGTGCTAATAACCAGGGGTCAAGAGGCGTTGAGCAGAGAAAACAAAGCATCCGACCCGGTCGAAATAAGCATTTCAGTTCAGAAAAATAATATCCACCGGGGGCTTGGTACATCCGAGGCAACAAAACGCTGTTCTCGACCCGGTAAAACCCACCAAAAATGCCGAAATAAAGGTTTCGACCCGGTCGAAACGTATGATTCATGTAAGGTTTGTTTATTCCGACCCGGTCGAATGTACCTTTTGAACGTTAAACAAACCATTCGACCAGGTCGAAACTTTCGATTTGTTATTCAACCATGACCGAAGAACCAGGGGTAGTTATTCTTTTGACAGTCATAATAACCTTTATCTAAACAGTACTAACTATACTCGTGCTTAGATTGAGCATCATTAATATGAATGAGTCTAATGATTAAATATAAACTAACTCCGTTTATCTTAATATCGGTTTACTTTCTAAGCTATGCTATCTACCTGTTAGTTACTCTAGATTGGAATACTGAGCTAGGGCTAGGCGGATTAGGCCCTTATGTTTTGCTTGGGCTTACTCTGTTATTTCTTTTTTTGGACTTTATAATTCAACAAACTCTAAAACTAAGTTTACTACAGATTTATATGCTTGAGATGCTAGTTGTTTTAGTTTTTATCTTTACACTTTATATCTAACCTGTAGCACTAACTAGCTAGCACTTAAATTCCTTCCTGTTTGAGAAAATTTAATCCCTGACTATGAAGAACACAGACTTAAAAGAAAGACTGAGGAAGTGGGACGGTAAGCACACCAGCTACCTGATTGCGATCTACCAGCAGCAGGTGGATGACCCTGCTTTCGTGGACGATATTATTCAACTATATCTGAAGCATATTGAATTACAACCCGCAACCACCTGGATTATCAAGCATTATGTTGATAACGGCCATAAATTGAGTCAGACTCAGATTGATAAGACGCTATCCAGAGTAAATACGCTAGAGCAGTGGGAAGCGCAGCTTCATATTTTGCAGCTAATCCCTCAGTTCCCGATCTCAACCAAAACCGCTGAGTATATAGAGCCTTTTGTTCGAGAAAAGTTAACCTCCGAAAAGAAGTTTGTGAAGGCAGCGGCCTACGAAGCCTACTATGAGATTGTGAAGGTATATCCAGCCCTGAATAATGAGTTTAGGATACTATGTGAAGAAGCCTTGGCTAACGAAAGTGCATCGGTACGAGCAAAAGTAAAGAATATTTACGCTAAAATGACCGCCAGTGCTAACACTGGCTAATAAGTGGCAAGCTGTTACGTCTAAATATAATTGACCATATTTAATACTCGTTGGACATATATACCATGAATTAGGTTTTAGCTTCCCTTTGCTTTCAATCATAAATACAAAATAACCTATCAAAGCCATGCAACGGCAAAAAGCTAACATCGCACTACGCCATGCTACTCCGGATGACCTGACTACTTTGCGGCACTGGGATGAGCAGCCGCATACCGTAGCATCTGATCCTAACGATGACTGGGAATGGGAAAAAGAACTGCCTCGTTGCCCCCCGTGGCGGGAACAACTGATGGCCGAACTGGACGGACGGCCGCTGGGGTTTGTGCAGATTATTGATCCGGCCGAGGAAGAAACCCACTACTGGGGCGATGTGCCGCCCAACCTGCGGGCTATCGACATCTGGATTGGAGAGGCCGGAGACCTGGGGCGGGGTTACGGCACCGTAATGATGACGCTGGCTATTGAACGTTGCTTTGCTGACCCAAAGGTTACCGAAATTTTGATCGATCCGCTGGAGACCAACACCCGCGCCCACCGCTTCTACGAACGCATGGGATTTGAGTTTGTAGAAAACCGAATGTTTGAGGACGACTACTGCCGGGTGTACCACCTGACCCGTGATAAGTGGCAAGCTAGGCAAAAAGTAGAATCTGATTAACTATTGAGCCATTGGCGAGTTAGAGCATAAACCACGCACGATGGAAATTGACCATATCTTTATCTTCACTGCCAACCAGGGGCGAGAGGGCGACCAATTGATTGACTTTGGCCTTAACGAAGGAAGCAGCCGAGTGCATCCGGGGCAGGGCACTACCAATCGTAAGTTCTACTTTGAGAACTTTTTCCTGGAGCTGGTTTGGGTAATTGATGAAGAAGAGATTACCAGCGAGCTGACGGCTCCTACCCGGCTGTGGGAACGGTCACAGTTCCACACCAATGGGTATTCACCCTTCGGGCTCTGCCTGGTACATAGCGAAGCGACAGATCCCCTCTTTGCCAATAGCCAAACCTACGAGCCAGCTTTCTTTCCTCTTGGTTTGGGGGCAAATATTATTACGAATCAGGACAAACCGTATCTACCCTGGACATTCCGCCTGGCATCTTCCGGTCCGAGCAAGTACCCGAATGAACCCCGCAACCACCCGGTTGGCCTTCAGCAGCTTACCCGCGCCACCTTCGGTATTCCGGCAGCAGGTATTGACGACTTTGTTACGTTCTTTCGGCAACACCCACAGGTAGCGTTCGAAACCAGCCCAAAACCATCGCTCACCCTGGAATTTGACCATCACAAACAGGGAAAAAGCCAGCACTTTGAAGCGCTGGGGCTTAGCATTGCGTATTAATAAGCCGCAGGAATGAGTATATTTAGCTTACTTAGCTAGCGTACTACTCAACCTACCTACTGATGGATACCCAACCCCCTTTCACCAATTCGGCATTTACTACCATTCTGGTTGTTTCAGACCTGAGTGCCGCCAAAACCTTTTACGTAGACGTGCTGGGGGCCTCCATCTACCGCGAATACGGTGGCGACTCCATTGTGCTGGAGTTTTTGAGTAGTTGGATATTACTAGTTACTGCCGGCGAGCCTACCGAAGATAAACCCAATACTCATTTTGTTCCCCCTGCCGATAAACACCGGGTGAGCCACGCTTTTACTATTCGGGTAGAAAACTGCCAGGAATCTTACGAGATACTGAAGGAGCGGGGGGCTGAGTTCATTACTCCGCCCTTTAATCGCGGGGCCGAAACCCGCTGTTTCTTCCACGACCCGGACGGGCATCTGTTCGAGATTAGCGAGTATCGTCAGTGATAATCAAGTATCTATGGCTTGCCTACTAAAGCCTTATTGTTAATGATTAACATTGGAAAGAAGCAGCTAGCTTCGTACTTTTCCTACTGGCTATTGTATTCTGACATGCGTAGATTTCTCATTGGCTGCTGGTTACTTCTTGGTGGGCTAGCAGCTCAGGCCCAACAGACCGACTCAATGGAACTTCCTTACCGGCAAATACCCGATTATCCGGATAATTATTCTTCCGGCAATATTTTGGCCCGCCTGATAGACGGATTGGGTTTCCGCTACTACTGGGCTACTGAGGGCCTCACCGAAAAAGATTTAGTATTTTCACCGGTAGAAGGAGCGCGCAACTTATTGGAAACCCTTACCCACATCTACGGACTTTCCGAAACTATCGTGAATGCTCCTCAGAACCTGCCTAATATCCGGCCGGCCGACTGGTCGGGGTTATCTTCTGATACCTTGCGCCATCGTACCTTAAAAAACTTGCAACGCGCCAGCGAGCTATGTTTAAACAAAAGCGCCGATGAGGTAGCTGATTTTTCGGTAGTCTTTCAAAGTGGTGAACGGAGCAGTGAGTTTCCTTACTGGAATATGATCAACGGGCCTATTGCCGATGCACTCTATCATACTGGACAGATCGTTACTTTGCGGCGGGCATCCGGCAACCCCATTCATCCGAAAGTAGACGTTTTTATGGGAAAAACAGGACAATAGCTAACTACTATGATTGACTTTAGCCGACTTAGATGCCGCAGAAGTATAAAATTCCTGAACGTACAATACATGGGGCAGCGTAAGAACGGAGATCAGAATAAAGAACAGCAGAAAAGGCGATTGAAATAAGGCAAATTGAGTGTTTAATTGAAAAATTACTACAAAAATAACCAGTGTAGATAGACTTAGTGGCAGCGCGGTTTTGGCAAACTTTATCGCTGAAAATGATTGCTGGTATGTCCTCATCTTTTGAATCTCAATCCGAACTGAAATAAGAGAGTGCCAAAGGCCGAAATAAACGGCGAAACTTACCAACAAGGGGGTAAAATATGCTAACCCGGCAATGAGACCTAAGTTGAGCACTTCGCCCACTAACTCTCGCCTTCGCATCTGGCGACGAACATAAAATACGACGAACAGCCCAATATTGGTCAGAAAAAGAACTCCCAGCAAATACGGAATGAGATCTTGGTAAGGCAATACTACTGCTAACAAACTGGGAAGCAATTCATCTAGGATTTGCCAGCTTTCGTTCCAGTTAAGCAAAATAATACAGCATAGTGTATAACTGCCCCATAACATATAGCTGGTAATTTTCAGCCAATGGTGCTGCGGTATCCGTAAGTAAAGTAGCTGCGACTGCCCGAAATGGTAAGTGGACAGCGCAATAAAGAGTAACAGGCTTAACTCCGGAAGAAGAAACCACAGTATGGTATAGACAATACCAAGAGCAACGTAGTTAAGTAGAAAAGTTCGATAGGAAAATCTCTTTCCTCTACTAAATTGATCTAGCAAATGGTCGGTAGCTCCGTGGGGTACGCCAATCATCAAGATGATCAGTGCGAACAGTGCCAGTTCAATTTGCCGAAGAAATTGAGGAAACACAAAACCTAACAAAGTTACCAACAGCGTAACCAGTGCCACTAGACTGTAGTAAAAATCGCCAATAGTGTTGGTAGGAAGAATGGAAGTTAGGTGTTTCATACTCGGGATAAATGCTACACTTAATAACCATTTTGTTTACACAAATTGTTATTAAACTTAAACAAATCGTGTTTCAACTAACCGATAAACGCTCTATCTACACCTTATTGCAATGTCAGTAACTAGCCATGTAGTGATTTTAGGATGCGGCCGGAGCGGCACATCTATCTTTGGTGAATTGTTTGATCATCTTCCAGCCTTCCGCTACTACAGCGAGCCTCCATTTGCGGAAGTAGTCCGGTACGATTACTCCCAGCCCGTAGCCATGAAAGTGCCCAGGGAAAGTGAAGGTTTTCTGCCGGAAGCCGGCCTTTCGTTCCCATTAGAGGCCTTGATAGAGGCTGTTCCACCCCCATTACAGTTCTACTGGCAGGTTCGCCATCCGCTGGATACTATTTGTTCGCTTAGGGTAGGCATTTCCCGCAATTGGGGTCACCACCCTAGGCCCTCTGATTGGCAGAAGAGGCTTGACCGCCCCCTGATTGAACAGTGCACCCATCACTGGAATTACATCAATACGGTGGGTTACAGTCAGGTAGTTAAATACGTTACAGTTACCCGGTTTGAGGATATGCTGGAAGATCCAGCGACTTTTGCTCTATCGATTGGCAAGCAAATAGGATTAGACACCCGAAAAAACAGGCAATATTTACGGCAGTGGTCGGAACGGGTACAAAATAAAAATAACGATCAGTTTGTAGAGGCCGAAACCTCTCGCCCTTACTCTACCCAAGATCATTCGGTAAAAATAGCGCGGTGGAGGGAGAATCTTAGCTCCGCAGAAGTGGCCCAAGTTTTACCATGGGTTAGGAATACCGCCGAAAACTTTGGCTATGACCTATCCGATCTGAATTGATATTACTGTTCCTTCACCCCTTTCATAAACTCGCCCAGTTCGTTATTAGCATACGTTCCGTAAGCGTCTATTATCGTGCCCTTCGTTCCATCTTCTGCTCTAATGGCATACAAAATGGATAAATCGTCAGGATTGCTTTCTCCCTCAAATCGATATTTTTCTACTATCGCCAATTGGTCGGCTGAGTAGTGTTGATCATTCCCCTGTATCTTTCCGTCTTTAAGGTCAAACTGGTGGGTAAAACCATTTTTATGCAATTCTTCTAGTTTAGCAGTAAGCGGAGTACGGTATTCTTTCATTTTTTGGGTATCCATATCAGACTTATTTTAGGTTCTCTGACAAAACCTCTTCTCAAGAGGAATGTTTAGTTGAAGAATGGCAAGGGGATATTGGGGCTATTCTGAAGTTTTTCTAAAAATTTTGGCTTAGTTCTACGAAAAAAGTTTGGCTGAGTAAACCGGATGCCCAGATAAAAGCGAATCTGACTGGTGCGACTTATAAATTGCCATCCTTCCACATCAGAAATGGTATAATCCGAAAAGGCGTAGACTCCCGTGTACCAGCTACTGCAATCATAACCTACTGCCCCTCTTATATCGTAAGTTGGCTCAATAGCAAATCTCCGCTTCTCTGTCTCCTCAAAATAGTACACATTCTGAAACCCCAATCCGGTTAGGCCAAAGGCATGCATAAAGAAGTTGCGGTACACTAAAGTAGCACTATAGCCCATCATAGTAGTAAGGGAAAATGCTTCTACTTTGGTTAAACTTCGTACCGGATCGTTTACTAACAAATTAGTTTCGGGTAATATATTACTTTCTGAAGCAATTTTCTTGTACGAAAAATCACCGGAAAGTAGTAAACTGCCGCTACTTTTACGCTGTCGTACCCCTTGATTAAAGGGAAAACCAAGGGAGAACTGTTTGCCCGAGGGAAGGTAAGTGATGGTTGCCTGTATTTTCTTTATTTGTGTATCACGCAGATACTGATCCGGGTCTGCATTCGGATCAAACTCATCGTTGGTTTGAATAAACCCCTGATAGTTTTGATAAATGCCATCGAACAACCAATCGCGCGCGTATATTGATCCCTGAAAATCGAACCTATTCAGTTCTTCAGTTTCTGGAGGCGGAGACACTGGATTAATCAGAATATTGAAACCGATATTCCATAAAAACCCACCTACTCCGACGTAATTCAGTCGCCAGGGAGTGAAAAAAAAGCTTTGCTTTTGCTGTTGGTTTCGTACGCTGAGGTGTAGGCCTTTCTGTACGAACAGCACCCGTAGGTTCAATGTATCGGGAAATTTTTGAACATACTCCGGATCATGACCTGCCTGGCTGTATACCAATGAGCAAGTCCCTAATAACAGGAACAGCACCAATGCGGCTAGTTTCTTGGTACACAGTATGTTCATAGCAACTAGTTAATTGCTCCCGGCTAAATCTTCAGACTGCCTCTTTAGGCCTGGTTCTTTTCATTAGAATGAATACCCGACAATATTGTTCGGATACCATTAGCGTTTTCCATCCACCGGTACATACTTCCTTCGTCCTGCTCTTCAAGCCAGACTTTGAACTGCTGTAGTTGGTCAATATAGGCTGATAGCGACTGGCTTACGTTCCGGGCGTTCTGAATAAAAATAGGTGCCCACATGGTGGGATTGCTTTTGGCCAGCCTCACGGTAGAAGAAAATCCGCTACCGGCCATCTCAAAAATGCTTTGCTCATCTTTCTCTTTGGCCAGCACCGCATTGCTCAGGGCAAACGAGGTAATGTGGCTTAAGTGAGATACGTAGGCGATGTGACGGTCGTGCTCTGCCCCTCCCATATAGCTGATTTGCATCTGCAGCTTATTGCGAAAAATATGCTCAACTAACTCCAGGGCATCAATATCCGATCGTTCTTTATCGCAAATGATCATTTGCTTTCCGATAAGCAGATCGTTAAAAGCGGCAATCGGGCCGGAGCGCTCGGTTCCGGCAATGGGGTGGCCGGCCACAAATCGGCTCCGGTGGGGGTGATTATCAGCCACCTGACAGATCCGTTCTTTGGTTGAACCTAGATCGACCACTGCCGCACTTTCAGCCACCAGATCCAACACCTGAGGAAGCACTTCTACAATGGTATCGACTGGCACGGCGATAACAACCACATCAGACTGTGTCACTGCTTCATCCAGCGGTAAAATTTTATCGGCAATGCCTAAGGCGAGGGCCTGAGCAGCATGCTGCCGGGAGGTATCTACCCCGATAATCCGCACTTCGGGCAGTCGCTCTTTTAGCCCTAACGCGGTAGATCCACCCAACAATCCCAATCCGATAATGCTGATATTCATGATTTCCACTATTGAGACGATACCCGTTCCGCAGCCTCCTGCAACCTGGGCTGAGAAACGCACAAGGAAAAGCGAAGATACCGATTTCCCTGGCTTCCGAAAATATGTCCCGGAGTAATAAATACTTGGTGTTGCTGTAAAATCCGTTCGCTAAATGACTCAGCGCTGTCTTCATGCTCAGGAATCTGCGCCCATACGAACATTCCCTGCTGGTCAGTATCAGCTTGGCAACCTAAAATTTTGGCCAGCTCAAAAATGATTGCCTGTCGCTTTCGGTATTCTTCGTTCCGCTGCTGATGCCATTCTTCGGAATTGCGCAAGGCCTGGGCTGCTGCTAATTGCACTGCTTTGAACATACCCGAGTCTACATTACTTTTAATTTTGATAATTTCGTTCAGATAGTCGGCACCCCCGGCCACCCAACCTACTCGCCATCCAGCCATGTTATGGGATTTACTCAGCGAATGTAACTCAATAGCTACCTCTTTGGCTCCTGCTACTGACAAAATACTGAGCGGTTTATCCCGATTCAGTACCAATGCATAAGGGTTATCGTGGCAAATCAGGATGTTTCTTTCCCGGCCAAAAGCGATTAGTCTTTCAAATACTTCAATGGTAGCGGCGGTGCCGGTAGGCATGTGCGGGTAGTTGCACCACAGCAGTTTTACTTTTTCCGTGTTTAGCTGCGCCATCTTCTCAAAGTCCGGCAGCCAGGTTCCGGGTACCAAGGGGTAGGTTTTTATCTCTGCTTCGGCCATACGGGCTACCGATGAATACGCCGGATAGCCCAGTGAGGGCACCAGCACTTCATCGCCCGGATTCAGAAAAGCTAACGAAATATGAGTAATTCCTTCTTTAGAGCCCATCAGTGGTAGCACCTCTTGATCGGCATCTAGAGTAATCTCAAAGGTTTGCTGGCTCCAGGCGACAATGGCTTGCCGCAACTCCGACAACCCCCGATAGGGCTGATAGCCGTGAGCATTTTCCAGTTGTGCCACCTCAGCCAAAGTAGCGATACTCTCCGCCGAAGGAGCCAAATCCGGGCTACCGATGCCCAAATTGACTACATCCTTTCCTTCTTCGTTCATCTGCTGGATTTGCCGCAGTTTTCGGGCAAAGTAATACTCTTCCACCTGTTGAAGTCGCCGGGCCGGAGTGATGATCATAATGCTTAGCCTATAGTTGTTAGTCCACTGTCCACAGAAATATTGAATTCAGCAGTAACAGAAAGTCAACCTAGTGCTTTTACGCCGGGTAGTTCTTTGCCTTCCATGTATTCCAGCAGGGCTCCGCCACCGGTAGAAACGTAGGAAACATCGTCGCCGTAGCCCAGATTATTTACTGCTGCCGCTGAGTCGCCCCCACCGATCAGTGAGAATGCTCCGTTCCGGGTAGCTTCTACTACGGCTTCGGCAATACGCTTGGTGCCATCGGCAAAGTTAGGCATCTCAAATACTCCCATGGGGCCGTTCCACAAAATGGTTTTACTACGGCTAATTACGTCGGCAAATACCTGTCGGGCTTCGGGGCCAATGTCCAGTCCCATCCAGCCATCTTCTATATTGTGATTATTCGCTACTTTCGAGTTAGCATCATTATCAAATTTATCGGCAATGATGGAGTCGATAGGTAAATGCAGATTTACATTCTTGGCTTTGGCTTTCTGAATTAGTTCGTTAGCCAAGTCTAGTTTATCTTCTTCTACCAGTGAGCTGCCGATTTTTCCGCCCATTGCCTTGAAAAAGGTATAGCTCATTCCGCCGCCAATAATCAGATCGTCTACTTTATCCAGCAGGTTTTCAATCACCCCGATTTTATCGGATATTTTGGCTCCGCCCATGATTGCCAGGTAGGGGTGCTCGGCGCTCTTCATGAGTTTATCGGCGTTATCCAGTTCAGCCTGCATCACATAGCCCGAAGCTTTTTTGTCAAAGTGCTGGGCTACCACGGTCGTAGATGAGTGTGCCCGGTGAGCCGAGCCAAAGGCATCATTCACGTACACATCACCCAGTTCAGCCATCTGTTTAGCCAGGTCTGCATCGCCTTTGGTTTCGCCCTTATGAAAGCGGGTATTTTCTAACAGCAACACCTCCCCCATCGGTAGGCTATCCGCCTTGGTTTTCGCTTCTTCTCCTACACAATCGTTGGCAAAATGCACTGTCACCCCATCCAGTAACTCAGATAGGTGATCTACCAAGTGCTTAAGCGAGAACTTTTCTTCCGGACCTTCTTTAGGCCGGCCCAGGTGTGACATTAGAATGGTGGCACCACCATCGTTGAGAATTTTCTTGATAGTGGGTACCGCTGCCCGCATGCGAGTGTCGTCGGTAATGTTATAATCTTTGTCGAGCGGCACGTTAAAGTCGACCCTGATTAGGGCTTTCTTTCCGGAAAAATTGATATCATCAACTGTTTTCATAAGTTGCTACTTTTGGTTAATAAGAGGTTAAATTGCCGATTGTTTAAAAAATCAAGGGCAGAGAGTTTTGCGTGTTTCACCTCTCTCTGAACTCATAGCTTTTGACCTCAAAATAAACCTTTCCCACTACACCTTGCAATTGAAAGCTTAAAAGTATTTTAACTCTTCGGATATTTCTACCCGAAAACTTTATCAGAAGCCGGAAATTGCTAATCTTTGACAGGTATGAGCAAGTTGGTGTACCTAGTATTTTTTACCTTGTCGATCTTTTTTTCCTATCGGGTAACTGCTCAAACGGCCTCTTATACCGACTTGCTTGATCAGGCTCAACGGTATTTTTCTGCCAGGCAGTACGACAGTAGTGCTTACCTGGCTGAACAGGCTCTTGAATCGTACACCGAACCCAGTGAACAAGCTCAGGCCCACTATCATTTGGGGCGAGCCCAACGCCGGTTAGATCACATTTCTGCGGCTACCGAGCACTTATTCAATGCCATTCGCCTTACCCAGGATAGTAGCCTGAAAGTTAAGGCTCACTACGAAATGGGTAAATGCTACAGCGATAACGTACAACCCGAACTGGCAATATACCACTACGAACGGTCCTTGCTGTTTAATCCGGATACGTTGAACCTGGTGCGGATTTACGAAGGAATTGCGGATGAGCATAACTACTACTATTCTAACCATACTGATGCGGAAATTTTTTACGAAAAAGCTCTGGGCTATTTACAAACTCTGAATGGCGAGCAAAATGCTTTATTGCTGCGACTATTATATAACTTAGCTGCTACCCATCAGCAACGAGAAGACTATTTTACCGCACTTGATTACGCTCAGCGAGCTACCCAATTAGCCCAAGAAACCCAAAGTATCAATCTAGACGTATGCTATTCGCTGTTAGGAACGATCTATCAGCAACTAGGGAGGTATCCGGAGGCCATTGAGGCTTACCAAAATGCTATTCAGGAGGGAATTTCCTACCATGGCTCTGATAATCCGGATTTAGCCCGGTACTACAACAATCTTGGATTACTCTACAGCGATCTTGGATTGCTCTATAGCGATAAAGAACAATACCAGATCGCTATTGAGTACTATGAACAAGGTCGAGCCATTGCCGCCTTGGATCATTATCCGCTCGCCCCATCTGATTTAGCCGATAGCTACCAATATTTAGGTAACGCTCACACCAGGCTTCGTAATTTTCCTCAGGCCTATCAGTTTCTTGAGCAAGCCTGGCAACAAAAAAAGCAGTTTTTTGGAGATCAGCACCCTGAAGTAGCCCGGGCGCTGGAAGGCCTTTCGCGATACTATCAAGAACAGGGTAAGTTAGATACTGCCATCTATTTTCAGCAACAGGTATTGATTATCGAGATACCGGATTTTACAGCTATTGATCCCCTACAAAACCCAAGTTGGGAACAAGTGCAGGAATATACCCTAAGCTTTGTTTCTCTCAACCGTAAAGCGGAACTACTACACGAACGCTACCGTCAATCAAAACAGCCCCGCGACCTGGAGCAGGCAATCTCGATATTTTTACTGGCAGATTCACTAATGCATATTCATCGAATATCGTACGAATATGAAAATTCTCAATTGCACTTACTGGAAGAGCATAAGCAAGTTTACGAAACGGCCCTGGCTAGTTGCTATCTGCTTTACGAGACGACCCAGGATGAACAGTACCTGCGACATGCGTTGTACTTTATGGAACGTAGCAAAGCGGTAATTTTGTGGGATGTGCTACGGGATATCACCCACCGCAGTAGTTTGGGAGTTTCGGACAGCCTTCAACAAGAGGAGCGGGCACTTAAAGCACAACTGACTAAAGTAATTAACGATATAACTGAACTGCGCCGCCAACCTCGGTTCGATGAAGCTGCTTTAGACTCCCTTCAGCAGCGGCGCTTCCTGCTGCACCGACAGCAACTCCATCAGCAAGAAGAACTACGAATAGCCTACCCCAACTATGTTCAACTAAAGTACGCTTCTCCTACGTTGCCTTACACTGCAATCCAGCAGTTGGTAAGTAGCGAGCAAAGCATTATTGAATTCTTTTGGGGTTATGATTTTGTGTACGCCTTTAGCCTGTCTCCCGACCGCTGGCAGTTGTACCGTATCGAGGTATCCGATAGCCTCACTCAAAGCATTGAGCATTTACAGCAGCTACTACAAAAAGGGCCATCTTCCCGAAAGTACCTGTCAGAAGCCCGTCAATACGCTAATCTTGCTCACAATCTGTATGAACAGTTAATTATCCCGGCATTTCCCACCGAAGAAAGCCTTCCTTCTTTTTTAACGCTTATTCCTGACGGACCGCTGGCCTATCTTCCGTTTGATGTTCTTTTAACCCAACCGACCACACCCGGTGACGATCCTGACTTTCGCCAGTTTCCCTACTTGTTACGCTATAGTGCAGTACAATACTCCCCCTCGTTACAGGTGTTGGTTAATTCACCGTCTGTTGATTCCCGGAATAGCGCCAATCTTCGCACCCTGGCATTTGGCTTCACCAACCAGTTTTCTAATACTGCTGCTTCGTCAAATTCTCATCAGTTAGTCGCCCTTCCGGGTACTTTCAAAGAGATTAGAGCAATAGGAAGGTTCACTTCAGCCCAACTGCTGGCTGGCCCCGATGCCAGTGAAAGCCGGTTTAAACAAGACGCCGAGTCGTATCAGATTATTCACCTGGCGCTGCATGGACTCGCCGACCCGACCAATCCCAATAATAATGTACTATTTTTCCCAGCCGAGGCCGATTCATTAAACGATGGGCTGTTATACTCATTTGAGCTGTATGATCTTCAGCTTACTAATACTAAACTAGCCGTACTGAGCGCTTGTGAAACCGGTACTGGGTCGTGGAGGGCAGGAGAAGGTGTGTATAGTATGGGGCGAGGATTTGCCTACGCCGGTTGTCCTTCGGTAATCATGAGTTTATGGAAGGTGAACGATGCTTTTACAGCCCGTATTATGCCCACCCTATACCGATCACTGTACCGGGGGGCGCGGGTTGACCAGGCGCTACGGGAAGCTAAATTGAAATACATCCGACAAGCCGGACGCTATCAAGCTCACCCCAGTTACTGGGCAGCTTTCGTGCTTCAGGGTGAATTTAAGCCAATTGTCCAGCACCGAAATACCTACGAAGTAGCGGCCATTATTGTTCTGATCAGCGTTATCTACTTCGGGGTAGCGTTTCTTCGAAAGAAGAAAGCCGGTTGATAAATCCGGCTTTCTTATTAGTGCTAATCCTCTTCTTCTTTTGGTTTTGAGGGTTTAGGTTTATCTCCTCCTGAACCTTCTGAAGAACGAAATTGAATGTCGGTTAAATACAGCATAGGGTTGATAGTTTTAAAGTTTGCTAACTTGTTTTAGTACTTAGTAGGTACGAATTTAGCGATTGTCACCGGTTTTGTAAACGATTTTCGGATTTTACCACTTTCTTGCCTTTAATAAACGCCTCGTCCTCCTAACTAATACGAGGCTTTCTCTAGCCAATTTTCGAACAATTCCTAGCTAAATTGGTTTTATTAGCGTTCTAAGCCTTGATAGTGTTACCTTATCGTAAGTGCTAAATTTATTCGATTTTAAATGTCGATAATTTACTAAACGAACTTCAACTTACGGATTCATCATTACCTGTTTCTTTTAACTATCAAGTTAAATCAAAACCAATATGACATTTGAGAAATATAAACAAACTCTTCAACAAGACGAGGCACCCGCTCAGTTGGACGAACCACTTCAAGCCATGTGGTATGCCGCTAAAGGCAATTGGGAAAAAGCTCATGAATTAGCTCAGGAACGCAACGATTCTGCCAGTGCGTGGGTGCACGCTTACCTGCATCGGAAAGAAGGAGATATACTAAATGCGCAGTATTGGTACACTCGAGCCAGCCGGTCAGTACCCCACAGTACTTTGGAACAAGAATGGGATACAATCGTGTCTACCTTGCTCTAGTAAGAAAGTTTGGATAAATAATAACTATCCACTATTTTAATCGTGTAATCAATTTAGCTGGGATTAATTATTTTTTGGTTTGCCCGGCATTTTTATCGTTTTCTTTGCATCGTACTGTTTCTATACGATGCGCTTATTTTCCTCACTACGTAGCGTTGCGCTCATTTCCTATTAATTTTTTAATATTTTTGTAGGAAATATTTATATTAATGTTTATTTTTACATTAAATGTTACAGATGTATTAATTATTAATATTTATACTTTTCGCTTAATGATGAATCAAATGGATAACAGTAAAACGACCAATCTGATTGAAGCTTTAAAGGAATATAATAAGTCCTTGTCAGAGCAAATTAGCCGGATCAAATCTTTTATTAACGAGATAGACAAACAGATTAATCATCACCAAACGGAAACAGGGACTTCTAGCAAACCTGATATTAACGTCCCTTTTTCCAGAGATTATCTAGCTTATAAAGCTAAAAAGAACGTGAATTAGGGTTATTCTCCTTAGCTTATATTATCTACCTCCACGTCACGATCTACTTTTTTAACTAATCCCCGAAGCACTTTGCCTGGTCCGCATTCGGTGAAGTGAATAGCTCCGTCGGCTAGCATATTGACTACCGACGGGGTCCATCGTACAGGAGAGGTTAGTTGTGCTACCAGATTGGTTTTGATCATCTCTACATCCGTGGAGGGGCGGCCATCAACATTCTGATAAATAGGGCAAATGGGTTGACTAAACTCAGTTTCTCTAATAGCATGTTCTAGTTCATCGTGGGCGGGTTTCATCAACGGAGAATGAAATCCACCATTTACTGTAAGCGGTAAAACCTTCCGAGCTCCGGCCTCCATCATTTTTTCGGTGGCTAACCTTATCCCTTCCAGTGTTCCGGAAATAACTACTTGCCCTGGCGAATTATAGTTGGCAGGTAGTACCACCTCGCCTTTAACCGAACGGCACACATCCTCAACCACAGCATCTTCCAGCCCTAATACAGCAGCCATTCCCGAGGGATTCTGTTCGCAAGCCTTTTGCATAGCCCGGCCGCGCTTGAACACTAATTTGAGTCCATCCAGAAAGTTCAGAGTCTGATTAGCCACCAAAGCCGAAAACTCTCCTAAGGAATGTCCGGCCACCATATCTGGAGCAAAATTATCCTGTACCAGTGCCGTAATTACCGAATGAATGAAAACTGCCGGCTGGGTAACCCCGGTTCTTTTCAGATCTTCTTCAGAGCCCTCAAACATTATTTTGGAAATGGAAAAGCCTAGTGTTTCATCGGCTTGCTGGAAGTATTCTTTGGCTTGGCTATTTTGTTCAAATAAATCTTTTCCCATGCCAGGGTATTGAGCACCCTGTCCGGGAAAAATGTACGCATGTTTCATAAATAGACGGTTAATGAGCTAAAAACCTCGCTTTCAGTTCGGGGGTCGGTATACGACATTGCGAACGTTTACCGAACAACCGGTAACGAAAGCGAGCCACAATATCGTAAAAAAAGTTGCGAATGAAAGCCGGAACCAGGATGAATACGTAACTGAGCGGCCAAATTCCGGATAAATAGCGAGCAATACGAAGAGCCGCTGTACTTCTTACATACACTTTTCCTCGTTGGAGTAAGACCAGACTGTTAAGGTATTTCTCGTCCAGATTATACTGGCGCAGTAGTTGCCGCCCGGTTTCGGATTGTAATGAAGCAAAGACAAATCGCCGCGAGGGATCACGATCAATGATAAAATTAACGGCGTGGTTACAAAGGTTACACACGCCGTCAAATAGGACAATATCCTTCTCGGTAGTTACTTTTCTAGAGTTCTCCTGGCTCATACATAATATGAACCCATCCTTTAATTGTTTGTTGGCTCAGGGTCGGATCAAGCGTAATATACTCTACTTCAGCTACGTAATAATATACTCCTGGAGAAACCAAGGTCCCAGCTTCGGTACGCCCATCCCAGTTGATGTTAATTGAATTTTCGGCTGAGGTAGATTCAAACGTATATACTTCCTTGCCCCAACGGTTATGAAAACTAATGCGTACGCTTCTAACAAACCTAGGACAATCGGCTGTATTTTCAATCTGATCGGTCAAGCCTAGCGGCCGAAAGGTATCGTTAGATCCATCACCATTTGGTGTAAATACGTTGGGTAACAGGTAGTTCGGACAATTCTCCACACAAATTGGCGGGCTCAATGAGCTTTCATTTCCTGAACGATCTACTGCTGAGATACGATAGCAACCCGCCAGAGAACGTAGTCCCGTGTGCTCAAAAGAGGTAGTAGGGCTGGTGCCTACCAGATTAAAAGTAGTATCTGCTTCGCCTACGGCAGAGAAATAAATATTGTAGAACCGGACATCGTTATCGCACTCACCCTCAACATTCGCTTCCCAAGTAATATTGTTAGTAAAGTCCGTAGTCCCGCAGGGCTGTCCTGCCACTTTATCCCGGCATTCATCAGCTGAGCCACCAGGAATGGATATTGCCAGCGGTTCGCAGGGCGGGATAGTATCGTTCGGTTGAGCGCAGGCAATCTGTGATAGGTTAATGAACGGAGGCGGATTGAGCGCCGGGTTGCCGTAGCTACCCAACGTTTCAATGTAGTAACAGTATTCCAACTCATCCGATAATGGCCCACCGGTGGTACTGCCGTCGTCTACGTACTGTAGTCCTCCTGAGGCTACATTCACGCTATCAATCAGCACAAATCGATCAGGGTCGTTAGGATCCACTTGATTACGATAAATATAGTGATAAGGGTAATCTGTAGAAGTAATCGACCAGGGCACGTCAGCTTGCCAGTCTAAGGTTACCGTACCTACCGAAGGAGTAGGCTCCAACCGTACCGACGAAGCTACCGCCGAAGAGTCAATGAGTTCGCCGCTGGCATCGTAGAGGTAAATTTTATAGTGGAAAGGTTCGTTGAGGGTATTAAGTCCGGTATCTACGAAGGATGTATCCGAAATAATTTCAGAAATGACTTCTTCAGTACCGTTCTCGCCAAACCCGGTTCCTCTCACTACTTGATAACTGTAAGGAGGAGGGAAAAGGCTCTGGTCAATCTCGAAGGGTGACCGCCAGGCTACCTCGATCACTCCGGTGTTTTCATCGGTAGCAGTGATGCTCACATTTGTAACAACCGGTGCGTCGATTTTCATTTCGGCGCAAACCTCTTCGGAAGCATAGCTTACTGCTCCGTCGGGAAAGACTGCCACTAAACGGTAGCAATAATTCACTCCTGGTTCTAAAGCTTCGTCACGGTAGCTAACTACGCTTCGATCTACTTCGGCTACTAGTTCGTAACCAAACCCGTCGGGAATACCAATCTGACAGTTCTCCGGTACGAAATTAGTGCTATCAGGCTTGCGCCATATTTGTATCCGAACGTCATCTACGCTACCGCAGGAGTAGCCTTCCCAATCGAGATCGACCGCCCGACCGGGAGCAGCTTGAGCCGATATTACCTGTGGTGCGGGGGCTACTACGGTTACGTTCCAGATGCCAAACTCAGCCAACTGAGGCCCGGTAGCCGGTTCAACGTCAACTACTTTAAAATTGATCTGGTAGGTCCCGGCCCGCACATGGTTGCAGTTAGTCTCCCAACGGAAATTTGCTTCACCCGGAGATGACTGGGCGGTGGTTGGTCCAAAAGTAGAAGGACTATTGAGAATCTCGAAGGTTTCACCAAATGAGGTGAATGCAATATCGTCACCATCCGGGTCAGCCCCGGTTACCATGGCTTCCAGCACGGTGCCCGCTTCAATACAGGTGTCCGCCGGAATTTCCAAGGTGGGTGGTTCATTATCGGCATTTTCTACCAGAATCTGCATATCACGGGTAACGTATCCCATCTCAATCCATTCATCACCCACCTTACGCCACTCCTTAATAATGAAGGCCACGTTGTACTCATTAATACTACCTACATCACCCTGCAAGGCCGGAGCATCCCAAACCAATTCGCCCGTCACCGGGTCTAGGGTCAAGGTAGAAGGCATAGTACCATCCTGAGTGGTAGCCGTTTCGGAAGCAGTTTGCTGATCGTAGATGTTGGGGTCCTGGTAGCCATCTACCGGTACTCCATTCGGAAAATTGTCGTTAGGCGCATCCTGTTTGGGTACCACTAAGTGATAAGACAAGCTATCACCATCGGGATCAACCGCCCCCGGGTTATGCACAAATCGCTTTCCCACTACAGCGCCTTCTACGGGAGGGTTAGTCAGTACCGGTGAGTTGTTGCAGAGAATACCATCAATTAAGATCTGGGTCTCGATATAAAACGGAGTATTCACCGAATTGGTCATGTTGAGAATGTCAGCGTTCCGGTTAAACTCCCGAAAGCTGATAGTATAAGTACCCGGACCCGGGAAGGCAATATTCCGAATCACAAACTCACTGCGCCGCACCAGTTTCTGGTTATCAATGACTGTCCGGGTAAAGTCAGTTTCGGTACTTACATCAATGGGCTCACCGAAGCCCAGATCCAAAATACCGTTTCCAAACTCTACGTCGGACCCGATATCTTCGTAACCGATAATAAAAATATCAAAGAGGTCAGTAGCGCAGGACTGGCGCCGGACAATTATTTCACCCGCCCGAATGTGGGTGGCGTAAAGTTCGCTGATTCCAACAAATAGCCCAAGGCCAAGAGCTGCCAGAGTTAAGTGAAGTTTTTTCAAAGTAGTGCTATTAAAGATCGATAACGCGTTTTCGTATTTCCCTGTTTATGCTTTATAATTAAAAAAGCAAAAAATTTAATTTTTCTAATATAGTACTATTTACTTTAATAACGAACAAAAAAGGTAATAATTGCCGTCAATTTCCAGCAAAGCCTAGAAAGTCGGATACATTACCCATCGTCTCCGTTCAAAATTTTTTGTTCAATATTAATAACAAATTATATAAACAAAAGGTACTTATGAAGAACTAGGTGGACTACGATAGGGTTAAAATAGTAGAAAAATCAAGAAGTAGTTTAGAAACATTCAAAATAGATTAGCAAACACTTAAACCTTTGTTTGCTAATCATTCCTAGTATAATTTTAAGTGTTTTTAATTATTTCATCTACTACTATCGTAATAATATTATCATATGAGTTGGTTTACCCAAGCTTTAAATAGTACTATTGGTAAAAAGGTAATCATGTCGCTAACCGGATTGTTTCTGATTACTTTTCTCATTGTACACGTATCAGGAAACACTTTATTGTTTCGTAACGACGGAGGGGAAGCATTTAATCTGTACGCGCAGTTTATGACTACCAACCCTTTAGTTACAATTGCTTCTGTTATTTTATACTCAGGCATTATTCTGCACGTGATCTATGCGCTGATTCTTACTATCCGGAATAAAAGTGCCCGGCCGGTAGGCTATGCCGTAGCCCACCCCAACCAGAACAGTAGTTGGAAATCGCGAAATATGGGAATTCTAGGCACTATTGTGCTGATATTTATGATTATCCACATGCGGTCATTCTGGTACGAGATGCGTTTTGGCGAATTGCCCACGGTCTCAATTGATGGTGTGGAGGTAAAGGATTTGTATAGTATCGTTGCCGCCGCATTTTCTCAATGGTGGTACGTGCTGATCTACGTACTGGCGATGATCGGGCTGGGGTACCATCTGGCTCACGGCTTTTGGAGTGCATTTCAGACGCTAGGTCTGCAACACAAGAAATACTCCCCGTTCATCAAGAAGGCAGGATTGGCCTTTGCTATTGCAGTGCCGCTGCTGTTTGCCTCCATGCCTATTTATTTCTTTATCAAAAGTTTAGCTTAAACAGAATAGTTATATGGTTTTAGACGGAAAAACACCGACAGGTCCATTAGCCGAACAATGGACGAAGCATAAGTTTGGACTGAAGCTGGTAAATCCGGCTAACAAACGGAAGTACGATATTATTGTTGTGGGAACCGGGTTAGCGGGTGCTTCAGCTTCGGCTTCCTTGGCCGAACTAGGCTACAATGTAAAGGCTTTCTGTTTTCAGGATAGTGCCCGGCGGGCGCATAGTATTGCTGCGCAAGGTGGGATTAATGCCGCTAAAAATTACCAGAACGACGGAGATAGTGTTTTTCGCTTGTTTTACGACACAGTGAAAGGCGGTGACTACCGTTCGCGCGAAGCCAATGTATACCGACTCTCTCAAGTTAGTGTAAATATTATTGATCAGGCGGTAGCCCAAGGTGTTCCTTTCGCCCGTGAATACGGAGGGCTATTGGATAACCGCTCTTTTGGTGGGGCTCAGGTTTCTCGAACCTTTTACGCCCGGGGCCAAACCGGACAACAACTACTCCTAGGTGCTTATAGTGCCATGAGCCGTCAGGTAGCTAACGGTAAGATTAAAATGTATCCTCGCACGGAGATGCTGGATGTAGTAACGGTGGATGGCGAAGCTAAGGGTATTGTTGTTAGAAATTTACTTACTGGTGAAATAGAATCTCATTCAGCGCACGCAGTAGTGCTAGCTACCGGTGGGTATGGAAACGTATTTTTCCTCTCAACCAACGCAATGGGCTGTAACGCTACAGCCGCTTGGCGGGCTCATAAGAAGGGTGCTTTCTTCGCGAATCCCTGCTTCACCCAGATTCACCCTACCTGCATTCCGGTTTCGGGCGAATACCAGTCCAAGCTGACGCTGATGTCGGAGTCGCTACGAAATGATGGCCGGGTGTGGGTACCTAAGACATTGGAAGATGCCAAAGCAATTCGGGAAGGATCGAAAAGCCCCTCTGATATAGCAGAAGAAGATCGCGATTACTATTTGGAACGCAAGTATCCATCCTTCGGAAACCTGGTGCCTCGCGATGTAGCATCCCGTAACGCTAAAGCTGTATGCGATGAAGGCCGAGGTGTCGGAACTGGATTGGCCGTTTACTTAGATTTCCGCGATGCTATCCAGCGTGACGGAAGAGATACCATCTCCGCCCGTTACGGTAATCTATTTGAGATGTACGAGAAGATCACCGGTGATGATCCGTACCAAGTACCGATGATGATTTATCCGGCGGTTCATTATACCATGGGCGGCTTATGGGTAGATTATAATCTGATGACTACCGTTCCTGGATTGTACTCTATTGGTGAGTGTAACTTCTCCGATCACGGGGCCAATCGTTTGGGAGCTAGTGCTTTGATGCAAGGCTTAGCCGACGGATACTTTGTGTTACCGTACACCATCGGCGATTATTTAGCCAATCAGTCCTACGAAAAAACTCCGGTAACTCACGACGCCTTTAAACAGACTGAACAGGACGTAAAGGATCGTCTTAACAAAATTATCAGCATTAACGGAACCCAGACGGTTGATCAGATTCATAAAAAGCTCGGCCGAGTGATGTGGGATAAGTGCGGTATGTCGCGTACCGCCGAAGGCTTGAAGGAAGCCCGCGAAGAAGTGAAGAAGATCAAGGAGGAGTTCTGGAACGATGTGAAGGTACTCGGTACCGCTGAGGAGCTAAACCAAACGCTGGAAAAAGCCAGCCGGGTTTCCGACTTTATTGAGCTAGGAGCTCTGATGATTGAAGACGCACTGAACCGAGACGAATCCTGCGGAGGCCACTTCCGCGAGGAGTATCAGACTCCGGAGGGCGAAGCATTACGGGACGACGAGAATTTCTCTTACGTGGCCGCTTGGGAGTACCAGGGAGAAGACTTGCCGGAGAAGTTGAATAAGGAAGACTTAGTATTTGAGAATGTAAAACTTACGCAAAGAAGTTATAAATAATTATGAAAGTTACTTTAAAGGTATGGCGTCAGAAGAACGCCAACGATAAAGGGCATTTTGAGACCTACGAAGTGGATAATGCGAGCACGCATATGTCGTTTCTGGAGTTGATGGACGTGCTGAATGAAAAGCTGGAACAGGAAGGAAAAGAGCCCATTCATTTTGATCACGATTGCCGCGAAGGTATCTGCGGTAGCTGTGCTATGTATATCAACGGACGGGCCCACGGCCCCCAAAAGGGCACTACGGCTTGCCAGTTGCATATGCGCCATTTCAAAGATGGGGAGACTATTACGGTAGAACCCTGGCGCGCCCGGGCATTCCCAGTGATTAAAGATCTTATGGTAGATCGCTCAGCCTTTGACCGTATCATTCAGGCGGGTGGCTTTATCTCGGTGAACACCGGAAGTGCCCCCGATGCCAATGAAATACCGGTGCCAAAGTCAATCGCCGATGAAGCCTTTAATGCGGCTACCTGCATTGGCTGCGGAGCCTGTGTAGCAGCCTGTAAGAATGCCTCGGCCATGCTATTTACCAGTGCTAAGATTTCGCAACTAGCATTGTTACCCCAGGGGCAGGTAGAGCGGCAACAACGGGCCGAGCGAATGATCGCCCAGATGGATGCGGAAGGCTTCGGAGCTTGTACCAACACCAAGGCTTGCTCCGCCGAGTGTCCTAAAGAAATTGATATGGCCAATATTGCCCGCATGAACCGCGAGTTCCTAAAATCTAAAGTAGGTTCGGAGGCGATTGAGGTTTCTTAATTGAAACAGAGTTTATCAAAATAAGTATAGCCCGCCGGTTTTTGGTGGGCTATTTTTATTTCCTAGCTATCAATTGGTTTTCCGATCAGCTCAGTATTCCTGCACCAAAACTTCAGTAGGAATACCAAGCTTTGTATTTAGTTTTCTGATCATACCTAAGGTTAGCTTACGTTTCTTGTTAAGAATCTCACTTACACGACTTTTAAACCCAACAATCTCCGCCAAGTCTTTCTGTTTCATTCCCATCTGTTCCATACGGAATTTTACGGCCTCAATTGGATCGGGCAGCCCGATGGGAAAGTGCTCATCTTCATATTTCTCAATCAAAATAGAAATTACCTCTGCTTTATCGCCTTCCGGTGTATCAGCCTCGGCGTGAAAAATTGCTTCCAATCTAGTCAATGCCTCTTGGTAGTCTTGCTCTGTTTATATTGCTTGTATTTTCACATTAAATGTTGTTTGTGTCAATTTGGTCATATTCTTTGTGCGTACCTATAAATCGAATAAATACCCAACTGATAGCTATTAAAGAACTTTCAACTAAACACTGTAACATCTATCTTTTCTCTACACCTTTTGAAGTTGCAAATCTCTGATCACTGATTTTACCATATTCAGCTTGGACAGTTTTCCTCCGGATAGAACTCTAACCACCCAATTTTCTTTCAATCTTAAGCTCCGAAATATTTCGTTAGCCGAATAGCCCTGCTGGTAAAGAACCGATACTTCGTTAAAGAAGGATTCTAGAAAATTGAGTTTTTTAGCCAACTGCTGCTTACCGTTTCTTAACTGAGGCTTATGACTACAGAACATCTCTTTGAAGTCGAGCTGTAGAATTTTCCTGATGGATGCTATTTGGTCGGCAATGCTTTCATCGGTCAAAATGTAGTCAATGTAGGAATTGATGTATAAATCGGCTGAGAACAGCCATTGTCGGTTTGGCTCGTATAGGGCAACCATATCCGGCGCATGCCCCGGTATGGAAATAATGTGGAAGCTGAACTTGTTAGTTTCTATTGTATCGTACTTGAGAATTAAATCCGGTTGGCCAGCCCTATCGCCCCAGATTATTTTTTGAGCGAAACTTAACCGGGGAGGATCTTTCATCATCTGACAGCAACGTTCCGAAGCATACCCATTACAAGCATGCAATTCTTTGACCTCCGCTATATTCCCGGTGTGGTCTTCGTGGTGATGCGTAATAAAGATCTGCTCTACGGCTAATTTGCTAACCTCAGAAATTATGGCACTTCTCACCTTACTTTGTCCGGTATCTATTAGCAAGCCATCAACAAAGTATATATGCGAAAACAATCTAGGTTTGCCAATCGGTTGGTAGCCAAATTTGAGCCCTACTACTTCTTCATGATTGAACGATTGAAAAATCATCATTTATATTTTCAATATAATGTCTGGATAAAGTGTGTCTTAATACACTTCTCTATCCTCAGTTGATTTTAATAATATTAATATATTTCAGAAGTAACTTTTCAGATTAAAACTGATTTTAATCAATATTGTATTATTTCATATTAGCGCATTACTAATATGATATCTACAATGAAAAAATTAGATTTATTTATCTTCAAAACCTTATTTACATTTCTATTACCTTATTCAATTTTTATAGTTTCTTGTTCTTCTGAAGAAGAAGATGCAATTGTTCCTAATAGTGATAGTATACTTCCGACAAATGTAGAAGCTTCCACGCAAGAACTGAAAGGAACAATTCTATTTGATACTACGCTGGTGGATATTTTCTCTGACCCCCTGGTTCCAGATTATAGGATAACAGGAAGTTTAAAAGTTACTGCAGAACTTAATATTGAACCTGGAGTTACCATTGAAATTCTGGATAGTCTGCATATTTCGGTTTGGCCTACCGGTGCAATTATTGCCGAGGGAAATGAACAGCAGCATATAGTTTTCCGTGGAACTGACTCGGGCACTTGGACTGGAATGATCATCGATGGAAACACTTTCGATGGTACTGGAATAGCACCTCAATTAAATAAGTTTGTTTATGTCGATTTTATGAATTCCGGTATCGATAGTGAAGAACAATTTTTTGATTGGATGGACGATTTTGATGCGAGTACTATTGGGTTAGATGATGAAGCCAAAGTATTATTTGATCATTGCACATTCTCCGAAGGCAATGGGTACGGAATACAAACTATTAGTGGTGAATCTGAGATTACCATTACTAACTCTAATTTTTACGATCACGAATTAGGGGCCCTCTATATTCACCCATCTCACATTCAAAATATAGATCATTCCAATAATTTTCATGATGGGGCAGTGGCGATAAATTCTGGAAGCACGTACGTAGATTCCACTGAAGTATGGCCTAAATTAAATAACGGGGTCTATCACATACTGCGTGATGTATTGATTAGTAATGAGGTAACTATAGAACCTGGTGCCACCTTTGAGTTTGGGCCTGATGCTTGGTTGCAAGTCATGAACGAAGGAAAGTTGATTGCAATTGGTACTGAATCCGATTCTATCACTTTTACAGGAATTAAAAAAGAACCCGGTAGTTGGCATCGAATATTATTCGCGAATACAAACGGTAAAACCAATGAACTATCGCATTGCATAATGGAGTATGGTGGTGCCTATAGCAGCTACTGCAATGTTGAAATCATCTACTCTTCTCAAGTTTCTATAGCTAATAGCCGCATTTCAGATAGCGATGGGTGGGGAATTCGTACGCAAGGAGAATATTTTACCTTTGAAGAGAACAATAATACTTATTCCAATAATCGGCTCGGAAAAATAGAGAACTACTAAACAAGAAAGGCCACCCAAATTGGATGGCCTTTTATTTTACCTATATGGGCTGATTACATCATACCGCCCATGCCGCCAGGCATTCCGCCGCCACCCATTGGAGCAGCCGGTTCATCCTCAGGCTCATCAGCAATAACGCACTCAGTAGTCAGTAATAGACCCGCAATAGAGGCTGCGTTCTCTAATGCTAAGCGAGTTACTTTGGTAGGGTCAATAACACCAGCTTGTACCAGGTTTTCGTACTGCTCGGTGCGGGCGTTAAAGCCGAAGTCGTCTTTGCCTTCCCGTACCTTCTGGATAACTACCGAACCTTCCTGTCCAGCGTTCTCCACAATTACGCGAAGCGGTGACTCTAGGGCCAAGCGAACGATGTTTACTCCAGTTTCCTGATCTTTGTTCTCAGTACTAATGCTATCTAGTGCAGATACAGCACGTACCAGGGCTACTCCACCACCAGCAACAACACCTTCTTCTACCGCGGCGCGGGTTGCATGAAGGGCATCGTCAACGCGATCTTTCTTCTCCTTCATTTCTACTTCAGTAGCCGCACCGATGTACAGGATAGCTACTCCACCAGAAAGTTTCGCTAACCGCTCTTGCAATTTTTCACGGTCGTAATCAGAAGTAGTAGTTTCAATCTGAGATTTGATCTGGCCTACGCGAGCCTGGATCTGATCTTTCTCACCAGCACCGTTTACAATGGTAGTGTTGTCTTTGTCAATGTTGATCTTCTCCGCAGTACCCAGGTAATCTAAAGTAGCGTTCTCTAATTTGTAACCACGCTCTTCAGAAATCACCGTACCACCGGTCAAGATAGCGATGTCTTCCAGCATAGCTTTACGACGGTCGCCGAAGCCAGGAGCTTTTACCGCGGCAATCTTCAGTGATCCGCGGATTTTGTTTACTACCAACGTAGCTAAGGCTTCGCCCTCTACATCTTCCGCAATAATCAATAGCGGCTTGCCAGTTTGAGCCACGCCTTCCAGTACCGGAAGTAATTCCTTCATCGCGGAGATCTTCTTGTCGTAGATCAGGATGTAAGGGTTATCCAACTCAGCCTCCATTCGCTCAGTGTTAGTCACGAAGTAAGGAGAAAGGTAACCACGGTCAAACTGCATACCTTCTACCAGTTTCACTTCAGTTTCGGTACCCTTGGCTTCTTCAACGGTGATTACTCCGTCTTTACCCACTTTGTCCATGGCATTGGCAATCATCTGTCCAATTTCCTGATCGTTGTTAGCGGAGATAGAAGCTACCTGAGTGATTTCGTTAGAGCTATCAATGGTCTTAGACTGTTTGCTAAGGGCTTCAACTACTACATCAACAGCTTTGTCAATACCTCGCTTCAGATCCATTGGGTTAGCACCGGCAGCTACGTTCTTGATACCGTGGGCAAAAATAGCCTGAGCTAGTACGGTAGCCGTGGTAGTACCATCACCCGCGCTGTCAGCGGTTTTAGAGGCAACCTCTTTCACTAGCTGGGCACCCATGTTCTCGATAGCATCCTTCAGCTCAATTTCTTTAGCTACGGTTACACCATCTTTGGTTACGGTAGGAGCTCCAAACTTCTTATCAATTACTACATTACGTCCCTTAGGTCCTAAGGTAACTTTTACCGCATTCGCTAGAGTATCTACTCCTTTTTTTACGCGATCGCGGGCTTTGGTGTCAAAAAATATTTCTTTAGCCATAATAATTATTAGTTAAAATTTTAGGGTTAGTTGAATTAGACAATTGCAAAAATGTCAGACTCTCGCATGATCAAATAGTCTTTGCCTTCTACGGTAATTTCAGTACCGGCGTACTTTCCGTATAGGACACTATCGCCTACTTTTACGGTAAGAGGTTCGTCTTTTTTTCCGGATCCAACGGCTACGATTGATCCTTTCTGAGGCTTTTCTTTGGCGGTATCGGGGATAATGATACCGGAAGCAGTTTTTTCTTCAGCCGCCGCAGGTTCTACTAGAACGCGATCAGCCAATGGTGTGATGTTCACTTGTGACATGTTTGTAAACGGTTTTGATTAGGTTTAACCATATTTCAAAATATAGCCACAACAGAATGCTGTAGCTGGGCGGCAACCCGCTTGCTTTGTATAATACAGTTCTTATGCCAAGCGTTTTATTGATAAAATAAGTTCAGCATACCTGTCAAAATTGCAGATTTACAGATTTTCATACGAATGTCATTAATACTGTCACTGACAAAGTTGCACAGTTGCTTCATTAGTTACGAATCTCTATATTTTGATTCTGAACCCTAAACGTCGCTTATGGACAAACTTGATCAAGACTGGCTTACTCGTGATTTGGTAGATTTTGAGTACAAAAAGTACGTACTCTTGGCCTACATGCAGAACATCAAAAGTAAATTCACTGACCGGGAGCTATACCCGTTTATGTCCGACTTAGTATTCCACTATAATAACTTGCTTTCCCTGCAAAAAAATAAGCAGCTCATCTACGAGAATTTCCCGAAGGAGGTATCACGAGCTGACTTTGAAAAACTGAAAATCCATTATCGGAAAATCATTCAGGATAATGAGTTGATGAGTACTATTGAGGATATTGTCAATTTTGCGTTGCCTCATTTCAAAGAACGAGTAACTGAAGGGGCCGAGATTTATGAGGATATCGCCCAGCGAATTAGTATTGAACCGGTAGGAATTACCCCGCTGTATAAAAATGAAGGCTACCTGCTGCTGACGGGATCAAGAAATGCTGTTTACATTTACCACTATAAAATCACGGTATTTCATCAGGCCGACGAGGCTTACCGGGCTATTAGAACCCAGCAGCTAGACACAGTCACCTGGAGCTTATCCAATTCGTTTGAGCAGATCAAAAGAGATTTGATAACAACCCGCCAGGATTTGCCTAATCCGGCTACGTATCTGGCTATTTCACAACAGGTTTATCCGATAGAGCCTACTTTGCTCCCTATTGCTAAGCGTATGCTGATACAACATATTGGCAAAGCAGCATAAAAAAACCGATCACCGCGTTCCAGCGATGATCGGTTTCTATCTTCAATACTTTTATATATCACTCCACCGAGTCGGGTTCAGCTAATCCATCCAGATCGGATCCATCCAGATCCGAAGAAGTAGTATCAGCACCCGCCGGAATGTCACTGTTTAGCGAGGGAGGAGCAATGCGATCCTGGGCACTTTCAATGTTGGGGCTGGTGAATCCAGTATCTGGTGTCTGCCCATCCAGCAGAAGACTGGACGACAGAGTAAGTATCATTAGCGCGATAGCCAACACCCAGGTAGCTTTTTCCAGAAAATCAGCCGTTCTTTTCACTCCAATCATTTGGGTAGATGAGCCTGACCCACCAAACTGGCTGGACAAGCCGCCTCCTTTAGAATTTTGAGCCAGCACCACCAAAACCAACAGTACTGCTATAACAATGGTAAGAGTAATGACAAATGTAAACATCTATGTTTATTTTAATTGGTCTATTTTTTCCGCAAAGTAAGCCTTTTTCTCAGGAATTTTCAACATCAGTTGTTGGTAGATTTCAATGGCCTTCCCTTTTTTACCCTGCTTTAACATTATTTCGGCCAGATTCTCGGTTACCAATTCATCATTGTAGATTGAACTTACCTCTGATAAGTCTTCTGCTTCAACATCATCCTGTAGCAAAGCCGGACGGAAGCGATCTGATGCGCTTGTATCAGAATTCACAAACTTGTTAATAAGTTCATTTTGCTTTTGCTGATGTATGCCTAAGCGTTCGGAAGACACTGGCTCAATGCCGTGTAGATAGTCCAGAAGTAGAGGAGATTGAGCGGAAATATTGCTTTGAGCGGCGTTAGATGGAGCTTCATTCGGCTCCGCTATTTTTTTTTTATCTTCCTCTTCAGCTTGAGATTCTTCTTTGGCTTTGCGTAACCGGCGAAGGTTCTCTTCCAACTCCTGGTACACTCTTTCTTCTTCCTCATCGTGGTTAGCTACTCCCTGGCTAGTATCTTCTGAAGCTTCAGGTTCAACCGAGGTTTTCTCAGGTTCAATAGTAGCTTCCTCAGCGATTTCTTTATCTGGTGATTCCGTACTAGGAGTATCCGTTGTCGTCTTCGAAGAATCCTCTGGGATTTCAATAACTTTGTTTTCAGGAGCGCTTTCCTCTACAACCGGCGGTTCAACTGTCGCAGAAGAGTCTTCCGCTACCTCAGCGGCAGGCTCGCCTTCAGCATCTTGCCAATCAATACGGATATCCTCGTAAAATACTTTCCTTAGATGGCGCCGGTCGGGAGCGTAGATGGCAGCATCACCTAAACTATCGTAAGCATCAGGAGACTGCTGATCATGTTTAGCTTTAGCTATTAAGGTACGGGCCAACTGAAAATAAGGGTACTCAGCTACTGCTTTTTCTAGCGTTTCCTGATCTTCTGAAGTAATGTTTTGGGGATTAGCCAAAACCCGAAGTACAGTACGGGACAAGATTTCCATAATATTGGTTAGTTATAAATCAATTGACAGTTGTCAATGGATAAATAGTAAGTAAATTGTTAGAGATAATCAACTGCCTATCCTAAGAAGCGATCAACAATTGAACCACATCGGCCTACACGTACCATTATTAATACCTTGTTCAATTATTACCAATTGGCAACTGTAGCCGTAAAAATATCAAAAATAATCTGATCAAAAATTTCCTCGATCAATTCTTCTTCCACCGAAGAAGGGTCTCGATCAGAGTCGAAATCGGCAAAAAAGGTAAATGATTTGTTTTCAAAATTAAACTCATCATCGTATGTATTGATATACGAAGCTGAAACAGTGATATTCAGCCGGATCAGTCCGGCCACATCCGCAACCTCATTGCTACCCGAAGCCCGGGGAGCTACCGGCACAAATTCGTAGCGGGTAATGGCTCCTTCCAGTAGCAAGTCACCGTTCTCCGGCACCAGTGCCAGGTTGGTGTTGGCTTGGTAATAGTCCCGAATTTCTTCAGTAAACAACTGGCTCATATTGGGTGGCCCACCGTTAGCATCGTTAAAAAAATTGTCAATGCTAATCGTCTTCACATCGGGGCCTAACGATGCTCCGGTAAAAGTGTAATTCCCGCAGCCCGAAAGGCTCAACCACAATGGAAGACTGAGAATAGTCCACAGTCGACGGTCAATAGTCAACAGAAATATAGGGCTGAAGAACAGAAAACCTTTCATTAGTAGCCATCTGGGGTCTATGGACCGTCGGCTGTGGACTGTATCACTCGTCAATCTCATACTGTTTTATCTTACGGTAAAGAGTCCGTTCGGAAATCCCTAAATCCTGTGCTGCGTATTTCCGCTTTTGATCGTGCCGCTTAAGTGCTTTTATAATTAGTTCTTTCTCTTTATTCTCTAACGAGAGGTCGTCATTCTCTTCCGATTCGGGCGAAATATCTTCAATATTGGAATAATCCACTACCGCCCCTTCTTCTTGCTGCGCCTTTTTAATCAGCAAGCTCGGTGAAAGCGAATCTTCAAAATCCTGGTTACGAGAAAGCTGCCCGGAGCCCGCTGTCCGGTTTTGGTAATCGGTAAAGCGGCTAGAATCTCCAAGATCGCTACGAACTCCATTGAATAAATCTTGATGTTCCCGTATAACGCGTGAATCAAAGTTTTCGTCTTGCAGCATCCTCAGCACCAGCTTTTTTAATTCGTTAAGGTCGTGCCGCATTTCAAATAGAACTTTATACAACAAATCACGCTCACTAAAGCCGTCCTGATCCTGAACCTGCCGGTATAGGGCCGGTAAGGACGATTGCGTAGGCGGCAGAAAGCTGCGTAAAGTGGTAGCATCTATTTCCCGTTCATCGGTCAACAGCGACATACGTTCTACTAAATTCTTAAGCTCACGAATGTTACCGGGAAACCGATACTCCAAGAGTGCTGCCTGTGCATCAGGCAGTAATTGGATGGGTTTGGTACGGTTCCGTTCGGCAAAATCAATAGCAAACTTTCTGAAAAGCAACGCTATATCATCGCCTCGTTCCCGTAGGGGAGGCACATAGATGGGCACAGAATTTAGCCGATAATAGAGATCTTCCCGGAATTTTCCGTTCTGCACTGCTTCCAGCAAATTAACATTAGTAGCCGCTACCACCCGCACGTCGGTCTTTTGTACCTTGGATGAGCCCACCCGGATAAACTCACCGTACTCCAGCACCCGCAGTAAGCGAGACTGGGTTCCTAGCGGCATCTCGCCAACTTCATCCAAAAAGATAGTCCCGCCATCGGTGACCTCAAAATACCCCTTACGGGCCTCCTGAGCACCGGTGAAGGCGCCCTTTTCGTGGCCAAATAATTCGGAGTCAATAGTACCTTCGGGAATAGCGCCACAGTTGATCGCAATAAATTTGCCGTGCTTGCGGGCACTTAGATGGTGGATTATTTTGGAAAACGATTCTTTACCGCTTCCGCTTTCGCCAGTAATCAGCACAGTCATGTCGGTAGGCGCCACCTGAGCAGCCACGGTGAGGGCGTAGTTCAGGCGCTGGGAATTACCAATAATTCCAAACCGCTGTTTGATACTTCGAAGTTCTGATTGATCTAACATAAAAAATTTGTACTGACTAATCTACAATCTCGCCCAACAGAGTAGCAGCGGTGCAATCGTGTACGCGCACGTTCACGTATTCGCCTTTCTGATAATGCTTTTTAGGAAATACGATCACTTTGTTGGCACTGTTCCGTCCTTGAAGATCTTCGTCAGAGCGTTTAGAGAATCCCTCAATCAGTACCTTAAAGGTTTTACCCACATCTCGCTGGTTTCGCCGCAGAGAAATACACTGTTGCTTATCAATAACTTCCCGTAACCGGCGCTTTTTAACATCGAGAGGAATATCGTCTTTATATTTGCGGGCAGCCAGTGTTCCGGGCCGCTCGGAGTAGTAAAACATGTAGGAAAAATCGTATTGAACGTAGTCCATCAGGGTCAGTGTTTCCTGATGTTCTTCTTCGGTTTCGGTACAAAAGCCGGCAATCATATCTGATGAAATACCGCAATCTTCTCCTAGAATACGCCGGATGGCATCTACCCGATCCATATACCACTCGCGAGAATAGGTACGGTTCATCAGATCCAGCACTCGCGTGTTACCGCTTTGAGCCGGAAGATGAATGTACTTGCAGATATTATCGTACCGTTTCATAGTATGCAGCACCTCATCGGTAATATCTTTTGGATGAGAAGTGGAGAAGCGAACCCGCAGATCAGGATGTACTTGAGCCACCATTTCCAATAAGTTAGCGAAGTTTACAATGTCGGTTTCTCCCGCTCGCTCAATCTGAGCCTTGCCCTTCAGTTCGCTATTGCTCGACCATTTGTAGGAATCTACGTTTTGGCCCAGCAGCGTTACTTCCCGGTACCCTCGGTTGAATAAGTCTTGTGCTTCGCACACGATGGAGTGTGGATCGCGGCTGCGCTCACGTCCGCGGGTGAAGGGCACTACGCAAAATGAGCACATATTGTCGCAGCCCCGCATGATGGAGATGAAAGCAGTAACCCCGTTGGAGTTAAGGCGTACCGGATTGATATCGGCATAGGTTTCTTCCCGTGAAAGAAAAGTGTTTACCGACTTAGAACCTTCATCAACCTGCTGGACAAGATTAGGCAGGTCGCGGTAGGCATCTGGCCCGGCTACCAAATCTACAATTTGCTCTTCTTCCAAAAGTTGGCTCTTAAGCCGCTCGGCCATACAGCCTAATACCCCTATCAGAAGCTCCGGCTTTTCTTCTTTCAAAGCATTAAACTGACCTAACCGTTTACGCACCGTCTGTTCGGCCTTATCGCGAATAGAGCAGGTATTCAGAAAAATGACATCGGCTTTTTCAAAGCTATCGGTAGTATCAAACCCATCTTTCTGCATGATGGCCGTCACAATCTCGCTATCCGAGAAATTCATCTGGCAACCGTAGCTTTCGATATATAGTTTACGGGCTTTTCCGGTGTTTTGCTCCGCTGTGGTTTTTACGGCACACTGTTCCTCCTGTTTTGATTCAGGGGTTAAAATATCCAACGCTTCAATAATCTGACTCATACTGCTAAGTTACTTATCTGTTTGGGGCTGCAAATTTAGAAAAACTCTTCGAAAGTAATGACAGAATGTCAGTATATTTGGTTCAAATAATAAGTAAGCGAGCTAAACGTTAAAAAAAATAACGAATCATGGATATTTACTACATCTTTTGTATTTTTGATTAGCCATGTTTTTTTAGAATAAAAAGGTTGAATTGTTGAAAGTATCTCAGATTCACTTCTATTTATCTTCAAAAATAGTTGCAAATTCAGGTTTATCAGAAATTTATTTCTTCCAAAACTTGCAAATCTGACTTATTTCTTATTTCTTTCTTGCTTTATTCATCTTTATTATAAAAAAAACCATACGATTATTTTAATTCTACAGAAATGAAAAAACTAGTTTTAGCTTCTTTCTTCCTATGTGCGATGTTTGTCAAGCCTGTGTTTGCTCAGGATGAAGTAACTAACGACGAACTTTACAAATACGCCGTAGTACAAGAGACACTGGATTTATTCCAATCTGAATTATCTGCTCAAGTAACTGAATACGTGGAAGCACAAGCACCCGAGATTAAAAACCGCTACAATGCACTGGCTGGTGGCGAAACTCCGGCTAACGATGCCGAAAAGACATTTATTGACGGTGTAAACAGCATGAAAAGTGAGCGTACTTCTGAATTTACTGATGCCTACAAGACAATGATCAAGCGCGTACTTGGTGCTAAGTCTTACGCTAAAGTGAAAAAAGCCGTAGCTAATGATAGCGACGTAAAACAACGCTACAACAATATTGTACAGGCTATGCACGCCGCGAAAGAAGATGCAAGCGCATCGACCGGCCAGTAAAAAACTACACTATACAACTATAGAAAGCCTCGCAACTTGTGGGGCTTTTTTTATTGCTATCGAGTTAGTTTTTGTCAAGTTTGAAAAAATGAAGTACCACCCAGTCCCACAGCGTGAATTGAACGATGGCAAGAAATCAGTAATGATTAGCCGTGGGTTTTAAATCAGGAAGTTGAAGAACTCAAACTTATCGTTGAGCAACTCGTAAGCAATATTTTTTTGCTGTAGTCGCTGTAATAGAGGTTCAAAATCTTCCGGCGACTGTAACTCAATACCTACTAAAGCGGGGCCTTTCTCGCGGCTAGTCTTTTTAGTGTACTCAAAGTGGGTAATATCGTCATTAGGCCCCATTACTTCAGCCACAAATTCTTTAAGAGCCCCGGCTCGCTGCGGAAACTGAATGATAAAGTAGTGCTTTAACCCCCGAAAGAGCAATGCCTGCTCCTTGATCTCTTCCATACGGGTGATGTCATTGTTTCCGCCACTTACAATGCAAACTACATTTTTACCCCTAATTTCCTCTCGGTACTGCTCCAGTACAGCAACGGATAATGCACCTGCTGGCTCCACGACGATGGCTTCTTCATTGTACAATTTTAGAATGGTGTCGCATACTTGTCCTTCGGGAACTACAGCAACCTCGTCCAACACCTCTTGGCAGATAGAAAATGTTAGCTTCCCTACCCGCTGTACGGCAGCCCCGTCCACAAACTTATTGATGCTCGATAGGGTTACGATTTCCCCCTTTTCTAGGGAAGTCTTCATCGCTGGTGCTCCTTCGGGTTCAATGCCAATAATCTTGGTATCAGGGCTAATCTGTTTGAAGTAGCTACCTACCCCCGCCGAAAGCCCGCCCCCACCTACCGGTAAAAAGAGGTAATCAATGGGTTCATGAGAATCCAGTAGTATTTCATAACCTACCGTACCTTGACCTTCAATGACTTTCTCGTCGTCGAAAGGAGGGATAAACGGGGCTTTTTGCTGCTCGCTGAATGCCATAGCTTGAGTACAGGCATCGTCAAAAGTGTCGCCCACCAAAATGATTTCCACCGCATCTTTCCCGAACATTTTTACCTGATTTACTTTCTGCTTGGGAGTGGGATTGGGCATATAAATATAGCCGCGAATGCCCAGACGCTGGCAGGCATAGGCCACTCCCTGGGCGTGGTTTCCGGCACTGGCGCAAACTACCCCGTTGGACATGGCTTTACGCGGCAGACTGGAAATCTTATTGTATGCCCCCCGAATTTTGTAGGAACGTACAACCTGTAGATCCTCTCGCTTCAGGTGGATTTGCGCCACGTATTGCTCCGACAAATTGAGACTAGGCATAAACGGAGTATGCTGCACAATTCCCTTCAGCCGTCGGGCGGCATTAATGATCTTTTCAACTGGAACAATCTCCCGGTACCCCGTCTGTTTTTCTACCATCGTACTCATTGTCTACGCTTTTACCGCTAAAATTCTCAATCGTTTATAATCCGCGTGCCAGCTGTCTTCCCAAAACAAGGTTGAGCGGAGCGATTCCTGGGTTGCATCCAACAGCTCTTCTTTATGGTAACTGGCTACGTCCGCTAGCCAACGGCCAGCAAACATTCTAATCCATTCCTTTATACCGTCTTCAGCCAAAACAGTATCCCGGCTGAAATAATGAGTTTGTCGTACCTCAAAACCTTCCGATTCTAACAAACTACTATATTCCCCTACCGAAGGAAAAAACCATTGGTTATCGATGCTAATAACCTCGTAACCAAAATTCATTCGCTGTTTATTCAGCGCCGAAATTATCTGGGCGATGTTGCTTTTGCCACCCAGTTCAGCTACCAACCGCCCCTTTGGTTTAAGATGTTGATAGGTTTGCTGAATAGCCTGCTTGGCCTCTAATACCCAATGTAGTGCCGCATTGGAAAAAACCGCATCAAACTGGGGTAACCCGGTAAGCTTGGTTGCATCCATTACCTGAAACAGCATAGTGGGATACTGCCGCTTCGCCCGCCATACCATCTCTTCCGACTGGTCAACACCCACTACTTCGGCTCCCGATTGGGCAATCTGGTACGTTAGTTCGCCCGTACCACAGCCCAAATCCAGAATTTGATCTCCGGGTTGCGGATTGAGCCAGTCTATCAGGCTGCTACCGAACTGATGAACGAAGGCATGCTTTTGCTGATACAGGTCAGCATCCCATTGGTAAGCCACTTTATTAATTGAAAGTTGATAAGGGATAATTGAAAGTGGTAGACAAACGTCTGAATGCATCTAATGCCTACCACCTCTTAGCTCTATGGACGCAATTCGCGCACTTTGCTACCTGCCTGCCACATTTCGGAATTCTTTATCTCATCTAGTTCTACCTGTAGCTTTTCCCGATAGTCTGACTGGCTATTACGCTCAATAGTAATGCGGGCTTCATTGCCAGTCGCTACACTTTCGTACAGGTCATCAAACACCGGTTTTACAGCATCGCGGAAGCGGTCTTTCCAATCCAGAGCACCCCGCTGAGCGGTAGTGGAGCAGTTGGCGTACATCCAGTCCATACCATTTTCGCCTACCAAGCGAATCAAACTCTGAGTGAGTTCTTCTACGGTTTCATTAAATGCTTCGCTAGGAGAATGGCCTTTACCTCTCAGTAAGTTGTACTGGGCTTCCATCACTCCGGCAAGTGCACCCATTAGAATACCTCGCTCACCGGTTAGGTCGCTATATACTTCTTTCTTGAAGGTAGTCTCGAAGAGATAACCAGAACCTACTCCAATACCCAGAGCTACAATCCGATCTTTGGCGTTTCCGGTTACGTCCTGAAAAATAGCGTAGCTGGAATTAATACCCTTTCCGTCTAAAAATAATCGCCGCACACTAGTACCGGAGCCTTTGGGCGCTACCAGCATTACATCTACATTGTCGGGCGGAACGATACCGGTTTCTTCGTGGAAGGTAACCCCAAAGCCGTGAGAGAATACCAGGGCTTTACCGTCCGTCAGGGCTTTTTTTATAGTAGGCCAAACGGCAATTTGTCCGGCATCAGAAAGCAGGTTACAAATGATGGTACCTCGTTCGCAGGCTTCTTCGATGGAAAACAGCGTTTCGCCTTCTACCCAACCATCTTCAATCGCTTTTTGGTAGGTTTTTGAGTCTTTACGCTGGCCGACGATTACGTTAAAGCCATTGTCGCGTAGGTTTAATCCCTGTGCTGGCCCCTGTACCCCGTAACCTATAACTGCGATGGTTTCATCCTTCAGCGTTTCTAATGCTTTGGATAGAGGGTATTCTTCCCGGGTTATTACGTTTTCGTCTACGCCGCCAAAATTAATGGTTGCCATGTGTTTTGTTTCGTTTAGTAGTTAAAAATTAAATGGTCTTTTAGTTCTATTGCTCAATTGTTTTTGGAAGCCGGAGACTGGAACCCGGAAGTCGAAAATGGAAGTTGGGAAATACTAAAGTATTTCTACACTTACCTCATTTCGGTTTCCCGTTTCCTGTCTCCAGTTTACGTTTTAATAGCTTACTCCCGTCATGCGTTCGGGGTCTTTGAGTTCGTGAAATTCTTCATCGGAGTACCAGCCTTCGGGGCCAATATTCTTGGCGTATTGACTGAAACGATACTGGTCTTTAACTAACGCAATCCGTCCTGACTTGACAAACTCCAGAATACCATGAGGCTCTAGTATATGAAGCATGGTCGTCACATCTTCTTCTTTTCCGGTTTTCTCAACAATTATATAATCATCGGCTGAAAAGACTACTCTGGCCTGATGGCGATGCGCTACCGCCATCACCTCTTCCCGTTCTTTAAAGTTTTCTGTTGCTACCTTATAATAAGCAATCTGTCCAAAGTAAACCTGCTCATCTTCATTATGGAATACAAACAGTACTCCGATAATTTTGCGAATCTGCTGAATAAGCTTCTGAATCTTGTTTTCATCGTAGTCCACCACAATGGTAAAACGGGAAATTCCTTTGCGTTCGGTCTCGGAGACGGTCAGGCTCTCAATGTTGGTTCTGCGGCGCGAAAATATAATGGTGATGCGGTTCAGCAGCCCAAAATTATTTTCGGTAAATACAATGATCGTATAGCGTCGTTTCATAGTGATTGCTGATTGGAAAATTACAAATTGAAAAAAGCCTTTCCATTGTTACTCTAAGCGAATTTGATCAACTCCCGCTCCGGAAGGCACCATCGGAAACACGTTAGCTTCTTTTTCTACCATTACCTCCAGCAGATACGACTTTTCAGAATTGATGAGTTTATCAATGGATGCCGAAAGATCGTCGGCGTGATTACACTGATGCCCCTCAATGCCGAAGCCTTTGGCGATCGTGATAAAATCGGGGTTAGCCAGTTCTACAAACGAGTAGCGGGTATCGAAGAACAATTGCTGCCACTGACGTACCATACCCAGATAGTTATTATTCATCACGATAATTTTTACTGGCTGCCCAGTTTGAGCAATGGTTCCCAGCTCCTGAATAGTCATCTGAAAGCAGCCGTCACCAATGATAGCGTATACATCACGGTCTGGTGCTCCCATTTTTGCTCCTAGCGCCGAGGGAAGAGCGTAGCCCATCGTACCTAAACCACCTGAAGTAAGCCAGCTATCGGTTCGGTTAAATTTAGAATAGCGAGCCGATGCCATCTGATGCTGTCCGACGTCGGCCACGATCACTCCTTCTCCATTTGTCTTCTCAGAGAGAAGGCGAACCACTTCGCCCATCTTGATACGTTCAGCTTCGGCGGTAAAATCATGTTGAATGACTTTCTGGTACTCTTCCTGATAGCACTTTTCGAATTCAGCCAACCAAGCGTCGTGCTTTCGCTTCTCAACCTGTTTAGTTAGTTCAATCAAGGCTGCTTTGGCATCGGCAATGATGCCCACGGTGGCCGGCACATTTTTGCTAATTTCAGCGTGGTCGATATCGATATGAATGACTTTCGCCTGCTTGGCGTAGCGTTCTAAGTTACCGGTTACCCGATCGTCAAAACGCATACCTACTGCAATAATCACATCGGCCTGGTTGGTTAAGACATTAGGGCCGTAATTTCCGTGCATTCCTAGCATGCCTACGTACAGTGGATGTTCGGACGGAAAAGCAGATAGGCCCAAAAGGGTGCTGGCGACAGGAATACCGGTTTTCTCTACAAAAGTTTTCAGTTCCTCCTGCGCCTCCGAAAGCAGGATTCCGTGGCCGGCAAATAAGAACGGACGCTGAGCGCCGTTCAGCAGTTCCGCGGCCTTATTAATATCTTTTTCGCGGGGAGCATGGGCTGGCTTATAGCCTTTAATCTGCTTACGCTTTTCGTAGGTAAACGGAATACTCATTTTTTTGAATTGAGCATCCTTGGTGATATCGATGAGCACCGGACCGGGGCGACCGGAGCGGGCGATGAAAAACGCTTTGGCAATGATGTAGGGAATCTCATCCGGATTAGCGATTTGGTAGCACCATTTAGTGATGGGCATAGCCAAACTCATCACGTCGGTTTCCTGAAAAGCATCGGTTCCCAGATAAGGCTCAGCCACCTGTCCGGTGATGCAAACAATGGGTACGGAATCCAGCATGGCATCGGCAATACCGGTAATCAAATTGGTAGCTCCGGGGCCAGAGGTAGCAAAGCAGACGCCTGGCTTCTTCGCCATTTGGGCGTAGCCTTCGGCCGCATGGGTAGCTCCTTGCTCGTGGCGTACCAATACGTGATTTAGCTGATCACGATGATGAAAGAGAGCATCATAAATGGGCATAATAGCTCCACCAGGATAGCCAAAAATGGTATCGACCCCCTCCTCAATCAAGGAAAGAATCACTGCCTCAGAACCGTTTACCACCTGATCAGTCTCTTTCGTCAGAATATTCTCCGCCTCGTGATCATGGTGCAACGGATGATCGTATAATTTCTTTACCGTGTTTTCAGTCACTAATGCCATATCTACTCAGTTGAAAATGGAAAATTGAAAATGTATGTTTCGATTGCTCGATTGCTCGATTGTTCTATTGCTGATTCTTTGTCCTCAATCTCTGCTCATTGCTCATTGTTCATCAGTTACACAACCGTTGGAAGCGGATGAAACTGACTTTAAATATTTATATAGCAAACCGGAAGTTTGCGGTGGTGGCGGTTGCTGCCACTGTTTCTTTCTCTGTTCTAATTCTTCATCTGTTAAGTCTACCGATAATTGATTGTTTTCAATATCGACCAGAATGCGGTCTCCATCCTGCAACAGGCCAATCGGCCCGCCTTCAAAGGCTTCGGGGGTAATATGTCCTACTACAAAACCATGCGTCCCTCCCGAAAAGCGTCCGTCGGTAATTAAGGCCACTTTGTTGCCTAGTCCGGCACCCATGATGGCCGAAGTAGGCTTTAGCATCTCCCGCATCCCTGGTCCGCCTTTGGGACCTTCGTAGCGAATTACAATGACATCACCCGCCTCGATCTTTCGCTGGTCGATGGCATAATTGGCATCGTCTTCGCTATCAAATACGCGCGCAGTTCCTTCAAATCTCAGTCCCTCCTTGCCCGTAATTTTTGCCACCGCCCCTTCGGGAGCTAGATTACCAAAGAGCATTTGCAGGTGGCCAGTTTCTTTAATCGGCTGACTTATCGGATAGATTATCTTTTGTCCTTCAGCTAATCCAGGAACCTCCTCCAGGTTTTCCGCCACAGTTTTACCGGTTACGGTTAGACAGTCTCCATTCAAAAATCCTTCCTTCGACAAGAACTTCATCACGGCTGGAATACCTCCTACATTATGTAGGTCTTCCATCAGATATTTGCCACTGGGTTTAAGATCAGCCAAAAACGGAGTGCGATCGCTAACTTCCTGAAAATCCTTCAGGGTAAGTTGGATACCCACGCTTTTCGCCACTGCAATTAGGTGCAATACCGCATTTGTAGAACCACCTAACGCCATTACCAGTGTTAAAGCATTATCAAATGATTCGCGAGTTAGTATATCCGAGGGTTTAATATCTTCTTCCAGCAGATGGCGAATAGCTTTCCCAACCTGCTTCAGTTCCTCTTTTTTATTAGTACTGGTGGCCGGATTAGAGGAGCTGTAGGGCAAACTCATACCCATTGCTTCAATGGCTGACGCCATCGTATTGGCCGTGTACATACCTCCGCAAGCTCCGGCCGTCGGGCAGGACCGTTTCACTACTTCTTTAAAATCTTCAGGAGTAATGTCTCCGGTTATCTTTTTACCATAAGCTTCGAAAGCCGAAACAATATTGAGATCTTCGCCATTGTAGTGTCCGGGGCTAATTGTTCCGCCGTAAACTAAGATCGCAGGACGATTTAATCTCCCTAATGCCATCATGGCGCCAGGCATATTTTTATCACAACCTACCACGGGCACTACCGCATCGTAGCACTGTGCCTGCACTACAGTCTCGATAGAGTCGGCGATTATATCGCGAGAAGGCAGTGAGTAGCGCATGCCGGGCGTACCCATTGACATACCGTCACTCACTCCAATAGTATGAAAAATCAGACCAATCAGATCCTGTTGTTGTATAGATTCTTTAATGTCTTGGGCAAAGCCATTCAGGTGCATATTGCAGGTATTGCCTTCGTATCCGGTACTGGCAATACCTACTTGGGCTTTGGAAAAATCTTCATCCTTCAGCCCTACTCCGTAGAGCATAGCCTGCGCTCCCGGCAGTGAATCGTCCTGCGTAAGGGTTGCGCTGTACTTATTCAGTTTCTTACTCATAGTGCATAAAAAAAGCCCTTCTCAGGGTGAGAAGAGCTTCATACTAATAATATACTTCTACTCTCACCCCGTTGTTGGCGCAATAATGACTAGGACCACCACGATAATGACAATAGAAAAAATCATTTGCTATCTTGATTAAGGGGTTAAACATATGAACTGTCAGCGAGTATTGCAACTTTCGCTCGTTTTATTTGGCTGGTCATTAAGCATTTACCTTACTGCTGGCGTAAACTAGCTGGGCAATCTTGTCGCCTACCTCTTCGGTAGATAGTGGATGCTCCGAATTGATATCCTCGGTAGCTTCACCATTATCTAAGGTTTGTTGTACAGCCATTTTAATTGCATTGCTTTCTTCCACCATGTTAAAAGCATAGTTGAGCATCATGGCTGCCGATAAAATAGCCCCTACCGGATTAGCCCGCATTTGACCGGCCACTTCGGGATATGATCCGTGGATTGGCTCAAATAGGGCTACTTTTTCGCCCATAGAGGCTGAAGGCAGCATTCCCAGTGACCCAGTGATGACCGAAGCAGCATCGGTCAGGATGTCGCCAAACATATTTTCGGTGAGCACTACATCAAACACTGATGGGTTCTGGATGAGTTTCATCGCTGCATTGTCAATGTACATGTAATCCAGTTTGATCTCAGGGAAGTTCTGGCTGTACTCGCGTACGGTTTCGCGCCACAGCCGGGAAGTGGCTAGCACGTTAGCTTTATCTACCAAAGTAACCTTCTTCTTCCGTTTTTTAGCCGCCTCAAAAGCGAGCTTAGTAATCCGCAGAATTTCTTCTTTGCTGTAGATGCAGGTATCAAAGGCAACATCACCCTTTTCATTACGTCCTCGGGGTTCGCCGAAGTAAATACCGCCGGTCAGTTCTCGGAATACGACAAAGTCAACTCCGTCTACGATCTTGGCCTTCAAGGGTGAGATTTTTCTAATTGCGGGGTAGCTCTTAATGGGTCGGACATTACTAAACAGGCCGAGTTTTTTCCGCATGGCTAACAATCCCTGTTCGGGGCGAACTTTGGCATTGGGATCGTTATCGTATTTGGGGTGGCCAATGGCCCCAAAGAGGATGGCATCCGCATTCAGGCATAATTTCTCGGTTTCTTCCGGAAACGGATCGCCGGTTTCATCAATAGCTGCGGCACCTACCAACCCTTCTTCAAAAGAAAAGTCATGTTCAAAAGCCCTTCCAACTGCACGTAATGCTTTTAGCGCTTGTTTAGTTACCTCCGGGCCAATTCCATCCCCGGCTAGTACTGCTATTTTCTTTTGCATTTTTCTGGTATTTCGTTTATATGAGCGCGTAAATATAGAGTTTAGCTTGAATAAAGCGTTTTCTTCTCAAAATTTTCTATTTTATCCTGCTGGCTTAGCAGGTAATCAATATCATCATAGCCCTGCTCCAGACAGTATTTTTTGTAAGGATTAATTTCAAATGACTCGCTATCGCCGGTGTCTACCAGCGTAATGGTTTGGGCCGATAGATCAATGCGCAGTTGCATATCGGGCTGTTCGGCGTAGTGACGAAATACCTTTTGAAGAAAAGATTCGCTCACTTGCACGGGTAGTAGTCCGTTGTTCAAGGCATTATTCTTGAAAATGTCGGCGAAAAAGCTGGAAACTACGGCCTTGAATCCGTAATCGTAGATAGCCCAGGCCGCATGCTCACGACTGGAACCACTGCCAAAGTTTTTACCACCTACTAAAATTTCACCCCTTACATTAGGATCATTTAATATAAAATCTTCTTTAGGGTTTCCCTGCTCGTCATACCGCCAGTCACGAAATAGATTGTCGCCAAACCCTTCCCGGGTAGTAGCTTTCAGAAAACGGGCCGGAATGATCTGGTCGGTATCTACATTCTGCATCGGCAACGGAACGATGGTAGAAGTAAGTGTTTTGAATTTATCCATGAAAACAGATGAGGAAGTCTTTTAAACTAATTCAGGTTCAGTCAATATTTCTCTAACGTCAGTGATATAGCCATTAATGGCCGTAGCCGCCGCCGTTAAAGGGCTGGCTAAGAATGTTCTTGCTCCGGGGCCTTGTCGACCTTCAAAGTTTCGGTTGGAGGTAGAAACACAGTACTCGCCTTTAGGTACCTTATCTTCGTTCATGCCCAAACAAGCTGAGCAGCCGGGCTGTCGTAACTCGAACCCTGCTTCCTCAAAAACCTTATCTAGCCCTTCTTTGCGGGCTTGTAACTCCACCTGCTTGGAACCAGGGATAATCATAGCGTTTACGTGCGGAGCTTTGTGCCGGCCTTTCACTAAATCGGCTACTTTGCGTAAATCTTCAATGCGGGAGTTGGTGCAGCTCCCGATAAACACGTAGTTTACTCTCTTTCCCAACAATAATTGACCAGGTTCCAGCCCCATGTACTGTAATGATTTTGCAAACGAACCTTGTTCTTCTTCAGGAACCTCCTCCAGAGTAGGCACATTGTCGGTAATTTTTATCCCCATGCCCGGATTAGTACCGTAGGTAATGAACGGGGTAATATCGGCCGCTTCGAACGTCAGCACTTCATCGTACTCTGCATCCGGGTCGCTCGGTAAGGTTTTCCAGTATTCTACCAGGCGTTCAAATTCTTCACCTTTAGGGGCAAACTCCCGTCCACGGATGTATTCGAAGGTAGACTCATCGGGCGCAATCATGCCACCCCGGGCGCCCATTTCAATGCTCATATTGCAGATCGTCATCCGGGCTTCCATAGAAAGGCTACGGATGGCCGAACCAGCAAACTCCACAAAGTAACCTGTACCTCCACTGGCGGTAATTTGAGCAATAATGTACAGGACGATGTCTTTAGAAGACACCCCTTCGCCCAGTTCTCCGTTTACCTCAATCTTCATCTTTTTGGGCTTGGTCTGCAAGATACATTGCGTAGCCAGCACCTGCTCTACCTCACTGGTGCCAATACCAAACGCTACGCAGCCAAACGCTCCATGAGTAGAGGTATGGCTGTCGCCACATACAATAGTCATTCCCGGCAGGGTAATTCCTAGCTCCGGCCCAATGACGTGCACAATTCCCTGAAATGGATGCCCCAAACCGTACAACTCAACTCCAAATTTCTCACAGTTCTCGGTTAACTTGTTTACCTGCGTTCGGGAAAGAGCCTCTTGTATGGGAAGGTGTTGGTCTTTAGTGGGCACGTTATGATCAGCCGTAGCAATGGTTTGCTTGGGCCGGGCAACTCCAATACCTCGCTGCTTTAATCCGTTAAATGCTTGCGGACTGGTTACTTCGTGAATGAAATGACGATCTATGTACAATACATCGGGACCATTCTCAATGCTGCTTACCACGTGCGAGTCCCAGATTTTATCAAATAAAGTTTTTCCTGGCATAAATAGCTCGATTGTTCGATTGCTGACTGGTTAGTTGTTGCAAGGGACTATGTGCGTGGGGCTAGAAGCTTTTTACTTCTTACCCCCTGCTCTAGGCACTCCGCCCCTAGCTTTCAAATTATTACTTATTGCGTTAGCATGCCTTCCATCATATCTTTCAGCGCAGCATCCGATACTTCTTTTTCCCGGTCGGCCAACTCCAAGAATTGCTGGTAGACGTCGTTCACGTCTTCTTTATTTACTTCGTAACCCAATGCCCTGAGTTTGTACAGCAGTGCGTGGCGACCGCTACGGGCGGTAAGTACAATGGCCGAACCTTCGGCCCCTACTGTTTCGGGATCGATAATTTCGAAGTTTTCCCGCAGCTTGATGATACCATCCTGATGAATACCCGAAGAATGAGCAAAAGCGTTGGCCCCTACGATGGCTTTGTTCGCCTGCACTGGTAAGTGCATGGTGGATGAAACCATCCGACTGGTAGGCACTAATTCTTTGGTGTTGATACCCGTCTCAAACCGATCTTTGTAACGACTGTTGATAATCATTACTACTTCCTCTAATGAGCAGTTTCCGGCCCGTTCTCCTACCCCGTTCAAGGTACATTCAATCTGACGGGCTCCGTTAGTGATTCCTGCAATAGCGTTAGCAGTGGCCAACCCCAGGTCATCGTGCGTATGCATGCTCATGACCACTTCATCCTTGAAGGCCGGAATCTCTTCTACCATACGTTTACACATAGCACCCCACTCTTCCGGCACGGCGTAGCCTACTGTGTCGGGCAAGTTAATGGTAGTAGCTCCGGCATCAATCGCTACTTTCGTAAACTTAATCAGATAATCAATATCGGCCCGGGAGGCATCCATCGGGGAAAACTCTACGTTATCGCAGTATTTTTTCGCGTAGCTCACGGCATGGTCTACCATCTTCAGCACTTCATCGCGGGTTTTGCGCATCTGATGCTCAATATGAATATCGGATACGGAAATAAAGGTGTGAATTCGGGGGTTTGCTGCATTTTCTACAGCTCGCGCAGCGGTATCAATATCAGCGTCTAGCCCTCGAGCTAAAGCGCATACTGTGGATTTTTTTAGCGTATCGGCAATCGTTTTTACCGCCTTAAAATCTTGGGGAGATGAGATCGGAAAACCAGCTTCAATAATATCTACTCCTAATTTTTCCAGTTGTTGGGCTAATACTAGCTTTTCTTCGGGATTTAATTTGGCTCCGGGTACCTGTTCGCCATCGCGCAAGGTAGTGTCAAATATGTAGATTCGCTGTTTCATACAATAAAACCGAGTTATTTACTACAGAAAACGCTAAAATGTACAGATTCAATCTATAAACCAATACAAAAAAAGCAAATATTACGACGTCTATCTTACAGGATAACGATAAAAATGTTTTATATTAGTCAATATTGGCATTATCTGTAATTAATAAATACGATGGCTAAACCCAAATCAGTTGATTTGCAAATTCTGATCGCTTCACTGAGCAAAACCGAAAAGCGCTACATTACTTTGGAGTTGCAAAAGCTGGGAGGTGACCTGAAGATCCAGCAACTCTTCGAGGCTTATACCATCCTTCAACTTACCAATGAAGATGATATACTTATCCATTACCCTCAAATAAAAAGCTCCCAGTTTTCTAATCTGAAAGCTCATCTGTACCAGAAAATTCTGCACTTCCTGAGAGACTATCACTTGTCGCACAGTAAAGATATTCAGCTACGGGAGTGTATTGACCACGCCCAGTTACTGCTAGACCGGGGATTGCACCGACAGTGTACTAAGCTGCTGGCAAAAGCCAAAAAGCTAGCCGCCCAAAACGATAATCTGGAGTTAAATCTGGAGATACTGAAGTTACAAAAACAGGTTTTTGCCCAAGGGGTTGGCGGCGAAAGCCAACAAAAAGTGAACGATATTATCCGCGAGGTCCAGGATATGACCCAAAAGATTAGTAACGTAAATTTACTTTCTAACATTCAGGTTCGGTTAAACTACTGGTACGTAAAAAGAGGCTTTGTTCGTAAGGAGACTTACTCCGACGAGATTGCCCAGTATATCCGGCAGCACCTACCCGAGTATGATGAGTCTACCCTATCGTTTCACGAGCGTCTTCACCTGTACGAAGTACATGTTACTTACTATTTATTCACCCAAAACTTTACGCAGGCTCTGGATTACGCCCAGCGCTGGGTAGCGCTATTCGAAATACATGCGGAGTTTATTCCGCTTAAGCCTATGGAGTATATTCGGGGACTACACAAATTGCTTATTGCCCAACAACGGTTGCACCGTTATGAGGAGTTTCTGGAAACTATGCAAACGCTTAAGCAGGTGGGCCAATTACCCAATCTAAAGTTAAACGACAACTTGCGAGCTACGCTGTTCAAGTACATTACTATTCACGAACTAAATGCTTACTTTCTGACCGGAAATTTCACGGAAGGTACCGAGTTGGTGGCTCACAAGGCACAGGAAATTAACCAATTTGTAGACCAGTTGGGAAGGCACGCTACCATTACTTTTTACTATAAGATTGCTTGCATGTATTTTGGCGCCAGCGATTACCGGCAGGCTAGCTACTGGCTCCAGAAGATTATTAATGAACATCAGATAAACCTCCGAGAAGATATTCATTGCTTCGCTCGAATTCTCAACCTCATCAGCCACTACGAGCAAGGCAATACTGATTTAATTGATTACCAAATTAAATCTACCTATCGCTTTTTGCTGCTTAGAGATGACTTGGGGAAGTATCAGACTTACATACTGGGATTTTTGAAGAACCTCTCTTCTGAAACTACCGAATCGGAGCTGACACAACGATTTGATGAACTTCGGCGCCAAATGCTTACACTTATCGATAGTCCGTACGAAAGCCGGGCCTTCATCTATTTCGATATAGTTTCCTGGCTAGAGAGCAAGATTAATAAATGTACAGTTGAAGAGGTGATTCAACAAAAAGCCCTACAACGGATGCGGCAATTGGCAGATGTAGCTGGATAAAGTGTTATAGTGCGAAGTGTTACCGTTTTGAGTTCCCCCTAACCAGCCTAAAGCTCAGGTAGGATGAACACTAAACTCGTAAACCCTTACATACTTTAACACCCTAACACCACGTACTGTAACACACAGAAATTGTTAATCCCGCAAAGATGAAGGTACTTTAAACGCTTCGGCTTTGGACTCTTTCATTTGTTGCCTCAGACGCTGACGGGTGTCGTAGTACTGCTGGGGGCGGTTGCCTAATAATTTACGTAGCTGGTTGAACCCCAACAACGGAGCTGTTAGCCAAGAGTTTGGTAATGATGCTTTCGGCAAATCCAGCAGGTCGGCTATTTCATCTCCTAGCAAGAAACGCATGTAACGAGCCGCTAGCTGCTGCCCGTCAAACACCTCACTATCGGGCACTACTTTTAGGAGTGATTTAGTTAGCTCTTGGCCTGCCTGGCTGGGAGCATGTTGTCGCTCCGAGATACGCTTAGTCAGCCAGAAGGCTTCCTTATTCGTATCGGGTACCAACCGCTCGTCAACTCCCATAATATAATTAGCCACGTTCCAAAGGTGAATGTATGCCAAAGCATCTTCTTGCGATACCTCGATACCGATTTTTCTTAACCCTCGGATGGGCAGTACGGAGAATGATAGGTTGGTACCGGCCATATCTTCCTGATTAATAGGCTCTCCCCAGGCTTCGTTCCATTCTCCTTTTTGCCAGATATGATAGCGTATAGCCGCATGGGTTAATCGTACTTTTTGAGCGCTACAAACAGCTTTCCCGCTGGGGTCAAACCCATTTTTCTCCCCTACATCAAGTAAATACTGACCGGTTTCTGCCAAGCGCTTCGCCGGATTCTTCCGCAAACGCTCGGATTGATAAAGCACCTGCGCACCGTGGGCCGCCGCATAATCAAACGGTAATGACAGTAGCCCAAGCATCAGCAGTAGATCAGAGATATTATTTTCTAAAAAGCGCTGTCCCTGCTGCATCAGTTTAGGGTCCGCCCAATTGGGCAGCTTACGAGTCGTTTCCAGAAAATGTACCACTGAGTCCGGTAAACCTTCGGGAAGTTTGTAGGAGTTAGTGGTTAATGTCTGAATAATATCTCGATACTGAGAAGATTGTTTGTCATGCATTAAATCCGCCACGGCCTGGTCAGCCAACGGATCGGTTTGTTGACGCATTTCATTGAGAAATTCATCAGTATATAGGGCAAGTTTACTCATGAGTCAGATTTTGTTTCATAACAAACCTGCTTCGCATTGGTTTTGCCACCTACAATTATCCCTCTGTATTCCCCGGTGGTACTTCCAAAAAACCAAAATATTGAGAAGGTGCATATTTCTAGCTGGAAGAAAATCGGGACTTAAATGAAAATACTGACACCTGAACCCTACTTCAAGTTTTGTAGATACTGACTGCTCTTTTTTATGTCCGCCAACGGGTCGTCAGAAGCATCCTGCTCTACAAAAACGTGCTGCACACCTGCCTCTTCAGCCGCTTGGAGTATCTCCGCAAAATCTAGCATACCGTTGCCTATAGGTTGAAAACTATCAGGTGGCAGGGTGATAGCTCGGTAGGTTTGCGGAGTATTTTCTTTCTTGTCTTTCAAATGAAGCAGTTGGATACGATCAGCGTGCTGGCGAATATATTCGGCCGGATCATATCCCGCTACCGACACCCAAAATACGTCTAGTTCAAAGCAGACTAGTTCCGGGTCGGTTTCGGCAAGTAGTACTTCCATGGGTGAGCTCTCTTCCATGGGCTGAAACTCAAACGAATGATTGTGGTACCCTAACTGGATTCCAGCCTCTCGACAAGCTTCTCCGGTTTGGTTTAGTTTTTCGGCTAACCGCTTATAACTGTCCAACCCACCCCGGTTCTGAGGATAAATGAACGGAAAAATAAAATAGTTAACTTCATATTCGGCCGTTTGCTCAATTGCCCTTTCCAAAGTATAACTGGCCGGAGGCGGATTAATGCCAAAGGCCATCATTGGCTCCCAGTTTCCGGTTAGTAAAGGCGAGAGGAAATGGGTGCTGTTCACGGCTATACCCAAGCCCTTCAGAACGGGTTGTAATTGCGGAAGGAGTTGGCTATCAAACAATTCTACCTGCTGATACCCAGCATTGCGGATAGCTTCCAGTGTTTCCTGAGGCTTTTCCACCAATACATCTCGTACAGTATATAACTGTAATCCGAGACGCTCGGTAAGATCACTTGATGAAGAAAATGAAAATTTAACCGGGACTAGAGAGGCAGCTCCCCAAAAGCTGGCTTGCTGTAAAAAACTTCGGCGGGAAAAGGCTGGCTGCTCCATAGTGTTTTATTACGGTAATAAAGTAACGAGGATTCATTTGAATTTCTTATCTCTTTGTGGTGGTAGCCTCAAAAAAAGGAGTCGGGTTGTTTTCATTAATAAACAATACTGATGCAAAAGAAATACAAAGTTACCCTAAGCGATTCAGAAATAGAAGTACTAGACAATATCATCCGACGAGGAGTTTATCCAGCCACGAAGTTAAAAAGAGCCTTTGCCTTACTAGGGGCTAATGAGGCAGCAGGGAGACCTATGACCGACCAAGCAATCAGTGAGGCTTATAGAATGCGAGTACGGACTGTAGAAAGGCTTCGTAAACGTCTGGTAGAAGAAGGCTTTGAAATAGCCCTACATGGTAAGCCCAGGAAAACGCGCTGTGATATCAAACTGGATGAGAATTAGAAGCCCACGTAATCGCTACATCCCGTACAGCGCCTTCTGCCGGGCGGCATCGGTGGACCTTAATGCTTATGGCTGAGAAAGTGGTTCAGGATGGAATCGTAGAAAGTATTTCGCATACGGCAGTGGCTAATATCTAAAAAAACAGTATGAAACTCTGCGGTTCCTCGCCGGGACTCAATATAGCTGAATGTGAACTTAGTGTATTAATGAACCGGTGCTTGAACACATATTGATGAGATAAGAACGGAAGTGGCGGCTTGGCAACAGGATAGAAATAACCGACAGGCAACTATCAATTGACAGTTTGAAGATAAAGATGCGCGTATCAAGCTACGACATCTCTACCCGAATATTTAACGTTTAACACCCACTAGGCGATTCTTTGAGTTATGCCCGCACATTAAATAACATCGGCAACGTATACGGAAGTCTGAAGCAAAACGAGGTAGCGGTTCGCTACTTTGAACCGTTTGCCGGTAATAATTTGACACCACCTACACCTTTTCCGAAGATGGCGGCTTGGTGATAGAAAAAGGATCACTCCGATTTACCGGAACCTTTACTCGAAACACCTCCACCATAGAAGTGAGCTTATCGGGTGGCTTTGACCTGATTTACGACTACACACTGACGAATACGCAGCTTACGCTAGATAATCAGGGTAACGATCAGAAATTTATTTTTGAACGACCATAAAAAGAAGCACCTACCTAAGTGCTTCTTTTCCGAAATTACCTATCTATGAGAAAATCAACCACTATTTTTTGGTAAGACCGCACCAACTCAATTTAGGTGCACCGGCCAGATACGACCCAAAGGGAGAACTACTGTCAATATTCTGATACGCCAACGGTTTCACCTCAGAGGCAGAAAGCTCAATGTCGGCGTACTGCCAGGCTTGCTCAAAACGTTTTTTCACTTCACCGGCTTCAGCAGATTTGTTTTGAGCTTGCAGACTCTGGTACAATCCATTTAGCGCCCAGCCGTTTTCCGGCAAGAAAAATAGATCGTCGCGATAAACGGCTTCGGCTTCGGCGAACTTTTCCATTTCTAGCAAAACTACCCCTAAAGGATGGCGTACTGAGAAGAACCAATCCGGCGGCTCGTTGTAGTTGAGCTGGTCTTCAATAGCTACCGCTTCTCTTAAAAGTATTTCAGCATTTTCTCTTTCGCCCTGTTGCCGTAAAATTTCGGCTTCTAACACCCGCGAAGCGATGGCTAATAGCTGGTCTACTGAGTTTAATTCCCAAATGGTGATGTTCTGCAACTCAGGATTGATCGCAATTTCTTGTAAACTACTTAACTCCTGCTGCGCTTTTTCTAGTTGACTCTTGCCAGCGTAGGCCATCCCTCGGGCGTAATGCCATACTCCTTGCGGATAGAGCAATGTAGAATCTGGCTCCCGAAGGGTCAGTATATGATCCCACTGGGCAAACTTTACTAGCAAGTAGTTAGGAATCATCATATAGTGCTGTAAAGTTTCCCAACCAGGTTCGCGCATCATGACCGTATCAGTATGCAAAGTAGTGCGAAAGGCAGCGTTGATGGCTAACTCGCCCCGGCCTTCCATAGCGGCTGTTGCCGCCAGAAAATGAATATTATGCGGGTACAACGCCAATGGATACATTCCTTGAATCTGGCACTCTTCAAGATACAGACTGTCTACTACAATAGCTTTTTCATTGACTTCCGAGCCTTGATGATAATGACCCGTTCGGATATAAATGTGAGAAGGCATATGCACTAAGTGGCCAACTCCCGGAACTATTTTACCCATACGATCAGCACTGGCTAACCCTCGCTCGGGTGAATCGGAAGCTTCTACTGCATGGATGTACAGATGGTTCGCTCCCGGATGCTGAGGGTTGCGCTCCAGAACGTCTTCTAACAAATTAGTAATCTGGGGCGTCCAGGGTTTAGCTACTCCCCGCTTGGTGTACAAATCCCAGGGATGCAGATTCATGAGTGATTCAGCGTACCAAACCATTATGTCATCCGAATCAGGGAAACGCTTATACACTTTTTCCAGCGCATTGGCGTAATCCTGATCCAGCACCGGCTGTTCGCTGGTTTTTTCGTAATTATAACGATAGGCAGAAGCCTGGATTAGTGCCTGCTCCCAATCGGAGGCGTGATCCATATTTTTTACTGCCAATTGCGTCAGACGTTGGGCTTCGGCTTTTAACTCATCTTCCATAGCGGCATTATAGTTGGTACCCAGAACGTGCGCAGCGCCCCAGTAGGCCATCGCACAGGTAGAGTCCAAACGGATAGCTTCCCGGAACGAACGCTCAGCTTCAGCATGGTTAAACCCGTAGGTTAAAATCAATCCCTGATTAAAGTAGCGCTGGGCCAGGTCTGAATCAGTAGTGACTTTTAGCGAATAGTCACCTAAATTATTGAACAAAGGAGCCTGCGAAGACAACGACTGCTGAGGCGATTGACATTGAGTTAGCCCTAGCAACAGTACTACGATGAACGTAGCCGTGCAGTAAAGAATGTGAAGGTTGGAGATTTGGGTTTTCATAAGAGTGCTATTTATGTGATGAGTTGAATCGCAAGGACAGTAGCTTTTGGTAGCGTCGGGCAAAGAAATGGTACTGCCCAAACAGCCATCCGTAACCCAGCAGTAGCGCCTGGTAAGCTGGTATTATAAACAGAATATACCATAGCCAATAAGTTAGCCGACTTGTATCGGCATTTACTCCCACCCATTGAAAAACCAGCGGGCGAATCATAACCACCGAACTTCCAGTCAGGCTGAACACTACTAAAATTACTAAAACTTGCTGTATATTGTCTACTTTCCAGTGGTTTTGTAGCTTTTTCAGGAATTTCATTTTCGTTTCGGTTATTTTTAAAATACGCGGGACACGTTAAAGCCAAAGTGAATATCTCCGGCAAAGAAGTTACCATTCGTTTCGGCAATAAACCCTTTTTCAATCATGGCTCGGCTGTTGGTTAAGTGCAACTGAAAAACGTGCCCACCCGTCTCAATGTCAAAACCAATTGCTAACGAGTTAAATAACTGATTCAAATCGCCTTCATTGTATTCTTCGGCATTAAACCGATAGTAATACTCCCCGTTAAGCGATACCCTTTGGGTTAGTTTTATTCTTCCACCAAAACCCAGGGCGTAAATATCATTCTCCCCTTCCCGTTCCTGAATACGATTACGGTGCACAAAAGAAGGCATAAGTTGTAAAGACAAAGCTGAACCAAATTTACGGGCAATGAGTAGCTGTTGCACATAATACATACGTGCCGCAATATCGGGGTACTCTTCGGGCGTAGATCCCGCTAGTGTTTTAATAGCCGCACTAGAAAACGAAACTACCGACACGGGCATCACCCGTTTTCCGCTGCTTTGGCGTAAGAGTTTCAGCTTGGCAAAACCGTCGTACGTTTTTTCGAAAGAGTTTCGGCCTACTCCCAGCGTAAGAAAGTCAGCCACTCCGTACTCCAGGCCCAAACGAACATTAGCAGCATCTAACCCAAAGAACTCGTAAGCCCCGGAGTTGAGTCGCCCGAAACGGTGAGAAATCAGGAATTCCAGTTCGCCCTGCTTGCGGGTTTCTACGGTGTGGCCGTTAATCAACCGGCTGCCTTTAAACGTGGCTTCGGTAAAATGAATAGATTCTTCAGTATTAGATTCTAGCAGGTTCATCAGATCATCCTGAGCGAAAGCATTCAACGATAAAAGAACACTCATGCTGAAAAGGAAAAGAATATTTATTTTCATGATAGTATAGGTTTAAGATATAGTAAGATACAGTGACCTGCCAAAGACAGGCCATTGTATGCATCAACAATACAACCTCACCCGACCATCGCGAAGCGGTCCGGCTAAGTTGATTCCCCTAGATTAACTGTTGAGAGGATCATACTTCAAATCCACTGTTACTTCTACCTCTTCGGCAATATTATGGAACACGATTTTGGGAATTTTTATGTCGTGATCGGCCACCCGCACCATAAACTTGGTTTGGGCACTGATTTGCGAACCGTTCACCACAATTGTTCCCTTGGTTTTGACAGGCTTCGTAACTCCGTGAATAGTCATGGTTCCCTCTACTGTCACGGGGTACTCCCCGTTCTGGTGGGGGTCAATGGTGCTACCATTCGAAAAGGTGCCTTTGAAAATGGCTTTGGGAAATTTTTCAGACTCCACGTAGTTCTCGTTGAAGTGCTCCCGCATCAGCGACTTATCAAACTCAAAGGCCTGCATGTCCATGCTCACCACTACCTCTTGCTTGGCAAAGTCGATCACACTTTGCACTTTGTTGTTATGAGCTTCAATGTCTTCCAGGGGGGCACTGGAGAAAAACTTGGTGTAGCCGGTTTGAGTAATAAATTTATCCTGGGCTTCTAGCGAATTGCTGATCAGCAACGCTACGTAAATAACAATTATCTTTTTCATATTAAATAAGTTTAGTCTGGTGAAATTGAATTAAGAATTCATGTTAATTGACTGCTCCGTCGCCCACCCAGCAGGCAATATCCTGAATCTGCTGATCGGTAAGCTCTCTTCCGCTGGAGGCCGGCGGCATTGTCTTATTGGCCGTGCGGGCTTCAATTCGGGCGGCCCAGTTCTGAATGGTAGCGGCCGTCCGGAAATCCGGGGAAATAGTACCGTCGTGGCAGTTAGAGATGGCACAATTGTTTTCTACGATGGCTTCTATGGCGGCAAATTCTACTCCGCTAGTTAACTGCACGGTCTGGACGCTTTCGCAACCATTAGCATCTCGGGTCACTACTTTGTACTCACCGGGAGCTAGTCCCGAGAATGTATTGTTGCCCTGAAATGCCTGATCGTTGATGCGGAATTGATAAGGAGTCGCTCCACCTTCTGCTACCACGTCCATCCGACCGTTGGTAGAACCGCAACTGGCATCCGCCACTGCTACTGTAGCGTTCACGCCATCCTGATTGGCTATCTGAATTTCCAGAGTAGCTTCGCAGCCATTGGCATCTTCTGCCATAATTACATGGCTTCCGGCACTTAGTCCCGAAAAAACATTTTCAGTTTGCTCTCCTTCACCGTTCAGGCGGAAAGTGAAGGGGGATACTCCCCCACTGACTGCTACCTGTACTGCGCCCGAAGCCAAACCACAATCTGCATCCGTTACTGAAACGATTTGAAGCGTAGGAGCGTCATCGCAGTTCTGAGGCTCCGGCACTACCTCATAGGTACAAGACCCTAGTAGTGCCAGAACTAGATAGGTGAATGTTACGAAATGAACTATCTTAACCATTTCTATTATTCGGGTAATTGAGAGATTGTCCAGTTGGGTACAGTTGCTCCCTTAGTCTCTCCTCGCGCCGCATCTTGGGCAAAAAAGTAAATCGGGCGGCCAGCGTAAGTTAGCTGCTGAATACCATCGGTACGATCAATCACCGCGAAAGCTCCTTTATTCAGCGTAGAAGGAAGTATGATGTCAGCCACTTCGCTGAAGGCGGGCCAGGCTTGCAAGCAGCCGTCGGTACAAACGCTTTCGTTATCTTGATCATTCAGGAAATAGTACAGGCTGTTTCCTTCGGCATCTACCAAGTAAGAGACTGCGTCGTTTCCAATCCTTTCTACCACCTGGGTAGCGAGCATCAGGGTGTAATCGGGCTTAGCAACAAACCACACTTCTCCTATGCCTTCGCCATTAATCTGATTGGGGCCAGTATCGCCCGAGTAGTAATACAGTGGCCAACCCTTATAGGTAGTCTGTAGTTCTCCTTCCGCGCGGGTAATCGTTCCAAAATCAGATTGATCCAAGCCGCTACCAATTTCAAAGTTAGCTCGGTAAAAGACCGGCCAGGCGTCCAGGCAACCATCTTCGCAGGCACTACTCCCGCTTACATCGCGACTAAAGAAGTATAATGCTCTTCCGTCTTGATTGACCAGATACGAGCCTAGATTACTATTGTTAGCCAAGTTTACTTGAAAAGTATCGTCTCCCGTCCCCGGATTGGGAGTAGCATCTTCTTCTTCGCTACAAGCAGAGAAGAGAAAAGAAAGACCTAATAAGATGAATGAAAGAATTTTGAGAGATTTCATTTTGCTTAAGAATTAAATTGAACTATTTAGTTGAAGAAATAGAAAGTCAGGATGCATCCTTGATTACCGATTTGCAACTTTCTTGTATTAAACATTTAAGAAATTTGTTTGACCCGGCTTATGAGTATTGGCCGGGTCTTTTTTTGGGTTACTGTCTGGTACAAATGTACGGGCAGATGGTCAATCGGCTCAATTTTTCAGGTATACAGGAGGTGAACAGTCAGAAAATATCAGGTAGACGAAAAGTGAACATGAAGGATATAGCTGGTTACAAAGTCTACTTATTATTTCGGGAACGCTCTTCAGATACATATTTTAACTAACTGATAGTCAGTTAATTAAAAATATTTGTACACTTAATATCTACTATTAAATCTACCGATACGCTGAAATCGAAAGAGTCTGTATTAGTCTTTTCTAAATCGTTTAGTGGCGAGCAGGGAAATTGAAAGTAACCAATAAATTGGGTGTTGATTATCGGGTAGTATTTACATCAGAAACAGCGGGCTGTTGCTCAATATTGATAATAAAATCAACCAAGTTGTCTTCCCGCTCCAGTTCCAGTTTTTTCCGCAAACGATAGCGAGCGGTTTTCACACTGTCGGGTGAGATACCTAAGAGGTTAGCCATTTCCTTCATACTCATATTGAGCTTAAGGAGGGCACATAGCTTTAGTTCATTATTGGAGAGCTCCGGACAATATTCTTTGAGATGGGTAAAAAAGTCTTTGTGCACTTCTTCAAAATGCCGCTTGAAGTCTTCCCACTCCCTATCGATATGCAGGTTTTGATCTACTAACCGGCTTAGAGCACTGAGCTGTTGCCGATTTTCCGGTTTAACCTGGCGTTTTAGCTGCTGAATGCCGGCTTTTAGCTCTTCCATGAGTTCATTCTTTTGAATGAAATTAATGGTATAACTAGTTAGCTCCTTGTTCTTATATTCCAGCTCCTGCGTCAATTCTTTTTGTTTAAGCTGAGCATTCTCTAACTCGGCCTGCGCTAACTTCTGTCGAGATTGGAAAACCTCTCGGTTCTTAATTAGCAACTCCTGATTTTTTTTAATCTTGAGACGTTGTCGGCTGGTTATTAAATACCCAATGAGTGCTAATGCTATAATACCAATCAGCAGCCCATTCCGGAAAAAATTCTGTATGCGTGCTTCCTGCTGCAGTAGCTCCAGAGATTGTTGTTGTACCAAAAGTTCCTGCTCTTTTTGTTTCAACTCATGACGGTTTTCCAGCCGAACAATCTCCCGAAGTTTCTCTGCGTTTAGTAGGCTGTCTTGCAGCGAATGGTATTTCTCAAAGTATCCCAGAGCCTGCTGGTAGTTGCCGGTTGCCTGGGCTACTTCTTTTAGCTCTAAGTAAATATCTTTCCGGTTTTGCCGGGAGCTCACTTTGGTTGCTTTTTTTAAAGCATGCAACAAGTATCGTTCAGCTTGTACGTAGTTTCCACTGGCTCGTTCAATACTACCTAAAGTATAGTAAGTAATTGATTTACCGTGGCCATCACCAATATCCTCTTGCAAAGGAAGTGCGCGCTGGCAATAATTAGTGGCCACTTCTAAATTACCATTCGCGAGGGCTAACCGTCCTAGGTTAAGGTAAGAAGAAGCCTGACCGTAAGTATGATGAACCGAATCGCTTAAAGTTAGCGCTTGTTGATAGTATCTCTCTGCCAGATCATATCGGTTAGCCAGTTGATGAAGCTGCCCAATATGAATCGCAGTATGCACCTGGCGATTTATTTTCTTCAGGGATTTGAAGGTTTGGAAGGCCTCTTCGTAGTAGGCAAGCGCTTCGTCGTAACTGCTCTGGTCGCTGTAGATTAATCCGGTATTCAATAGTACGTTGGCTACCCCCAGTGTATCTTTCAGTGATTGGTACTCTACCAAAGCATCCATAAGGTAGGTCAATCCGTCCTCGTAGTTACCTTGTGACCAGTTAGCCACCCCAAGAATACGTTGCGCAAACGCGGTTCCAGGTAAATACGCTAGAGAATCAGCTATCGCCAAAGCTTCCTGACCATATTTAACAGATTGTTTGGGGTCAATAATCCAGTATAAATACCCCAACTGATTAAGCACATTTACCCGTATAGTATCTGGGTGTGACGATTGCTCTAAGAGTTGCTGCAGACTATCTATCTGAGCTTGTGTGTTATTGTCGGCCCAGCTCCAGGAAAATATAATTACTTGTAATCCGAAGGTAATAAGTAGGGCTTTCATCAACTATCCGTTTAAAGTTTACTAACCACTTAACCAAGGTACAAAAATAAATTCAGAAGCTACAGCAGTATATCAGGGTGAACCTCAACCGAATACATAATGTATAATCTATGTCGTTCAGAGTACCATATGTAAAATTAAGTTACCAGTAATTGTATAATTATCTCCAAAAATGTAGTATATTCGATTACCATTTTTTTCACTTTAGCATTTTTTACTATGGATACCCTCAAATCACCCTACGCTCCAGAATTTGATCGCCTACTCGGTAAGTTAGCCCAGCATACTGGCAACCCCGATACCAAAGCCAATCAGAGGCTTCTGCAAACCATATTTCGGTTTATTCGTGGTCACGCTAGCTTCGAAGATGCTATCAAATTCAATGATGTGCTCCCTTTACCCTTGAAAGCCCTCTTTCTGGATGGTTGGAATGTTAAGCTTTCAAGTAATAAACCGGTGAAGAATATAGATGAGTTAGCCGAAGCCGTGGTAAAGTATAGCGATAACACCATCAAATCTCCTGCCGAAGCCCGGCAGTCATTCCGGAAGGTGATTGCTTTTCTAAGCGGCTTTACTACCCGAAACCAGCTGCAGGAAAGCCTTTCATTCTTACCATCTGAGTTTCGCTCGTTACTGATGAAAGACCCCGACCTGCACTACGCGCGTCCTGATACCTGCGTGTGGCTGTCGTAGCCCAGTCAGTAATTTTGTCAACTAGTCGTACGGGCCGTCAGGAATGCTGATCAAGAAATTTTTTAATATTTTGGTAAACTCGGTCTATAAGCAGGGTACGGGCTTCTATACTGGCCCAGCTGATATGCGGCGTCAGTAGCAGCCGCTGCCGGTTTTTAATGTGCAAGTAAGGATGGGATAACGGGAAAGGCTCCTCACTGAACACATCAATAGCCGCGGCTCCAACCAACTCCTCGTCGATAGCTCGGGCTAAATCAGCTTCGTTGACGATACCTCCCCTCCCGGTGTTTACCAGCAATGCATGTTTGGGCATGAGCGCTAATTGATCGTAGCCCAGCAAATTTTTGGTATTCTCGTTGAGGGGCGCATGGATAGAAAGCACATCGGAAGTTCGAAGTAGTTCTTCCAACGATAGTTGGATATACTGATTATTATTGTTCTTTCCTGACGTAGAGTAATAGGCTACTTTAGCGCCCATTGCTTCGGCAATGTGAGCCACCTGGCGACCAATATTTCCTAAACCAATGATTCCGAACTGTCGCCCCTTCAATTGCCAGAAGTGATGTCCCAAATGAGTAAATAAAGGTTGCTGGCTATACTGTCCTGATTTCACGTATTCATCGTGATAGTCGTAACGATGCAGCAACTGTAGTACCAGCCCGATGGTAACCTGCGCCACACTATGGGTAGAGTAATTTTCTACATTCTTTACCTCAACCCCTTGCTTTTCAGCAGCCGAAAGATCAATGTTGTTCGTGCCGGTAGCCGCCACACATATTAACCGGAGCGATAGAGTACTTTGTAGTGTAGCCGCCGTAATAGGGGCTTTGTTGGTAATGACAACGGAGCAATCGCGAATCCGTTCGGCAACTGCTTCGGGTTCAGTCTGAGGGAAAAGAGTAAAGTCTCCTAACTCATTAAAACGATCAAGATTGGGGACGTTTCCTACGGTGTCAGCATCCAGGAAAACGATACGATTGTCCAACATAAGCTTGTAATATCTGTGTTGTAAATGGCAAAAGGTCCAGCTACTGGGGTAAAAACGCAAGTAAATCTACTTACAATTTCGGAATAGCAGAATCCACTCCGAATGTTCCCTTTATCGCCCGACTACCCTCGCGTGAAGTATCGGAATTATTAATAAAATTCCAAACAAAGTATTAGCTTTGGGAAAATGAATGGCCATGAGCGAACGAGAAAGAGTTGATTTTTTTATTGTGGGTATTGGCGCTTCAGCGGGCGGCTTGCAGGCACTTCAGGATTTTTTTTCCAAAATGCCCAAGAAAAACCCGGCCGCTTTTGTAGTGATCCAGCATCTTTCCCCGGACTTCGAAAGTATGATGGATGAGCTTCTGGCGAAGTACACCGGTATGTCTATTGTAAAAGTGACCAAGCCTACCAAAGTACATCCCAACCACGTGTACTTGATGAGTCCTAAGCAAAATTTAGAATTGATTAATGGCTCACTCCAACCCCGGAAGCCTGATGCAAAAAACAAACCCAACCTCCCAATTGATTTGTTTTTTAATTCTTTGGGCCGGGAATGGGGTATCAACTCAGTAGGAATTATACTTACCGGAACCGGTACCGACGGAAGCCGGGGAATAAAAACGATTAAGGAGCAAGGTGGTATTGTGATGGTACAAGACCCCGATACGGCTAAGTTTGATGGGATGCCCAATGCTGCAGTATTAACCGGGTTAGCCGATTATGTTCTAGAACTGCCCGAAATGGCGCAGGAAGTACGGCGCATTATCACCCGGTTTCCCGAAACACCTGCTAGTGCCGAAGAGTTACCGTCTTCAGAAAGAGAGCATCTGGTAAAAATTCTTCAGTTGGTTGCCCAGGAAACCAACATCGATTTTAGCCTGTATAAGGAAGCTACCATCCTACGACGCATGCAAAAACGCATGCATATCACCAATACCGACACGCTGGAGCATTACTATGAGATGCTTTCTTCCGATACAAAGGAAGTAGAGCGCTTGAGTAATGAGTTCCTAATCGGGGTATCCAGCTTCTTCCGAGATGGTCATCCCTGGGAAGTATTCTACCAAGAAGTACTTCCCTCCTTGATGGAAAAACTAAATAAAGACGACAACAAAACGATCCGCATATGGGTGGCTGGCTGCTCTACCGGCGAGGAAGCCTACACCATTGGAATGTTGGTAGACGACTATTGCAGCCAGCACCACCTAAGCCCTGATTATAAAATATTCGGTTCGGATATTGACAAACGAGCCATTTATGCAGCCGGTTTGGGAGTATACGGAAGCAATATAGCCGATACTATCCCGGATCACTACTTGAATTACTATTTCGAACGGTCGGGTAATACTTACCGGGTAAAGAAATTTTTCCGAGACCACTTCGTTTTTGCTTCCCAGAATATCATTGCTGACCCACCCTTCATCCGAATGGACGTAGTATCCTGCCGCAATGTGCTCATCTACCTGAATCCTGAAGTGCAGCAAACAGCCTTAGCTAATTTCCATTTTTCACTGAATAAAGACGGCTTTCTGATTCTGGGGAAGAGCGAAAATATCCGGCATCTACTCCCCTTCTTTACGTCAGTAGGAAAGAGTGTCAATATCTTTCAAAACCGTATTGCTTCGGCAGGTAAGCTCCCAAATCATCATACTAAGCCGGCTAGTCAAACTACTTCTACCACTAATCCTTCTCCCCAAGATAGCACTGCTCTTACGGCTTCGGTACTTAATAGTCTAATGAGCGAGGCTTACGACGAAGCCGGTGCACTGGTTAATAGTAATTACCAGATTCTGCACGTACAAGGCAATGTTGATCGTTACTTTCATTTCCCGAAAAAGAGTCTTCGGATGCATCTGGAGGATGTACTGGGCAAAGATGAATACTTGCTCGTAAAAAGTGGAGTGCGGGAGGCTCTTAACCGAAAAAAATCGGTTTACTACCCGGAAGCGATGTTTAAAAAGGGGCGCTCTAAACGAATGGTTGACCTGCGCTTTAAAGCAATTCGTTCTGCGGCATTAAACGAAAAAATTGTTTACATAGAATTCAGGAATGACCGCAAAACAAGCGGTAGTCAGAAAAAACCAACGCTGGTTAATTCGGAAGAGGACAACCGGCAAATTGATTTGTTAGAAAGGGAGGTTGACGAAAAACAACGCCTGATTCAAACCCTTCGGGAAGACCTGGACACCCACAGCGAAGAGCTTCAGACCACCAACGAAGAACTTCTGGCCTCTAATGAAGAGCTGCAAAGCTCTAACGAAGAACTACAGTCGGTGAATGAAGAGCTCTACACGCTAAACTCGGAGCTGGAAGACAAAGTAAAGGAAGTAACCCGCGCTAACAATGATATTATCAATGTCTTTAACAGCACCGAAATTGCTACTATTTTCATTGACCAGAACTTCCTGATCCGCCGCCTCACCCCTAACGTCTCGAAGATAATCAATATCACCGAAAAAGATATTGGCCGATCCATTGACCACTTCACTACCAAATTAAAAAATATTTCTCTCTCTGACCTTACCCAGCAGGTACTACAGACCAAGCAACCGTTAGAACGTGAGGTTGATCTGATCATTGAAGAATGTTGTTATCTAATGCGGATACTTCCTTACCGGGAAGCCGATGGCACGGTGGATGGTTTAATCATTACCTTTGTGGATATTACCGAAGTAAAGGACGCTCAAACCGAGGTTAAAAATGCCCGGGCCTTTGCCGAAAGTATCGTAGATACCGTTATTGATCCGCTGCTGGTACTAAATAATAATCTAAAAGTGATTAGTGCCAACCCGGCGTTCTATGCCACTTTTAAAACATCCATAGAAAGAACCAGCGATCAGCACATATACGACTTGGGAAACGGCCAGTGGAATCAACCCGATTTGCGAAGACTACTGGAAGAAGTTATCCCGGAAAAAAATATTATTTCCGATTACAAAATTGAGCACAGCTTTCCAACGATCGGGCACCGGATTATGAATCTGAATGCGGTTGCCATTCCTCAGTTGGGCAAAACCCCAGCGCTAATACTACTTATCATCCGCGACATTACCGAAAAAGAAGAGCGCCGCAAACAGCTTCAGGAAACCGCCGAACGGCTCAATCTGGTTTTACACACATCCAAAGTGGGTACCTGGGAGTGGGACTTACAAAGACAGAAGGTATTGGGCGATACTCGTCTTCATGAAATTTTTGATCTGCCCACATCGGAAGAGATTGCCTTTGAAGATCTTTTTAAAAAAGTTCATCCGGACGACCGATCTAAAGTATCTCAAGCGCTGCACGACGCGATTGAGCAGCAGAAGACGTACTATGCCGAGTTCAGAATTAAAATTGCCAACGGAGAAGTTCGCCATCTGATAGGACGGGGGAATTTACTGAGTACTGAAGAAGGCGAGGTTCGTAAAATGCTAGGCATCAACTTGGATATAACCGATCAAAAGCGGGCTGAGGAAGAAAATGTGCAGTACGGAAAGCTACTGGAAGAGTCTTACAACGAGATTTACATCTTCGATGCAGAAACGCTTCAGTTTATTAATGTAAACCGTGGCGCCCGGCAGAATTTAGGGTACAGTATGGAGGAGCTTTCCGGCTTCACTCCTCTTGATATAAAACCAGACTATACCCAACAAAGCTTTGCTCAACTGATTGAACCTCTGAAAAGCGGTAGCGAAGAAATAGTTACGTTTGAAACCGTGCATCAACGCAAAGACGGTAGTCAGTATAACGTATTAATCAATTTGCAGCTATCCACCTTTCGCGATAAAAAAGTTTTTATGGCTATTGTTCAGGATACTACCGAACAAGCTCGTGCCAAAGAGCAACTGCGCAAAAGCGAAGAACGACTGGCCGTGGCTATCACCGGTACGGCCGATGGCATCTGGGACTGGCCCGATATACAGCAAGATTACGTGTGGTGGTCGCCCCGATTCTACGAACTCATTGGTTTACAGAACCAAGAGATAGAATCTTCTCTCTCAAATTTCAGTAAAATCACTCACCCAAAAGATATAAGTATCTGGGAAAAAGCACTAGATGAGCACATTAAGAGCGGTAAGCCTTACGATGTATCGGTTCGCTTGCGCCACCAAGAAAAAGCGTATCGTTGGTTCCGAATCCGGGGAAAAGTAGTCCGTGACCGGGATGGGAATCCTGTACGGATGGGCGGGTCCATTTCCGATGTTCATAATCAGAAAATGGCTGAAGCAAAACTAAAAAAGACCAACCGGGAGCTACGGATTGCTAACGAGTACTTGGATAATTTTGTGTTTACTGCGGCTCACGATTTGCGGGCACCGGTCGCTAATCTTAAGTCGTTATCTGGCTTACTGCAAACCAATAACGGACAAGACCACCGGGTGGTAGAAAAGATCGATCAGTCGGTTGATCGACTTGAAGGGACCCTACGAGGCATAATCCGAATACTGGATATTCAACAGGCAGAAGGCGAGGAGCATGCATCAATAAGCTTTGAGAAAGTACTGAAATCAGTTTGTAAAGATCTGGAGGAGAAAATTGATAAAACCAACGCAGTCATTCGCAGTGCCTTTTCTGTAGATAGCATCCAATACGTAGAGTTCTATCTTGCCTCCATTCTCAAGAATCTTATCTCAAATGCTATTAAATACCAATCTGACGAACAGCCTCCTCAAATAAGTATCCATACTGAAAATAAGAACGGCTATATTTGTCTGAAAGTACAGGATAATGGCGTTGGTATTGATCTGCATCGATACGGCAAAAAGATTTTTAGACCCTTTGAACGTTTGCACCGTTCTATTGAAGGTTTAGGTATTGGCCTACATATCATCAAAACCATCGTAGAAAAAAACGGAGGGTATATTGAAGTGCAGAGTCAGCCAGGAGAAGGAACTACTTTTTTGGTTTACCTAAAGCCCTACACCTATGAAGAAAAAAATACTACTGATTGATGATGATGAGATTAACAATTTTATTGCTGAAGAATGGTTAAAGTCTCATCATGATAATGCTCAACTTTTTGCTTACTCAAACGTAGAGGATGCACTGGTATATCTTCGTTCGTCTACCGATGAAGAATATCCTGATTTGATTCTATGCGATTTAAAGATGCCCATGTATGATGGCTTCGAGTTTATTGAACTCTACGAGAATGAATTCTATCCCGATCATCCCGACACAAAACTGATTGTAGTTAGCTCCTCGCTCCGAAAGCAAGACATCAGCAAAGCCAAAGCTTATCAATCAGTTTCCGACTTTGTGGCAAAGCATTCCATTCAGGAAAATTTTCGCTTTATTTTTGAAAATTACATAAACTAGATGTCGCTTTACTACACTAACCGTAAAGGTCACAACCACTACTTACGAGCGGCAACTACGAAAAAAGGAGGCACACGTTATTACATTGTACGGCATCCCGAACGCTACGCCGACGACGAACTGATGCTGCAAATGCCCGAGGGGTTTGAATTCTACGAACATCCTTTTGACGCCCGGGTAGTGCTAAGAAAAAAATTAAAAAGCACTATTACTGATGACGAGCTAAATATCGTAGACCAAGTAATGAAGCAACACGAAACCGTAAAGGATTATCTACTCGACCGGGATAAGGAAAGCATTTTTGTGTATCAGACTGGGCATACTGAAGCAGATACTTTTTACGACAAAGAACTATTCCGTCTGATTCAGCAGTACGACGCTAAATTGCGGTTCCGGAAAACCGAAGAAGAGACCTATCAGGCGCAGCGCTTCTGCCACCTGAGCCACTACTACGGCTGGATTACTCTGGAAACCAGCCCTCACTTAGGCGACCTCGCCCAAAAATTCTGCTATCACATTGATAAGGAAAGCTTACTACAGTTCTGGATTGAAGGGGAGGAAGACTGGTAATTAGCTGGCATCGGCAAAGTTAGCGTACCAGGCTTTAATCGCCTCTTCGTTCAACGGTTCATCGGCACCGTAAATCACAATCCGGTACCGGAACGTAACTGATTCTTGGGGTTCCAGCGCGAAATTCAGCTCTTCTTCGCCCTTTGAAAAAACCTTCTGCCCCAGTGGGTTAGCCGAAAATAATCCGTAGCCCCGAGCATGCCAGTAGGTAGGATAGCCCACATTGTCGGGATGATCCATGATGATGATAGAAACCTCCTCTTCCTCGATAGTACCCACTAGATTAACCCATTCAGCCCGGGTTCCCCATACTTCGGTTCCGCTTACCCCTTCACTACTAAAGTATTTCCCGCTTACTCCTTCGTTATCCATTTTTTCCACTTCGGTCGCATTTCCGTTAGCATCGGTAAACTTATCGGGTTTATCAGAGGGATGCTCCAATTCGCGGGTAACCCGAATAGCGATCATTCCTTCCTTATTATCATCAAATGCAACCGGCTGTTCTTCGGCAGTGAGTGTAGTGACCCGATCGATGACATAGGCATCTTCCTTTTTGAAAAAAGAGAAAGTAGTAGTTTCATCCAGTAACTTTTTATTATCAGGAGTAAGCCAATCAGCAGCGACTTTTAGTTGCCCTACTTCTCCACTCTTTGTTTCCAGTATTTCTCGGTGGCGAATGGTTCCGTAATGATCTCGTTTATCTTCAGAAATTGCCTCAGAATTATTCCAGAAGTCCAAGCCGTTTACTTTACCGTAGTTTAGCCACAGCCCCACGTGATGCGGGTGGTCTACTCGCTCCCCTGCCTTCGGCAGCAAAGGATAACTGCGGGTTACAATAGTTCCTTCCGGTGTCCGGATCGGAAACAGCACCGGCTTCTTAATAGCTTCGGGATAGATATAAGACGTAAACGGTTGGCCGTCGATCGAGATATCCACCGATTCCGATTTTTCCGTTACTTCCACCTGCGCTAATAGTAGATTAAACTGAAGCATACCGAGTAAAAAAGCCAAAAGCCCGCCGAAAGCAGGCTTTGGCCAGAAGTTAGGTAGTTGCATAGGATTAGCTGGCTACAATTTCTTGATCTTTAGCATCAAAGGTTACCCGCTTGCCGGTATGTAACGCTTTTACGGTCATCAGATTGGCTACTGAATGGTTATAACCTACCCGGACCGGAGCGTGGGGCTCTTTTCGGCTACGTACGCAATCCATCCAGTTGCGCATGTGGTTAGAGGTCATGTTATCGGCTCCGGTATCAGCACTGGTTACTACCTGCTCACCCTTTAGCTCCCGCTCTTCCAGCCGGTTGGGCTCCATTCCCATAGCCGAGGCGTGGCGTTCGGTCAGACCACCATCCGGGGTGATCATATTAGTATCCAAATTCAGGGTTCCGGCATTGGAGTAGTAAATTTCTTTTACTCCACCGGCGGAGTTGGTAAAACGGGAGGAGTATACCACCTGGAAACCTTCATTTGGGTTATCATCCGGACCGTAGTCAAATACCGCCGTCATGGTGTCGGGATTTTCCCGTCCGTCTTTCCACAGATAAATACCACCGTTGGCCGCTACGCTGCGCGGATGATCGTAGCCCGAGAACCAGTGTACCGTATCAATCTGATGCGACATCCACTGGCCGGGAATTCCGGATGAATACGGCCAGAACAAGCGATATTCCAGGTACTTACGAGGGTCCCACTCTACTTTAGGCCGGTTCATCAGGTAACGATCCCAATCGGTGTCTTCTTTCTTGATAGAAGCTACCAAATCGGGGCGACGCCAGCGACCGGGCTGGTTTACATTCCAGGTCATGTTCACCATCACAATATCGCCGAACTTACCGGACTTGATATAATCTTCAGCGGCGTGGTAGTTGCTACCGCTCCGTCGCTGCGATCCGATCTGGATAATCCGGTCGGAGGCCTCTGCCGTATCCCGAATCTTCTTATTGTCTTCCATGGACTCCGCCAACGGCTTTTCAATGTAGGCATCACAACCGTTTTCAATCGCTTCTACCCCGTGCAGTGCATGCTGGAAGTCAGCCGTGCTGATGATGACCGCATCCACATCGCTCTTTTCGTAGAGCTCTTCGTTATTACGAGCCATATCGACCTTTTTGATACCTTTCTCTTCCAGGTAAGCTTTGGCTTCGTCGCGACGGCGGTTCCAGATGTCGGAAACTCCCACAATCTCAAAGTTCATTTCTTCGGCATGGTTCATAAAGGCCGGAATGAGCGACCCACGGCAACGGTTAGAGAAACCCACGATTCCGACCCGTACGCGATCGTTTGCTCCTAAAATGCGTCCGTAGCTCCGGGCCGAAAAAGCAGTGCTCAAACCCACCGCTCCCAGTGCCGATTTCTTTATAAAATCCCTGCGGTTGTTATCAAATTTATTCATCATGTGATTTTTTGTTGGTTGTCAAAAAAGTTGGTGCCATAGCGGCCGCCGCGCGGTGTTTTAGTGTTATGGTATTATAGTGCTATAGATGAATTGTGTGATCAATAGCTTCAACTATCTATAATGCACTAACACTTAAACACCATAACACTTTAAATTAAGAAGCCGGTAATTCCCGCACTTTAATGTTTTTAAAATAAACTCGGTTGCCGTGGTCCTGAAGCAGGATGTGGCCACTATCTGCCATACCGAAATTCTCCCACTTCACATACTTGCTATTCTCTACCAGATTGTTGTATTCACCGCTACCTCGCTCGTACTCCAGTACTTTTTCACCGTTCAGGTAGTGCTCCACTTGATTGCCCTGCACAATGATTCGGGCCGTATTCCACTCGCCAATCCCTTTAAAGGGTTTACTATCGGGGGCACCAATCAAATCATACAGGGAGGCTAAGGTGCGGGTGCCGCCACCGTTGTTACCTAGTTTCGCATCGGGATGCTGTTCATCGTCCAGCAGCTGGTACTCCAATCCAATCGCTGACCCCTGTGAGTTATAACCTTCGGTGACAAAGTACTTAATACCACTATTGGCTCCTTCGGTCAGTTTAAAATCAACCATAAACTCAAAATTGGCGTATTCGTTTTTGGTCACGATATCTCCTCCGTTCTGTGACTCAGCCCCGTCCGATTCCAGAACGATTAGCTGGCCATTTTCCACAACCCAACCTGCTTCAGGAAAAGCATCCTTATGGACACCTCGCCAATGATCAGGCGATTCACCGTCAAACAGCAGTAGCCATCCACCCTGCCGTTCTTCTTCGGTTAAAGTATTATCACCCGCTTCTTCGGATGCTACAGCTACCTCCGCCGGACTACTTTCTTCGGCCGTCTCGGTTGAGTTATTAGATGATGGTCCGCAACTGTACAAGAAAAATAGTGCAGTACCGTACAAAAAAAAGGTTCTCATAAGTGTATTGTTAAATTGTTCAATTGTTCGATAGTTCTATTGTTCTAGGTCTCAGTCCATAGGCAATACTTTCTCTACTTTTCCGCCTCTCATTTCATATTTCGCTCTCTGTTTAACTTTCGCCCTTCTTAGAATTAAACAGCGCCTGATAATGATCTGACATTTGGAAAATGCCTCCGCTCTTTTCGTAGTAGTCTTCGCCTAACTTAAAAACGCCATCCTCGGCCTTTACCCAGTCGGCATCGGAATACGGGTGATAAGACATCATTTCTTGCCAGTCGCGATAGTTCTGGTGACCGTTATTTTCCATCATCCCCATCCCCGGAAATTCTTCCCAGTCGCCTAAACGGGCAGCTACGTTTTTGTTCCAATCCACCAGAATCGGGTTCACAGTGAGGTCAGCACAGAGGCAGGGAATACCTTGTTCGTGGGCTACCTTGGCCATCTTCAGGGTCATACTTAGGGTTTTGGCGATCGGCTTCAGCGCAATAGCGTTGTACCCCATCTGAATACGGGTAATTACATCTTCTTCGGTATGGGCGCTTTCGTCGGCGGCTACCCGCACGCCCACATCACCCACCGTAGCTTCGCTTTCCTCAGGAAATGGCTCTTCCACCACCACAATCTGATCAAACGCTCCAATTTTCTTAGCGTGATCGAGTACCTCCAGCAAGTAATCCTTCTCTTCGTAGCGCCCGTTCATATCAAAGTAATAAGGAATTTTGCCGTCAGCCGTATAAGGGGTTTCGCCGTGCCCAATCGTCTCGTGAATTTCGGTAATTTTGGCCTTGTCCTTATCCAGCATTTCCCGCTGGGTACCCGGATGTCCTAGTTTAATTTTCAGAAAGAAGTATCCATCGTCTACCAACTCTTTCATCTGCGATACGGGCGTAGCAAACGAAAACGAAGGAACACTCACCACCTTATCGTGCCGATGGGAAAGCGCCGGACGATACTCCTCAGGAATTAGTGTATCAAAGTCGCTGATACCATTCTCGTAGGCATACAAAAGCCAGGCAGCATTATCTACCGCTACCAGTGCATTTAGGGCAAAGGTTTCCCGCAGATCGTCTTTTCCGGTCACCTTTTTTCCGTAAGCGTGCACCTCGTCAAGGATACTTTCCTGCAACTCTATTGGAGTGGTGAAGGTCTGACCTTTGGCCATTTGTACTGCTTTTTCGGTCATTGCGTACATCAGCGCATTGCCCCCGTTCTCAGAATGCTGAAGAAATACCTCGGCATCGCACCAAAGAACACTCTGGGTGCCCAGGCCGATACCGTGTTTTCCGGAAGAGCTTTGCAACCGGGCCACTGACTGCCACACATCGGTAATATAGCCGCCTTTAAAGCCGTAAGGAGTAGCCAACGGCTCACGCTCAAAGTTGGTGCTAACCTCGGATATTGTGATTTTTTTAGGCGAATTGAAGGAAGATATAGTCGCTGGCATGGATGCAAAGGGAAGCAGGCTAGCCACAGCCGATGATTGCTGAAGGAACTGCCGACGGTTAAGTTGTATCATTGATAAAAAATATATTTCGGAAGATACAAAACCCGCTTTGGTTGTCCAAATTCCTTATGCAATCCGTTGCAAAAACTGGATAGATAAGTTGCTTAGGAATAGTATGAATTAGATGGCAGGGAACCATACTTGTTGTTAACTTTTTATCTCCAGAACTCCCACCATTTTTTGTGTTTATTTTTTTGTAGTATAGGCTGTCCATCTAGCTTCATTTCTTCTTCATCCCGGATAAGGCTTTTTAAGTAATCATCCCAACTATCTGATTCAATCGAGTCATGTAAATGAGAACGCTCAAAATCGTAGATGTAGACCTTATTATCTCCGTTCAGGTATATATAAAAAATTAGCTCTCCCCCGTCCGAACCAACAGCAAACTTTCTCTCATCTGCCTCAAAAACTTCATTATTAGCGATTATTCCGTTAATATCATTGCACAACGAGAACTCAGCTGTAAAGGAATCGTACTCAAACGGGTAGTTCAGCATCGTATGAGTTAAAACTCTGGAAGTTTAATTTGAAGCTTACTTTCGATTTGGTTTAACTCTGAGCGAGTCATATCCGATTTAGATTACACGCAAAGTAGCATGAACGGGTACATCTACTTTAATCCAGCCTGCTTTAGAATGCTACTCTCAGTACCTTTCGCCAAGTCTTTATTAGAACCATGATCAGGAACAGTCACCCAGCCGGGTTTAGTAGGATGTTTGAACTGACGATGGCTACCTCTTTGACTTACTTGATACCAACCATCTTGCTTTAGCAATGCAATAATATCCCTTACCTTCATGCCGCCACTGTAATGGCTTCAGTGCTGGGCGGAGGTATCTCCAATCCATCTTCCCGCATACCTTCCAGATGAAATTGGATGGCTTCTTTCATATAAGACTGTACTTCCTCCTTCGTGTTTCCAACTGTAATACAACCGGGAAGATCAGGTACATAGGCACTGTAGCCAGTATCTGTTTTCTCAATAATCACTAGATAATTCATATTAAGTACTGTTGCTTAATACTGAAATTACAAATTATTCCAGATAGTTTTCACCCCGCGTCTTTCACGCAGCGGAAGCCGAGATGTTCCTGGCCGGAATCTACCGCGGTAGCCATCCGGGCCGAGGGGCGGTAGTTGGAGCAGTACTGATCGCTGCACAAATACGAGCCACCTTTGATTACCCGCTTGGGGGTAAGGGGTTCCTGAGGATCGTAACTCTGTTCGGGGCCGGTAGGGTTACGGCACACGGTAATCTTGCTCTGTTGAGCGTGCGTATCGGGGCGATACCAGTCGGAGCTCCACTCCCACACATTACCGATGATATCGTACAGACCGTAATCATTGGGTGGAAAACTTTTGATTGGAGCTGCGCTGGTGAAGCCATCGGTACCCACGTTGTTGTGAGGGAAATCGCCCTGAAAGAAGTTAGCCAGGTATTTGCCCGACGGAGTTAGTTCATCGCCCCAGGCAAATGCTTGCCCGGTAGTACCACCCTGCGCCGCAAACTCGTACTCGGCTTCGGTAGGGAGCCGCTTACCTGCCCATTTGGCGTAAGCCTGAGCATCCTCGTAAGCAATGTGGGTGACCGGGAAATTATCCTTTCCTTCAATAGAACTACCCGGCCCTTTGGGATGCCGCCAGTTAGCTCCAATCTTCCACGACCACCACTGCGAATAATCGTGCAACGGAATAGCGTGGCTGGGAGGATCAAAGATGAGCGAGCCCGGTTGCAGCACCTCATCCGGTGGCTTAGGCGTGCCCGGAGGTAGTTGCTTCTTTAAATCTTCCCAGTCTACGGGGCGTTCGGATACGGTGACGTAGCCGGTGGCTTCCACAAACTCCCGAAATTCGGCGTTGGTCACTTCGTGGGTGTCCATCCAGAAGCCGGATACCTCCACTTGGTAAGCCGGGCCTTCCACGCTGGCGGCAGTTTCGTGGTCGCTGCCCATGATAAACTGACCGCCGGGTATCCACACCATGCCCTCGGGGGCTTCGCCGTCGGGCTTGGCGGACGTTAATACGCTGGTTTGCGGCTCAGCTTCTTCGGTAGCGGCGGGAGTTTTGGCCGGGGTTTCGTTTTGGGTGGACTTATCCGTTTGGCAGGACAAAAAACCAATACTTAACAGAAATATCAGTGAGGTGTAAAGTCTCATTGTTGGTTGTTTTTTCGGTAGTATGAATCAGCAAGATACCAAATGTAGTTTCATTACTCAAGCTGATGAGGCATGAGTTAATCTTCTAACGCCAATTCGCAATAAAACCGTTCAACGTTATCCGCTTATCATGTTTTATTTTGTTCGCTTATAGCCACCCGACAGTGTTCAAATAAGCTGGATCAGAATAGTATCTGGTAATCATGTAGTACAGGGTATTCACCCGGCTTTTATTACGTTAAACATCGGTACATCGACTCAGATCAATCAGAAGTTGTAAGAATGTAACGTTACATTGCCGTCCCTCAACGAAAAGTTGCGATAATGTAACGGTGCAATGGTCCATATCGGCCAAAAGTTGGGGTAATGTACCGTTACAAAATGCTTTCTCAAGGAGAATATTTACTAAAAACCACGAAAGAAGCGCTGGATTTGAGGTGCTAAATTACCTATCCACTACCTTGAATTAGCTTAAAGCTACCCAACCTCCGGTACGGGAAGATTCAAACAGCGCATCGATCACCCGCATATTGTTCACCGCATCGGAAGCGGGAGTGGGCACGGGAGTATCTTCGCGGATGGCGCGGGCAAACGCTTCAAACTCTACGATATACTGATCTACCGGGCCTAACTCTACTACCCGGGTACCCACACTGGTGGTGACGGTTACTTTGGCAGCCACATCGGCAGGGGTATTGAACGGAATCTCAATAGAAATAACTCCGCTGCTGCCGTGCGCTTCTACCCGCTGGTAGGGAAAAATCTGGGTACCTACCGTAAACTGCGCCCGGGGCCCACCAAAGTCCAGCGTACCCGATGATAGTACATCAGTCTGGAAATCCTTATGCTCGTTTACCAGACTCAGTACCCGCTGGGGCTCGGCTTGCAGCAGAAAGCGACTGGCCGACACCGCATAACAGCCAATATCGTACAGCGCTCCGCCGCCTTTATCCGATTGGTTACGGATATTGTCCGGGTCGGTATTATTGTAGCCAAAGAAGGTTTGTACTAGCTGTATGTTGCCAATCTCCCGCATTCGGATCAGCTCCAGCGCGTGCTGCCACTGCGGGTGAAAGCGGTACATAAACGCTTCCATCACCTTCACTCCTTTCTGTTCGGCGTAGCTGATACACTCCTGGGCTTCATCTGCTGACAGGGCAATCGGTTTTTCGCACAACACGTGTTTCCCGGCATCGGCGGCTTTCTTAATCCACTCGGCGTGCACGTGATTGGGTAACGGGATATAAACGGCTTCAATGGACTCATCGGCCAGTAATTCTTCGTAAGAACCGTAGGCATTCGCAATTTGGTAGGCATCCGCTGCTTCCTGCGACCGTTCCTGGGAACGGGAGGCAATACCGCGCCACTCAATCAGTGAAGATTTGGCGGTAGGGATGGCAATTCGTTTTTTAAAGAAACCGGAGACTCCGAGTACTCCGAAAGTTACTGGTTGCATAGGTTTTGGTGTTTTGGTGTTTTGGTGTTTTGGTGTTTTGGTGTTTTGGTGTTTTGGTGGCCGTGGAACGGTGTTATAGTATTCAAAGTTATTTAAAACTCCTAAACAAAGACTAAAACACTATAACACTTCGCACCGTAACACAACTATATTTCTTATCGCAACATGTCATTACACTATATTAGTCAAAAGCCGCGGATGGCGGCGAAGAACCCACCGCTACTGGTACTGCTGCACGGACTGGGTAGCAACGAACGGGATTTATTTTCTTTTGCGCCAATGCTGGACCCTCGCTACCTAATTATCAGCGTACAGGCTCCGTTGGCGTATGGCTACGGCGGCTACGCCTGGTTCAATATTGATTTTAGTAAGGGAATGCCTCAGGCCCATATTGAGCAAGCGTTGCAAGCGCGACAGCAGTTTTCTGACTTTCTAGATCAGATTGTTCAGGAGTATCAGCCTCACCCCGATCATATCTACCTGGCCGGCTTTAGTCAGGGCGCTATCATGAGCTACGCTACGGCCTTTGCTTATCCGGAGAAGATCGCCGGAGTAGTGGCTATGAGCGGATATATTTTGAAGGAAACACTTCCTAAAAACTCTCTTACTCCCGAGCACAAGAAGTTAAAGATTTTCGCTACCCACGGCCAACAAGATCCGGTTCTCCCGATTTTCCTGGGCCGCGCGGCCGCCGACTTCCTCCGGGCGCATTCTTTAGACTTTGATTTTAAAGAATACCCCATGGGACACGAAGTAAATCAGCAGTGCTTTGCCGACGTGAAACAGTGGCTGGATCAACGAGTAGCGGATTTATGAATTAGGTATTCGGGTGTAAAGTACTATGATTCAAATTGTTTGGAGTTTAGAGTTTTAAGTTCTGAGAGTCTGAGATTAACTTTGAACTCTAAACTTGGAACACCTTGAACTATAATACACTAACACTATTAAATGTACTCCTTTCCCTTCTGATTTTCGGCTTCTTTTACGATAGACTTTAACTGTTCGGCTTCGGATTTGGGGCAGATAAGCAGTACGTCCGGGCTATCGGCCACCAGATAATCGTGCAGGCTATGTACGATAATGAGTTTGTCGTTAGTACTTTTTACGTAACAGCCCCGGCTGTTGAAATGCAGCGCATTCGCCTCGATGGTATTCTCCCCGTTCTCCGGTACTTTCAGGGCAAACAGGGCATTCCAGGAATCAATAGCCGACCAGTTGAAATTGCCTAGCATTACATAGTGCTGATCGGTTTTTTCCAGAATACCGTAGCTGAGCGTCGTATTTTTACAGTGCGAATAGGCCTTCTTTAGAAAGCTTGCTTCATTTTCCGTACCGTAGTGATCTACGCCTCCTACCAAAACTTCGGCTACTTCGGGCAAATATTTTTCTACCGCCGCGATAATGGCGTTCACGTGCCAGATGTAGATATCCGTATTCCAGACGAAGTCGCCGCTGTTCAGGAACAGATTAACCAGGTCAATCTGGGGTTTATCGGTGAGCGTTTTTACCTTCTTGATAGCACCACCGCTATCGTAGTGGTACTGAATGTAGCGATAGCGAGTTTCGGGCTTAGTGGGTTTAATGCCCACAATCAGCAGCTTTTTATGATCGGCCGTAGCCGCTTCCAGAGCCTTACCAATATCCCGGGCAAACGCAATCTCACCGAAAATAGCGTGGTCAGCCGGCATCATGGTGATAACTGATGATGGATCTATCTTCCGGATTTTGTAAGCCGCGTAGGCCGCACAAATAGCTGCCCCGCGGTTAGAGGGTTCTACCAGCAGTTGCTGAGAGGTAAGTTGGGGCAGTTGCTCCTTTACCAGCTCAATATAAGGTTCGGTGGTGGCTACCATAATACGCTCTTCGTCGCACCAGGTCTTGCAACGCTCGTAGGTGAGCTGCAATAGCGACTTCCCCGTGCCCAGTAGGTCCAGGAAGGGCTTGGGCATATGTTTGCGGCTGAATGGCCAAAAGTCCGAAGCTGCATGGTTGCCGGTAGAGATCACGACAAAGTTGCTGGTTCGTGCCATATTAGATTAAATCGTGGCTTTATCAAATGGTGAAGGTACTTCTCTTCTGCCCATTTACCAAGTGAGAGTATGCAGAGGCAGGAAATTTCGTTTGAAAATATTTTAACAAAAGAACAAATTCGATATATATTTTGTAATGATCTGTCAATAAGTTATTTTAAACAAGTCTTAACTATTAAGGAAAAGCCAACGATCTGGGCTAGACGTTGGTTTTTTTTGCGTACAATACGATTAACAACAATGGTAGAGCAAACAATTGATCTGCAAGCTGCCCTTAAACAATATTTTGGCTACAATTATTTCCGCGGAAACCAGGAAGCCATTATTCAAAATATCCTGAACCGCCGCAATACTTTCGTTATCATGCCTACCGGAGCCGGCAAGTCGCTGTGCTACCAGCTTCCGGCCCTGTTGCAGTCAGGCACTGCGATCGTTATTTCCCCGCTCATTGCGCTGATGAAAAATCAGGTCGATCAATTAAATGGATTTAACATCGACGCCCGGTTTCTGAATTCTACGCTGAGCAAGACGGAAATCAACCAAGTAAGAAGGGATACGCTAAAGGGAAAAACCAAGCTGCTGTACGTAGCTCCGGAGTCGCTAACCAAGGAGGAGAATATTAAATTTTTACAGGAAGCCAATGTATCCTTTGTAGCGGTAGATGAGGCTCACTGTATTTCGGAGTGGGGGCACGATTTCCGGCCCGAATACCGGCGGATTAAGTACATTATCTCCCAATTGAAAGAGGATGTTCCGATCATCGCCCTGACGGCCACGGCTACGCCCAAGGTACAACTGGACATTCAGCGGAACCTACAAATGGAAGAGGCTGATTTGTTCAAATCCTCATTTAACCGGGAAAACCTCTACTACGATGTCCGGCCGAAAACCCAAATCAAAAAGCAACTGATTAAGTTTATTAAGCAGTATCCGGGAAAATCCGGGATTATCTACTGCTTGAGCCGGAAGAAGGTAGAAGAAATCGCTCAATTCCTTCAGGTAAACGGCATCAAAGCGGCCCCCTACCACGCTGGCCTGGACTCCAACGTACGGATGAAGAATCAGGATGCTTTCTTGAACGAGGATGTAGACGTAATTGTAGCGACCATTGCCTTTGGCATGGGCATCGATAAGCCCGACGTCCGCTTCGTAATTCACTATAATGTGCCTAAATCACTGGAAGGGTATTACCAGGAAACCGGCCGGGCCGGACGCGATAGCCGGGAAGCCCGCTGCCTGATGTTTTACAGCTACAGCGACATTCTGAAGCTGGAAAAATTTAACAAAGACAAAACGGTTACCGAACGTGATAATGCCCGCCATCTGTTAGGCGAAATGATCGCTTACTCCGAGTCGGCGGTGTGTCGTAAGCGGCAATTACTGCACTACTTTGGCGAGTATCTGGCCGAAGATTGCGGCTTTTGCGACAACTGCGTGAACCCTAAAGAAAAGTACGAAGGAAAAGAGTTTATTACAATCGCCCTGCAAGCCGTACAGCAAACCGACGAGCGCTTTGGTATTAACCACTTAGTAGACGTAATTCGGGGGTCAGAAAACCAGTACGTGAAGAGCTATAAACACGATCAGTTGCCGGTATACGGCAAAGGCAAAGACGAACCAGCCGATCACTGGAGCTCCGTACTGCGGCAGGCCCTGATTTTTGAGTTGCTGGATAAAGACATTGAAAACATTGGAGTGATCAAGCTGAACGCTAAGGGTGCAGCATTTTTACAGCAGCCCTACTCCATCACGCTCTCCAAAAACCACGTTTTTGAAGACGTGACCGAAAGCGAAGAAAACGATGGAACTTTAGGACAAAACGGGGCTGCTACCCAGGGGCAAGCCTACGACGACAATCTGTTTCAGCGGCTCAAGCAGCTTCGAAAAGATATTGCCAAGCGAAAGAATGTTCCTCCCTATGTGGTATTCCAGGAACCTTCGCTAGAGGAAATGGCCACCACCTACCCCACCACTAAGGAAGAAATGGCGGCTATCAACGGAGTGGGTATGGGGAAGGTGATCAAGTTCGGAGCTCCTTTCCTGAAACTCATTGAAGAGTACGTTGAAGAAAATGATATCACTACGGCTTCCGATGTGGTGATTAAGTCGGCCATCAACAAATCCAAGAACAAAATCGTCATCATTCAGCAGATTGATAAGAAAGTAGACCCGGAAGAGATTGCTGACGCGCTGAATCTCTCTATGGAAGAGTTAATCAGTGAAATGGAGAACATCTGCTATTCCGGTACCAAGCTCAGCATTGACTACTACCTGAATCAGTTTCTGGACGAAGAGCATATTGATGACCTGAACGATTATTTCCTAAACGCCGAGTCGGACCAAATTGAGTTGGCCTTGGAAGAGTTTGGCGATGAATACACCGAAGAAGAGCTACGGTTGTTCCGCGTTAAGTTCCTATCCGAATACGCAAACTAATGAGTGATGACTAATGATTGATGAAGGATGGTTAAGACTTAGAAAGTCATTATTCCGCGCCAGGGTGGCATCACTCATTCTTCATTAGTCATTACCTACTGATTGCTATCTTTCCGTTCTATTCCTTAGCTTTGCGCTAAAAGCTAACTATGAATATTCTATTACTGGGCTCCGGCGGTCGGGAACACGCCCTAGCCTGGAAAATTAACCAGAGTCCGCAATGCAACCAACTGTTTGTCGCTCCCGGCAACGCCGGTACGGCTAAGTTTAATACTTCCGAAAATTTAGTTCAGAACAACTACGATCAGGCTGATTTTCAGCGTATTGCTGATTTTATTGAGCAACAAGAGATAGAGTTGGTTGTAGTGGGTCCGGAAGCCCCGCTCGTAGCCGGTATCACCGATTTTCTGAAGCAGCATCCATCCACATCCGAGGTACTAGTGGTCGGCCCAACCCAGGCCGGTGCCGAGCTGGAAGGAAGTAAAGACTTCGCCAAGCAGTTCATGGAGAAGTACGGCATTCCCACGGCTGCTTCCCGCACCTTTACGGCCGAAGAGCTTGATGCGGGAATTGATTATCTAAAACAGCAATCCTTACCTATTGTGCTGAAAGCCGACGGGCTGGCGGCGGGTAAAGGTGTGATTATCTGCCCTACTTACGAAGAAGCGGAGCAAACCCTCACCGATATGCTGAAAAACAAGAAATTCGGGACTGCCAGTCAGAAAGTAGTGATCGAGGAATTCCTGGAGGGTATTGAGCTGTCGGTATTTGTGCTTACCGACGGAAAAAACTACCAGCTACTACCCGAGGCCAAAGATTACAAACGCATTGGCGAACAGGATACTGGCCCCAATACCGGGGGTATGGGCGCCATTTCTCCTGTTCCCTTTGCCGATGAGGCCTTTCTGGAAAAAGTAAAAAACCAGATCGTGGAACCCACTATTCAGGGACTAGCCGAAGAAAATATTGATTATCGAGGCTTTATTTTTATTGGACTGATGAATGTTAACGATAGCCCTTACGTCATTGAGTACAATGTTCGAATGGGTGATCCCGAAACGCAAGCCGTCATTCCCCGTCTGGAAAGCGATCTGGTAGAATTATTGATCGCTACTGCGCGGCAGCAATTAAGCGATGTCTCCGTTCAAATTACTCCTCAAACTGCCGCTACGGTAGTGATGGTTTCGGGCGGCTACCCCGGTAGTTACCAGAAAGGAAAGCTAATCAGTGGGTTATCCGAAACATCGGAGAGCCTCATTTTCCACGCGGGTACCAAAGCCGAAGAAGATCAGGTGATTACCAACGGTGGCCGCGTACTGGCCATCACTTCTCTGCACGATCAGCTTGAGGGAGCGCTAACGCAGACTTACGAGCGAATAAACCGGCTCTGCTGGGAGGGAATATACTACCGTAAAGACATCGGGCAGGATATTCTTCGGTACGAGTCTACTGGAAAATAGAACCGTCTATTCGTTTTTTTGCAAATTCGTAGTAATTTAAGCACAGTACCTCGGCAGCGCTCTAGGCAAATTTGAGCAATTGACCGATGTTTACTGCTAGTCGCCCGCAGCAAGGGGACAGCAGTGGTTGTTTTTTGACAGTTTAGAAGTTTCACGTAGGAAGGCCGAAGGCAAGTGTCATGGGCATTGCCGAGGGCGTTCCGATCAATATATAGAGGATGATATGGGATGCAGTACATGTAGCACCAGCAATGGTCAGGTAAAAGGATGCCGCAACAACGGCGGATGCGGCACCGGAGGATGTAACAAAATGAACGTCTTCGACTGGCTATCAAATATGGATTTTCCGTCGCACGATACCTTCGACGTTGTAGAGGTAAAATTTAAAAACGGATATAAAAGCTTTTTTCGAAACACCAAAGATCTGGTTCTCACTACCGGGGATCCGGTGGTGGTAGATGTACCCAACGGTTACCATATTGGTTATATCTCTTTGCAGGGCGAACTGGTACGACTGCAAATGCAAAAGAAAAAAGTAGCCAACGACGACCAGATTCGGACGATCTACCGAGTCGCTTCTTCTCAAGATCTGGAAAATTTTGAGAAGGTACGCAACCGGGAAATGCCCACCTTGTACCGTACCCGGGAGATTATTCAAAAGATGGGTCTCTCGATGAAACTCTCCGACGTAGAGTACCAGGCCGATAACAACAAAGCCACCTTCTACTACTCGGCCGATAGCCGGGTAGACTTTCGGGAATTAATTAAAGTGCTAGCCGGTGAATTCAGAATCCGGGTGGAGATGCGGCAAATTAGCTTACGGCAAGAAGCCGGACGACTAGGCGGCATTGGTTCCTGCGGGCGAGAGCTTTGCTGCTCTACCTGGCTGTCTGACTTTAAGAGTGTATCTACCTCCGCCGCCCGTTACCAGAATCTATCGCTGAACCCCAGCAAACTTTCCGGCCAGTGCGGACGCCTTAAATGCTGCCTAAACTACGAGCTCGAAACCTATATGAATGCTCTAAAGCACATTCCGGAAGTAAACAAACCACTAAAAACCCGCAAAGGGGATGCGGTGCTGCAAAAAACCGATATCTTCCGCCGCCTTATGTGGTTTAGTTTTGCCGGAGAAAGCGCCTGGATACCCCTCAGTGCCAAGCGCGTAAAGGAAGTTCTAGAGCTCAACCAGCAGGGCAAATTACCCGACAACCTGAAGGAAGATAATGTACTGGAAAAAGATACCCCCACAGTGCTGAATAACGATTTAGTGAAGATGGATAAGAAGTTCCAAAAGAAGCGCTCTAAGTCGGGGCGGCGGAAAAAACGTAAGAAACGTCGCTAATTTTTTATCAGAAGTATAACCACTAATCTCTCCCGTACCACCGTATGAGATTTACCAAAAACATGCTGTCTCTCCGCCGGATTCGTTTAGCTCGCTGGGATACCCGGTTTGCTGCTTTATTCATCGCGCTACTGGCATTTGCCGGATGCGACGATAATCAGGTGTACGAAAAAAATGTAGACTTCAAACAGAAAGTATGGGCCGCCGATAGCCTGCCGGTATTCCAATTTCAGATCAACAACCCAGATCAGCCGTATAATATTTACTGGAATGTACGGAATACTGTGTCTTACCCCTTCCAAAATCTGTACCTTACCTACTATCTGGAAGATACCGTGGGGAACACGATTACAGAAGACCTCTACCAGATAGACCTCTTTGAACCCCGAACCGGTAAGCCCTACGGAAGCGGGTTAGGCGACATATTTTCTCATCAGATATTGGCGCTACCCAACTATCAGTTCGACTCGGCGGGCATGTATCAGATTCGGCTGGAGCAGTATATGCGGCGAGATTCACTGCCCGAAATTCTTTCGGTAGGAGTACGCGTAGAGGTGGCCGAAGCAGATTAAACAGCGCATGGAAAACACCGATACCGAACGGTGGAAGATCTGGGTAGATACCGGCGGCACCTTCACCGATTGTCTGGCGTATAGCCCCCGCGGGAAACTTCACCGGGTAAAAGTACTAAGTGACAGTACCCTGCGGGGTACATTAGTAGAAGCAATCAGCCCTACCCACTGGAGAATCCGGCAAAACTGGCCGACCGATATAGTGGATCTGTTTACTGACTACGTCCTGCAACCTGCTTCCTCCGGTCAATCCATTCCGATTTCCGCCTTTGATCCTCAAAGCTCATCTATTCACCTGCAAGAACCCTTGACCAAAAATTTTGCTGAAGCAGATTTTACCATAACGGCCGGTGAAGAAGCTCCGGTTTTAGCAGCTAGGTTGGCCACCGGGACGTTGCTCAACGAGAGGTTGCCTCGGATGGAGATGCGCCTGGGCACTACCCGCGGCACCAATGCTCTACTGGAACGGAAGGGAGCTAACACTACCCTTATTATCACTCAAGGATTCAAGGATTTACTTACCATCGGCACCCAACAGAGACCCAATATTTTTTCCCTGGATGTTCAGAAGCCTCTTCCCTACTACGCCGATGTGCTGGAGGTAGAAGAGCGGTTAGACGCCAAGGGCAATGTGCTTCAGGAACTTTCAAAATCCACGCTGGACAATCTCAAAGATCAGCTAGCCTCGAAACGGCCGGAATCTATCGCGATAGCTTTGCTGCATAGCTACCGTAACCCAATACACGAAACCAAACTATCCGAAGCTCTGAAATCTGCCGGGTTTAGTTACGTTTCTGCATCAGCCGAGCTAACTCCGGCCCAGAAAATACTTCCCCGGGCCACTACCGCCCTGATCAATGCCTATTTGGCTCCCATTATTCATCAGTACCTCGCTCGCATTGAGGAACGTATTCCAAAGGGCGCGTTAAAAGTGATGAGTAGCGCGGGAGGGCTAGCGGATGCCTCGCTTTATCAACCCAAGGACAGTCTACTGAGTGGCCCGGCCGGGGGCGTTGTGGGTGCCGCTAGTATTTTAAAGCAAGTACAAAAACAGCACCCTGGTTTTCAGCGACTACTCTCGGTAGATATGGGCGGTACCAGTACCGATGTTTCCCGCTACGACGGGGAATACGATTACCGCTACCTGACGCAGGTAGGAGATGCTGAGATCCTTTCTCCGGCGCTGGCTATTGAGACCGTGGCTGCCGGAGGAGGTTCTATTTGTCAGTTTAAAAACGGCCTACTCACCGTTGGTCCCGAAAGTGCCGGGGCGTATCCCGGCCCGGCCTGCTACGGACAGGGAGGCCCCCTTACCATCACCGACGTCAATTTGCTACTGGGTAGGTTGCAGGAGGATAGCTTTGGTATCCCTATCAATAAAAAACTGGCTCAACAGGCACTAGACAAAGTAAAAGAAGCTTTACCTCCCTCTGATTCGAAGGTAATCGACGAAGAACTATTACTGGGATTTTTGCGGATTGCCAACGAAAAAATGACTGATGCGGTACGCAGCATCTCCGTCAAGAAAGGCTTTGACCCTGCCGACCATACGCTACTGGCGTTCGGCGGTGCGGGCGGTCAGCATGCCTGCGAAATTGCATCCTTATTAGGAATTACTAACATCATCGTCCCTCAGAATGCCGGATTGCTCAGTGCCTACGGTATGGGACAGGCCGTTCTTGAGCGGTTTGCCACCCGGCAGGTACTTCAACCCTATTCCGCTATACAGCAGCAGTTACCCGAATGGATTACCGAGCTTACGGAAGAAGCTACCCAAAAGTGCCAACGAGAGGGTTACGCCCGCGAAGAATTACAAACCCGCTTCGTCAAGCTGTTCCTGCGGTTTCAGGGACAGGAAAGTACTTTAGAGGTTGATTATACCCAGCCAGATGAAGTGTTACCCGCTTACCGGAAACAGTACGAACGCCTATTCGGCCACTGGTTAAACGATCGCTCGGTAGAGTTAGAATCAGTAAAGGTGGTAGTTTCTACCCTCCCCCCCTCTCCCCTCCAACCTAAAACAATTACCGAATATTCACCCCTACCAGTGAGCCAGCAAAATAGCCACACGCTGACGGGATGGCAACCGGTGCCGATTTATGCCTGGGATCAGTTACAGTCGGGGGCTAATGTAAACGGGCCGGCTTTACTTATCAGTGCCACCGCTACACTTTGGGTTGAGAGCAGTTGGAAGTTACAGCTTGATGGCTACGGCAACGTACTACTGCATCAGGTGAGTTCTGCAGAAGCTACTAAAGAGCAGGCCCCGGAAGCGGTTCAACTGGCGTTATTCACTAATCGGCTAGGCAGCATTGCCTCGGGAATGGGAGCTTTGCTGGAACGCACCTCTTTTTCGGTAAACGTAAAAGAGCGACTGGACTTTTCCTGTGCCCTGCTGGATGCCGATGGTCAACTGATTGTAAATGCTCCCCACATTCCGGTACACTTAGGAAGCTTAGGTATGTGCGTACGAGCAGTACGAAAAAGTATTTCAATGCAGGAAGGCGATGTTGCCATTACCAACCACCCGGCTTACGGCGGCTCACATTTGCCGGATGTTACGCTGATTAGTCCGGTTTACCACAATGAACAACTACTTGGTTACGTAGCCAACCGGGCCCACCACGCCGAAATTGGCGGCACCCGCCCTGGCTCTATGCCTACCCAAGCTACTAACCTCGAGGAAGAAGGAGTAGTGATCGCTCCCACTTACTTAGTGAAACAAGGTGAGCCTCAGTGGGATGCTATTCGTAGCATGTTCACTAAATGCCGCTATCCTACCCGAAACGTAGCCGAAAATCTAGCGGATTTAAACGGAGGCTTAGCCAGTATCCGCTGGGGGATAGACGCTTTGCAGCAGTTAGCCAATCAGTACGGTGCCGACCAGATTCAACACTACATGCGGCGAATAAAAGAGCGAACAGCCCGGCGAATGCTTCACTGCCTTCGGCAACTGGATCAAACCCTTTATCAAGCCACTGAATTATTAGATGATGGTAGTGCGTTGCAGGTAAACGGCTCGCTAAACCAGGGAGGGCAGCTAACAGTAGACTTCTCGGGTAGTGCTCCTGCGCATCCCAGAAATTTGAACGCAACTCCAGCTATAGTACACAGCGCCGTAATGTACGTGCTGCGGCTACTACTCGACGAAGAACTACCGCTTAATGAAGGCCTGCTTCAGCCGGTCAGCATTATACTACCTGATAACTCTATTCTGAATCCTGCTTTTGCGGATGATCCAGCCCATTGCCCGGCCGTGGTAGGAGGCAATACTGAAACCAGTCAACGCTTGGTGGATACGCTACTGAAAGCCTTCGGAATGGCCGCATGCAGCCAGGGTACCATGAACAACGTACTGTTTGGCAACGATGAGTTCGGCTACTACGAAACCATAGGGGGTGGTACCGGAGCCGGGCCAGGATTTGCCGGAGCTGATGCGGTGCACCAACACATGACCAACACCCGCATCACCGACCCCGAAGTACTGGAGTTCCGCTATCCGGTTCGGCTCAATGAATTTTCGGTACGTAGTCAGTCGGGCGGCAATGGAAGATGGAAGGGTGGAGACGGTATCACTCGACATTTTACGTTTTTGGCTCCGGTAGCGCTAACCGTACTAACGCAGCACCGAGAAGAAGCTCCTTATGGCTTAGAAGGGGGTGAGCCGGGAAAAGTAGGAGGGCAGTGGATTATCCGTAAAGATGGGAAGCAAGAAGCAGTAGCGGGAATTGATCAGGCCGAGATGCAAACTGGCGATCAGTTTATTATTCACACCCCGGGCGGTGGAGGTTACGGCACACCTTCAGGTGATTAAGTTCGCTAAGAGGGCTGTTGATCCAAATCATACCACTCAATATTTTCTAAATTTTTGCGGCGGCCTACGGCTTCGGGGGCGTAATGTTCTTCCAGATAGTCAAGGATTACCGCTTCATTCTCGCCCAGGTCCCAGAGTTTATGGTTCTCTTGCATCCAGACGATCATGCTATGCCAGCCCTCACGGGTAGCCCGGTTCTGCGTGATCAACTGGGCCGAATGGCAGGCAGTGCAGTTTCCTACCACCACCGATAATTCGTCGTCTACCACCAATCCCGTGGCAGCATCTATACTATCAGACGCCAGCGCTACCTGAGCATCAGTAGTTTCATCCGCCTGCTCCGTAGCCGACTGACAAGCCAACCAACAGAAACTACCCACCCAAAATAACCAACTATTCCGAAACAGTTTTCTCATAACCTCTCAAAAAAAACACTTCACAAAAGATCTACAATGTAACAACTAAGCTTGATTATCTTATTGTTCAATTACTAATATCTTACGGTAAGCAGCTCCTCACTGAGCACAAACTGTCAAGTTTCTATCCGTAACTTGGTAAGCCTGACTGAAACTCGAAGCTTTGGTTATCGCGGTTGATGCGGCAGCAATAATGGTATAGTCCGTTAGTAATCACCAAATAGGGCGCTTGCAGCGAGTAATTGTACCAGGCCGATTGTCGGAAGGTGGCTTCGCCCAATTTCACATCGAACGACTTGCACTCTACGACCAAAAATGGCTGAGTATTTTTTCCGTAGACAATAATATCGGCTCGCTTTTTTCGGCCGTTTAGCAGCAGCCCCCCTTCTATTTTAATCAAAGCCTTCGGATACTTTAGATGCCCGGTTAAGTAGTGAGCAAAGTGCTGACGAACCCATTCTTCGGGGGTGAGAGCGACATATTTCTTACGGAAAACATCAAAAATGAAGCCTTCGCTATTTATTTGATGAGCAAATGGTGGCAGGTTTAAGGATGGTCGTAGCACAGTTTCCACTCGGGCAAAATAGTAGGTTGAGCGAAGAATAAAAAGCACTTCAATTCTACTATTTTTAGTTTGTTTATCATTATTACTTTTTATTATACTAACTTTGCATTGATACACGACTATCAAGTTATAGCACTGACATTTGATGTTACCCGAGTTTCTTCAGCAGATCATTACGTTAGGAAGTATTTTGTTACTGTTTGTAGCAATTTACCGGGAGTGGGTACGTCCGGCAGTGGGTTTTCTGGGTGTTGTACTGGGGTTAGTGTTGCTTCAGATAATTACTCCTCAGCAGATGCTGATGGGCTTTTCTAACGAATCTATCGCCAGTGTGGTGTTGTTGGTGGTACTCAGTTCGGCCCTGAGCAAAAATTTTCAGATTGAATCTTTCATTGACCGCTTTTATCATTTGGGCAAGCGGGATATTCCACTAGGCTACCGAGGCTTTCTGCTACGGATGATGGTGCAGGTGGCCGCTTTATCCTCCTTCGTCAACAATACTCCCGTAGTGGCCCTGATGACTCCTTACGTATTTAACTGGGGACGAAAATATAACGTAAGCCCATCGCGGTTACTTATCCCTCTTTCCTACGCCACTATTATGGGGGGGATGATTACGCTGGTTGGTACTTCTACTACACTTGTGCTAAATGGTTTTATGACCAGTAATGGAATAGGAGACATTCCGGGCTTAAGTCTACTACTGATTGGCGGAGCGGTTTGTATACTGGGCATCACGTTCATTGTACTGATAGGTTATCGTTTGTTACCTAACCACGAAGACATTCTGAACCAGTTTAAGGAAAACCGACGGGAATACTTAGTAGAAACTACTTTAGAAAGAACCTCCCCGATGATCGGTAAAACCATTACTGAAGCTGGCTTACGAAACCTCCGGGGGATGTACCTGGTAGAGATTATCCGGGCTAAGCAGGTCATCTCCCCGGTAGAGCCTCGAGAAAAACTACAGCGAAGCGATGTACTGATCTTTGCCGGGGCCACGGAATTTATCTTCGACCTGACCAGCAATGGTCGAGGGCTGGTGCTACCGCAGTACGATAAGACTAAACACCGGGATGCCGTCAAGGTAATTGAAGCGGTAGTTGGTGCCCATTCTAACCTAATCGGTTATACCGCTAAGGAGATCGACTTTCGTCGGCGCTACGATGCCGCTATTGTGGCTATTCACCGGAACGGGGAACGATTGAGCGGAAAAATTGGGGAGATCAAACTCCGGCAGGGCGACCTGCTCCTACTGTACGCTGGCCGCGACTTCCGTAATCGGGTAGATTTGTACCGGGATATTTTTATTGTCTCTCAGGTAAAAGAATTTCTACAGCCCAAACGCAAAAAGACCCTGCTGTTTTTGATCGCAGTGTTTGCCTCTATCGGGGCCTTGCTGGTGGGGTTTGTTTCGCTATTCATTGCACTACTACTTATCTTCGCCGCTATGGTCGGCTTAAGAATGATAACCCTCGCCGATGTAAAGCGGGATGTTGATGTGAATATGGTGGGCATTCTGGTGTTCTCGCTCGCTTTAGGTCAGGCTATCATCACAACGGGAAGCGGTGAGTTACTGGCTCAACAGATTCTGGGTGTCACTGCTTCCCTGGGCAATACCGCAGTGCTGGCAAGTTTACTGATTATTACTACCATTCTTACGTCCTTCATCACTAATGTAGGGGCAGTTTCCATCATGTTTCCGCTAGCTTATGCCGTGAGTACTACCTTGCAAATAGACGGGATGCCGCTGTATCTGGGCATTGCCTACGCGGCCTCGGCGGCCTTCCTCACTCCTATCGGCTACCAAACCAACCTGATTGTGTACGGTCCGGGGGGCTACAACTTCCGCGATTTCTTCCGCATCGGCCTGCCGGTAACACTTATCTATTTAGTTACGGTACTGGTTATGATCAAACTGCTGTATCCTGACTTTTAATATTCTATTCAAGTAATTCATCAATCCTGACGAAGCGATACCCCCGTTGCTTAAGCGTGGTTAACAATTCATCCAATCGGTAATAAAACTTGTCTGTCCGACGTGGATCAGTTCCCAGGTGAATCAATAAGCTAAAGCCATTTAATCCGTGCTCATCTTTCTGTTCGTAATCTATAATTGACTGATAAATCGTTTCGGAAGATAAGTATCGGTTACCCATTTCGGGGTAGGTATAATCGGCATTCGAGCGGGTCCCTGGCGTAAAATTCACTAGCTGAAACCCGGCTTCGGTAGTCCAGTCCGCGATTTGGGAGTTGTACCATTCGTAAGGAGGCAGAAAATAGGGAGCATCTTTTTTCTCTATTCCGAATTCTGCCATTCGCTGGTAGTTGCGGAGTAAATCTTGCGTAAACGCTTCCTTCGTCACCAGCAGACTATCCCGCTTTTCCCAATCGGCGTAGAGCAGATGCTGGTCTGAGTGCGCACCCAGATAGTGGCCGTCGGCTTTTAGGGCCTTGATTAACGAACTAAATTCCGGATTGCGGTAGAAGTTTCCGGTGAGAAAGAATGAAGCCGCTACATTGTGCTCATGCAGCACCCGTTGGATATGATCACCACCGTCGGCGTACTCATCGGCGGTGAGTACCAGGGCTATTTGGGGTTGGGCGACGTCTCCGCGGATAATGGCTCCGTGAGCGTCTTTCACTACTTTTTTCCGGCAGTAGCCCCCTCCCCGGAACTGCTCTGTTTGGCGGCCAGCAAGTAGATGAGTGAAGCCGTACCGTCCATCGTTGGTTCGTTAGTGCTATAATCGCCAAAATCATCGTGGTACACCACCAAATCCGACTGAAAAGGGGCGTACTCGTCGGGTTTGAGCAGTTGGATACCGATCAGGTTATTGTAAATACTACCGTACACCGGCCCGTCTACCAAGCCACCATCCACCGGGTACTGGTACAAATAGGTAAATACCGAGTGGGGATCTACCGGTGTATCTCCCTTTTCTGGTAAACCTACCACCATGCTGGTACCCCAGGGGTTGGTCCCGAAAAGCCAGTCAAAGCAGGCTTGCTCAAGGGGCAGGTACGTGGTATCGCCACTGAGTTCACGATAGAGGTAGCACTGAATGGCGAAGGAGGTGGTTAAATTATTAGAACACCAGATGAAAGGGATACCCCGGTAAAAGGCATTTTGTTGCGCTTTCTGCCACACCCGCTCAATGCCTTCCCGGTAATAGCCAATAAGCTGGGCTTTTTCATCTTCCTCACTGGCTTTGGCTAGCTCGTAATGCCCGAAGTTATGGAAAGGATACCACTGATAGTGGCGGGCCGTATCAGCCCCCATCCAGGGAGTTACCTGCTCTTCTTCACCATATACCAATGCCTGCTGAGCGTAACTCTCTTCGCCAGTCAGATGATAAAGTGAAACTGCCCCCAACTCCATATCATCTACCCAGTTGTATTCCTCATAAAAGTAAGGCGCTCGGTTAGGGGCCGTCTGCCCTACTCCCGGCTTCGCCAATCCGTACTGATAAGCCGAGAAGGCTTTTTCCCGGTAGGCTTGAGCCAGCTCCGCACTATCTGACTGAAATAGTTTAGCCGCCAGCGCAAACGCACTACTGAATTTCCCGGCCGTAGAGGCGGTTCCGGTAGCCCGGTTCTGGTATTTGCCTAGCCCCTGGGGTTCGCCGGTGAGGAAGTAAACCGGACGTCCCTCCCCCGGCCCGTAGCCGTAATTGATGGTATCCTGATTGGGTAAGCGCAAACCCTGGTGGTCGCGATCGTCAGCAATCTGGTTGAATAGCCAGTCGGGGCGAGGGTGCATTTTTTGCAGCCAGTCCAATCCCCACTGGGCTTCGTCCAGCACATCGGCCACGCCGTTGCGCCCTTCCAATCCGTTCGCCAAATGAAAGTCGGTGAACACCTCGGGGAAATCTCGATACGCTGCGAGAAGATGATAAGTGGCGTTGGCCGAGGTAGTTGAGTATTGTAAATAATCGCTGGCATCGTGCCAACCGCCGGTTACATCAATAAACTGCTGTTTATCCATCGGGCCGTAGACCGGATAACCGTCGTGCGTATGACAGGAATCTTTCAGGTAAGGGTTGTAGCCACAGCGCTGCTGTCGCATGTACTTCAAAGCAAAATCAGCTAAGCCTTCGTAGATCTCTTCGGATATTTCAAAGGCGGGAGATCGAGTAGTTCCGGCTTCCAGATAGTAAGTACCTGGTACGGAATAATTGGAAAAGTCAAGCCGGTAGGTGCTGATGAAGGGACCGTATTCGCCGAAGTTCTTTTCTACTTCCTGGGTGAGCACTACTTCCGAGCTTTCGGCATTTACCAAAGTAAAGGTTGAAGTCTCAACATTTTCCGTCTTAGCTCCCAGCACCGCTACTTTTAATCCATTGGGCAAGTAACCTAGCTGGTTGATTCTGATCCAGGATTGAGCACTTTTTTGAGCTAATGTTAAGTTGATAGGCAGCAACCCGAATACCAAGAATGCTAGCGGATAGATAAATTTTAGGTTATTGAAGTAGATCATAGATACGAAAGTAGCATTTACGAAAGTTATTTTCTTAACCAATACTGTAGAAAGCTAAAAATCACTATTTAGCGTTAGATTTTACAGAATAATTACGAACTTACGAGGTATTGACACAAGAAATAAATAGCTAAATGGATAGACGATCTGCCTTAAAACAAGCCGCCCTACTAGCCGGGGGCCTGGCCTGGCTTCCTTCCTGCGACTTTGGTCCCCAGCGCGTAGCCGTTGCCCTGGATAATCTACAGCTCGATATTGACTTTCAGGATTTACTGGCCAAAGTAGCCGCCACCATCATTCCTTCCGAGGAGAACGAATCTGGCGAGGCTTCGCCGGGAGCGGAAGAGATGGATTTGTACCGCTTTATTCTGGTGATGGTCGACGATTGCCTGCCGAAAGAAGAGCAAACTGCCTTCGCTAACGGATTGAAAAGCCTCAAGCCTTTCACCAAGGCTTACATAGAAAAATCATTTCCGCAGAAAGAGCAGGCGGAGAACGAAGCCATTCTTACCCAACTGATGGAGATGGAAGAAGCTCCGGCGGCTACCGAAGCGGCTGAAGTTTCTCCGGCCGAACAGCTTAAAAATATTCAAACATTCTTGGGAATCACCAAGCGCTACACCATTCAGGGCTACATGGTTTCTGAATATTTTATGACCGAAAAATTTCCCTATAAACTAGTACCCGGCCCCTACCAGGCCTGCGTTTCAACCGAAGGATTAACTGTAATGTAATGGCAAATTTCGCAATAGATAGCAAAGATAATCGTACCTACGACGCCATCGTGATTGGCTCGGGCATTAGTGGCGGATGGGCCGCTAAAGAACTGTGTGAGAAGGGTTTGAAAACCCTGGTGCTGGAACGAGGTCGCAACGTAGAGCATATTAAAGACTACCCCACCACCAACATGATGCCCTGGGAATTTGAGCACCGGGGACAGGTAGTGGAGGAAATCCAGAAAGAAAATCCGGTAATCAGCCGCTGTTACGCCTACCGGGAAGATACTCAGCACTTTTTCGTCAAAGATACCGAACACCCCTACGTACAGGATAAGCCCTTTGATTGGATTCGCGGCTACCAAGTAGGCGGAAAGTCCTTGCTGTGGGCGCGGCAGGTGCAACGCTGGAGTGACTATGATTTTGAAGGTCCGGCCCGCGATGGTTTTGCGGTAGACTGGCCCATTCGCTACGCCGACCTGGCTCCCTGGTACAGCCACGTGGAGAAGTTTGCCGGGGTATCGGGTAATAAAGACGGGCTGGATAACCTGCCCGACGGAGAGTTTCTGGCCCCGATGGAGCTAAACTGCGTAGAAAAGTACTTCAAAGAAAAAGTAGAAACCCAATACTCGGGTCGCAACGTGATCATCGCTCGCTGCGCACATCTGTCTGAACCTCAGTCCGTTCACCTGGAACAGGGGCGAGGGCAGTGTATGAACCGTAACCTCTGCCAGCGAGGTTGCCCTTTTGGCGGTTACTTCAGCAGCAACTCCTCTACGTTGCCCTGGGCAATGAAAACCGGCAACATGACGCTGCGCCCGAACGCCGTGGTGCAGTCTATCATCTACGATGAGGAAAAAGAAAAAGCTACCGGCGTGCAGGTAATTGATGCCGAAAGCAAAGAAAGCATTGAGTTCTACGCTCCGCTCATCTTCGTCAACGCCAGTGCGCTGCATACCAATACGCTATTGCTCAATTCCAAGTCTAACCGTTTCCCCGAAGGCTTGGGTAACGATAACGGCTTGCTCGGCAAGTACGTGGCCTTCCACATCTACCGGGGTAAAATTTCCGGTACTTACGAAGGTGAGTTGGGCAATACTACCGTTGGTCGTCGACCTACTTCCGGCTACCTGCCTCGCTTCCGCAATGTGTACAAGCAGGAAACCGACTTTCTACGGGGCTACGCTGCGGGATTTGGCGCGCACCGCCAGGTAGAGCGGGAGTATGAGGGTATTGGTCAGTCGCTGAAAGATAATCTGCTGAACCCGCAGTGGGGCAACTGGCGGGTAGGCTCCCATATGATGGGCGAAACTATCCCGAAGGAAACCAACTACGTGAGCTTAGATCCTACCCAGACCGACGACTGGGGCATGCCGCTACTGAAGATCAACGTAGACTACGACGATAACGACGAAAAGATGATTCAGGACTTCTTTGAGCAGTTTACCGAGATGTACGAACGGGCGGGCTTCACCGATATTCAAACCCGCGACACTGGTCAGGCTCCGGGGCTGGACATTCACGAGATGGGCGGGGTACGCATGGGCAAAGACCCTAAAACCTCGTTGCTTAATAAGTGGAGCCAGCTACACGCCTGCCCCAATGTGTTTGTCACCGACGGTTCCTGTATGACGTCTACCAGCACCCAAAATCCATCGTTGACGTACATGGCCTTCGCCGCCCGCGCCGTAGACTATGCCGTGCAGGAGAAGAATAAGCTGAATTTGTAACTTTAATTTACCAGGCGAGCTATACATCCGAAGTTTTGGAAACTTCGGATGTCTTTTGCAATAGTAGATGAAACCGTTTATCGATCATTTAATATCAGGGCTTGATACTATTAAGCAAAGTACATTTGAACTATTAGACAGTTCTCGTATCATTTATCGAGAACGAGATCGGCATTCCAGCCTCATTATACTTGCCTCTGAATATTATTGGGATGAGCCTACTGAAAAAGAAAGGCTACTACAAATTAGTATAAAGAAGGTTTATGGGCATTGGATCGAGACTTTCAGACTTTTTACAGAGAATTTACCTGATGAATCCAAAAAGAAAATTGAAGAGATCGATAAGTTGATAATCAACTGGTTAGAAAAGAAAAACGAGTGGGGTGCTTCTGTTCCAAGCACAATTCCTAAAGCTAAGAGTATACTGGAGAGCGAAATGCAGTTTCTGTATCAAATTCTAGAGTTATATGCTAAGATCGGTAAAAGGCAAATGATTTTAGTGCCAGATACAAATGCTCTGATCCAAGAACCTGAGCCAAAAACCTATAGAACACTTGCCGGCGAAAAGTCAATCACAATTGTATTTCTTCCTACAGTTTTAAGTGAGCTAGACGGATTGAAGGTGAAGTCGTCCAATCCTAATTTTCAGAAGAAAGTTAAATCTGTGATCTCGAGGTTAAAAGGTTACAGAAGACAAGGAAACATGCTTGAAGGAGTGACTGTAGAAAAGACTATTACTTTGAAAATGATAGCATCAGAACCAAACTTTGAAAAGACATTTTCTTGGTTAGATAAAGAAAATAACGATGATAGAATTGTCGCAAGTACTTTAGAAATTCAAAAGGAAAACCCTTCTTCAGTTGTTTGTATCGTCACTAGTGATATTAACTTGCAAAACAAGGCAGAAATGGCAAGGCTTTCATACTTGGATGTTAATTACTAAATAAGTAGTGATCGTTTTCTATTCAATTAACAACTCCAATGCCGCGGCACTCATCGCCCGAACGCCGGTTTTGATGGTAGGTTCGGGTAGCGGAGCGTAGAAGGGAGAGTGTAAGGACGGTAGCTTGGTTCCGGTTTCTTCGGCTTCTTTCACCTTCTGGGGGTCTACCGCGCCCAACCAGAACATACAGATGGGTACTTTTTCGTCCTGCATCCCAGAATGGCGATTCGCGAAACGACTAAAATCTTCGCCTACCATGTTAGGTGGGGTTTCTACAACCTTATCTTCCCCCAGTGTTTCTTTAAATACCGTTACTAGCCGATTGGTCAGTTCAGTATCGTTGATGGTAGCGGGAGTTTGCGGGTCGCGGATGCTGATTTTGGGATATTTTTCTTCGGGCAATCGGGCGAGTTGGGCGTGGCTCCGAGTAATCCGTTCAATGGCTTCTAGAATCTGGTTACGCACCTCAGGGGAGTACGAGCGCAGCGTCAGTTGCAACTTCACCTCGTCGGGAATTATATTGTAGATGGTACCTCCGTGGATGGAGCCTACCGTCACCACCGCCGGATCAATCGGATTAAGTTCGCGGCTCACGATGGTTTGGAAGGAATTGATCATCTGCGCGGCCAACACAATAGGGTCTTTGGTGGTGTGGGGAGCCGCTCCGTGTCCGCCTTCGCCGTAAACGGTAATATCCACCATATCCACACTAGCCATAAACGCTCCGGCTCGGTAGCCCACCGTCCCGGCGGGAAGAGAAGCATTGTCGTGCAGCGCAATGGCGTAGTCGGGTACAGGAACCTTATCGTACAGATTGGCTTTAAACAGTGCATCCGCCCCAAAACCGCTTTCTTCCGCCGACTGCGCTACCATCACCAGCGTGCCGCTCCACTGATCTTTCATTTCTACCATCGTCCGGGCCGTACCCAGAAAGACCGTCATGTGGATGTCGTGACCGCAGGCGTGCATTACTCCTACGGTTTCACCGGCGGCGTTGGTACCCGTAGCGGTGCTGGCGTAGGGCACTCCGGTCTTTTCTTCCAGCGGCAAAGCGTCCATATCAGTACGGATAAGCAATGTGGGGCCTTCTCCGTTTCTCAGCACTCCGGCCAGATTGTGCATACCTAGTTTTTCCTGAACTTCAAAACCTAAACTGCTAAGCTCATCGGCAATCAGGCGGGCGGTTTGCTCTTCCTGAGAGGAAAGTTCGGGGTGTTGATGCAGGTATTTGTACAGTGTATCTAGCGTTGCATACTGCTGATTGACAAAATTTTGTACTTGGGTATCAAGTGAGTTTTGAGCACTTAGAGCGCTATTGACAAGAAGCAGTATAAATAAGGAAATAATGTTTTTCATGGCGAGGTAGAATTTCAAGCGATACGAGATTTTTACCAAATCCGTTGTATTTCGTAAAGGGAGAACTTATCGTCGCTTGAAATTACTGATAATTCTTCTATTCCTTAAAGTCATCTAAGGGGACGTTAAAATCCTCAGACATCTGAATTTTGCCTTTGTACTTGCCTAATTCTCTCTCGCCTCTTTTTAGTGATTCAATGTTTTGCTTGGTAGTTTTCTGAAGGGCACCGATTAGTCGCTGCTTTTCAGCCGGGGGCAATTGATTGGCTAAATTAAGCAGCTGTTCAAATCCGATGTTAAGCTTTAATTCCATCATATCTCAATATTAAGCAAAAAGGTGTCGTAAATTCCAGTTTGTTTATGCATTGAAGTAATTCTGAACATCATCATTCCACACAAAGAAATTGACCGCTAATAAGCTAAAGTTATCTCTACTAAGTTCTTGACCTTGATTATCCTTACCTTCAAACTGAAATATCTTGATACGCTTCCCTACTTTTCTTACTTCTGCTTGCCTTATGTGAAACTTTCTTCTCGATTCAATTTCAAGATCATCATAAACCCTAATAGCCCCATCACAATGCTTAATCCCTCCAGTAAGCTTATTGAATATTGCGTGAAAGTATCTACTTGTCGTTATTCCATCATAACTATGGCTTGGATATTCTTCACAAGTAAAATGAATTTCGTCATCCTTTGGTGCCCAAGTATAATCGGTAAAACTGGTATCTGTTTCATTAAACCACTGTCCAAAATCCTCATTACGAAGAGTAGACAATTTTTCCCAGTCCAAGGGTTTTCCATGAACAAGCATTTTATACATCATCGGCTGATAAGAATCGGCCCGTATCTCGATAAATGGATCGAGTCTTAATTTGAAACTCACTTTTGCTTCACGAACGCATTGAAGTATTGCTTGAAATATCCAGTAATTAGAATTGGATGCTCTATTAACTGGGCTTAGCTCGTAGACAAAATCATTAACCTGAAGTCTCTGGTACTCGAGATCAAAATAGTTTGTTGAAATCAGGTAGTTTTTGTCTAGCTCTACGTCTAATAAATTTTGCGAGTTGTAAGGTTCAGGCAGGGAATCAAACTGAGTAAACCTTCTAATTCTCTCATTCGCTATTTCTTTCTGTAAGTCGAAAACCAAATAATAAGCTCTTTTTCCAAATTCTTTATCTTCACAATGATTAAAAAAATCAGCATACTGAGGATATTGCTCAATGAATAAGCTCAAATCCTCGGTATTTATGCTTTCAATATCACTTAGTAAATTATCATGCTCAGGATGTTGCTGGTTATCCAAAACCTCAAAAACTTCAAACAATGGATCTATCAAAGACCTAGCAAAATAGCCAAGAGTTATATATTTCATAACTGCAACGAAATTTGAGTTTGTAACTCTTCTCCATTAATCGTAACATTTTGCATTAAAATATCCTCAGCAAACTCAATCTGGCTGTTGTCTCCGGCTTGATTAATCGTGATATCCTGAAGAAAAACCCGCTGGATGGGGGAGGCTTCTACGCCTACGATTTTGAAGGGACGTTCGTTCACCGTTTCGCAGCGGATATTGCTTACGTAAAAATCGTTGAACTGGGTGGGATAATTATTGCCCCGGTAGCCGTGGTAATCCATCCGGAAGATGAACATGGCCTCGTCGCAACTCCTAATATCCAGGTTTCGGATGTATACCTGCTCTACCTGTCCGCCCCGGTCGAGGTTGCACTTGAAGTTAAGCGCGTGTTTACCGTCGCGGAGCTGGCAGTCTTCTACAAACACGTTACGCACTCCGCCCGACATCTCCGAACCAATGCATACCGCATTCACCCCGGAGGCCAGGATGCAGTTGCGGATCACCACATTTTCGGTGGGCGACCGATTCCAGGCATCCTGATCTCGCCCGGCCTTGATGGAAATAGCATCATCGTGGGTATTCACCGTGCATCCCTCAATCAATACATCGGTGCAGGAATCGGGGTCAATACCATCATCGTTGGTAGTACCCTGCTGAATGTTGAGTCCGCGAATGGTTACATTAGTGCAGAATACCGGATGTACGGTCCAGAACGGACTACTCTTCAGAGTTACTCCCTCAATCAAAATGTTCTCACATTCGTAAAACTCAATCAGCGTAGGGCGTAAGTAATGATCTTTTCCATCCCCGTAGCCATCGTCTTGCCCGTCACCATTCAAATCCAGAAAACCGTTACCGAACACCCGTTGCTCTTCGGGAATGGTATCGTTGCCCATCTGCCGCAGTACTTGCTTGTCCGCGTCCTGATTCTTTCCGTCGTTGCCGCGCTTCCACCGAGCCCAGGTACCCTCGGTTTGTCCGTTGAGCGTACCCGTGCCAGTAACGGCAATATTTTCTTGCTGATAAGCGTAGACCAGAGGCGAGTAATTGTAGGCAACGGTTCCTTCCCAGCGCACTTTTACCAGGGGGGTGTAATCTGCGGGTTTGGTACCGAACAAGATGGTTGCGCCCTCGGCTAAGTGCAGATTGACGTTACTCAACAAATGGATAGGGCCATTACTCAGGTAGGTACCGGCCGGCACTACTACTCGCCCACCCCCACCTTCGTGGCAAGCTTGTATCGCATTTTGAATAGCAGACCGGGAGTCCGAGGTAGAATCGTTTTTAACTCTGTAGTCCAGGATGCTAACCTCGGACGGGGCAAAGCTCGGCGGTTGAATGCGGCTTAAAATTTCGTCTACTCGCTGCCACCCTTTTCGTTCCTGCGCTTGGGCAAATTCATAGGTAAATGAATTAGCAGCTTCCGGCGACCTCTCGTTAGAGGTAGAACAGGCTACTGATAGCAGAGTGATCAGAAAGGTCATTCTGCTTTTGGTAATAATCATTATCTGGAGTATCGGTAAATGCCCAAGATAAGGGAGAAGTTACAAGAAAGAAAAATAGCCAACGAGCCACTTTATCTTTCAGCTACTAACTCAGATCTCATTTTGGCCCCTCATCCGGTTCACACTAGCCGGTACGGATAACACTTGGTTCATCGCTGGATCAGGAATAGCTTCTCTGGTGGCTACTTCTAAAGGAAGCACTCCGGCCCAAACCGGTAATTCGTAATCAGCTTCGTCATCTTTGGGTGGGCCGGTACGAATCTTAGCTGAGGCTTCCTCAATTTCCATCGCCAGCACTTTGGTAGCTTTCAGCTCTTGAGCATTTGGGGTACGAACTTCGTCCCAACGACCAGGCAGAATCTGCTCGGTGATGATGTGAAGGGCTCGTTCCTTTTGATCATCCGGCACCAACCGGGCCGTTCCAAAGAGCACCGCTGACCGATAATTGAAGCTATGGTGCATAGCGGAGCGGGCCAACACAATACCATCGGTATGAGTCACCGTAACGCACACCGGAACGCCCTTTTCCAGTTGATTGAGCATCCGATTACCAACCGCGCCGTGGAGGTAGATTTTATCACCCTCGCGCCCGTAGGCGTTGGGAATCACGTAGGGCTGGTCGTCAATGGTAAAACCTACGTGACAGATATAACCGGCATCGAGAATCTGATAAACGGTTTCTTTATCGTAATGACCGCGCTTGACCGAGCGTTTAACGGTGTTGCGGGATGATTTGGAGTAATTGTTCATAGATGATAGACTTTGGAGGCTGGAGATTAGAGGTTAGAAGTTGGAAGTCAGAAGGCACTATCTAATCTCTAGCTTCTAGCCTCTGTAGCTAGCGGTTTTCAGGTGAAATATTTTCGTAGCGGATTAAAAGTTTCTGGTGCTCCTGTATATTGACTGGCTTTCGTACTCTTTGCTCGGATGCAAGGTGTTTCATCAATCGTGCCTGAGGGCGGATGGGACGGGGCATGAAGCCACCACCGCAGTTAGGGCAAACATTTCTCAGGATCGTTTCTACGCATTTTTGACAAAACGTGCATTCGTAAGTACAGACCATCGCCTCCGTTGAATTGTAAGGCAAATCTTCATCGCAATTTTCGCAGTTGGGTCGGAGGGTAAGCATGACATTCATTGGAAATTCTGGGGTAAAGGTATACCTTTACTGGTCCACTTATATCCGCCAGTTTTTATAATCTCGATGGGCCAGTTATATCCCTGGAAAACCAGTATTCCACTTGATCGGCAGAGCGACCGACCGCTGTACCTGCAAATTGTAGACGCGCTAATTCGGGAGATCGTATCCGGTCGTTTAGCCTCAGAATATAAAATGCCCGGTACCCGCTACCTAGCCTCCCTGCTGGAAGTAAATCGGAAAACGATGGCGATTGCCTACGATGAGCTAACCGCCCAGGGTTGGTTAAAGACCGTGCCCGCCAAAGGAACGTTTGTCTCGGATTCGCTGCCGCAGTTACAACCGGTAGCTCCATCAGACGCCCCTGCTGAAACCTATTTGCCCGAAAAGGCTCATTTTGAAGTTACCACGCTCGTTTCTTCCTTTCGTAATTCTTCCAAAGCACTGCTACGCATTACCGATGGTTCGCCGGATGTTCGCTTAGCCCCCACCGAGGAAATATACCGCTGGTGCCGACAGGTAGCCAAATCTGCTGCTTCCTTACGCTACCAGGATGAACAGGGCGATCCGTACCTGCGGGATACGCTAGCACAGTACCTTCGGCAAACCCGGGGCTTGGTTTGCCAACCCGAACAATTACTAATTACCCGAGGTAGTCAGATGGGAATTTTTCTGGCCTTCCAGGCTTTGTTACAAGCAGAGGATACGGTAGTTGTGGGCGAAGTCAGTTATCCCGAAGCCAACCGGGTGATTGAGCTTTGCGGAGGAAACCGACGGGAGGTACTGGTGGACGGGCAGGGGTTATCTACTGATGCCATAGAAGCTATTTGCCAGCGCCAACCGGTACGAGCCCTCTACATTACTTCCCACCACCACTATCCTACTACGGTTACGCTGAGTATTGATCGGAGAATGAAGCTATTGGCGCTAGCGCAAAGGTACGGCTTCGCCATTGTGGAGGATGATTACGATTACGACTTTCATTACGCCAGCAGTCCGCTATTACCCTTAGCTAGTCTGGATACCCAGGGTTGCGTGATTTATCTGGGGTCGTTTACCAAGTGCATCGCTCCGGCTATTCGAGTGGGCTATCTAGCCGCGCCAACTGACTTTATCCGTAGCATCACCCCCTACCGACGCCTGATTGACCGGCAGGGTGATCCGGTGATGGAACGAGCCCTAGCCAAGTGGATTGAAGCCGGGGATTTGCAACGCCACGTGAAGAAGTCACTTCGTGTCTATCGGGAACGCCGGGATTTCCTCAGTCAGTATCTTCATCAACATCTAAACCCTATCCTATCGTTTCGGGAGCCGGAAGGCGGTATGGCTACCTGGGTACGCTGCGATCCCATCATCGATACGATGGCCTTAGCCCGGTATACTGCTAACCGGGGAGTTTCGCTGGAAGGAGTAGAACATTGGCAAACCTACCGGGGACTGCGGCTAGGGTTTGCTTCTCTTACTTCAGATGAACTGGAGCAAGGCATGAACGTGGTAGCCAAGGGTATCAACTTCTTACTGCAGAATAACTAGAGTAATCTATTGACTATCTCTGCACTTATCCTTATTTATGTAGGTACCTACGTAAATATCCCACTATGCCACAACAAGATGTTTTTTCCGAGCTAGGATTGTTGAGTCTGGGTAGTCGCCTGAAGCGGTTAAGCGATCAGATGATGTATCAGGTAAGCGATATCTATCGTCATCGGCAAATTAATTTTGAACCCAGTTGGTTACCGGTTTTTTCGCTACTGCAAGACGGTAAAGCCCGGGCGGTTACCGATATTAGTCAGACTTTGGGGCTAGCTCACCCTTCGGTGATTCAGATTACTAACGCCATGATTAAAAAGGGGGTAGCTGCCTCTCAAAAAGACTCCGCCGATTCGCGTCGTCGCCTGATTCAACTAACCGAAAGCGGAAAAGCTATGCGAGCTGATTTGATCGAGGTCTGGGATGATATTCGGCAGTCGGTAGACCAAATAATGCAGGAGGCTGACTGTAATCTGCTGCAGGATGTTGAAGCAGTAGAAAAGGTACTAATGCATCAGAACCTATTTCACCGTACCGAAAAGCAACACCTACAACGCACATCAGCGCCATCCAAAGTGGAGATTATTCCCTACGAAGATAGTGTTCATCGGCAGGCATTTAAAGATCTGAACCTAGCGTGGGTAGAGCGATGGTTTACAATTGAAACCGCCGACTACGAAGCATTGTATCACCCGCAAGAACATTATATTGATCTCGGCGGGGCTATTCTTATGGCGGAGCTAAATGGCGAAGTGGTAGGCACCTGCGCGCTTTTCAAAGTAAATGACCAGTTCTTTGAGTTATCAAAAATGACCGTAGAAGAAAAAGCTCGGGGATTGGGAATAGGCTGGCAACTGGGGCAAGCTACACTAAAGATGGCTCGCGAACTGGGTGCCAAAAAAGTAAAATTATACTCTAACGATGTTTTACAACCGGCACTTCATCTGTATCAGAAACTTGGGTTTCAGCACGTTCCGTTAGATTCCGAGGCTGAAGAATACCAGCGGTCAAACGTGAAGATGGAAATAGACTTAACCGTAAAAGAATCAGTGTAAATGCCGCAACTTTCGGGTATTTTAGCCCACTTTTCATTTCTACTTTTGGTATACACTAATCAAGAAAAGAAATGAAAACTCAAGACCGTATCAATTTTGATCGCATCGCCGAGGCTATTACGTATATCCAGGATAATTATCAGTCGCAGCCTAGCTTAGACGAAGTGGCCGAGAAAATCCACGTCAGCCCCTTTCACTTTCAGCGCATGTTTTCGGAGTGGGCGGGTACCAGCCCCAAGAAGTTCTTGCAGTATATCAGCCTGAACCACGCCAAGAAAATGCTAAAGGAAAATCAGGCTACGCTCTTTGATACGGCTCACGAAACCGGGCTTTCGGGCACCAGCCGGTTGCACGATCTGTTTATCAACATTGAAGGTATGACTCCGGCAGAGTACAAAAACGGGGGCAAAAATCTGGCAATCAACTACAGCCTTGCCGAAAGTCCGTTCGGAAACGCGATTGTAGCGTCTACCAATAAAGGCATCTGCCATTTAGCTTTCTCCGACGACGATGATCAAGCTCTCGCAACATTACAACATCAGTTTCCTAATGCCCGCTTTCAGCCGAAAACAGATATGCTTCAGCAAAATGCCTTATTTATTTTCACCCACGACTGGCAGCAACTGCCGCAGATTAAACTTCATCTGAAAGGCACACCCTTTCAACTAAAAGTGTGGGAAGCACTACTAAAAATTCCGATGGGACAGTTTTCTACCTACGGTAGCATCGCTCAGCAGATTGATCACGCCCAAGCATCGCGGGCGGTGGGCTCAGCAGTAGGTAGCAATCCGGTTGCCTTTCTGATTCCCTGTCACCGGGTAATTCAGTCTACCGGCCATATCGGGCAGTACCACTGGGGCAGCACCCGAAAAACCGCGATGATTGGCTGGGAAGGAGCGAAAAATGAAGAATTACCACATGAATCTATTCGATAACGATATTGACGAAACCGCTAACTTGCTGCCCTACGACGGCACCGTGCATTACTACGGTAAGTTGCTATCCGCATCCGAAGCTGATCAATTCATGAATCGCTTACTGGAGACAATTGCCTGGAAATACGATGAAGCCGTGATGTTCGGCAAGCATATTATCACCAAACGGAAAGTAGCCTGGTACGGCAACGAAGCGTATAGCTACACCTATTCCAAAAAGACTAAGCAAGCATTACCCTGGACCGATGAGTTAAAAACTTTAAAAGGTTTGGTGGAACGACGGACTGAAACTAAGTTTAACTCCTGCCTGCTTAATCTCTACCACAGCGGCGACGAAGGTATGAGCTGGCACAGCGACGATGAGAAGGATTTGGAGGAAAATAGCGCCATTGCCTCATTAAGTTTAGGTGCGGAACGCAAATTTTCTTTCCGCCACAAACAATCCAAAGAAACGGTAGCTCTAATGTTAGAACAAGGTAGCTTACTGGTGATGAAGGACACTACCCAAACCCACTGGCACCATCAATTACCCAAAACTAAGAAGATCAGCGAGCCTCGGATTAACCTGACTTTTCGGAGGATGGCCGAATGATTAAACGTAATTTCCTCTACCTTCTGCCTTGTACCTTCAACCCTTAGATATTTTCAATACTACAATTAGGAAATTGCCACTCTTTTTACGTAGTTGCAATACTACCAATAAGAAATTGCATGAAATCCCATCCTTTGGGTGAATTTGAAGAAATTGTGTTACTCACTGTGGGCGTACTCTACGATGAAGCTTACGGCGTAGCCATCAAGGATGCTATTGAAGAACGAGCTGAGCGAAAGGTCAGCGTGGGTGCGTTACAATCGGCGCTAAAGCGGTTGGAAAAAAAGGGCTATCTGGAATCTCGCCAGGGAGAAGCTAATGCTCAACGGGGCGGTAAACCCAAGCGCTACTACACCATCACTGCCTTCGGGAAATTAGCTCTTCAGCAGAACCGTGACATTCGGAATAATCTCTGGGAATCTATCCCTAAGCTGGCCCTCGACTTCAAATTCTCATGATCAAAAGCTTCGCCCAGCGATTTTTTAAATGGTTCTGCCATCCTGACTACTTCGATGAAATTCAGGGTGATCTGGAAGAATTGTATCAGCGAAATTTAGTAAAAAGTAGTCGTTTGGCGCAGTGGAGGTATTTTTTTCAAGTATTCGTTTTGTTTCGTCCTAGCCTGATCCGTTCTTTTCCCCAATCATATCTAATCCATCCTACCATGTTCCGCCATTATTTTAATATCAGCACCCGCATGTTGCTTCGGCATAAGTTTTACTCCACGATCAACATTCTCGGACTAGCCGTGGGGATGGGTGTCGCACTATTGATCTATCAGTACATTCATTTCGAACTGAGCTATGATCAGTTTCATGACGATGCGGAAAATATCTATCGGCTTACGCAAGAAACTATAAGAAATGGAGAGAGTCAGGGCACCGGGGTATATACTACTTATGGATTAGGTCCCAGCGGAAAAGAAAATATACCAGGAGTAGATGATTATACAAGAATACGAACGATAGTAAATGAAGGTCCTATTATCATTAATCCCGAAAACCAATTACGGTTTCTGGAGAATGAGGTTTGGTATGTTGACAGTAACTTCCTCACCGTATTCAACTTTCCTTTGATCTATGGCCAAAAAGAATCTGTACTCAATCAGAAACACAATATCGTAATCTCAGAAAAAATGTCAGAAAAATATTTTGGCGTGAGCAACCCGGTTGGGAAGGAATTAAGAATAAGTTTGGGAGCTATGAGCGGAGATTACATTGTCACAGGAGTCTTAAAACAGTTGCCAGTCAACAGTCATCTACAGTTTGATTTTCTTATCCCCATGACTTTTTTTCGAGAAAATTATATTCCTCCCTATGTGGATGATAGCCAGGGATGGACGTTAGCTGATTATGTAACATATGTAAAACTATATAAAAACGGGGAAATAAATGAGGTAGGTGAAAAACTCAGTCAGTTGATGGCAGCTCATGCCCTAACAGAAGCTAAAAGGTCAGATACAGATTGGAAGATTGGGTTACAGCCACTCACCGATATTCATTTAAAGTCAAATTTTCCCAACGATCCGGCCAGCCATCCGGGAGATATACAGAATGTCCGATTTTTTGCGATTATTGGCATGTTTATTCTTGCGATGGCATGGATTAACTACATCAACCTTTCTACGGCCAGAGCTATGCATCGGGCAAAAGAAGTAGGGATTAGAAAGACCATTGGTGCGGCAAAAAATCAGTTAGTAGGTCAGTTCATGACTGAATCCATTGTAATCAATGTTCTTGCTGCCTTACTTTCTATAGGCATTGCCTTTTCCCTTTTGCCTATCCTTAATAGTGTTCTTGTGAGAGAAGTATCCTTTTCCATATTTAATACCATAGAATTCTGGGTAATATTTTCACTGGCAGTTTTAGTAGGATCATTGCTTTCCGGTTTATACCCTGCTTTTGTTTTATCTTCTTTCAACCCATTACTTGTACTCAAATCGGCTACCGGTGCTCATACAAATGGGTTTAACCTAAGAAGAACCTTAATTGCATTTCAATTTTTGATATCACTACTGCTCATTTCAGGGGCTTATCTGGTATACCAGCAGATTACTTTCATGAAAAATCAGGACCTGGGCTTTGATATGGAAAAGATGTTAATATTGAGGGGACCAAGGTTGTTTAGAGAAACTTTGAAAGAATCTGGACAGTCAGAAGATAGTAAACAAGAAGTATTGAGAAACAAACTGCTTGCCCATCACTCGATTACTTCTTTTTCAATTGCTAGTTCAATCCCGGGTAAAGAATATTTTACCACGGAAGGTTTCCGCCAAGCCGGGAAAACAGAGGTTGTTGAGAATGTAAGTATTTTGCTTGTGGATACAGCTTTTGTCGATACCTATGAATTGGAGTTTCTAGCAAAGACATCCACTTTTGATGTTTCCCCTTCTGTTATTCAGGCCATTGTTAATGAAGAAACAGTAAAAGTGTTTGGTTTTGGATCAGCCGAAGAGGCAATAGACCAGGTTGTAATTAATAATTGGGGTGAGGGTGATTCTATAGAAATTGTTGGAGTAGTAAAGAATATACATTGGAGATCATTAAAAGATGATCACGCGCCTACACTGTTCATATTATATAATTACGCAGCATATTTCTCTATCATCATGAACATGTCTGACATACAGGCAACTATTGCCCATATTGAATCAGCTTATCAGGAGGTTTTTCCCGATGATCCTTTCAACTACTTTTTCTTAGATGATGCCTTTAACCAGCAATATCAAGCTGATATACAGTTTAGAAATCTTTTTTCAGCCTTTTCCGCACTGGCAATCTTTATCGCCTGTTTAGGATTATTTGCCTTAGTATCGTATTCGGCTACGCTACGGATCAAGGAAATTGGGATTCGGAAGGTGCTGGGAGCGAGCATCAGTAACTTGATGCTATTGCTTTCTCGTGAATATCTAGTTCTATTGAGCATTGCTATTGTGTTAGCCGTTCCAGCTACGATTCTTGGTGGGCGAGCTTGGTTAGAAAACTACGCCTACAAAACCGAGATTGGTCTCGATCTTTTGCTGATTCCGGGATTAATTTTACTGCTTATTTCGGTGCTTACGGTCAGCTATCGTACCTACGCTACAGCTAAGACGAATCCGGCGGAATCGTTGAGAGCAGAATAGAAACTCACTTTTTTAGTTTATAATCATAAAAAGTTATAACTATTTGTGATTACAATCTGATTTAGTTAAGATTGCTTATGGTTTCCCGAATTTTGTATCAGTCTTTAGAGAAAGAGTTATCCTCTGGTAAAGCACTGTTGGTACTGGGGCCACGTCAGGCGGGAAAAACTACCTTGCTGCAAACTTTGGCAACTGCTCAGTCTGTTCCTTTCGTATGGCTAAACTGCGACGAACCAGACATAAGAAAAACGCTGCTGGAACCAACCTCTACTTTACTGAAACAGTTAATTGGCGCGGCTAAACTAGTAGTGGTAGACGAAGCCCAACGGGTAAAGAATATCGGACTTACTCTTAAGCTAATTACCGATCAGATACCTGATGTCAGACTTATTGCTACCGGATCATCTTCGCTAGAATTGGCTAATGAAATTAATGAGCCCCTTACCGGGCGGAAGATAGAATACCTATTGCTCCCGTTTTCTACCGAAGAATTAATTCAGCACTATGGGCTACTGGATGAACGACGGTTGCTACCGCAGCGATTAGTGTACGGTATGTATCCTGAAGTAGTAACCCGCGTGGGGAAGGAACGGCAAACACTACAAAACCTAAGTGGCAGCTATCTGTACAAAGATATTTTTCGCTTTCAGGATATACGCAAACCGGAAGTACTAGAAACGTTACTAGAGGCGCTTGCCCTTCAGGTATGCTCTGAAGTTTCTTACCATGAACTAGCTCAGACCGTAGGAGTAGATACTAACACCGTGCGCCGCTACATTGGTTTGCTAGAAAAAGCGTTTGTCATCTTTCGCCTTCGTTCCTTTAGCCGAAATATACGGAACGAACTTAAAAAAAGTCGCAAAATCTATTTTTACGATAATGGTATTCGTAATGCCATTATTAATAACTTTCAAACCATAGACTTACGAACTGACCAGGGGGTACTATGGGAAAACTTTTTGGTCAGCGAACGGCAGAAGTTGCTGCACTTTCACGAGATCTACACCAATTGCTATTTTTGGCGAACCAAACAGCAGCAAGAAATTGACTACCTGGAAGAACGAGATGGTCAATTGCATGCTTACGAATTTAAGTGGTCGGCAAAAAAGAGAGGTCAAAAAAATCACTTCTCTAAGACTTTTCTAAACGCTTATCCAAACAGCACTACGCAAGTGATAACCCCAGAAAACTACACTGATTGGTTACAGTACTGAAGCAGAGATTTTACTTTGTGGTAGATGCGGCTTTTTCTATTTCTCATCTTCTCTTTCAGACCTACTGAAAAAATATGTTACCAATCCAGCCGCGATGATACCCAGGCCAATAAGACTTTCGGTAGGACGGTCATAGAGCGTATAGGTTAAAATCCAGCCGCTGAAACCAATGAAAAGGTACTGAACGTAAGGATAGCCGGGACTACGGAAGCCGCTACTCTTCTTCACAAACAATACACTGGCTACGGCTAGGGTGCCCATCAGTTGCAAAATGAACCCGGTATAGAGCAATATCTGCTCAAACGTTCCGGTAACGGTGAGTATGATGCTGATAAATACATGAGCCCAAATTGTCCGCACCGGAATGCCCAGCGAATTAAGCGGGCGGAGCACCCGCCACAAACTATGCTCCTTGGCCATAGCGTGGGTTACCCGTGAACCAATCCAGATGTAGCCGCTGATGGTGGCAATAAGTTGTACGGCAATAAAAAAACTAATCCAGCGGGCTCCGCTTACTCCGAATACATTAGAGAAAGAAATTGTGGCTACCTCCACTTTGCCTTCCAGCTGATCGTACGAAGCGTGTTTCAGAAAAACCAATTGAAGTAGTACATATAGTACGGTGACAAATAAGGTACCCAATATCAGAGCCTTAGGCAGACTTTTCCGTACATCCTGAATTTCTTCTACGATGTAGGCCGCCGCATTCCATCCCGTGTAAGCGTAGGTAACGTAAATGAGAGACACCGCAAAGCCGGGCGTAGTAATTTCCTGCGTCCACGAACTTGTATATGCGATGGCGTTGACAGAAACCTGGGTAGCCAATACCAGCCCGATTCCAACCAGTACCACCACAAACACAACTTTCAGCACGGTGGTAGCATTCTGAAAGCGCTCGCTCTGCTTGACACTGAAGGAGTGCATTACCCCTACCAGCAAAATAATGCCAATTGCCAATGCATTAGACTCCTGAATACCGAAGGGTGACAGGTACTGCGTCATGGCGATAGCGGCAATGGCTACCGGAGCCGAAAAGCCCACTACCAGGGAGGCCCAACTGGTCAGATAGCCTAGCAGCGGATGAAATACCCGCGATAGAAAAATGTAGTCTCCCCCTGACTCTTTAAAGTGGGTTCCCAATTGAGCGTAGCTAAAGGCCCCAAACAACGCCAGTACCCCGCCTATCAGCCACAGCAGAATGATGCTGACAGTACTCTGTACATCCAGTAACTGGTAGCCCAGGCTGGTAAAAACTCCGGTGCCCACCATATTAGCTACTACCAATGCCGTAGCGGTTTTCCAAGAAATTTTGGTTTTGGTTTTCAAAGAGGCGAAGTAAGCTGTCTTGGCAAGTTACACTTCACTCTTTGAAAAGCAATTGACTGAGAATTATTTCACCACACGAGTTTTTATAAATTAAAGCAAGAGTCAAAAAGTACTTTGAAACTACGTGTTACTACAAGATATCATGAAGGCGGATATACTGAAGCAGCATAATGGTTTTGCCGTCCTTGATTTCTCCGGTTTCAATCATGCGCAAAGCCTGATCAAAGGCTATTTCTAACACTTCTATTTCTTCTTGTTCGTCGGCAACACCACCGCCACTGTGGATTTTCATAGTATCCGCGTAGGCCGCAATGTAGAAGTGCAGTATTTCCGTTACTGAACCGGGCGACATATACGCTTCAAATACTTTTTTGACCGAAGAGATTTTGTACCCGGTTTCCTCTTCGGTTTCCCTTCTAATACAGTCTTCCGGATTGTCATTATCTAAAAGCCCAGCGCAGGCTTCTATGAGCAGTCCGGTTTCATTGCCATTCACAAAGGTAGGTAGCCGGAACTGTCGCGTCAGAACAACCGTCCGTTTTTCTTGGTCGTAGAGCAGAATAGTGGCTCCGTTGCCTCGATCATACACTTCCCGAACTTGGGTTTGCCACGACTGGTTTTTTCTCAGATATTCGTAGGTTATTTTCTTCAGCAGATACCAGTTGTCCGAGAGCGTTGCGGTTTTTACTATTTTTACCCTATTCTGCATAAGGCACGTCTTCTAGGCGGTAGTATACTTTGAGTCCTCTTTCTTGGGCAATTCTCACATCTTCATCAGCACCGGCAGAAGCGCCTTCCAACCGAAGTACAGCATCACATTTTTCCAGCAGACGGTGTGCTGCCGGATATTGGATTTCCTTCCAGGCTCCGTCGCCTGGTTTTTCTGAACCGGCTAGCTTAAGCAAAGGCAGGGCAACCCACTCGCCGATCATGGGTATGTGGCCCAAACGAAACAATGGTAAGGCTACCGACTCGAGTTTATCCAGATTCTGTTGCATCAGTTTCGGATCATCGTTGGTGCCGCTTCGGTACGGCCCGGCAATAAGTATCATCATAAGTTTGGGGTTAATTCATCAAAGAAAACACTGACATCGCAGACGAAAAATAAGGTACATTAAGAAATGCTGCCTCTTTGCTTATTCTTACGGATAGTGCTAAGAAACTCAGGAGTGATGCCAAGATAGGACGCAATTTGTTTCTGAGTCACTTGTTGGGCTACCTGAGGATACTTTGCTAAAAAGTTTGTGTAACGGGCCTCAGCTGATAAAGACAGGTTTTGTATCGTTCTTAACTGCTCTCGGGTGTAGGCGTTCTGCATTAGTATTCTAAAAAAGCGCTCAAACTTCGGTACCTCTACAAAGAGCTGATCGAGATAATTTTTTGTTAACTGAAAAATACAGCTCCGCTCTACAGCTTCAATGTGCATCATCGCTGGTTTTTGATTCAGAAAGCAATACATGTCAGTCACCCACCAGTCAGCCGTAGCAAACATAATAGTGGACTCTTTCCCCTGCTTATCGAGGTAGTACGCCCTTAAAACTCCAGTGTGAACGTAGTTGATAACATTACAGGCTTCTCCAGCTTCCAGCAAGCATTCATTTCTGGCTACCCCTCTGAATTTTAGCAAGGAAATGAAGTAGCGTACTTCATCGAAAGTAAGTGTAATATGTTTAGCCACATTGGCGAGAATCAAATCATGCTTCATGAGTCATTCTTTTCAAGATTTGTTTTGCCAACTTTCTGGCAAACCTTTGGTAAAAGTAGTCTTATGATCCACGATATACTGCATTAAACTAATAATCTTGATCAATAAGGTACTAGGCAAAAGCAGTCAATCTCCGCGTAAGGACCTCTACGTACCCCTTGTGAGTTCATTAAAATTTTTCGATTGAAAAAGTCAGAACAGCATTTATTCTGATGATTATCAAATATTTATAAATATTCAGCTATTTAAACTCCTATACCCCCCGGCTCGCTGATAGAAAATAAGTTAGGCTCCTTTATCTTTGGTAAAAATAATGCCGTGAAAGAAGATATATTACACCACGCCTACGATCCCGAACAGTTCCGGCAGCAGGGACATCAACTGATAGATCGCCTGGCGGATTATCTGACTCAGATGCAGCAGAAACCCCACCTGGCGGTACTCCCCTGGCAGTCACCCGAAGACAAGCTGTACTCCTGGGAAGCCGATTTTGCAAATTCTCCGCAAGCCAATATTGGTCAGTTGTTCGACCGGGTATTGATGGAATCCATTCATATTCATCACCCTCGTTACATCGGCCATCAGGTTTCCGCCCCGGCTCCGGCCGCAGCATTAGCCGGACTACTGTCGGCCTTTCTTAATAACGGGATGGCCGTGTACGAGATGGGGCCAGTTTCGTCGGCCATCGAGCGGCTGGTGATGAAACAGATCGCTCGCCGGATTGGCTACGATGCTTCAGGCGGAGGCATTATGACCTCGGGGGGGACATTGGCCAACCTGACCGCTCTGCTCGCCGCCCGACAGATAAAAACTGGGTATGCAGCCTGGCAAAAGGGTACGCAGGAGCAACTGGCACTGATGGTTTCCGAAGAGGCGCACTACTGCGTAGACCGGGCCGTAAAGATCATGGGTTGGGGCGAAGCGGGCATCATTCGCATTCCGGCAAACGAGAACTACCAGATGCGCACCGATCAACTGGAACCTTATTATCGTCAGGCACAACAGGACGGAAAAAGAGTGATTGCAGTAGTAGCTTCGGCCTGCTCTACTTCCACTGGTTCGTACGATCATCTGGAAGAAATTGCTGGTTTCTGCCAGCTGCACGATTTGTGGCTACACGTAGACGGAGCCCACGGAGCGGCCGCAGCATTTTCGGAGAAGTACCAATCTCGGGTCAAGGGTTTATCACTCGCCGATTCTATCACCCTGGACTTTCACAAAATGTTGATGACCCCGGCACTGACCACCGGGCTGTTATTTAAAAATGAAAGTAACTCGTTCGCCACGTTTGCCCAACGGGCGGCCTATTTGCTGAATGAAGAGCCGGAAGACTGGGCTAACTCCGGTAAGCGTACGATAGAATGTACCAAACGTATGATGAGTGTGCAGGTATACACCCTGTTGCGCACCTACGGCTGGCAGCTCTGGGATGAAAATGTAACCCGTTTATACGACTTAGCTAACAGATTTGCTAAGATGATTCAGCAACGAGATGCACTCTCATTAGCCATTGATCCGCAGGCGAATATTGTCTGTTTTCGTTACGCTCCTTCGGATATTCCGGATAACCTATTTAACCAGTTGAACGCAAAAATTCGTCAGAATATACTAGAAGATGGGCGCTTCTATATAGTGCAAACCCAGTTAAAAGGAAAAACTTTTCTGCGGGTTACCCTGATGAACCCCTTCACCACTGAAGCTATGCTTGACGATTTACTGGACGGTATTATTCGGAAAGGAGAAGAATTAACACTAACGTGAAGAATTTACTCAATCTCTTCTACAACAGAAGTCCCAGAAGAAAAATCACCCCTGGTCCACTGCCAGCGTTCGTGTAAGCGCAATTTTCCGTTATCTAATACTTCAGGAGTAGAAATACATTTCCCGGTCATAAGTTTTCCGTCGTGGTTCACATGCTGGTACCGCATATCCAGCGCTCCGGTTTCGTCCATCAAAGCAATGAGTTGCCCCTGTTGAATAGCTCCTCCTCGATAGGTAGCGGTTACAATTCGGCCTGACTGTTGGTAATAAAACCGGGTTTCTTCGTTTACCTCGCCACTCTCGCTATTACTTACCGAGCGAAATACTTTATTATGATAGTTAATCATGTGCCGCATTTACCATCTTCTTCATTACGTACATCTTCTGATACTCAGGTTTCAAGTTAGGGTAGGCAAGTATTGCCTCACCGTGCATGACGAATCCTGCTTTCTGATAAAATGTAATGCTATCCCGACTACTGGCCATCACCTTCAGCCAGACTATTTCTTTATGTAAAGATTGCGCTATTTTAAAACACTGTTGGGTTAGCTGCTTGCCAATTCCTCGTCCAGCGGCTTTTTTAATTATATATATACGATGCAACTCCATTGCATTAGAGAGTTCTTCCAATGGTGCCTCCAGATTGGTTTTTAAGTATCCTACCGCTTGCTGTTGCCAGTATGCCAAATAGTACTGACTATTCGGGTCAGCTAGCTCGCGGCCTAGTACCTCTACCGAATAGGTATTATTGATAAAACCAACTCCCTGATCGTTCCAGAGATATTTGAAATGATCGTTATACGCCTGAATGGCTAGCTGCGACAGCAGCTCGGCTTTTTCTGGACCAATCAGCTTAATGGATAGATTAGATGATACGGACGTACTCATGATTTATTAGGAAGAAAGGTCTAGCCTCATGACCACTGCCGAGTCGGGGCATAGCTGGGCGTATTCTTGGGTTTGTTGAATGTCCATCGGTACCTCAGTGCGAGAAACCGGATGAAAGCCTATTTTTCGAAAGAAATCTGCCGCAGTAGTTGTTAGCAAATAAACAGCTTCTAATTCTTTTTTTTTAGCTATCTCTAGCGTCTGCTGAGCTAGCTGTTTTCCTAACCCCTTTCCCTGAAAAGCCGGATCTACTACTAGCGAACGGAGCAACCCTGCCGATGAATATGATTCTAATCCGCAACAACCAACTATCCGATTAGCAGTGTTTCTGATAAGCAGAAAAGAAATATGATCACTAATATCTTCTACTGGTAGTTGCTGCGCTTGTAGTAACGTGCAGATTTTGGCTAAATCCTGGGGCTGGGCCGAAGTAAACTCAAAGGGAGGCACGCTACGTTTCATCAGCAAGTCGGTTTGAGGATCGTTCCCCATCATAAAAACATGAGAGCTAAAAGTACGGAAACCCCATTTTTCGTAAAAGGCAATAGCCTGGGGGTTATGCTCCCACACTCCTAACCATAGAATATTGAAACGGTTAGCCTGAGCGTAATCCAACGCGGTTTGCATTAACCGGGTACCAATTCCTTTTCCGATGGCTGATTGCTGCACGTAAATACGCTGGAGCTCCAGGGCTCTTTCTCCTGCTAATTGAGATTGAGTACGATCAGAACGTAACTTTAGATAGCCGACTAGCGATGCTTGCTCATAAGCGACAAAAAACATGGCTTTAGAATCAGCTAACTCCTGGCGGATGGTAGACTCCCGGAAGGCTTCATCAACGTAAATGTAAAAATCCTGCTCGTTATTATCTTTCTCAAACGCCTCTACGAACGTCTGACGGCTCAGGACTGCCAATTCGCGAGCCATTTTTTCCAAAGCCGGTTTTATTTGTACCTCCATAGCTGAGACCAAATAGACTTTAATTCTGGTAAACTAAAGTAGTATAAAATCAACAGAATGAGCGTGGGTAGGTAATAAAAAAGGCTACCCACCTCAGTGAATAGCCTCAATTCAGAAATTATATTTCTGAGAACTAGTAATTGTCTTCTTCTTTTTCCCCTTGTGCCGTACCAGTCATACTAGGGGGTAAGATTACAGCGTCGATCACGTGTACAACACCGTTAGAAGCTTCTACATCGGCGGCTACCACTTTAGCACCCTCAATCATCGCCTCGCCGTCTTTCAGCATTACTTCAGCATTACTACCTTCTACCGTAGCTGCTTGCATACCGTCCGACAAATCAGAGGAAAGAACCTTTCCTGATACTACGTGGTAGGTTAGTACTGCCACTAACTTATCCTTATTTTCCGGCTTCAACAAGCTTTCCAAGGTTCCTTCGGGAAGAGCCGCAAAAGCCTCATTAGTAGGGGCAAATACAGTGAAAGGTCCATCACTTTGTAGAGTTTCTACCAACTCAGCCGCTTTCACAGCCTCTACCAGAGTAGATAAGTTGTCCTGCTCCATCGCCAGGGCTACAATGTCCTTGTCTTGAGCAAAAGTTAATGTGGTCATGAATAGACCGGCTAAAAAGAAAATAAATGCGTTCGTTTTCATAGTTATATTCGTTTGTGTAATAAATTTTACAAACACATAACAGAAACTATCACCCATTGTTTTGTTTAATTTTGTTTTATTAAAATTTAACAGAAAGTTAATGCAACCCAGCAAATATCTTTTTGTAAAAATCTGAATGATAGAGTTTTATATATATTCTTTAGCTGTATCTTTTGAAAGAGATGATTAAAAAAACCAATAAATGCTTTAAACAGCTTCTTATTGAGCTTGTGAATGTAATTCCAAATTTTTGTGGGGAAGTGCTTCGTGCATGCAGACCTACCCAGCGTACATCAGCCAACCCATAATAGCTAATATAATAAGCAGTAACAGTAACCAAGGCCAAACTGGTTTTTTACGGGTTTTGCGTTCAAGATGCATAGCTGCCATAGCGAAGAATCAATCAGTTTTATTGAATATAGAAAACTTAATTTAGAAAATGTAGCAATAAAATCTTACCCGCCCATTGAAAGGCACTTAAGAATTTAATCTCCTGCTTCATGCGCTCTTCACCGGAGCCAACACTTTGTCTCGTAGCTTGGTAACAACCAGGATTTTCTCTAATAAGTCTCTCTCGAAGATCACTAAGTACCACAAATATCCGGTACTAATCATAATAGCACCAAGTATCAGTTGTAACCAATATGATAAGGAATACATGTGGTTTACTAAAATTACTCCTCCGCCAAGAATCAGAGAAATAACAAAAGGCTTCCAGGCTAGCTTCAATATCGCTGAGTAATGTACGCCAACCAGCTTATGCACCACTCGCTGGTACCAAAAGAACCGAAAAATTCGGTCAACCAGTATTCCGAGGGCGGCTCCGTTAATACCGTAAATCAGAGCGCCGACTGTTACTGCCGGAATGGTAGAGAAGAGGGTACATCCAATACTTAATTTCATGGAAAGATCGGATCGACCTACACTACGCATGATAACGGTAGCATTAGCTGATAATCCCGTTAGAACTGTACCCAAAGCTAAAATCTGTAGTGGTATAATAGCAAGTTCCCATTGCTGCCCAAACCCTACCCGAATAATCGGTTCGGCCAGCACCGTAAGCGTCAACATTACCGGAAAAACTACCAGCTGGTTTACTTTGCTAATCTGCAGATAAAACCGGGCAATAGTTTCTGTACTTTGCTGAATAGAAGAATATGCCGGAAACATTACCTTATTTACTACCCTAGTCAGTTGCTTCATCAGCGTATTGGTCAGGATAAATCCCAATGTGTAGGCACCTAGGGCAGCACCACCAATCAGCTTTCCGATAAGCAGATAATCTACATTTAGTGTAAAGAAGTGAAAGATACGCTCAACCATCACCTTACTGCCAAAACCGAACAGATCTTGAAACGCCGATTTGCTAAACGCAAACTTAGGGTACCAGCGGGTGGGTATCCAGTAAAAGATAGCGGCTACTAACGAAACAATTACTCCGTTCCAGGCCAATGCCCATACTCCCCACCCCTCAAAGGCCAACCATATAGCCAGCAACCCTCCTATTAATACCGATGCCACCTCGGCTAGGGCTTGTGGTTTAAAATTTAAGCTTTTGCTTAATTTTGCTTTAGGAATGGCGTAGAGTGTATTAAATACTAACGGTAAAGCCAGTAACGGCATAATCTGCTCAAGCAAGGGTTCGCCGTAAAACCAGGCTGCTAATGGGGATACCAACCAGACGATAAGTGCGTAGCCGATTAAAGCGATTCCCAGATTAATCCAGAAGGCGGTGACATAGTGAATATCGCGCATTGCCTGCCGGGGCCGTTGTATAAGAGCGGAAACCATTCCAAGCTCACTGACCACTTCAGTAAAACCAATGAAAACAGCTGCCATACCGATGATACCATAGTCTTCGGGTAAAAGCAATTTGGCCAGTATCAGCTTAAAAAGTAGACGTAATCCCTGCGAACCAAAAGATGCCAACGTAGTCCAGCCGATGCCAGACATAATTCTATTCTGTAGTCTCATAAAAAAATGTAATAGGAAGAAACTAATACCAATCTCCTCTAGTCATCGTTAATTCCTGGTTCCTATGTATCAACCCAACTTGGCAACAATATTGGTGCTTTCACAAAAAATTGCACTTATACAAGAATAAGTGAATTTAAAAGATTAAATAATAGCACCTATCTAAGGTTATACTCAAAAGTAGGTAAAAAAGTTAGAAATAACAGAAATATTAATACTCTTTCCCCGTACTAAGCTATTTCACGAACAGATAGCAGCAAATTTAGCCGGTTCATTACTCAGTTGTTCTAACCTATACCCTATATGAAGCAACCAGTAAACTACTGGACACTCGCCCAAATTTAGAGCACGCTTATAGGTTATCAACGGATTCTCTATTATCCTCATTTGATCGCTTGCGTAAGATTCAGAACAAATCACCAAAATCTGTCATATTGACTTATTTTACTTCGCAATTCATCATTTTTACGCCATAATGGCATTAAAAGTAGACCAAAAGGCTTTGGTAGTAGTTTTGATATATTGTAATAGAAATCATCACATACATAAGGAGGATAGAACATGAACTTAGATAACTACACTATAAAATCGCAAGAGGCGATACAAAAAGCCGCTGAAATTGCCAATGGTAATCAGCAGCAGGCCATTGAGCCCGGACACTTACTGAAGGCAGTGTTACAGGCAGACGAAAATGTAATATCGTTTGTATTGAACAAACTGAGCATTAACCGCTCTCAGCTAGATAACGGAGTGGATGCTATTATTCAATCGTATCCTAAGGTAAGCGGACAGCAACCTTACTTGTCTAACGACAGTGCAGCCGCACTCCGTAAGGCCGAAACCTACCTAAAAGAATTTCAGGATGAGTTTATTGCCGTTGAACATATACTTCTAGGGTTGTTGGGCGGTAAAGATAAAGTTGCTTCTTTAATGAAGCAGTCGGGCTTTGCCGAAAAAGAACTTAAAGCCGCCATTCAGGAATTGCGCGGTGGCGACCGGGTAACTGATCAGAACGCTGAAGCTAAGTATAAATCGCTGGAGCGCTACTCTAAGAATCTAAATCAACTAGCCAAAGCCGGTAAAATTGACCCGGTGATTGGCCGAGATGAAGAAATCCGCCGGGTACTGCAAATTCTAGCTCGCCGAACCAAGAACAACCCGATTTTATTGGGTGAACCCGGAGTAGGTAAAACCGCTATTGTTGAAGGGTTGGCCCAGCGAATTGTAGACGGAGACGTACCCGAAAATTTGAAGACCAAAACTATTGTGGCTCTGGACATGGGACTGCTCGTGGCTGGTGCTAAATATAAGGGTGAATTTGAGGAGCGACTGAAATCCGTCATCAAGGAAGTAACCGATTCTGACGGGCAGATCATTCTATTTATTGACGAGATTCACACCCTGATCGGTGCTGGTGGCGGCGAAGGAGCGATGGACGCGGCTAATCTGCTGAAACCTGCATTAGCCCGCGGTGAACTGCATGCAATCGGAGCTACTACTCTAAAAGAATATCAAAAGTATATTGAGAAAGATAAAGCATTGGAACGGCGATTTCAGACAGTGATAGTGAATGAACCGGATGTGGCTGATGCTATCTCCATCTTGCGGGGTATTAAAGATCGTTACGAATTGCACCACGGCGTGCAAATTAAAGATGATGCGGTCATCTCGGCGGTAGAACTGTCTAACCGCTATATCAGCGATCGTTTCTTACCCGATAAAGCCATTGACTTAATGGACGAAGCCGCAGCTCGCTTACGGATGGAGATTGACTCGCTACCTGAAGAGTTGGATGAACTAAACCGTAAAATCATGCAGCTGGAAATTGAGCGAGAAGCTATTCGTCGGGAAAAAGATAAGGAGAAAGAAGCCCAGTTGAATAAGGAAATCTCCGAACTGGAAGACCAGCGGAAAGATGTGAAAGCCAAGTGGGAAAACGAAAAGGCGGTCATCAAAGGTATTCAGGAAGAGAAAGAAAAACTCGATCGCTATAAAGTAGAAGCCGAGCAGGCCGAACGGGCGGGCGACTACGGACGTGTAGCCGAAATCCGCTACGGCAAGGTAGGAGAAAGCGAGCGAAAGCTAGCCGAGCTTCAGCAGAAACTGGTAGAAATGCAGCAAGGCAGTTCTCTCCTGAAAGAGGAGGTTGATGCTGAAGATATTGCCGAAGTAGTAGCAAAGTGGACGGGTATTCCGGTATCTAAAATGCTGCAAAGCGAACGCGAAAAATTGCTACACTTGGAAGATGAGCTTAGCCGCCGCGTAGCCGGTCAGGGCGAAGCGATTGAAGCCTTATCCGACGCAGTGCGTCGCAGCCGGGCCGGACTACAAGACCCTAAGCGCCCCATCGGTTCCTTTATCTTTTTAGGAACTACCGGCGTAGGTAAAACCGAGCTAGCCAAGGCATTAGCGGAGTTTCTGTTTGATGATGAGAACAACATGGTACGGATTGATATGTCCGAATATCAGGAGCGGCACGCGGTAAGCCGACTCATCGGGGCACCTCCCGGCTACGTGGGCTACGATGAAGGCGGACAGTTGACCGAAGCAGTGCGCCGTAAGCCCTACTCCGTAATTCTGCTAGATGAAATTGAGAAAGCGCATCCCGATGTGTTTAACATCTTACTACAGGTGCTGGATGATGGCCGTCTGACCGATAATAAAGGACGGGTAGCTAACTTTAAGAACACGATCATCATTATGACCACCAATATTGGTTCTACACTGATTCAGGAGCGCTTCCAGGACATCAACCCGTTCAACGAAGATGAGATTTTGGAAGAAACCAAACGAGAAGTGTTTGAACTGCTGAAAAAGTCGGTACGACCAGAGTTTCTGAACCGGATTGACGAAACGATCATGTTCCGCCCGCTGTCAAAGGAGGATATGCGCAAGATTGTAGAAATTCAGTTCAACCTGATTAAGCGTCGCCTGGAGGAAAACGGAATCAAGATTGAGGCAACTGACGATGCATTGGATTACCTGGGAGAGATTGGATTTGATCCCCAATTTGGCGCCCGTCCGCTCAAGCGGGTACTGCAACGCGAAGTGCTGAACCAGTTGTCTAAGGAGATTCTGGCCGGAAATATCAGCCGCGATTCCATCGTGGGAATTGAATTAAGCGATGATCGGCAGATCAAGTTTATCAACCTGGATGAGGTTCAAATATAACCTTCTCCCGTCACTGGATATAAGAAAGCAGAGGTGCAATATCTCTGCTTTTTTTATAACCTAAAACCTACCACCAACACGTCGTCGGTTTGAATTTGTTTACCTTGCCAAGAGCAAAAAGTTTCTTTTATCTTACGGTATTGGTCTTCGGTAGGAAGATCCTGAATGCTGGTTAACAGTTTGCAAAACTGCCCACGCATAAACTTTTTGTCATTTGGTCCACCAAACTGATCCTGATAACCGTCGGAGGCCAGATAAAGCATATCTCCTCGCTGCAGCAGCTGACATTGGTTAGTAAAGTACTTATCTTTTACCCGACCACCCCCAATAAAATAGCGGCTGGGTTCCAGCTTGTTTAACCTTCCTTTATGAGTAAAGTATAAGGGAATATGGGCCCCACTGTAGCAAACCTCCTGGCTCTGCCGGTTGATCATACAAATTGCTATATCCAAACCATCAGTGTTCGTGTTTTCCGCTTCGCTCTGGCGCAGTGCCTCCCGGATACGGGTGTCCATAATTGAGAGAATATTATTCGGAGAAGTGATCTTACTCTCCTGCACTACCTGGTTCAGTACCGAATTGGCCAGCACCGTCATAAAGGCTCCCGGAACTCCGTGTCCGGTACAATCCAGTACCGCAATTAAGATAATATTCTCCGTTTCGTATACCCAGTAAAAATCCCCACTTACGATATCTTTAGGCCTATGAAAAACGAAGGAATCGGGAAATACATGCTTTAGTTCATCCTTTTCAGGCAATAACGATAGTTGGATACGGCGGGCGTACTCAATACTGTCTTTAATATCCCGGCTACTTTCTTCTAAAAGCTTGCTTTTTTGGGTGATTTCGTCCCGCTGCTTCTCTATCTTTTGCTTTTGTACTTCCAGCTTCTGGTTGGCCCGAGCCTTCACCCGGTACTTGCTAAACAGTAGTACTCCTACTCCAAAGAGTACCAGTAGTCCTACAATCAAAAATAGATTTATTAGTTTACGCTCACTTGCTAATACACTCTGGTACTGGTTTTCAAGCTGTAGTAACTCTATCTGATTATCCTTGTCCTTCGTCTCGTAAATCGTGGCCATCTCAGCAAATAGCCGGGCAGTTTCTTCCTGGAAAGCCCGTTTCCGCTCCAGATCGTATTGTCCAAAACTCACCAGTGCATTCTCCAGATCGCCTATTTTACGATAGTACCGGGCGAGCTGACGGTAACATTCACGTAGCACTTCACTACTCCCAATTATACTGCGAGGGGCTTGCGTTAAGCATTGATTTAAGTAATTAAAGCATTGATCTAGTTCTTCCAGTTCGTAGTATACCTTCCCCAGTTCTAACGAGGACTGGGCCTGCAGCAATCGATTTTCGTACCTTTCACCCAAAACTATAGCTTCCTCCAGTAATGGGATGGCCTGCTTAGGCTGCTTCTGCAGTAGATACGTTTTACCAATGTTGTAATAAGCATAAGCCATATCATTTCCTGCACGATCCCGGTTCAAGTTAAGCACCTTCTGAAAATCATTCAGGGCAGCCTCATAATTCTCCGTGGCAATATTCACTTCACCAATACCGATATACGTGGTCGATAAGGTAGCTGTATCCCGAAACTGTATGGCGAAATCTTCGGCTTGAATTAAGTGCTTTCGAGCAATAGGATAATTCCGAGCATCTAAATTAATGATCCCGATAGTTTTGTTTAAGCGTGCTTTTTCTGATTCAATTTTTAGCTCGTCGAATATTTCCAGTGCCTCCATACAATGGCTCAATGCAATTACATTATTACCCTGCCGATTCTGAATCTCACATAATAAGGAAAGTGCCTCGGCCAGAGCTCTACGGTTGTTCCGTTGTTGATAAATATCCTTAGCATTGGTTACATACTGAAAGGCAATAGGATAAAAGTCGGAATAAAAAGCAGTTCGCCCTACCTGATAATACGCCTGGGCGATTTGAGTGGAGTCGCCTACCTCCTTATAAATGGTGATCGCTTGTTCCAGAAAGCGGTGCAGGCTGTCGGGTTTATAGCGTCTATAGTGAGCGTAGTAGGCCGAAAGACGAACGTAGGCATTAGCCCGACCAATACTGTAATCAGCCTTCTCAGCAGCGTCCAGTGCTTGCTGTATAAAGTAATAAGTAGTATCCAGATTGCGGTACTCGTAGTAGTCAGCCAACTGAATCAATGCTTGTGATTCTTCCTCCAGAGAGTTAGATTCTTCTAGCACAATCTGCAGGCTATCGGGCACCGATAGTTGGGCTAAAGTCGAACCTGCCCAGCATCCGCACCAAACAAATAATCCCCACCGAACCATGTTTACCAAAGACACCACTAATTCCTATTTACAGTACGCAAATCGAAAATGAACCACCCGAATTTAGGGCTTCAATGTGATAAATTCAACTCTACTACTCTAAGCAGAGATATTAATTTGCTTCTACCCGAAACTCTACCCACATAGAGTCGGTGCCAAAATAATGCTCAATAGCTGGAGGCAGCAAATTTAACTGATAATCAGCCGTATAGCGCCGAGCTTTCTCGATAATCTGTGCCGGGGTGGAACGCACCATCGGATGTCCGTACAAACGTACTTGCAGATAGTCCCCCGCCGGTAGCGTATCTACTATCTGCTCGGATTGGAGCAAATCGGAAGCACTCTCCGTCAATATGCCGATAAGCTGGTCAATTTCGTTGGTATCTGCTATTGAATCATAGTTAACTACCACCAAGGTCCCCCGCTCCTTATTTTCTTCCCACTGTTGCTGGGCGGTCACGAAAATTTTCCGCAGGGCAAGATCGCCGTAGGCTCCCTGGTAAAGCGTTCCTACTACTGTACGGGAACTATACGAAATTTTTTCAATTTGTTCGCTCTGAAAGCCACCCAACCAAGCATAAATGGCTATTGAGAGAAATACTGTCACTATAGCTCCGCCGAGAACTAGTCTCTTTATCATAAGATTGATGTAAATACTAGGCCGGAAGCTAAGAAATATTTTTCTCCCCATGTAATGAATATTGCGAAATGCTAATGAGATTTTTTAGTTTTACGGCTGTGTCACGGTAATGAATTAGGCACAACCATCTTACAAGCGCTCATTCTACTATAAGTCAAATCAAGACTTTATTAAGTTCTAATTTTGAGCGCGGTTATCTCAGTTGTAAAAACAAGTATCGGATATACCGTAATTTCTGACATCTGATACTTTTGTGGTTAATTGCGAATCACTATCCGGGGTATATGTGTAAACTTGCAATCTGTTAGAAACTACAACCTACTCGTATGTTTGCTTACATTCAAGGAACCCTTGCCCAAAAAGAACCGACCTTTGTCGTGATTGATGTGCAAGGAATAGGATACGAAATAAGAATTTCACTCAATACGTACGATGCACTGGAAAGTGCAAAAACCTACAAATTGCATACGTACTTACACGTGAAAGAAGATGCCCAAACGCTGTTTGGGTTTGCCCAGCCTACCGAAAAAAAGCTTTTTCTGGATTTGTTATCAATTTCGGGGGTAGGTCCGAGTCTGGCTCTGACGCTACTTTCGTCGATGCAAGTAGAAGAACTAAAAGCAGCCATTGCCAACGAAGATGCTAAAACGGTACAGCGAGTGAAGGGTATTGGAGCCAAAACTGCTCAAAGAATCGTGCTGGAACTAGCTGACAAAATTCGCAAGGAGGGAGTAGCTACCGGCATAACCGAAAAGGTACATGGACTCCCGGCTACCGCATACAATACCTTACGTGCCGAAGCGTTATCAGCTTTGACAACGCTCGGCTTCACCCGGGCGGCGGCTGAGAAAAGTTTAGACAAAGTAATAGCCGACTGGCAGAAGAGTAAGCAGAAGGAAGAGCTACGTTTGGAAGATGTAATCAAACTAGCGCTCAAAACCACATAAATTATCGCAATCTTGCTACTTAAGGTTTCACGATATATTTCGGGAGTTTGCGGGGTAAGGTACGGCTATCGAGCACTGATACTATTAGCTGGAATTATTCCGCTCATTGTATCAACTTCACTTGCGCAAGATATTCCTCCTACCACGACTCCGGCTGACACCGTAGCTCGTGATACAGTTCCGGTTGACACTACCAATTCGCCTACAATCTCCAACCAACCTTACGAGCCCTCTACCCGCCCTCAGTACGGTCTGCCCGACCGCTACGGCGACCCGCTCTCGAACCGGGTACCACGCTCGCCACTGTATCTGCAAGACCCCACACAACTGGATTTTGGTATCGATCTCGATACTTCTATCAATTATTCTCTCTATGAGCGCATCAATGGTCTGGATTATCGGGCTCCTTCTTATCTGAACTTCGACCAGTACGAACAGATTCAGAATCAGCGTATTTTACGAGACTACTGGCGTAGCCGATCGGCTGCCCTAGACGGAGAAAGTGCAGTGAGCGGTCGGCGATTAATTCCTCCAATTTACACGACTCCAGCCTTCGATCGCCTGTTTGGTGGATCATACGTAGATATCCGGCCCAATGGGTTTGTAACGCTTGACTTCGGGGGACGCTTTCAGCGAATTTTCAATCCATCCCTTCCTATCCGTCAGCAGCGCAACGGAAACTTTGAGTTTGATCAGCAAATCAGCCTGAACGTGGTAGGCACTATCGGTGAGAAGTTACAGGTCACCGCTAATTTTGACAACAACAACTCCTTCGATTTTCAGAACAATATTAAAGTAGAGTACACCGGCTACGAGCACGAAATCATTAAGAAGATTGAGCTGGGAACGGTAAACATGCCCGTAAGTAATAGCCTGATTACCGGTTCGCAAAGCCTGTTTGGCCTAAAGACTCAACTGCAATTTGGGCGATTGTTCGTTACCAGTGTGGCTTCCGTACAGCGGGGCCGTAGTGATGCTGTCACGGTTGAGAGTGGTACTCAAACCCGAGAGTTCGAGCTGCGGGCTTCAGACTACGACGAAAACCGGCACTTCTTTCTGAACCATTTCTTCCGGTCTAATTACGAAAACTGGTTACGCTCATTACCTCAAATATACTCTCAAATGAATGTAACCCGGGTAGAGGTGTACGTCCTGAACCGTAATAACGATACCGAAACCCTGCGGGGAATTGCCGCTTTGATGGATCTAGGAGAAGGGGAAGTCATCTACCGCGATGATAACCCCAGGGTAGGCGAAGGTCAGGGTGGCCCCGCTCGGAATGGCGCTAATCAACTTTTTGCCAGCCTCCAGTCGCAGAGCGGTTTGCGGGATATTAACCAAACAGCTTCTATTCTGGAAACTGAGTTCAACTTCGTGAAGGCCACTGATTTTGAAGTAATTACTTCGGCTCGTAGGCTAACCGAACGGGAGTACACCTTCAACAGTCAACTAGGCTACGTCAGCTTGAACCGCCGCCTGCAAAACGACGAAATGCTGGCAGTGGCTTACGAATACACTTATAACGGGCAACGCTATCAGGTGGGAGAACTTACTGAAGATTACCAGAACCTTCCCGAAGACCAGGTGATCTTTCTGAAGATGCTGCGCCCTACCAAAATCAACACCGAGGTACCCACCTGGGACCTAATGATGAAGAACATTTACTCGCTTAACTCCAGCCAGATTAGCCGCGAAGGTTTCCAATTGCGAGTAGTATACCGCGACGACCGCACCGGTATTGACAATCCTAGTCTACATGAGGGACAAAACACCCGTGATGTTCCGCTAGTACGCCTGTTCAACTTAGATAACTTAAACCAGAACAATGACCCTCAACCTGATGGCAATTTTGACTTTGTCGAGGGCATCACCATCCACCCCGATCAGGGATTTATTGTTTTCCCGGTGCTGGAGCCCTTCGGCAGCCATTTGGAAGCACAATTTGTAGCGGGAGAAGACAACCTGGTAGATCGTTATGTATACAACTCGCTGTACGAAACCACCAAGGCTGACGCCGAGCTAAACACTAACAAAAATAAATTCTTTATCAACGGTAGCTTTGTGTCCGGTTCAGCCAACGAAATTATGCTGCCCGGCATTGGAATTGAAGAAGGCTCCGTTCAGGTAATTGCCGGTAATACGCCACTCACTGAAGGGGTAGATTTCACAGTAGACTATAACTTAGGGCGGGTCACCATTCTGAACGAAGGAGTACTCAGTTCCGGTAAGCGGATTCAGATTCAGTTCGAGAAGGCTGATATGTTCAACTTTCAGCAGCGCTCGCTTTTCGGTACCCGGCTGGAATACCGGGTGAATGATGATATCAGCATCGGGGGTACGGTTTTACGGCTTACTGAGCGACCGATAATCAGCCGCGTGAATATTGGCGACGAGCCCACCAAGAATACCAAGTACGGTTTTGACATCAATTACCGGAAGGAATCCCGTTTTATCACCAAAATGGTAGATGCCCTACCGCTTATCCAGACCAAAGAACCTTCCAGTGTTACGTTTAATGCTGAGTTCGCTCAGTTGCTTCCGGGCACATCCAATATCGTAGATGGCGATGGCACCTCCTACGTAGACGATTTCGAGAATACCGTAAAGCCCTTTAGCATTAGCGGCTGGCAGGAGTGGACCCTGGCCTCTACCCCGGTAACCGATGACCAAAGCCTGGTAGAAAGCCCTACCGGATTAGGACGTAACTACCGCCGGGCAAAATTAGCCTGGTACACCGTAGATAATACGGCCTTCTACTCCAGCCGGGGTAATCTGGTTAGTGGTATCCCCATTGCCGACGACATTACTAACCACTACGAACGAGGCGTTCCTCCGCAGGAGGTATTTCCTTTTCAGGACGAACAGGTGATTAACTTTAATCTCCCGATTTTCGACATCGCCTACTTCCCCGAAGAGCGGGGGCCCTACAACTACAACCCCAACCTCACCGACGAAGGACTACTGCCCAATCCGGAGCAAAACTGGGGTGGTGTTACTCGGGCAATTACGTCGGACGTAGACTTTGATAAGGTGAACGTGGAGTACATTGAGTTCTGGATGCTCGATCCCTTCATTGGTGGCCCGAACGGAGCCGTATTGGACGGACGCATTAATCAACCGAACACCACCGGCGGAAAGCTGGTTTTTAACCTGGGTAGTATTTCCGAAGATATTATTCCCGATGACCGCCACTTTTTTGAGAACGGCCTGCCCGAAGACTATAACTCTCCGGATGTAAACGTCACCAACTTGGGCCGTACGCCCAGCGGACAGTTTTTAGTTGATAATTTCAGTAATACTTCGCAGGAAATTAGGAATAACCAGGATGTGGGGTTTGAAGGGGTACGTAACGACGATGAGGCTGACTTTTTTGCTGAGGACTTTATCGACCGGCTTTCACCGGCAGCCCGGGCCGCCGTAGCTGACGACCCTTCAGCCGATAACTTTCGCTACTATCTCGGTAGCGACCTGGACAGTGAAGGAATCCAGATTGTAGAGCGTTACAAAGACTTTAACAACCAAGAGAACAATACCCCGATTTCGGAAAATGACAATACAAGGTTTGTTTCTGCTAGTAGTCAGTCGCCTGATAATGAAGATTTAAACCGGGACAACACGCTCAGTGATCTGGAAGAGTACTACGAATATGAAGTAGATCTGCGCCCCGGTCGATTGGAAGTAGGTCAGAAATACATTGTAGATAAGGTAACGGCTCCTACCAACTCAGGCGAGAATGTTGATTGGTATTTATTCCGGATTCCTATTCGGCAGCCCGACCGGCGGCAAGGTAATATTCAGGGGTTCAAATCTATTCGCTACGTACGAACGTACCTAACCGGATTTAGCCAGCCCGTAGTACTTCGCTTTGCAAGATTTCAACTGGTGGGTAGCCAATGGCGGCGATTTACCGAAGACCTCAGCGAGAAGCAGATTCGGGAGTACCCTGAAAGCTACGATCCCGGCTTCTTCATTTCTGCGGTAAATATTGAAGAAAATGCTGCGCCTACTGACGTAGGCTCATCCTACACCCTGCCACCCGGATTCAACCGCGACCGGGACAATACCTCACCTATTGAGCGGCGGGTTAACGAGCAATCTCTGCAACTATGTATTGATAACCTTCGGGATGGCGACTCTCAAGCAGCTTACAAAAATATGACGCTGGATTTGATCAACTACGGCAGCATCCGAATGTTCTTCCACGCCGAAAGCCAAACCGCCCAGGATAGCACCGTAACCGGTTTCCTCCGATTAGGTACCGACTTTACCGAAAACTACTACGAGGTTGAAGTCCCACTGGTAATGTCGCCCGATGGTTCAGGCGGCGAAGGCGAAGAACGACTGGTATGGCCGGAAGAGAACGAAATTGATATAGCGTTAGATTGGTTTAACCAAGTAAAATCAGAAAGAAACCGAGCTAACTTACCCATTACGCTTCCTTTTAGCAGACGGCGGGGAGAAGGGGATAAATACAAAATTACCGTGGTAGGTCGACCCGAACTTAGTACTGTACAAACGGTGATGATCGGGGTACGCAATCCAATATCTGACGACCGGGCGCCTAAATCGCTATGTGTGTGGGCTAATGAATTAAGAGTAGGAGATTTTGACCGCACCAGTGGCTGGGCGGCTAATGCCCGACTAAATACCAAGTTGGCTGATTTTGCTAATGTGACCGGCTCGGTACGGCACTCTACCTTTGGATTCGGCGCTTTACAGTCGCGAATTTCCGAGCGAACCCGAGAAGAGGCTACTGAGTACGATATATCGGCAAATGTGAACGTAGATAAATTTTTTCCCCAGAGCTTCGGACTGCAAATTCCGATGTATGCTAGCTATGAACGAGGAATCATCACTCCTCAGTTCGACCCTAAAGACCCGGATATTCCGCTGGATGCGGCTCTTAGTACTTTTGAAAACCCTCAGGAGCGGGCGGCCTACCTGGATATTGTAACGGATCAGTCTACCCGCCGCAGCTTAAACTTTACTAATGTTCGTAAGAACAAAGTGCGGGAAGATGCCCGGAGCCACTTTTTCGATATCTCAAACTTCACCTTCTCTTACTCGTACAGCGACCTGATTAGAAGCAACTTTAACACGGCCTCCTATGAGCAACGGCTGGTACGGGGTGGCCTAGGGTACAACTATAGTTTCCCACAGGTATCGTTTGAGCCGTTTCAGAATATTGGTTTTCTGCAATCGCCCTGGCTCACACTAATCCGGGATTTTAATTTTTCACCGGTACCTAGCAGTTTCAGTTTCCGGGGTGATCTTCAGCGCAACTTTGTGAAGACTCAGTATCGCGACGAAAACCTGCTTAGTTTGGAACCACTGTACGAAAAAGCTTTTACATTCAACCGTATTTACGATTTACAATGGAACCTGACCCGAAACCTGGCCTTAGATTATAGTGCCCGGGCCTTTGCTATTATTGATGAGCCCGATGGGGCGTTAGACAGCGATGAAGATCGGAATATTGTGCTAGAAAACCTGAAGAAGTTTGGGCGGATGAAGAACTACACCCAGGCAATTACCGGTACCTATACTGTTCCCTTCGACAAGATACCGCTTACTGATTGGATCAGCGCCGATGCCCGCTACCAGGCCGGGTACTCCTGGCAGGCCGGAGCCTACGACCCCACTACCGTCACCAATACCTTTGAAGACATCGGAAACACCCTCCAGAACAACCGCGACCGTAGCGTTACCGGACGGCTAAACATGGTTGATTTATACAATAAGGTGAAATTCCTGAAGGGAATAAACGACGGAGGCCGAGGGCGCCCTACCCCACCCCGCCGGAACCCGCAGGATACTACCGAGCAAGTAAAACCTAAGCCCGACCTGAAAGCACTAAAAGGGCTATTTAGGTTAATAATGGCGCTAAGAACTATCAATGTGAATTATAGCCTGAATGAAGGAACGATGTTGCCCGGCTATATTCTCACTCCTTATCTGTTTGGCTTTGATGATACCTTTGAAGCTCCGGGCCTTCCGTTCCTGCTCGGTAGTCAAGACCCTAGCATCCGATTTGAAGCCGCCCGAAGGGGCTGGCTCTCTCCGTCGCAATTGCTCACGATGCCGTTCCAGCAGTCGCAGGTAGAGAACTACAGCGTGCGAGCCGATATTGAACCATTCCGGGATTTTCGTATTCAGATTGACTTTACTAAAAGCGTGACTAATACGTATCAGGAGATTTTTCGGAGAGACTCCCTGGGAGGTTACAGTTCGTTTAATCCGGCTCGCTCGGGAACCTATAACCTTTCGTACCTCACTATCCAAACCGCTTTTTCCCGGGATGGTGCGGATAATATCTCCGAAGTATTTGAGCAGTTTGTAACCAACCGGGAAATCATCCGCGACCGAATGCGGGAAGAGAACCCGAATAAGGAGGCGATTTACGAACTCAACTCCCAAGATGTGCTCATTCCTGCTTTCCTGGCGGCTTACTCAAATCAACGTGCTGAGGGGGTGCGGTTATCTCCTTTCCCTAGAATTCCCTTACCCAACTGGAGGATCGACTACTCCGGTCTTCCCCGTTTATTCTCCGGGGTAGGCGAAGTGTTTTCGCAGTTCACGATTAACCACGCTTATCAGTCAATATACAGCGTAAATAACTTTACTAATTCGCTTCAGTACACGCTGGAAGAGGCTCAGTTAGAGTTGACAACTCCCATCGAGCAGTACGATCCTACTCAGCTAACTCAGGTAAGAGAAATCCAGGACGAAAACGGAGTAACCAGTAACGTTTTTGTGCCGCTTTACGTCATTCAGCAAGTAGCTGTTACCGAGCGATTTGCCCCGCTTATTGGTATTAATGTTCGTACCAAAGGGCGTTTCACCAGCCGCATTTCTTACGACCGGGAACGTAGCCTGGCGCTCAACCTATCCAATACCCAGGTAACCGAGATGACCACTCAGGGGATCACTTTTACTTTGGGAGTTACCCAAGACAATTTCAAGTTGCCCTTCCGCATGAAAGGCCGTACCGTTACTTTAGAGAATGATATTACCTTCAATATGGCTATGTCGTTTAAGAACACTAAAACCGTACAGCGGAAAATTGACAATGACAATACTATCACTAATGGTAATATCAACTTTCAGGCCCGGCCTACTCTTGACTACCGGGTCAACGAACGACTGAATATTCAGCTCTACTTCGCCCGCACCATCAACGAACCATTGGTTACTACTTCCTTCCGGCGTACAACTACCGAATTTGGTACCCAGGTACGTTTTAATTTGGCCCAATAAAATAGCAAGCATTCTTTTTCTAAATACAGAAAAGAACGTACTTTTGGCCAGACTACGCCTACCGAGGTGTTTTATAAAGTCTGCTAATTTTTTTCTCATACTGAATATCTAACTAACTCATGAATGTTCCTGATTCGCTAAAATATACCGAAGACCACGAGTGGATTCGTCTGGAGGGCAACCAAGCTTACATTGGCATTACCGATTTTGCCCAGCAGGAACTTGGCGATATTGTTTATGTAGAAATTGAATCCGAAGGACAAGAACTCGCTCGGGGAGAGGTATTCGGTACTGTAGAAGCAGTAAAAACCGTATCTGATCTGTTCATGCCCGTAGCTGGCACGGTGCTGGAAATCAATTCAGTACTGGAATCGTCTCCTGAGTTAGTAAATGAAGATCCTTACAATAAAGGCTGGATGATTAAAATTCAGCTAAGCGATTCAGCTGACCTGGGAGCACTTCTGGATCAGGAAGCCTATCAGGAAGTTATTGGACAGTAAGCTATTTTCATTCAGCAGGTGAGCATGTTCTGGCGCTTTAACTTTTACACGCTGGTCTGGATGATTATTATTCTAGCACTTATCTTGCTACCCGGTCAGCAAATGCCTCAACTAGGCACTAGCTTGATCAGTGCTGACAAAATTGCGCACACTGCGGTATTCGCTATACTGGTTTTACTGATGATTATCGGCTTCGCCAAACAGCAGACTTACCCTCGGCTACGCAACATGGCAGCATCTTATGCGTTAATACTATCAATAGGGTACGCTTCAATCTTAGAAGGTACACAAATATTCTCTGAAGGAAGGACTATTGATCTTTATGATATAGTGGCTAATACTTTGGGATGTGGTTTAGGATACGGGTTATTTTTAGCCATCTACAAGTGGAATTTAAATTAAATCTTGAAAAAATCCACATTCAAAGTTTGAGCAGCTCATTTCTTTTTTGTAACTTGTGGCTTAATATTACAGTGTAATCACAATACACAAATTGTATGGAACCAAAAAAAACACCAAAAGCAGATTTAAATCAAAAAACAGGCCTGCACCTAGCCATTGGGCTAGTAGTTAGTTTAGCACTAGTAACTCTGGCCTTTGAGTGGAAGGATTATGATGGCAATCAGCTAGTTGACTTAGGACAGGTAGATGATAGTTTTGAAGATGTAATGGAGATTCCTCCTACTGAGCAACCACCGCCACCGCCACCAAAAATTCAGCAGCCAGAGATTATTGAGGTTCCTGATGAAGAAGAAATCGAAGAAGAAATCGAGATTGATCTTGATGTAGAAATCACCGAAGATACCGAAATTGAGGAGATGGTTTTTGAAGAAGCTCCTGAAGAAGAGGAAACTGATCAGATATTTATGGTCGTAGAAGATCAACCGGAACCTCAGGGCGGTATGCAGGCCTTCTACGAGTATGTAAATAAAAATTTGAAGTATCCTTCTCAGGCTCGCCGCATGGGTATTGAAGGAAAGGTATTCGTTCAATTTGTGGTAAACACCGATGGCTCGCTAACCGATGTGCAAGCGATCAAGGGAATCGGGGCTGGTTGCGATGAAGCAGCTGTACAGATTGTGAAGAACGCTCCGAAGTGGAACCCTGGCAAGCAAAGAGGTAAGCCAGTTCGGGTACGAATGGTGCTGCCTATCACCTTTAAACTTGGCTAACATTTGCAATGATTTAATTTAGATTTGTTAATATTTTGATTATTAGAAGCCGGTTGCGCAATGCGCTTCCGGCTTTTTGTTTTTGCTACGCTACAACTTCGCTGATGCTAATAGAGGAAAAGAACCTAGTGATGGCCAGCTTGTTGGTAGCGGCCATTCTTACCGGATTGATCTGGACTGTTCAGGTAGTACATTATCCAAGCTTCCGATATGTCGGTGCCGATCACTTTATTGAATTTCAGCACCGGCACATGCGTAATATATCCTACTTGGTTGTACCACTTATGCTAATTGAGGTACTTTTAGCGGTATATCTTCAACTTAATATAACCGAAAAAACTTACGGATTGGGAGTTGCTTTTGCTAATGGGTTACTTCTTCTGATTTGGGTAGTTACATTCGTCATTTCTTCTCCTATTCACGGACAGCTTGCCACCCAAGGTTTCAATGATGAGTTAATTAATAAACTAATTAATACTAACTGGATTAGAACGTTAGCTTGGACGCTACGAACCGTCATATTGACAATAATCGTAGCTAAGTTGTGGAATTAATTACCCGTTTATCGATGCTTATATCGGCACTGATAAGTTTTTTCTAAAAGAATTAATAGCATACTGGACTTTAGACAGTTAAGAAAATATATAATATGGGTATAATTCAGGGGAACAACGAAATATTTAAATTATGTAAGTATTATCTGAGAACTTAATAATAAAATACTGCTAACGATTAAGTTTTTATTGGAATAAGGTATTAATTTTGCAATTATTGAGTTAATGCTTGTTATATTATTGTAAACCAAATTGCACTACCAGTGAAAGCTCAATCTGATATTCAACATACTGTGAAGCAAATCAAATCTGATATAGATGCTATTGCTTCTGAAACGAAGAACATGAAGAATGGAGAACGTTTCTCACAAATTCAACGAATGAATGAGTTGAGACAGATTGCTATTACCTTAGAGGATATCGACAACTCATTAAATACGCTTATAGAAGAGCAGTCACGAAAAAAATCTAACCCCGCCAGATAATATTTTTTTTAATATTGTCTTGATTCCGTAACTTCCATAGGTAAATACTTCAAGCAACCTATGGATTACGACAAATCACCTTCTCACCTCTCCCGTCGAAAATTTATTGGCATTTCTACCACTGCGTTGGCAGGAATCACCATCGTACCCCGACATGTATTGGGTGGAATTGGTTACACCGCTCCTAGTGACCAGATAACCCTGGGGTACATCGGTACCGGTAAACAAGGCCGAGGAACACTATTTAGAAAATTTATTGAGATTCCTGAGGTTCGGATAGTAGCTGCTAGCGATGTAGACTCCCAAAAAATGGCAGATTTTCAGAAAATGGTTTCGGACTACTATGCTCAGCAAAATGGCCAAGCGTCTTATCAGGGAGTTGAAGCATATCTTGATCTCCGTCAACTACTAGAACGCAATGATGTGGATGCCGTTATTATTGCAACCCCTGATCATTGGCACGCTATAGCCTCCATTATGGCTTGTGAAGCCGGTAAGGATGTTTACTGCGAAAAGCCGCTCTCACTCACGGTAAAAGAGGGAAGGGCTATGGTGAAAGCAACCCGTAAGTATAATCGAGTATTTCAGACTGGAAGCATGCAACGCTCCTGGGAGGATTTTCACCGAGCAGCCGAACTGGTGATAAACGGATACATTGGGGACATAAAGAAAATAACCGTAAGCGTAGGCGGCCCGCCCGATGCCTGTGACCAACCGGCAGAAGCGAAACCTGATGCACTAAATTGGAATTTATGGCAGGGGCCCGCTCCCCAGCGAGCGTACAGTTCATTCTTTGCCCCTTCTATTACCTGGGACGGGTGGCCTCGCTGGCGCTACTGCAAGCATTATGGTGGCGGAGGTATGACTGACTGGGGAGCCCACATGTTTGATATTGCCCAATGGGCTCTGGGTATGGACGATAGTGGACCAGTGGAAGTTATTCCGCCTGATGGAAATGACTATCCGGTGCTGACTTATCGCTACGACAGTGGCATCCAGATGGTACGAGAAGATTTTGGGAAAGGTAATGCCATTCGTTTTGAAGGTTCGGAGGGGACTATAGAAGTTAGTCGGCAATTTCTGAATGTTCCCGAAAAGCTTATAGATCAGAAAATAGGCGAGAATGAAATTCATTTATACAAAAGTAAAGATCATTATCGGGATTGGCTGAATGCTATTTGCCAACGTACCCGACCGATTTGTGACGTAGAGGTAGGGCACCGAACAGCTACAGTATGTACTATTGGTAACATTGCCTACGAGCTGAACCGTCCACTACGTTGGAACCCGAAAAAAGAGAAATTTAGAGGTGACCGTGAGGCTAATAAAATGCTAGGTTACGAACCACGCGATTTCTGGAACGGCAGCGCTTCCTAATATTTTTAGATTGAGCTGTACTATAGCTGGTGCATCTGGCTATTGCGAAATCGGTGGCTCACATGCTAATCAGGAAAGAAAAACAATGGATATCTCAGGAGTCATACTATTTCGTAACTGTGCACCACGAACCGGACCATATGATTTCTGCTTGGGTAGGCTATGAAGACCTTAAGATACCTATTCGTTATCCCAATAGCCAGCTTTTGGTTTGGTTACTGGGGGTTTTTCTTAGCGCCAGATCAGCACCAATCTGCTTTGCCAATCGATTCCGGCAAAGCTATCTTATACAAGAAAATTGAGATTCCTGCCGAGTTTCTTCAATCTAGCGATAGTCTTACGTTTGGTGGCGATATTCGCATGGGTAACTTAACAGGTAATGGCCAGGTAGATTTCCTGGTGTACCGTTCTGAAGATGATGCGCACGACGGAGGGGGTATGAAGCCTTGCTTTTGGGGTGCTTTCTCCCAAGAAGGAGAGGCACTCTGGCAGCGAGGCCAAGGGGGACTACAGCCATCTCGACCTGGTCCGGTAGCAATTATTGACATTGATCAGGACGGTGCATCGGAGGTGGTCACCTTTGCTCATCAGCCTGGCATAAAAGCCCCTTCGGGTAGCTTGAAAGATGTAGAAATACTGATCATGGATGGGGCTACTGGAGACATTGAGCTTCGAGCTAAACCGGCTATTTTTTCTCAGATTCAGGGCGAAGGCGCCAACTGGGTACATCAACGTATTCTAATTGCTAACCTCCGCGGATTAGCTTCGCCACAAGACTTTGTAATAAAAACCGGTACTCAAGTGCTGGCGTTTGACAATGAGTTAAACCTACTTTGGTCGTATCGGAACGAGTGGAAAGAGTACAGTAGAGTTCCTGCTTATGTACCGGCGGTCGGAGATGTAGACGGTGATGGAAAGGATGAGGTGAACGGTGGTTATTATCTGCTGAATGATGATGGTGAAGTACTCTGGGAAGAAATGCTGGGGCGACATATGGACGCAGTGGTGGTTGATTATTGGGATCACCCCGCCAAAAAACGAGCTTTCGCCTCCGGTTTTGGGCATATTCTGGATGAGCAGGGCCACATCATTCTGAAGCTAGGCGAAAAAGTAGTACCTCACGGACAGGAACTGCGAGTAGCTGATTTCGATGACGAAGTACCCGGTCCGGAAATGATAATACGCTACAATGGTCATCACCCCGATGTCATGCTTGTCAGCCAAAAGGGAGAAGTACTTCGCCGCTTCCGGTTGAATGAATCACCCAACAACACCGGTATGGAAGCAGTATACTGGCACGGAGCGGATCGAGCAGCGATGCTGTACAACGGTGGTCAATTATGGAACGGTCGGGGCAAATCAGTGATTACATTTAAGGAATTACCACCACCTCGGGGTAGTAAGCGGCAGGGTTGGTACCACTGCATTCCGGCTAACGTATGTGGCGATAAGCGGGAAGAAGTAGTGCTATACAATCCCTGGGATACTGCCGTTTATATCTATACTCCAGCTCCATTCAACGAAAACAGCTTTACCGGATATGTGTCCCAGCCTCGCCAGTACAATGTTCGCCTTATGGATTGACTAGGTCATTTCCCAGTCCTGGCGCACTGGCTCCTTAATAAATTTATCGGCCTCGGGTAAGCCTTTCGCTTTCATCTGCTCGGCATCCCAGTAGATAGGCTGTCCGCCCATCCGTAGGGATAGCACTCCCAATAATGTGATCTCAGTCAGACGTGCGCCATACTCAAAGTTAGCACTAGCGACCGGGCCACCTTTAATCGCATCAATCCAGTCGCGGAAGTGGCCGTTAGAACGGGGTATGCTAGGCTTAGGCGGATTGAACGATTCAGCTACTGACTCCGGATAGATTTTTGGTACTCGCTCGCCTCCATCATTTAAAATAATTCCTTTCTCGCCTACGAACATAGTGCCCCGACGCGGCAGATCTACTCCTTCCGGAAGCAATTCAGGTTCCTTTGGCCGTAGTCCGCCGGAGTACCAGGTTAGTTTTAGCGGTGCTTGATCTCCTTGGGCCGGAAAATCATAATAACCAATTTCACCATAGGGTGCAATATCAGCATTACTAAAACCGGCAGGGAGGATTTCAACTCTTTCGGGAGCCGACAGATTAAACGCCCACACACTAGCATCCATATCGTGGCAGCCAAAGTCGCCTAAAGCTCCACAACCAAAATCCCAGAAATCGCGCCAGGTTACCGGCACGTAGTCTTCGTGGAACGGACGAGGCTCACGAGGACCAAGCCATAAATCCCATTCAAAGTTGATTGGCATGGTAGATTTACCCTCAGGAAGCCCCCGTAAGCTAGGTACCCAACGGGTAGCGGGCACCCAAGCGTGCACTTCGTTCACCCTACCAATAGCACCCGCTCGTAGGTATTCTACTGTCTGCCGGATGCCATCGGCACTATGCCCACTGTTTCCCATCTGAGTGGCCAGACCGGTTTCTGCGGCCACTTTCTGCACCTGTCTTGCTTCCCAAATATTGTGAGTTAAGGGTTTTTCGCAGTATACATGCTTACCCGCTCGCATAGCCAGTAATGAGATATAGGCGTGGGTATGATCCGGAGTTGAGCAGACAATACCATCTAATTCTTCCTTCTCTAGCATTTCCCGAAAATCATCGTATTCAGCTACCTGAAAGGAGGGATTTTGGGACTGATGCTTTTCTTCTACTAAATCCTTCACCGGACCACGGCCTGCTTCGGAGCGGTAGTAAAAATCAGCCAGGTTCCAGTAATAAGCAGGATCAGCTATCGCTACCACTCGTGTATCATCTAATGCCAAAAAAGCTTCGGTATTCTTCCGCCCCTTTCCCCCAGCACCAACAATACCTAGCGTAACCGTATCGCTGGGAGCCACAAAGCCTTGGCCACCCAATACGTGGCGAGGTACGATCATAAAACCGGCAGCAGAGTAGGCAGTTCCTTTAATAAAATTTCTTCGGGATGGATTCTGGGATGATGATAGGTGGTTGTTCATGATAAGAGTAAAAAGTTAATTGCCTTACCAATTTAGAAAATTTTAGCTTTTATCTCCTCAAATCGGCCGGAATGATCTGATGATGTCAGTTGCAACACTACAAACCTCAATAGTTTCTGTCTATCGCAAATTTTATAAAAAAAGAGCATTGGTCAACCAATGCTCTTTCTGTTTCACTTTATAGTGCTTTCTGATTATCCTTCGTCTAAGGTATCTACTACTTCTATCGTTAAAGTACAGAATTCTCCTTGATCAGAGAAACCACCGCAGTAGTCTGATGAAGGAAGCGCTAATGTACGGATCTGACCAGTGTTATTAGCATCAATACGGTATTCAAACGATAGTTCGAAAGCATCACCATCTGCCAAGTCACTTACTGCTAATCCACTGAAGAAGCTTACTGCATCTTGCGGTGTAATATTGATAGTTACCGGAAAATCAGAAGGTTGATACTCGGCAAATACCGCCGGATCGCCCTCATTTCCAGAATAATCAATAAACAGCGTAAAATCTATTAAGGTAGAAGTCGGGCCACTTCTGCCTACGAAGAAGCGGTGGCCGTCTTCCGCACCATCAAAATCCTCAATATCTAAAATGAAGTCGTATACTGAGTTACCGAGGTCATCAAGCACGAAGGGATCTTCTACATTAGCTTTCGCATTGGAACCATCGGGAGTGATAGCCAGCGGAATAACCGGGGTTACCCAATCGGGCTGTCGGATCACATCTTCATCGCGGCAGCCGGAAAATACCACCAGTCCTAGCAATGTAATTGTAGCAAATATATTTTTCATAGTTTCTTTCAATTATTGGTTTCCATCAAAACGAGCCGGATAAGGTTTGGTATCCCAGAATACCGGGCTGGTGCGCCAGTCAAGATCAGCCGGGCGAGGGGCATTGTTGTTAGTGTTCACCTCATCTTGTGGTAGCGGTAAGCGACGAGGAAAACGATTTACCGGAATAATTGCCATGGCTGCTACGTTATTATTTGCCGGTGGCACGTAAGGATACTTTGTACGGCGCAGGTTATTATACGACTCAATCGGATTACCGTAGTTAGCTACCTGAAACTGCCCCATAATCACGTCTAGTTGTGCTTCTTCTACTGAAGAATGAATAGCGTCCGCCATAGCGTTATCGTATTCCAGAAGAATCCGGTCAACGTATTCCTGAATTTGCATCTCGCTAGGCTCGTAAGTAGGGTCATAATTCGTAGCGTTGTTACGACCAAAGTCAATCACTTTATTGATTGACTCTTCCATGCCTTCTTGCAGCAGGGTACGAGGGTCGCCATCTGTACCGTAAAGCAAAGCAGCCTCAGCCAGATAAAATTTGGTCATGTAGCTGGTTAGCATGGGAACAATACCTGCTCCGGTACCGTCGCTCTGCCCTACCGTCCTGAAGGAGTTATCATCGAACAACCCATTGATAGGGTATACTCCGAAGGTGGTACGTAAACTACCGTCGTTAGGGAAACCACTTCCATCACCATGATCACGTCCTACGTAACCGTCGCCTACGTAGCCAATAGCACAGGTTCCGGTCCAGGTAGCAGGTAGTTCAGGGCGAGCCCCGTAACCAAAACAAGGAAAGTCATCGGGTACTGCCCGATTGGCCGCTATAGCATCAGTAAATTCTCCAATTTGTCGGTAGAAGTAGTAGCGAATACGAGGGTCAACCACTCCGAATTCATTTTTCATCCGATTCATCAGGAAGTTACTCATGTAGTGATCTTTATCACCCACATAATGAGACTGATGCCAACGATGGCGGTTCTCGGGAGCCAATCCGGCACCATATTGTAACTGAAAGTCCTGAGAATAATCTTCGATCAGATTTCCGCCTTGGGCTAATTGATTGATCGCCGCCACTGCTTCGTCTCTCCGACTATCCAGCATCGCTAAATTGATGTACATTTTTAATTTAAGCGTGTTACCCATTCGTATCCAGCTATCTACGTCACCAGCGTAGATGATATCTGTGGCCGGGGTAATGGCGTTATCGGGTAAAGCACTTAAGGTGGCTAATGCTTCATCAATAAGGTTTAATACACTATTGTATATAGTCTCACCATCCTGGAATTCGGGGTTATCCGGTCCATCTGCCCCGGATACTGCCTCGTTGAAAGGAGCGGTACCCCACATATCAACGATAACGGTGTATACGTAGGCTTTGTGCAGCTGAGCGATGGCCACGTACGAAGGCAGTTCCTGCTCCCCGGCATCAGTAATGACCCTCTCCAGGTTTACCAGCGAGTTAGTGAAAAAGTCATTCCAGGCACCATTGAAATCAGAACCAGTAAACTGATACTGAGATTCAGAATCCTCTGAGTTATGTCCCAGCGTATGAACATCACCCAGACGAGAGTTTTCGTGAATTAACGGCTGGGTGAGACCCACCTGAGCCGCCGGAATTAACAAGTCTAAGTCAGGACTGGTGGGATTATTAGGATCAGTATTTACATCCAGCCATTCATCCCCACAGGATGTAACTGCCCACAGCAGTGCCGTCATACTAAGTATTGAAATAATATTCTTCATCGTATTATCGTCTTTTGATTAGAAAGTCAGGTTCAAGTTTACTCCGTAGCGACGGGTAGCCGGAATTCCCATAAAGTCAAACCCTTGAGCGGCTCCCGAAATATCACCAGCACCTAGGCCACTTACCTCGGGGTCGAAGTCTAGCTCTTTAGGGAAATTAGGAGCGTTGTACCATAAATTCCTTCCAGAGAAGGATATCCGGGCGGAACCGAACGGAGTTTTTTCCAACAGGCTGGTGGGGAAACGATAACTTAAAGCAACTTCCCGTAAACGGATGGTAGTACGATCGTATACCGATACCCAGTCGGCACCACCAGCGGCCCAGCCATCAAAGAAGTAGAAGTCGTTCGCTGTTATCATTACATTATTAGGAATGGTATTACCGTTTTCATCCAGAATGGGCCCCTGGGTAGTTCCTAACAGACCAGGCCCTAAACGGGGTACTCGATCAGTGGTGCTGCCTAAAACCCCTCGGCTCAGCATCTGGTCGGCAGATAAAGAGTACATGTCACCCCCGTGCTGATAGTCAATCAGGAACATAAACTCAAATCCCCTCCAACCTAAAGTACTGGTCACCCCTAGCAGGAAATCAGGGTTCGGATCACCGATTACCTGTAGCTCCGGATCTTCCAAAGGTTTACCGCTGGTAGGGTTCACTAATACCTGTCCATTAGGATCACGCAATCCGTTTTCGGCACTCCACCGTAACACATTGGACCCATATATTTGGCCGAAGGGTTGACCAGGAATGTGCACAATTGCCTGGTTAGAAAATCCACCCACAAAAACCTGCTCCAGATCCCCTAGATCTATTACCTCATTGCGGTTGCGGGTGAAAGCAGCGTAAACATTCCAGGTAAGTCCACTAGCAGTCTGAACCGGGGTTAGGTCTAATCCAATTTCCCAACCAAAGTTATCTACCCGGCCAATATTAGTTACCCTACTTAGGTAACCGGTAGAAGGAGCTACGTCAATCTGAGCGATCTGGTCAGTACTCTGACGATTATAGTAGGTCACATCCAAACCGATACGGTTGTTCAAAAATGCTAACTCGGCGCCAATTTCGTATTCAGTAGTAAACTCGGGCTTCAGCACCGGGCTACCCAGCGTACTTGTAGCATTAGCGATATTATAGGTTCCGTCGGGATTCGTAAACGGGAACTGTAAATTAATATAGTCGCCATCAGTGTCGTTAAGAACGAAGGGGGTTTGCGTGAGGTAAGGAGTAGCTTCGTTACCTACCGTAGCAATACCACCCCTTAGTTTAGCGTAGCTAAATGCGCTCGGTAACTGTATAGCTTCGCTTAATACGGCTGACAAGCTTACGCTAGGATAGAAATAGCTGTTTTCCCCATCGGGTAAGGTAGAAGACCAATCATTACGAGCGGCTACGTTCAGAAACAGGTAATCGGCGTAAGAAAGCGACACGTTACCAAACACGCCCTGAAACCGCTGGCGGCGCAATAGGTCCCGCTGCATCACCTGACTACCGGTGTTTACAATATTGGTGATGCTTCCGTCAATAATTCCGTTACCTAGTACGGTAGTTTGTTCAAATACCCGCTCATTGGCATTATGGCCAATTTGAGCCTGTAAATTAAAGTCAGCACTCAACGTTTTATCAATAGAGATTAAGAACACACCATCCAGCTCCCGGCGATAGATGTCATCAATAATGTACTGCCCGGGAGGTACGTTTTCTCCACCAGCCGGCACTAGACTCGAGCGACGATCAGTATAGGCGTTGAATCCGACCTGATAGGACACCGTCATCCAATCGAACAGATCATAACCAATTTGAGCCTTACCAAATGATCGGTCTACGTTACTGGTGATAGGGGCAAACTCCGATACCCAGTAAGGATTATCAAAACCATTTCGGTAGTAAATATTACCTCCGGTACGCCGGTTTACATACGGATAGTCAGTAAGATTATAGGTAGGGCTTAGCAAATAGAGCATACTAATCAGTGAGGAGCCCGAATTTGCTGCAGCGATTTCTGCTCCCTGCTGAGCAGTGCGTTGATTGGTACGCACGTAATTCACATTACCATTAATGAATAATCCGTTTTCTAAGGTGGTAGCACCACCGAAGTTGATACTGGTTCGGTCTAGCTCGGAGAACGGAATAATTCCTTTATTATCGGTTCGGGAAACCCCCGCGGATAGGGAAACTTTTTCCCCACCACTATTAATCTGAAGCGAATGCTCCATCAATGATCCGGTATCCCAGAAGTTTTCCCAGTTATCAGTGTGGGGAACTACTTGATCCAGGTTCTCGAGAATCTCAGGATATTGGTCACCAGCATACAAAGGTGTGGCCGGGTTACCGTACTTTCCCTGTAATGGATGAGGCACGACAGCACCCTCGGCAATTTCTCGGTTAACCTCGGAGTAAGGGGGGCCCCAGGTTCCGAAGAAGCCACCATTATATACGAAATTGTTACTACCGAAAGTAGCTCCCTGGGTAAACTGACCTTGATACTCCGGATTCATAGCTACTTCTTCTACTGAGAAGCTTCCGCTATAAGACACTTCCAGTCCTTTCTTACTTCCAGTTTTTCCAGCTTTGGTAGTAATAACGATTACCCCGTTAGCTGCTCTAGAACCATAGAGTGCCGCAGCCGAAGCGCCTTTCAGGACAGTGATTGATTCAATCAGGTTGGGATCAAGATCAAATGCCCGGTTCGACATGGGATTTCCCTGCTGAAAGTCATCGCTGGTTCGGGTTACCGAGTTGTCAAACGGAACTCCATCTACTACAAACAAGGGTTGGTTGTTACCCAGCAATGAGGAGTTACCTCGAATAGTAATGTTAGTAGCGGAACCTACTCCTCCACCGGAACCAGCAATATTTACACCGGGTACTTTACCGGTTAAAGCCCGTACCGCATCCGGTTCAGAGCGTTGCTGAATAGTTTCGCCTTCTACTTCAGATACGGCATAGCCCAGGGCTTTCTTTTCCCGCTCAATACCGATAGCGGTTACTACCACTTCGGATAGCTGCCGGGTGTCGGAAGCAAGTACCACGTCGATAGTAGAACGTCCGTTGATTTCTACTTCTTTGGCCTGCAATCCGATGAAGCTGAAGGACAGTATTTCGGCATCTTCGGCAACATTGATTCGATAATTACCGTCAATATCAGTTACGGTTCCCTGGCTAGTTCCTTTCACGATTACGTTCACTCCAGGTAAAGACGACCCATCTTCCTCCGAAGTAACTGTACCGGTAATCGTTTGCTCTTGCGCCCATGCCTGGGAAGTAAGAATAAGCGCAGCAAACAGCCACCCTATGCTTCTTAGAGCAAGCTTAGGATGTTTAAACACCGAAATTGGTGTAGCAGTGTAGTTGTACCTCATAATCTCACGTTTTAGTTTAAATTAATAATACCACTTAGAGTTCTTCATTATTTGAAATGTATACTTGTCTAAAGTATTTGAGCAAAGTATTTATAAAGGCATTGGTTATTTATTGACAGAATTGCAAAAATATATCTTAAATTTTAAAAGGAAACTTTTTTCAGCACGATTATTCTATCGAGCAGACAATAATAATATAAATATGAAACTATTAACCTACTTTTTAAAAATTTCTTTGTAGAGAATATAATCTTTTGCTACTAATTATTCTGAAATAATGCCAAATGATAAAATCTTCTGCAACAGAATCGCTTTATATTTAGGAATTCTCTAAAAATACCATAAGTAAAGTTTTCTCGCCTCTGGTTTTTACACCACTTGTCGGTATTGGTACTGACGAATTCAATATTTTTAATTATATAGCCCTACAATCTGCGAGTAAATCCCGTAAACAGACACCATCTACTTACTGCTATCGGGATTGAAGAAGCCAATGTCTTTTTACTATACTATTTAGATGGCCTTGAGAATATTTCTTTGTTCAAGCATCGCAATAGCTGAAAAGTAGTATTTAAGGAGGGGCAGATTAAGTTGAGAAAGCAGAAATCTAACGATCTGGTAAAGTCGCAAGTTTCTGCTTTGAAAGTAGTTTGTAGAGCTGCTCCTCAAAAATTTCAGTTAGAATTAAACAAATAGTTACTCTATTCTGCACAGGCAGAATAAGTCAGTTTTCCCGCAAACTTAAGTTCTTAAATATCGAAAGTCAACTATTTATCTTGCCAAAAGAAACTATGGCAAATTTGCATTTTTGATCTTCTTCCCGATAGTTATTGATATTTTTCTATTATTTTGATCTTGATAAGGAAATTTTTATGATTTTGCTAATAGTTTGATCAACTTAAATTCTGTGATTTTCAGTCTGAAAAGCTTCAATATCCCCGTGCTTCTGTAATTCTTATTTCAAAATATCTTCCATAAAAAAAGCCATCCGTATCGATGGCTTTTCACTTTGTTAATGTTTCTCTTAGTATCCTTCGTTCTGAACGAGATTTGAATTAAGATCCATTTCTCGCTGAGGAATGGGCATAATCGTTTTAGGATCACCCGGATTAGATACACCTGCGGTTGGCCCGGTAGAACGTAGAGGCTTACCTTTACGTAACAAGTCCATCCGACGGTGTCCTTCAAAAGCTAACTCTTTCCGACGCTCTACTAATATCGCGTCAATAAATTCTTCCTGACTACCAAATTGACCAACTGTCCATGCTGGTAGACCTGCACGAGTTCGCAACTCGTTAATCAAGTCAACCGATTCCTGATTGATGCCATTCAGTTCAGCTAATGCCTCGGCTAAATTGAGGTACATCTCAGTAATTCGAATGATCGGTACATTATCAGCATTGGTAGTAGCATCCGAGAATTTATCGGTAAAAATTAGTGAACTATCGGGGCTATACTCAATCAAAGTTGAGAACCGCAAATCACCCGGCTCTTCGGCGTAAGCATCCAGCAAATCCTGCGAGAAGGGCGCATCGCCACGACCACCTGACTCAGCCGGACTATAGTATGAAGCCCAACCTCCTGAACCAGTACGGCCGTTATCGGTAGCTGAATTTTGAAGAGAGAAGATTTCTTCGTTAGTATTCTGGCTGTAGAATGAGTAATTGGGGGCTAGCTGATAAACTCCATCGTTAATCACCGTGCGCGCCAAATCAGCCGCTTGTTGGTACTCACCACGATACAAATGAAGACGCGAAAGTAGTGCTTGGGCTGCTCCCCGAGTAGCCCGTCCTAAATTAGTCTCAGGAAGAGCTGTTATCCCTTCTTGTAAATCTTGTTGGATTTGAGTATGTACCTCACCAACAGTAGCACGCGCTGGAAGCTCTACTTCGCCAGTAAACGGATCATTTACGATAGGGATACCCGGAGCGCCGGCCCCTTCCACGTTGATCGGATCGGCAAATAAGTTCACCATCTGAAAATTTACCAAAGCTCTTAAAAACTTAGCTTCGGCTACAAACTGAGCCTTCTCTTCGGCAGTAAATCCCGGATCGTCTACTTCCGGAACATTAGCGATGACCGCATTAGCCGCTAAGATAGTCTCATAGTTATCTGCCCAGAGGGTAGAGATAGAACCGTTATCAGAAAGCGTGGAAAAATCGTTAATTTCCTGTAGAGTAGGAAACGACCCTATGAAGTTAACATTATCTGATTGATAATCGGCAATTACCTGGGGCATAGAACCGTAAACTTCTAAATCTTGCGCTTTACTGTATACCCCAATAAGCGATCCTTGAGAAGTAAGTTCATCGGCAAATGCGGCATCGGCCGACAGTGTTTGCTGAGGCTGCAATTCCAGTTCCTCATCGCAACTGGTTAGCAGCAGGCCTCCACTTAGAAGGCCAGTGTATATTATATGGCTATATTTCATAATTGATATACTCTTTAATTAAAATCCTAGTGAAACTCCAACGGTAATCGTTCTGGCTAAAGGCGGGGTGAAGAAGCCTTCTCCCTGTGCCAGCGGGTCAGTACCTCCACCATTTAACTCCGGTTCAAGATCGGACTTAGAGAAAGTGAGTAAGTTCTGGCCACTTACATATACCTTAGCCGAACGAAACACATTGCTATTTTGAAGCAGCGTAGGGAAGTTGTACGCGAGCGTAGCCCGACGCAGCCGGATAAAATCACCGTCTTCTAACTGAGCGGTAGAGCGCTGAGCGAATAGCGGAGCAGTAGCACTACCCAGGGCAGGGAAGTACGCTTCATCACCAGGGTTTTGCCAGTAGTCTAGCAAAGCTGTGCTTTTGTTGAAGCTAGAAGCAGGATTATCCGTAAATCGCCGGCCATCGCGCATGATTTTGTTACCTGCCACGAAGTTGAACAGCATATCCAATGTAAGTCCTTTGTAGCTAAGGCTGTTGTTTAAACCACCGGTCCAGTTAGGAATAGCCGAGCCTACAATAACCCGATCATTTGCCGAAGGATTAGTAGTAACTTCTCCGTCAGCAGTAAGCCATTCGGCATCACCGGTCTGAGGATTTACTCCGTTGTACCGAATTAGATAGAAAGTGTTAATAGGGTACCCCTGAACAGCACGCTGGGAAGCGGTACCGGGTACGAAGTTACGGCCTTCAGGATCTTGGTTATCATCCGGCAGCGAGGTAACTTCATTTTGCAGATATCCTACATTTAAGCTAGCACTCCAGTTGAAGTTTTGACCCCGGACAATGTCACCATTAATCAATAGGTCAACTCCGCGGTTTTCCAGTTCACCAGTATTTTGGTTGATCGTAGAAAATCCGGTAGTGAACGGCAGTGGCACTTCTAGCAGTAAGTTATCGGTTTGCTTCACGTAGTAACTTCCCTCAATTCCCAAACGACCGTCAAACATTAACGCATTTACACTGACGTCGAGTTGGGTTGTTTCTTCCCACTGAAGGTTAGGGTTGGCCGGTTGAGAAGGAATAATTCCGGGAACTCCACCGTAGTCTCCAAGTACCCCCGCTTCATATAATCCAAGGGCCGGATAGTAGCGAACATTGAACGGATTAAGTTCACCGATACGGTCGTTACCGGAAGTACCGTAACTTACACTTAACTTCAGGTTATCAATAACTGTAGAGTTCGCCAAAAAGGCTTCGTCCGATAGAATCCAACCTCCGGAAACTGCCCAGAACACCCCGTAGCGGTTCTCAGCACCAAAACGTGATGAGCCATCCCGACGCACGGAACCTTCAAACAGATATCGATCCTGAAAGCGGTAATTCAAGCGGGCAAATTGAGAAGACAATGCCCACTGCCCTTCATCTGACGATGTAAGGGTAGGAGTAGCGGCTGAAGCTACGTTAGGTAACTGATCGCTCACAAAACCTGAACCTTCTACCGCAATTCGGTTGATAGTAGATGTCTCGTAACTGGCTCCCAACAATACCCCTAAGTAATGTTGCTCGTCTAATTGGCTATCGTAATTCAATGTGGTAGTGTTCAACCACTTGTTATCCTGAATAACTCGCTTGTATCCGTATCCACCAGCTTCTACAATATCCGGATCACGAATGGTTTCCTCGGTCTGGATCATGTCGGTACCAAAGTCAGTACGAAACGTTAAATTCTGAAGGAGATCATATTCTGCGTATAAGTTACCAGTAGTACGTCGAGAAATGAGCTCTCGCTTACTCAATGCCTCAATCGCCAGTACGTTGGCTACGAATCCGGTATTAGTGAACGTACCATCATCATTATAAGGTTGTACGTAAGGAGTCTGAAGATAAGCCGACGTAAGCGGGGCAAAAGTGCTATTATCCGAATTAATACGATCGTTATCTAGAGCCGAAAGACCTAAGTTAGCTCCAAATCGTAGCTTATCACTGGCCTCATGGCTTAGGTTAAGTCTTCCGTTCAAGCGATCAATCTCATTGCCAATGGTGAAAGCCGATTCGTTGTAGTAAGTACCTCCTACGTAGAAAGTAGTTTTCTCACTTCCACCCGAGGCTGAAACAGAAGCCTGGTTAACCCGGCCCGTACGAAGCACGGCATTCGCCCAATCAAATCCACCGTCGGGGAAGCTGGGAGCGTCACCGCCCTGAGCTACTGTGTAATCAGTACGGAATTGACGGTACTGATCAGCATTCATCATGTCGAAGTAATTAGTAGGCTCCGACCAGCCGGTGTAGTAATCCACATTGATGTTTGTCTTCTCCCCGGCACTTCCTTGTTTGGTAGTAATCAGGATTACCCCGTTGGCTCCCCGGGAGCCGTAAATGGCTACCGCTGAAGCGTCTTTCAGAATGCTGATAGACTCAATCTCGTTAGGGTTGAGGTTCTGCAGTGGATTGAGCGCTACAGCACCAAACGTATTTGAATACTGCCCATCGTTCAATGGCACACCGTCTACTACGTACAATGGCTGATTACCCGCTCCAATGGAAGAAGCTCCCCGGATACGAATACTGGCCTGAGCCCCTAATACCCCGGAGGTACTGAATACCTGTACTCCAGCTGCCCGGCCCTGCAGCACTTCCTGTACGTTTACTACGGGCTGATTTTCAAATTGCTCGCTGGATACCTTGGCTACCTGCTGCGTATTGAACCGCTCACTCTGTGTACCGTACCCTACCACCACTACTTCCTGTAGTGATTGAACGTCGGGGGCTAATTCAACATCAACAGTGCTTTGGCTGCCTACGGTAACTTCTTGAGAAGCGAAACCGATGAACGAAAACTCAATGATGCTTTCGGCACTAGGCACGTTTAACCGGTACTCACCCTCAATGTTGGTGACCGTACCAATGGTAGTACCCTTTACAATGACGTTTACTCCGGGTAATGCCTCTCCGGATTCCTGCGAAGTTACCGTTCCTGAAACGGAACGCTCCTGGGCGAGTACCGGAACGGTAGCTCCCAGAAAAACAAAAAGGAGCAGCCACCTGCCAGCTCGGTTAAGTTGGTAGGTCCACTGCTCCACAAGATAGTTTGTAGAACTGTTCTTCATGATAAGTAAGTATATTAATTGATAAGTAGAAAAAAGTAACTAATGGTAGTAGCCTAAGGTTGGTTAGTTTGGCAAACTCAACAAAATGTATGCATGCCTAATATTTTGATAGTTGCAAACATAACTTTTGATCTTTCAAAAGTCAACTTTTTATATTGCCGATTTTTCAAAAAATAAGAAAACCTTACTATATATTTTTCAAATGTAGTAGAGAAGACAATTCCACGAATAAATAAAAAAACCGAAAATATCCCTTAATTTGCGTTACTGTTAATCTTATTTTTACCCAAAATGGGGGATAATATCACCTTTGTGAGGATCAATAGCTTATTCATTTTAATCGCTATATTATTAAATCAGAATCTAGTTCTATTGTTTTTAAATCTTAACTAATTTGTTGGACCAAATTTACTGATCACTCTTATTGAAAATAGTCGACTCTATCATCAGACCTGTACCTATGGTAGTACCATATGGATTGAGTTTCTTCTCAAAATTTAGAAAATAGCCCAACTATAAATTGGCTTTTCCTGATGCTATTTTATTTTACTGAAGGGTTGTCAATAACCAGACATTAACATGAGACGTTTAGTTATATCTTTCCTCTTCGCTTTCTCTTTAAATCCGGTTGCAGCACAACAGGTTCAAGGAACTGCCCAAACCAATTCTCATATTTATGGCGACGGATTCGGCGCTCGGGTACGGGAGATTCCTTATGTACCCGGTGAGACCGAAGGTTCTTATTATTTATTCGACCACTGGTCACCGGGCACTATCACCATGTCTAATGGTAAAAAGGTCTCAGATATGTTCTTGAAGTATAGTTTTGAAAACAGAAACTTGGAGATCAAAACCGATACAGCTTACCTGTCTATGGATGTAAGCGATACTGACCAGTTTTCTATCTATGATGACGAGCAGCGACAATTCCGCAATTTCGTTGCAGCTCGCCGCTACAAGTTGGACGGTACTCCATTAGTTGGTGCATTAGAGCTACTATATGAAGGAAAGATAGAACTAGTCGCAAAAGTAGCCCCTAAGCTGATTGAGGCAAATTATAAAGGGGCTTTAAGTGGCGGTTCAACCAATGATAAAATTGTTAAAAAGAAAGAGTATTTTCTGGTTACAGACGACAATAAACTAATTGCTTTACCTACCAAGAAAAAGCAAGCTATTAAGGTGCTTCAGCAGCTTGACCCTCAGATTGAGGGGTACTTAAAAGAAGAGAGGCTTAAACTAAAAAAAGAGGAAGATTTAGTATTGCTAGCAGAACATCTATCCAATCAAATGTAAACTAATTCTTTATAGCAGAAGAACTGACTCCTACTTTAACTAGGTTCTCTCAAGTGCTTCATTAGGCTTTCAGATTGATAGTAGAAATGCTTAACTTCAGTGAGAAGCTGAGTAAGATAGTCTAGCTTATTGTATACAATCTTTTTTGTTGGCGAACGCTACTCTCAGCAAATTGCTCTCTCTCAAAATCGCCTGGGTGCTCAGAGCTTCACTACTCACCACTTTAGCTTCAACTTTCCGCTTTTCTAAAAAAGAAATTTTATCACAAAAAAAGCCTCGGGAACTCCCAAGGCTTTTTAATGAATGAAAGCTTATAAGAATTATTTAGTATCCCACCACAAGCGGGTATCCAGTAAGTCGGGGCCTTGAGCTGCTACAGCTGCCGCGTAGCTTTCGGCATTGGCTGACTGCTCATCCAATGGATAGGTAATTCGTAACGGAATACCATTTCCTTCTAATGCTCCATCGGCTGGCATCTGAAGAACACCAAAATCCAAACGACGGTACTCAGTCCAAGCTTCAATGCCCTGCATATACAACGAAAGCCACTTCTGCTGACCAATTACCTCATTCCAAGACATACCACTTGCAATCTGAGCGTCATAGGCTACTGACGGCTGAGCCAGATAAGCATCAATGTCAGCTTGCGTTAATGAACCATCGTTCCAGTAATTCATAGAAGCCGTAACTCCCATGTTATAGTACTCGGCTGCTGAACCAGAGATAAAACCCCGTTCTACGGCTTCGGCCAGTAAGAATGCTACCTCAGAATATTGCATGTAGATACCGGGAGAATTTGGGGCTAGAATAGACTCAGGACGCTGCGAGATATCATCGTTCTGCGTAGCTGCCGCATTTACTTCGTCCAGACCATAAACTTCACCTACATACTGCGGATCTCCAGCCGCTACACTATTGGCGGTAGGAGCAGCATAAAAGGAAATTCTAGGGTCATTCAGTTCTTGAAGCTTATCAATCAACACATTGCTAATCGCAAAGTCATTACGAGTCTTATAGTCTTCGTTCAGCGGATTGTTGTTGGGAGCATTTGGCAGGTAAGGAAACAGCGCGCTGTCATCATTACTTTCCATTACTCCAGCTTCTACGGCTTCTGCAACGGCTGCTTGGGCTACTGAAGGAGCTGCATCAGCCATGCGCATGGCTACCCGCAGTTTCAGCGAATTGATGAATTTCTTCCACTTCATCATGTCACCGTTGTAGATAGCGTCGCCCGCTGGCCCTAGTCCATTGAGCTCTACAGAATTGCTGGCATCCGTTAGTTGACCTAAGAACGCGTTGTAGATTTCCTCCTGAGAGTCATACGCAGGGTTCGGGTACTCTTCAATGTTTAAAGCTTGAGAGTAGGGAGCATTACCCCAGGTATCGGTTACAATCTGCATAATCCACACCTTTAGGGTCTGGGCTACCGCAATCTGATTTGCATTAGTACCGAAACTTCCGGCGTTTTCATCCGGAAATTCAGTATTTAAACGAATAATTTCATCTAGGTCGCGCATACCACCACCATTAGGGGTAGTTCCATCTACTGCACCACGTCCGGCGTAAAAATAGAGCCAATAATTGTTACTAATGCTAGACCGAAAAGCGTAGCGGCTTTCGTCTGAATACTGGTTTGATGCCCAGTACTGGGCTAATTGCATGCCTCGCCGGCCATTGGTCCATTCATCCCAGGTGTGGTCCATCAGTTGCTTTTGCGCTGATGTTAGTAATGCACTAGTAGGCACTACAGGTGGCTGATTAGGATCAGTATTGATCTCCTCAAAATTATCGGTACAAGCACTCACTACTCCCGCCATCAGGAAAGCAGCAGCGTATTTCATATACTTTCTCATAATATTAAATAAAATAATTCCGGCTAATTAAAACTTAAAGTTTAGGTTGATACCAAACGACCGTTCAGTAGGCAACTGTCCACCTTCAAAGCCCTGAATGTTATTAGAACTTACCGCTCCCTCAGGATCTACGTGAGGAATGTTGCGGTGCAGGATCGCCAGGTTCCGACCTACTAACGAAATAGTTATGTTCGTAAACGGCGAGTTATCCAGTAGTGAACTAGGCAGAGAGTACCCAAATTGTACTTCGCGCAGTTTGACAAAGCTAGCGTCAAATACGTTTTGGGTAGCTCGGCCGCGGCTGTAGTGATCCGCTCCCCAGCGAGGCGCAGAAAGGGCTACAGTATTTGCGGTACCATCCGAGACAGGGTAACCATCCTCGTTCACTCCCGACTGCACTACTGCATCCAGAATAACCCCATCCTCACGAATATTGCCTACCGCTGTTTCTTCCAGTACGCCACTGTAGCGGCCGAACATATGGGTTAGTGAATACAGCGCCCCACCCTGTTGCATGTCAATCAGAGCACTTAAGTTAAAGCCTTTGTAGGTGAATGTATTGGAAACACCAGCAGTCCAATCGGCCAGCACTGATCCTACCACACCTTGCTCGGGTTCTTGCACATAACGTCCGTTGGCATCTACGATGTATTTACCAGTATTTGGGTCAACCGCGACGGTAGGTCCGGTAATAGCTCCGTACTTCTCGCCTTCTTTGGCTTCTACATATACTCCGAATAATGACGCCAAGCGAATGGTTTTGGTATCTTCGGTAAGCTCAGCTACCCGGTTTACGTTGCGAGCCCAGTTAACGGCAATATCCCATCGGAACGAGTTAGGTAGTGCTACTGGAGTACCAGATAGCATAACTTCTACTCCCTCGTTGGTAACTCTACCGGCGTTTACTACGCGGCTCTGATAACCGGTAGCTCCAGATACGTCCACCGCAAAGATTTGATCGCGGGTTTCTGAATCGTAATAAGTCGCATCTAAATTCAGACGGCTGTTAAAGAAGCCTAACTGAAGACCTGCTTCCCAAGAGGTAGTAATTTCAGGCTTAAGATTAGCATTGTTTAAGCTGTTAGGTACAGTAGCGTTTGCAAAACTTCCGTAATTAGCAATAGGAACGTAGGTAGAAGCTAAACGGTAAGGATCAGTATCGTTACCTACTTGCGCCCAACCTAATCGTACTTTACCCAGTGTTAACCAGCTGGGGTCTACTAGTTCGGAGAACACAAAGCTGGTAGTTACCGAAGGGTAGAAATAGGAGTTATTTCCTTCCGGTAGGGTAGAAGACCAGTCGTTACGAGCGGTTACATCCAAATATAAGAAATCTCTATAACCTAATGAGGCACTTCCGAACAATGAGTTTACCTGCTTCTCTTCAAAGTAATCGTCTACTCTTGGATTACCACCTGAGTTAGCAATATTGAAGAATCCGGGGATGTTTAGTCCATCCTGGGTGCGAGCTTCGTTACGATACAGGTTATTCAAACGGATGTTACCTCCCACAAATCCGGATAAAGTGAAATCGCTAGAAAGTTCGGTGTTAATATTAGCGATCAAGTCAAAATTAGACTCGCTTACTTCGCGTACAACTTCTTCGTAGAATGGCTCCTCTACTGACCCTATAGCAGCTCTTTCTTCACGGCGATCAGTGTAAACATCGGTCATAGCCCGACCTGTTACAGTTAACCAATCAGTGAATTCATACGACAGTGCCATATTACCAAAAATACGGGTTCGGGCATCTTCTTGATAATTCACGTAACGATCCCAAAACGGATTATTGAAATAGTTAGGAGTAGGATCAGACTGGCTCTTGCGGTTCCAGGTACGCTGGGTACCGTCCGGATTTCGGTAGCTACGCAGACGATCAGTGTCTAATTGCCGCTGGTACCACTGGTTGAACATCTGCATTACGTTACGGTCACCATAACCGGTAGCCGGTCGTCCTTGTACATCTGAACCTATGTAGTTGGCGGTAACTCGGGCCGTCAATTTTTCGGTAGCCTTCAGTGAACCGCTAAAATTCACTGTATTACGCATCAACTCAGAATTCTCCTGTGTTCCCTGTTGGCTAAGGTTCGTATAAGACAAACGGAACTGAGCAGTCTCGTTGCCGCCGCTAAACGAAATATTGTTATTCAGTGTTCTTCCCAGCCGGAAGAAGTCATCTACATTGTTGGGGCTAGGTAGCATCGGACGGGCTACACCGAAGTTTTCGGTATCCCACTCATCGTAGCTATCCCAGTGGCGAGTAATGACCGAACCGTCTAAGGGAGCGCCCCAGCTTCCGTCGAGTCCGTGGTCAATAATAGGTAAGCCAGCATCATCTAAAACCAACTCGCCATTAGCATCGCGGATCAAAGCTGCTCCGTAGCGGTTCTGGTAATCAGGTAGTACGTAAACCTGCTGAAACGACAGTCCTGAGTTTACGCTAATACCAATTCCTTTGCGGGCCGAACCCTTCTTAGTGGTAATTTCAATAACTCCGTTAGAACCCCGAGAACCGTAGATAGCCGAAGCCGCGGGCCCTTTCAGTACCGTAATTGACGCAATATCGTCCGGGTTCAGGTCCTGAGCCGCGTTACCATAATCGTAACCCCCACCACCGGCAGCCTGGGTAGTAGTAGTGAAATTAGAGTTGTCAATGGGAGTTCCGTCTACCACAAAAAGTGGTTGGTTATCGCCCCGAATAGAGTTGGCTCCTCGGATAAGAATGCGGGAAGAGCCCCCAAAGTTGCTGGAACCGGTAATTTGTACCCCGGCTACTCGCCCAGCCAGTGAGTTCACCAGGTTGGTTTCGCGGGCTTTTACCAGGCTTTCGCCCTCAACTTCCTGCACGGCATAGCCGAGTGAAGCCTCTTCGCGCTCCATACCAAGCCCGGTAATTACTACCTCACTCAGTTGCTTGGCGTCTTCGGCCAGGTCAATGTTAATTACGGAACGTCCGTTGATCTCGACCTCCTTAGACTGCAAACCGATGAATGAAAATGTCAGGATTTCGGCATCCTCGGATGCACTAAGCCGATAGTTTCCTTCCACATCGGTAACAGTACCCTGGGTGGTACCTTTAACAATGACGTTCACTCCGGGTAGAGGGCCGCCATCTTCGGTAGAGGTGACTGTTCCGGAGATAATTTGTTCTTGCGCCCAGGCTCCCATAGAGACCGCGAGCAAGAAGAAGCTGCTTAGGCAGAAGTGCCTGAGCACTTTTCGCCAAACTGGCGACCGGTAATTTGTAGAATTGCTCATGAATAGTTTTTAGTTAAAAATAGATTGTTAGTGTAAAGCACAGCTCTGAAAATCGGGTGTTCTTGGAATCTTAATTATGAAGACAGATAAGAAGAGAATTGAGAAAGCCATTCGCCCCTAATTTTGCTTATTGTACTTTGTACGATCTGCGAATGTACTTTTTTGCTTTTCTAAAAGCAATTTATGAATGAAAAAATATTCTACTCTATAACAATAATCTTAAAAATATTATATGTTTCAATAAAATTTTCTATAGGAAAATTTCATCTTCCCAAAAAATTACTCATGTTTTTATGTTTTTCATAATACTAAATTAATTTATCATTACATTTGCCCTATTTTCTATACTTTTGAAAGTCCAGATTTATCTGATTTGATATGTAAGTTTTTTGTATTATTCTATTAATTTCCTCTCTAGCGTGATAACCTCTAAAACTATAGAGTAAATATTAACGAAAATCATAGTGACACTATGTGGGATATTTTTTCAGCGTAGATACAGGTAAGCGGGTATGCGTACCTATTACAATACAATAGGCCATACCATTACCAGCATCCCAACTGTTTTCTCTAGAACCAGAAAAAATTTTACCGCATCCGGGTACTATACTCCTTTACTTCATCAATAAAGCAGCGCACATGGTTAGGGGAAATATCAGGGTATACACCATGCCCCAGATTGGCAATGTGTCGGTAAGCTCCAAAAGCATCCAGCATTTTTTGGGTAGCTTGCCTGATCTGGTCAAAACCAGCGTAGAGCGCCGCGGGGTCAAGATTACCCTGTAGTACTTTTTCGGTACCAATCACGGAGCGGGCGTAGCGAATGTCCGTATTCCAGTCAATACCCACCGTAGCGCAATCTAACTGACCAACCTGATTGAGATTAGCATAGGCTCCTTTAGCAAACACCGTAACCGGCACTTCCTGAATAGCCTGGCAAATCTGCTGGATATAGTGCAACGAAAACCGCTCAAAATGCGCAGGTGGCAAAATACCGGCCCAGGAATCAAATATCTGCACTACATCAGCTCCCGCCTCAATCTGAGCCCACAGGTAACGAATTGTACTCTCGGTGATCATCCGTAATAATCGGTCTGAAAGCTCAGGCTGTTGGTAGAGCATGGCCCGGGCTTTAGAAAAAGTTTTGCTACCTGAGCCCTCAATCATATAGGCAAAAATCGTCCACGGGGCTCCGGCAAACCCAATCAAAGGTACCCGGCTATCTAGTTCTTTCTTCACCAGCTTGATGGCTTCAGGAGTGTAAGCCAAATCGTCGGAAATATCCGCTACCTTCAACCGGTTAACATCGGCTTCGTTTCTGACCGTGCGAGGAAAAACCGGCCCCCGGCTTTCTACCATCTCATAGGGCAAGCCCATTGCCTCGGGGATCACCAGAATGTCAGAAAAGATAATAGCCGCATCAACGCCCAGAATATCTACCGGCTGAATGGTTACTTCCGCCGCTCGTTCGGGAGTCTTTACTAGTTCTACAAAGCCACTCAGTTTGGCCCGTACTGCCCGGTATTCGGGCAAAATACGACCCGCCTGCCGCATAAGCCAGACCGGCGTTCGTTCGGTTTTCTCACCTCGTATTGTGCGAAGTAGCAAATCGTTCTTTAGCGGCGAATCACTCATAATCAGATTATCTAATATCTTATTTGTTGGTGCTAGATACTATTCCTTATTGAAACAGTTGCTATTGTACTGGGAAATATGCTTTTTACTTAATCTATATTTTTTGCCAAAGATAGTTTTTTACCCATGCCTACCCAAAGTATAAATCCACTTACTAACGAAGTGATTCGTGAGTTTGAAGAACACTCCGACCAAGCTATCGAGAACGCACTACAGCGAGCGGAGGAAACCTACGCATGCTGGAGAGAGATGACTTTCAATGAGCGCTCGGAACGAATGTACGCAGCCGCTCGTCAATTGCGCCAACGCAAAGAGCATTACGCTCAGCTCATGACCGACGAAATGGGCAAAGTTAAAAGCGAAGCTATGGCCGAAGTGGAAAAGTGTGCTCTGGCCTGCGACTACTACGCTGAACACGCGGAAGGTTTTCTGGAAGATGAGCCGCTAAATGCCCCTGAAGGTGAGGCTTACATCGCTTACGACCCTATTGGGCCCGTACTGGCGGTGATGCCCTGGAACTTTCCGTTTTGGCAAGTAATTCGCTTTGCCGCGCCCAACCTAATGGCGGGCAACGTTGGTATCCTGAAGCACGCCCCAAATGTGCCTCAGTGCGCGCTGGCAGTAGAAGAGATATTTCGCGAAGCTGGCTTTCCCGAGCACGCTTTTCAAACACTGCTGGTCTCACATCATAAAGTGAGTTCCTTACTGGAGGATCGAAGAATCAAAGCGGCTACCCTGACCGGTAGCGATGCTGCCGGTAGTAAAGTAGCCCAGAAAGCGGGTGAACAAATTAAAAAGACCGTACTGGAGCTGGGCGGCAGCGACCCGTTTATTGTACTAGCCGATGCCGATATAGATTTGGCAGCAGATGTCGGGGTAAAAGCCCGAATGATTAACTGCGGACAAAGCTGCATCGCGGCCAAGCGGTTTATCGTACATCAGTCGGTGTACGACGATTTTATAACGGTTTTTATGCAGAAAATGCAGCAATTGAAACAGGGCAACCCTAATGATGAGGGCACCGACTACGGCCCTATGGCCCGGGAAGACCTCGCTAAGAAATTGCTGACACAAGTCACCAAATCGGTAGAAAAGGGGGCAAAGGTATTGCTCGGCGGTGATCGGCCCGATAAGAAAGGTGCTTTTTTTAACGCCACGGTGCTGGCTAATATCACTCCCGGGATGCCGGCTTACCACGAAGAGTTGTTTGGCCCGGTAGCTACCGTTTTTGTGGTGAAAGATGACGACGAAGCTGTTCGCCTGGCTAATGATACACCCTACGGACTGGGTGGTTCGGTCTGGACGCGGGACATTGAACGGGGTAAACGAATGGTACGACGGGTTGAGGCCGGAGCAGTATACATTAACAAAATGATGGCTTCGCATCCGGCCATTCCTTTCGGCGGAATTAAGCTTTCGGGCTACGGCCGGGAGCTATCTCATCTGGGTATCCGGGAGTTTGTAAATCAGAAGACAGTGTGGATTGACGATTTGAGGTAGCTTCAGTCAGTGGCTGCAATCAAAACAAAAGAGGCTAGTTATTTGCAAAATTGATCTATCTATGGTTCTTTAAACCTAGATTTTCAATCTATCCACAACCCTCATGCGTCAAAAGGTTATTTGGTTTGATGCTGTTCTCATCATACTCGGATTTGTCAGGTGTTCTCCTACACAACATATTCCTCAGGCAGAAAAGGGGGTGCTGGATTTGAGCTACTGGGTGTGGGAAGATAATGGTGAAGTCGCCCTAAGCGGGGAGTGGAATTTTTACTGGAAGGAGCTTATTTCGCCAAAACCGTTCAATAACGACTATCCTCCGACCACATCCTACATCGACGTACCGAGTAGTTGGGCTCAAAACTTCTCAAACGTTGTTTTTTCGCCTTCCGCTGGGTACGCCACTTATCAGTTGACAGTACGATTACCTTCTGATTCGGTGCCCCTTTCTCTTAGAGTGAATACCGCCTCTACGGCCATGCACGTTTGGGTAAACGGGGACTCAGTATATGAAGTCGGGCGAGTTGCCACTACTTCCGCTGATGCCCAACCGGGTTTTAACCCTAAGGTGATTTCGCTTCCGGTTTCCAACGAACTGGATATTGTTATCCATGTATCCAACTATCATTACCGGAAGGGGGGCCTGTGGAGCACCCTACAGTTGGGTCCATCCTCTACTGTTATCCGAAACTGGATACGCGATTATGTGATTACCGCTTTTCTGGTAGGGAGCTTTTTTATTATGGCCCTTTACCATCTAATCCTATACTTCCATCGGCGCAGAGATGCTTCCTCTCTATATTTCAGTGTTTTCTGTTTGCTGATTATTATCCGAACGCTTAGCACCGACCTATATATTTTAGCTGATTTTTTTCCTTGGGGGGGAGTAGTTCGCCTGGAGTTACTCAGCTTTTATCTCTGTATACCGGCTTTTGCTGCTTTTACCAGAACCCTCTATCCCTCAGTTTTGCCCCGCTGGGTTTTCGTGTCTAGTTACGCTGTAACTGCCGTTTGTTGCCTACTTGTATTGCTGGTGCCCCTTCGTTGGTCTTCTTACACAGTGATACCTTTCGAGGTATTTACAATTGGCATGGGAGTTTTTGCTTTGTATCGGGTTAGTATCGCCAACTGGCGCCAATTGGATGGTATCATCATCTTTACACTGGGATTTTTCAGCCTGTTTGCCGCCTTAATCAACGACTCACTGTACGCTAATAATCTGATTAACACGTTTTTTGCGGCCCCTTTTGGGCTATTTGTTTTCTTGTTTTTTCAATCCGCTCTGCTCTCCCGGCGCTTTTCCCGGGCTGCTAACGATTTGGAGCACATCAACTATGAGCTAGAAAACCGCAGCCAACAGATTGAGATTAAAAACGATGCGTTGACCAAGCTCAACCAGGAAATGGATGTTTTTGTCTACCGTACCTCTCACGATTTGCGCGCTCCGCTTACTTCCCTGCTGGGTATCATTGCCCTGATGCGCAATGAATCTATTTCTACCGAAATGCTTTCCTATTTAGATCTTCAGGAGCGATCTATTCATAAGCTAGATAGTTTTATTCGGGAGATTCTGGACTATTCGCGTAATTCCCGTCTGGCCATTGAGCCTCAGATCATTGACTTCCGGAAAATGATAGAAGATACCTACTCTCTTTATACACACCTCCCCCAATTTAACCGGATAGAAAGACGAACCACGGTTAACCAGATAGTTCCGTTCGGCGGGGATAAAAAACGACTGGAAGTAATTTTCAATAATCTGTTATCTAACGCCTTACGTTATTATAATCCCTACGAGGCAAACCCGTACGTGCAGATTGAAGTGGATATTGACGAATCCCAGGCAGTTATCAGGATACAGGATAACGGACTAGGCATTGCACCCGAGCATCAGGAGCGAATTTTTGAGATGTTCTACCGGGCTAGTAATAACAGCGAAGGCTCCGGACTAGGTTTGTTCTTAGTTAAAGAAACGATTGAAAAAATTGGGGGGAAAGTGGAAATTCATTCAGAAGTGAACCGGGGTACGTTATTCACAGTACACCTCCCTAACCAGGCGGTAATGGATGAAGTAGTTGCTGAGTAACCGATTATTAGTCAATTCCCATTTGTTGTTTCGCCCGCTCCAAGTCCGTTGGCGTATCTACGCTTAGGCTTTCGTGCTCAGTAAGTCCCACTTTAATAGTATAGCCATTTTCAATCCAACGCAATTGCTCCAGCGATTCGGCTTTCTCTAGAGACGAAACCGGCAACCGGGTAATTTCTCGCAAAACATCAGCCTGGTAGGCGTATAGGTGTACGTGCTTGTAGAAGGTGTGGTGGTTTAGCCATTGTTCCGGTGGTACATCTCTAAGGTAAGGAATAGCGGTACGGCTGAAGTAAATGGCCTCCTGCCGGGTGTTGAATATTACCTTCATCATATTAGGGTTGGTCAACACCGAAGCATCGTGGATTTCGGATACCAACGTACCTAGTTGGGTTTGTCCATCGAGCAAACTAGCCAGTTCGTCAATAGCTTCGGGCTGCACAAAGGGCTCATCGCCCTGAATATTGACAACGTAATCATAGGTTTCGGTTTGCTGATCAAGCGCCTCCCGGCAACGGTCAGTGCCCGATGGGTGATCCGGACTCGTCATACAAACCTCACCACCAAACTTTACTACGTGTTCTTCAATCGCGGGATGATCGGTAGCAATCACCACCTTGCTAAGTTGATTGGCCTTTTTAGACTGCTCGTATACGCGCTGTACCATGCTTTTGCCGCCAATATTGGCCAGCACTTTCTGCGGAAAACGGGAAGAAGCCCAACGGGCCGGAATGATACCGAGTATCTTCATAACCAGAAACCGAAATGATTGACTAGTTGAATGAACGAATGTACGTATATTCCTTTACTCTCTCATCGGCTCACTCTTTAACTTCCACTTTATTAGTGTAAAAAGCCACATGGTCTTTAATCTGCTGGGCAGCGTCCTTCGGTTCGGGATAGTACCAGGCCGCATCGTTGGCTGACTTCCCGTTTACTTCCAAGCTATAATAGGATGCTTTACCTTTCCAGGGGCAGGTGGTGTGCGTGTTGCTACTCTTGAAGTACTCTTTATTAATAGATTCCGGCGGGAAATAATGGTTTCCTTCTACCACTTCGGTCTGATCACTTTCGGCAATTACCTGATCGTTGAATACAGCTTTCATAATTAGTTTAGTGTTAAGATGTTATAGCGCTGAGATGTTCAAATGATTGCTGGATCAGCCCCACAGTGCAACGTACCACTTGCTAGGGAATGACGTTATAAAATCACACGAACACTACCTTATTTCCTTCTAACTCGATTGCCAGTAAAGAGTTACCTCAGGAAGGTGGTCTTTATTACTTTGTCAGAATTATGACAACAAACCCTGAACAATTTAGAGCATCCGGTCTTAACAATGATGTACCCTACTCCCCAAACCTATGAGCCAGTACGGATTACGTATTCCTGATCCGAAAAATAAGAAACGTGTGGTAATTGTTGGTGGTGGCTTCGGCGGTATGAACCTGCTGAAATACCTGGATGACAAAGTTTATCAGGTAGTGCTATTTGACCGAAATAATTTCCACACCTTTGTGCCTCTACTCTACCAGGTAGCTACCGCGGGTATCGAACCGGACTCCATCGTTGATCCGCTCCGGAACTTGCTTCGCAAGCGATTTGATACGCACTTTCGGATGATGAAGGTTTTGCAAATCAGACCCGAAGATAAAGAGGTTGATACGGCCATTGGTCCTTTGGCTTACGACTATCTTATTATTGCTACCGGTACTGACGCTAACTTCTATGGTAACCAAAGCATTGAGGAGAAGGCGCTGAAGCTACAGACGCTGCAAGACTCATTGAATATGCGTAGCCGTATTCTGCAAAACTTCGAGATGGCTACCCTCTCTAATGATCCGGATGAGCGCGACCGACTGACCAATTTTATTATTGTGGGCGGCGGGCCTACCGGAGTGGAACTAGCCGGCACTATGGCTGAACTGCGCGAATACGTACTTCCTCGCGATTATCCCGAACTAGATTTCGGTATTATGGATATTTATCTCGTGCATAGCCGGGACTATCTGCTACCCTATATGCCCGAAAAAGCCGGCCGCAAGGCCGAAAAGTTCCTTGAGGATATGGGGGTAGAAATTATCCTGAATACTAAAGTTACCGACTACAATGGCCATCAGGCAACCCTAAACGATGGCCGAAAACTTGACGGTGAGTGCCTGATCTGGTGTGCCGGAGTGAAGGGAATGATCATACCAGGTTTGCCTTCCGAAAGTACCGAACGAGGCAATTACCTGGTGAACGAATATAATCAGGTACTCGGCTTTGATCATATCTTCGCCATTGGTGATATTGCCTTACAAAAAACGGCGGAATATCCGGACGGACATCCGGGCGTAGCTCAGACTGCTATTCAGCAGGGAAAATTGTTAGGGAAAAACCTGATGCGGCTAAGCCTTCGGCGGGAGATGAAACCGTTTTATTACAAAAATAAAGGGACCATTGCCACCATTGGCCGCAATAAGGCGGTCGCTAATTTTCTGGGTAAGATTCGGGCGGGCGGCTGGTTTGCCTGGTTTATCTGGTGGGTAGTGCATATCTACTATCTGGTAGGGTTTCGTAACAAAGTAGGAACCCTCTCTAACTGGATACTTAACTACTTCTCGTATCGCCACAGCAGTCGCCTGATTGTCCGCCCCTTTGTACGTAGCAACGACTCAGATGAGCAGGAACTGTTTGCAAAAAATATTGATAACCCGCGAAGTATAAGCGCTGATTCCTAACTTAGTGCTGCTGCTTAGCAAATATATTTAATGTTCAACTTTAGCTTGATAGTATCGTTTCAGAAGTATGAGAAATCTTTTCGCTATCATTTTAGGAATAGCTGTTGTACTTACTGCTTGTGACTATACCACTGAAGTATCCAGTGAGCTTGGCGAAGAACCTTATTTTGATCTACCCATTCTGGTTCAGCGGCAATTAGCTCAAATAGATTCTCTCCAACCTTTAGTAGAAATTGTGGCCGAAATTGGTGGTGAGCAAGAAACAGAAACCCTGAAAAAGGATAGTGCTGACTGGGCAGAAACCCTCAAGATTTTCAGCAATGTGAATATTAACCGTCCGGTATTGCAAGGAAGTTATTCAGTAAAAGATAGCAGTGACCGGCAGCGCGGTTGGCAGGCGAAAGTATACCGAGCTAAGCAGCCAGAAAAGCTAGAAATCCCTTATTTGATCGTTTATTATGAAGACTCTCTGGAAAACGTGCGGCGTATTGAAACCGAATTTAGGGAGCAAAACATGCTTTACCGCACCCGACGGCAACTAGCTATGCAGTTACAGCCAGCCAAAACTGGCCCGCGGCTGGTAAGCTACCAAAGTAACGGTAGCCAAAAGATGATTTTCCGAGATCAGATAGATTATTTTCTCGAGGCTCGCTTACAGTATTAACTACGGAGCTTACTTTTGCCTCTGAAAATTTTGTTGATTTTCCTGCGTAAACCACGCCGTTTTTTGGGCTCGTCGTAGTACCCGTAGCCGTATTTTTCGTAGCTGTAGCCGTATTCATTGATAGCATCTACACTATTGAGAATCAGCCCTAAATGTTCGTAGTTTCGGGTAGATTGTATGCGATCTAGGGTTTTCAGAAAAACTTTCCGGGAGAAATTAGCCCGAACTACATATAAGGGGACATCAGCAGCTTCCATTACTAGCATGCCGTCGGTTACTAACCCTACAGGCGGGGTGTCAATTACTACTAAATCATATCGTGCCTTTACCTCTTCAAGTAGTTTCACAAAATGCTGACTGCCAATTAACTCAGCCGGATTGGGTGGAGTTGGGCCAGCGGGAATAAAGTGCAGGTTGTCTATCTTAGAATTTTGTATACAATCATCTACGGTGTGCATACCGATCAGAATGGTACTAGCGCCTTGCTTGAAACTACTGGTTTCAAAAGCCCGATGCACTTTTGGCTTTCGCATATCAAGGTCGATCAATATTACTCGTTGCCCTGACATAGCCAAAATATTAGCCAGATTAACGGCCACAAACGTTTTTCCTTCGGTACTAATGGTAGAAGTTACGGAGATAACTTTTTTATCCTTATCCAATCCCATAAACTGAAGGTTAGTACGAATGGTCCGGAAAGCTTCGCTGATGGCTGAGTTAGAAGAGTCATTTACTACGATTGTAGCCGGCAGTGATTTAGCCTGTTTGAACTTGGGAACACTTCCTACAATGGGAGTCTGCGTGTACCGCTCCAGTTCCGATTGACTACTAATTTTATCGTGTACTACGTAGGAAACCAGCAGAAATGCGACACTTAAAATGACTCCCACTACTCCACCCGCTACTCGGATCATAAATTTCTCGGGGGCTACGGGAGAACTGGGCAACGTGGCGGGCAATAATACGACAAAATCGGTGACAGTACCTGCCTTAGCAATTTCCAATTCGTTCTTTTTCTGTATTAGCGAAAGGAATATTCCCTCGTATAGGGCATAATACCGCTGGTTCCGATTATACGTCGTACCCCGCGATGGCAGCCGAACAAACTCATCTTCAATATCAGATTTTTTTTCTGCCAGAAAATTAAGCTCTTCTTCCAACCGGGTTTGGTAACTATTTAAAAGCTTAAGCACATTATCTTTAATTTGAGCAATGCGCTGATCCTTTCGCTGAACGGCAAGCGTACTTTCCCGGTAAGACTCAACCAGTAGTTCTCGTTCGTTAAGCAGTCGGTTCAACTCTTGAACATAATTGAGCACATCGGGCGGGTACTCGTTGAACAAACTAGGCTCTTCCGGAATTACCTCTTCATTTTGTACCTGCCTACTGAGTCCGTTAACTGCCTCTTGCATCTGCACTAGCTCAAAGCGTTTAGTTTCTAATGCCTCAAGCCTGCTAATAGCTTCTCCGATCTCCGACCTTAGGTCATTCGTACGGTTCTGAATAGTAAAGTTTTCAAAGTAGTCTTCGTATTGTCCCAAGCGATCTTCAATAGACTCCAGCTGGCTGTCCAGAAATTCTAGTTTCTGCTCGGTAGCCTGGTTTTTCTTCTCGGTAGTGTATTTCAAGTATACCGAATCAATCACCGCCACTAAATCGCGTACTTTTTGCCGGTCGTATCCCTGAAAACCGATACGAAGAGTATTAGCATTTAGATTAACGGGCTCAACTTTCATATTCCGAGAAAGGTAGCCGACTTGTGCTTGCTTGCTATTGATGGTAAAATAATGCTTTATATCATCGCGCGGCGACTGATAATAATCAGTGAGGGTGACAATGAACTGAAAATCATTAGTAATGATCTTTTCACCAAACAGATACGCTCGGGATATCACTTCACCGCCTACGGTATAAGACAACACAAACTGTTCGTCGTTGAGAATCTCGACATCAAACGGACGATCGTATATCGCCGGATTCTTGACTACACACTCTACCCGAAACGGAGAATTTTGGTAGCGCTCCTGATAGAGGACTCTACCGTAGACGTAGTAACTAATATCCATACGGGTGGCTTCTACCACCCGATTAAAAAACAGGTCGGATCTAAGTAATTCAATCTCACCGGCCATGTTATCTATGTTCTGAGCCATTGAATTGAACCCCAGAATATTGGCTTTGCTCTCAATATCCAGTTTAATAACCGACTCCGACTCATAAACCGGGCGAGTGTAACGGATATACAGATAGGCTGCCAAGTTAGTAGCCAGTATTATCAGTACCACCCACCATGCATTTTTCTTTAGCAGAAAAAATATTTTTCGCTGATCAATCTGATTAGCAGCAGTATCAGTGTAGTAGGACGATAATTTATTCTCAGTAGCCATAGTTGCTTACTGCGATATTTGATTTATTAACAAAATTAATGTTAATGTGCTGGTTAGCAAGGAAATAATAGGGGATATGTCGCGAATAAACTCTGAGGTTATCCTCTGCACGGGTTGTACGTAAACAATATCTCCCGGCAGTATTTTCAACGAGGCCTGTTTCATGCCTTCAATAGTAGAAAGATCGATTATTCGTACTTCCGGATCATCTAAATCTCCGCGAATAAGCCGGATAATATCAGTACGAGAATTTATATTTACTCCACCAGCTAATGCTAAAACTTCAATTAGGTTGGTGTTTTCGTTGACTAAAGGAATAACTTGACCGCCAGTCGATCCTAAAATAATTACCCGCTTATTAATATAATTAAGTAGTATGTAAGTATCTTCATAAAACTCATTATAACTTTGCTTTAGTAAATCAGTAGCTTCTTTGAGCGTATAACCAGCTATCTCTATTTCACCCACCAAAGGTAATTCTACTACGCCATTGCTCTGTACCAGATACTGAGGCCGTTGTACATTCTGAATATTCTGATTCATAACTCCTCCTCCTATCTCCCGCATAATTTCCCGGTTAGGGTCAATCAACAGTTCGCCGTCGTTGGTAAACACCTGTAGCTCCAGAAAGTCATTAGGCTGAATGACGTAATTTTTCGTAGCATCAGCAACGGCAATCTGCAGTTCTTCCTTAATAATCTCTTCCTCAGTAGCGAACAGAATACGATTACGATAAGCCCCACAGGAGCTAACCAATAGCAGAATATAAATACTGATAGATGATCTGGTGAGCGCGGGGCAAAAAAGTGGACTCAATACAATAACTTAAAGGTGTTGCTGCTGATATTCAGCAAAACTTAATAATGCTAAATCTTTATCAGAGATGATAGGGTCTTCAATATGATGCTTCTCTAGCTGCCAGTCAATAGCCAGTTGAGGGTCATTCCACAAGATGCCAGTTTCTGAATTTTTGTCATACACATTAGTGCACTGATAACTGAATACACTTTCTTCAAGTGCAATAAATCCGTGAGCAAAACCCGCCGGAACGTAAAATTGATTGTTTCTTTCACTATCCAGCAGCACACTCTCGTATTGGCCAAAAGTAGGTGAATCTTTCCGTAGGTCTACGGCTACGTCCAGCACTTTTCCTCGGCTAACACTTACCAACTTTCCTTGCTGATAGGGCGGTAGTTGCAGGTGGAGTCCGCGAAGCACTCCTTTAGTGGAATAAGATTGGTTAGCCTGGACGAACTGCTCATTGATACCAATATTCCGGTATTTTTCGATATGGAACGTCTCCAGAAAATAGCCTCGGCTGTCTTTAAAAACATCCGGGAAAATCTCAATCAACCCATCAATTGCTGTTCTTCTTACTTCCATTATTATCCACTTTAGATCAAGTAGCTTGAAATAATATTACTTCAATTCTGAACAAGAAAACTTACTCTTGTAGTTTAAATCATTCGTTCAGATTCATCTGCTCGATAACCTGAATGTATTTATTGACGACCACTTCTTGACTAAATTTGTTTTCAACCATCTCCCTCCCTTTGACACCCATTTCCTGTATCTTCTCTGACGAAAAGCGAGTTACCGCCAACATCTTTTCTGCCAAATCCGCTGAGTCCTGCACTTTACACAATAGACCGTTGACTCCATGTTCTACTACATGACGGCAACCTGGAGTATCTGTAGCTACAATAGGCTTACGTAAACTGGCTGCTTCCAGCAGGGTACGGGGCAACCCTTCACGGTACGAAGGAAGCACTACACAATCAGCTTGCTGAATAACCGACCGCACATCATCAGTAGTTCCTAAGTAATCTACTACTCCACTTTGAATCCACTGATCAATAAGATGTACCGGGATACCTCGCTTATGAACCGGATCTTTGGCCCCTAGCAATTGAAACCGAACCGATATTCCTTCTTCCTTAAGATGTTTGGCTGCCTCTACGTATTCTACAATGCCTTTATCATAGATAAGGCGAGAAATTACCAGAAAAGTAAATATTTCTGATCGGTTAGCATCACTTTCTACTGGTTGGAACTGCTGAGTATCAATTCCCGAGCCGGGCACTACATCAGCCCTCTCCTTTTCCAGTAATCTCTCTTTAATAAATAGTTGATAATCGTCAGGATTATGAAAGAATACTTTTTGGGCAAACCGGAAGGAAACCCGGTACAGGTTTTTGGCTACCACTGAAACTACGCCTTGTTGCAGGAAAACCGTACCTAAACCACAGACATTATTGATTACCGGAATTTTCAATCGGCTGGCAGCTAACGTACCGTAAATATTGGGTTTTACCGTAAAGTGCAAAATCAAATCTAATTGCAGTTTCTTATAGAGTCGATAAAACTCCAGCGTTAGAGAAGCATCTTTAACCGGATTTACTCCCCGGCTATCCATATTTATGGAATACAGACTAAAGCCTGATGCCCGCAATCGGTCAGTGTACCTATCGTCCGGAGCAATGAGCACTACTTCGTATCCCTGATTTTGTAGTGCCCGAACTAGCCCCAACCGAAAGTTAAAAATGTTCCAGGCAGTATTGGTAACAATCGCTATCCTCATTCAAAGGAATATAAAAATGATTATAAGCCCGATTACTACCTTTTGAGAATAGTAATTGGTTGATAGTTGGCCGCAATATACAATATCTATAGGGTTAACCAACAATATTCTCCGCTAGTAAAAGCCACAAAACGTACATTAGGTTTTGAATTATTATTAAACCAGGCTGAATGATATGACTCAAAAAATAAACGTTTGCCCGAAAGATGAGTACAGGTAAATACAGTCAGATTTTTTCCGTGAAAAATTGAGACACGGGTTTTACCGATAGATTTCAGGAAAACGGATCGGATCAAATTCGGACATTAACTGGTACACTGCATCGAAGACTGTTTCCGGATTAGGTTTAGAGAAATAATCTCCATCCGACCCGTATGCGGGGCGATGCGCTCGGCTAGTAATTGTTACTGGTTGCGAATCCAAAAACCGATAGGCTCCTTGCTTTTCCAATACCTGTTGCATCATGTAAGCGGAAGCTCCACCCGGAACGTCTTCGTCAGCAAAAATTACCCGGTTTGTCTTCTGTACAGACTCAACAATTCGATGATTCAAATCAAAAGGCAGCAAGGTCTGTACGTCGATCACCTCACAGGAAATGCCAATTTCGGCTAATTCTTCGGCAGCTTTCATCACTATCCGGCACATTGAGCCGTAGGTCACTACCGTCACATCAGTACCTTTGCGTAGTACTTCGGGCTGCCCCAAAGGCACTGTAAATTCACCCACATTATCCGGTAGCTTTTCTTTTAATCGATAGCCGTTTAGGCTCTCAATAATCAGTGCCGGATCATCTGACTGAAGCATAGTATTGTAGAAACCGGCTGCCTGTACCATATTGCGAGGCACCAGAATATAGATACCTCGTAAACTGTGCAACACTGCTCCGATAGGCGAACCCGAATGCCAGATTCCTTCCAGACGGTGACCCCGGGTACGAATAATTAACGGTGCGCTCTGTCCGTTCATAGTACGATACCGAAGTGAGGCCAAATCATCCGTGAGAGTGGCCAGGGCGTAGTATATATAATCCAGGTACTGAACTTCTACGATGGGCCGTAACCCTCGAAGTGCGGCGCCTATTCCTTGACCAATAATAGAGGGTTCTCGAATACCAGTGTCAGTCACGCGGAGGATACCGTGCTTGGCTTGCAATCCAGCGAAACCCTGATTTACATCACCAATGGCTCCTACATCTTCCCCAATCGCAAAAATACGGGGATCGCGAGCTAAGGCTTCATCAAAGCAGGCATTTAGCACTTCTCGTCCGTCTACCACTTTGCTGTTTTCGCTAAATTCAGGAGCAACCTTCTCCACATTCAGCGCTGAACGCTCGGTATTACTGTACAAATAGCTATTGAAACGCTCTTCGTTATCCTTGGAATAGTTGCGTAACCAGTTCACCAGCCGGTCGCGGGCTTCAATTTCTTCACCCCGGGTCAGCCGTAAGGTTTTCTTAGCTAACCGGACTGCGTCTAGCCGAATAGCATTAGGGGCTTTCTCAATCTGGCGTACCAACGGCTGAATAGCCGATTGCTGCTTACTAGCCTTGGCTACCAGTGCAGTCAATTGCTTTACTTGCTTAAGTTCTTCGTTTATTTCGGCACGATAGGCTTTCCAGGCAGCGTCCCGGGCCTGCTTGGCAGTTTTCTTTGCTTTCTCCTCAATTTCATCCAGGCGTTCCTCAGTGGCAAAACCATTGTTAATAATCCAATCACGCATCTTCAGATTACAATCGTACTCTTGCTCCCAGGCTAAGCGCTCCTTCGGTTTGTAGCGCTCGTGTGAACCGGAGGTGGAGTGTCCTTGAGGTTGCGTCATCTCCTCCACGTGGATTAGGACCGGAACATGTAATTTCCGAGCCAGCTGCACCGCTGCCTGATAGGTTTCGCATAATGCCTCATAATCCCAGCCTTTCACCCGGATGATTTCTAGCCCATCTTTTTCCTCAGTACGCTGAAACCCCTTTAAAGCTTCGGATATGCTGTGCTTGGTGGTATGGTATTCGGTGGGTACTGATATACCATAGCCATCATCCCAAACCGAGATGACTAAAGGAATTTGCAGTACCCCGGCAGCATTTACCGTCTCTAAAAACATCCCTTCGGAAGTGGAGGCATCACCGATGGTAGCGAACGCCACTTCATTACCATCAACCGAGAACTGCTTCATCTCCTTCAGGTCAGGGTTATGTCGGTACAGTTTGGAAGCATAAGCTAATCCTACTGAACGTGGAATCTGACCTGCGGTAGGCGAAAGATCGGCTCCGGTATTATATTGTTCAAGCTGATGGTAAAATTCGCCCGTTTGAGGGTCAATTAAACGGGTACCAAAGTGTGAATTCATAGAGCGTCCGCCGGAAGAGGGTTCGTGCTCTACGTTGGCATGCGCATAAATTTGGGCGAAAAATTGTTGATAGGTGATTTGCCCGGTGGCAAACATAAAGGTCTGGTCACGGTAGTAACCCGAACGGAAGTCTCCTTTCCGAAAAGCCTTAGCCATGGCAATCTGGGCTAATTCTTTTCCATCACCAAATACGCCGAATTTGGCCTTGCCCATAAAAACTTCCTTGCGGCCTAATAAGCTCACGTGGCGACTTTCCCAGGCAATACGGTAGTCATTAAGTATTTCTTCGATAGATAAGTCGAGGGTAATGTTGTCTTGTATTGTTTTTGATTCCACGCCCATAAGGGTTTTGTTAAATCGATTTTATTTGCGAAACCTGTCGTAGAAATCGCCACCAAAAATAAGAAAAAGCCGACTTTTCTCAAACGTGCTATGGCGGCGCACCAGTGTCTTTCTCAGCCACTTTATTACATCGTATTAGTTATTCAACAGTAATCCTTTTAAAGTTTATATATCCTAAATGGATATTTTTACTTCCTTTTGCGTTTAGATGAAGAATCTCTAATTTTGCTATTCATTTTATGAGGTTTATTAGAAATATCTTAGCTCGGCAGTCAAGGGCTCTATCTATACTAACGGGAATTCTACTACTGTGGGTTGCCGGAAGTACCGCTATGCAATTCTCTTACTCCTGGGCTTTTCTCTCTGACCTTGATTCTCAGGAACAGACAACTCCTGCTGATAGTAACGAAGATTCTTCCTCGGCTACTGTTACGCTATCCAGCTTTCAGGAAGCAGTCATTCCTATCAGTAAAATACACATATTATTTGTTTGTAATTTCTTTAGGGAATGGATACTGGTAGAAGCTGGCGAGTTTGCTATCACCCAGGAGACTTCACCACCCCCAAGCCGGTTTTTTCTTACCCTTTTCCGGCAAATTATATCCCCCAACGCACCCTAGCCCACGCTTTTCTACTCATCAAGCAGTTTTCTACCTATCATTCAGATAGCTACATACTGCTCCTTTTCTTTACTATTGAAAATATTTTCACTTTAAACACTTATTTATTATGCGGAACCAAAGTGGTATCGTTATTCTTACTGTCCTCGTTTCTCTGCTCTGTATTTATTATCTATCCTTTACTTTGGTTTCTAACCAGGTACAAAAGGAGGCAGAGGAATATGCAACGGATGCCGAGGGCAACATTGATTTTTCTAAAAAACAAGATTACCTGGATTCAGTATGGACTGAGCCAGTCTACAACTTATTAGGTATTGAGTATACTTATGAGGAAGTAAAAGAAACCGAACTCAATTTAGGATTGGATTTACGGGGAGGTATGCATGTAGTGCTGGAAGTATCTCCTACCGAAATCATCCGGGCACTATCCGGAAACAGCAAAGATGCTGATTTTCAGCAGGCGCTAGATTTGGCCCGCGAACGGCGCGCTACCAGCCAGCAGCGTTTTACCGAACTGTTTGCCGATGCCTTCCAGGAAGTAGCTCCGAATAAACAATTGAGTCAGATTTTTGCCAATGCCGCTAATCGCGGACGTATCAGCCGCAGCTCTACCAATGATGAGGTAATGGCAATTATTGACGAAGAAGTAGAAAACGCCATTGATCGCTCATTTAACATTCTCCGTACGCGGATTGACCGATTCGGAACCTCTCAGCCTAATATTCAACGGTTGCAAGGAACTGGTCGAATCCAAGTAGAATTGCCGGGAGTAGACAACCCCGAGCGAGTTAGAAAACTATTGCAAGGAGTAGCCAAGCTAGAGTTCTTGCAAGTGTACAATTCTCCTGAACTGGGAAGTTCTTTCCAGGAAATCAATAATCTGCTAGTAGCGGAAATGGAACCGGGCGAGGGTGAGTCTTTAGCCGATGCTTTGGCTGATGAAGGTGAAGATGACCTATCTGACCTGAACCCTACCGAAGATTCCGAAACCATTGAAGGCGCGCTGGACCAGGACGATGTGCCGGAGATTGCCGAAAACGAAGGGGAAGACGATCTGGAAGCCCAACTATCGCGCGCTGGTGCTGACTCTACTGCCTTAGATTCCATGCTGAATTCGCAGGTTTCTCCGTTATTCAGCTTACTGAAAGGTGGAGCTGGCTACGGTGGCTTGGTGTACGGGGTGGAAGATACTGCCCAAATCAATGATATTTTACAACGCGAAGACGTTCAAGCACTACTTCCTTCTGATGTGGATTTAGCCTGGCAGGTGAAGCCTGACGACGAGCAGAATCCGGTGTTACAACTTTATACTCTGAGACGGGAGCGTGGCGGTAAGGCTCCGCTTACCGGTGAGGTAATTACTAATGCCCGCCAGGATTATGACCCGAACGCCCGTCCTGCCGTAAGTATGCAGATGAATGCCGAAGGAACCCGATTGTGGAAACGACTGACAGCGAATAGCGTAGGGCAACAAATTGCCATTGTATTGGATGATAGGGTATATTCGGCTCCGGTAGTAAACGAAGAAATTCCGAGCGGTAGCTCTATTATCTCCGGAAACTTTACGATTCAGGAAGCGCAGGATTTAGCGAACATTCTGGAAGCCGGAGCTCTACCCGCTCCTACTCGTATTGTAGAGGAAGCCATTGTAGGACCAACATTAGGTAGAGAAGCGCAAAAGCAAGGGGTAACCTCTATCTTGGTTGGTTTGGGCATAGTTGTGCTGTTTATGATTGCCTACTACGCCAAAGGCGGATTGGTAGCTAATGTGGCACTGCTATTCAACATTTTCTTTGTATTGGGAATCCTGGCGCAGCCTACCATCAATGCGGCACTTACCTTACCCGGTATTGCGGGTATTGTACTGACCATTGGTATGGCTATTGATGCCAACGTACTGATTTTTGAACGTATCCGGGAGGAACTACGGAATGGGATGCGGCTGAAAGCAGCTATCAAGACTGGTTACAGTAAAGCTTATAGTTCCATTATTGACTCCAACGCTACGACTTTTCTAACGGCACTTATTCTTTTCATTTTTGGTCAGGGGCCGGTACGAGGATTTGCTGTTACGCTAATGATCGGTATTATCTGCTCGTTCTTCTCGGCAGTATTCATTACCCGGGTGATTATTGAGTGGATGACTCGTAAAGGCGATGATAGTAAAGTATCGTTTGCGATGCCATTCTCAGCTGACTTGCTGAATAATCTTAATTTTGATTTTATGAGTCGCCGTAGGATCGCCTATATGTTCAGCGGTGCTTTTATCGGACTAGGACTTATACTTTTGATTTCGCAGGGTCTCAACCTGGGGGTTGACTTCAAAGGAGGCCGTTCTTACGTCGTTACTTTTGATGAGCCGGTTACTCCTTCGGATTTGATGACTTCGTTATCCGATGATTTTGAAGGCACATCAGTAGAGGTAAAAACTTTTGGCGCTAATAACGTTTTAAAAATCACCACCAGTTATCTAGTAAGTGATGAATCAGACGAGGCAGATGCCGATGTACGTCAGCGATTGCTCGGTGGTATTGAAGAATTTACCGGTAGCAGCTTTATAGAAAATACGGCTACGTTAGGCGATGGACAGTTTACTATCTCCAGTTCGTCTAAAGTAGGTGCCACTATTGCCGATGATATTCTAAACGCGTCATTAGAAGCTATTGCTTTCTCATTGGTGGTGATCTTCTTGTACATTCTAATTCGTTTCCGCAAGTGGCAGTACAGTACTGGAGCTATCATTGCCTTGTTTCACGACGTATTATTCGTGCTGGGTGCTTACGCTATCGCTGGATTGCTAGGATTACGTTACGAAATTGATCAGGTATTTATCGCCGCCATGCTTACCATCGTGGGTTACTCTATCAACGATACTGTAATTGTATTCGACCGTATCCGGGAAACGCTGGGCCTAAAACCTCGCTTGCCGCTAGAGGAAGCAGTGAATGAGTCGGTAAACAATGTCATGAGCCGTACGCTGATTACGTCACTTACTACCTTATTGGTGGTATTTATCCTGTTAGTATTTGGTGGTGAAGTGTTGCGAGGCTTCTCGTTTGCGTTATTTATCGGTATTCTGGTAGGTACGTACTCTTCCATCTACATTGCGTCTCCGGTAGTGGTAGATTTGACTCAACGCAAGTCACCTGCCCCGACCCGAAAGCCGCAGAAAGCATAAAAATGTGTTCAATTGTTCGGGTGCTCATGTGTTCATGACGACTTTAGTTTTGTCATCGTGAACACAAGAACACCTGAACACTTATTTTCTTTGGAAAATCATCAGATGCTGTTGGGGTAGTATGTCCTTATTTTCTACCAATTCCAATCCAACTGCCTGCATTTCTTTAACTGCCTGGGCTTCGGTCATTTTGTGCTTGGGCTTTATTCTTACCGAAGGGTCTTCGGCTCTGTACTCCACCAAGGCTACTTTTCCCGTAGGTGATAGCGATTCTACAATTTGAGTCATCATTTCGTAAGGATGAGAAAATTCGTGGTAAGCGTCCACCAGTAACACCCAATCTACTGAGTTTTCGGGCAACTTAGGATCTTCTATCGTACCCAAAATGGTCTGTATATTCTCTACAACTTCATCTTTCATCTTACCTTCTATCATCTCGAGCATTTCCGGTTGAATATCTACCGCCAGCACCTTTCCCCGCGGAACTAGTGGACTCATACGAAACGTGAAATAACCCGAACCCGCGCCAATATCGGCTACCACATCGGTAGGCTCAAGCTGCATTGCCTGAATTAAAAGATCAGTACGTTCCTCTTCTTCCCTTCCCGATCGCTCCAGCCACCCGGCCCCTTGATGCCCCATCACATGGGCTATCTCTCGTCCCTGATAGAACTTACCGGTACCATCAGCGCTGGTGGAAGGGCCAAATGTATATGTGCTATCAGCGGTATTTTCGGCTTGTTTCGTCTGGCTAGACGGTTGTTGAGCGCAAGCAGTAGTAATCAAACCGATAAAACAAAGAAGAGAAATATATCTAGGGCTAGGTTTCATGATATTCAATAGACTTTATATCCGTTAATGATCTCTATGCTAACTCTACTGACGGATCCCAAAAATGTTGCTCAAAATTTTTTATCTGGTCATCAATAACCACTATACCTTCCTGTTCTAGCAGAGACTGCATAGTGGTGGGAGTAGCAAAGTGATGCTTGCCTGTCAAAACACCATTGCGGTTCACTACGCGGTGGGCAGGAACGGCGGAGTTGGTATGGGCTTGGTTCATGGCCCAACCTACCATACGGGCACTTCCTTTCGTACCTAAATAGTGGGCAATTGACCCGTAGCTGGTCACTCTACCCTTCGGAATGAGCTTTACTACAGCGTATACATCTTCAAAAAAACTATAACGCTCTTTATTCTGAGGCATATTACCAATGGTTTAAAACAAATTCCACAAAATATAGCACACAGGCATCCCGTTAGCTAAACAAGATACGTTATATTGGCACTGTAAATAATGCCTATGCTTCAAAAAATTTATTACTTATTTACTGCATCCCTATTATTAATGCTGCTGGCGGGCTGTGCCACTCAAAAAAAAACGGCTAATCGCTCTCAAACTTCATCGCCTAGTTTATCTCGTCCGACAAACCCACTTCCGTCAGAACCTTCACGAGCTACCCGAAGAGTAAATCGTTTGGATAACCGACAACAGCAGATCATTCAAACCGCTCGTTCATTTTCGGGTACTCCTTATCGTTGGGGAGGAACTACCCGAGGCGGTATGGATTGTTCGGGTCTATTAATGACTGCTTTTCAGGAAGCAGGTATAAATTTACCTCGAACATCAGCCGAGCAAAGCAAAATAGGGCGACTAGTGAGTATACACGAACTACGGCCGGGCGACCTGGTATTTTTCGCCACCAAGAGCAAACACAGCAAGAAGGTTACCCATGCTGGATTAGTTACCGAAATTCGTGGAAAACAGAATGTGCAGTTCATTCACGCTTCAACCAAGCTCGGAGTAGTGGAGAGCAATATTTTTTCTGATTATTACCGACGAGCCTTTGTAAAAGCGCGTCGTCCTTTTTGAGATTTCTGTTTTTTAGCTAACTTTGCCATTCAATTCTCAACGGGGAATTAGCTCAGTTGGCTAGAGCGCTACGCTGGCAGCGTAGAGGTCATCGGTTCGAATCCGATATTCTCCATTTTCTTTGTTTCCATTAGTTAGTTTTAGCGAGACGGCACGTAATCAAAATTGTATCGCTATTTGCCCCATATCACCCCAAGCATTACGCGCGTATCTAGGGGATGATCTAGAAGAGAAAATCATCAAGTCGTTCCACGTTGGATCTACGCCCGGGGAATGAGTTATTCAGACATTCAAGCACTTTTAGCTAAAATGTATGACTTAGAAGTATCCTCAGGTAAACTGAGCCAGATTACCGATAAGATTATTCCTGAACTACAAGCTTGGCGCGCTCGCCCTTTGGAAGCTATGTACCCAATTGTGTATCTGGACGCAGTGCATCGCTCCGGCGACCTGGTTAAAAATTCGAGAGAACGGGCAGGTAGTAAGCAAGGCGGTATATAATGTACTAGCTATCCGGGTAGACGGGCATAAAGAGCCATTGGGATTGTATCTGGGGGAAAACGAATCGGTCGAAGTTCTGGCTGAATGTATTGAGTGATCTACAAGCCCGTGGGGTAGAAGACCTTTTAATCCGCGCAGCGGCCGCCCAAAGCCAGAGTGCAACTATGCATCGTCCATCAGATACGTAATAGCCTACGCTATGTAACGCACGTAGATAGCAAGCAAGTGATGAAGGATTTGAAGGGGATCTATCAAGCCAGCAGCCTCCAACAAGCTGCAGAAAACTTGTTGATGCTAGAGGAAAAATAGAAAGCCAAATCCCCAATCGTAGTGCGCTCTTGCGGTTCCCCGCCGGGACTCAACAATTGGGAAAAGTTGGCTACCTACTTTGATTTTTCACCCGCCATCCGAAAAGCTATCTATACGAACAACCCCATAAAAAGCTGTCACCGCCAGATTAGAAAGCATACGAAAAGTAAGGGGGTGTTCCCATCGTAGTGTAGCCTTACTTGTTTTCGGACCACTCTAAATTCAACTTTTTTTTCTCGCTATTGCTATGGCTGTTAATTGTGGGAAAGTCACGGGTGGGTGTACGCGCTGGTACTTTTCCACTGTTCACAGCCTCAGTTAAATAAGCAATGGGCGATTGTCTCTTTAATGAGCTATGCGGATGATGATGATTATAGTCATACCGCCACTTTTCAATGATTATTCTAAGCTGCTCCAGATCTTCAAACCAATACGCATCTAGCACATCTTCTCTGAAGATACGGTTAAATCGTTCAATAAAGGCATTTTGTACTGGCTTGCCCGGTTGGATATACTTTAGAGTCACCTCCTTTTCTTTGCTCCAATTCACAAGTTTTTTGGAAATGAACTCTGGCCCATTATCCACCCGAATATTGGATGGCAGGCCTACTTGCTCTTCTAGCCTATTTAGTATTCTGACCACTCTCTCCGAAGAGAGACTCAGCCCCACCTCAATGGCTAATGCTTCCCGATTAAAATCATCAGTAATATTGAGTACTCTAATCTTCCGCCCATCCATTAAAGCATCGCTCATGAAGTCCATACTCCAGACCTGATTAGGGGCTTCAGGTACCAATAGCGGTTCTTTTATCCTAGTAGGAAGCCGCTTTTTATATCTTCTTCTTAAGCCAAGCTTCATCAACCGATAGATTCGCAACACTTTGTTCCGACTCCATGGATAGCCCTGCTGTTTAAGTCTGCCGTAATAGTTATCAAAGCCTCGGGTAGGAAACCGATCAGCTAACTTTTGAAGCTTCTCTATTACTGGAGTATCATTTTTATGTGATTCGTAATACCACATTGAGCGGCAAAATTGAATCAATAAACACGCTCTCCGGATGCTGATTTGATAGGAGTCCCGTAAATACTCACACATCCTTCTTTTGGCAACAGGGCTTACCACTTTTTTGACAAGACATCTTTGAGCATGACGTTATCCAAGCTCAGTTCAGCATACATTTTCTTCAGTCTGGCATTCTCATCTTCTAGCTCTTTCAAACGTTTAAGCTGACTAGTATCCATTCCAGAATACTTCTTTCGCCAGTTGTAAAAAGTGCCTTGGTGGATGCCCATGTCCCGGCAGATAGCTTCTACCTTGCGGCCTTGTTCGTTCTCTTTGAGAGCTTTGATAATCTGGCTCTCGGTAAACTTTGTTCTTTTCATAGTCTGACAGTTTAAGTTACTAATTTATTTCATTTATAAACTGTCCGAATTATTGGTAAGGCTACAATTATTGGTAAGGCTACAAAACAAGTAAGGCTACACTTTCAGATGAACTTCCTATGAAAATCTTTTGCATCTTTCTCAATTAAGCTCAACGGCCAGCTATGATGAGTGGGGATTAGAAAGCACTAACCTCTCGTCTTGCACATAGCCACGCCTTGATTTAAATTTAAAACATGTGGCGGAATTTCCAATCCCCACAACAGTATCCTGACCGATAAAACCCCATTCATTCATAGCATTTGTTAGCGGTTTGTTAATCATCTTTTTCCATGAATTTCCGCACTTGCTCCTCCCCACATTCGTCACACATTCCGAGATCGCCATCTTTTTCTTTGTAATATTCATTACACCAGTCACAAGTTCTTAAATCATCTATTCCCCATTCTGTTGAGCAACAGAAGCATATAGAACCATGGTCTTGAACTAACAAAGTTCTAGTTCCGCAATCTGGACAATTCTCAAGGGGAAAATATCCACCATCCTTCACCTCTAAATACTCACTAAGTCCTAGTATATTTTCTATGTACAAATGGGCAACATTTTTAGGGTCGTCTGTATACCCACAAAATAGGCATTCATTATCTCCATCAAGCGGAAGTGTTTTTTGGAAACATTCAGGACAATCAATGATTTTTATAGAATCCTGTTCATATCGTTCTAAATCTTTTTTCAGTTTTGAATATGTGAGAGAGGTAAACTCTTCGAAGGTGGCTGATTTTTTTAAAATCTCCTTATATAATTTTTGAGATTTAGCTGAGAACTTCTTTACGTCTAAATTCTCTTTTATTAGTTCTAATAAATGTGAAAGGACTTTTGAAACATTACTTTTGATTGCAGCATCTATTTCTTTGAATGCAAAGTGCTCAATCCTATTTCTCTTCTTTCTTAGTTCTCTGATAAACTTGATTGCATTGGCGGGAACTTCAATATCTGCCACATTTTGAAGGCGTAATAGTATTGTTTCAAATGTTACACTTTGAAAATCTCCTGTCCTAAGCTTTGAATAGTTTGCTTGATCAATATTTTCAAATATTAGAGACCAGTGTTCTGTCCGTAAAATCTCTTTAAGTATCAATTCCGTTCCAGCTGAGATATGTAAAACTGAATACTTAAGGTCATGCTCATTCTTTGATTCCAAGATTGGCTTCAGGGAATTCACAATGAAATCCAATCCATTTTCTAAAAGGTCAAATTCAATTTCCTTGGTTTTCTTCATGAGTTCAGTTCGATCTCTACGAAATAACCGCTAACAACTGTATAAACGCACTGATACGTTTATTTGTCATATGTTTTTGGCATTCTTGGTGTCAATCTGGTGAACATGAGATAACTCTGAATGCAATGTATAAGCTCTAAATGCTGTTTTTGGGTAGATCATCAATATTCTTTAGTAAGTTATTTTTATGATACATACTGACGATAAGGTAAGATACAATATTGGGTAATGAATACGAAAATTGCTCGCGCGTTTATCCGTCGAATATACGTTTAATCGACGTTTATCAAAGTAGTTGTAAAAATGCCGCCAAAAAAATACATTTTCCCTGCCTTTCTGTTTTCAGCAACTAGCAAAAAATGACTCGTAGAATAGTAGCACAGAAAAAATCATGCTTATAAACCCTCTCAGGCGGGTACCAAAAACAAATGGTACACCAACAGTACATTCCTCCGGGAGGACCATGATTCTAAAGTGAAAAATAGTACATTCCTCCGGGGGAAAATTATTTTTTTTGCTCAGATATTGCTTTCCTCCGCGTAGCAATCATTTTTAGTACCCCGAACCTACATTCCCCGGCCTAAACAGTTATTCTTTTCACTTAGAAATAACTTTCCCTCGCTTAGCACTAACTTCTGAACCAAAATACTAACCTACTCGCGCAAAACGGTTCAGAAAATCCGGTAAGACTAACTTATTAGCCTAAATCAGCCAGAAAATCTCGCCAAGGCTAACTTATTGGCTCAAATCGGTTATAAACACCGGCTAGAACTAACTGTTGGCTAATCTTTGTCTTTTCAAAATGATGAGCAATAGTTGCTGGCTTCTTGGGTAGTACTTCTGCTTTCTAATCTGTTTTAATGGCCATAAAGTTAAGGGCAATCCGGCTGCACCTCATACCCCAGATAATAATAGGCTGTCCATAAAGTATCAGTCTCAGACGCAACAGTGAAATTTACTCCTTCTGAGGTAAAGCAGTAGGTAAAAGTCTCCTCAGTGCCATCATTGTTTAAATCAAGGTAGTTTTCAGATGCCAATTGGTCAACGAGTATTCCGATCATAAGATCATTACCCTGATCTGTTTCAACTTTATAAAAGAAAGTTTGGTCATCATCATTAAAAGCACCACGTTCCGCATAGAGCGCGTAACAACTATCATCAGGTGTAGCTATTTTACTAATAGACGACATGGTAGTGGTAGTAACACTATCTAGACCGATTAATAGCAACTTGCTTCCATCAACAACTGTGGCGTTGTTCAAAGCAATGCAATTTCCATGAATCCAACCCACAAATTGGCTATAATCCGTTGGTTGGTTGTCGGTACTCTGGCTGGAACTTCCCGAACAGCCTACTTGGAGGAATATAATTACAAAAGATACCCATTGTACGAAAATACGCTGATTCATAAGTCAGAAATACTTAGCGTCCATTATGTGACCAGTGCGGGGCATCGGAAAGGTGTTTTTTTACGCCGTATGATTTACCTACCTCATGCAGTTGGGTATTGCTATTGACATTGGGTATATACGTAACTTCTACAGTCTTGCCATTTCTCTTCTTAATGTTAATCTTATTCTTCCAAGTAATTTTCATATCAATAGCCTTTCCGTGGATATGATTTGAGCTAAGACTAGGTGCTACATTGCTCTTTGGAGGCATTGCCAGGCGAAAACCAGAGGTCATTTCTTTAGCGGCCTCTATACTTTTTTCTTCTGTATCATGTATCCAGTCAATAGGCACATCGGCTCGTAGCTTCGCTTCTTCAGCTTTGCATTTCTTGTTTGCAATTTTCCATGACCAGTGAAATAGATAGGCTCTCCTTATATTTCTTTTTGTGCTAGCTACTACCACAGTAGCTCCAGCATCTTCCAAAGCTTTTTTAAACGCTTTTACATCTCTTCGGAATGCCGGATCAAGTTCATCTAAACTATTGCTGTTCAGTGCGTGGGTATCGGCCCATTTTACCCAGTATTTTCCGCTTTTTGTTTTTTGACTACCTTCCTCGTGATTGACTGCCGAAGAAGTAGCACCTTTTTGCTTTGTTTTCTGCCCTAGAGCAACCTCGCTAGGTAAAAAAGCCATGGTAGACAAGAATTATTATTAAAACAATTTAAAGAAATTATGTATAATTTGTAAATAAGACAAGAGTTTTAGACAAACGTTGCCTAAAGTTATTTAAAACGGATGACTAAAAGAAAATAGTAATAGATAGACGACCACAAAAATACTTTCTCCAACAGTTCAACCATAAAATAAAAGGACATAAAGGTCTAAGGCGAAGGAACGTACAAATAGAACATTTTTGCCAACCTTATTAAACATTTTTCTTCTACATTGACCTCTACTACTCTAAAATTCGCAAAGTTTGCAGATATTTTCTATTTTACTTTGCGAAGAAGCGTATTACTCAACAACCCGCACTGTTTTGGAACCTACGAATATCAACGACCCCGAGTATTTTCACAAGGTGGTAGACTGCCAGTACGCCTGTCCCGCCCACACTCCCGTTCCCGAATATATTCGCCTTATTGCCGCCGAGCGCTACACCGATGCCTATATGGTGAACTGGGAATCCAACGTATTCCCCGGCATTCTGGGCCGCACCTGCGATCGTCCCTGCGAACCGGCCTGTAGACGAGGCCGGGTGGAAGAAGAACCCGTGGCTATCTGTCGACTCAAGCGTGTCGCTGCCGATAACAAAGGCGAGGTCCGCAGCCGGATGCCGAGCGTGCCGGACCAGAAAAACGGCAAAAAGATCGCCCTCATCGGGGGCGGACCGGCTTCCCTCACCGTAGCCCGCGATCTGGCCCCGCTGGGTTACGAGCTACACCTCTACGATGAGTTCTACAAGGGCGGCGGCATGATGCGCAGCCAGATTCCCGCCTTCCGCCTGCCCGAAGAGGTGCTGGACGAGGAAGTGAACTACATCATTGATATGGGCGTGCACACTCACTTCAACCACTACGTGGATAGCATGCGGGAAGTGCTGGAAAAAGACTACGATGCCATTTTCGTCGGCACCGGGGCCCCTAAGGGTCGCGACCTGCATATTCCCGGCCGGGAAGAAGGCGATAAGAACATCCATATCGGCATTGAGTATCTGGCGAATGTAGCCTTTGAGCATACCGATAAGATCGGCAAAAAGGTGATTGTGCTGGGCGGAGGAAACACCGCGATGGACTGCTGCCGCACCTCCCGCCGCCTGGGGGGCGATGAGGTAACCGTGGTGGTGCGTAGCCCCTTTGAAACTATGAAGGCTTCGCCCTGGGAGATTGCCGACGCCCAGGCCGAAGATATTCCGATCATGAACAATATGCCGCCCAAAGAATTTGTGGTGGAAAACGGTAAACTGAAAGGAGTACTGTTTGAACACGTGCGGGCTGAGTACGACGAGAACGGTCGCCGCAAACTCATCCCTACCGGCGAGCCGGATACTTTCATTGAAGCCGATGATGTGATCATTGCCATCGGGCAGGACAACGCCTTTCCCTGGATTGAGCGCGACCTGGGCATTGAGTTCGGTAAGTGGGATTTGCCGGTGCTGAACAAAACTACCTTCCAGTCTACCCTGCCGAAAGTGTTCTTCGGGGGTGATGCCGCCTTTGGTCCCGAAAATATTATCACCGCCGTCGCCCACGGACACCAAGCGGCGGTTTCCATCGATAAGTTCTGCCACGGCAAAGATGTCAGCGAACGGCTGCCGCCTACCACCAACCTGATTCGTCAGAAGATGGGCATCCACGAGTGGAGTTACGACAGCCCGGTGGTCAACGATCTGCGCTACGCCGTACCCCACGAAGCGAAGACGATTACGCTTACCAACCGCAAAGTGGAAGTAGAACTCGGTTTTGATCCGCCCACCGGCTTTAAAGAAGCCCAGCGCTGCCTCAACTGCGACGTGCAAACGGTCTTCACCGAAGAGCTCTGTATTGAGTGCGATGCCTGCGTTGATATCTGCCCTACTACCTGTATCACTTTCACCGTCAACGGCGAAGAAGATGATTTACGCCAAAGGCTCAATGCCCCGGCAGAAGATAAAACGCAGGACTTGTATGTATCTAAAACCCTACCTACTGCCCGCGTGATGGTGAAAGACGAAGACGTATGCCTGCACTGCGGGCTTTGTGCCGAGCGTTGCCCCACCGCGGCCTGGGACATGCAAAAATATCTCTATAATGTTACTAAACCCGTCAAAATTTTATGAGTATCCGTGCGGTGAATGATATGGTCATCCGGTTTGCCAACGTAAACGGCACCGGGTCGGCCAGTGCGAATGATCTCTTTGCCAAAGCCATGTTCCGAATGGGGCTTCCGGTTTCTCCTAAAAACATCTTTCCTTCCAATATTCAGGGCCTGCCTACCTGGTACGAAGTGCGTATCAACGAACGGGGCTACCTGGGCCGGCGCGATGATATTGATCTGCTGGTAGGAGTGAATCCGCAGAGCTACCGTAAGGATGTTGACTCGGTGCGACCGGGCGGCTACTTTGTGTACGATAACACCAAGCGGCTGCACGATGAGTTTATCCGGGAGGATATTCACTACATCGGCATTCCGATGATGCGGATTTGCATGGAGCACTACCAGAATCCCCGCCACCAGCAGTTGTTTAAAAACATTGTGTACGTGGGGGCGCTGGCGGCTTTACTGGATATGGAGATGGCGGTGATCAAAGACATTGTGAGCCAGCAATTCCAAAAGAAAGAAAAGCTGATCCCGCCCAATTTTCAGGCGTTAGAGCTAGGCTACAACTACGCTCAACAGCATTTTGACTGTCCGCTCGATATCCGCGTGGAACGAAGGGATAATACCAGAGACAGCATTCTGATCGACGGAAATACCGCTACTGCTTTGGGAGCCATTTACGGTGGGGCGACGGTTGCCGCCTGGTACCCTATTACTCCTTCTACCTCGGTAGTGAAAGCCTTTGAGACCTACTGCAAAAAGCTGCGCGTTGATGCGGAAACCGGCAAGAAAAAATACGCCATCGTGCAAGCGGAAGATGAACTCGCCGCGATGGGCATGGTGATTGGCGCCACCTGGAACGGTGCCCGGGCCTTTACGGCTACCAGCGGGCCAGGAGTCTCTTTAATGAGCGAATTTATTGGCCTAGCCTACTTTGCCGAAATCCCGGTAGTGCTGGTGAACGTACAGCGGGGCGGACCCTCTACCGGTATGCCTACCCGCACCCAGCAATCCGACATTTTATCGTCGGCCTACGCCTCCCACGGAGATACCAAGCACCCGCTATTATTTCCCAGCACTCCGGCGGAATGCTTTGAGATGTCGGCCACCGCCTTTGATCTGGCCGACCGCCTGCAAACGCCGGTTATTATGATGTCGGACCTGGACTTGGGCATGAATAACCATATGTCGCCACCCCTGGCCTGGGACGAAAGCCGAAAATATGATTTGGGGAAAGTTTTGACCGCGGAAGATTTGGAAGGTATGGAAAAATACGGCCGCTACCTGGATGTAGATGGCGACGGTATCTGCTACCGTACTATTCCCGGTACCCACCCTACCAAAGGCTCGTTTTTCACCCGCGGTACTTCCCGAGACGAATACGCCCGCTACTCCGAAGAAGGAGCGGTGTACGAACGCATTGTGGACCGACTAGTGAAGAAGTGGAACACGGCCAAAGACTACGTGCCGCTACCGGAGCTGTATCAGGAAGAAAATCAGTCGGCGCAGGGAGTGCTGTTCTTCGGCACCTCTACCTACTCGGCCCTGGAAGCCCTGGATTTGCTAAAAGAACGGGGAATTTCCCTGGACGCCCTGCGGGTGAAAGCCTTTCCCTTCCATTCGTCCATCGACCAGTTTATTCAGGATCACGAACAGGTATTTGTGATTGAACAAAACCGCGACGCTCAGTTCCGCTCACTACTCATCAATGAATTAGAAATATCTCCCCAGAAATTAATCTCCGTACTCAATTACGACGGCATGCCGATAACGGCCGATAAAATTATGCAGGAGATTAGCTCCCATTTACCGGTAGCCGAACTTGTCACTGCCAACAACCAAGGAAAAGCCCATGACTTACGTTAAACCTACCTTCCGTCACCCCAAGTTAGCCCGCAACAAAATTGGCTTCGCCAAAGCTGATTACGAAGGGGCCATTTCTACCCTTTGCGCCGGTTGCGGCCACGATTCCATCAGCGGAGCTATCATTCAGGCCTGTTACGAGATGTCGATTGAACCCCACAAGCTGGCTAAGATCTCGGGCATTGGTTGCTCGTCTAAAACCCCTACCTACTTTCTGGGCAATTCTCACGGCTTTAATTCGGTACACGGACGCATGCCTTCCGTGGCTACCGGCGCCAATTTGGCGAATAAAGACCTGATCTACCTGGGTGTTTCCGGCGACGGGGATACGGCGTCTATCGGACTCGGGCAGTTCTGCCACGTGCTGCGGCGCAACCTGAATATGGTGTACGTGGTGATGAATAACGGCTGCTACGGCCTCACCAAAGGACAGGATTCGGCTACGGCCGACGTAGGCTCCATTAGCAAAGCCGGTTCCAATAATCCGTTTGAGCCGATTGACCTAGTGGGTCTGGCGCTGGAACTAGGCGCTACCTTTGTGGCGAGAAGCTTTTCGGGAGATAAAACCCAGTTAGTACCACTGATTAAAGCGGCCATGTCGCACCCCGGCTTTGCCCTGCTGGATGTGCTATCTCCCTGCGTGACATTTAACAATAATCCGGGTTCTACCAAATCATACCCCTACATTCGCGAGCATTTAGCGGCTACCGCCACCGTCGACTTTGTTCCCGAAGAGCCGGAGATTACGGTGGACTATGCCGAAGGCAAAAGCACCTCGGTGGTGATGCACGACGGCTCGCTGGTACAACTGCATAAGCTCAGCCCCCACTGGGACCCTACCAACCGTCGTTCGGCCATGGAACGCGTTCAACAAGCCAAGCAAGATGGCGAAGTGCTCACCGGCCTGCTCTACCTCGATCCCGAAAGTCAGGATTTACACCATATGCTGGATACGGTAGATGAGCCGCTGAATATCTTGCGGGAAGATGTTTTGATTCCTGGTTCTGAAGTGCTGGATAAGATTAATCGGTCGTTCCGATAAGGGTTTAACTTTTATTGAATGCTGCTTTCAGTTCTTCGAGCTCGCTGGGTTTAGGAGCATCCTTATCCACAATTTTCCCACGCTGGTCTATGATCAGATAGCGAGGGATAGGTACTCGGGTATCCTGCTGATGAATGTGCTGCCATAAGTCTTGTTGCAGTGCTTGATTGGCAATCAGGTGGTAGCCTTCTAGCTGGTATTTCTCAATTTGTTTACGCCACTTTTTCTCTTGCTTGCTTCGGTCAATGGAGAGGAAAAGTAGTTTGACCGGTTGGTCTTTGACTAACTCTTCTACTTCTGGGTAATGGATGAATTCTTCTATGCAGGGTTTGCACCAGGTGGCCCAGATGTCTACGTATACTACGTTGTTTTGAAATTCTGAAGTTAGCTCGTTCCAGGAGTTGTAGTCTTCTGTTTTTAGGTAGATGGTTTTTGGGTTGGTATGATTGGGCTGTTGTGCGAATGCATCGGTTACAGCAAGTGTTGCAAAAGCTATAAACAACGTTTTTCTCATGTTGTTCTTTAGTTGAATGTTCATTTCTTTTGTCTTGAAACAAAAGAAACAGATCAGCGCGGCTGCCGCCAAAGAAAAATTCAAGAAAGTTCAAAGCTTCCCCGCGAAGAGCTAGCGCACACCTCGCTGAACTTTCGGGCCTGCCCGCCGAAGTGAAGGGAACTGATTTATCTTATCGTATCATATTCAAGCTTAAAATCTCCTTTTTTTGCTTCTTTGATAGTCACTTCGTAGCCCTTTTCATCGATAATTTTTAGCAACTCCTTCTTTTCATTTTTATCAATCTTACATCCAAAGATCACACCGGTTAAAAACTGTTTTTTAAATTTCTGAATTCCCCCTTCATTGAGAAGAACTATCCGTACTTCCTCTTCATATTTCCAATCAATAGATTTTCTTAAGTACAGGTTGATAATCGCAAGCCTTTTATCAGTATTGTAGTTAATTCTAAACTTATCATCACTACTGTAATCCACATTTCCTATCAAACCTACTCCTCCATTTTCAAGAATCTCAGTACGATCAAGAGATGAATTACACTCAAAACAAACACCTCTATGCTTATCAGCATAATGAGACCACATTAAAGTGTTATCATATTGTTTACTAAAACAACATACAGCAGAGCTTGCAATCTTCTTACTAATCACATGGTTCATAGCTCTTTTAAATTCTTTAGGATCATTCTTAAAAGCATTAAGCAATTTTCTCCGGTCTGAACGCTTTGAATTCCTTTTTTCCAATTTTAACGCTTGGATGTAGTCGTCAATATCGTTTTTTGTTCTTGTAAATTTTAGAATTGCTCTGTTACAATCAAATGGATCATTGAAATCTTCTGGATTAGTAAATTTCAAAGTTTGGTTTTCAAGAGTTTTTTTAGCTCCCTCAATATCAACAAACCTATAAATGGGGCCACTGGCAATGTATTTGGATTCATCTGATATTTCACGCATATACCTTAAAATAGAAATGTTAAGTGAAATAGCCAATATAACTTTTCTACCGATGAAGATAAATGCGCGTAGGGTGGGAAACTTTGCGAGCGTGCGGAGCTTAAGGCGGGGAAGCTGTAAACGTTTCTAGACTTTTTTGGTTCGTTTTTGTGGCAATGACAAAAATGAACATTCAACTAAATTACAAGTGCAGTGATAGCGCATACGGGAAATTGAGTACCCAAGTACGTCATAAATCTTTAGTGTTAGAGATTCCGGGTCTCGCCTACTCGCCCGGAATGACGGGTAGGTTAGATCATCTTTAATCAGTCGAACCTAATCACACCATCGACGCATTACTCCATAACAAAATCAAACCCTATCTGCAATAACCACTTCATCGGTCACTCAAGATTACCCAGGCTTTTTCAATAATAAGAACTCCTACATTCTTCAGCACTAAGCAACTCTTAATAAAGCCTCTTCGTTTCTAATAGTAAAATCAGTTCCTCTATGGCACTTATTATCTCCGACGAAATATTAGCCAAATCTCAATTATCCGAACAGGAGTTTTTAATAGAAATTGCCTGCTATCTGTACGACAAAAAGCGATTGAGTATGGGAAAAGCACGTGAACTAGCTAAACTTCATCTCATCGATTTTCAAAAAGAACTGGCCAAACGAGATATCGACATCCACTATAGCCGGGAAGACCTGGATAAAGATTTAAAGAATCTGGGAATAAGTCTATCGTAGATGGTTGTCGTTAGTGATACCTCCGCTATCAGTAATCTGCTACAGATTAGCCAACTTAATATACTCCACGCATTATTCGGGACAATAACTATTACTCCAGCGATACAGCAGGAGATTTACGCTATTCCTGCCCAGCAAAAAGAGATAGAAAAAATAGAATGGATTAAGGTGGTAGCTCCTACAAATAATCAGTTTATTACTGAGCTAGCCGAGGAGCTTGACTTAGGAGAAGCGGAGGCCATAGCGCTATCTATTGAGCAAAAGGCGGACTACCTAATTATCGATGAATACGCCGGCCGTAAAATTGCTGACACGTACGGGGTAAAAATCATTGGTTTGTTGGGTATTCTTATCCAGGCTAAGCAGAAGAATGTGATTCGGGAAGTCAGACCCCATGTTGAGAATCTTCGTCAAGTGGGATTCAGGCTTAATCAATCTTTAGTGACCGAAGTATTCAAACAGCTTGGTGAACTATAACCCTTCGCCAGACTTTACCCTCTTCTAAACAGTTGTTTTATCCTGCCCGCTAAGAAAATATTTTATCAATTTGAGCTGTTTCAAGGGGTGTAATTGCCTGTTACTCCATCGCATAATCATACCCCAACCGTAACAACCGCATCACCTCATTATTCACCTCAAACTCACTTTTTATCCGGATATGGTGAGCAAACTTCTTGGAAAAGGGCGCCACCTTCTTTAGCTCATCACTCTCCAACCGCTCCGGATAGTAAAACTTCACATCCAGCTCCTGGGTCATTGGTTTTACAATCAGCCAGGCTTTTTTGTTGGTAAATACTACCGCGTGTTTAGCCGCGCCTACGCTGTTGGGCTGCCACTCCATTACCCGGCTCATAATTTCATCAAAAGCTAATACTAACTCATCTGATTTATCCAGGAAAAGCTCGCCGATATCCTTCTTCTCACAAGAATGGGATTGATTGGTAGTTTTAAACTTTCGCTCGCAACGAGGGCAGGTCCACATAGGTCAAAATTAGTCAATGATGCTAAAGTAGCAGGTTTTTATTAAAGAGACTGACTACTGGTATTGTTCAATGGCTCAATTGTTTCATTGTTAAACTTCGGTCACGGTGAGAAACCTCTTCCGACTTCCACCTTCCTTACGTATATTCACCGCTTGAAAATTACCTAACCTATGAAAAACCTATACAACTTACTTACCATCGCCTTTTTGTTTGTCAGCGGCTGGCTTATTCCCTCCGAAGCGCAGCAGCCGGATATGGAAAAGATCAGCCAGGCGCTGAAGCCGCGTAGCATTGGCCCCGCGGGCATGAGCGGGCGCGTCACTGCCATTGAGGCCGTAGAAAGTAATCCAAACATCATTTATGCTGGCACTGCTTCCGGTGGCCTGTGGAAATCCGAGGGTGGCGGCATTGCCTGGGAACCCATCTTTGACGATCAGCCGGTATTATCTATTGGCGATATTGCCATCTACCAGAAGAACCCCAGCATCATTTATGTTGGCACCGGCGAGGGTAATCCGCGTAACAGTCAGTCGGCGGGAAATGGTTTGTATAAAACGATTGACGGGGGCAAAAGCTGGCAGCACCTGGGGCTGGAAGCCACCCGGAATATCCACCGGGTGATTGTGCATCCGGATAATCCGGACATCGTGTACGTTGGAGTGCAGGGCTCGGCCTGGCAGGATACTCCCGACCGCGGCGTATACAAAAGCACCGACGGCGGACAAACTTTTGAGAAGATACTCTACATAAACGAGCGCACCGGCATTGCCGATATGATTATTGACCCCAGCAACCCCGATAAGCTGATTGCCGCGATGTGGGAGTTTCGTCGCTGGCCCTGGTTCTTCAAATCGGGTGGCGAAGGTTCCGGTCTGCACATCACCTTCGACGGCGGAAAGACCTGGCAGAAGCGAACCAGCGATAGCGGCCTGCCCGAAGGCGAATTAGGCCGTATTGGTTTGGGCATCGCTCATAATAATCCGCAGGTGATGTACGCCTACGTAGAATCCAAAGACAATGCCTTTTACCGCTCCAACGACGGTGGATTTTCCTGGAAACAGACCGCTACCGAAAATATTGGTGGCCGCCCCTTCTACTACGCCGACGTGGCGGTTGATCCGGAAAACGAGAACCGGGTGTACATCGTAGAATCCAGTGTTCATCTGAGTGAAGACGGTGGAAAGACTTTCGAGGAATTTCTTGGTTTTGAAAAGATCCACGTTGACCACCACGCCTGGTGGATTCATCCGGAGGACGGTAGTTTCATGATGGACGGCAACGATGGCGGTATGGCTATTACCCGCGACCGGGGCAAGACCTGGCGCTTCGTGGAGAACCTACCGTTAGCGCAATTCTACCATATCAACTACGATATGGAGCACCCTTACCACGTGATGGGCGGCATGCAGGATAACGGTTCCTGGCGGGGCCCAGCCTACGTATGGCGCGCGGGCGGCATCCGCAATGCCTACTGGGAAGAAGTAGCCTTCGGTGATGGCTTTGACGTGGTACCCGACTCCAGCGACAGCCGCTACCTCTACGCCATGTGGCAGGGCGGTAACCTACAACGGGTTGATCTGGAAAGCGGCAACAAAGCCTACATCAAACCCACCCATCCCGAAGGCGAGTTTCTGCGCTTCAACTGGAACGCAGCTATCGCCCACGACCCATTCGACGATCAAACCATCTACTACGGCAGCCAGTATGTGCACAAGAGCACCGACCGGGGCGAAACCTGGGAGATCATTTCCCCCGACCTCACCACCGACGATCCCGAAAAGCAAAAACAGCTGGAAAGCGGAGGACTCACCTACGACGTAACCCAGGCCGAGAATTTCACTACTATTGTCTCTATCACGCCTAGTCCGCACGAGGAAGGCGTACTGTGGGTAGGTACCGATGATGGCAACCTCCAGGTGACCCGCGACGGTGGCCAGAACTGGGAAAATGTAATAGACCGTCTGAATGATGTTCCCGAAGGCACCTGGATACCACAAGTTCACGTGTCACCACATAATCCTGAGGAAATATTTGTGGTGCTGGATAACCACCGTCGCAACGACTGGAATCCGTATCTGTATCACTCTACCAACGGCGGGCGTAGCTGGGAGAATATGGTGCAACCGGAAGACTCAGTTTATGGATTTGCTTTGTCCTTTGTGCAGGATATTGAGGAAACCGCCCTGATGTTTTTAGGTACCGAAAGCGGCTTGTACCTCAGCCTGAATGGCGGCGATAGCTGGAACAAATGGGGCAAGAGCTACCCCTCCGCCTCTACGATTGATCTTAAAATTCATCCTCGCGAGCACGACCTGATTATCGGTACTTTCGGGAGGGCGGCTTTTGTACTGGATGATATCCGCCCACTACGGGAGTTGGCTCGAGAAGTAAGTATTATGGACGAACCATTGCACGTGTTTGATGCTCCCGATGCCTACCTGGCAGCGTACAAAGAAGCATCCGGTACTCGTTTTCAGGGCGATGCGATCTACGATGGTGAGAACCGTCCGCAGGGCGCACTGATCACTTTCTCTATTCAGGATCTTATCCGGGAAGAGGGCGATACTACTACTGCCAAGAAAGATACATTAACGGTAGAAGTACTGAACCAGGGCGAAGTAATTCGCACGCTAAAGGCGGAGGCTCAACCAGGATTGAACCGCTTTAACTGGGACTTGTCCCGCAAAGGGCAGCGCGACCCGGATACCGAGAAACCCAAGAAGAAAGATGCTCCCGAACCGGCGGGTTTTCCGGTGCTGCCCGGCACCTACACCGTTCGCCTCACCTACGGTGATCATCAGGATGAAACCGAAGTAGACGTACACATGGACCCACGACTGGAGTTGTCCCAGGAAGATATTATGGCGCGTAACAGCATGGCTGAGCAGTATACCGAATATCTTTCGCTCGCTACCCAGGCAGTTGACCAACTCAATGAAGCCAACAATACCATTGAACTCGTTATGGGCCAGCTTAGCGAGCAGGACGATGCCGCAGCCGAAGAACTGAAAGAACGGGGCAAAGCCCTGAAAGATACCATCAAGGCCTATAAAGAGCTAATCGCTCAGAAGGATGTGCAGGGCATTTTACGCGACCCAACCGTGGTAAGCGGGAAGTTTGATGCGGCTGCCTCCTACTTTATGGCGTTCTACCAGTCGCCTAACGAAACCCAGCGTCGCGTACTGGAGCAGGCCAAGAGTAGTCTGGATGAGCCCCTGGAAAAGATCAACCAATTCTTTGCTACTGACTGGATGCAGTTCCGTCAGGCTGTAGAAAAAGCTAAGGTCTCTTTCTTCGAGGATTACGAAACGATTGGGATGGAAGAGTAAAAATGTATTAATGCGTTCAGGTGTTCGAGTGTTCATGGAAGCCGCTAATTACTTAAACACCTGAACACAATGATTATGAAAAAAAGCTTATATCTTATCATCGCCTGCCTGTTGGCATTCTCACTGACATTTGCCCAATCCGCTGATTCTTCTGACTTAGCCGAAGACCCACCATTGTCAGTGACGCAACATAGTGTGCGGGTAGGTGGGCAGACGATTGATTACACCGCCACTACCGGCTACCTGGTGCTACGGGAAGAAAACGGCGATGCTCAGGCTAAGATGTTCTTCATTGCTTACACTCAAAACGATGTAGACGATTTGTCAGCGCGACCGGTAACTTTCACCTTCAACGGCGGGCCTGGTTCATCTTCGGTGTGGCTGCATATGGGAGCACTGGGGCCGCGTCGTATTAAAATGAGCGAGGAAGGAGAATCATTACCCCCACCCTACGAGCTGGTAGCTAATGAGTACACCTGGCTGGATAAAACCGACCTGGTGTTTATTGATCCGGTAGAAACCGGCTTTAGCCGTCCGGCTGAAGAAGTAGAAAAAAGCGAGTTTACCGGCTTTGAAGAAGATATTTCCAGCGTAGGGGATTTCATCAGGCTGTATACCACCCGCTACAATCGCTGGAGTTCGCCCAAGTTTATTGCCGGTGAGAGCTACGGTACTACTCGCGCGGCGGGGCTATCCGGTTATCTGCAAGATCGGCACGGAATGTACCTTAACGGGCTGATGCTGATCTCATCCATCCTAAACTTCCAGACGGCTCGCTTCACCAGAGGCAACGACCTGCCCTACATTCTGTTTTTGCCTACTTATGCGGCTATCGCCTGGTATCATAAGCAGTTGCCTAATCAACCGAGTGAGCTAGAACCCTTTTTGCAGGAGGTGGAAACGTTTGCCATTGGCGAGTACGCCTCGGCCTTGATGCTGGGCGATGAGCTACCCGAAGATCGTAAGGATCAGATAATTAACAAACTGCATCAGTATACTGGCCTTTCGGAAGAATACCTGGAACGCACCCATTACCGTATCCACATCTCCCGCTTCGTGAAGGAGCTCCGGCGCGATGAAGGGGTGACAGTTGGTCGGTTGGATGGGCGCATGACCGGGGTAGACTACGACGATGCCGGGGAAAACTACGAATTTGATCCCAGCTATAGTAAAACCATCTATGGTCCCTATACCACTGCCATCAACGCCTACCTGAAAGCCGAACTGAACTATGAAAATGATTTGCCCTACGAAATACTTACGGGACGAGTGCAGCCCTGGAGCTACAGTAACGTAGAAAACGAGTTTCTGAACGTAGCCGAAACCCTGCGCAGCGCTATGTCAGTGAATCCTTTCCTAAAAGTACACGTCTTTAACGGTTACTACGATTTGGCTACCCCCTACTACGCCACCGACTATACTTTCAATCACATGTTTCTGGACGAAACACTACAAGATAACATTAGCATGTCGTTCTACGAATCGGGCCATATGATGTACATCCATCAGCCTTCGCTGGTGAAAATGAAGCAGGAGGTGGACCGATTTATTGAACAAACACTGGAAGTAGTACCACGGTAAGCAAACTCAACATTTCGCGCAGTTACGCTATTGCTTATTTCGCCAGGCGGCATTCTGAGCCGCTTTATGCTCATTGTTATATGTAAGAAAAAACGCTACCCAACCGTTTCCCGACGGGAAATGACCATTTCGGTTTTGAAACACCCAAATACCGTCGGGAGATGGGTATTTCGAACTCGAAACATCCAAATTCTGACGGTATTTGCACGCGTCGAAACTAAAATCCTAGCCTGCGCTTGGCATAGTTCTATTTTTATTTTGAAATATAAGAATACCGGCGGCTTTTGAGCAGTCTGCTTCCGATATACCCCAATTCCATTGGTTTACTCCTATTTTGCTCTTTACCTGTCCAATTACCGCCAGTCCTACCCTCTAACATTCTGAAAACTCCTGCGGATGCTCGACTTATTAGAGACTAGACATCAACCAGTTAGTACGATGGGGGTTCGAAGGCAAACGCAGTTGGTATTGATGAGCAGATAATCCCGCTAAATTCTACGGATACCTTTCGTTTTTCTTTTGACGAATGTTATCTTGAATTATTATCAGAGTGCTACGCTAAACATCGCTTATATTGTAGTGTGTGGAATGGCCGAACAACGATTAGTCGCAGAAGGCGTTGTTTTTTATCTTACCGAGATGAGCTTGAGATACAAGAGAAATAACAGATACTCATTGCCGTTTGATAATTGTTACAGGTAATAACTACCAATACAATGAAAAAATACTTCCATCAAACAGGCTTATTTCTGTTACTAATTAGTTTCATTGGTTGCACTGAACATTCCGGTGAAACAGCGTACTTTTCTTCTGATCAGGATACCCTGATCATTGCTACCAAGCTACATAAAGGGGCGGGGCAATTTGAGAGAATCTTCGCGCCTCTACGCTTTAAAGAAATCAGTGACCTTTCCTATCCACTCAAATTGCCTACCAACTTGACCGATATTAAGCACACTTTCAAGATTGTAGACTATGACGCTGGTTGGTACAAACGACACCGAAATGATGAAGGACTTGAACTACCTCCTTTTATTATAGAGGCTATTTCAGATAATACACTCGATACTACTCAGCTTCCTACCGAGGAGCAAAACCGAATTGACATCATCACCGGGATTCGAGATTCCGTTCAGGTATTCGTTTTGGATGAAAATAACAATCAGGACTTAACCGATGATCCGGTTCGAGTGTATCAGCCAATGAACTGGCAGTCCAACGAAAACCTGATAAAATCGATATTTCACCGGTATAATGGTGACAAAATAGTTGAAGACTCTACTTGGGTTAAAGTTGGAACTTTAGGGGCAAATCCCATGCTTTTCCTGGGCGTAGCACAATATGTAACGGCTGATTTTTATCTGGACGGCCAATTCTATCAATTGGGAGCTGAGGACTTCCAAACCTCATATACCTATTTGGAACCTACGTTCGCGCTGTTAACAGGAAAATCCGTAGTGAAAGACTCAGTCCAATTGAAAGACATTCTTTCCCCCAATGAATTTGTGCGCCTAAACACTCATTACTACCGAATTGATAAGGTCTCGAGGCATGGCGACTTCATTACCTTAATCAAGGAGCATGACTTCAGCGCTCAAACCGGAACCCAGGTAGGAATAAAAGCACCTGCCTTTACGGCTATCTCTACTACCGGAGATACTATTGTAAGTTCCAATATGCATGATAAACCTCTGCTCATTGCCAATTCTTGTGGATGTGGTGGTGATATGAGGTCATTAGAAGTTTATGACGAAATGATTAGGCAGTATGGAAAACAGGCATATATGATTAATATTGATACGGGAAGGCGAGGATTAGATCAAGAAGAAGGTATATACATTGACATGGAAGATGAGGATAATATGGACCTCGTCAATAATTTTAGAAGCGAGTATTGCTCAAGAATATGCTATTTGATAGATGTGAATAACACAGTAGTAGGCAAATTCAATGTGATTGATTGGAGAGATGAATTACCCATCTTTTTGGACTCTTAGGGAGGAGCAATTTCAATAGCCTCTAAAATTCTAACGCTAGCCAAAGCGTTATCCGAGACACAGTGCCTCCGACAGTCGCTACGGTAACTTTTCCAGCACGATATCCTTATAAAACGCCTTGGCTTTACCGCCGCCGTGGATTTGCAGGCCAATGTACCCGGATTGGGGAACGGATTGATCTTCCTCGTAATAATCTACTGTCTTTTGCCCGTTCAGCCATAATTGAATACGTCCGTCTTTCGTTCGGATTAAGTAATCGTTCCAATCATTGGGTTTAAGTATTTTTGCCACCAAGCTCGAATCGGGAGCGGCCAGCGTTTTGCGGCGGCGCGATTCATCGTACAGGCTGGCCCAGTAGTTATCACCCAAATCGGCCTGGTAGCCAATCATCTCGTAGGCAGGATCATCCAGCCGCTGACTGTGAAATTGTATGCCGGCGTTAATGAACCCTTCGTCGCCCAGTAACTTAAACTTCAAGCGCAGCATGAAGTCTTCGTAGGGTTGGGTAGTGACCAGAAAATCGTTGTGGGGTACGGTTTCGGTGAGCGAACCGCCTACCAGTGCTCCGTCTTCAATTTTCCAGGTGTCGGTAGTATCACCCTCCCAGCCCTGAAAGGTTTTTCCATCAAATAGCAAGACCGCTTGCCGAGATTGCTGAGCATACGAATTGGCTAGGCTGACCAGACAAAAAATACCGAGCAGGTAACAGATCTTTTTCATAGAGGAAAAATACGGCTTTCTCGCTAAAACGCAATTATCCTTCTATGATTCTGCCTCCCGCCCGGTGAACGGTCAGTCTGATCAGGATTATTGTCCCTGTCCGAGGGAGTAGCCTCTCACCCCGTCAAACTCGTAGAGGTTTTCGGTTTTAATAATGTCTACATCCTGTTGCAGGGCGTTCGCCAGCAGCTCCGGAATAGATTGCTTCGCCGCCGGATGTCCGTTCTCTACCTCGTAGCGGCAGCGCCAGTGGTCGGTACAGAAGGTTTCTTCAAAGCCATCGGGCCAAACCTTCACACCGCGGTTGGTAATCATGGTCAGTTTAATGTCGCTATTGAGCTTGGTCAGCTTTTCAGCTAGCTCATCAGGATTGGTACCTTTCCAGTCTACGAACACATCCACCCCCTTCAGCAGCTTGTTAGCCGGCTTTTTTCGCTGGTAAGTAGGAATGTTGAGCTTCACGTCTTTGGCGTATTCGGCGGCAAGAAGCATTTGTGGCTTTTGGCCCAAATGATCAATTACGGCTTGGGCAAATTCGGTGGTGCTCACCTGCTTTTTACTGATTCCTTCCTTATAGATATCGGGAGTATGGATTCCTTTCTCAATAGTGCACGACCAGGCATTTTTCACCAGTTCGGCCACATCCTGCTGACCAATATGATTGAGCATCATCACCGCCGCTCGCAGTAATCCCGAGGGGTTGGCGATGTTTTGTCCGGCAATAGTTGGTGCCGAGCCGTGAATCGCCTCAAACATGGCACAGCTTTCGCCAATATTCGCCGATCCGGCTAAACCAACCGAACCGGAGATTTGAGCCGTAATGTCGGAAACCACATCGCCGTAGAGGTTGGGTAGTACTACCACATCAAAATCTTCGGGAGTATCCGCCAACCGGGCCGCGCCAATATCAATAATCCAGTTATCCGACTGAATATCCGGGTATTCTTGAGCAATCTCTTTGAATACCTGATGAAATAATCCGTCGGTATGCTTCATGATGTTATCCTTGGTAAAGCAGCTTACCTTGTTTCGCTTGTAAAGACGCGCATACTCAAAGGCATAGCGAACAATTTTCTCGCAGCCGGGGCGGGTAATGAGTTTCAGGCACTGTACTACCTCATCGGTTTGCTGGTGCTCAATACCGGCGTACAAGTCTTCTTCATTCTCCCGGATGATCACCACATCCATCTTCGGATGCTTGGTATTTACGAATGGGTAAAAACTTTTACAGGGTCGCACGTTGGCGTACAGCCCCAGTGCTTTCCGCATAGTTACGTTCAAGCTTTTGTAGCCCCCGCCCTGCGGAGTAGTGATGGGAGCTTTCAGAAATACTTTATTCTTTCGGATGCTATCCCAGGCTGTTTTATCAATGCCGCTGGTGTTTCCGCTTAAATACACTTTTTCGCCAACCTCAATCTCCTCCCACGCTATCCGGGCGTTGGCCGCTTCCAGAATTGCTAGTGTTGCATTCATGATTTCGGGGCCTATTCCGTCCCCTTTAGCCACTGTGATTTTTTGCATGTTGGTGTAAATTTTTGGTTCGTGGGCAAAATAAATACAAATTTTTCATATATTTTTATATATGTTTTCTATATATTACATAAAAATATTTTATGAATTATACCTTGCACCAGCTTCAGGTATTTCTGGAAGTAGTCCGGCAACAGAGTATTACCCGGGCGGCCCGGAAGATGCATATGACCCAACCAGCCTTGTCTATCCAGCTTAAGAACTTTCAGCTTCAATTTGATGTGCCACTAACGGAAGTGGTAGGAAAAAAGCTGTATGTCACTGAATTTGGCCAGTCTATTGCTGAGTTAGCGGAAAATGTGCTAAAGGAGGCCGATGCTATTAAGTACAAAACCAAGGAGTATAAAGGACTCTATACCGGACAGTTAAAAATTTCGTCCGCTTCTACCGGAAAATACGTGATACCTTATTTCTTGAACGGGTTTCTACGGGACTATACTGGAGTTGACCTGGTGCTGGATGTAACCAACAAAACGCAGGTAGTAAGTAGTCTGAAGAACAATGAAATTGATTTTGCTGTGGTTTCAGTAGTTCCGGATGGCATTAGCGTTAAAGAGGAATTGCTGCTGGAGAATCACCTGTATCTTGTTGGGAATACCAAGCATTTTGACCAAGATCGCCCGTTAATATTTCGGGAGGCCGGATCAGCTACCCGCTTGGCGATGGATCGGTACCTGGGAAAAGGCAAGAAGCGGAAAAGAATAGAGCTTACCTCTAACGAAGCTATCAAACAGGCCGTCATCGCCGGCCTGGGTTATTCAATCATCCCTTTGATTGGTATCAAAAATGAATTAGCCCGCGAAGAGCTTTACATTATTCCGGACAAATCATTACCCGTAACCACTACCTGGCGACTGGTTTGGTTGAAGAATAAAAGATTGTCGCCAGTAGCACAGGCCTATCTAAACTTTGTACAAAATAATAAAAGCCAAATCGTTCAAGATAGCTTTCGCTGGTATCTGGAATTCAATGATGCGGCAATAGTAAATTAAAAATGATTACCGTAGGAAAAAAATCCTGAAGAGGTAAAAGTCAGGGTAATTTTTACAGTAGCTCTACTTCACCGGTGCTAAGCTTATAATAGGCTGGAACAATTTTTACTCCACCACTTTTTATTTCACGATTGAGAATGGGTTGTGCTTCCTTGAGTTGTTCGGCTACCATTTGGGCGTTGTTCCGAATGGAGTTAGTTAGCAGATCGCCCTCCATTTGTTTCGCTAAGTATACAGCGGGCTTAATAGCCTGAATAATCGCTCCAATGTGCCCCTCGTTGGTGTCAACTTCCAGACTGGCCCCAACAGCACCGCATTTTTCGTGTCCCATCACTACTACCAGTTTGGAGTTAAGGTGAGCCACAGCGTACTCAATACTACCGATTACTTTTTCGCGGGCCACGTTTCCGGCTACGCGAATCACGAATAAATCTCCCAGACCTTGATCAAAAATAATTTCGGGAGCTACGCGGGAGTCGGAACAGGTAAGTACCACGGCAAAGGGATTTTGGCCTTCAGTAAGCGAATAGCGCCATTGCCGGTCTTCGTGGGGGTGCTTCTGGTGTTCTTCCATAAAGCGACGGTTGCCGTCCATTAATTCTTTCAGGGCATCATCAGCAGATACTATAGTTGCAGCCATAAGATGTGTAGGTTAAGATGAGTTAATGTTATTGTCTTGGCAAACTACAAAATAGATCGTTGAAGGGCTAACCTCTCCCTAAAAAGTTTTTTTACTTCCGGTTGTAATGAATTGCGATATGGCTCGTCTTCTTGAAGAGGTTAGAAGCTAGAAGTTGAAGGTTAGACCTAGTGCGAAACCCTATCCTCCAACTTCCAGCTTCTAATATCTAACATCTATCCCCATGCTAAACAACATCTTCATTACCGCCCTCCGTAGCTTCTGGAAACAGAAAGGCTACACTTTCATCAATATTTTAGGATTGACCCTGGGCTTGGCCTGTAGTCTACTGATTTTGCTGTGGGTGCAGGACGAACGGCAGATCGACCAGTTTCACGCCAATAGTGAACAGATTTACCGGGTACAACGCAATGCCTATTATTCGGGAGAGCAGATCTTTACCTGGCCAGCCATCCCCATGCCGCTGGCCGAAGCCCTGGAACAGCAGTTTCCGGAAGTAATCCATGCCGAACTACATTCCTGGGAAAATGAATTGCTGGTGACCTACGGGCAGGAAGGGTTTAAGGAGAAAGGCTACTTTGTGGGTGATGCCTTTCTGGAAGTTTTTTCCTTTCCCCTGGTTCAGGGCAATCCGACTACAGCCCTGAGCGATCTGCACGCTATTGTAATATCAGAAACTGTGGCTAAAAAGTATTTTGGTGACGAAAACCCAATGGGCCAAACCCTGCGAATTGATGATCGCAAAGATTTTACGGTAACCGGAGTATTCGAGGATATTCCCCAAACTTCTTCGTTACAGTTTGATGTACTACTACCCATAGAGGATTTTATTCAGCGCAACGAGTGGACGCAAGACTGGGGTAACAACGGCTTGAGACTGATAACCCTGCTACAACCAGGAACCGATGTAGCCGCACTCAATGCTAAGATCGAGAATATCATCATGGAAAATTCGGAGGGTTCAAAGTCGGAAATTTTCCTTCAGCCCTACGGGGACACCTATCTGTACAACAACTTCGTAGACGGAAAACAGGCTGGAGGGCGAATTGAGTACGTACGTATTTTCACGCTGACAGCCATTTTTATTCTGATCATCGCCAGCATCAACTTCATGAATTTAGCTACCGCCCGTTCGTCCCAGCGAGCCAAGGAGGTAGGAGTGCGCAAATCGGTAGGTGCTTCCCGGCACTCGCTGATCCGACAGTTCCTGACCGAATCGCTGCTGATTGTATTACTGGCGCTGGGGGTGGCACTGCTGCTAATGGTATTGATATTACCGACTTTCAACGAACTTACCGGTAAGTCGCTGAGTATCTCGCTCGACAACATGGCCTTCTGGCTGATGGCGGTGGGCGCTGCTTTGTTCACTGGTTTGCTGGCCGGAAGCTACCCGGCTTTCTTTCTATCGGCCTTTAACATTGTAGCCGTGCTGAAAGGTACGGTGCGGACTAAACGGAGTGCGGTGCTGTTCCGTCAGGGGTTGGTCGTATTCCAGTTTACGATGTCCATTTTACTGATTATAGGTACGGTGGTCATCTACCGTCAGCTACACTACATCCAGAATAAGAATATCGGGTTGGAGCGAGAAGACCTGATGTACTTTCGCATAGAAGGCGATTTGGCTAAAACTTATCCAACCTTTAGAACCGAACTGCTTAAGCAGCCAGGCGTTGCCCAGGTTACCGCTTCCAGTCAGAATCCGCTGAGCGTAGGCACTTCCACCTCGGGGGGAGTAGCGTGGGATGGTAAGACGGAAGAAGATGATATTCTGTTTAGCATCATTAGTGCTGATTACGACTTTCTGGAAACGATGGGCATGGAACTGGCTCAGGGAAGAGGGTACGATCCGGCTTTCAGCACCGATACGGTTAATTTTATCATCAATGAGCAAGCGGCTCGCGCTATGGGTATGGACGATGCCCTTAACCAACCGATTACCGTATGGGATGTGGAAGGAAAAGTGATCGGAGTGGTAAAGGACTTTCACTATAGTTCTTTGCACGACGATATTGGTCCACTGGTCATCCGGTGGGCACCTGGTGCGGCCGCCTACGTGTACGTTCGTACCGAAGCCGGAAGAATGCCCGAAGTGTTGGCCGCCACCGAAGACCTCTACCGGCAGTTCAATCCTTCGTTCCCCTTCGATTACATATTTATGAACCAGTACTTCGACCGTATCTACCGTAGCGAGCAGGTTATCGGTACACTGGCGAATGGCTTTGCGGTAATGGCTATCGTCATTTCCTGCTTAGGCTTGTTGGGGCTTGCCTCCTATACCGCTGAGCGGCGCAGGAAGGAAGTGGGCATTCGAAAAGTGCTGGGTGCCTCGGTAACCCGCCTGGTGGTCTTACTTACGAGTGACTTTACCTGGCTGGTACTGATCGGATTTGTGATTGCCGCTCCCCTCGCCTACTGGTTTATGGACGACTGGCTACAGGCCTACGCTTACCGGATTAACCTACATCCGTTCTTATTTATCGGAGCTGGATTAGCAGCTTTGGTAATCGCTTGGCTGACGGTTAGCTATCAATCCATTCGGGCCGCCCGGGTCAATCCCACTAAGTCGCTACGTAGCGAGTAGTTTTAATCTAACCCGAAAACGATGGGTGAGTCGGGGTAGAATGCTTGCCAGGCAAAATAGTAACCAATGTAGGACGTAACCGGGGTCAGGCGGCTACCTGCATCGGGTCCGTCTACCGCGTAGCCTAAAATATTGTACTGATTCCCTGCTTCATCCTGCATTACTACCGGAAGCGCATCGATTACGGCTTCCAGTGTCTTTTCACCCGCTTCGAAAGCCATCACAAAATTCTGCTCCTGACTACCTACTACCGCTAACAATTTACCAGCAAAAGAATCCAGCACCAGACGGGGAGTGTTGTTGAAAACGTCTAATGGATAAATTTTGGCGTTACCATCAATAAGCACCCCTAGCACCCGGCCTTTAGCCGGTAGGCGGTCATCCTGGTTACTTACCGGAAAAATGATGTTCTCGTGGTTAGTGCGATAATCGCCGTAGGGATAACGCTGGTAGTTGCGACTAAATCCGGTGTTGGTGGATACTACTTTGGTATCAGGGTACATCTGCTGCCAGGTAGCCCAGGTAGTTTCTACTACCGGAAGCGTAACTACTTCTTCTCCCTTCAGTTCGCCGTTTACGCAATCCAGCCGCATCTGCGACCAGTTGCTATCCGTAGCCCGGTCGTAAGGAATCAGATTGGTATTGTACAGCAAGCCCGACACCCCGAAGGTGGTTTCTACATTATCGATCATCCGGCTCCAGCCAATGCCGGTGCCAGTGAGCGGACAGTAAGTAATGGCTACGGATGTTGACCCTACTTTATCGTTGATAATCTCGTGCCAGTCCAGAATTTTGTGGGGATAGGCTACTGCCTTCTCACCGTCTACAAAGCCTACTACCAAATCTTGCGGATCAAGGTAGGTAGCCTGAGCGGGTGAAACTAACTCGGGGCCTTCCAAGGCCGGAATACCATCTTTTCCCGGCCCTCCGTCAAAAACTTGGTCTCGAGGAATGAGCCACTCTTGATTATTAGCACCGGCATTCGCTCCCGGTCCCGAGGTTAGAGTTGTAGTCGGAGTGCTCGAGTTATCTTGACAGGCGGCTAGAGAGCTAAGAAAAACCAGTAGCACGAGTATCAATTTCATACGGTTGATATTTAAATATCTATTCTTTAAACAGAGGTAATGTTTCCGGTTTAAACGTACTGGTGCGGTTCAGTCGAAACAACAGCCCCACGTTTACCCGATAGGTAGGAGCTAACTGGGTTCCGTCTACTCGGACATATACCGGCAGATCGACTCTTGATTGTAGCGATAGGCTAGGCGTAATTTGTACTCCAACCGAAGGAGCCAAAAATAAAAATGATCCTCCCGAGTTGGGAACTAATTCCCCATCATTGAGGTCGCGCCCGGCGTGGCGAAAGCGAAGGGTCAGTCCTGGATCAATCAGAATGGTACCCAGCAACACCCGGTCGCTAAGGCTCAGCAAGGCCTGGAACTCGTTACCAAACTCGTATACCTGATCGCCGAGATAGGTATCATTCTCACCGGTAAGTCGGGCAATAACCCGGGAAGAAAAACTCATTGAGGACCGCCAGGCAATCTGGTGAGAGAACCGCGTCCATAGCACTCCGTCCCAGGCACCGCTGCCGGGTTGAAGGTCGGCTACTAATGTAATACCTCGTTCATCGGTCAGGTCCGAAGCCCCCAGCGGAAATTTAGGGCCGACGGCCACCCACCACTCACCTTTTCCCTTATTTAGGGTAGCCGCTTTAAATTTTACCAGCACGGTAGGGTCGCCAACTCCCCGCGTAGAGGTAAAAGTTTCAGAAAGCCCAATTTGCCGAATGGTTCGCTGCTGCCGCACGTAAGGAATAAACGCATCTACTGCCCAACGGGAGTTAAAAGCATAGCCCACCTGGAATAACCAAGCCTGGGTTAATCGCTCACGAGTATCATCGTCCAGTATCTTATCCGCATCTTTAAGGGTTCGTAGCACATTTAAGTCGTAGCTAATCATCCACTGCCAGACCCCAGCTTCGCTGGCGGGCAAATCGATATTGCTACCCATAGGCACCCCACCCGAACAGCACTGTCCCCATGTAAACTGTGAGACACATAGTAGGCTTATTATGACGGTTACATATTTCAGCATAGCAAACTCTTCACTATAAGCGCTATTATGAATAGCTAATTAGGCAGATAAAACGAATAGAGTTGATAGGTTTAGGTGTAAGATATCATAGGATGACGATGATATAGATCATTTGTGGCTGACACTATAAACCGTAATATTCACTAATATATACCTAGTTTTTTTAGAAAAGGTGTGTCTGGTTGTTGACATATCTTTATTCTGTAGCAACTAATAGAAAAATAGCAAGTAGGGTAGAATAATACTCACTGTGGTTGAAAATTCCTCAATTTACCTCAAGCCACATAAACAGAATAGAAGAAGAAAAAAATCAGTATAAAAAACTTAAAATATTACATATAACAGTATTATTTACTGAATTTTTGTTTTAATTAAAAAAAATGTTTTATACTTGAAACATTATGCAATAGATTCAGTAAGTACATATTAAAAAAGCAAAATATATTGCACAATAATTGCTGAGATAACGATAATCTATTGATTGACTACATAGCACCAACTAAGATTTTGTTCAGTTTGTACTTAGAATAATTTTATGTTGGGTATGTGTTAAAAATAACTGAAATTCAACTAAAATAATTTACAATTTTATAATCAATATCTTATTTTTTCCGTTTATTGTTAACAGTTTGATAGAATAAATTATTGGAAACAGCATAAATCACATGGAAACACAAAAAAGCGTAGTAGATTCACTGAATGATCTACTTAGGGACAACTGCGACGCTAAGCGCGGTTACCGAAAAGCAGCTGAACAACTAGATGATCCCTCACTGAAAGGATTATTCATGAGTCTGTCTGAGCAGCGCGATAACTTCAAAAAAATTATTCGGGAAGAGATTCTCAGCTTGGGAGGTGAACCTCAGGTATTCCGTCAGGTTGACGGACCTATTCAGGATGCTTTTGCCCGTCCCGATCTGCTGCTCGCGCTTAATACCGTAGCAAAGACGCTGGATGGTTGCCTACGCATAGAGGCTTCCGACCTGAAGTCTCTAAAGCAGACACTGGCTCTCTATGAAGTGAAAGAGTCCACGCATCAGGTGCTTACCGGGCAGCTAGAAAACATAAAGCTTACAATATCCGATATTAAAGGGTTGCCGTCTGAAACCGAAGCGGTACTTAACTTTTAGCATTATCAACCGGCGAAGACGCCGGTTTTTTTATGCCCCGAATCCCCGCTGGTAGTGAATAATCTGGCGGGACCAGTGCTGAGCTATGAGTGGAATATCCCAGGCAATAAAACTGGATGATCCATCCCGGTTATGATTTACCGGTATTACCAACTTTTCTCCATCCCAGCGACATCGACCACTCGCGGTCTCGTCAATAATTGCTGCTCCGGTTTCTAGTTTCCTCCAGAGCGGAGGAAGATGTATCAATGCTACTTTCTGAAAAGTCGCGTTTGCTAATTGATTTGGGTCTTTAGAATTACTATCTAGAATACCGTACAACAAGTAGTCGGCCTGAATTTTATAAAACTCTGAATAGCGACGTTCAGCACTAGTATGCTGGTCGCGCCGATACCGAAAGGTAACATCCTGATAATTGGCGTAGCGGGCCGTGCGGAAGCGCTCCTGAACGGTTACCAGCGTACCGTCCGAGTGGTTAAACACCCGGTCTATTCCGTGACGAATATCCAGTTCCTCTTTTTCCGGATTACTTAATCGGAAGGGTTCCCAGCCCAATGGGCGATACACCTGAGGTAGGGCCACCTGTTGGTGAATAAAATCGGTAAACGTACGATCAAGCCGGTAAGAGGTACTTCGGGATTTCATAGCCTACAAAGAAACCTGTTGCCTGATTTCTTTGCTGGGCAATAGCTAGCCTAAGCTTACGATGTAAATAATCGTTTTATTTTCGAGGGAGCGTACTGAACGCTCGCGCTAGCAAAGTGAACCAAAGCCTCTTGATGATCTTTCTCCTGAAACACGTAGAGCACTACAGGCAACTCCGACGGCAATGAGTCGGCTAACGCTTTCCAATTGTTGGGGCGCTCAAAGCAAATGGCCGTAGCTCGTTCGGCACTGCGGTATACCTGCCAGTGCAGCGTAACGTGTACCGGATCAAAAGTCTGTTCGCGAAGGCAAAGCAGATGAGCGCAGGCCTGCCGGATGCGGGTATCCTGGGGCGGTATAAACTGCGTTTGAAAATACCGAAACGAGGCGTTCAAACCCGCTACGGTAACGGGTCGCTTGCGAATTCCTTCTAGCCGTAGTGTATTGTCTTTCAGCGATTGCTTTAGTTCATCGTAGTCTTCCTGACACTGCTCACTTAGTGCGCTAATCTCTCGCAGATAAGTTCCGGCTTTCTTAAGTGTGTTTACGGTAAACTTCCGTTCGTACAGTACTTCCTTACGGGGAGCATCTACGGTATAGCCTTCACTGATTTTCTGAAGTCGGGGACGCAGCACCTCGCGACACAGGTCATTTTCGTTATTATTACACAGTATGCACTGCCGGGTTCCTCCGTCTTCCTGGTTGAGTTCCAGAATCGCCTGGCCGGTAGTACCCGATCCGGCGAAGAAATCCAGAAAAACTCCGTCTTTCTTCTCAATTAACCCCAAAAGATACTTGAGCAGGACGGTTGGCTTAGGATACTTAATCGGGCTACCTCCGCCAAAAAGCTGCTTCAGCTCCTTAGTGCCGTGGCTGGTAAGCACAGTATTGATGATGGAGGAAGCCGGTTTATAGTCGCTCTTTAGTTCCGATAAATACTTCTTTAAGACAAAGCGTTTGCCTTCTTCCTTCGGAAAGAGCAGCTTGCCAGACTTAGTCCACTCCTTTACCCGCCGTTTGGCGAAGGCCCAGTAGCGGCCATCAGGCGGATAGTATACCTCTCCGGTATGCGGGTTCTTGATTGGAAACCGATCTTTCTCGGTTCCCGAAGCCGCCGAGGGGTTATCGGGCATCCAAGGGCCATTCGGATCATTGTCTCGATTAATGTATTTAGTAAAGTCTTTAGGGACGCCTTTCAGTTGAAAGTGCTGCCGGTTTCGGGCGTATACCAGGATATATTCGTGGTCGGCGGCAAACTTATTTGCGGCATCGTTCGGGGTAGTGCGGTTCACCCACACGAAATTGCCGATGAAGTTATCGGAGCCAAATAACCCATCGCACAGCAACTTGAGGTGAGCCATTTCCCGGTCATCAATCGAGATAAACAGCACTCCGTCATCGGTTAGTAGTTCCTGAGCAAGCCGCAAACGGTGGTACATAAAGTTCAGCCACTTGCTGTGCCGGTTGGTAGCCGACTTACCTTTCCGATTATCATGGTAGGTTAAATGAGGGTTACCGGTATTATAGGGAGGATCGATGTAGATAACATCTACCCGTTGAGCGTGGGTAATGGTCAGAGCCGAAAGAGCGTGGTAATTATCACCCTCAATAATATAGTGCGTCGGCGACACCTCTTTCCCCTTAATATCCAGCGAAGGTACTGGCTTGAGGTCAGGAAACATCTGCTCGGCCATCTCCACCACGGTTTCGGGATGGGCGCTTTCCTCCCACACCAAACCGAAACGTTCGTTAGGCGGAACAATCAGGGCATCAAATAAAATCTTAAGCTGATCCAATAGAAAGTAAGGCTAGGTTCAACCGGCTTAAATTACGCTTTCTTCATTAGAATGAAAAAGAAGAACATTAGTGTTAAGGTGTTATGGTGTTTAGGCTCTCATAGAATGATGTTTAGGCAATCAATACTTGGCGTGTCATACATAAATTCGTAGATCTATGAGAACCTTTCAATTACTTAAACTATATAAAACAGCATTAAACAATAATAAACAGTAAAATAATTGCTTTTAATAGGGAAGTTTATCATTTTAAGGTAGTACTTATTATCCTCCTACTCATGACTAACCCTCTTGCACCAGCGTTTGAAGTTTTTCAGAATCAGAGTGCCTATTTTCAGCGCCTCAACGATCAGCAGCAGTACCGCCGAATGATACTCAGTCAGATACTGACTATCCTGGTCTTTACTTTTTGCTACGGACTGGTAATGGGCAGTTACCATAGCCTGCTTCAGGCGGTATCGTCCGGGATCAAGCTTTTTCTGCTGTTCGGACTAGCCCTACTGATCTGCTTTCCCTCATTCTACATTGTGCAACTGATTCTAGGGTCTAAGATTCGGATAGGTCATATGCTGACGATTATTTTAAGTGGGTTTGTTTTTATTTCTGCCATCATGCTGGCGTTCGCGCCTATTGTTGTTTTCTTTCAACTCACCGGAGATAACTACGCTTTTTTACAGTTGCTCCACGTAGCAGTATTCGTGTTCGCCGGTATTTTCGGAATGCGATTGGTAGCGGAAGCGCTGAAACACGCCTGCGATCAGGCAAATGTATACCCAAGAATTGGGGTTACCATCTTCCGCATCTGGATGGTTATTTTTGCTTTTGTGGGTATTCAATTGGCCTGGAATATGCGCCCGTTTTTAGGCAGCTCTTCCCTACAGTTTGAGCTTTTTCGTAGCGAGACCCGGGGAAATTTTTATTCTACGCTGCTGAGAGCCACCGGCAGTTTACTAGGTGCCGACCAGATGAACCGACCGGCTGAGGTAAAAAAAGCCCAACTGCCTACCAACATCAACGAAGCACCCCAGGATACTGCTTCTGTAAACGAAGAAATTTACACCCCCAACGACACTATTGTTTATCCCTAATAAGAAAGCCATGAACGATATTATGACCTTGGAAGAAGTAGCCAATTACCTGAAAATGAAACCTCAGACAATTTATACCTGGGCCCAAAGCGGAAAAATTCCTGCGGCTAAAATCGGCAAAGAATGGCGCTTCCGCCGCTCTATTGTAGATGAATGGTTCAATGCTCACATTGATGAGAAGTTTCAGGATATCGTGAAGAAAGCGGAAAAAAAAGATGATAATGTGCGTAATCTTAGAACTGGATAACTGAAGACTTCGTGTTCAAGTATTTATGTATTCAGGTATCCATGTAATTTTGAACACCTGAACACCATATTATGAAAGCTTTTGTCTTCGACGCTTACGGCACGCTGTTCAATATTAACTCGCTGGATAAGCGGCTGGCGCATTATTTTGGCAACCGGGCCGAAGCAATCAGCGCCACCTGGCGGCGAAAGCAACTGGAGTACACCTGGCTGCGAGCGCTGATGCAGCGTTACGTCCCTTTCTCGCAGGTAACGCTAGAAGCACTGACTTACGCCTGCCAGCTAGCCGGTGTCACCCTCACCGATGAAATACGCCATGACCTGCGGCAACGCTACGAAATCCTCTCCGCCTACCCGGAAGTAACCGCTACGCTAAAGCAACTCTCTCAAAATTACCGGCTGGCGATCTTATCCAATGCCGACCCGGTCTTTCTGGAGCAAGCTGTCCAACATAATGAACTAGGCGATTATCTGGAAGCGGTGCTGAGTGCTGATGCTTTGCAAACCTATAAAACTGTGCCCCAGGTGTACCAACTGGCCGCAGATACTTTGCAACTTCCACCCGAACAAATTGCCTTCGTCACCTCTAACCCCTGGGATGTAGCCGGAGCCAAGTCCTTCGGCCTCACCACCGTCTGGATAAATCGGGGCACCATTCCCGAACAACTCGGCCTACCCGCTGATTTTGAAATAGTGCATTTTCAGGACTTGGACACGCTAAAATTCAGTTAGCCCCACCGCCTTTCACGACTATTGCAAATCAATACACATTCGTTTATATTGGATGGATTTTTTTAAACTAATCTAGTAAACCGATGCGTACTTTAGGAATTATTTTAACTGTGGTGGGTGCTATCGCAACCCTGATTACCGGTATTCAGGCGGCTCAAGATTCAGAAAGCTTTTCACTATTCGGAATGGACATTGCCGTGAGCAGCGCCAACTGGACCCCTCTCATTATCAGCGTCATTGTACTAATCATCGGCATCGTGCTGATGCGTTCCAAAAAGTAGGAACAGACGTTCCTAAAGGCCACTATATGAGCCGCTTTAATGGCTTACCTACCGTGTAGTATTGCGTTTTTAGTCATTAAGAAAATCAAGTTCGAAGAATCGGACAGCATTTTCATAGAATATTTTCCGCTTGTCCGTCTCGTCTAAAAAATCAAATCTATCTAGTCTTTTAATACTATTTACCAAATCGTTAGGCTTTGATAGCCTGCTTCTTGCAGTCATTTGCAACCCCAATTGCAACTTTACACAGCTCCTGAAGTTGCTAGCTTGTTGACCTGGCCGGCCTTGTAAGAATTTTAGTCTTTTCTACTCGGTTAAACTTGAATTTCAGTCCGAACAAAGGTCTTAAGAAGCCGACCTTTCTGATGATAAATTCATAGATAAGATAGCACCCCAGGCCGGTGAACGCTACGATAGCTACGAATTTTAGCAGGATCGGCATCTCCAGCGGCAAGATGATCGCGGCCCCGGCATACAGTACAAACATATGAATAATGTACACCGGATAAGCAGCTTGGCTTAAATACGTTAGCGTGCTGCTTGGCCGGTTCAGGTATTTGTAACCCAACCCCAGGACTCCCAAAATCCACAGATTAGACTCAAGGGCCATCAGATAGTCGGGCGATTTCATCGCAAATACTAGCAAGCGGATGGTGTACAAAACGATTGCTAACCCCAGGTAAAGCCACCTCCACTTTAGCACAGTTGGCCAGAATGCCTTTCCGCTGTACACGAAAAGAAAGCCGAAAAAGAAGGCTAGCAGCCCCAGAAAAAAGCCGTGCCACGTTAGTGCGTACATTTCAAACGCCGGGGGCTTGACCAATATAGCTTCCAGAATGAAAAAAACTGATAATGCTATAGGGCCAACCGGATTTCCCAAGAAGGTTGACAGCCACTGGCTGAATTTGCTATCCACTTTCTTCTTCAGGTAGAAAAAGAGCGGAGACAGCAGCAGCACGTAGGCGAAAATATTTCCCAGAAACCACAAATGACCCGGATGCGGATAATAGCCCAGCGGCAACTTATAGTATCCCTGGAAGATAAAAAAGTGCAATGGGACGATGGCAATAATGCCGAAGACGAACGGCAAAAGAATTCGCTGGCTGCGCTCCCGCAGTAACTGCCGCCAGTTTCGCTTTCGGAGGGCAAAATAAACGCCCATGCCCGATACGTAGAATAGCAGGGGAATCCGCCAGACGTTAAGCATCGTCATGGGTTTCCACAAGCTTTCCATCAGCTCGCCGCTGCGGATGAAGCCAATGAACATGGCCCAGGGCTGGAAAATAATGGCGATGTGATAGATCAGCAGCAAGCCAATGGCGATTACGCGCAGCCAGTCAATATCGTGTCTTCTTTCGGTTGTCATTGAAGTATTGGTTTTGGATTTACTACTGCAACATCATCGCCACCACCGGACGAGCTTTTTCCAATTCGTTCATATTGAGCTGTAGGCCCATAGGGCTTAGTTGTTGCTCCAGCATTTCGTAAATGGGCTTGACCTCAGCGAACGGTCCCATCACGGATTCCCGGGCGGTCGCCCCGTAGTTGTTGCGCAGGGTTTTATCGGCCTCGGCATCAATCAGCATTTGAACAATTTCTACCCGACCGAAGAAAGCCGCCGAATGCAAAGCAGTTGACCCGTCGTTGTTTTTCGCCGACAGATCGGCCCCGGCGTCAATCAGTGCCTGGGCTATTTCCCGCTTATCAAAGGTGGCGGCGGAGATCAAAGGAGTAGAGCCCCCGAACGGTTCCTTCTCGTTGAGGTCGGTGCCAGCCGCGATGTGCTGTTTGACGGCCTCGAGGTTACCGGATATGACCGCCGTCTGAATATCCATTTCGGGTTTATCTACTGCTGACTTTTCATTGGTGCTACTGTTAGATTCAGTACAGGCCGGTAGCAACAGGGCGATGAGCGAAAGGCCGAACAAGGTTGTCAGGAGGTGAATCTTTAGTGTTTTCATGATCTTGGTTTTTAGTATTTGACTTTTTGTTTTCGTTTAGTACAAAGGTCGGGTAAGGGCTGATGCAAGACCTATTAGCTATGCCGCCAAATGCATCAAGTTTGTGGAAGGGATAAAAACTATGGCGCAGACCTATAAAGTATGACGCAAACCACGATTTTTTCCGGGCGAAATGCAAGTAAGGGTGTAGACAATTTTGCAAGAGAGTCCTTAAAAGAATGTGTCCCCGGACCTGTTCCGGGGCCTCCTACTTAGCATGAGGGAGATGCCGGGTCTCGCCAGACCGGAACAGGTCCGGCAAGATAGAATGTTTGTGGTAGATTTTTTCTAATTTTGACCAACGCTATGTCGGACACATCAATCATCGGAGACGGTTTTATCGATCAGATAGAAGCCATCATGCAGGAGAACTTCTCCGACGAACAATTCGGGGTTTCTGAATTGGCCGCGGCGATGAACATGAGTCGTTCCAGCCTGCTCCGAAAAGTTAAGAAACACACCAAGCTTTCGGCCAGTCAGTTCATTCGTCAGTATCGCCTGAAAAAGGGCATGGAAATGCTTCGGCAGACCTCGTCAACGGTGTCGGAAGTTTCGTACCAGGTTGGCTTTGGCAGTACCTCCTACTTCATCAAATGCTTTCGGGAATATTACGGCTATCCTCCCGGCGAGGTAGGGAAAAGAGAAGTAGAAGAAGAACCGGTTAAGCAAAAGCTCTCGAAGCCGACGCTATGGACGTTCATTACGGCGGCATCGCTAGTACTGCTCGTGGGATTGTTCTTCCTCTTCCGGGAAAAGCCTGCTTCGGCTGAGGTTGAACGGGATAAGTCCATTGCCGTTTTGCCTTTCAAGAACGAGAGCAGCGATTCCGCCAACGTGTACTTCATCAATGGACTCATGGAGTCGACCTTGAACAATTTGCAGAAGATTGAAGACCTGAGGGTGATCAGCCGCACATCGGTAGAGAAATACCGCAACACCGACAAGGCCATTCCGGAGATTGCCGAAGAACTCAACGTAAACTACTTTGTGGAAGGCAGTGGTCAAAAAGTCGGCGATCAGGTCGTACTCAACATCCAGCTCATTGAAGCCGCCAGCGACCGGCATTTGTGGGCGGAGCAGTACAGCCGGGAAGTAGGAGATATTTTTGCCCTGCAAAATGAAGTAGCCACCAAGATTACCGAGGCCATAGAAGCCATCGTAACCCCGGCCGAACTGGAACAGATTACGAAAAAACCTACCGAAAATCTAGAAGCCTACGATTACTACCTTCAGGCACTTGACCTTTGTTATTCCCGGACCAAAGAAGATTTACAGAAGTCCATACCTTTATTTGAGAAGGCTATCGAACACGACCCTCAGTTCGCCCTGGCCCATGCCAACATCGCTATAGCCTATTTCTTTCTGGACCTCCACCAGATAGAGAAAAAGTATACCGAGCAGATCAATAATTACGCCGACAAGGCTTTACTTTACGATTCCCGATCAGCCGAAAGCCTGATTGCCAAGGCGCTATACTACATGCATACCCACGAGTATCGCTTGGCCCTACCGCATCTGGAGAAGGCCCTGGAGTATAATCCCAACTCGTCCGTAGTGATTCAGGTACTCTCGGATTTCTATCGCACGGTTATTCCCAATACTGCCAAATACCTGGAATACGCCCTCCGGGGCATTCAGCTCGATATCGCCGCCAATGATTCCATCCAAAGAAGTTATATATACTTGCAGATGAGCAACGCACTTATTCAAAATGGCTTCGTCGATGAATCTATGGCGTATATCAACCAGTCGCTGGATTATAACCCCGAGAATGAGTACGCCCCCTATCTAAAAGCATTTATCCTGTACGCCAAAGACCGCGATATTGAGCAAACTAAAGAGCTACTGATTAAAGAATGGAATAAGGATACCACTCGCCTGGACATCCTACAGGATGTGGCGAAACTCTTTTATTTCCAGGAAGACTACGACAGTGCTTTTTATTACTACCAAAAACTGGTTGAGGCCAGAGACAGAAACAGTTTGGATATTTACGCCTATGAGGATATTAAGGTTGGCGCGGTCTACGAAAAGATGGGCTTCAACGAGCGGGCAGCCGAGTTTTTCCAGTCCTACGCTGACTACTGCGAGCAGGACGAATCCATCTACCAGAGTGCCAGTACGGCGGTGAAGTACGCCTACGAAGGGAAGAACAATCAAGCCATTGAGCAACTTAAGGTGTTTGCTGAGCAAGATAACTACCAGTACTGGATCGTATTATTCCTGGAGATGGACCCCCTCCTGAAACCCCTGAAAAGCCATCCGGAGTATGACGAGACCGTCCAAAAGATCAAAGACCACTTTTGGGAAAATCATCAAACGCTGAAAAAGTCATTAGCGGACAAGGGCCTGATATAATCAACCGGGCTTTTCTCCCGATCAAGCTAGCTCGCTATCACTGGCCCATTCACTCTTATACTTGAGTTAATATTGCGCTCTTAACGAGTGAGTATCAAATCCCCCTAACCCCCTTTACAAAAGGGGGAATGGACTGCATACATCAAAAAGCAAACAATATAGAATCATTTTTTAGTCATAAAGAAACTTTCCCCCTTAGAAAAAGGGGGCTAGGGGGATTTATTGGTCTGCTTATTCGTCTTTCTGAAGTAGTCAATCAATATGGAGGTATCCAACAGAATTAGCTCGCTCGCCATTGACTAAAGTTTTGTCGATTATCCTCAAACTCCTGGTATTTTTCGTCGCTCATTACGGGGCCACTAGCCAAAAAGCTGGCTAAATCATCAGAAGCTTCCGCCTTTCTTTCGCTAGTAATTCGCTCTATTTCAGCTTTGAGCTTATTTACCTCATCGGTGGGTAATTGATGGATAATGGCGATTAACTGCTCATAACCAATATCTAATTTGACTTCCATAGTTTAAATGAATCATTCATCAGCTAGCTAAATTAACGTATCTTTTGACTTTGAGGTATTTGAGTTGCTTGTTATGACTCGTAGAGGTATTATGTCAAAGTCAACTAAAAGAAGCTTTGGAATAAGTATTCATTTTAAAGATATTCTGGAGTTGCATTGAAATAGAGCGAGTCATTACACGCGTTGGTGTAAAATTGCTTGGACTAATCAAAAAATCATGCATAAATCTTTTAAATATTCTGAATTTGAAACACTAGATGACTTATTAAACTCAACTTACAAGCATATTCTTGATAATGGAAACCTAATCAGTGGGAAAAGAGGCGGTATTAAAGAAGTACTTAACTTTGCTATCACTTTAACAAACTGTAGGTCTAGAACATCGCGGTCGTTGGACAGAAGGTTAGTCAAAAGTAAGTTTGCCGAATTTGCATGGTACTTATCAGGCGATGCTGATCGAGATTATATCAAGCCGTATATATCAGCATACAACAACGAGGAGTCTGAAAACAATAAAATACTAGGTGGATATGGCCCTAAAATTTTTAATAGCGATGGCAACAAAATATCTCAATTTGAGAGAATCTACCAGCAAATCAATGAAAGAGAAAGTACAAAACAAGCGTATCTAGCAATCAGTAATCAATCAGACTATAAAGTCCGTACAGATAAGTTCTCAAGTCCACCCTGTACAATTGGACTGCATTTCATAGTGAGGAATGGTTCGCTGAACTTAACCACCTACATGCGTAGTAACGATGCATATTTTGGTTTACCTCATGATTTATTTTGCTTCACAATGTTACAGGAGGTAATGTCATGTAAAACAAGCATCCCATTGGGATCATATACCCATGTTTGCACTTCGATGCATATTTACGAAAGACATTTTGAACGAGTGAAAAATTACCTTGATGAGGGATTTCCTGAGGGTATCTTTATGCCTCCAATGAAAAATTTGGACAAAATGTCTTTACAAGTTATTGTTGATTCATTCGGCAACGCTAAAAATAGCGTAGATAGAAGTAACTTAGATCTCTACTGGAGTGACTACTGTCTGTTCGCAAACCGATTTACAAAAGAAGTAAGTGAGGAAAAGTGGTTAAGTTTGTTTCAAACAAAAGAATTTAAAGATATTGCCGACTGTAGCATAACAGAATAAGAAAAAGTGGACTACGAAACGATAAAGTCACTGTGGGAGCAAGGAGTATCTGACCTGTTGGATGTAGAGCTTAGCGAAGAAATCATTAATGTATTGTCATTACAGACGATTGATAGTATCAGAAGAATAACGATCTACGATACGTACGCAATAAAAGCTCGGCAAGCAGAAGGTTCCTCATTATCTTACTTCCACACTAGTAATCCCTTCATCTTAAGCCAAAGAGACTCGTTACCGTTGAACTCTAGGGTCTGGTACATTTACTTGGCAACATACTTTGGCAAGAGCAATAAGTCAAAATGGAAACTATTTAATAATGCTGCCTTTCGTAAAGATAAAACTTTGATAGAACTAGATCACATTCTCAACAATCGACAGAATTATTACGAATACCTAAGAAGCTTAGATTTTTTTGCTGAATCGAATTTTTCAAACCACAGAAAGTATACCAAAAAGGCGCTTGACGGTGAAGGAGGAGTCCTAAATTCAATGGAGTATTTCCTTGACAATATGGATCACTTTACTCATGCTAATTCTGTCGAGTTTGACTTCATCTATAAGAGAGCGCTGTTAATTCCTAATTTTGGAAGGATGGCAGCTTTTGACTTCACGGCTAGCTTGAGCAAATGTAATCTCAATGTTGATGCCCCGGTTTCAATGTATCATCAATCTAGTACAGGTCCGCTTCGGGCACTGAAACATATTCTTATATTATCAGGAGCAGAAAGCACAAACAGAAAAGCCCAAGTCGAGCTCGGTGATAAGTTATTACAGTGGTTTATTAATAATAGCGATATTCCTATGATAGCTCAAGTAATTGAAGATGCGATTTGTAATTGGCAAAAATCACCAACACGACATGTAAAATACTTTGGCTAGAAAATGTTATCAAACTTCACCTTTTTGTATACTTTCCGGTAAAAACTGTAAGGTGCTAGCTTGTCCCTGTGAATTTGGGCAACAAGTAATGCCGCTGATATATCATACTTGACACCAAGACGCATAATACTACGATATGATCTACAGGCAAGCTTCATCTCGCTCATAAGGTCTTGAGAAAATAAGAGTTGTTCTACATACCCATTAGCTTCATCTTCTTCGTAGGTGTTATTTGTAGGCAGGGATGCTAGTACAAATTCTTCGTCCGAATAATGTACAATAGGTTGACTAATAGAATGTAGAATACAATGAGCAAGTTCATGAAGTAATGTAAACCAGAAAGCAGCATTATTCTTATAGCGATCTGTAACAACCACAAGCCTATATTTTTTGAGCAGTGATTTTGTAAATCCTGATACACCGTTTCCAGTCTCGCTTGGACTAAGAACAAGTACAACACCAGCTTCCAATAAGATTGTTTTTAACTTGTTGATGACTTTATTGACTGAATTCACTTTAGTTAAAGCTACCACTTCGCCCAGACTATTTTCTAGAACAGTTGCATTAAAAGTTCCTATTGGCTGACTTACAACTATTTTTTCAGCAACCAACTCACAGTTCCTTATCCAATTTGCAATGTTTACTGGAGAGGGTTCTATGCGTTGTGATTTACTATACATTATTTTCGGACTATGTAGATAGTCCATGACCAAATGGTCAAATGTGGATACTCTAAAGTCATCTAAAAGTTCATCTACAGAGGTCTGCCGGATTGCAGAAAGGCTTTCTAAAAAGCGAGCATTCTCCGAAAGAATCAATTTGTTTGCAGCTTCTAGCTGCTCATTAAACTGTTTGTATCTATTCACCCAGAATACCTGACTACCTCCTAACAATTCGCTTAATAGCGATGCTAATTTTGCATCTATGTCTATTTTATCGTGAAGAAAGTCTATAAAATTTTCAACTGAAAATCCAATTTTCAACCTAAACAAATGGACATTTATCTCTTTCTGATATATCAATCTTAAAATGGTTTCACTTGGAGGAGAAACCCAATCGACTTCTTTAACTGTCTCTTTAGTTTCAAGGTCATGTGTTATCATGAAATGTAGGCTTTCAGGTTTATGATCTGCAAATCGATTCTAACAATGTCTACAATCTGAACTCTCTTTATTTGACTGGGTGTAGGTTTGGAGATCTGGCTAATGATTGAACAAATAATTCTGATTTCTCCGAAACTGACTATTACAAATTTATAGACACCTTCACCATACTCAATAGAGAAGTTGATTGGTGCGTCTGATAGACTTGGAGCAGACCGCAGGTCTGCTATATGTGCTCTAATTAATGCTATTTCCTCCGATGTAAATGGAACATTGCTCAAATCAGGATTTAGTGAGTAGCAATATTCTCGGACGGCAGGATCTCTGTAAGAAAGATGCATTTTTCATGTGTTTTGCACTATTAATAATGCGAGCGTAATCTCAAGCTGATTTGTCAAGATAAATGTAGTGTTAAAAGAGTTATTGGACAAAAACTTATACTTACATAAATAGTGAATTTCGATCTATCAATTGTAGTACATTTATAAAGTACAAGATTTAGCAAAAAGTGCTATCATGCGCTTTATAACCATATTCACTAAGCAAAAAACTGATTTTTGGTGCAATTTTTTCTTTGGGCGTTACTATATGACCGGTCATCCGTAGTTTATTCGGAAAAATATTTGTGATATGACCGGTCATCAGTGAAAAGTACGCTGGGATAGATTACATTCGACTGGTCAAATACGAAATATTCAGCTCAATAGATGGCAGATGACCGGTCATCTGCCGCATCCCCCGGCCAATAAGTCGTTACTGACCGGTCATATGCCACATCCCCTCCCCAATAAATCGTTACTGACCGGTCATCTACGATCGCTGCGGCTCGATAGACTATTACTGACCAGTCATTTGCTACATCCCCGCTCAAATATATTGCTACTGACCAGTCATCTGCCATCACTCCGGCTCAATAAACTACGGATGACGGTTCATTTACCATTGCCTAAGGCTAACCAACAGCTACTGACGGATCATCCGTTTTAGTTCCTCGCTCAGGAGCATGAAAATCAGGGACTTAGTCTGGGGCGCATAGTCTCGGACTATGTGCTCCAAATTGTCCGGGACTAAGTCCCTCTTTATCATTAGGAGCGACGGAGTGTACCTACGGAACACTCCGCCGAGCTTGGGGGGACACAATTTAACATTAGAGACGTCATTACGAGAAGCAAAGCCATCGTGGCCCGACGCCGAAGTAATCTTCTCACTTTAAGGAAAATAGTGGCATCGGCCATCCGATTCGTCATACTTCCCGTGCGACGGTCGCTCGCTATGACGTTTAAGTAAATATGTTTTAATGCTTACTAGCCTGCTAGTGAGGGCTCATAATCACTACTCATCCCGCAACACCGTGGCGGGGTTGGCGGTGGTACTGCGGCGGGTTTGCCAGCCGACGGTGGCGAGCAGCAGTAGTCTGATGAAGCTAATTTCTTATGATAGTTAGCTATTCAAGCGTATCTGGCACCTTTTGGCGCGCTTGTTTTAGCTCTTTCCGGGTTCGGCTAATACCTTCTCAAACTCTTCAGTCTTAATTACTTTTACCCGAGGAAACTTAACCGCCTTTAGAATGTCAAAGTCCCGATCGTGGCTGACTATAAAATCAGCGTTAGCAGCAATAGCACAATCAACAAACTTATTATCGTCTTCATCTTTCAAAAGGTGAAACTGATAATATTTGGTAATGAAATGCACATTACTCAGGTTTTCGAGTACGCCCATTGTGCTTTCACTAACTCCATTGCCCATATGTCCCTCAATGATCTCAGCGTACTCGTTTAGTATATCTGTAGATACACAAAGTTCATACTGCTTTCCAACCAGTTTTTTGAAAACCCAATGAAGTTTTGACCTCTCAGAAATGCTAACTAATAAAACATTGGTATCCAGTACTACTTTTCGCAAAATTTACCCTTTTGATTTTCTCATCTTCGTATTGAGCATTCTGTCTACGTCTTCATCGGTCCAGCCTTTTTCATCCCAAACTTCATTAGCAGCTTTTATAGCTCGATTAGCAAAGTATTTAGCAATAGTGTCTCTAAATTCCTTTAGTTCTTCATCCGTTAGATTGTGGGAGAAAGCTTTTAAGATTTCCAGTTGTACGTTGGATAATGGCTGCTCTATTTCATTCATGATCGTTTCTTTTAATTTACCCTCTCTTCGCTTGCATTCAATAACTAATAACAAAGAATGGTCTCCATTAATTCTATCGCATCTGAAGGGTAAATCTACCGTAAATTACTGAATTTTGACAGTATATACTTCTTGTTTCAGGCACAAGATACAAGTCCTAGGGTGGTGGTTATCTCTATGCACTTCACCAGGATTGAGTATGCCTACTCGTCCCGCAACACGGTCGCCGGATTGGCGGAAGTACTATGTCGGGTTTGCCAGCCGATGGTGGCGAGTAGCATTAGTCCGATGAAGAGCATCGTGAGCAGGTACCAGAATGCCGAAATATCTACCCGGTAGGCGAAGCTTTGCAGCCAGCGGCTTACCACCAGATAGCTCAGCGGTACAGCAATAATTCCTCCTAACAACAATACCAACGCGTATTCCTTGCTGATGAGGCGGATGAGGGAAGTTAGGTCAGCGCCCAGTACCCGGCGGATAGCCAGTTCGCGGGTGCGGGTTCTCAGGGCGTAGGCTACCAGGCTAAACAAGCCCAGAAAGGCAATCACAATGGCGAGCCCGCTGAAGGTAGCCAGTAGCTGAAGCTGAACGCGCTCCTGGGTATACAATCGCTCAAACAGCTCATCCAGAAAGTGGTATTCCATGGGGTAGGTAGGGTACAGGTCATTCCAAACGGCCTGGATGTTTTCCAGGGTTTGCGACAGCCCGGCGGTTTCTACCTTAATCAGAAAGGTGCGTAGCCAAATAGGCTCATAGACCATCACGGTGGGGTCTACCTCGTTCTTGAGGATTTCCTGATGGAAGTCCTTTACCACACCGGTAACCGGTCCGTAGGCGTAGCGAAGATCGCCGATAGACCAACTGATACGTTGTCCCAGCGCCTCTTCGGGCGACGACCAGCCCAGTTGGCGCATAGCGGTTTCGTTGATCAGGTAGCGGGCCGGTCGCTCAAACAGCCATTCAGTAATAGACTCATCTTCTTGCTGTTCGGAGAAAGCCGAGGGCGGAATCTGATCGTAGCGATCTTCACCGGCTAACAATTCAATATCCATTAGCGCGGTAAATCCGGGGGCTACTACCTGCATATCCATAATCGGGGCCTGCTCGGGATCGTCGTTCACCCCTTCTACCAGCACCGGCCCGGCATCCCGGATTTCGCGGGAGGGCACTTCCATACAGGCGGCCACCTGCTGTACTCCCGCCAAGGGAGCCACCCGGTCACGAAAGGCTGGATAGCGCTCGGTTACGGAATTGGGCACTCCGGGAATCGCCAGAATCTGTTCGGTTTCCATACCCAGATTCTTCTCCTGAATGTACATGAATTGATCGTAGGCCACCAATGCGCTGGCTACCAGCAGAATGGACACCCCAAACTGCACCGCTACCATCAGCCGTTTTACACTAAACCCACCCCGGCGGGCGGAGAGCGCAAAAGAAGTCTTGTGTTTGATAGCTTCCAGCACCCGAAACGAACGGAGAATCACCGCCGGATACAGTCCGGCGAGCAATCCGCTCAGCACTGCTAGGGCGATTAAGCCTAACCCAAACCAGCCTATCGGCAGCAGAAAGTCGGCTCCGGTAAGTTGCCGGAAGTAGGGGAACAGAAAATAAGCGGAGATACCCGCCAGCAGCATGGCCAACATAGTGTAGCCTACCGACTCAAACCAGGCGTGATTCATAATGTGCCGTTGGTTGGCTCCCAGCACCGTGCGGATACCCACCTCCTGCGAACGGCCCATTGCCAGGGCACTGCTGAGGTTTACGTAGTTGATCAGCGCCACCATCAGAATAAACAGCCCGACGAAAAAGAAAATCGTAACGTACAGTTGGTTTCCGTTGGGCACAATCTCCCGCGCCAGATCAGACTGCAAATGAATATCCGGCAACGGCTGAAACACCAGTGACACTTGTTGGGCGGTTTCTTCATCCGTGTACTTTAATACAAAATCATGCATCTGCTCCTGCACCGTAGAAATATCAGCTTCCGGGTTTAGTAAAGTATACACATACGCCCATCCCGCTCGTTCATCCTGATCACGGTAGGAAAGCAGCATCTCTACCGGCAAATGCGTATTGGTAGGCGGATCAGCCATTACTCCGGTTACTTTGTAGAGCAGTTCCTCGGCTGCCAGACTGCCCGATACGTACAGCTCCCGATCCAGCACATCGGTACTGCCGAAGTAACGTCGGGCCAGCGTTTCGGTGAGCACCAGCGAGCGGGGCTGCGCCAAAGCGGTTTCCGCGTTTCCCGCAATCAGCGGAAAGTCAAACACCTGAAATACTTCCGGGTCGGTTACGTAGGCGTGCTCGGGACGGAACTTCTCATCCTCCACCCGAATGTATTTCTGCTCCTGGTTCTGAAAGCGGACGAGTGTTTCTATCTCGGGCACATCGTTCGGTAGCTCATTCACATAGTCCACCGGTACCCGGGCCCAGTGCACATTGTATTCCCCGCCGGACTCAAATTGATAGGTGGCTCGGTAAATTCGCTCCGCCTGCGGGTGAAAGTTCTCAAAACTGGTTTCGTAGTGCAGGTAAATCAGAATCAGAATGAAGGCGGTGAAGCCAACGGCTAGTCCAATAATATTCAGGGTGGCGTAGAGAGCATTTTTTCTAAAATTCCGAAGGCTGATTTTGAGATGGTTTATTAACATAGCTGGAAGTTAGAAGCTGGAGGTTAGAAATTAGTAGAAATTGATAGTCTGCATCTGTATGGACTTCTCGGCGATGGAAATTTATTGAAATTAGGAAAGCGACTGTAAGGTCGCTACTAGCATCCGGGAGCTAACGAGCAGCGACAGTTACACATTCAAGCAACTGCCAGCAGACAGGCTACTACAGTAACGATAATAAAAATGAGCAGCAGCTTTTTCATTTCTGTAAGAGCAGGTGTTTCGCCCGTTGTTTGGTTCAGAATAAAGGTAGTGGATTCTGAGGAAGAAGTACGTTCATCAAATGTTAAAGCTGGTTAAAAAATGTTAAATGGGACGGACTTGGTTAGTAAGTGTATGCGAACTCACTATTTCCACTTATTACCTTTACCGGATAGTTACGCTGATTATAAGCATACCGGGTAGTAGTGCTGGATTCTTGAATACCGGAAACATCGTCGTACTGGACGGTATAACTACTAATGATATTATTGGGATTGGTAAACAGACCCGGATTGCCTAATGCTCTAAATACGGCAAATGGATTATTTTTATCATCGTATTCATAAATAGTTTCGCTAAGCAATGATGGCTCGTCAGTCCATATAAGGCTATAGTATTTCTCTTGTTTTACATTTCCTTGGTCATCGTATTCGTACGTACGAAATTGGGTAATTCGCCCATCCTCATTGTGAATGTTTCTCTTGGCAATGTATTCTCCCTCGTATTCAAGACTGTGTGTGGAGGTAAGCACGAAATCACCGTCTTTGTGGGTGTAGTTTTCTATCTCTATCAACCTACCTTCTGCATCATATCCATAAGTCTGATAGCCAGTGATTGTTGTATTCTCGGAAGTCATTAGCGTAGTTTTTTCAACATACGTGCCCGAAGAAAGCGTAGCGGGGTCTATTGCGGATTCACTCCGAACCAAACGCCTTTCGTCGTCATATAAGTATCGGGCATAGTGGTGAAGTCCCTGCCATTCGGCGATGTTTCCTTGTTGGTTGTATTCAAACCTAGCAGTTATAAGTCCGTTCACAACCTCCGACTTTATGGCGTACTGGTTGGTTTCCAGCTCGGCTTCCTCACAGGAAGCGGTAAACACTGACACTACGCTTAGCAAAAGAAGATAGCCCGCAAATCTTTTCATTTTTTGGTGCTCAACCGAGCTTAGTTTATACCATTAAATAAGTAAGTCTAACTGCCCGAGTCATACAACTCAATAGTCACTCTAATATACGTAATAGCGTGATGTAGAGTAATAGTCGAGGGCTGTAAAAATATTTTTTTGCCGCTCTTGGCTAGACATAAATTCGGGTTGGACTGTTAAAAAACGTTAAATCGGGACAATTTTCGGTCCTATGCGTTATAGTGTAAGAGATGAATCGACGGAAGATATACGTGATCGTAGTGCTGATGAGTGTAGCACTGACCGGGCTGGTGAGTTTCCAGGGGTACTGGATCAACGAAACCGTGCAGGCCAATCAGCAACGCTTCACCCAGAATGTGTACGAAGCCCTGAACACCGTAGTACACCAGCTAGAGCAGCAGGAAGCCTACGGACTGGCGTATCAGACCTTTGGTCAGCAGGTGTTACAATTGGATACCAATGATGCCTATCCCACGGATCGCCGCGCGACAGGTTACCCGTCAACGGGACGCCCAACAGACCGTCGTCAGATGTCTACATTCTCTTCCCAGTTTCGGGTCATTCAGCGAGGGCAAAGCCAGTCGTTCGTTTATTCGTACAATCAGACCAACGGACGGGCGCAAGCCGATGTATCGGTAGGGGTGGCTCCGGCTGATTCGCCCGCAGTGCTTACGGTGCGCCCGCCCGATCTTAGTAAACACCCAGCGCTGGTGTATCAGGAGCAGATGCGAAAGCTGGAGCAACGCACCAATATGTTTGAAGAGGCTATTCAGCAGCTTATCTCCGGCACTCGTCCGGTTCACAGCCGGGTTTCCAATCAGCAACTGGATACGTTATTGCAGATTGCATTAGGCAACCGGGGGATTCATACTCCCTACCAGTACGCCGTGGTAGATGCCCGACAGGATAGTGTGCTTATGGCCAGCACCCCACAGTTTGCTGAGTTTCTGCCGGGCGATGCTCAGGTAGCGCTTTTCCCTAATGATTTTGTGCCCTCTCAGGCATTTTTGAATATTGAGTTTCCCCAGCAAAGCTGGTATTTACTCAAGCAGATTTGGCTAACGCTGATTTCGTCGCTCTTATTTACCGGCATTGTGGTGTACTGCTTCTACTACGCTATCAACACCATCTTCCGGCAGAAGAAGCTGTCGGATATGAAGAACGACTTCATCAATAACATGACCCACGAACTGAAGACGCCCATCTCTACTGTTTCGCTAGCGGTTGAGGCGCTGCAGGACGAGCAGATGGCGCAAAACCCTAACATCTTGCAACGCTACCTGGGAATTATTAAGGAGGAGAATACCCGGCTGGGTTCGCAGGTAGAGCGGGTGTTGCAAATCGCTTCCCTGGATAAAAAGGATTACACGCTCAAGAAAGAAGAAGTGGATGTACACGAGCTTATCCGTAAGGTTGAGAAAAACGCTACTCCATCCATCAGCAAACGGGAAGGTACGTTGAGTACCGAGTTACAGGCTGACCGCTTTACGGTTTGTGCCGATCCGCACCATCTGTCCAACGTACTGACTAACCTCATTGATAATGCCAATAAGTACTCTCCCGAAGCCCCGCAGGTGACGCTACGTACCAAAAGCGCCCGCAACGGGCTGGTGGTTGAAGTGCAGGACCAGGGCATGGGTATGAGCCGGGAGGTGCAAAGCAAAGTGTTTGATAAATTCTACCGGGCTCCCACCGGCAACCTGCACGATGTGAAGGGTTTCGGATTAGGTTTGTCCTACGTGCAGTCTATTGTAGAAGCCCACAGTGGGCAGGTTTCCGTACAATCCAAATTAGGTGAAGGCAGCACCTTTACCGTTTATTTACCCTACGAATATGAAGGTACTACTGGCTGAAGACGATCAGAATTTAGGCATGATTTTAAACGACTACCTTACGACCAAGGGCTACGAGACCATTCTCTGCCGTGACGGTAAAGAGGCGCTTTCGGCTTTTGAAAAGGCCGACGATTTGTCAATCTGTGTGCTGGATGTGATGATGCCTAAAATGGATGGGTTTACTCTGGCCGAAGAAATCCGCCAGCGCGATAGCCAGATTCCGATCATCTTCCTCACGGCTAAGTCGATGAAAGAAGACACCATTGCCGGACTGAAACTCGGGGCGGATGATTACATGACTAAGCCCTTCAGCATGGAGGAGCTGCTGCTGCGTATACAGGCCATCGTGCGCCGCACCCAGCGCAGCGAACCCGAGCAACGGGAATATACTTTCGGCAAGTTCACCTACGACTACGAGCAGCGGCTGTTGCAGTACGACGATCAGGAAGTAAAACTGACTTCTAAAGAATCGGAGCTGCTGAAATTGTTTGCCCAGCACATTAACCAGACGGTAGATCGCACCAAGGCCCTGAAAGTAGTTTGGGGCGACGATAGCTACTTCAACGCCCGCAGCATGGATGTCTACATCGCCAAGCTACGAAAGTACCTAAAGCCCGACGAGAACGTACAGATTCTGACGGTACACGGCCAGGGGTTCAAAATGGTTGATCTTACTTAGTCCAACTTCAGCGTTCGTCCTCGCTGTTTGCTTCAAAATCTAACCATAGTGCCTGGAGGCGGGCGTCGGGTTCGGGGCTTAGCGTGTAAAATACCCGGATATCGCCCTTCTCGCCCTGCATCCTAAAGCTTCCCCGTAACTGATTTAGCGGAGATAGTTCGGTCACCGCTTGAATGGTTCCGGCGCTATCCAGCAAGTTCATTGCTTCTTCCCTCCTTTTTTCCTTGGACTGATCAAGGTAGAAATTTTCGGCTAGCAGTTGCTCTTCCGTCTGCTCATCCCACTGCTGAATCAGGTTCACCACATCTTCTTTTCGTTCAGCTAAGGTTTCGGAAACTGGCAGTACCCGGGGCTGAAGGTTAAGCTCATTGAATACCAATTTTAAGATATCTTCCCAGGGCCAGGGGGCAGTGTAGGTGCGGTTGCCAAAAGCCATAAAGCCAATACCCAACTCCGGGTAAAATCTATAATTACTACCAAAGCCGGGAAGGGCTCCGCCGTGCGACACCTGCACCGTGCCTTTACAATTTTCCAAAATGCCGAGTCCGTAACCGTAGCCTACCATTGCCGGACAGGTTTTGTCGTTCCAGTCGGTGGCGTCGGCTATCAAGCGCACGAACTGGGGGGTATGCATTTCCCGTAAGGTGCTTCGCTTCACCGGACCATTATCGTCTCCGCTGCGGGGTGGCCAGGCCGATAAATGAAAGCTGACGTACTTACTGAAGTCTTCAATGGTAGTCAGTAAGCCACCCATAGCTCCGTAAATACCGTGGTGCAACATCGGCTCCAGTTTATAGGCATCGTCTTCCCAGCGGTAGCCAATCACCAGCTTATCGTCGGGCACCCGGTCAATTTCCCAGTAGGTATCATTCATGCCCAGGGGCTGGAAGATATTTTCGCGGATATACTCGCCGAAAGGCTGCCCCGACACCCGCTGTACGATTAGCCCCAGCATGGCATATCCGGTATTGCTGTACTCGTATTCGTAAGAGGGCACGTTGCTGAACGCGGGGGCTTGCTGCAACAAATCCAGCAGCATTCGTTCGGGTTCATCCAGTTGGCGATCACCCCAGGGATTATCCTCGGGAAAGCCCGCCGTCATAGTCAGCAGATTTTCAATATCCATCACCGGAGCATCGGAGGTGAGGTACTCCAGGTTTTGCGCTTCGGGGATGTATTCGGTGACCGGATCGTTCAGTGACAACTTTCCTTCGTCTCGCAATTTCAGTATCGCCATCGCCGTAAAGCTTTTGGTCATAGAGGCGATCCGAAACACGGAGGAGGTGGTAGCGGGAATATTCTCCTCCCGATTAGCCAGTCCGTAGGCGTCGGCTACCACCAGTTCATCATCCACCACAATGCCCCAGGCCACGCCGGAAATATGTCGGTCATCGGCGTGCTGCTGCATAAGTTCCTTTAATCTCGGGGCAATAGACTGCAACTGTTCCTTACGATTATCATCCTGAAAGGCGGGCGGAGTATAAAAATCGCTGACCGCCGACACCGAACCCACCGGGGTAGCCTCAGCAGGAGGCGATTCCGGCGACTGGCACGCCACCGTAAACAAAATACAACTTAGCAGAAATAGAGATCGGATATTGGCAGGCATGGTTTAATAAGTAGGGGGCCGAATATTAGTATCACTAATTACGATACGGGAGCGTAAATTCCTATTCTTCGGTAGGTTACTTCAGGATCATTCTTGGCAATAGTTCTTATTCCAAATCTCTGGTATTAGCAACTTCTCTATGAAGCTTCCATATACCGTCACTTTTATCTTTTTTAAGAACCGCCAGGAAGGTGGCTGTTAGTTCAATGGCTTCTCCCTCTTCATTGGTGTAGTAGGTAGAGCTGGTTCCAAAATCGTAAGCTACGCTATCGCTTACGATAACCGTTTCTCTTGGACGCATCACCAAACTGTCGTAATGGAATTCTCCGGTTGGATTTTCACGTAGCCTTTTGTAAGGTTCCCAGGATCCACAATCTGGGTCTAGTGATTTCACGTTGCTCGTGGCATATTTCCGCAAATCACCAAACTTGTTTTCCTTAATTGCTAGTTGAAAAGCAGTTCTAGTTTCTTCAATTGATTCTAATTCAGCTTGAATATCAATTTCGTTTGTATCTGCAGATTTTACATCTGACTGATTGTTCTCGGCATTACAGGAAATCAAAAACAAGGTTAAAACAATGAGCAGTAAATTTTTCATTTTACGATGGTTATGGTAGTTAGTAATGGTTGACAACAAGTGTAACGCTACAGTAACGTTCGCCGCTTTACGGTACGTTGATTAACGCTATACGCCCCTAAAATAGTGACTATTCCTTAGGTCTATAAAAAACCATCGATAATTTATTGTTAGGAGTGTAGGGGTAATCTCCCCGGATGAACGATAGTGAATTCCGGGGTCTCCCGCAATCTAAGTAAAAGATCCCGCAGCGGCGGCTGCCGAAATAAATCCGGGAAATAGCCCTCGCTTAGGTTTGTCCATTTGCTTATTTCAGCTCACGCTTGAATAGTAGAGTAGGACTTTGGGTTGGTTATGGTTACCTAGAGCTTCGACGTACGTGTAGCAGGTAACTTAGTGCTTAGACACGATCACGGTACTACAGCAAGGCTGCTGACGGTGTCAGAACTCAATCAAGTATTCCAGCAAACGTGCTGACGACGTCAGGAAGGAATACTAGCTTAAGACAAGCGTGCCGACGGTGTCAGGAAGCGATACTAGGCTGAGACAAGCTTGCCCACAGCGTGGAGAAGAAATCCTAGCGCTAGGCAAGCTTGCCCACGACGTGGAGAGAAAATCCTAAGGCTAGGCAAGGCTGCCCACGACGTGGAGAAGGAATCCTAGCGCTAGGCAAGGCTGCCCACAGCGTGGAGGAGAAATCCTTCGGTCAGACAGTTGCGCCCACAATGTAGGGAGACTACGCAGGTAACAGATTACTGGCGGGGCGGAGTTACGTCGCCAAACTCATAGCCAAAGGGAGTGAAGCTCAGCTTCATCAGCTTAAAGTGTTGCAACCCGAACGGAATGCCGATGATAGTTAGGCAGAGCACCAGACCTAGCACTAGGTGGGTCAGGGTAATCCAGATACCTCCCAGCAAAATCCAAATCACGTTTAAAAGGGTAGAAATACCCGAACCGTGGTTGGGCGCATCCTTCACATCGTTGCCGAAGGGGAACAGACTGGCGCCCGCTAACTTGAAAGATTGAATGCCGAAGGGGATGCCGATAATGGTCAGGCACATTAGCAGGCCCGAAACCAGATATTCGAGGGCGATAAGAAAACCGCCCAAAATGATCCACAGTAAGTTTCCAATAAAGCTCATATAGGTGTAGTTGTTATAGGATAAGTTAAGATTGTATTCCTTGGATGTTAACGTAAAAACCTGCTGTTGCGTTAACTGACTACCAAATTTTCCAATGATGTTCTCGCTAGACAGACAATCTGAGTGTGGTTTTCTGAGATTCAGATTCTTTATTACATTTGGCCGAGAAGCAAATAACTCATCATCAATTTATTACCTACCTGCCACTCTATGACAAAGTATTTAGCATTATTGCTAGCATTCGTACTGGTTAGTTCGTTTCATTTGATTGCTCAGGAAGGACAAAAATCAGCCGTTTCCCTCGAAACTATCCCGAATTTAGTTTGCTTCTGGGATTTTCAGCCTACTGCTGAGGGCGATCTTACCAGTAAAGGGGCCTACAACTACACATTGACCGAAATGAACGGGCCTATAGCAAGGGCGGATGAAGGCATCTTTGGCCCGTCTAGCTTAGAGATTGAGCGGGAGCAGTGGCTACGGATCAAGCACGAAGATTGTCCGGGACTGGATATCCACGGCCGGCAGGAAGTGACCATCGTCGCCTGGGTTAAGCGGAAAACCGATGTGGTCTGGCAGTACATTGCCGGAATGTGGAACGAACGGGACGCCCAGCGGCAGTACGCTCTTATCAGCTGCGGACACAAACAGTCGGATTACCGGACGCTGAACCGTACCGATGCTCAGTTCCAGGCCCACGGCTACGTATCGGATGTAGGCGGTGCCACTCCCGGCCACCCTTTTTGTTTTTCCTACGCCACGGGTGAACACCAAATACCGGAAGATGAATGGGCAATGCTAGCCTTCACCTACGATCACGAAGCTATTCGGGTGTACTTTAATGGAGAACTGGATGCCAATGGCAACTCCAACCCCTTCTACTGGGACAAGCCTATTCTGGATGCTGGGGAAAACGGAGCCGATTTTACGGTAGCCCAACGGGCCGTTCGCACCTGGCCGGATTATCCCGAGGGAGTACCTGGTAACAAAGTGGGTTTCGGCGGAACGCTGGGAGGGCTGGCGGTCTACAATCGTGCCCTTACGGCAGATGAGATGCAAGGACTGTACGAGGCTACGATGAAGTAACCAAGAACAGGCACATATTTATGGTTCGATGGTTCGATTGTCCTATTGCTCGGTTGTTGGTCCTTGGTCGCTAATTCCTATTCATTGTTTGTTGTTCCGACTTCCCACTTCGTTCTTCCGTCTTCCAACTGCTCGCTTTATGAACTCTTTTCCTTCGGAACGTCCTCAGATGACGGGCCAGACTGCGTAGACTGTCTACATTATGCACCGGGGCAAATACATCAATGAAGGGCATAGCGGCTTTCATGCCCTGTACGCGGGGCTGATAGTCGGTACTTCCCGCCAGTGGGTTGAGCCAGATTACTCCGGCGGAGTGGCGATGGATGTATTCCATACTTTTTTCCAGCAGTTCAATGTCTCCGGTATCCCAACCATCACTTAGAATCAGCACCAGGGTTCGGCGATCGAGTTTAGAGCGACCGTAATCTGTAATAAACCTATGAAAAGAGGCCCCGATCTTGGTGCCACCCGACCAGTCCGGTACCTGTTCGGCGAGTTGCTGAAGTACATCGGGCAATCGCTTACCCTCAATTTGGGGAGTAAGATAATGCAGAGACGTGCTGAACACGAACGTTTCAATCTGCCGGTACACCTGCTGGAAGGAGTAGATAAACTGGATGAGGAACTGGCTATACAGGTCCATTGATTTGCTCACATCGCAGAGCATCACCAGCTTGAGGGGTTGCTGACGGGGCTTTTTGTAGGCTAGCGAGATAATCTCTCCTCCCCGGCGCAGGTTATTGCGGACCGTTCGTAGCACATCTAACTTTTTAGGATGATGCGTAGCCTGGTACCGCCGTTGGTAGCGTAGAGCGAAGGTGCGGGCTAGTGCTTTCACCAGTTGCATTACTTCCCGCAGTTCTTCCTCGTTCAGCGTGCTGAAGTCTTTCTGGGTGAGTACGGTAGCCGCACTGTAGGTAGCGGTCTCCAACTCTTCGTCGCTGGAGTTACCGTATAGCCAGTTTTTCAGTGACTGAATGGATGGCGGAGGGTTCTTCTTAGGAGCAGGTTTTTCTTTTTCTTCCGGCTTATCCTGGGTTTTGGAGTCAACGGCTTTTTCCAGGTTTTTCCAATACTCACGATACAGTTCGTCAAACAGCTTCTGGTGCGGATAGCTGCGGGGAATGATCGCCCGCAGGGTCAGTCGGAAGCTATCTCGGTCAGTAAAGGGAAGTACGGTCAGTGCCTGTAGAGCCTCAGTTTCTTCGGTCACTCCCACCGGCAATCCTTTTTGACGAAGGAAGCGGCAGAAGGCTACGATATTGGCACTGAGTTCGGTTTTTCGTTGAATCACGTTATTTGAGATAATCCGTGGTACCTACATTAATTTTGTAGCGCGCTTTGCAGTTGTTTCTTCGCCTGCTCGTCCAACTCGAAGCTTTCTCGGCTATCAATCAGAAGATCATAGGGTATCTCCAAATACTTGTGAAGATTAAAAATAATCTTCATAGTAAGTGGCCTTTTTCGATTCAGATATTCGCTGGCCCGAGTATTTCCACCGAAAATGGGCGCAATATCTTTTTGCTTAAGGTTCATCTGCTCCATTCGGAATTTAATCGCCTCTATTGGATCAGTCTGTTCGCCTATCGAGTGGTGAATAGCTTCGTATGCCTCAACAGCTTCACTAAGGCTGATTAATTCTTTTTCTTCTACTGAATCCGGCACAAGTTTTTGCTGCATAAGCTCGTATATTCTAGCTAATGCAGCTTGATACTTACTTTTGTTTTGGATAGAATTTTGAGGATTCATAAGTGACATTGGCTGCATCTACTTTATCGTATTCACTGTGGGTTAATAGATCAACTATGTATACTATTTGAGTTTGGTAGTGAATATCAATGATCAATCTAAACTCATTTCCTTTTATACGGTCGCCGTCGCGATTGAAAACTACTCGTCTCTCATTAATGATACTAGCATTCCGATAATGTTGCTTGACTTCGTTGGGATTAGCATAATTAGATTTTCTCATATACGAAACCCAACTTTGTAAATGACTTTCAAGCCCGCGATGGCGATAATAATCGATAGCTCTTTTTAGCGTGGATTCTGCAATAATTCGCACTTCATCAATCTATTTCCGTATTGGAACTATACGCCCGAAGATGTCAAAAGTTACCCATATCGGGTAATATAATACTCTATTCTATACTTTAGAACTCACGCCCACTTTCTCAAACAGTTCGGTCAGTGAGTCCTGTACGTGACGGACGTCGTGCCAGTCTTTCAGTACTACTCCTAGAGTTTCTTCTACGATCTGCTGATCCAGATGGGTGAAGTGCAGTGATGCTAAGGCCGAGGCCCAGTCGAGGGTTTCGGCAATGCCGGGTACTTTTTCTAATTTCTTCTGCCGTACTTCCTGCATAAAGCGACAAATCTGATCGGCCAGTTGATCATCAATTTCCGGCACTTTGCTTTTCACAATCGCCAGTTCCTTTTCGTAATCCGGATAGGCTACCCACAGGTACAGACAGCGGCGTCGTAGAGCTTCGGATAGCTCCCGCACCCGGTTGCTGGTCACCACCACGTGGGGAATATGCTTCGCCCGGATGGTACCAATCTCGGGAATGGTGATTTGCCAGTCGGACAGTATCTCCAGCAAAAAGCTTTCAAACTCAATATCGGCCCGATCAATTTCATCAATCAGCAGTACTGGAGCCTTATCGGCGGTGATCGCCTGCAACAGCGGTCGCTTCAGTAAAAACTCTTCGCCGAAAATGGTCTGCTCTTTCTCCGCAACCGATTTATCCGCGTTTTCTTCCAGTTTGATGTGCAACAGTTGACGTTGGTAGTTCCACTCGTATAGCGCGTGGGTCGCATCCAGCCCTTCGTAGCACTGCAATCGGATGAGGTCAGTATCCAGGGCTTTGGCCATCACTTTGGCAATCTCAGTTTTACCTACCCCCGCCGGGCCTTCCACCAGTAGTGGTTTATTGAGTTGCATACCGAGAAACAGCGACATCACAATGCTACGGTCCGTCACGTAGCCCTGCTGATCCATCATCTGCTGTATATTATTAAATTCAGGGTTCTTCATCTCAGTTGATTTTAGTGTGCAATAACTCTACGCATTGCTTTCCCCGGATGAGCTCAGCGCTCGGCGCCCGACGAATTCCGGTGGACGTCCCGGCGGATTTCTAGGGATTAAGCAAGCGCATGGGTAT